>NZ_JAVHUW010000065.1 GCF_030954495.1 Candidatus Desulfosporosinus nitrosoreducens | reverse complement strand
TTGGGACAACCTCAACGGCTCCTCTGCATAAAGGAAGGTTGAGTTGTAACCTTAGACGAGCTTGAGCATAGGATAAACTGACTGGCTGAGTTAATGAGGCCGGTCAATACGGCAGATTAGAATTCAACCTCTTCGAGTAATTTCATCCGTTAGCAATGATTGGGAAATGGACATTGCTTTTATCATATTCCGGAAGCGGGTGTGATGAAAGGTACTCTCCGCAAATTTCAGCTGTGCTTTTTCACATTTGCTGATAATTGAAGATACAGGTGGCAGTGCTTCGATCAATTCCTCTTTTGTATATTTTTTGTCCATGACATTTTCATCTGTTATCAACAATTTGGAAATATACATTGCTTTTATCCTGTTTTTAAGGAGTGTGTGCTGAGAAGTACCCTCCAAAAATTTTGGCTGCATTTTTTCACATCTACTGATAACTGAAGAAACAATTTGAAGAGCTTCTTCTAATTCTTCTCTTGTATATTTGTCCACAGTATTCTCCTCAAATTCTGATTTATTGCTCTGTTGGATTATATAAATAATAAGTAATTCCTCTTTAATCATCCTTATACCATATTAGCCTACAAATATTTATGGACGTGAAATACAATTAAACTATTCCAATTGCCCATAATCCTCATAATCTCTTAGAACAGGCCTATATGATTTCCACCGTAATATCTTTACGGCTTTTTTCATGAAACACCGTGCGCCATTCCACATCGTCCACCGGTTCAAAATACAGAGCAGAGCAGGTATGATGGAGCTTACCTTGTTCGCTACCGCCGAAAATGATGGCAGTCGGACCAGCTGCGCCGCCAATAATACCGAAGCAAATGCCGCTGAATACCTGCTGCGGCTCATTGGGATCGGTGCGCTTCTGCCGAGGTTGGTCGGAACGAAGGCAATCCATGACAGTGAATGCCTCATCAGGCAGATCCGGCGAGAGCGTATAGCTCATCACAGCACAGTATGGCGGGAACTCCTGATTTTGTCTGTTAAAATGCTCACAGGACATTTGGTGCTGCTCATATTCCTGCACGATCAGCGTATGCTGTGCGCCGGTAGTCGGGTGTGTAAAGTCAACGCGCTCGCCGGGTGCTGACACATGGAAGTGCAGTCCCACTACAGCAACAGGCCTCTGCATCAGGGTTATGCTGAGCGTCGTGATCTGCGGTTTGGGTTTTTTCAGCCATGGAAATGCGGCACGCCAGATTGCCCAACCATAAGCAGGATCAAGGCCATAATGTCGTATCACGTTCTTGGCTTCAATATCGTTGCCCTCTGGGAAGCAGGGATTCCATGACACGCCGCAGCCACGGGAGCCTGAAAGGACAGTTTCGTTCAAGACAACTTTCGAATTCATATTGAAGGCCAGCGGATTTTCTGCCTTGGCCTGCATCTGCTGTTCATCGGTAAAGCCGCTTCCGTCATTCTCAATAGAGAGATTCCATTTATCCATAAAGAAACGGATGCGCTCTGCTGGAACCCGAAGGCAAAAATCCACGACCAAACCTTTACTGCAGGTGTAAATCGCTGGGATATACCAGGCTTCATCATCCCAGACAAACTGCTTAGCGAGAGAAATTTCCCTGCCGGCTCTTTCACGATCATGATGTCCCCAAAAGTTGCCGTCAAAGTAAACTTTCCATTCAGGTATCTTCGGCTTGACAGGAACCCACGCACAGTAATCTTCCGTATATTTGATGCGGCTGTAATCAAACCCGGCCTGCAGCTTTTTAATATAAGCAAAGGGCTGCTTCATAGGCGCAAGCAACAGCTTCTCCCGAATGGCATCCAGCACAGCCTGCTGCTCACCGGTGATGGGATTGTCCCGCAGGAAAGCGTCAAACTGCGCTTGATCCCAACAGTATACCTGCCCCAGTGCCACGGCATGACCGCAAGCCAGCAGGAGCCGCAGGAAGTCCTTAAAATCTCTTGCCACAGGATGCACATAACTTCCCGCCGTTCTCATCGGGCTGACGGCAAACATCATCTCACCAAAGCCGCGTACGAAGCAATAGTGAATACCATCCGTTCCTGCCCAACCGATCACTTTCGCACCCTTGGGCGTGCAAAAATAGTTGCTTTCGCTCTCGTCACGCTCCAAACCAACGCGGGAGCCGTCAATATTCAGTTTTAGATATTTTTCATAAGTGGTTGCCATCATGACCTCACATTCTATGTATACGTCTAAAAGTAAGAATAACGCGAACTGACGTTTTGTGTTAACAAAATAATTATTGGACAAAAGCAATCCATTCTAATAGCATAATAGCATGCAATTCACTTGGCCTCGAAAACAAGGGATAATTCACAATTGGACATACTCACTGCTATGACCTACTCGGCTAGATTCAAAAACTCTGTATAATTTGCCTCACCTATATCATTTAACTCACTTTGCAGTTGCCCATTGTCATTATACAGTTCAATGTTTTCCAAAGCTGATTCCCGCGTTGAATAGACTATATAAGCATTTCCTACTTTCTCCTTCACTATTTCGCCATTCTTAAATTTAACAACGATGTTTTGGATATCCACTGGCCTCTTTATGTCAGTGTCAGAGTCCCATTTAGAAGCATTGAAGGTTCCAAATACAACTGTCCTGTTATTGTACTCTATTACATTAGCATTAAAACACTGGCTAAGAGGTTCTAAAACTCCCCCTGCCATTTTTTCAACACTTTTATCACTCGCTATAATGAATAGATTTGTCATCGTATGTCCATCGCCTGGATATTTGGAAGCCAAAACTAACGTCTTGTCATCTAACGGCTTTTGATAGATAATTTTCAATTCCCCCTTATTTGATGGTTGTGTAATTTTGTAAGCCGAGTCAATACTTTCTGAGATATTATCAGTTTTCCGATTAGAGCATCCTGCCAAAGTAAGCAAACTTAACAGCGCGATGGCACTAAATACATAAAGTCTTCTCATCTGAAGTTCACCCTCTCCTGTACCTTACAGACAACGTTTGACGTAGTTTCTTTTTCGCCGAACTTTTATCTTTTCCTTCCATCATTCACCAAATAATTCAAAAACTATAGAAAAGGGCGCCAGTCAGTCTTAAAAACTGATTGGCGCCCTTTTCTATTTTCAAGCCACACAATGATAATGTTACGTAGTATAAAATCAAACTTTAATAACACCACTTAATCTGTTTTCCCTATGGCCTAGAGAACAAAATCAATCCTTACTCAATGATTCCAATAACTCCTGCAGATAGTTGATTTGTTCCGGTGAAAGCTTTCTGGCTGTATCCATAAGACGTCGAAGTTCCGGCTCAAGCTGCGGACGTTCCTCGGCAAAAAATTCTGTAAAGATTACGTAAGAACATCAGGCTGTTGAATTATGCCGGAACAATAGTCCTTAAGTTTCGGAATATCACTTGTAATCGTTTCCCATAAGCTTTTATCGTCAATTTTACCATAGTTATGAACAACTACATTACGCAAGGCCTTGATATAAAAGCACTTCTTCCTTCTGGATTTTACGCAGAAAATCATCATCCAGACTTCCTGTTGTCAGAACATCGACTTTTATCTGTAAAGCTTCCTCAATTTCCGTATACAGCCCACATAAAGCAAACATCCCTTTAAGAGATCCTTTATCCACTCGTAAATCTACATCACTGTTTTCTGTAACATCTCCACGAGCATAAGAGCCAAATAAATACACCCGTTCAACGCCATATTTCCGGGCGATTGGTTCGACAACAGCTTTGATTTCTTCTATCGTATGCTTTTTAACCGGCATCGCTCTTACCTCCGTAGAATCAATTACGTGAATGGCACTATTTATATTAGTATATCACAAACCCTTTTAAAAAGGAGAATGCACTGTGGAATATTATGGTATATTTACATATTTTACAATCCATAGATATACTATTAAATGAGGACTACCGGTTAGACAAATAAGAGGTTTAGAGCTCTAATTCTATAATTCGCCATCACAGCAAGAATAAGAGACGGAAAGTACCACCTCCCATTACTTATTCTCCATACTCCATATCAACTCATTGGCAATATTCGGGCTATCAAGCCGCATGATACTTTCTTCCGCATTACCAAAACTCAAAAGATTTATGCTTCCGTACCATACAAGCCTTTGGTCAATAATTGCATATTTTTGATAAATCTGTGATTTAAAGATAATACTTATACCGGCATCTTTCATTAAACCCACTGTCTCCTGTAACCTACTCCTATCCTTTTCCTTAAAATCTTCACCAGGTCTGGTTACCACGATCACTCTCACTTTATTTTCCAAGGCAACCATAAGGTATTGCATCATTTGTAAGGTTCGCTTCCTGGTAAGGAAAGGACTGACAATCAATACTTCCCTAGCTGCATTGATAATATCATTAGAATATACCGAAAGGAAATTATCTTTATCAAAGATACTATTGTTGGACTCCTCCGCCATTGATTCACCTTTAGCTTTATAGCCAATCGCAGCATAGCCGTTAAGCCGTTTATGATACATCTTCTCCAACATCCTGATATTGATATCCACATAATCATAGATTTGAACTTCATTTTTATTCTCAAAAAGTCTGTGCAGCAATCCATTTCTGTTCAATGGCTTCTGTCAAATATTTCGAGTCGCTATTGATAGTCACGCGGCATTTTTTCTTTAAAACTTCCAGTTCTTTGATGGCAGCCATTAACTCCATCCGGTTATGGTTGTATTGGCGTACCTTACGGACAACGTTAACGTATAGTTTCTTTTTCTCCGAACTTTTATCATTTCCTTCCACCATTCACCAAATATTTAGCGCCTAAAACTGATTGACATCCCTTTGCTATTTTCAAGCTACACTATGATACGCAGCTTTATTTATTGATATGAATCAGGTAGGAGGCCACTCATTATTTGAGTGACCTCCTACCAGTCGAGTAGCCAAGAGGAGTTTCACCCCAAGGCTCTCACAGATCCGTACGTGAATCTCTCGATTCATACGGCTTCTATATATTCACTCATTAAAATTTCCCACCGAGAGCCCAATGTGCAAACAAGTTGGGCTCTCTTTTTCTTACCTGGACTAGCCATTCTTCAGCTCTCCGGCGGTGTCCACGAAAATTCTTGTACTTACATAGCCCACTTTATCAGGCGCCTCTGCACGCAGTCCAGCGCACGCTTCTGCATATCCTTCCTGTTCCGCAGGTATATTTTGCAGACAGCCTTCGGTTTGAAGTTTTCTGTACTTTGTTCCATCCTTGGTAACCTTCATTGACTGTCAACCTCCTAAAGTTCGGCCCTTCCCACTGACCGTCGACTGTTTGTGGTAATGTACTATGGCTTCTGCTTACTTCTCACGATAAATCTTGTTTCAACCGCGCTTCATACGCTCTGTTTCCGCACGTCCGTGAGACCTCCCCGGGTAAGGACGCAGTCTTTCCTTCCACCTATCTGACACATTTACACCGTAGACTTCCAGATAGTTTAGGGCTTTGGTTTGTCTTGCAACCTTACCCAGTCTACATATGCCTGATGTGATTTCTGTTCGTCAGACCAGAAGTTTGCCTCCAGCTTCCTTTAAACTCCACCTCGCGATGGATGCTCTTGCTCTTGGCTATGTGCTTGGCACTATCAACCCGCACTCGGGACTTTCACCCGTTAGACTGAGCCCATGCCGGGCGCACAAGCATAGGCCCCGCGCCGAAACGCGCGGGGCCTATGCTTATAAGGAAGTAAGATTACACTAAATCTTACTCCTTTATAATTCGTAGAGCTTTGAACGGTCAAGACCTATATAAGAAACTTGTATCACTTAAGACTCGGTAACATAGATAATCTCCTTTCTTGCTCTATGCAGCACTATGGGATTGGCATACCTTTCAATTACAATATCTATGTGCTTATTTGTAAGTTTTTGAGCTCATCTCTAAACACTGACAGTGATCGGTAATCAACATTGTCTTCAATGAGGATATCTATGTCATTAGACGTTTCTCCTCTTGCCATAGAACCGAATACTCCTAATTTGCTCAATTTGAATTTCTTAAATAGATTATTTTGAAGCATAATACTTTCTAATTCAGATATCTGATGATTTTGCCCAGGCATTCAGATCACATCCTCTTGTCATTATCTAAGACTTTTTTGTTTAATACCTTTGGCTAATTAATAAACTTAACGATTAACCCGGCATTTTCTCATCTCCAATTATTGGTATTCTCAGCATAGCATGCGGAAATTGTCCCGTCAATGTGCTTTTCTTGGTTTTAATCAGCGCATCAATATAAATCACCTATCTTAAAAGAACCCGGCCCAAAGGCCCTCCGTGTTTTATGTCGGAGGGCCTTTGGGCCGGGTTATAACCTTGTTTAATTATATTTCTATAATAAATGTCAATTAGGTCAGACGATAGAGTTCGAGATATTGAACCTTTGATTCAGTTGATAGGTTCCCATTTACATCGTACTGGAGAAGTAATCATATTTTCCTTTTTCAATTCTTTAAAAGCTTTATCAATTTCTTTACGGTCCAATCCAGTAATCTTCTCAATTTCTCCCGCACTCACAGGTTTTCCTGCTTCTTTCATTGCTTTCATTACATCTTCCAAGATACTCATTATTCATAGAAACGAACTACTCGCTGGCCCCAGGAATGTTCAAGGAGGGGATGAACATATTCAATATCTTTCATAAGGTTTAATTTGGCAGCAAAGCCGTCCATATCTTCTTCCTCAAAATATAACTCACAGGCATTGTTTCCAAAAACAATATCTTCATCTTGCTTATAAATAAAGCCTTTCCAAGTATCAGCAGTCTGCAAGGCAATACCACCTGTCAAAGTCACATTTGCCCCGAAATCTGCAACAATCTCTAACCCTAAAACATCGTGATAGAATTGCTTTGCTTTTTCTATATTTCTTACAGCAAGCAACGTGCAAGTATACTTCATTCTCATGATCCTCCCATGCAGATTAGTTCTGATTAATAATCATGGGCAATATTTTCTCAAAGTAAAGCTCCGGCAAAACAATCCTCACCTCGGCCTCCATATTTTCTTTCCGCCAGTAAACAATAAACCGTATCTTGGCGGTTTTCAGCACATAATTCTTTTTCCCCATCAACTCGATTTGTTGCAAAAATTGCCGGGAGAATTTGAGAACAGCCTGGCCCTTGGCATTATAGCAACCCTTCCCGTCCACACCGAGGAACTCCCCGCTGTTCAGATCCTTAACCAGATGCCGGCAGGAGAGGAAAAAATCCAACTGAACGTCCCGATGGGATAATTGCATCACCAATTCCTGGGGCGGACCATAGGGTTGAGGATCAACAACCACTTGCATAGCCTCGGCTTTGATGAAATTCAAATAGTTCCCGTTATCATAAAGGGTAAGATTATTCCTGGCCCTGGTCAGAGCCACATAAAGCTGGCGTTTGGCCTCCTGGGTTCCCGGGTCAAAGTGGTCCAGCATCAGAAAGACATTGTCAAACTCCCGGCCTTTGGCCTTATGAATAGTGGACACAAAGATCGTTTCCACATTTTCGCCAATAAAATCCTCCAGCGCAGATTCGCGGATAAAGATCTCCAGGTCCGATTGATACTTATACTTGGGATTCGCCGCCTCAAAATCCTTAATCAGATTGAAACAACTCTCTAAATTCAAGCTGCCCCTAAACCGCTCCGCCAGTTTCCTCTTGGCAGTTTCCCAAAGATCATCACGAATGATATAAACATCCTCCATCAAATTTAGGCGGCTGAGGAAATAGCGGATTTCCAGCAGGTTATAGAGGTTAAACCCCTCATTGGACTGGATCAGCCTGGCCTGCCTGCCCTTCTTCATAAGCAGCCCGGCAATCTGTAAAGCTTCCTCATTCCTTTTGGTCAAAACACAGGTGCTGCCGGTCAGCCCCTGGGCCAGGAGGTCCTCGACTAAAGGCGTCAGCAAATACTGGCTGCCATAGCAGACCCGTTTAATCCTGCCGTTGTCACTCTTGACAGCCATAATCGGCGTGTGCTTTAAGCGGTTGGGCAGGCGCGTTAAAAACTGGTTGGCAAAATCGACGAGATTGCTTTTGCTCCTGTAGTTTTCCACCAGTTCAACCAGCACAGCCCCATGTTCGGTGATCAGGCTCTCCATATAGCGGGAACTGGCCCCCCTGAATTCAAAAATATTCTGGTCGTCATCGCCAACGGCAATGATCCGCATGCCCTCGTTCTGTTCCATCAAAGCCTTGATTAAGGCAAACTCATGGGCATCCATGTCCTGGGCTTCATCGATCACCAAGACGGTTTTCGTGATCCGGCCCGGTTCGACTTGTCCGTTCTTGATCCGCTTAATGGCTTCCTGGATGACATCCCCTGACTTTTCCAGGGAGCCGACTCTGCCCAATAAGTCAAAGCAGTAAGAATGAAAGGTTTTGATCTCAATATAGTTGGCCACATTGCCAATCAGCTTTAACAATCGCTTCTTAAATTCCGTCGCCGCCGATCTGGAAAAGGTCACCATCAGCAATTGCTCATGCTTGACATCTTCCATTAACAGCAGGGAGGCCAGCTTATGCACGAGAATCCGCGTCTTGCCGCTTCCCGGTCCGGCAGCGACGACCATAATCCTGGATTCCTTATCCTTGATGATCTTCAGTTGGGTCGGGGACAATTCGCCAAAGAGCTGTTTGAACTTGGCAGGGGTAATATTTCGTTGGATTTCGTCCTGCCGGCTGCCTGGAAAATATCGTTGCAGAAAGGACGTGTAATTCAGCTTAAAATAATCATCTACAAATTGGAGGGCCTCTTGATAGTTCCTGATCATTTTCCGGGCATATTCTCCAACAATGTGGATTTGCTGGACTTTATTCCGGTAATACTCCTCCAGCCTCTGATAATCCTCTAATTTGTAGCGCTTCTTGTTGTCCTGCTCCAGGCGTTCAATGGTCAGCCCATTATAAACCACCATAAAACCGCCCTCGATCTTCAGTGCTTCGATTCTGGAAAGATAGAAAAGGGCATCCTCGATCTCCGCCGTCGTCGCGCTGGTCTGAAAAAGGGTGGACCGCCGGTCGTATTGATCTTTCAGTTCCAAAACCGAAAAGGCTACCGGCACTTCCTCCCGGCTGCTTTCATCCGCAGCCGGGTCTGCCTGGCTTCGATCATAAAGCACATCCAAAATAAAGCGGGCAATATCGTTGCGTTTTTCCAGCTTAGCCGTCAAGGTTTCACTATCAAACAGCGACAGAACGGCCAGATGGTTTTTAGAGTGAGGTGTGGTCTGCCGCCTGATCCAGTTTTTGATTGCCCAGAGATTCAAAATAGTTTTGAGCTTATTGGGCAAAACTTCTGCACAGTCCGCCGCTTCCGCCTGCTCATTCAGCTCCTTGAGATGAATGATTTTTTCCTCATCACCGATGATGGTGAGGAGAAATTTTTCGATCTGCTCATAAGTTTTCAGAATACCCAAAGAATTCTTCCTGCTATCCTTTTTCTTAATAAAGGCATTCAGGTCTTTAGCATCCGCTAAAATCTTTTCCTCCCGCAAAAGGTTGACAATCTGGATGACGTCCTCTTTCACAATCCCCAGATGATCGGAGATATAATCGATCCTTGCTTCCGCCACTTCATCCCCGGAGCGTCCTTTGCTTTTACTGGAGATCAGTTTCTTGATGATCCGTGTGGCCTGTTCCTTTTGCTTAGCACTAAAACGACCGGAACGGTCAATCCTCTGAATGGCCTCTTCGGCATTTCTGGCTAAAATGCTGTTGGCATAGAGTCTCGGGCTATTCTGGCCTCTTTTCAGATAGCCGGCATTTTCCAAGGCGGCAATGGCCGTAGCCACTCTGGTACCGATTTCCATGATACTGTCATCCCAACCGGCCTTACGGGCAATTTCCAAAGTGGATTGAGACACCTGCTTCCGGGATCTGGTGAGATCTTTCACCGCTTTCCAGACCTGCTGGATTTCCTGTATGCTCAGCTTGGTCCGGTTCAGCATCTCAAAATGCTTACTCAAATCATCGTCATTAAACAGCACACAACAGGCGGCGGAAATCGTTTCGTCCCGTCCTGCCCTGCCTGCTTCCTGAACGTAATTCTCCAGGGAATCGGAGATGTCGTAATGGATGACCAAGCCCACATCTTTCTTATCCACCCCCATGCCAAACGCCGAGGTAGCGACCATGATCTGAAGTTCTCCCCGCATAAAGGCATCCTGATTTTCGCTCTTCTCCTGTTTGTCCATCTGACCATGGTAGGCTCCGGCCTGATAACCGTCTTGGCTTAAGTGCTGGGCCAATACCTCGGCTTTACGGGTCCGCGACACATAGATGATGGTCGGACAGTTCTTTTCTTCGATCATATTTCTCAGAGTATTGTACTTATCCTCCTCATCCCGCTTCGCGAAGACCTCATAATGAAGATTGCTTCTGGAAGCATTGGAACTGAAGACTTCCAGTTCCAGTGCTAACTTTTTCTTAAAATAGTCCCGGATGTCTGCGATCACCTTCTGCTTGGCTGTAGCCGTAAAACAGGAAACAGGAATCCCTTCCGCAAGGCCTTTCATTTCCTGATAGTGTTTGATAAAGTCCCCGATATATAAATAGTCCACCCGGAAATCCTGGCCCCAAGAGGAAAAACAGTGGGCTTCGTCGATGACGAAACGGACCACATTCCTGCCTAACAGCAAGCGTTCAATGGTCTTAGAGCGTAAAGACTCCGGCGAGATATACAGAATGGAGGCCGAACCATTTTCCACCCGTTCCAAAGCCTTGGCCCGTTCGATGGGGTCTAGCAAACCGTTAATCGTCACAGCATCTGTGATATTCAATCGTTCCAGATTATCCACCTGGTCTTTCATTAAGGACTGCAAAGGAGAAATAACGACGGTCAGCCCCTTGGTGCTGACTCCGCTCATTAAGGCCGGCACCTGAAAGGTAATGGACTTGCCGCCCCCGGTGGGAAAGACGGCCAAAAGAGATTTGTTGCCAACTGCGGCTTGAACGGCCTTCTCCTGTAAAGGTTCCCCGGCATAGGTCCGGTAATGATCAAAGCCAAAGAAATACTTCAGCCCTTGATGAACGTCCAGGGCCTGATCGCAATACCCACAGCCTTTCAGGCACGGGCTGCTTCTCAATAAAAACATGATTCGTTCTACTGCGGGATAGCTCTTCAAAACCCAGGGCGGCGTGATAGAATAGCGGTTATCCGTATGGATCAGCGCCAGACAGTAGGCCAGTTCGACGGGATAGTCCCCGATTATCCGGGCCAGGTCACTGTTGACACATATTTGGGAATGAAACTTTTCACGAATTGCTTTTTCGAGATGGATCGTGTCTCCTTGATAGCCCAGGAAATGAAAGAAGGAGACAAACTCCTTTTGCTCTCTCAAGACCTGATAAAAGATCTGTTTTAAACCGTCATCCGCCTGCTGAAAGGCCGCAATCTCATCAAAGAAAAGGTCTTTGGCCTTGATAGCGTCATTCAGCGGGTTGTTGGTGTCTTCAGTTTGCAGCTTATCGTCCTTGACCAGCTTATGATAAGTTTTGGCCGGAAAAAGCAGCGGGGAAAGAAACAAGGTATCAATAATTTTCGGATCATCAAGGCCGGCAGCAATGAGGGCCTGGCGAATGTATTGCAAATCATGCTTGAAAATATTGTGGCCGCAAACATAGTCCGACCCATGAAGAAACCTAGCGAAGTCAACCAGAGAATTGGAGTGAAAGGAACCGCCGTCGCCCTTGACACCGCCGATATCCAGCACTTTGCCACTTTTCGGTTCAATTTCGGTATCGATAAAGACGATGGGTTTCAGGTTCGTTCCCTCCTTTGTTCCTAATTGGAGAATGCAAGGCAACCCCTTTTTACATAGCCGGCATCAATAGTGTTATTATTTCCAATAATACGTTTTGTGAAAACAACTGCGCCACCCTTAACTTTTTCCTGATAAATTACCTAGATATTTAGGGACTTCCAAATTATTGGCCTAATACGGATGATGTGCGGTTCACAACGCAACAGAGTTAGACAGTTATATGGAAAATTCAAATACCTTCTAACAAAAGTTGTGAAGAAAACTATTTCTACATGAAATATCTGAAATCATACGGCTTATTATAAATCGCTTCGTCCTGCTTGGACATCCGTGAGAGTACTTTTGCAAAATCCAAAGTAACTGGCAATTGCTTATAAAGGCTGTCACCACTATTCCAGTTCATTTTTGAAAGCATCAGAATTTCATTAACCAATACATCTCCTGATGCTTTTCCATAAAACCGCTTAACTAGCAATGGCGAAGGTATACCACGCCCGCCTTTATAATAGTTGTGCCCAATCCCTGATAAGTCATTGTGTTGGATACACCCATGCGTCCATAGTAAAAAGCAATCATCATCCAACGGCATAGCTGTTCCTCGGTGGATAGCGAACCGCGCCGGATCCCTTTTGAAATCTATCGTATCATACCGAATAGCACGCCATGAAGCATATTCTTGAATCTGCAAAAGTTCGATATCATCGATACCCTCAAGGGCCTGTGTAAAACCCTTTATTTCTTCTTGAGTAAACGGTGTAGTCTTATGTACAACGATACGCCTTAACGGATTTGTCGAATCGTATTTGTAGTATTGATCACGAAGAGTGGACATCATTGACCTTGCCTCATCACTCTTCATATAGGGATTACGACCCCAGAATCCGGGATCATCAATTTTTCTAAGCAGAAGTCGAATCCCGGTTCCTGTCGAATCGAACAGTTGACTGCAACCGATACATGTACCTTTACTTTTCGAGATGGCATAACTTACGCCGACAAAGGCAGTCTCTTTATTCATTGTAACTGGTTGCCAAAGAATACCTGTCGCTTTTGCGTAAAGGCTGGTAGACAAACCCCACATAACCTTGCATTGATCATAGTAGTCTATGGACCTTTCCTCAATAAATTGCACTTTAACAGATTTGTCTGTCGCATATAGCTTTATGGCATCATGAAGATTGAAATCAGTCAAGTGATTTTCTCTGAATCGAGAGAAAACGGTGGGAATATATATGACAGCTATGTCAAAATTGTTTTGACCTGCGAGTCTGTCAATAGTTCTCTTTAAACCATTCGAATAGTCGACTTCGTTCATGTTGGAAGTACGGCTTTGAGAGTAAAGGAATACTTTGGTTGTATTATTTTCCGCAGGAATTGATAGGCCTCTCTTAAACACAGCATCAAATCCAGAATATTGTGTTAAAAATCCATCGTTAGGGTTCCGTGGCAAGGCCGGTTGATTAAGTTTTGACAGATGATTCAGAAGTTTTCTTATTTGTTCTTGCGGTGAAATAATAGCCAGTTCAATAGATGGTCTATGCGTTTGTTGCGTGTAATAGGAGCAATCAAGTGGAGCATATTTTGAAATACCTTTCAGTTGATTAACAGACCTTTTGCTTATGTCAGTAACACTAAACTGCATTTCCGGTTCAGAGAAACGATAGCATGTTTTAGTAGGCCAGCTTTGGACACGGGAAACACCGCCACTACTTATGGGGACTTTGTTAAAGGACAACGAAAAACTCTTATAGGAAAATGAAAAAGGCCTATTTTTTGAGAATAACAAATTCCAGAACTTTAGTTTTTCGTTATATTGTCCATTATATAGCTTCGACATTGCCGAATTGATTCTTCTTTGATTTTCAAAACGTTCAAATGTATTGCCACCGTAATCAGTAACAAAAACTGTGGGGACTGTGTTCAAATAAATTTTACCTTTGTAAACAGAAAGAGAGATTTCAATAGCTTCATAAATCAAGCAGTGGAGATCGTAATCCCTGCGGCTTACTGTGGGATCATAATATTTATTTCGCCGGAATTCAATCATTCCAAATTCACTAATCAATACCTTTTTTATAATGGAATATAGCATACCAATATAAATTGAATCGGTACAATACAAAATGCGGTTTGAAACCCTTTCTTGTTCTATTTGAGATTTGACATGATAATCGAAAACCCTGTTTATTTCATCTGTTTCATCAAAACAATATATACGACTAGCATAAAGCGCTGCTATAATTCTGCTATCGCCGATTACCTCTCTCAATTGTTTCCAAGAGGATATATCCGTATCAAATACCATACACGATGGGAAAGATGTTGATTCAAACGCGTTCAGTTTGGTAAAGTTAGTGTTCGGTGCTATTTGAAAACTGATGGGGAGTTTTCTATGGGCATAGTCTTTCCATAGATTCTCAATGACATCGTTCTTACTGATCTGTGTCGCATAGATACTGTGCATAAATTTATCGAAGCCTTGAATTTGCACTATGCCAGAATTTTCATTTACCTGACATACTCTTTCCATCAGAGCGCTTAGGCGGTCAGATAATTGCACACCTTCTGGTATTGTCCAAATCAGGCCGTATTTCAAAAAATCAGAATTTATCATTCCAGCTTCAAAAATACTCATAATGGATTCATCTGAACCTGAATACCCGACTACGACAAGTCCCTTGTTAACGAGAGATACTGAAAAGGCCTTTTGCATACTAGCTTCGAGTCTCTGGAGTTCAGTTGGCGTATTTTTTATATGGTCATATCGGTAATCGCCATGCAGTTTTATAACCGACGAAAGAGCATTGCTTGGAGCAACGCTTTTATTGGCACTGCTGTAGACATTAAAGCTATGATGTGGAACAAGCGTCTTGATACCCGCTTCAACAAGTTCATCAAAATTCGTTGTCCAAATGTTGACGACTTTCTTTTTGATAAATAGGTTGCCTAGACATAAATGTCCTATTGATGGCGAAATGTCATTAACTTTGCTCAGTATGTAACGTTCTCTTGCGATAGCAGTAGGATGGCATAGTTCAAAATAATGTGCATATTCTTCAGGTGCCCAAAGTGCAGGATGACCGCCTTGGAATTCAAAGTAATTTTGCAATTTTTTTCGTGTGATTTCAGCATTCAGATCTTTGAACAAATCTTTTGATACACTATTTTCTGTGCAATACAGTTCACGTTTGAAATCCCAAATCATTGTTCCTCCAGTGGGGATTCCGGCTTGAGCGGACGCGCCAGAACCCAAGAAGAAATCAATCTCTCCGTTGTTCATAACAGACAAATAACGAATCAGAGTAGCCTGATTGATTACTCGCATTGCCATATCCTCCTTGGGCTTGAGGCTGTATACCTTTTCTCTAATTACATCTTTAACCCATACCATTTTGTCTTTAGCTGTTGTTTATAGCATACAGACTCTGTTTTAATACGATCTAATGAAAACTAGTGGAAGCCCACATATTCTTGGTAACTCACCTTAGCATGTGCCATTTCATTTCTTTCGGTTGTAATTGAATCGGCTATTTTCATTACAATTTCATGCCGTTTTTGTTGATCATTCCAGTCTTTCCAAAATTATATATGTCGAGGTATATTGATTCATCAGTTATTTCATGGTCAGTATTCATTAAAAGATCCTTATAGCTCTTGAAAAGATATATTCGTTCATATAATCATCGAGATTCGATTTTTAACAGGAATCTTATAACATTAACTTATTTGCGTTTTTGTTCCCCTTCATAATTAATAAATGCCTGAAAAATTGTATTAAGCAACAAATCCATTTCCCTCCAGATTTCAAAGTCTATTATTCCATTTATACTCGTTGCTTCTGCTTTTCTATTAAACTTCTTTTGTACTTCACCCTTCTTAATAATTTCACCTTGGTAAGTACCTATTTTGTCTATATAACCTTTCCACATAATTGGAATCAAGTTTCCGTTTTCGGTTAAAACATCTCTTCCAAGGAATAGTTCTATTGAGCAAGCCTTTCTGTTAATATCAACGCATTCGTCTTTTGTCGGGCCAATGGTAGGGTAGTTTTCTGCAAGTTCGATATGTGGTAATGTAATTATTCTAAAGTTTAATGGAGGACTAATAGTTTTCAGTAGTTCGATTTCTGAACATCCTGTTGCATCATTATCATATAAAGCAATTATCCTATTTTGAATGCCAGCTCCGATAAAGGCCTTAACATAATGGGTTAAAAAGCTTGTGCTTCCTTGAACATTTGCTCCAGAAAAGTCTATAAATGAATAGTATTTTTTCATATACGGGTATAAAATTTGCATAGACTTTGATATTACATCCGCGTCGTATTTTCCTTCAGTTAGAATTATTGTTTTTTGTACGCTAAAATCACTATCTTCTGGAAATTCATTACACCATCCACCATTGAATAAGTCCGTATAGTCTAATACAATTTGCATATTAGGCTCAAAAGCATCCAATAATACTCTAAATATTTCCCAACGGGAAGTATATTCAAAATAGATGCCAAAGAAATGTTCATTGTCCTCAAATGGTAAGGAATCGAGCACAATCCGCTCTGCAACAGATAGATCTTTTCTTTTACGCTGTTTTTCTAAATTTTTATATTGGCACTTTGTATAAGCAAAATGGTCTTTTGATAGCATAAGCGCATACCGTTTTGCAGCTGTACACCATTTGTCAAATGTAAATTTTTCTCTTACTACCTTACTATCATATTGGTCATGCTTAGCATCAAAACATTCGTCGAGAAATTCAATTTCTTCTTGTTTACTTTTATCAAACGAATTTCTCGCAGCTTCAACGGTAAATCCCAAACAATCCAAGCTCTTTTTAGCCCGTTCAACAGTTGTAATAAATGAATAACAAGTATAAGATTCGCCGTCATCATCAGTACATTCTTTAACACATCTATCTTCCGGACAAAATATTGTTAATAAATCACCAAACGTGTTTTTGTATGATAGAAATTCATATGATCCAATTTTAATCCCTACAATTTCACCCATAAATGAATTTATCCCCTTATGTTATTATTTGAACTTCTAGTTTTAGCCTAAAGTAATCTTACTTATCTCCATTTGTTGCATCAACTTCTTCAAGAATCTTAAAGGAATACTCAACCTTCCCATTAATTAGCTTTATGTGAACATGAATAACTGGAGTCTTGATCTAAAGATCCTTCTAACCGGGTCGGCAAGACCTATCCCTAAAAGAAAGGACAAAAGACTTCATCTGGATACGGGAGGCGACTGTTATGGTACCTAATAAATTCAAGGTATCGCCTTACATCTGATCGAAGATCGTCAAATGAGCCTATCTTTCTATCTCTAAAGGAGTGAATTGCATTCCGCCTCTGCTGAACATGCAAAACCCATTCTTTCCACTCACTATCATTAAGCCAAATTCTTTTGATGAAAAACTGCCTAAGTTGCTCAAGCTCTAACCGATCGGAGTCAACTAATTTGTCACGTTTCTTAATTGCATTAACATCTTCCTGATAGTCCATGTAATAAACTGAAAGGAATAATTTCATAGTACCTTCAACGAGACTCCCTAGATTTGACCAGGCCAAAATCAATCCGCCGTCGTATTTTTCAGAAATTGGATCATCCTCCCATTCACTTAGGTAGTGAGCTAAAGATACTTGCCAGTCAAGACGGGATTTGGTCAATAACTGTGCTGCCTCTATTGGGGCCCATCCCTGAGCACTCG
The DNA here is from genome assembly GCF_030954495.1 of Candidatus Desulfosporosinus nitrosoreducens. GTDB lineage: Bacteria > Bacillota > Desulfitobacteriia > Desulfitobacteriales > Desulfitobacteriaceae > Desulfosporosinus > Desulfosporosinus nitrosoreducens. Next base: position 272,303 of record NZ_JAVHUW010000065.1, on the reverse strand, counting down.
ACCAAAATTTATTTAGCTCTTCAGTAAATCGGATAATACGGTGAATTACTTCCGCTATGTTCATTAAATTAACGTTATTATGATTAGAGAACTTCATCTATGTGCTTCACTCCTGACACTATTAAATTGACCTAGGCATGTCATCTTACTGCTGAATTTGCGAATAATCTTTTGGATAACCAACCAAATATATCCAGAAAGTTATTACGAAAATAGTCCCTTTCTCTAAAAACAATTACTTATTATTTATCCCTTACAAATATGTCCATATTTGGACTTCTGCTAATTAGCCAAACTGGTATATGGATAATGGAAAGTTCATCCGCCTGACAATAGAAACAACTGGTGATCCACCATGGAATATGGAATTTACAATTACAAATCTTTATCAGTTTTTTCAACGTATTCTTTATAGGATCTGAAAATAGAATCTGACAGCCTCGTTCCAGTAGAAACAAGTTTAGATAACACCCTAAGTTGTTCAGCACAAGCAATACTTTCGACTTTATGTGGATAATTAATGGCGTGGTCTATTTCTCCCCATATTTCTTCAAACAACGTTCTCACTTGTATTTCACAGCATATATCGCTTTTATTATTGGGTTTCACAAGATAATGAACACTTGTATAGTATGAATCTCGGACTTCTGTTAAAATACCTAAACGGCCAAAAAAGGCTTTAGTTTCTGGATCCCAAGTATAGGCTTTTGGATCCTCTCCCAAAACCCAGTCTCCACAATCAACCTTTCTAATTATCTCTGTATGAATTGTCTCGAACTGATCTTGATATAAGTGTAGCACACGTACACCCGCCAGATCTGTGACTTCACAAAGCAATGAATTCTCTGTTACTTTAATTCCTTTTTCGGCTTTGCGTTTCAGTTTATCTCGAAGGTGCTCCGGGTCTTTTAATCTAGCTTTAATAGAATGAGCAACCGGAAATGGAGGAGTATGTAATGTTGGATTCAATTCAAAAAAGGTTTTTACTTGATTCAGAAATTGCTCTAAAAGAAATTGTGTCTGCCTATTACAATAGAATTTAATCACGGGATCCACAAGGTCAACCTCAACAATTTCTTTCTTTTCGAGAAGCTCCATTGCTATTTATAGCACCTCCGCCCGTCCAATAAATTCCTTGGCAAAAACATGATAATTTTCTTGTGTTTCTTTATATTTTTTAAAATGGCCCGGATTGGGCTCTTCGACTAATAAAGAGTCCAGCAATTCCGGATTATTTTCCTGATAATATTTATAAGTTTGAGGGACAAGCCACATTGGACACTTCAGCGACTGCGCCACAGAGGGAAATGTGTTATGAGAATGCATAACCGCATCACCTCCTATTGGATTCATAATGTCAGCAATAGGAGCTCTGTTTTGAGGCATTATATATCGATCAACGATTTTCGGCATTTCTTTTGCGTATGCATAATGTGCAACTGCCAAATCGTACTCATTAAGATTCTTAGACTGCTTTTTGGCATTGTATATTGTATATCCAAGGAATTGAACAAACTTTTTAGGGAACCTTGCCCTTTTATCTTCGGATATAAGTTTATATATCGTCTCAAACTCTCTCTGCCATTGTTGCAGAGAATTTCCTATGTTACGAATACCATATACACTAAACATATCTGGCAGGGCAGGAATTATAAAGCCATCAACTGTGGAAATGATCACTTTATTAAGAATTCCCAAACTAGGGGAAGTATCTATCAAGACATAGTCATATCCATTAAGTTTCTTATAAATTTCACATAATCTACGAATATTCGTCACGTACCTAATACTCACATTATCGCTTTGGTATAATCCGCTCCAACGCTCTGCAAGTTTATTTTCATATTTATGTAGGGAGAGCCGTCCAGGGATTAAATCCACATTATTATAGAGTTTAATTACCGGCGGATACTTTGTCAGTTCATTTAATCCATCCTCTGTAGGTTTAAGAAGAAAGTGAATTGACCTAGAGGTATTTATTATTTTCTCTAAGCCATATCGTTCAACAGTTGGTCCGTAATCATCGATAAAATCATCTTCTTCTTGCCAAATCTGATGCAGTCCGTCTTCAAACATACCAGAAATAGTCATATTACACTGGGGGTCTAAATCAATAAGAAGAACCTTTTTTCCAATTTCACCCAGTGCACATCCCAAGTGAAAACCTAACGTTGATTTTCCAACGCCGCCTTTATTATTAAAAAGAGATACAATCTTCATTTCTTACCCTCCCTTTATAATCTAAAAATGCTCCTATATCAATATCATTAGCTTCAATATTTTATTTACTAAACACTCATGCAGACTACAAAAATCGTACTCACAAATATACTAATCATGAATCTATATCCTATATTATAGAAGAAACCCTGTTGGAATTATGATAGGTTTCACCGTCAATCTCGATGGCGATTTTAAGTCTTCGCTTTCCAGCGCAAAATCAATGGAGCGTCTATGTCCATAAATATCTGTGACCGGATACTGAAGAAAGAGATACTCCGCTTGTTCCGGACCAAAGGTATCACAGAACAGCTCGACAAAGAGATCTTCAGTGACGCTGCCCAGGCTTCCCTTCTGCATGATCTTTTCTGTCAATTTCCCTCAACCTCTCAGTCGTCCCTAACTTCTTTCAGCAGGAGCCTATCCCGGAAAGCGCCTCTCTCCTCAACCTTTTGCTTCCTGATACTCTCGAATTCCTGCCGGGAAACCCCTTTATAATCCAGGATGGCATAGACCACTTCCACTAAATCCGCTAGTTCTTCAACCTTTTGGCTGTCCAGGTACTCCTGAAGCTCTTCCCCTAACTTTAATAAGTCCAGGTACCCTGTACCCGAAACCTTTTCGATAATGGCTTTCTTGCCACTGTCTTCGATGATCTGAGGTATCTTATCACGAACCAGTTTGTTGTACACTTTTATCCTTTCTGATTTGCCGTCACGGACTTCCTTCTCATCTATTACCGGAATAGTAATGAAGCCATCTCGGTCATCGCCAATCACCTTTCCCTTATGCCTGGCGAGCCAATAGGCGGCGTAAGCACATAAAAAAGCATCCAGCCTGTCCTCAAGGTTCTTATACCCCTTTTTAGACATAGCTTGAATGCCCTGTGAATGATCGAAAAAATTGTCTATATTACGGATGGGAGGATCAAAGTCCCCCAGCCTTTGCAAAAGGCTGACCATCCGCCCCATTTCTGTCTTGGTTGTTTCAAAAGCAATCTTATGTTTAATCTTATATCTAACTTGAAAAGCATCGGGAAAAAGACCTAAGGTTATTCCCGTGGGAAAGGTTTCCACAATCACGTGCTCTTTATTGCTCAAGTCACCAGTGAGGGCAAAAGCCGGCATCCGCTTTTGAATGGTTTTGACCACTTCTTCTCCCCTGACTGCCCCGAAGTGCTTGAGCATAAAGCGTCTGCTGCAGGTGAAAACGGACAGATTTCTGCCATGAATTTTTTCTCTCATAATAGCACTGTCACAGTACCGGGCACCTGTCTCGTTATTCACGATTAAAGGAGCATCAATCCCCACGATGGCTCCTGTCCGGGCATACTCTGCTACGATATCCCCAATCATTTCATCGCTGAAAACCTTGGACTCGCAAGAGATGATTTCCCCATTGTCAGCAATCACACAAATTCCCGATTCATTGGCATAGATCCAGGCTAAGTCGATTCCGATATAATGCATTTATTTACCCCCAAAAGCCCTTGGTTTTAAGTCACTTTTTAAGTGAATCTATCATACGGTCTTTATTAACACCAAAAGTGTGATCAATTAAGAAGGTCCATGCCGATTTGGGAAAAGCCTTGAGCCTCTTCTCTGATGTCTTCCTCCAAGTCGGGCATATTCATAGCTATTGTCGCTAATTGGTCACAGCGCTCGTTTTCCGGATTCCCTGCATGACCTCGTACCCAATGAAACTTGACTTCATGTTTTTGGATCATCGCCCACAGTCTTTTCCATAGATCTACGTTCTTGACCCCTTCCGTCTTACTCCTCATCCACCCTTTACGCATCCACTTAATGATCCATTTCCGTTCAATGGCTTCTGTCAAATATTTCGAGTCGCTATAGATAGTCACGCGACATTTTTCCTTTAAAGCTTCCAGTCCTTTGATAGTAGCCATTAACTCCATCCCGTTATTGGTTGCATTGGCGTACCTTACGGCCAACGTTTAACGTATAGTTTCTTTTTCGCCAAACTTTTATCTTTTCCTTCCACCATTCACCAAATAATTCAAAAACTATGCAAAAGGACGCCAGTCAGTCTTAAAAACTGATTGGCGCCCTTTCCTATTTTCAAGCCACACAATGATAATGACACGTAGTATAAATGAAGCTTCAATAGAACCACTTACTCTTTTTTCCTATGGCCTATAGAACAAAATCAATCCTTGCTCATGGACTCCAATAACTTTTGAAGACAATCAATTTGTTCCGGTGACAGCTTTCTGGCTGTATCCACAAGACGTCGAAGTTCCGGCTCAAGCTGGGGGGCGTTCCTCGGCAAAAAATTCCGTTAGGGTGATATTGGACTTTGCCATCCAATTTTTTAAAATAGGCATAACTAACCGCCATCCTGGCTGCGGGGCGGTTAGTTCTTTTTCCGGGGAATCCTTCAACTCTTCAACTGCCTGGCTGCAGTTCAAATTCGGATTCAAATCCGAATTTGAGGAGGCAAGCTGTCCGGCTCCGTACTCTGTGAAGATACGCATCAGTTTATTGGCCCTGTTCCGGGTATCCGTCACGATTCGGGATATCAGGGTGATCGCTATGACCACCAATTCTTTACTCCATCTACCGGTTATAGGCCTTTTAGGACATCATGATGTCCTACGGCTCGTAAAATAATGGTATCACTTATCCTTTCAAAGATTATACGAATATCCATATTGGCATAGGCTTCAATAAACGGGGTGTCTTCAATCTTGTGAGTTTGCAAAGATAGATGCCCTGGGTTATCGGCAAGGAAGCGGAGGGCCTTTAAAACCTGTTTTTGCTCTTTTGGCGTTAGTAATAGATAGTCTGTATCAAATGGTTTGTTTCTTATTATGATTGGCATGGGGAAGATCCGCCCCTGACTTAAGCAATTTGCCCACAAAAAAGGGGAGCCTTTGCAACTGCACTCAGTTCCAAAGGCCCCCCTTCTTTTATCTTCATTCCCAGATACCGGAAAAGCAATCGTTCCCTTTTGTTCGCCTTACCTCATTTTCCCAACCGCCATAATCTTATTAACGATCTCTCTCATAAGGAGTTATTGCCCATTTGACGCAACCGTCTTTTTGGCCTCCAAAAACTTCGTAGCCTTCCAAAATATCATTTAAAGGTCTCGTATGGGTCAGCATAAAACGTGGATCAAGTTTTCCTTCTTGTATTTTTTGAAGCATTTCTCCAATACCCTCCCCTTTATGAATTCCCATTCGTATTGTAAGGTTCTTAGAGAAAATTTTATCCATGTGTACGGTTAAAGGTTTAGAAAATACTGCAACTGTAGATACGATTCCGCCGAATTTAGTAATTCTTGTGGCGAGTTCAAAGGTTTGTTGGACACCACCCGATTCAATGGTTGCATCCACACCGGCCCCCTTGGTGATCTCTTTAATTCTCTCTTTAACATTTTCAGTGCCTGAATTAATGACCGCATCAACTGCCTGATTGTGCAGTAAAAGCTCTAAGCGTTCAGGCAGCAAATCAATAGCAATCACTTTCTTGGCCCCAAAAATTGATTTGGCAATTAAACAAGCCGACATTCCGACGGGTCCCACACCGACAACGGCTACTATTTTTTCAGAATTCACTTCCGCATTTTTTACGCCAAACCAACCTGTTGCCAACATATCGGGGACAAGAATGACATCTTCCTCTTTTAAGCTGCTTGGTATAGGCAGGCAGAACAGGTCGGCTTCGGGTATCCACACATATTCCGCTTGCGACCCTTCGAGTTCCCCAACACCAAATATCCCATACTTTTCACATAAGCCGGGTAATCCGCTTTTGCACATTTTACACTGGCCGCAGAATACCGCCGGAAAAACAACACAACGCATCCCAGGTTTTAACGATTTAACTTCAGAACCGGTTTCGACGATTTCCACGCAGAACTCATGACCTACAATTTTGGGCCTGGGAGCGGTTGGAATATGGCCTTGCACCATATGAATATCGCTTGTACAGATTGCTGCTAAAGTCACTTTGCCAATAGCATCCCTGGGGCCGGTGATTTTAGGTACCGGCACATCATCTAAACTATAGTTGCCCGGCCCATGATAGACCAGAGCTTTCATTGTCTCCTGCAACATCTCTTCAACTCCTCCTGGTAGTTTCCTTTTAAAATCAACTAGAGAATGAATATTCATTCATAATCTTCTCAATATTATAGCACATAAAGTAAAATTTTAAATATTCTTAACTCATCTTTTTACAATCATAACGACGTATTGTACTTTGCAAATAAACAAGGGCCTATGCTCATTCAAAGCATGGCCCTCTGGATAAACTAATTAAACTGTGCTCCGGACATTTATCGGGAAGTGAGAAAAACACTTGACTATACCCGGAATTCTCTCTCCTTTAGCCCCACCACGACACTTGCAAGGGATTTCTGTCCACTAATCGTTTATAAGTATACTTTGGAAAGCCTACTAACAATCCACCGGTGACTACCATCTTTTCCGGCAGGCTCAAGATACTCAACAATGGTTGATAATTGGCAGAGGCGCACCCTTCAAAGAATCCCGCCCAACATGTTCCCAACTCGATAGCCGAGGCGTAGAGTTCAGCGTATGCAAGGGAAAAATGTGTATTATCCCGTCCACGGAGATAAAAGTCCTTTGGAGTCATAGCTACAATCAGACATGGAGCGTTCCGTAATATGACATCTTGACCGGTTTTGCGATAAGTGTCCACCACTCCACTATAATACTGTGCCCATGCAGAACCCTTTCTTAATTGTTCTTCCATCCAATCAACTGTAGCAGCCGTTATTTTGCCTAGTATTTCAGCGTTATCAATGACGAGATAAGCAACACCTTGGGTGTTGCCTCCGCTTGGTGCCAAGCGCGCTATATCGAGGAGCTGCATTATTTTTTCCCGGGGTACAGGATTTTCTTTGTAGCGGCGAATAGACCGTCGGGAGCGGAGAAAGCGGGCTGCAGTGTCAGCGTCAAGAACAGGTACATTTTCAAGGGGCAACTGTTTGGCGAACGGTGCCTTAACGTTATCTATTGCCGCCGCGGGACACACAGCTACGCAGTGTCCACAGGCAATACAATTCCGCTCTGTGGCCCGGGGCATTTGGTTCTCGATAATGATACTTCCTGAGGGGCAGACTTCTGCACAGATTCCACAGCGGATACATTTTTCCCGGCTAACTTGAATCAGATCCATATTCAAACTTTCATCACTCCTACTTTCTACTTTTTCCGGTCTTTTGCAAGGTCAGATCTCATCAGATGCAAGTTTTACTCCCATTTCAAAAGCCCTTTGGCAATCAAGCGGAAATTGTTCAGCTTTCTGTTTTGCCTTAGCCTCTTCGGAGAACATCGACGACTCATATTTTTCATAATCAGAAAATTGATAAGTATCATAGCTATATAGGCTTGTAACAGGTTTTCCTATGGTTTTTTCAATCATTATTTCATGTAAATTCAAACTTTGCTTAAGTCCAAATTGCTCAACTTGTTTTTCTGTTGCGTTCATAGTATAAATAAATCCAGCTTGAATTTTCCTGGGATAAACTGTTGCTATTTCCGGATTATAAATGCTATGGGAAAACAAAAAACGCTCTAAAAGTGCGGTCATTCCAGCTGTAATGCTCATATAGTAAATCGGTGAACCAAAAATAATCGCATCAACCGTTTCTAATTTTTCAAGAACCTCTGCTAAATCATCCTTCACGGCACATTTTCCATGCTGCCCGTCTTTTCTTTTACACGCAAAGCAGCTGACGCACCCTTTGTAATTCAAATCATTAAGATGAATTAATTCAGTTTCAGCTCCTTGTGAAGCTGCCCCTTCAAGAGCTTTGCTTAGTAAGGTTGCTGTATTCCAAGTTTTTCGTGGGCTGCCGTTAAGAGCAATAATGTTCACTATATTTCTCTCCTTTAATTATGTTGAATTATTGAATACTACTTAACTTTACGAATAACATTTTTCACAGCTATTTTCATAACCTTACTTCATGATATAATTATATTACTTGGTCAAAACTATACAAGTACGCAAATTATTTTGACTAAGTATATTATATTTGACCAAAGGGGTCCGATCTATGGGAAATAAAAGAATTGATAAGCCCTTAACTACCCCTGTACAATATTTACTGCAAGTACTCGGCAGCAAATGGAAATTGCCTATATTGTGTCTATTAAGCAAAAAAGAGGTCGTACGGTTTAATGAGTTAAAAAGAGAATTAGCTGGAATTACTAATATGTCCCTGAGTAACTGCCTGCAGGAATTAGTGTGTTATAAAATAATCAATCGTGTCCAATACCTGGAAATTCCGCCTCGGGTGGAATATTCCTTAACAGACAATGGCAAAAGTTTGCTTCCTATATTAGAGGATCTTGATGAATGGGTCAACAAGCAACTGGAAATTAATTACGAAAAGGCACCGGAAATAGAACAGGGGGGCTCTTAACAATTTCAATGACAACCCTATTTGGCATGATGATTGTCGGCCGGCAGGATGATGTCCATAGGCATAACTTTTTCCCCCAATTGTCCGGCGGTTCAGTTCGCAATAATCCTACCTCTGTTCCGCCCCATTTACTCACCTTACTTCCCCTTGCCACACGTTGGATTATTATTATTCTTCCTGGTCTAATTTTCCAAAAGGAATTCTTCTTCAACAAACGAATAAACGTTTGTATTTGTTTTAACGCATAAAAAAGCAACCGAAGAAGGAGCAATGACACATTGAAAAAGGGCAAAATCAGCCTCAGCCTCATAATCGGTCTGTTCATACTATCTTCAATCATCACTGCCCAACCTGCCTTTGCCGCTGATTCTTCAACGGCCCCTCTGCTTTCCATCAGTACCAGACTTGCCGGTTACGACCGCATTGATACGTCAATTGCTATTTCTCAAGCCATGTTCCCTGCTGATTCCAGTGCCGGTGCCGTACTTCTTGCCACCGGCTTTAATTATCCGGATGCTTTAGCCGGTGCAAGCCTCGGTGTCTCAGAAAAAGCACCTCTTTTACTGGTTGACACTTACGGAGATAATCAGAAAACCCTTGCGGAAATTAAGCGGGTTCTCAAACCGGAGGGCAAAATCTATATTCTGGGCGGCACGGCAGTCGTACCTGCAGCACTGGAAGCGGAGCTCAACGCTCAGCCGGCTTATCACTATGCTGTCCGGCGCCTCTCCGGAGTCACGTGTTACGGAACAGCGGCGGAGATCGCCAAAATTACCAAACCAACCGGAGGCGGCGAAGTGATCATTGCCACCGGGGATAACTTCCCGGATTCTCTCTCCATCTCCCCTTATGCTTCGGCACATGGTATCCCCATGGTCCTCGTTCAAAAAAGCAAGATCCCTGCGGAGTCTTTGGCCTGCCTCCAAGACCTTAACCCCACGGAAATCACCTTGATTGGAGGAGTGGGTGCTGTTGGTTCTGAGGTTGAGGAACAACTCCACAGCCTTTTCCCGGCTGCCGGTTTCCGACGATTCGGAGGTTATGACCAGTATGATACCTCAGCGATGATCGCCGATGCTCTCTTTGGTGATCAGAGTCCTAACCTTTTCGTGGCAACGGGGACAAATTTCCCCGATGCTCTGGCCGGTTCAGTTTTCGCCGGTTCGACCCAATCCCCCATTGTCCTGGTTAAACCCAACGAGATCCCTGAGAATCTAAGCTCCGTCTACCTCAGCTTTCTTTCACCCAAGACCATCGTTGCCTTAGGCGGTACCAGCGTCGTTTCAGATAATGTCTTTAACAGCTTAAAATCCCTGCACAACATTGATCCCGGTAATATTCAAAGCAACTTGCGCAACCTGGGACTAGCCGCCGCCAATGATGGCTGGATCTACTATACAAGTGGTTTGGATAACCGACAGTTATATAAAATGAAACCTGATGGGTCGCAAGCGACTAAAGTCTTAAATTATAGTGCCGGATATCTAAGTGCAGTTGGCAATTCTATCTATTTTGTTAACGCGCAAGCCTTATATAAGAAAGTCCTCAGTGATCATCAACCTGATCCTTCTCTGATAGCCACAACCGGTATCCGCTATGTCTACGGGGTCTACAAGCAGGTATACTATGCCAATGATGGGGGGCTGTTTACTGATGGCAATGGCTTTTATGCTTCGCAACGAATTCTGAGTAATCCCCGCAACGTCGTTATGGACTCCGGTTATATTTATTATCAGCCTGCCTCCGTCATGGGGCCCTTTTCCATCAACCGGGTGAATCCGGATGGGTCCGGGGATACAGTGCTTGTGAAGGATGATGTCAACTCATTTTGTATCAGTGATCAGAAGATTTTCTATATCAGTAATAACGATGGTAAAATTTATTCTGCCAATCTTGATGGTTCCGGTATAAAAGCAGTTACCAATGACGCTGCGGGAACCTTAAATGTGCATAACGGCTGGATTTATTACAGCAATCAAGCAGATGGCTCCAGGCTTTACAAAATTCAAATTGATGGTTCTGGCCAAACAAAGCTCGCGGATCAGAATGAAATCAACGCGATTAATATCGTCGGTGATTGGGTCTTTTGTACAAGAGGGTTGTCCGTCACGACAGGTGACTCGTCGGTCTATATGATGAAATTAGACGGGTCTGGACAGCGAAAAATATGATTTCTCAATTTTAATTCTATGAACGAGGCCCAGAACTTCTTCTTCGGTTAGGTCAAAGAAGCTTGCGACATGCCTCTTGGGAATAATCAGAACATGCCCTTCATTGACCGGGAACTAATCAAAAAAGGCCAGGGCCAGATCGTTCTGGACAAGGATAGCTATCTCTGGGAGTTTACAAAAAATACATTCACTTATTTTCCTTCCCCTTCTTTCTTAACGATGTGATTTTCTCTCTTGCCTGCCTTTTTCCGAAATGCCTTTTCTTGTCGTTTTTCATACATTTCCCGGATCCAGACACTTACAGGAGCCTTCCATTGTTCACTTTTACTAGGTATGTTTTTAATTAAGCTTCTGGGATTTAGTCCCATTTCTTTAGCCATTTTCAAGGTTTCTTCGTTAAGCCTGCACTTCTTTTTTGCTTCAGCCCATTCTGCATCCTTCTTAATACTGTTAGCCAATGCGCTTACCCTTTCTCTTTGCTCACTTTATATCACAGGTAATCTGGTTGCATATTTACAATCTATGGATATTATATTAAATAAGGACTGACGTGTTGCAAGCACGCCGGCCCGGCAGATTGTCTAACCGAACGGTTAGCCGGATTTACGGGTTATAAGAAATAACCGCAAACCTTGGGGGCGGTTATTTCTTCTTCATGATCATAACAATGAGCGCCGCAAATGCAATCATGAGATACATCGCTTCAAACATTGAGATCATCTTACCACCCTAACCGTCCCTCGACAACCTGTTACAAGTATTATGTCATAATTTTCCAAAACAAGATGAAAGCTCTCTGCCTATTCCACTGGGTTCGGGCCGTCTCATAACACGAGGCGGCTTGTTTTATTCCTCACAGCAATGTGTACTCTATACTGAACTTGGAATCATACATGTTGAAGCACGCCTTGCCACTACCTACTCAAATAAATTCATCTGCTTATTCTCCGTCACCCTGAAGATGGCCTTTTCCAGCTTCTCATCATGATAAACGGCACTTTCATCGCGGATAATTTCTTCAAACTTCAAATACTCATTGGTACCGATGGAACTGGGTCTGATCTTCAGCATAAAAATCAGGTTAAAACAATTGAGGATGGAGTTTTGTTTCAGGTCGGACAGACAAATAAGCTGAGTCCGGTGTTTGCGGGCAATTTCAAAGAGCGGGTTGAGCAGGTGTTCCGAGGAAATGGGACCAAAAGGGTTATCCATGACCAGAACACTGGAATCCTTGTCTTCCTCGGCGCCCGCAGCCTCCAGAGTCCGCGACCGGGTATAGGCCATTAAGGCTGAAAGTACGGAGAAGTAGACGACGAACTTTTCCCCGCCTGAGTTCTCCCGCATGGCATCCTCCCAGGTTTTCAGGCCGCTGTTTTGCATGTTGAGGTCAATCTTAAAGACTTTGACCGGAATATGAGAAGTATTCAAATAAACATTCAATAATTCCCGGCTGTACATCAGTTTAGCAATCGACTTTTTAACCTCATCCTCACTCTTTTCCTGCCGGGTTTCCTCCCGGACCTTGGCAATACATTCCTCAATATAGTCCTTCATCCGGGTGCCTGCCGCCTCATGGGAATCCAGGGATAGCTCAACCTTGAGCATTTGCACGGGTCTGCTTCTTCCCTGCAGACGCACCTTGGAACAATCAGATATCCAGTCGATTTCCTCGTAAAATCTCATGGCCTGAAGCAGACTCTGCTGGACCATGTCCTTTTTGTTGCGCTCCAAATTGGAGAGCTGAGTTTCATGAAGCTTGATCAGCTCCTTAAGCTTTTCTTTATGAAGGCTCATCCGTTCATAAAGGTAATAGAAATCCTCAAAGGTCATCCTGGCCTTATCCCAAAGCTGGTCCAGGCCCTTGAAAATATTGCTGATATTCGGATTTCTTTCCCGGTAATTTGCTTTCAGGCCTGTGTAGTTATGTCTCAGCCTGTCTGCCTGGGCTTTAGTTTGATTCTCGACGGTGCGATAGCCTTCCCCTAAGCTCCCAGTTTGAGCCTTAACATCCTGCTCCGGCTTAAAGTCTTTCTCCGCTTCAATCGTCAGATCCTTTACATAGGAAGTGATTTGATCCACCAGCTTGTTATAGTCGTTCATCTGACGGAATAAGCGGCTGTTTTCCTGCTCCAAATGGGTTTGCCGTGCAGCCAGCTCCTGAAGGCGCTCCCGGAAATCACCTTTAATATTTTCCGGGCTGAGAGGGGCTTCCGCTCCCAGCTTTTGCACTTCCTCCCCGGCAATTTGACATGCTTTCCGGGCCGCACTTTCAATTCTGGCGGCCTCCAGGGTTTCTTTCTGCAGCTTTAGACGCAACGCTTCAAGCTTAGCGACTTCCGAATTAATGGCATCAAGCTTTTCTTCTGCGTAGACTGCTTGACTGTAGTCGTCTGCGGAGAGTCCCAATTTAGCAAGTTCTTTTTCCTTTTTACTGCCTTCTGAAAGCAGATCTTTCCGACGTCTTTCCAGCAGTTCGATTTCCCCGCTATACTCCCTTTTTAAGGATTGCAGCCTTTCTTCCAGTTCTTCAAGGGTTCCCGGGACGATTTCCGCTTCAGGAGCCCCTTGGTAGAGGAGTAGTTTTTTATCTATTGCTTTGGATTCCGTCTTCTTGTTCTCAATCTCTAAGATTAAGCCCTGAATCTCCTGTTCGAGCCCTTTCTGACGTTGGGCTAAGCCGGACTTTCTGCCCTCTGCTTCCGAAATCCCTTCGCTCACTGCAGACAATCTCCGCCGGCAGGCCTGGTAATCCTTCTCCTGCCCTATCCAGGCGTCAAACATTTCTAAAGCTGCCTGAGCTTTTTGCTGAGACTCATTGTTGGCAGTAATTTTTTGTCCCAGTTCTTCCTGAGTCTGGCGCAGGTTTTCTATTTCCTGGGTCAGACCTTTTAATTCCCGGTCCAGCGTATGAATCGTAGTTTCACTGGCGGCCATCTTCTTGCCTAAGAGATAACGGTGATCCGCCTTATAAGCAAAACGCCCGCAGATGGTTTGTTTGGCAACAACGTCATTGCGTTCCCCCGTATAGTGCTGATACTGTTCCTCAGCCTCAGTTTGTTTTTGTCTCAGTTCTTCTTCCAGCTTTATTAAGCCGTCATTATCAAATACCCTGCCTTCATACAAACAAACTAAGGAAATTCCTGTCTCCGTCTGAATCAAATGATCCATCTTAGTGGCTAGGCGCACATTCAAATCCTCATAAGCAATGACCGGAATAGCCCGGCGCAGAGTCAGGTTCTGAATGGACTCAACCAAAAGTTCAATCCCCTCTTGGGGCAGTATCAGGGCATAGGGCAGAACCGGATTGCCTTCCAGCAGCCTCTGCCTGAGTTCCGGGGTTTGATTGCGCAAATAAGCTTCACCGGTTTCATAGGGAATATCCTTATCGGCCAGAACCGCGATCAATTCTTCCGGTACATGCAGTCGTCCGTGTTTCAGAGAAAGCAGGGACTCCGCTGAAGCGTCCCGCAGACGCACGGCCTCTTCAAGGCTGCGGGCCAGATGTTTGAGCAATTGGTTGAAGCTTGTGTGCAGGCGTTCCTTGTCAAAGCGAAGTTCCGGGTCAAACCCATACTTTTGGAGGATTCTCCGGATTTCTTCTTCCTGCTCCTCGTAGTCGGCAATCTCCTTCACCAGGGAGCGGAGTACGTTCTTTTCACTAAGCTGTGTTTCCCGCTTAATTTGAATTTCCTGGGCTGCCTCAAGTTGTCGTTGTTCAAGTCCGGCCTTTTCTTCCCTGAGCTTTTGCCCTTCCAGCTGGAGATCGTCCCAAGCCTTCTTAAACCGGACTCTTGTTTGGGCGATGTCACTCTCCGCTAATTCTCCCAGCAGATTTCTGTTGAGATTAAGTTTGAGCTTAGCTCTGACCTCCCGTTCTTTAACTTCAAACTGTAGCCGTTGCTGTTCAAGGCGGCCTTTCTCCCCCTCATAATTCCGCAATTCCTGTTCCAGATTGCCTGAGTCTTGTTTCACCTGCTCCAAGGCGCTTTCCCGCTCCGCCTTTGCCTGATTTAAGCGCAGCAAAGCAGACTCCAGGGTTTGGGAGAGTTCCTGAGTTAATTTTAGGAGAGTATATTCCAGATTTCGCATCCGCTCATCCGTATTATATTGGGATTTCGAAACCGCCAGCTTCTCATTAAGCCCGGCGAGCTCCACTTCTTTGGCCTTTATCTCGTCCCTGATTCCTGCAGCCTGCATGACCATGCGGTCGAATTTTAAGGCTTCCAGCGTTTCTTCGTTCTCCCGGCTCCGTTTTTCAGCTGCGGCAAGTCTTGTTTCGGCCCAGGCAAGCTCATCGTTTCTCTGCCAATAGGTGTTGGAGCGTTCCTCCAGGTTAATCTGCTGCTGCTCCAGTTTCATGGTCTCTAAAGTCTGCTTATTATCTTCCTGAGTTTCTTTAAGCCGGACGGTTTCCGAGTCCAAATGATGATGCAAAGCGGCGAGTTTTCCGGCCAGGCGTTTTTGCTCTTCCAAACCGTTCAGCAGGTCGACTAAAGTGTCCAACTGCTCACCATAACCCCCCAGGAATTCATCCAGAACAGCTTTTTCCAAAATAAAGCGTTCATTCTCAATGACTTCCCGCACTAAACCTTCCAGCATTTCCTCCAGGCGGTGTGCTTCGGAACGGTCTTTGTAGATGACCTTCTCGATGGTTTTGATAATCCATTCGTTTAAGAGCTGGCTGGAGTTTTTATACTTTTGGAAGATTTCATCGAGACCACCTTCGTGGTCATTAATTTTGGCAATAATATTGCGCCATTCATCCTGGGCAATCCCAAATTCAGCCAGACGTTTCCGGTAACGTTCTCCATCGTCATCGTAAAAACAGCCTACATGATAAGGATCTTTCCGCTCTCTCTCGCTCAGCATTTCCCGCGCTTCTTTAAAAGGCTTGATCTCCAGGATATTGCCTTTTTGACGAATCAACTCCATATGGGCCAGGTCAAAGGGGTTCGACGCGGTATAGTTTGAGGTAAAGGTAAAATACTTGATCCGGTTTTTCTCATCCTCCACCCCGGAAACTTCCGCCGACACCATCCCGATGCCTGTCAGCAAATAACCGGCGGCCGCGTCCAGCTTCCACTCGATCAAGACATAGACCGGCAAACGCTTTTTGCGAAAAAACTCCCTGATCTGCCGGCCCTGGATTTTAATTTCCGGAACAATAGGCTGAAAGAACAACTGGACCAGGACGCTTTTTCCCCCGCCATTGGCCAAACTGAGCAGGGCGTTTTCGCCGCCGTGAAAATTAAAGGTCTCGTCCTGAATATGCCTGGAATCATTATTGTAGGAAAAGTTGATAATGCGTAGGCGGTTGATTCTAGGCATCCGGTACAACTCCTTCGAAGAACTCTTTGATCTCTGTCACCCGGCTATCGTCCAGGTAATAATTTAACATTAAGTCATCCAGCTTTTTGGTGGGACGCAGTTCACGATCCTCATCCACCAGTCTCAGAAGATTTTCCCGCTCCAAAAGCCGGCAGCTGTTTAAAATCGTGCCGGTTTTTGTTTTGCGGCCTCTTTCCTCGAAATCCTGTTTGCTGTCCCAGAGCTCGGCGATTCTGGTAAAATTCAGGGCGTACTTTTCCTCAAGAACCTTAGTCTCTTCCCGGTCTGCTAAGGCCAGGGCAAATCGCCGGTCCAGCTCTTCAATGAGCTTGCTGATTCTCAGAAATTCCCGCTGCTTGGGATTGCGGTTCCGTCCTCCGTAAAACAAGTACAAAATGAACATGGCGATATAACTGAGCAGGTAGGCGTCAACCAGCCGGGCATCCGCCGCTACCCCTTCCCTCAAGTCCTTGGTAGTGAAGCCCAGGACTCCGTTCCCGCTGTTGGGCAGGAGATAGATGCTTCCCCCCACTTCGATGGCTTTAAAATCCAGTTCTTCCTCAAATTCCGCCAGGATGGCCCGCACCTCAACGTTGCGAAACTCCAGGAAGAGGTCCGCCTCGCTTTCCCGGTCCAACTGGCCCTTCTCCAGCAGCCGGCGATAGATCTTAAGAGCAGTTTTTATATCGCTCACTCCAAGTTCACCTCAATCATAAAATCGCTGATGGCGATCCGCCTGCTGAACAGCCCTTCCCCTATCTGGGTCTTAATCTCGTGTTCAAACAGTTGTTCATCCGGTTTGCTAATCTCCAGTTTTTTGATCCCATATAAATCTGGCTGATCATATTCAATCCTGTATAAACAGTAGCTGACATCAAGCTCTCCGGTGGCATTGGCTACCACATCCTCCTGCTGGGCTTGCCACTTCTTCAAATCAATCACCTGAAGATCATAAAGCTTGAGCATGGTTTTAAAGATCAAATCATCCCCTGTCAGTTCTTCAGATAAGCGGTCATTGGTCTCTAAATCCTGAAAAAACTCACCGAACCGGAAGGACTCTTTCCTCCGGTGCGCATACTCTAAGAGACCGCGGACAAACTCCAGATTAGAGTCATTAATCCTCTCGATTCTGCGCAGCTCCAGGTCTTCGCCTAATTCCTCCAGGAAAATACCCGGCGCAGCCTCTTCTTCCTTTCTCAGCTGGGCCTGCCTTTCATAAACCGTCAGCAAGTTAAGGATACGATCCGGATTGGGTTTAAATAAGGGATTTAATAACTGCCAGAGAGAAGAAAGCTTAGTTTCCGTACAAGTTTCCAGGGGTTTGAGGATGGTTTGCTCAAAATCATAGTAGCGGGCCCTGGATAGAGCAAAGGAATCGGCAATGGTTTCCTTATAGATTCTGGCAAGACTAAGCCGTTCCAGGATCAGTTCTTTTTGTTCGCTGATGGTTAAATGAATATTTCTGCGGATCACAGCAATCTCCGAGCGGGCTTTAGCCATTTGCTCATCTAAAGCTCCCCGGGTGTCCGCCTCTTCTCTGAGACGTTCTTCCGAGAGGACAATCATCTCCCGGATCTCGCTCATCATGCTGTATTCTTCTTCCAATAAGGTATAGGTGCCGGAAACCAGACGCTCAAACTCTTCAATATTGACTTCGTAAATGTTTTCCCGGACTTTCTGAACAAACTGGCGGATGTCGTTTTTCTTTTGCCGGATCATTTGCACAAGGTTGGCACTTTGTCCGATGGCCTTTTTATAATTTTTGCGCTTAATCAGTTCGCGCAGTTTTAATTCTTCAATCGTAAAACTGATTTCCTGCTCCACTTCCTTGGTGCGAAACAGCAAATCATACCCTTGGTCCGTCAATTGATAATTGATGCTGTAACCCCGCTGGTCATCGATCAGCTTATCGTCGATCAAGCGGATACGGATCCGCTCCATTCCCTGCCCGTATCTCATCACCGGATAATACCTGGCCTCGCCGCCATTTTGCAGGATATCCTTAACGATGTACTCAGCGAGCCTGCGCATAATTTCCGGAGAGCCTGGGGACAGACCCGCGGTTCTTGCCTCAGAAACAAAGGGCTTGTCCCCCTGCTCCGGGCTGAAATAGTCAGGGATAATCTGAGCCAGGAACTTGGCAATGCTGTCTAAGGTGCAGTCTTCATCCTCGGTCAGGGTTTTTTCCATAATAAAAACCAGGACCGAGAGGATGATATTATCCAGCTGACCCGGTTCAAATAATCTCTCCAGCTCCATATTCCGATTGCCGCGGTTAATAATAGAATCAATGGCTGCGACAAGCTTCATCCGTTGTTCAAAGCCTTCCAGCAATTCAAGTTGTGAGGTCATCACTTTGCCGCACCTTCGTTTCCCTTAGGTTAGTAGCTTCTCAGCAATTTGATAATTGATAATCTCTTGGGGTATGTACCTGCCGCCGGACAAGATTGCTCCCAGCTTCTTTTCTTCGGGCATCTCCAATAAGGAGAGAAATTCCGGAAGCGGACCAACCACGCCTCTTTGGTCCAGGGATTTCGGCAATTCCGCGGATTCAGCCAGCTGCAGCATCAGCCGGTATAGTCCGGCGCAAGGTTTCAGATCCAGGGCAGGGTTGGCATCTCTGGTTCGAAAAAACAGGCGAATCCCCTCCCAGTCGAGATCTCCGAAGTAAAGGAACCGGGGCTGTCTCCCAGCCATAATGGGCTCGGTCTCAGATTGTGTTGCAGTTGAAGTTATGCCAATAGGAACACGTTCACGCAATTTGTTATCTGCAGAAGAATTTTCTTGTTGATTGTAAACCTTTTCGACCCCCAACATAGTCGCGGAGTATTGTTCCAAGGCGCCTTTTTTCGTAATCTTGTTCCCTTCACCATAAAGGAGTACATCGACAGCCGTGCCGGCAATGATATTTTTTCCTGTTGCCTGCATCAGCTTGCGAAAGGTAAACCATGTGTCTTTATTCTCGATCACCAGAACAGTCCGTGATCCTCCTTGCGGATGATGATATTCAAAAAATGGTTCGGGCGTATCGTAATAATTAAGGAAATTTTCTTCCAAGTGATTATATTTCAGAACTTCTTTAACCCTTGCCAGATGCTCATCCAGGAACTTTTCCCGGCCCCAGATTGAAAATGAACGTTCCTTGCGAGACATGGGCCTAGCTAGTAAGTCCTGAGCAAACCACAAATATTTGCTGATGCCTTCCAGGATTGTCAAGTGTTTTTGATATAAATCCGGTCTTTGTAAATAGCCCGCGATATTCAAACCCGGATTGAGCCGGCGAATGGACTCAGCTAGGCCAGTATAATCCTCCTGGGGTTTAACAATCCGGTATTTATTATAGAGCGGCGGCAGGCGTCCATTCTTTTTTGAGGACTTTATTGGAACAAGAACTCCGTTCTCGACCAACTTTTCAACTTCAGTATGGAATAGATGGTAATCGGGTTCTGCAAAAAGGCGCTGCAATTCCTCGTCAGAAATTGTATTCTTAGCATTGCAAAGCAACTTATTTTTTGGTTCCATGCCAATCTCCTCTTAACCAAGTTCAACCAACAATTTCTGACAATTATAACATAACTATACCTTTTTCTATTAGCATTGACAACGATTAAGCTTGTTAACCCGAACCATCAACTGCGCTGTCGAAAAAAAAACGAAAATATCTTGTAAATAGGGGCTAAAAAGGCCCAAGAGATGGGCTTTTTCAGGGCTAACGACTTAGAAAATAACCATTGACGATATAAAAAAATTTTGGATGGATGAGCCAAACTTTTTCATACAGCAGCCACACTTATATTGCGGAAGACTATATTCCTTCCGCTTGAATAATAATAATGCTATAACAATTGTTCAATTTTACGAGGGGTGGTACAATATGGATAAAGGGAGTATAGATAACGAAAGGGATGTTAATATGGCCATAGCTAAAGAAGCTAAAAACAACGATCAACCAAATAATTCCAAGATCCATAGTCGTAAAATTTCTAAAGCTATCAAGGAAGTTACATCTCAACATTCAAAGCTCCTTAAGAAACTAGCCGAATAGTTATGGATAATATCGACCTATTATCTGTTAATGATATTCTTGAAATTCACAATGAGGCAATTAAAGTTTTCGGTGGAAGCTTCGGTTATTACAGTGATACTGCTTCTAAAATTCAAAGTATTCTTGACCAACAATACCCTCATTTTGGTTACGATAAATATCCCAGCCCTTTTAATAAAGCAGCAATGCTATGGTACTTTCTCACTAAAAATCACTGTTTTGTAGACGGAAATAAAAGGGTTGGATTTTATGCTGCAGTAATTCTTTTGAAGATAAACGGTTATTTAGACCAGGTCGACGACGATGATGCCTTTGATAAGGCAATTCAGATAACTGCCTCACAATTAATCGGCGATGACTTAGACAAATATATTAATGACCTATCATACTGGCTGGAAGAGCGATTTTCCGATTAACTCAGATCTCATTTTCGGGATCCAGGCTGAAATCAACGCAATCATATCGGCGGGGTTTGGGTCTTTTATACAAGAGAGCGCCCGCCATGACAGGTGGCTTATCGGTCTACATGATGAAATTAGACGAGTCTGAACAGGGAAAAATATGATTTCTCAATTTTAGTTCCACTAATGCGAACATCCTCTTCCGGTGAGAAGAGGATGTTTTTTCATTAAGCAGCATTCACTTGATTATTCTCTGTATCACGATTTTTTCCCAATCACTTGGTCAATCATCTCCACAAGATAATTCGGAAAATCATCTGTGTCATTATCTATAGCTGCGAGCCTCCTTTTCATCTTTCTCCCAACATCTTCCGCATCATCCCGGCTGCCATACTTGCATAGCAACTCCAATTCATCTATCCGTTCAAACAGGGCCTCTTCACAAGCACTTTTATGTTTGTAACTTAAAAAGTTATGCTCTAAAAACCATCCCAAAGTCCTCTCAAACCGCTCCATGATAACGTTGGAGTTGATACTTACCCTATGTAATACTGTATCTTTGCCAAGGACTTCATCGGACAGATCCCTTATCTGAAAATCCAGATTAAAGCCCTCAAAAGCCGTGAGTGCACGCCCAAAATCATCTAGAGAAATTCTTTTTCCATCCACAATCAAACATATATTTTCTCTTTTAGAGTATTGAATCCGACACGTGCCAACACTCTTAAGGCTATATTGCTCATTTTTTAGGTGAATTGCATTATCTATAAAATTACTATCCAGCCTACGTGAAAGCGTTTTGTATCCGAGACCAGTCAGTATCTTTTGATGCAATTGTTCAATTGCCCATACCTGATTTTCTTCCGGCTTTAGAAGTATTTCAAACTGATAACCACCATCGATTTCTTCTGCTTTCCATACAGAAAATCCCGGCATAATCATATTTGAAATCTCAAATTGATGCACAATCCTTTCGGCATCATTGAACGATACAATCTTAGAGAAATTATTCGTGATGCTTACTCCAAGTAACTCAGCCATATATTCATTATGGCAATCCAAGCAAAAATCGCCGATCTCTGCATCATGAATACTAGCTTCATTTGATTTGCATTTATGGCATTTTTTCATGATCGGGCTCCTTTAGATGCTTTTATTCGTTGTTCGTTAAGAATCGGCGAACTTGTTGGTATTCTTGCCGAGACATGCCCGCCATCATCTGACGAGCACGCACAAACACAATCCCACTATAATTGTCACTTCTTTTCTATGTTTTACCTCATCAATAATGCTCTCCAGACAGCTGTCCATTTCATCCAGTGACACTTCGGCACATCCAGCAGACGGTCTTCCTCAACAGCAGCAGTTCTTCGCACAGTTTCAGCATTTCTTTTGCGACTGGTAAAACGCCCCTATATTCATGACCACGAGATCACACCTCGCCATTTTTCGTATAATACATAGGCTCACCGGAAGACTTGCACAAAGTCGCAATTGCTTCATGTTTATTTTCTCTTTTGCTTTCTTCTTTACTATCTCATCAAACAAAAATCTCATGCCAATCAGGCCTGCTGGTACCCCTCCAGGAAATCCCCCAGGCGCTCACAGGCAATTTTCAATTCCTCAATTTTTGGCAAATATACGATACGGAAATGATCCGGCAATTGCCAGTTAAATCCCCGCCCATGGACCATGAGGATATGTTTTTCATGCAGGAAGTCCAGGATAAATTTTTCATCATCCGTGATGTTGAACCGCTTGGTATCGATCCGGGGGAAGACATAGAAGGCCGCTTTAGGCTTAAACACCTGCAGACCCGGAATATTGTTTAAGGTATTGACGATATATTCGCGCTGCTCATAGATCCGTCCTCCGGGTAAAAGGGTGTCGTCGCATTTATCGATGTCCGCCAGGGCTGTTTTAATGACGTATTGGGATTGTACATTTGAACACAACCGCATGGATGAGAGAATGTTTAAGCCATCAATATAGCCACGCGCCTGTGACTTGTCTCCGCTTAAGCACATCCAGCCGCAGCGGAATCCGGCGATCTTATGGGATTTGGAAAGGCCGTTCAAGGTTACAATAAATAAATCGGGAGCCAAGGAAGCGATGGATGTGTGCTGATTGCCGTCCATCACCAGACGGTCATATATTTCGTCAGAGAAAATAATCAGACTGTGCTGCCGGGCAAGTTCTACAATCTGCTGCAATAATTCGGTTGAATATAATGCACCGGTCGGATTGTTGGGATTGATGACAACGATACCCTTCGTCTTTGAGGTTATTTTTCTGCGTATATCCTGGATATCCGGATACCATTCGGACTGCTCATCGCAGATATAATGGACAGCTTTTCCCCCCGCCAGAGTGACAGCCGCCGTCCACAGCGGATAATCGGGCGAGGGAAGGAGAATCTCATCTCCGTTGTCGAGAAGTCCCTGCATGGCCATAAGGATTAACTCACTGACACCATTGCCGGTATAGACATCGTTGACTCCGACTTGCGGTATTTTTTTGAAATCACAGTAATCGACGATGGCTTCACGGGCTGAGAGAATACCCTTGGAGTCCGAATATCCTTCCGCCTTGTGCAGATTTTCCGTCATCTTGTGAATGATTTCTTGAGGGGCCTCAAATCCAAAAGGAGCCGGGTTGCCGATATTTAAACTCAAAATATCCACGCCTTGACTGCGCATGCGCTCCGCTTCCTCGAGCACGGGCCCGCGCACATCATAGCAGACATAATCCAGCTTTTTTGACATAGTAAATGTTCTCATTAAAAAATCACCGCTTTCCAAAATTTTTGCCATCTGCTTAACGGATGGCTTTATTTGTAATTCAGGAACTTACACAACTCTCTGCTTTAACGGCAAGGCAGCTTTGATTGGCTTCCTCAAGAGGCTAAAGCCCAAAATAAAAGCCCTAAGCTGACTTAATCAGCTTAGGGCGAATTGGCAAATCCGTGTTACCACCTAAATTCAGAGGTTACTCTGCTCTCTGCCGGCACAAAATGCCGCTTCCGTTATAACGGTCGGAACTCCGGTAAAGCTTACTGGACAGATATCACATTCGGCCAAACAGCTCAGAAATGGCTTCCCTGTTTTCTTCACGAAGATTTTCACCGGTCATCTTCTCTCTGCCATCCGAAAACAAGTACTCTTTTTCTTCATTGCTTTAATATTTTTAATTTTTGCTATTGTAGTTTATTCATCTAAAAAAGTCAATAACCTTTTTACAAGATCCTTTGACTCCATGTTTCATAATCGAACTTCCATCTTCTCTTTCCAGCAAAAAGGGACTTATTGCTGGAGGTTTCGTCTCTGTTTTTTCAGCTCGGCAATTTCCCTGACGGATAGCCCAATAGGAGTCCAGTCTGACAGAGGCCCGCTGACAGGATTGAAAAAGATTGTTTTGCCAAACTTCCTCCGCCTACCAGGACAGTCTTTATATGTACCTTTGCTGATGCCAAATGTCTGTAGTCGCAGCTTACTTCTGTGAACCGCGAACTGACTCCTTCCCATTATTCCAGCAGTTCTCTTAGCATCTTCTTAGGGTTATTGATAAAAGCACGCGTGACCTGATAATGTTCGGTATCCTCATACTTTACAACTTCAATTCCTTCTTTAATTTCGTATATCCGGGCCTGGGGATAGGCCATGATTATGGGGGAATGAGTGGCAATAATAAACTGAGACCCCTCCCCGACTAAATCATGCATTATGGAAAGCATGGACATTTGCCGCGTTGGCGATAAAGCCGCCTCAGGTTCGTCCAGAATGTACAGGCTTTTACCGCCGAACCTATTTTGAAACAGGGCAAAAAATGACTCGCCATGGGATTGCTCATGCAGCGATATACCGCCGTAAGACTTAATGATTGGCGGTCCGCCGGGTTCCGAATCCAAGTCATCTATGTTTGAGGCAAAATTATAAAAGCTTTCCGCTCTTAAAAAGAAACCATCCCGGGGCCTTTGGGTGCCTCTGACAACTTTAAGATAATGATTGAGCTTGGAATGAGTCGCTCTCGACGTAAAATTAAAATTCCTGGTACCGCCTTCAGCATTAAATCCATAGGCTACGGCTATGGATTCCAGGATCGTTGACTTGCCGGAACCATTTTCTCCGACAATAAAGGTGACCTGCGGATGGAAGGATAACCTCTGTAAATTCTTAATCGCCGGCAGATTAAAAGGATACTCGGAAAATGACGGGACTTTTTCTCTATCCAATTCGATATATCGTATATACTGCTTGATACCGTTGGCGTCCATTGCATCATCTCCTTAATTTCCTCATAAAGGCCGCTAAACCGAAATCTTCAAAGAGCTGGTTTTTAGAGCCTGGGATCAACCGGCTCCGCTTCTAAAGCCAGGGTTGCCAGCACGCATTCATGAATCCGGCTGAGGGGCTCCCGATTGACAAAACGCCTGACTGCTTCCGCTCCCAGAGCAAATTCCATCAGGGCATGACGCTGTTTACGTTTAACATTGCGCTGCTTTAAGCGCCTCAGGTTCTCAGGCTGCAAATAGTCCAGGCCGTATATAAGATGCAGATACTTCCGGCCGCGGACTTTAATTGCCGGTTGCACCAGCCGGCCTTTTTCATTCCTGGCGATAAAGGTTTCCGGCTTAACCACAAAACCTTCATGTCCCTTTGCCGTCATTTCCTCCCACCAGAGAACGGCTTCCTGCTCAGACTTTTCATCCGTCACAACTTTGTATTCAGTCTCCAACAAGAGAGAAGACAGCTTGGCGAGCTCCTTATTCCGCTCCATATGCCAGAGGTGAGATTGGTCAAAATAGGTCCGCCCCCGGTGAGCCAGGACATGAAAGGGCGCAATTTTGATTCCCTCACCCCCCCGGGTATCCCAGCAATAGTTTTGAAACACTTCGCGAAAGACTTGGGCATTCTCCACCTTTCCCCGGAACTCCCCGATCCAGGAGTCAACCTCCCAGCCGTTCAGCCTGGCCAGCTCAAGTTTTTCTAAAAGCTTTTGGCGGTCCAAGAGAGCGGCTTCGGAAACGTGAGCGTACTGAGAGCTAATCAACTCCTTGGCCTTTAAATTCCAAGGCAGAATCTCTGCATCCAACAGCACAAAATCCGTGTCGAATTTTGCAAAATACTGTCCCTGCTTCAGGTCTCTATTCAGTTGCCCGATGATCTTCCGTGACAACTCCTGTTCAAAAAACCCCCGGCCCGTCCTGGTATAAATAGTTCCCAACGTCGGTCTTCCGACATATACGAGCGCATCTGCTTCATCTCTGAATAAAAGCAGAATCCCCCTGCTGCCCATATGTTTCTTCTCCGCTATCATAGTGGTGATTCCCTGACTCCGATAGTAATTAAAAGCCTCGCGCGGATGTTCAAAATAATTATCCAAGGGCGACGGAGCGGGAGCGGGACTCATGGTAGGAGGGATATAGGGCAGTTCCTCCAGCGGGACCGTATAATGGGAAACCGTTTCAATCGCCGGTTTTACATAATCAGCCTGAATTTTAATTTCCCCATAATCTTCAGTCATTACGGAATAACCGGTGAGAAAACTCCGGATATTGGGAGGATTAAAGCGTTCTTTTTTCCATTGCTGCAGAAAGCTCTCCGGATCTTCGGCATAGTCTCTCTGAGCTTCAACCGCTGCAAACGTCTTTTCCGGGTAACGGTAAGCGGTTAACCTGCCGCCGAAAACGACGCCCTGGTCAATATTGATCGTGTTGTTGACCACCATCGGCTGGGGCCGCGGGTCATGCCCCCAGATAATCATTTCTCCCGATACATGGTTGACAAACCAGTCTTTGCGCACCGACTTCCCGCTTTCTCCGAAACCGTCCGTATCACCATAACGGCAAAAGTCGCTGATTTGTTCGGATTCCTTGCCGATGTAGTGATCCCGTATGCCGGCATGAACTGCGACAACCACTCTGACGCCGTTGCTCGTAAATACTAAATTTGCAGGTGCGCTTAGCAGCAGGCTTCTCACGTTTTCCTTCAATTCCGCCGCGGCTTCATGGCCGTGTTCCCGCTCATAAGCGGCAAACTCGACCGCAATCAGCTCATCCCCATGACTTAATTCGACCTTACGGCCGGACAGCCAGCGGGCAATCTTCCAGCCGTGGTTACTGTCGACCATGTAGGCTAAACCCTTTTCTACATGCTTAATAAAGAATTTGAGGCAGTCAATACTACGCGGACCCCTGGAGAGCACATCCCCTACCGATACGAGTTTGCGGCCTTGGGGATGAGTGTAGACTCCCTCTGCATCTGACCGGTATCCCAGTTTCTCCAGCAAAGCCAGAAATTCGCTATAGCAGCCATGGATATCCCCGATAAAATCAAGACCAGCCCCGACCTCTTTGAGCAACGGATTCGTTAAGCGGCTAAAACGCGCCTCTTCTGCTTCCTGTTCGTTTAAGATATAGGAACCGGAAAACCCCTCCGTCTTCAGGGAACGCAGATTACTTTTGAAGGTTCGTACTTGCTGTTTGATCCGCTGCCGTCCTCTGGGCTGCTCCCTGTGTTCGTCCCGCTCGAACAATAACCGGTCATCGATATCTAAGGCAACAGCCATGATGGGAACATGTTTGCGCCGGGCCAGATCAAGGTACTTCTTCCTGTCTTCCGGCCAAAGATGAGTTGCGTCTACTACAGTCAGCTTGCCTAAAGCGCAGCGGGACTCCAGGAGATAATCCATCGCTGCAAAGGCTTTTTGAGAAATCAACTGGTACTCCGCATAAAGCACGTCTTGCTCATCTTTAGAACGTTTATCAAGTTTTATAAATTCCGTATCGGCAACCAGGACCCTAAATTGATCCGAACTGACAATCTCTGAAGGCAGCAAAATCCCCTGTTTGACCAACCGCCTGAGTAAGGTCGTTTTGCCGCTGTTAGACGGCCCCACCAGCAAGACGATTCCCGCGTGAGGAACTCTGATTTCTTTACTCATTCTTCATTCCACCTTGTTCTGAGAAGATAGCTATTTGTGAAGGATGACCATACCCTTCGGCTTCCGCGCCGATGCCCTCTAATCGGACCTTATAGGAATAGTGCTCCGCCAAAGCATGGGCCCACTCCGCAAACTTAGCCCGGCTCCACTCAAAACGATGATCTTTATGGCGGAACTCCTGGTTTTCCATCTGATAAACCGCGTTATATTCTGCATTCGGAGTTGTAATAATTAAAACCTTGGGCTTGTAGCCGCCCAGGATGGTGTCCATCACCCGCGGCAGGCGGTCTTCGTCAATATGCTCGATGACTTCATTGAGAATCATCACATCTTTAGCACACAATTGCTCATCAAAATAAAATAAGGAGCCCCATAGCGGGGTCGGTGCCATAAAGCCCTCCTTGCGGCCCGCTTCTGAGAAGCGTTTGAGGGCCCGGAGCTGTTCCTTCTCTGTCGGCTCCACCGCTAAAATCTCTTTGACACCCGGTATAAAGCCAAGTCTGACGGACAACTTGCCTTCCCCTGCCCCGAAATCAACGATACGTTCTTTGGCCGGCAAACTTTGCACCAGTTTAACGACCCTTTGATAGCGCAGCTCATTTAATCTGACGACAGGTTGGGGGCTCAGAGTAGGTTCCGGTGTTAAAGCTTCATGGTCACCCTCTGTTTGAACGGGATTATCGGGATTATCGAGTTGATCAAGATGATTGGATTGGACAAGATGCCCTTCCATCCGCTCAATCAAGTCTCTAAAACGCAGCGTCCGTTGAATAATCAGCTCCTTCAGGGGGTGACCGCCCAGCCATCCTTCCCCATATCGCTCCAGCTTTTCTATCTCACGCTCATCGATAAAATAATGCCGGTAATTATCCAGGACCGGAATCAGCACAAAGAGATGTTTAAGAGCATTTTGAACAGTTTCCTTACCCTGTAAATGTATAAAACGGGCGGAGCTTCTCTCCTTGAGCTGGAAGTGATACGAGGCTTGTCCCCGCTCAATTTCTATTTGATAACCCAGCGGTTCAAACATTCGCTTAAGCGCAGCATCCGGCAAATCGGTAGCCACCGGTCCAAAGCCAACAGTCAGGTCAAAGGCATGTTTAGCCCACTCCAGATACTCTTCTTTGGGCCGGCCATTCAGAGCTGTTCCCAGGGCCGAACGAATCTGGGAGCAGAAAATACTGCTGACAACAAATTCCCTGTCATTGATATATTGAGTAATTTCATAAGTATCCGGGCTGTTTTTAACCAGTTCAACCGGATCGGGCGTGACAAAGATCACAGCTTCGACTTCACACTCACTAAAGACAGTATAAGTAAAACGAACGCGATGCCCCTTTTCCATTCGGTCATAAAGATTTTGCGGATTCTTGGACAAGAGAAACGAAAGCATTTTAGCTCCTTCTCCCGTCGCTTTTAGCGCTAGCTGCACATGAACAAACTCCTGTCTTTTTGAATTTTATACAATTATACCCTATAAATCGTCATTCCATAAATCATTATTTCAAGTCCCCCCACGCCCAAGATCCCTATTCTCTGCCCCTGCTGCTCCCCCTAAAAAAATCGGACCGCCTCCGATGAGTCTGGTCCGTAATCTGAGTCTGCCTGTCTTTTGCCACATATAGCAAAGCCAGAACGTCTAAGACGCTCTGGCCGCTAGTTATTCTCCATTGCCTGCTTTATTCATTACCTATGGAAAAAGCCGCGGCAACAAAAGCAGCTAAAAATGCCGTAAGTTCTTGGAGTAAAAACCGGTCTCAGATCATGACCATCAATAGTTTTCTTTCCTTACTTCAAAATAGCTCTGGGAATATTTACATACCGGACACACTTCCGGAGCTTTCCTGCCCATGACCAGATGCCCGCAGATACGGCATTCCCACATGGCTTCTTCACCTTTTTCAAACACCTGCTGCATCTCCACATTTTTCAATAACCTGCGATAACGCTCTTCATGGGCCTTCTCAATGGCCGCCACCCTGCGAAAACGTGCGGCTAATTCTCCGAATCCTTCCGCATCGGCATCTTTGGCAAATCTTGCGTACATATCCGTCCATTCATAATTTTCACCTTCGGCCGCATGTAAAAGATTCTCAGCCGTCTTGCCCAGATTTCCCAGTTCTTCAAACCAAATACGGGCATGTTCCTGTTCATTCCGCGCTGTTTTCAAAAAGATTTCCGATAACTGATCGTAACCCTCTCTTTGGGCGATCGAAGCAAAATAAGTGTACTTATTCCTGGCCTGGCTTTCTCCCGCAAAAGCTTCCAGCAGATTCTTCTCGGTTTTGGTTCCGGCATAGGAATTAAGGGCTTTAGCTTTCTCTTCGATGATTGCAAAGGCAGAAGCCGGCTGCTTGCATCTCGGGCATGTAAAGCCTTCCGCTAATTCTCCCTCGTGAATGTAGCCGCAGACGGAACAACGATATTTAGCCATTTTTTTCTCCTCCTGAACTTTAACTTTCTTATTTTTAAGTATCTCCAATAACCTTTCGACAGCGTCTGCCGGGAAATCTTCCGGCTGTGAGGCATTCAGCAAGGATTGAAGAAGGTCCTGAACGTTCTGACTCTGGGGAAGCATATAGCCGGCTTCCCGGAGAAGATCTTCCGCCATAATTCTATTTGATGTACTCAGAGCTTGGGCAAACCGGCTCAAAATAGGGTTAGCGGAGGTTTGCACAATGCCGGCGGCTATCTTTTCCTGTTTTGTCTTGCTTTCGGCCAAGGAAAGCAAGACTTTTTTAACTGCCTCCGTTTTTTCCTGCTGAGGCGGAAAATCCTCCGGAATCAGGGAAATCGCATGGGATGGGCAGGCATCAACACAGGCGCGGCAGCCCTTCAGACATTTTAAAGCATCAATCTGACCCGTTTCGGTATCGGTTGCTCCTGTAGGGCAAACATATAGGCAGAGACAATCTTTCGTACATAATCTGATGTTTCTCACTGCATGCATTTTATTTACCCCCTTTTACCTCTGTAATTTTCTTGTTGGGAACTTTGCAAACCGGACAAATTTCAGGGACTTCCTCCCCTATGTAGACAAAACCGCAAATCTCACACACGTAAACATGCGTATTTTCCAATAAGGCATCCTGTTGTTTTTCATACCTGTTCAGCAGGGAATTCAATAGTTTGGTTACTTTTTCCCCCCATGTAAGCGCCCTGAGTGCTCCTCTGTCGGCAGCGCCGGCGGCAACTGCAGTGGCTTGTGCATAGCCTGAACTTAAATTCTGCTGAATCAGTGCACTGAGATCGTTTAACCGACTTTCACCCTGCAGGCCGTTTTTACCTTCATAGTATCGGGCCAACTGGTTAAACAACTCAGCCTCCTCAGTTCGATACTGTTTTTCACATCCTTTGGCAAGATTGGAACACAATGCGCTCAGTTCCCCAAAGGACAGCTCCCGAAGTTCATCCCGGTCATTTTCTCCGGCGCTTAGCTCCGGTACAACAGGCTGACTGCCAACTTGTTGTTCAGCGAAGTCAGCTTTCGCTGCCCCACATAAGGGACAAACCCAGTCCTCCGGCACATCTTCCCATTTTGTCCCC
The DNA here is from genome assembly GCF_030954495.1 of Candidatus Desulfosporosinus nitrosoreducens. Classification (GTDB taxonomy): domain Bacteria; phylum Bacillota; class Desulfitobacteriia; order Desulfitobacteriales; family Desulfitobacteriaceae; genus Desulfosporosinus; species Desulfosporosinus nitrosoreducens. The sequence continues at coordinate 241,230 of NZ_JAVHUW010000065.1, read as the reverse complement.
GGCGCAATTCCTTTCTCCGGATCGCCCATAGCTTCATCGTAGATATAACCGCAAATAGAACATACGAATTTTTTCACAACCTAGCCCTCCTTTTCTTATCATCTCAGTCCCTGGTTACACCATCATTAAGGCCCCCCCTGGGCCGGAGGATTAACTTCCTGTCCCATTATATCACTCTAAATACGCTCAAAAAAGGGATATGGAAATATTTCCCGAGGCAAAACCTTCATCGTTTTTAAAGGAAATGGCAACCCGTTTTGCCCAATGTACAAATATTAAAAGTACTTGCCGGTTTCTAGCGATCCGGGCACAAATAGCAAAAGCCAGAACGCCTAAGACGCCCTGGCAGCTATTTTATAACTCTATCCGCCTAAAATGCCCTCTAATTATAATACTTGAGGTAAAAATTAATTTTTTTAATTCCCTACTTTATTCCGTTGCCGATGGAAAAGGCCGTGGCAATTTGCTTCCCTATGCCATAGTAATGTCTACCTTCGGGAGCATAAATCAAAGGCCGTAGTTGTTCCACAAGAGGCTGGTCTCCCTTTTCCTGCAGGCTGTCATCCATTTTAACATCCATAACCTCACCAATAAACTGAGTGTGCAGGCCGATTTCAACGACCTGGATTATTTTGCACTCTAAATTAATCGGGAATTCTTTGATATACGGAGCATCAACAAAATCACTTTTTACCGGTGTAAGACCGGTCTTGGCAAATTTGTCTTCCGTTCTTCCGGTTGCCATGCCAAAGTAATCGGCCTCTTTAATATTGTTTTCTGAAGGGATATTTATGGTGTAGGCTTTTTTCGACATAAGGTTGCCATAAGTATAAGTGGCTTTGCGCAGCGAAACCGTCACGCAAGGCGGAGAAGAGCAGCAAATCCCTCCCCAGGCAGCGGTCATGGCATTCGGCTTGCCTTCCTCATCATAGGTACCTACTACCAAAATCGGCGTAGGATAAATCAATGTTTTAGCACCCAAACTTTTTTTCATACTTTCACCTCTTCAATTATTGCCCCTATCCCATCAATAGAGAAGGGCATGTTTCTCGTTCTGAAACCAATCTTCTTTAAACTTAGCCCCATTATTGAGAGACAAAAGGATTACCTAAAAACACTAAGGATAGTGCAGGGTCCCCTTACTGTTATTAATCTTCACCTATTATTAATGCTTATTCTTGAAACCATTGCAATAGATCCGATTTCTTTTCTTTCCATTGTCCAATTATCTTTGCCAAAGTGAATAAAATAAAACCCTGCAGTATAACACTGGGGCTCACAAAGTATTCTTCATTCCTGTCTTTATGCTGTAAGACAAAATAAGGACATGTAAAGAAGAAGTGCAATAACGATACACAATATCTTAGGCACTCACTTAAATAACTCTTCAAGATTCATACTAAATCCTTGCAAAACCTCTGAATGGGCCACCCCTGTTTCCTTCAATACCTCGAGCTGCTGATACTGACCTTCCTCATTCAAACCATAGATCTGTACAGTATTCAAAAGAGGATTAACAATCCAATACTCTTTAACCCCGGATTGCATATATAAATTAAGTTTCTTAACGAGATCATGAGCTTGATTTGAAGGAGATAAAATTTCAACGATAAGTTCAGGTGAACCGGCATATTTATTTTCACCAAGTTTCGTTTTATCACAGATAACCGATAAATCCGGAATGACTACCTTGGTTTTTTCGATCTGATCTCCTTGATCAGGATCAGTTGTCCTAAGCTCAATGTCAAAGGGTGCGGTGAAGACTTCACATTCTTTCCCCTCAAGAAAATTGAATAACCTCGCCTGCAATCTGCCGGAAATTCTTTGATGCTTTGTCGAAGGAGATGGGGTCATATACACTATCCCATCGATATATTCCAATCGACCCTCGGAATTCTCCCTGAGTTTATTATATTCAGCGATTGTAATGACTTGAGGTTCAGTTAAACCCACTATAAACCCCCCTCATTGGCCAAGACTGATGGATTTACCATATTATAGCACAATTCAATTGTACATTCATTAATATCAAAGCAAGCCAGCAAAATCAGGCATTGGGTAGGGTTTGACAAATGATGGTGTGAGAAGCTCCATGCTTATCCCCAATGCGATCACGCGCATTCGTATTGAGGATAAGCATTTTATATGAGGTTTATTATACCCGTCTGGCCGCATAGTGCTGCCCGTAACACCCACTTAATCTGTCACAAGGTATTTTTCGACAAGATATGGGGGTAATCCTTTTTCGATTGCCTATAAGATAATGGTAAAAAACTTACCCTTGATGTTCTAAATCCATTCTCAAAGTATAAATAGTTCAAACAGGGAAATCCTTAAAGAGGAAAGCATTTCCCTGTTTTTTTGATGAAAAGAGTCTCTATGTTATAATATACTATGTTAGCTTAATATAGTTCAATTTGCATTATTACTAAGTGGTTAATTGGGCAAGTTCGCTGCTTTTCAAGATCAGGTCTTTTGGGAGGTCTTTTTTCTCCTGAATGGCCTGGTCTTTGTCCTTGACAGCCTGCTGCAATTCCAAGTTAGTCATGCTCTCAACACCATGCTCGGCGATAAACTCTTCCCGCTCCTCTTCCGGGATCCCAAGGAGGATGAGCGCCTGGGTGTAGGTCAGATTCGTTACCGGTGACGAATCTGGATGGTTGTCACTGTCGGAGGCGGCGAGCAGTTTCGTCCCGTACTCTTCGCAGAGCTGCATTAACCTATCGGCCGTTCGCTGAGAGTAACTGACCGATTCCTTCAACCAATTGCCCCATTCTCCATAGGGAAGCAGGTCCTTGGCCTCCTTCAGGCACCGGCCGATCTCAATGGCGCTGATAAGGAGGATTTTCCCTGCCCGATATCTGATCGTATTTATTTCAGCCACAATCACAAGCGGCGTACGTTCTGTGATCAAATCATTCATCCTACTACCTGTCCTTTCTGCTACTTTATTCACAGAATATGGAGCTAGGCTTAGGCGTGTGACAAACTGAAATAACTCTTCATTAATGGAGTAATCCTGATATATTGTCGATGGAGAATAATCCTATTTCGACCTCTCTTCCCCTCTGATTTTAGCAGAAATCGAGGTCAGACAAAAACGTTAAATAACTTCGAATTTGATACACCTTTAAAATTAAATACCAGTGATATCAATGGTTTGACTGAGGTAGCAGCTAAAGTGCTAGGTGACAGGCTCTAGTTTTGATGTCAATTAGCACTTTCTATGCTTGATCTGATGTTCACTCGTAGTCATGCTAATTTTTCTTTTTAAGATAATCCTGATACATACTCTCCATTTTTTCCCCACTAAAAGGTAATCCGAAAACTGTACCATTTGTAATGGGTTCTTTTTGAATGGTTCCATCTATTATATATTCGATAAATGGCCTAATGAAGTACACATCTGCATCCACCAATTCTGTGTCAAGATTACATTCTACTGTTTGAGTGGGTTTTAACTCAATGCCACTAATATCGTTAACCGTATTATTTCCTAACTTGAATGTTGCATTTTTTACAAGGACTTTATCCGAATTAAAACCGATATTAATTAGTTTTAGTGTTTTGGTCGATATATTTCTAAAGTCGAACATTATTTTGTTATTAGAAGATATATACATCTCCTTAGATGCAACTTCGAGGTTTTTCGGGGAATCATTAAACGCATTTATGAGCCAATCACTAAATTCATATTGTTTATCGGTTCCATCCTTAAATTTGATCCTCACGCCATGCACATTACAAACACCAGTGTTTTTAATTCTTAGCACTAAGCTTAAATTATTCAGCTTACAATCTTTATACTCACTGCCCTTGGAAACTTCCCATTTGCTAATTTCAGCCACATCTTTGTCGACTATTAATTGAACACTATCAACTATTTTTGCTATGTCCACATTTCTGTCCGTAATAAAGGTCAACGGGAAGGTCACTTCCTGCCCAACAAATGCTGAAATATAAAGCTTTGTCTTTATAAAACTAATGCTATAATCAGGCTTTGTGTTGTTCAAAGTTATTTTAACGTAAATTACTGATGTTAGCATAATACTAATAATTACAACTAATAGCACACGAAGAGTAGTCTTTTTTCTCATAACCTTACCTCTTTTTAAAAAAACTTACAGAAGTTCATTCAACGATATTAATTATTAGAATTAATTGTAAACAACCATTAGATAGGTATTGGCCAATGGTTCATATACATTGTTGTAATAAGAGGCGTCTACACGATAGGCGCTTCCTCCAAGGGGAAAACGTTTCTCAGTATACACATACTTTTCTGTGAAATCTGAGAAAAATCCCAATTTACTTAATCTAGTAGCGTCAGCTGGAAGTGTTATTGCAACAGTATATGTTGTAGTTCGAGTAAGTGTAGCTACAACCTGAGCCTTGATAGCATTTGTGACGTCAATAGTAGTTGACCCACCCAAAGACCAAGCTGTTGCTACTGCCTGACTCCAAGTATAGCTTGATGCATTAGCCCAACTACTTGTAAGATACTGTGAGAATAATTTGCTATCAGTACGTGCCCACTGAACAGCGCAGACGTAATAATACGTTGCAATATTAGGCTGGCTAATACTACTAGTTTTACTGGTATTTTGAGGAGTCATATCTACCTTCGGGATGTCAGTTTGATTTATATATCCTGTATTGACAGACCCCGCTTTGCTTAACAACTCGCTGTCTGTTGCAAACGCAAGTGAGGCCGATGAGGCCACCATGCAAAGTGCAAGTATAAAAGTTATAATCTTTTTCATTTATCTTTCCTCCCTCTAAATTGAAAAGAACCGTAATGAATGAACTTCTGTAAAGCAAATCTTACCTCTGTATCTTTTATGATCTCCTCCTCTACCTTAGTCCTTTGAAAATGTTACATTTAATCTAATGACGTAGACACTCTGGACTAACTTCTTACAATATATAGAGGGTTTTAGTACCCCAAAAGGTTACATATATTTAAATTATTTCTTCAAGAAGGATATTGGTAATATTAAGTAGAACTAACTATAAATATCAATTATGGGGGTGAAAGCATGGGGTCAACGCCTTCAGATCATTTGTTACTTTGCTGGTATGATGATCTGGGGGCGTCTTTATTTAAACGGCGAAAGCCATTCAAATACAATAGAGCCTACTCAACGCTTCAGCCGCTATTAATTTAATGACTTCGGGAAGTATTAGCGTTCATACTGATTTTGCTTTTTCTCTCCTTACAAACACCGAACTCCCTAGGTCGACTTCTTTGGAAAAATAAACCTTTTTCTTACCAAATTACTTTACTATAATCTAAATACTTTTGCACCGTAAATCGTACTGCAAGATACCGCAATTCGTTTGCGGTCACCGCAAGCCTATTTAATTACGACGAAAAAAGGGACCACGTGGCCCCTGAAATATTTTTAACCCTCATCATTTAAACCTATTACTATATGAAATCTCCATTAGGAATAAGACCGAGACGTTTGGCTTCATATATTGCTTCTGATCTCGAATGAACATTTAATTTCCCGAAAATTTTAGTCAAATTATACTTACCGGTGGCGTCCACGGTTACACTGTTGGGAAAATCCGGCTTGTAACTCGCAAAGTTGCTAATCATGGGGCTTTCTTCTATTTCTAAGATCCCTCAGAAATCTCAAGAAGTTAGCCGACGCGGGACACTACCCCAGAGACTGTTCAACAAACGTTCTCAACTCATTTGATGTGTCGTATGACCAGTTTGAGAACGGATCCAATGTCAGTTTTGTAAAGTCTACGCCCAAATATAGTCGGCCCCTAACAACTGGCCCATCTTCGAAATATAAGATGATTATATATTTTTTCACTGAATCCGGTGACGTATATCCCTTATTTTGCTGTACAGGGATTGACTTACTAACTAAATTGAGAAACGAATCCAGATCATTACTGCTTGATAATGTTAGCTGATGTACCCATTGATTTTGTTCCCATGGACCTTCAATTTCAACCTTTTTAACTCCTTTAAATTCTAAATCGTTTGCAATCAAACTTATTGGCATAAAATAACTTCTGTCGTTTAAGGACGCTACTCCTGGAGTGTATCCATCCAGGATTAAATAAGCACCTATAACGGCTCTATCGAAAAGGACATAAGCCTTAACTAAACCACCATTATATTGTGAAGTCTCTTTAAGAGTATAAACTAACGCCTTTACCTCTTTTCCCTTATATTCTGACAAGTCAAACCCAATTTTTAGTGATGCATCATTGAGCAGATCAACATTTCCTTCTAGTTTAAATGCCTGTTCTTTCGCAACATCTTTCGGGTGTAAGTCATATTTTGACAGCAGTTCTTCGGCTTGACCACTTAAGGTAGTAACGTCGGAATCCGCTTTTAGACCTATCCGTACATTCTCTGGAACAACGGATTCACCGCCGAGAGCAGTAACAATACTACTTGAAGTGAGTTTACTTCGTACGAAGGTAGCAGCATCAAAAGTGTGAATCGTTCCGTCCGTGAGAACAATAGCAGATTTCGTCTGCGCTGCAAGTGGTGCGCCAGCAATAGCATCAATGCCATTTACGATGTTAGCGATATAGACATTTTTAAAATCAAGGGATGAGCTAAAATCTGTGATAACTTGGTTGTTGGTGTCATAGGCTGTCTTGCCATAATGACGGGTAGCATTGGGAAATTGAGCCTTTACCGCATCACTGATGACACCAAGTCCGCCAATAACATCTGAGGAAGTAACATTCACGTTAGCAGTTAAGAACGCTTGAACACTAGCAGGAACTGAAGTTTTTTCGGTTAAGAGAATCGGCTCATTGGAAGCAGCTGCAATCGGAGCAATCGAGAGCGCGTCTTGGTTCGACCAACCGTTTGCAACGGCAACTTTAGTGACATGGGCACCAAGGGCAATCATTTCCCTAGCAATGTTCACGGATGTTTCGAAGCGATCAACCCCAGCGAGGGATATAACAGTAATACCCATGCCGGTCAATTGGTCAAATACTGTTTGGTTAATGACAGCAGCTCCACTGGTCACATAAACTTTCTTAACATTGAGCTTGATAAGTTCAGCTTTGGTGTCAGTATTCAGCATTGCTCCCGCTTCTTGCAATAGGATAGGGGCATTAAGGAACTTGGCTAGTGGACCGACGGTCAGTGCATCAGATTCGCCATAAGATTCTGAGGATGCTAGAATTGCAGTTCCAGCCCAGCCCGTCTGTTCTGCGATTACTGCTGCGGTTTGTGCTGCAGATGTGCCTGCTAAACGCGATGCTGCTGTTTCAGTAGCAAATACATTAGAAAGCAACATTGTCAACATAATAATTGCGATTGCGAAGAAATTTAATACTTTATTTAATTTTTTCATGCAGTCGAGCAAACATGACCAGTCTTTGGTAATAATCATGTTTAAGTGGCTCTCCTTAATTGTTTAGTAAATCACCTTAATAGGGTCGATAAATTGCGGGAAGTACCGATCCCTAGGGGAAAGGGTGGGATGCTTGCTCTTTTGCTTTCCATTGATTATTAGAACGACTAACGTCGTAAACGTTACGGCAAACATCAATGCCTGGTATGTACTTATAAGCCTCACCCCCTTTCCGGGGTTCGGCCGCCCACCCGCCTTATTCATTCGTACAAACCTAGAATACCATAATTATACTAATCATCCGAATAATTTTGTCAGCTCAACAAAATTAATTTAGACTCCACAGTACTGCCGGTGTTAGAGTTGTACCACAGACAGACCTCATGGCTCCTTCAGATTCTCTAAAGGATAAATAGTTTAAACGGGGAAATCCTTAAAGAAGAAAGCATTTCCCTGTTTTCTTGCTGAAAAAAGCTTTCATGTTATGATATACTATGTTATTTTAACATAACACCATTATGGCTAATTGGAGGTAGCGTATGTACGAGAAAGTATCAAGCACCGGAAAAATCGGTCGGGTTGAACTGAAAAACCGTTTCATCATGCCTGCAATGGGCTCCCACCACGGAAACGAAGACGGAACCGTGGGGGATGAGCTGATTGCCTACTACGCCGCCCGGGCAAAGGGCGGCTTTGGTCTGCTCATTACGGAATTCACAACCATTTCACCGGAGGGAAAAGCTCTTCCCGGCCAGCTGGTGAACTACTCTGCTGACTGCATCCCAAGCTTTAAAAGGCTGACGGAGGCCATTCATACCCAGGGAAGCAAAATTTTCATGCAGCTCCAGCATTCCGGCCGGCAGACTACTTCCCTCTTTAGCGGTTTGCAGCCGGTGGCTCCCTCACCCATCCCGTGCCCGGTGAATAAGGAACTGCCACGGGAGCTGACCGTCGCTGAAATTCAGGAGATTGTTGAAAAATTCGGGGACGCGGCGCTCCGTGCCAAAGCCGCGGGCTTTGACGGCGTAGAAGTCCACGGCGCCCACGGCTATCTGCCTGCCCAGTTTATGTCCAGCTACAGCAACAAGCGCATTGACGAGTACGGCGGCGATTTGTCGGGAAGAGTCCGCTTTTCCGTGGAGCTAATTAGGAATATCAAGCATAAATGCGGTCAGGAGTTCCCTATTATCTTCCGCATCAGCGGTGAGGAGCGGGTAGAAAGCGGGCGAAAACTGAAGGAAACCGTCTTGATCGCCAAAATGCTGGAGGAGGCAGGCGCAGACGCCATTCATGTATCCACCGGCGTTTATGCCAGCATGCAGTACATGGTCCCGCCGGCCAATGTACCTCAGGGATTTAATTTGGATGCGGCGCAAGCCGTCAGGCAAGGGGTTCATATTCCTGTCATTGCCGTTGGCCGCATCACCGATCCCAGTATGGCGGAGGATGTGATCGCCAGCGGCATTGCGGACTTCGTTGCCCTCGGACGGGCGTGCCTGGCTGACCCGGAATTTCCCAACAAGGTCGAGGAAGGCAGAGCGGACGAAATCTCCCCCTGTGTCGGCTGTTTAACGCGCTGCAACGGCGCGCCTGGTATTGACCCCAATGATCACGGCGTCTCCTGTATGATCAATCCCTTCACCGGACATGAGCTCTTCATGCAAATTGATAAAGCTGAAAAACCCAAACGCATCGTCATCGTTGGCGGCGGCATGGGCGGTCTGGAGGCTGCTTGGGTTTCCGCGGCCCGAGGGCATCAAGTCACCCTGTTTGAGAAGAATGAAAAGGCCGGCGGGCAGGTTATCCCCGGAAGCGTGCCGCCCTTCAAGCATGAACTGACCAGAGCAATCCGCTTTTATACCGCAATGTGCAGGAAATACGGCGTCGACCTGAGACTGGGCAGCGAAGCGGATGCCCAAGCTGTTCTTGACCTTAAGCCCGATGAAGTCATCCTGGCAACCGGCGCAACCCCGGCTGCGCCAGCCATCCCCAATGACGGCATACCGGTGGTGCAGGCTGTTGATGTGTTGAACGGGCAAGTCATGGCGGGCAAGCGTGTGCTGATTGTCGGCGGCGGGCTGGTGGGGCTTGAAACCGCGGAATACCTGTTGACCCAGAACCGTCAGGCAACCATCGTCGAAATGCTGGACCAGGCAGGCGCGGGACTGCACCCGAGCATTCAGTTTTTTGTTTTCAGGGCGCTGAAAGAGGGTAATGTGGATATTCTGACCAATACCCAGGTGAAAAAATTTCTTGCCGACGGCGCAATCTGCTTCACTCCTTCCGGCGAGCTGACGCTCTCAGGCTACGATATGGTGATTCTGGCGGTGGGCTCAAAAGCCTACAACCCCCTTCAAGCAGCACTGGAAGGAAAAGTACCCTCCCTCCACGTGATCGGCGATGCGGATAAGCCGCGGAGAATTGTGGATGCCATTGAGGAAGCCGCCCGGTTGGCTGTAAAAATCTAAGATGTGCTATGACATATTTATTCTCGGCTGCCTGATGGACGGGCCGCACCACGGGTATAACATCAAAAAGCTGCTTTCGGAGCGGTTCAGCGCCTGCACCACCATTAACAACAATACGCTGTACTCCTTGCTCAGACGCTATGAGCAATAGGGCGATATCACCAAAAAAGTTGAGCTTGGCGAAGGAAAACCGAACCGCAATATTTTCAGCATTACCGCTAAAGGCGGAATGCAGTTTATCAGTATCTTACGGGACATCCCCGAGACAGTGATAAAAAACCGCGACGAATGCATGATGCGGCTGTATTATTTTCATCTGCTGAATATCCCCACGCGGGAAAAACTCCTCAAAGCGCGGGAAAAGTATCTGCTCGACTCCCTGGACTGCGTGGCAGCCCAGACTCATATGGAAGAGACCCTGTTTATGCCGCTTAAGGTCGAGTTGCAGGAATTTCACCTTAAACTCCTGCATTCGGAGCTGGAGCTGATTGCGCAAATAAAAGAAACGCTGGATGCGCCTTGCCCTGTGTCGGATGACGGCAATCTCATGCTATAGCCAAGCTTCTATCATTTGCTTCCATTAATCACCAATCCTTGAAGCCACCCTTTAGCTAATGAACCCTCCTACCACCGCATTTCGGCATCAGGAGGACACTCGAATATCCATTCCTTATTAATATTTTTGAGGCATAGGTTTCTATTTCCCAGAGTTAGGCATCAAGATCCGCCTACTGAGATTATTCCAACCTCTAACAAAGAAATATCTCTCAAGAGGATAAGCACCTTAGCAGCAGGTTAAATTATGCAACGTTGCATAATTTGACCTGCCTTTTAATTTCCTTTTTCCCATAGTCAAAGTACTGTGCATAAGGCATGGCACTTTTCCACGGCAACAGAACACCCGTCAGGAAATTGCCGGCAGACCGGGGAGCAGGTTCCGTATACTTACTCAGGAGTATCCCCATAATACTCTTTATTAACTTTCCATTTTTTACTCATTATCCTTTCGAGTCTCTTAGTACCCTGCCAGAAAGCAAAGAATGTGTGTTATCGGCTTTTATTGTATATAACTGGAGGGCAACGAAAACAGAACGAGGAGGAGCTAACCGACTACCCAGCTAATACAATTTTTATATTTCCATAACTTTTAGATCATTACCAATTATTAATTCTGCTTCAGTTGCTATTTGAACTTCCTCTGTTGTTAGCCCGGGCGCAATTTCTTTCAGAACTAATCCACTCTTTGTCACCTCGATTACAGCCATATTGGTAATAATAAGATCTACTTGATTGCATGCAGTGAGAGGTAAATCACATTCCTTCAGAATTTTAGGGCTCCCATCCTTTGTTGTATGTTCCATAGCAATAATTACTTTTTTGGCACCTACAACAAGGTCCATGGCACCTCCCATCCCCGGTAAGAGTTTTCCGGGAATCATCCAATTCGCAAGATTACCGTACTGGTCTACCTGTAATGCACCTAAGACGGTTTTGTCAATATGCCCCCCCCGAATCATGGTAAAGGACATTGCACTGTCAAAAAAGGCTCCTCCCGAGATGATACTTGCCGGTTGGCCACCAGCATCTACCAAATTCCAGTTCTCTTCACCCGCTTTAGGTTTTGGCCCCATACCTAGTAAGCCATGTTCCGACTGAATGGTAACATTAACTCCTTCCGGTATATAATTTGTAGTCATAGTCGGCATGCCAATTCCCAAATTTACTATGTCGTTATTTTTGAACTCTTTAGCCACTCTCCGCGCAATTAATTCTTTAGACGTCATTAGCTCACACTCCTTGTACCACAGCATCTATGAAAATCCCTGGGAGCATGACTTCTTCAGGATCAATTTTTCCGACTTCCCTGCATTCCTCTACTTCGGCAATAACATAGTCTGCTGCTGTAGCCATGACTAAATTAAAATTCCTGCCTGATCCTCTGAACACAAGGTTTCCTGATATATCCCCTTTGTAAGCCTTCACTAACGCGAAATCCGCTCTTAATGGTGTCTCAAGCAAATAAGTTTTTTCGCAAACTATTATTTTTTGTTTACCATTTTCAATAATAGTTCCTATTCCAGTCGGTGTGAGAACACCACCTAACCCTGCACCGCCTGCTCGAATACGCTCTACCAAAGTACCTTGAGGATTGAGCTCTGCTTTTAACTCTCCAGTATTAATTCTTTTTCCAGTCTGCGGATTGGTTCCGATATGCGAAGCGATTAGCTTTGCAATTTGCCCCGTTGCAATTAGTTTCCCGACCCCAACTCCTTCGAAATCTGTATCATTGCTAATAACCAGAAGGTTTTGAACCCCGCTTTTTACTACTTCGTCTATAAGACTCTTTGGGCTTCCACATCCCATAAATCCACCAATCATAATGGAACTGTTATCTTTAATACCACTTATCGCTTCCGAGAGACTTTTCAGCTTATTCTCCTTCATTTTTTCCTCACCATTTTCCACATTTATAATTGCCAAGATTAAAGTGACACTTTGAATATTCTCTTATAGTTATTATTCTCAGACACACTGCACTTGTCTGGAGCTATGTCATAAAAACAGTAGCCTCTTAATTAACAAGATAGGACTGTCTTCTCCCCCATTTCAGTTCATTAAAGGGACGCCTTCTTATCTCTTAAGCCTTCCGAGATCACCATGCTTTTTCATAAATGTCCTTTGCATCTTCAATGGAAAGAATTCTAGGATTGGTCTGCAAAAGCCGGCTTCCCGACTTTACTGCTAATTCGGCCATATCGGATAATGATTCTCTGGAAACATTATAGTCACGTAACCTTGTTGAAACTCCAAGATCCGCTAGTATTTCCCTCATTGCACTTACTGCCTTTTTTGATGCCTCTACTAATGTTAGAGTGTCAACTTTTTCGCCCATTGCCTCAGCAATGACGCTAAATTTCGTCATAGTAGATGTTCTGTTAAACTCCAGTACGTGAGGAGCAATTACGGCGTTGGCTCTGCCATGCGTTAGCTGAAACAAAGATTCAAGGGGATAACATAGGCAATGTATCCCACCCAGACCAGCTGAACTGGATGCACCTGCAAAAAAGCTCCCCAACAACATGTCATAACGTGCCTTTATATTCCTGCCGTAGGCAAATGCTGTCCTTAAATTGCCAGCTATCAAACGAATAGATTCCAGGGCTGCTATATCTGTTGGAGGATTTGAGCCGAGTGAGATATAATGCTCAATCGAAGTAATTAAAGCGTCTAGACCACTGTCCACAGTAACTGTTCTTGGCATGGAAAGTGTTAGCAACGGGTCAAGAATTACTGTATCCGCCATTAAATATCTGCTATATGCTACCTTTTTAACCCCGTCAACCTCATCTTTCAACACGACAGCCTGGCTTGCTTCACTCCCCGATCCCGCCGTTGTAGGAATCAATATCTTAGGCAAACCGCGTTTAGGTATATTGTGAAGCCCCAAATAGTCATTAAAGTTTCCTGAATTCGTTCCAAGTATAGCAGTCGATTTGGTAACATCGATTGAACTGCCGCCACCCACCCCAACTAGGAGGTCAATCTTCTTTTCCCTGGCTTGTGCCGCACAAGTATTAACATCTTCTAAGCTCGGACTTTGTTTAAATTCGCTGTATAAATATACCTCAAGCCCACTTTCTTTTAATTGATCTTGAACTGTTTCAGCGATACCCACTGCAACAATGCCCTTGTCAGCTATCACCATGACCCGGTGGCCACCCAGCTCCACAGCCTCCTGTCCAAGTTTGCGGAGAGAATCAGATCCCATGTGTACCACCTGTGGATAGCGAACAGACGAAACCTCAAATGTGTTATTATTCTCCATTGTAATTACTCCTTGTTCCTTTGAATCTTACTTTTTTCGCTGCAATCTCTTCTACATTCAACTTGAATGCATCCTTGATGACGCCTACAGCAGAAACAGTGAAATACCGGACACCTAATTCGATTAAACAATCTAACCAGGACCAATCGGTTATGTGCACACCCACGACTTTACCTGCCCCCTGAATCTTTGGTACAACTTTGCGTATCAGATCCAGCACTCTAGTATCATTGGCTTTGTCATAACCTAGGTTGAGGGACAAATCTCCGGTTCCTATAAATATTACATCTATACCCGGAGTATCCAGAATTTCTGCCAAGTTCTCCATTCCATTTACAGATTCAATTTGGATTATAACCACCTTTTCCTGGGCAGCTTTTTCTATTGCCTCACTCCTGGACAAAAATCCATATTTAGCGTCACGGGTATTCGAACCATATCCTCTTACCCCTCTTGGTGGAAAATTACTATACTCTACGACTGCCTTTGCCTGGAGAGCATTATCAACTTGGGGTACCTGTATACCATCAGCCCCCATATCCAAGGCGGCCTGAACCATCTGAGAATCAAGCTTGGCAATACGTACTATACAAGGAATTCCTGCCGATGTTGCCGCCCTCAGACAATCTTCAATTCGTTCACTGTTAAATTCTCCATGTTCTGAATCAATGATACAGTAGTCATAACCAGCAATGCCAATAATCTCAACCAAGCTTGTTGACGGAATATTCAAAAAAGCGCCGAATAGAGGTTCATCACCAAAAAGCAGCCGTTGCTTAAAATTCATCTGTGCTCTCCTTTCTACTAAGAACTACGTCTGAATAAATTTTTTGCAATTTAAACTCGAAATTTCTCCATATTTCCTTAACTGGAGTAGTCTTTCAATCTGGTCAGCCGAAGCAATCCACTGGATCTTTCATGTCTAGTAGCCTCGGCATGACTCTCCACCGGAGAGTCATGCCTTTACTTTACCTTGTGCAACCCAACAGCTGTTTTAGGAGAATGCTATTCGAAGTCTCAAATATTTCCACCAAATGCATAGGTCATGTCCTTTATTTAAAGTTATCATATGTTGGAAGATTCACCTGCAGCAAGCAGTGAAATTCCGCGAGTTTCCCGGGTAAAGCACAGTCCTATAAGACCTAATACGGAGCCCAGTATGACAATAGCGCTGATGGACCAGGCAAAGCCAATAGTATTGTGAAGGAATGCTGCCAGCACCGTTCCAACAGGCCCACCCAGCGCAGCAAGATTGTGCACAAAGCCATGTCCTGCGGCCCGTAGTTCTGTTGGATAGTGTTCATTTTCATAGGCCGTCATTAGTCCGCCAAGTCCTCCTTGAATAAGCCCTTCGCAAGCCCCGGCAACGACAATAACGTTGATAGAATTAGTAAACATTGCAAAGATTACCGGAAATAGACCGACAATGTAAGCGATGCGGTATGTCCGTTTTCGACCGATATGATCAGATACCCATCCGGAAAGAACAGTACCTACCATATTGCCAATACCCATAACTGTCCCTGCCAAAGCGACACTTTCTATCGGAAAATGACGGACTGTTTTAAGATAGGTAGGCAATAGATTACCAAAGGGATATGAATTGAAAAATTCACCCAATTCAATTGCTATAAGCGCTAACGTAATCCCTAAAAATCCAGGCGCGAATAATTTCCATAACGGATTTGAATTCTTTTTTTCAATTTTTGGAGCATTTTTCGTCTTTTCCTTTTGAGCCAACCAGACAGATGATTCAGAACTTGTGAAATAGATATAAGGGATAAGCAAGAGGGAAAGACCTCCAAAAAGGAAGAGTCCTCTCCAACCCACACTGTTGTACAAAAGGTAATAAGTTAATGGAGCTACAGTAATTCCCAGACCAAAACCCAGCATAAATATTCCACTGACTAATCCCCGGCGACGACTAGATACGCTTTCGCTTACAAACGGCCCGGCCGCGGAATAAACTCCGCCCATTCCGATGCCAAAACATAATCGAATTAGAATTAACATCTGAAATGACTGTGCCTGCCCTGTCAGTATCGTAAAAATGCCTACAATACCGATAGCGACCATAAGACTGTTCTTGCGACCGATTCGATTTGCCAAACCTCCGATAAGAAGAGCGCCAAACCATCGTGTTAGGTAGGTAAACAGAAGAGTTGATGCCGCTACGGCAAGCGTTACATTAAAAGCCTTCGAAATATCGACTAAAACATAAGATAATAAATACATATCCCATGAATCAACAAACAATGACAGGGTACCAATAACCACAATATTCCAGGAAATCCTTTCTTGGACGGTCACCTCGTTCGTCATAATTAACCCCCTTTTCAATTTAAGAATAATCCGGATTAATTACCTATTGAATTTTCTTGAGTCGTTGTTTTATGCAAAGTGAAAAATCACGGACGGTGGTGATTGGCCAGCCATCACCGCCAATGTCACATCCTTCAATTGGAGCTCTTCCGGGGCCGCGGCTCTACGATATCTTTTTCCCAAGCGAGCCCTATCCCTTGATTCTGGGTATCACCCATCACCTCCCTTTCACGTCTCTTGCTTAAAAGTTAGCCAGCTATATTCACTCGGTGAAGTCGCGGTATCACCCCTTCAAGGGATCATAATAGTCGCTGCACCTAAAGGCGCTGTTTCGCCAGCCTTTTCACTGGCTACCCCTATTCCCCGACTTCTTTCCTGATTTTATTAAAAAATTTTTTTACAATATTTTGAGATAAATATGGTATAATAACTACAGTCCCAACTAGTATGGGATAACTGTCTGTATCTATGGGGGCCATCCTCCTTTGCTTGAGATTTGCTAGCGAAACCAATTCTCATTTTATAGCAAAGGAGGATTTTTAGATCATATCTCACGGAACTTTATGTTCAGTTCTCCCACGCATAGCATGGGCTTAATATTGAGCTACTGGTTGTTGCTTTCAGCTTTCGAAGATAGGACTGTGATATGGATTCCAGCAGATTACTTTCTTCGACATTCACTTATCAACATTACACTTGACATTTACTCTTCAGGGACTACATATCCTTCGGGCGCAATATAGGTTCCATTTCTCACCAATCTGTGAATGACCTTATACTGCTCATCAATTCTTTCTTTATAATCAAGCGGTCCCTTATCTAGAAAGAGGTTTTTCGGATACATGTCCCTGTTGTATATTTCTTTAAATGCATCCATTCTCATTTGGCTTACCCAGTGATGCTTCTGGTCCATTCTGCGATTTCTTAAACTTTCAACATCAATAACTCCGTAAGTGACTGTTTCGCCAGGATAGTTAGCATGAACTATAATTTCGCCATGGGGACCTACGATCATTGAGTTTCCAGGATAAGCATTAAGGGGGAAACGAGGAGCGGTAAGAGGTCCTGGTGCTGCTGCAACTACATACATAAGGTTATTCCAGGCTCCGACCTTGTTGGCGCTCATCCACATGTCCTGCGGCGGTGTACCTTCCGGTTCCTGCATACCGCTGGAACGGAGCATAACTTCGCAACCCTGAACGCCTACGGCCCGGAATGATTCAAAGGTGTAGCCATCGTTGCAAATAATATAGCCAAGTTTACCTATCTCTGTTTCAACTACCGGGTAGAAACAACTGAGGATGTCGCCCTTCTTACGTCCGTAGGTCCCATCCATTACTTCGATGTATTTGTCCCAGATATCTTGCGGACTAGCATCGTCACGACCGGATCTTACCAGGTAATTATGATGTTTGTGGTATTTTAAGATAACATCACCTTTAGGATCAATAATGAATCCGCAATTCAAGCCGAATTCCTCGCTGATTTCAGGTATTACTTCATGGGCTGTACCGGCAATGAAGATACCATATTCTCTTGCTTTTTGAGATAACATTTCGGTTTCCGGTCCAGGAATTCTGATTGCGATATCTTTGGCAACTTTTTCATTAACAGTTTTGTATTTTTCAGGATTCGGATACCAGCCCTGCATAAAAACTTCAGGAAATACGACCAGTTTGGTAGGTGCATAGTGGTCGTTGAAACCCATTCTAAATACGGAATAGTCAATAAGCTCAATAGCACGTTTGAGGTTTGTTTCGTAAATCTGATCTCTGTGTGATACGGTCGAGCGAGCACTTTGTGCTAGACATGCTGAAAAACGAATACCCATCTTTTTTATCCCCCTTAATAAATTTTTATTTTATAATATTAGTGTTTGTCCATCCGCAAAAAGTTGTGACACAATAACAAGTTCAGTAGATTGAAGACTATCTCAATCAGTAAATATGTCCTCTTATTAAGGGCAACCCTTATAATAAAATTCTACCCTGCCGCCATTTACCTCAATGTTGGCCCCGTTGATATATTCAGCTTGATTAGATGCCAAGAAAGCTACGGCATTCCCGATATCTTCAGCTGTGGCAAAGCGTCCGATTGGAATCTGTTCCTTGATGAAATCGAGATATTCATTTTTAATAGGTAATGCTGTAGTTACAACATAACCAGGAGCGACAGAATTTACGGTTATACCTTCCGGCCCAAATTCCTTTGCCGCCACCCTAGTAAACTGCGTAATCCCCGCCTTAGCGGCTCCGTAGGATGAAAAGCCATGCCTAGCCCCGGTTCTTGCATGTAATGAAGAGGTGTTTATGATCCTTCCCCAATTTTGTTTAATCATATATGGGGCTGCGAACTTAGTGCAAAGAAAGGTGCCTTTCAGGTGAACATCAATCATGGCATCCCAGCTCTCTTCAGGCATGTTCACAATATCATAGGTCACATGGCGCCCAACAATACCGGCATTGTTAACCAGAATATCAATACTGCCGAGTTCATTGTAAACAGTATTTACCATCTCTTTGACGGAATTCGAATTACTTACATCTACGGATACGGAAATTGCTTGACAGCCTTCTGCGCGAATCTCTTCTGCAGTTTTCTCTGCAGCCGTAACATCAATATCGGCAACTACTACAGCCAATCCCTGGCGCGCCAAAACCATCGCTTCACCCTTACCAATTCCCTTAGCACTACCAGTGACAATAGCCACTCTTCCATATGGGCCATAATCCATTTTCTTTTACCCCACTTCTTAGTTGATTTTTTGACACCATTATCAAGGATAAGCTATTATTACTAATAAATTTTATCGCCAAATTTAGTTAAGAGACTTAACCGGTATTTAAGGAATTAAACCTCCTAAAACATCTAAGAAAACTCAGGTTTTAAGGAAAAATTCAGGTTTAGTTGTTCCTATCTCTTCCAAGTAGTTTTTGTTTTGGTTTTTCACCACAAAAACTGGTTTCGCCTTCTCGAAACTGAGAGGGGGGAGCTATTTCCTGGCAAGGACGCTGTTTATCGTTTTTTTAAACAATTCGGGCTATGCTTGGCGTCGTTTCCTTACCGCCTTAAGTACGGAAGCGGTTAAAAAGTTTTGTTCATTAGCGTCCAGTCATCGAGTTACTATGGTTGGTTGGTTTATTAATTATTTTTTTAGTAAGTAATCTTCTCGTATTGGGCTGAAAATATCAATATTTAGCACTGTTTCATCCCCAATTACCTTTAGTCTATGAGGCACATTCGGTGGGATAAGAAGCAAATCTCCCTCTTCGAGATTCAACACTTCGTCACCCAGAACAAATTCTGCCTTACCTTTCATAATATAGCTGATCTGCTCATGGGGGTGGGAATGTAAAGCCGGGACAGCCCCTGGCATAATCTCGTTCAAGGTCATCATGCTGTTGTTACCACCAAATACCCGACGTGTAACCCCTTCGCGAGCCATAACCCTCTCTAGGTTTTCCCAATTTCCTCTTAATGCCATAAACTTACCTTCCTCTTCCTTTTGCTATATTTTTGATTGATACACTTATATCACGTGTAACCTGATTAGCTCTCCCCAAGTCATAATTACCTGTGCAATTTAATTCTCACTGTGAGCCACATGCTTCCAATCATGGCTGACCAGTTCCCACTTTCGCCGTAAAACGTCAGCAAGCACATTGGCCAATTGATTTTTATCCCATTCTTTTTTTAATCCCTCAAGTAATACTGGTAAAGCAATCTCAACTTCATCATGAGGACCCGGTAGGGCCACGAAAGTAGTCCAGTCCAGTTGACCAACGGCAATTCTGACACCATCTTTCCGGTGCCTTCCTTGCCCCTGATGATAATGTACTAAATACGGAGTAGCTGCCTCTTGATCCAGTTTCAATATAGCCTCCACCGTATGGTCCTTATCCTCAGCACCTACTCCCCCGGTTGTAATTACCAAACCAAACCCATTATCAACAGCTTCCTTTAAAGCCCCTGAGACTAAAATCAAATCATCTTCGAGAACCGGACCAGCGGTAGCTTTATAACCCGCTTCATTAAACTTCTTCACGAGGAAAGGTGTATTAGTGTCTTCAATATAATTCTTTATAATCTCCGTGCCAGTAGGAAAAACTTTCACCCGTTTACTGACTGAAAGTGCAATTTGTTTACCAATCTTCTCTACCCGGGAGACTAACTTTTCACTTTCATTCATTTCAAAACAGACCATACCAAGAATACCTTCGGAATGAATAAAGGTAGTCTGGTTAATGCGAATACCAGGTAACTGCCGCAAAGCTTCGAGAATGGCTCCTTCCTTTCCAATTATCTGTTCCAACTCCACATAAGGTCTAAGTATATCAAGGGTGAGAATCCCTTCGCGCACATCAACTACATTTACCTCATTACATTCTAAGCGAAGCACTTCAGCTACACACTTTGCCACACTGCCTAAATGAACATGTTCCAGTTCTATATTGTTGATAAAAAGTTCAGTTTTTTCTAATAAGTCAAGCTTCATTAGTTCACCCTTTCGTTCCTTAAATCACATCGTACCGGAAATCTAACATGGGAGCATCCAATATCGCCCGGCCAATATCTACAAATTCCAGATCCTCTGCTTGAAAATGAGGCAATTCTTCTAATTTGACCCCGCCACCGAATGCCAATTTTACCTTTTCCCTTAATCCTTCAGCTCTAAGAGCCATTGCACATTTTCTTAGGTCTTCAATGGATCCTGTATCTATCATTACAACCTTTGCGCCTAATTGTGCTGCATGGCAAGCCTCGTCATCTATAGCAGCAGTCTCACCTCGTAATTGGACAACAATACTTCTCCCAGGCAGAGTATGCCCAATATTTATTTCGGTCTCCAAAGAACCTAAAATACGCAAGTAATTCTTATCTAAATAGACGAATGGTTCAGGTAGCATACGTATAAAAACCCCACCGGCTATTAAGCCCTTCCTTACATATTCCTTCATTCCCGGCGGTACCTTCTTCCACCCGCCACTAACGACTTGTACTTTTCCGGCCGATGTAATTGCTTGCCTAGCTGCGGTTGCAATTCCTGATACTTTCGAGATAATCCCTAGTAAAGAGTCTTCCCCCCGTATAATTTGCATAGGATCTCCCAAGAATGAAGCGATCTGCTCTCCGGGGAAAACTTCATCTCCCGTCTTACTATTGATGTTAACTTCTAGGCCAAGAGCTAACGCTTGGTTCTCCATATCCTCTATTCCGGCCAAGATACCTCGACTGTTGCTAATAATACCGGCCCTGATTTTTCGGTTTAAACTATCCTTTAGAAGAAAACGTGGTACGTCTAATGTAATATCTCCTGGTTTAGTCATTTCCTGTTCCCACCTTTTATTCCGTTACCCAATTTTTAAAAACTTTTACCCTTTCAAACATCCTTTAGACATAATTCAAACCCTTTGCCCCATCCACGATATAAAAACCAGTTTCTTTAAACGTCAGATCTCGTTTTTTCTTCTTTTAGATTTCTTTGTGTTAACCAAGTATACATTAGCTCTTGATCCACTTGCTCAGTTATACTCGGCGCCAATTTTCTCAACTGATTAGCTAATGGCTCACTTACATTAAAACCACCTATCGCTCCATCGAAGGCTAGTATATGATCTGTTTGAGCAAAACGTTTGGAAAAGCCCAATGCTTTGGTCAGGTCTGGAACCTCAAGTGCATAATCCATAAAGGTAGTATTTTGTTCACACCCCCGAAGAAGGTCTGCCTGTGCACCTACTACTAAAGTTGGTAATTGCTGAGCAAAAAATGTGCCAGGATAGCCTTTAGAAGAATAATTGACGATTAAAGCCTTGATCGCAGGGTTAGGTGGTGGCAATTTTCCATTGTGGAGTGGACCTTCACTGGGATACAACATATCTGTGTAACGAGTAAAAGGCGTAAACGGAACATTTAAATTAAATTCATCCACATTTGCATTTAAAAAATTCCCAAACAATATACCTCCAGCTGTTGTATAAGGAATTGGACCAGGATAGTCAATAATCAAAATTACATCCTTAATATGACTTAGAAGTGTTACAATTTTTCCATACCACTTCAGATTTAAACGGGCAAATAGTTTGTCTTGTTCTACAAGATCATTATTAGCATCAACACCTATTACACCTGTTGGTGCGACTTGAAGTATAACGGAACATACAAACTTTTCTTGGACAAATTTTGACTCATAAATCATCCTAGCCAAAAAGTTTGCCGAACGCGGCCCCATACTTTGGTGAAAAGCCGATCTGGTTTCAATAGTGGCATAGGACATAGCAAATGGTTTAAACAACCTGCCAAGTTGCCTGTGATAGTGCAACTCCCGCACATCGTTGTTATGCGCATGGATAATCCACTTTGCTGAATAGGCGCGTTTAATTCCGAAAAGTACTCCAATCTCGGTCTCTATCGGGATTCCTTCATCAACCGGAGTTATACCCGCTGCTTTACCATTAAAATATTTGTCGAGTTCGAAACGTCTTATATATTCTTCTGTTTCTCGGAAACGTAATCCTACTCCTGCGAGGAGACGGATATCCTTTGTCTGGCATTGGCGTTCCACTTCATCCCGAATTGTTCTAATCATTTCGGCATAAGCTTCACCTCCATAAATACTGAAACCATGATGTGATGTTAATATATTGACTGAATCTCCAGGTTGAATTTTACTCAGATCTGTTTTTTTTAGTTCTTTTATTGTAAGTTCACGAATTTCTTTACGTATCCCTTCCGGCGAATCAGCTTTTATCGGTCCCGGAGCGTCGGGGAACAGATCTTCAATACGAAGTCCGGTCATCTCCGCTAAATCTGCAGCCCTCTGCCCCAATTTTTCCGGTGGAATATTATATGACGAAATTCGCGGCTTTGTTGGACTTAATGTCGATGCCACCATTATTCCGGTTCACCTCCTGGAAAAATCTTTTCGATGGCTTCTTTGTCCTCTTGAAGATAATATTCTGGATATTTGCTCATAACTTCCGGTGAGATATCCCAGATGGAAGCCCTTACTCCATACCACTGGTAACCTGGAGCTTTGCCCAACTGAATACCTGCTCCTCGTAATAAACGGATCACCCCTGTTATACAGAGAACTCCGCAACCTGTTCGTGCACCGGTTTTTTGTGCGACCTCTTCTGGCGACTTAGCTCCTTCCAGGATTGCTGCTACTATCTCCTTCGCTTGAACTCGATGACAATAGCATACTACCTGGTCCGGATACATATGGGCCAAACGACAAATTTCCACAACTTTTTCAGTTAGCTTCTGCTGAATTCCACCCCCTATCTCAAGGGGTATACTTCGCTGTATCATTTGTACAGCATGTTTAGGACAACGGGTGGCGCAAATCGTACAAGCTTGACACCCTTGCTCACTTACAAACGCCTTTTTTTGACCCTCTATTCTCTCTACTCTGATCGCCAAAACCGGGCAGACGTTACTACAAATACCGCACCCATTGCACCTATCAATGTCTACAAAAGCCATTTGATACACTGTTCTCACATTATCACCCCCTTTCATCTGACAGTTTAGATTTGATTGTGAATTATAATTGTTTAAATTTTTCTCAACAAAGATTTTACTTCCAGCCTAAACGAATGGAAATCTCCCTTGCTGTATCCACCGTTTTCTCTATTAAAATTTCCAACCCTTTATCCATAAACCGATGCTCTGGACCATGAGTACTGAGTGAGGCAATTACATGCTGCTCGTAATTGTAAATGGGAGCAGCAACTGCGGAAGTACCAGCGCTAACCTCACTATGGCTTAAGGCATAACCCCGTTGAGCAATTAATCGTAATTCATTTCGAAATGAATCAACATCAATTGATTTACCTAAGGCAGACTCTTGCAACCGCTTCGAAGAAATAATCCGCTCAAGATCACCCTCAGCATAAAAGGCTAAAAGTGCTTTGCCCGCAGCGGTAAAGTAAATCGGGTTGCGATATCCTATCGGAATAACATTTCTAATGGATTCCGGACTTTCCACTTTTTCAATGCAAACCCGCTCATCATTATCAGCAACATTAAGTGCGATTGTCTCTCTTGTTTCAGCGCATAATCTCTGCATATATGGTAATGCCACATCCCGTACTTCCAGTTTTGAAATAACTACTGTTCCTAAATCAAAAAACTTAAACCCGAGACGATATCTCTGGTTCTGTGAATTCTGAATTACATAACCATATTGTTCAAGTGTTTTTAAAACCCGGTAAACCGTGCTCCTGTAAATTCCCAATTGAGTGGCTATTTCAGAGATACCCAACTCCGGTTGGTTAATAGAAAAACAAGAAAGAATTTCGAGTGCTCGTGCTATGTTTTGAATCACAGTAACTGGTTTCTCTTTTGTCATACTTGATTTACCTCTCTCACTTTGAAATATCATCTTTGCATTATCGTTGTATTAAATTTACCCCAAGATTATTAAAATACATTTATTTACTAGATTATAGCTCCAAACTGTACTAGCTGTCAGCAAACCTAAGACTCCGTTAAAGTGTAATGTTGCTTTTTGTCAGTTAAACTCAGCTCATTATATTGAAATAAATAGAGGGCAATGATGTTACAAACTTTCTCCCGAACAATGCTCAGTCGGCATTACATTAATCTTCGTTGTTCCCACTGTGGGAACAACGTTGCAATTTTTGATTATAAAAATAGAAATACTGTTATTATTAAAATTTATTAATCTTTACATTTTTGTTCCTGTAGCAGGAACATTGTTGCAAAATAAATTATGTTATTTATATAATACTTCTGTCAATTATAAAAATCAATAGATTATTTAAAGTTTCTACCCCGAAAAATATATGAACTTAAAAAACTAACCTAATGGACAAAAACGCCCTCCTAAGCCCTTAAAATATTCTTTAGGTACCCCATTTGAGACACCTAGGATTTTTAAGAAACTACTTGAACATTTACCCCTAGATTTTCTGGCGATTTAAGATATCTTCTAATGGCTGCTTGCTTTTTGGAATAATCGATATAGTTGGCACCTAAATCTTTATACATTTGGCGTGTCTTTAGTAAATAGTAAATGGAAACCAAAATGGAATGTCCAACAGCTACGGCGGCACAGTTCTTACCTCTTCGGGCAGCAAGGCAGGTGTTTGGCAGCTAATAGGTATCTTTCGTATGCGATGCAGCATTGGCAGCTTCTACTAAAGCAGTTCGTAAAGCTTTGTTCCCTTTGTTTGCCTCTCCTGACTTTCATTTTCCTGCACTTCCATGATTACCTGGAGACATTCCTGGCACTAAAATTCCATCTATGCATTTAGACCTTCCCATAATGTACCAAACACAAGAATATTAAGCCGTTAAATAATACTGGAACAATATCTTAAGTTTCGAAATGCAGTTTATTCGTTCTATTCGGGTTCACCCTGCAAAAGTCCCGGTAATCAACGGCAAGGCTGACTGTCTTACCAGTACCCACTAATCCCTCAGACTCAGCGAGCAAAGATTTCCCTTTAAGCCACGGTTATCCCAATAATACCATTAACACCTTTATCAAGAGGGAGAACCGTATTTTTCAACCAAATCGGTTCAAACTAAAACATATATCGAACCTTGAAAATTAGCCATACGCCTAAGGCATGAAAGCAGGTCTCAGATTTCCAAACTCTTATTCTTCAAAGTTTCGATGTATTCATTGCCCCAAATTGCCAATTCGGCCAAGACCTTTTTAAACTTTATCCCGATATCGCTTAACGAGTATTCGACCTTGGGCGGGACCTGCGGATAAACCTTTCTTTCAATTAATCCGTTCTCCTCCAAAGCGCGTAACTGTTTGGTCAGGGTTGACTGGGTCAAATCAGGCAACTGCCGCTGCAATTCACCAAAGCGCATGGTCTTTTTCCCGAGATGGTAAAGAATAAGGATTGACCATTTACCGGAAAGAACCTTCTGAGCGGTTGTATAAGGACATTTCCCAAATAAATCGTTCTCCGCCTCCATAATTGCCTCCTTATAGTATCTATCTAGATACTATGTATAATAAATAATCGTACTTGTTATTTCAAGGCTTTTATTATAAATTTAGTGTATAAAATTTAAGGAGGTTTCCCATGCAAGAAGTTTTTGATTTTTTAAAAAAGTGCCAGACATATTACCTAGCAACCGTTGACGGAGATCAGCCGCGTGTTCGCCCTTTCGGAACCGTCAATATCTTTGAAGGTAAACTTTACATTCAGACCGGTAAATCAAAAAACGTTGCTCAACAAATGAAAGCAAATCCCAAAATTGAAATTTGCGCTTTCAATGGGCAAGAGTGGATTCGTGTTCAGGCCGTTGCCGTAGAAGATGACCGTGTTGAAGCAAAGCAAAGCTTGCTTGACAGTTATCCTTCCCTTCAGTCCCACTATTCCGCAACCGATGCCAACACTCTGGTCCTGTATTTGAAAGACGCAACAGCTACGATATCTTCCTTTGCCGGTGAACCTAAAATAATCAAGTTCTGATTGACGATTTAAGAGATCCGGGACATGACAAGCCGCCGTTTCGCAGCAGTCAGCTTTACGCTGGGCACTGCCGCTAACGGCGGCTTATTTTTTATTTTTAATCAATGGTTAAATCCGAACTGGATTCCGGTTATCTCTCAGCCCAATAACGGTGGCGGCAGGATTCAAAAGTCTTTTATATCGCAAACTAAATATGGTAACATAAGTAGCAAAAAGAAACTAACGAGCCGAAGGGAAATTCAAGATGACCAATCAAAATTCAGCGGACATTATTGCTCAATTTGACCAGGTTTACCCGGTATATTCCGACTTTACCAATGTCATCGAAAACTTGTTAAAAGGAATACTTCAGCTTAAGGGTGTCAACGTTCACTCCATTACTTCCCGCGTAAAGAGCCGGGAAAGCTTAAAGCGCAAGGTCAACCGGGAAGACGATAAATACACCAAACTGGAGGATATCACTGATTTAGCCGGAATTCGGATTATCACCTATTTTGCCGACCAAGTGGATCTTATCGCAGGTTTCGTGGAGGAGGAATTCGAGGTAGACCGGTCAAATTCCGTGGACAAGCGGGAATTGATTGACCCTGAGAAATTTGGCTACCTATCTCTGCATTACGTCGTCAAGCTCCCCTCCTTTAGACTTCAGCTTATTGAGTATCAACGCTTTAAGGATTGCAAAGTGGAAATTCAAATCCGCTCCATTTTGCAACATACCTGGGCTGAAATTGAACATGACTTAGGTTATAAAAATGAACACGCCGTTCCCCGCGAAATCCGGAGAAGCTTTTCGCGCTTAGCCGGATTACTGGAATTGGCGGATGAAGAATTTATCAAAATCCGTTCCAACCTGGCTAATTATGAAACTGAAGTTGAAGCTCAGATCGAAAAGACCCCCACTACGGTGCTGATCAATCAGGCCTCGCTGAAATCTTACGTTTTAAAATCCCCGCATATCCGCGGACTCGATCAGAAAATCAGTCATATCGTCAAGGCTGATTTGGAGTTGAAGGATCGTTTTTTTGGCTATCTCACCACAGTCTTTAGTTACCTGGGAGTGAAAACCATCGGGGAACTCGATGAAATCGTTCAGAACATCGGCGATGATCTCCTGAATTTTCCGCAAAACGGGCTCAAAAACAAGCAGGGTGAAAAAGTCAATTGGGGTACCTCTTTATTCTACTTAGCTTATGCCATCGTCGGCCGAAGCGGTTCCCCAAAGCAAGTATCCGATTATCTGGAGCACTTCAAAATCGAGACACCTGAAAGCCGGCAAGAGCTTATCCAGCAGATCCTTGCGGCTTATTCCGCCAAATCTTAAAGAAAGGTCATAGCAAACTCTGCTTGGCTAAAATCCTAAAGCTTGCCGTTCTGTTTTTATGTCCATGCTAATAGCCTCTTTGAGAAAGCAAAAGAAGGCCATTTGTGGTAAGCACTAATATGTCAATAAAAAGCCCACTCCCGCTTCAGTAAATCAGTACAGCCCGGAGACTTAGATCTCCGGGCTGACCGTTTAACGGGACCAAGACTATTAAGCTTTGTTGGGTTTAAATAAACAAATTAACGTTTGAATCCTCGGCTTCTCCCAAATAATAGCCAACTCCGCCAATTTTCACACCGTCCAGCAGTTCCTCCTGCTTTAAGCCCATGACATCCATGGACATTTGACAGGCCACTACCTCCACTCCATTTGCCATGGCGGCCGCGATGAGTTCTTCCAGGGAAGAAACATTTTTGTCCTTCATAACCTTTCGGATCATTTTTCCGCCTATACCGAGCATATTCATGTTCGATAATTTAAGGCGCTTGCTTCCCCTCGGCATCATCAGGCTGAACATCTTATCCATTAAGCCCTTTTGAGTCCTGACCTTTTCGTGTTTACGCAGGATGTTCAGGCCCCAAAAGGTGAAAAACATCGTAACTTTTTTTCCCATGGCCACTGCCCCATTAGCGATAATGAAGGAGGCTATGGCTTTGTCTAAATCCCCGCTAAAGACAACCATTGTTTTATTATCCTTTAAGACCGCTGCCGGTGGCTGCTGAATTGAGTTATTATGAGCTCCTTTTTGGATAAACGCCGTAATAATGCCTCCGGCTCTGGCAACGTCCAGCAGTTGATTATCGGTCCGTTTGCTCCAGGCTTTAATATCTTCATAAAAACCCGGGTCCGATGCCGAAATCCTGAGTATTTGTCCTTGCTTCAAAGTATCCATAGCGGCCTTAACCTGCATTAAGGGCCCGGGACAGCACAACCCGCAAGCATCAATACTTTTAGCAAAACTCCCCTGCGGAGCATTCGTCCCGCTTAATTCCGGAGCGGAAGACCGGCTTTCTGAACCGTGGTTTTGAGGCTGGAATTCCTGCAGGGAGATCGTTTTATAGCCGCCGGTAATGTTTAAGACACTATAGCCGTTTTGGGTCAGAATCCTGTCGGCTATATACCCTCTTAAACCAACCTGGCAATAGGCTATTACCGGTTTATTCCTGTCCAACTCGCCCATTCTGTCTCTTAAACTATCCAGAGGAATGTTCAGAGAGCCGGGTACATGGCCATTGTTGTATTCCTCTTCCGTCCGTACATCGAGAAGGGTTGAATCGCTCAGTTTGGCAGGCTCCATATCCTTCCAGGACGCCACATGAGTTCGGCCGGCCAGCACGTTTTGGGCTGTGAATCCGGCCATATTTACCGGGTCTTTAGCCGCTGAGAACGGCGGTGCATAGGCTAATTCCAATTCGGCTAAATCATCTACCGTGCCTTTTAAACGAATGACCGCGGCAATAACATCAATTCGTTTGTCAACACCATCGTACCCGATTCCCTGGGCTCCCAATACCTGGCCTTGATCATTAAAAATCAGTTTCAAGGTCAACGGTAAGGCGGCCGGGTAATAGGAGGCGTGAGCCACCGGATGGACGTAGATGGCCTGATAAGGCAGACGGGCTTTTTGCAGAGTGCGCTCATTAGCTCCCGTACTGGCGGCCGTTAAGCTGAAAACTTTGAGGATCGAGGTTCCTTGCGTCCCCTTATACCTGGAATCCAAGCCTGCAATATTATCGGCGGCGATTCTTCCCTGCTTATTTGCCGGCCCCGCCAAAGGAACGGCCGTCTTTTCTCCGGTAATAAAGTCGACAACCTCCACGGCATCCCCTACGGCGTAAATATCCATTATATTGGTTCGCATTCTTTCATCAACGATGATATGGCCTTTGGGCCCTAACTCTATTCCCGAGCCGTTTAAAAAAGCAGTTTCAGGTACTACCCCAATGGCCAGAATGACGAGATCAGCCGTCACAATCGTTTCACTGCCCAAGGTTACTTCGATTTGGCTGCCAGCCTCTTTAAAGGCTTTGACGCCGTCACCTAACATTAAATCCACGCCATTTTCAACTAACTCTTTTTCAGCCATTACCACCATGTCTGAGTCAAACGGCGCTAAAATATGCGGGGCGGCTTCGACTAAAGTAACCTTTAGACCTCTCTCAACCAGGTTTTCGGCCATTTCAACCCCGATAAAACCTCCGCCAATCACTATGGCGCTCTTAACACTCTTTTGATCAACATAGGCCTTGACTCTATCCGTGTCCGGAATGTTTCTCAAGGTAAAAATCCTGGAACTGTCTATCCCCGGGATATTGGGCCGCAGAGCTTTAGCTCCCGGCGATAACACCAGAGCGTCATAGGATTCTTCATACATTCCCTGATCCTTGCTTCTGACCGTCACTTTTTTCTTGTCCGTGTCGATGCCAATGACTTCACTGTTGGTCCTCACATCCATCTTAAACCTGGCTTTCATGTTCTCAGGAGTTTGGACGAGAAGTTTATCTCTTTCTTTGATCGTTTCACCGATATAATAGGGCAGGCCGCAGTTGGCGAAAGAAATATAGTCATCTCTTTCAAACAATAGGATTCGGGCTTCTTCATCAAGTCTTCTGAGGCGTGCGGCAGCAGAGGCTCCTCCGGCCACACCGCCAACTATGATTACCTTTTTGGTCATAGAAATATTCCTCCGTTAAATCTCAGTAAATTAAAGTTTGATGTTTAAATACAACTTAATTTCAACTTAAGTTTTGCTTACCATCCTTGATATCCTGGGTCATTATAATTATACCCCCCTAGGATATGGGGGTCAATATGAGGCAAGCCTTAAATTTTCGCCCACAAAAAAACTACCTCATTAGCTGAGATAGTCCAATACCGGCTGTAAAATATTATTATTTTGTTAAGGTACCTCTTTGCAAACCCGGGGCCATCCTGATGCCGACTTATTTGCTCCGGTAGCTCCTGAACTTCAATATTGTCTTACTAATCATAAAGGCCGCGATATAAGGAAAACACCCCGCCATAACAACAAAGTGAGCCAATTGGTATGGCGGCCGGCTCCATATATCATAGGTGTTGCCTTTGGAGATTAAGGTTCCAAAGAGAGACCTGATTTTATCCTCCGGCAGCACCTCTGCCATTGCAAAAAGAGCCAAAGAAAGTAATAGTACCATGGTGATCACGATGTACATCGACAATTCAACGCTTTTACACTCGCCATTCTTGGCCGGAAAAGCCCAAACACTTAAAAATGCAACCCCCGTCAACGCCATGACGGCTATATAACCCCAAAAATCAAGCAGACTGTAATTTATCTCGGCAACCATGATCATCATGCTTGCCAAAGGAAGTATTGTGAGCATCAAAACATAGCTCAAAATACTCAGACGGTTTTTCGATAAATACCCGGAAATAAATAGGATTACACCATCCAAGAAAAGCATTCCCCATACCCTCCCCGAGCACTCTTTAATCCAAATCATTCCCTAATAACAGGTGAATTCCTTCCTCCAGAACACAAAGATTCTTGTGTCAGTATCCGTTTTTCTTCATTCTCTGCCAAAGGCTTTCAAAGAAGCCTACAAAATCCAAACCAACAAAATCTATTGTATTCATAAGAATTTTCATAATCATGGTGCTTACTAATATAACAATAACAATCTTAAAACTATCATTCATACTCAGACCCCCCTAGCCTATACGCGCTAGATTGTACACAGCTTTTACTTTGTATTTCCCCGATTGTCCTTTTCGTTATTTTCAGATCATTCTTCAGCACTGAAAGTTCGCGCTTGAGTCCCAAAAGTCAACGGCCCCTTACACGTTCTAACTAAAATAACTTATTAACAAGCCAAGGGCTGCGAGTAACCCAAAAAACGTATTTGTTTGCGCCGTTGATTTCATGGCAGGCATCATGGCAATCGGTTCAGCTTTGCCCTTAAATCCTTTTGTCGCCTGAATGGCCTTGGGCAGACTGAGGAAGGCCAGAAGAATCCAGGGGGTTACGGTTCCGGCTGCGACAAGCCCCAGCAGCCACAGGTAGCTGAAGGCAAACATCATTCCCAGCAAACAAACAGCTTTCCGTGGACCGAGTACAATGGGCAGAGTCTTGCGGCCATTGGCTTTATCTCCGTCATGATCACGAAGATTATTGCCCAGATTAATCAAACCGACCAAAATACCGCTCGGTATGGCGACAAGAATTGCTGTCTCCGAAACATAGCCGGCTTGAATAAAGAAAGCAATCAAGATGATTAAGAAACCCATAAAAAACCCGGAAAAAAGCTCTCCGAAGGGCGTTGAGGAAATCGGCAGCGGACCGCCCGTATAAAGATAGCCAATGGCCATACAAAGTAACCCCACTAAAGCAAGCCACCAGGAGGACGAAGCACAGATATAGACTCCTAAGAACAGCGAGATTCCGTACAGAGAAAGGGCAAGTTTTATTATTAATCCCGGGGTCATGCCATGGCGGACAATCCCGCCGCCAATTCCAATCGATTTTTCCGTATCCAGGCCCCGTTTAAAATCATAGTATTCGTTAAAAAGATTGGTAGCGGCTTGAATGAGAATACTGGCAGCCATCATGGCGGCAAACAGCCCAAAGTTCATTTTTCCTTGCAAAAGAGCTAAAACCGTTCCCAGAAGAACAGGGACAAAAGCGGCCGTTAATGTATGCGGCCGTATTAATTCCCACCAAACCTTCCAGGCCCGTTTCTCATACGAAAGGGATTGTGAATTATATTGTATTTGCACGTTGTTTCTCCCCTGACCATTGACAATTAAGGAGCAGCTCAATTTAGCGGGCAATCTCCTTATTCCATTATACCATGCCATGATCCATTTTTTGCATTAGTACTGAGCTTCCGTCTCTTTAATCCGCCGGTAAAGCTCTGCATTGACAGGCGTTGAAACAGCGTGTTTTTTCCCAGCTCCAAGACCGTACCCGCAAACAAATCCACCTCACTGCGGCGCCGGACCTCCATATCCTGACGCATAGAGGGTTTGCCTTCGGGACTCAGGGTATCTAAAACAGCCGGCCAGTAGGCTAGATCCTCCTCCGCTAAACTGATGCCTTCCTTTTCGGACAGAGCCATAACCTCTCTCATGGCTGCGATCATCGTCTCTCTGGCCGCGCCCTTTTCTTGAATTCCGCCATAGTTGCTCCCGTAAACCGCTACCGTCTGGTTCACCCCTACAGTCTATTTTTCGCCTTCCCCGGGAGAGGGCACCATACTCTTCTTAACGTTGCGGACCCCGCCGCGTGGGTCAGGGACATCCCCCTGATAGCGGGGAATAACATGAACGTGAGCGTGAAAAACCGTTTGTCCCGCCGCAGCCCCTACATTGGCCCCGATATTGTAAGCGACGGGCTGAAAGCGGCGGTCTAACATTTCTTTAACTTCCTGAACCAAATTCCAGACACCCATCACTTCTTCTTCAGTGAGATCAAAAAGGCTTGAGACGTGCCTTTTCGGGACAAGGAGAACGTGCCCTTCGTTAACCGGAAATTTATCAAAAAAAGCTACAGCGATCTCATTCTCGACAAGGACATCCGACTTAGGCAATGAACAAAAAATACAGGCCTTCATATCCTTTAACCCTCTCTCCATCCGCTTCACAGCAAATAAGTTTTAATTGCTATTCTCCATGTTGCCTATAATCCCTGCCACGGTCAAAATTTTTTTGTTGCTTCAGATAACCAAGGGATTCCTTGACTGCAAACAAGTCATTCTGTTCCCGGACATAAACTCTGCCCCGAAACGGAGAAGAAAGGCCAGTTGCCGGTCCTCTGTCAGACAGAGGAAAATGCTGGTATAATAATCCCAGAGGGGTGAGCACTGAGCGTTACCTCTCTGCGGCTCTTTTACAGCCAACGAAAAGCTTCGTTAAGTATGTTGATCAAAGGAGGGTTTATCTTGAGCACAGTGGAAATTATCAATGCCAGCTATGAAGACTGTCATCAGGCTGTGGAAAAAGTATTCCGGCAATTCCCTTTGGATCTGGCAGGGAAAAAGGTCGTGATCAAGCCCAATGTCCTGCGCAGTGCAACTCCTGAAGAAGGGATAACCACCCACCCCTCGGTTTTAAAGGCGGTGATCCGGGAAGTCGTCAAACGCCGCCCCGCATCCCTGATTGTGGGAGATAATCCCGGGGTATTTTCTTACGGGATGAACGAACAAGCCTTCAAGGTCACAGGCTTAATGGAAGCAGCCGGTACCTATTACCGCAACCTAGGGGCTGAAACGATTCAGATGGAGATTAATTCTCCCTTCATAGAGTCCGCTTTGGTATCCCGGGCCATTATGGAGGCCGACGTCTACATCAGTCTGCCAAAGTTTAAGACCCACGGCCTTACGGGTCTGTCCTGCGCCATCAAAAACAATTTCGGGCTTTTAGCGGGCGGCTTGAAGGCCCAAACCCATAAAAAAGCGGGCAACCCTTTCAACTTTGCCGAGGCTTTAGTCGAAGTTTTTGCCCTTAAAGTTCCTGATTTAGTTATTGTTGACGGTATTTTAGCGATGGAAGGCAACGGGCCTGCCTCTAAAGACCTGGTCAATCTCGGGAAGATTCTGGCCGGTGATGACCCTGTAGCCATAGATACTGTTGTCGCCCATATGATGGGTTTTGCCGAACAGCCCCGCACGATTAAGCTGGCGGCGGCGAAAGGGTACGGAACTAACGAACTCTCCGACATCACTATTCACGGGCAACTTGAAGTTATTCCCGGCTTCAAGCTTCCGCAAGCGGAACCCCACGGCGGCGGTTCAATCATGGATTCAGTGACGGCACTGAGGCCAAAGGTAAATCATGACTTATGTACGCTTTGCGGGACCTGTGTCGAACATTGCCCCAATGAAGCCTTAACCATGGATGAATACCCTACCGTAGCCACAGAAAAGTGTATTACTTGTTATTGCTGTCAAGAGCTCTGCCCGCAAAAGGCGATTGAATTAAAAGGTTCAGGGAGCAAAAACTAACGGTTATTATATTTAAAAAAATCTGCTCATAATTGCTTGAATAAAATGTCTTTAAGGTTTTCCATGCAGATATTCCTCCTTAAGGGCTTGCTCGTAATCGCGGGTGAACACAGGAGAGTCTATTAGGATATTTCTCCTGAGCAGTCTATAATATTACCATGGAAATCTTAAAAAACTAAGGAGGTATTGCCCCATGTCACTGCCAATCTTTTTAAAATCTCTGGAAAACAATGATCCGGACTTTGCGCAAGCCATCGAAGGTGTCTTTTCCGCCGCTATGACTCCGGGCGCTCTGGACCGGAAGACTAAGCTTTTAATTGCTTTAGCTTTGGATGCGGCTCAGGGAGCCTGTCAGGGCGTGGCATCCATTGCCGGCCAGCTGAGAGCTCAGGGAACCAGCGACGCCGAAATTGCCGAGGCCTTACGGATCGCCTATTTTGCCTTTGGCAACTCCATTTTAGCGGCCTCGTCCTCTGCCTTCGCCCCTAAGGAACAGCCCTGAACATTAAGCAGACCGGCCTGAAAAATTCCCAGCGGCAGCCCTGATCCGCAGGCATCAGGGGCTGCCGCTGGGAATTTCTATTTGCATAAAGAGCTGACTTTAGGTTAGTATGAAGGGTATTGAACCAATGAGTGACGTACTCCCACCACCTAAGAGGTGGGGGCTTCTTGCCGCACGTAGGTAAATTTGAAAAGGAGGTTCAAAACGCTTGAAGAACTTTCTCAACACCATCCGGCAAAGGGTTTTATTATACGACGGCTCTAAAGGAGTTATGCTGCAGCGGAGAGGCCTGCAGGGACATGAAGCCTCCGAATCATGGAACCTGTCCCACCCGGAGGAAGTAAAAAACCTCTATGCCGCCTACCTGCAAGCCGGCTCAGACATGATTCAAACGAATACCTTCCCGGGCAACAGGCTTACCCTGAATCATCACGGCCTGGGAGACAAAACCTACGCTCTGAACTATGCCGGCGTAAAACTGGCGCAGGAAACGGCTCCGGAAAACACCTACATTGCCGCTTCCCTGGGGCCGACCGGCGCAATTCTGGAACCCTCCGGCGCTTTAAGTTTTGACGAAGCCTACGGCATTTTCCAGGAACCCTTAAAGGCCATTGCCGAGGCCGGTGCGGATTGCGTTCATTTTGAAACCTTCATTAATCTGGCCGAACTAAGAGCGGCTATATTAGCCGCCAAAGAAACGACGAATCTTCCTATTATCGCCTCGCTATCCTTTGACGCCAACTGCAGGACTACCTTTGGCAACTCAGCCGAAGCCTGTGCCATCGTCTGTCAGGCACTGGGCGCATCCATCGTGGGGGCCAATTGCTCCGGGGGCCCGGATAGTTTAATCGAGCCTATTAAAAGAATGTATTCCGTAGCCTCCGTTCCTCTCTGCGTTAAAGCCAACGCCGGTACACCCGAACTGGCGCAGGGAGAGGTGATTTATCACCAGACACCGGAGCAATTCAGTTTGTATACCCAGGAATTTGTCGGGAATGGCGTACGGCTTATCGGCGGATGTTGCGGAACTACTCCGGACTTTATCCGGGAACTTAAAAAGTCCCTGGCCCAAACAGCAACTCCGGAGCTGGAATTAAAATCCGTCCCTACCATTGCTTCTGCTTTTAATCATCTGGTTCTTTCCCCGGAGCAAGACTACTCTGTTAAGAAACCGGCGCCTGATGCTCTGGAGCAATTAATAAACGGTAATTTTTCCGGCTTAATGCGGGAGTGCCGCTCCGGTGCAATCGATTACCTTTTCCTGGATTTCGGCACGACCGCCCCATCCTTTGATGTCAAAAGCTTTGCCGGCCAGCTGGGGTTATTGATAAAAAAACCGCTAATGATTAAAGC
Organism: Candidatus Desulfosporosinus nitrosoreducens; assembly: GCF_030954495.1. Classification (GTDB taxonomy): domain Bacteria; phylum Bacillota; class Desulfitobacteriia; order Desulfitobacteriales; family Desulfitobacteriaceae; genus Desulfosporosinus; species Desulfosporosinus nitrosoreducens. The sequence goes on along the minus strand of NZ_JAVHUW010000065.1, from coordinate 204,649 downwards.
GGACTCCCCGGAAATGCTCTCTGAATTCTTAAGATATTATCCCGGAAAAGCCGGTGTGGTTTTAACGGACAGGACCGGGCTCTCTCTTTCTCAAATCCGGCACTATGGAGCTTTGCCAGTCGATGAAACCTTAAAACCGCTAACCTAAAGCAAGAACAAAAATGCACCCAACTACGTATCATAAGAAAGTTGCGTTGTTTTTTACAAATAATTTACAATCAAGCGCCTTATCCCTTAACATTCCCTTGCTAAGATTAGAGAGGAAAAAAGCAAACTTTTTTGCTCAATATTTTTTATGATTATACTAAGGAGGGCCCTATGAGTTTTCATTTTAGTACGGAGCTGTCACAGCTGAGCCGTGAAATCAAACATTTTCCCTTTTACGATCTGAGTAGTACCAAGGACGAGGTAAAATTTAAGGACAGCAAAGAAAAAGTCTTAAGTATTCTCAAAGAAATGTACGGCGAAACGTCACGAGAATTCCGGGTTGTAGAATTAACCGCTTCCCCGGCTACCGTTGTCAAAGTGGTAGACCATATTCTTGGCAGAACCCACATGATTCCAGCCAACGCGAAGGTAGTTAATCTCTAAATCGGATCAAAACTTCCGGGTTCTTTTACTGAGCGAACCATTTTTACCCGGACTTTGCAGAAAAACCCAAAGACAAAACAAGATGGAAGATGAGAGATATTTAAGCCTCTCATCTTTCATCTTGTTTTTCATTTTAGTTAACCCTGAGGAACCCCCTCCTTTTGCCGCCCGTTTTGAAGATTGCGGAAATAATGAGCCGCCTCAGCCCAATAGATTGCCGGGGGACCCTCCGGCTATTCGCCGCCTCTTCTAAAATACTTATGAATTTTCCCCTGATAAAACAGCAGCACGGCGGGAACCAGTAGAAACAGCAGCCTGCCCACAATGGTGTTGGCAAAAAGAATCAAAGCCCCCAGCCAGCGGTTCCTGCCCCGGTACAAGCCGTGCACATCCTGTCGTGACACGGTTTTTTTCATGGCGCCGATTTGAGACATGGGGGGATAATTGTCAATATCCACCGTCAGCTGATTTCCGGTTTTGGCAATGATCCGCTCGACAAAAAGCACATTATTTTCTTCAAAAAGAATGATTTGCCCCTTCTCCAGAGGGTATTGAACATCAACTTTTTGAAAATAGGCCAGATCATTGTTCATAATCTCCGGCTCCATGGTACCGGTGCTGAAGACAAAGGGAATCACCCCGCGGATGGTGACCTCTTGACCCGGCGTGGAAGCGTTGATCAAGATAATAAAGACATTGAACGCTAAGGCGGCGCAGATAAAGGCAATCAGAAGTATCGTGGTCACCGTATCGACAATTCGGCCGCGCCAGCCCTCCTTGGCCCGGCCGATCAAGGTCCGTTTGCCTGTTTTGGAGTCAATTTCCATCAGCTCCACACCCGCCGGGGTGCTGATGGAATCGAACGGAAGGTTGTAGTATTTGGCCAGGTTCTTGCTCCGCCAAAAACAGATCAGGCAGCAGACGATCATGATGGCCGCCCCTACCGCCCAATATAAGGAAAGCTTTAGGTCGAACAGGATCAGGATGTTTTGCATGAGTACCCGGTTGGAAATAATTGCGTATTGTCCCAAGGTTATTTTGAGCACGAAAATAGCGGCGGCGGAAAAAAAGGTCCAGTACCGGCCGTTAATTACCGTCCTGGCGTAAAGGGAAAAGGTCATGGAAAGGATCGCCAGGAGGAGGAGGTCCGCCAGACCAACAAGATAGAGAGTCGGCAGATAGGAAACAATGAAGGTATATTTTAAAAAGAAGGTCAGGATAATCGTAGCCGCAAAGCCAACGGTATAAATCAGCAGCACAGAATACATAAGCGCGAAAAACTTAGCCAAAAACATAATCATCGGCTGGTAGCCCATTTGAATTAAAAGATACCAGGAGTTTTTCCGTATCTCCGAAAAAAAAAGATAGTCATAATAGACGATAAAATAGAGGATGTTAAATACGACGGCGATATGAATATAAAGGTAAACCGTAGAAAAATAGCTGGCCTGCATGATTTGGGGAGCAACGTCGGCGAGCACGCTCTTTTGCAGAGTCTGAAAAACAAAGTAAAGCGCAAAGGAAACCAGGCCCAGAAACAAAGCTGAAGCCAGTTTGCGGTTCGTGCTGATTTTATTTCCCATGTAGGCTTGACGAAGTTCCTTCTTAAAGTAACTATTTTTGTAGATCATGCTGCCCTATAAGCTCCTCATAGGCATTTTGCACTGTTTTGGGATTGATCGCGATGGACTCCGGCGCAAAACCTGCATCGACGATTGTTTTATAAATATGACCATAATCAATGACTTCGGAATCCTGGTGGCTGATCAGCAGACTATCGTTTTTCCGGACTAACCGGCAGCCGGGAAGCAACCCAGTGAGCTTCTCCAGCATAGCCTGGACGGCTCTGTCCCGAATAATCACTTCTATTTTGTCAAAAGTGCAGCGGAAATCGTCCACAGTACCGCTGTAAATAACCTGTCCATCCTTAATGATTGCCGTATGGGAACAGGCTTTCTCGATCAAAAGAGGATTCTGAGTCGCCAGAATCAGGGCTTTGCCCCGTTCTCTTATCAATCCGGCAATCTTAGCCACAGCATTGACGAGCACTTCATCCCACAGGTATTCGGGAAAATTGAAAACAATGATCGGACTTTCTGAGTAAGCGGCCGCAATTAAGGTAATGACCGCTTTTTCCTCTTTCGTCAGCATATAATTAGGGGTCAAAGACAGATGGCCCAGGCCCGCCTCGATAATTAATTCAAAAATCTGCTCCTGCAGCACGACTTTATTGATTTTGAATTTAGCCGTTGCAAACATTAAAAATTCCAGAACATTCATGTTGTTGTAAAGCATTGTGGAACTTCCTATATAAAATACGTGTTTGAGGATCACCCGCTTGCGCCTCATCATCCCTCGCTCAATCAAAACACATTTGCCTTTGTCATAAGGTCTGATGTTGGCCATGATTTCCAGCAGCAGCCTGATCTCCAGCCGTGAGGTCCCATTAATCCCCCAGGCTTCCGCCTTTCTGATCAACAAGCTGATATCATCCAGCACCCGCCGGAACATTTTTCCGCCAAACAGAAAATATTCGCTTGAAGCGACGCCCTCCATCAGCACAACCTGTTCCGGAACATGCTCCATGTCATTTCTCCCATTTAAATCTGCTTTATGTCCACGGTATTTTGACAAAAAATACTCCGATCACCCTATCCGGTGTGAGCAGATCCTGATCCGGTGAATTGATCGGGTTATCCCCTTTGGTGCGATAGGCTTTGCTGCCATTCTCATCAATAACCTCAATAATCCGGTGGGTGACGATAGCATTGGATAACGTTCGGAAGGTAACAATCTCGTTTACTTTAAGATGGGCGGGGTCTTTAGTTTTACGGCTGACAATCACCGCCCCGACCTTCAGCGTAGGTTCCATACTGCCGGACTCCACGGTAAAAACCTGAAAGCCCAGGATGTTGGGAATTTCCCCCTTGCCTTTGGTAATCTGAATAGAAATGATCGTCCACACAAGAAGCAGGCAGAGAGCTGCAAAGGCAACCCCGCTCACAAGCTTCCTGACTTTTCTTCCCCGGGACAGCCGATTTGCAGCCGGGCTTTTTCCCGGGGATACGCCTGCCAGCTTTTCTTTTTCCCGCAGGATTTCCTGACGCATCGCTTCGATCTGTTCCGGGGTCGTGTACCTCGTTGGCGCCATCAATTCAACCTTCTTTGGGAAATCAAATAGAGCTTAAACCATCGACATTCTTATTATGTCCTATGGCTATGTAAAAAATCAGCGCATTGCGGGATGCAGCCTATGCACGAAGTGAAACTTTCTGACTGTAAAACTAAAGCAGGGCGCCAGTCTCTGCTGCGCGCCCTGCTTTGCTATTGCTTCTTAAGTTTCCTACATTTGAGTACCGGTTACGGATACTTTGACATCTGTGCCAAAGTTCGCTCCCGCGTAGTTGATATCCGAACTGCTGTCGCCAGGCCAGTTCACGGATACCGTATAGGTTTTCTCTTGTCCTGTCGGACTTAGGGCAAACTGGTCGTTAAAAACTATCTTGCCGCTGGAGTTGACTGTACCGACAACATCGCCATTGGAGTTTTTAACCGTCACAACCAGCGGAGCGATAACGCTTTTGCCGTTTTCGGCTGCCACATCGACGGAGAAATTCAGACCCATTGCCGTTTCACTGACGACACTGCCGTCATAGTTTTTGACACTGAACTGCCAGCTCGTCGTTTCCGAGGGAGCGATTTTTACATCCTTCGTAAACGTATCGGTACCGCCTTTTACTAAGGTGAATTCTTTGGCAACCACACTGCCTTCGGCAACATTGTCAATCGTTGTCGTATACATGGCCAAGGTTCCTGCGATCACAGACGTAGAAAGAACCAGGACAAGGGCAATAATCGTCAGTATTTTTTTCATTATTTTTCCTCCAATTTCTAAATTCAATATTCAATGACTTGTTCCATGGATTATTTGTTAAGGCCTGATTCCGGTTCAATTCGTTTTCATCTTGTGCAAATCGGGGTAAATACTTGTACTGAAACTGGACGTACTTGTATAACTGGAAAGAGTGCCCACAGTTAAAGAAGCAAATACTATGGCGCTCAAAGCAAGAAGCAAGAGAAGCTTTTTTCTCATTTTCCCCCCTCCTCATCTCATCCTTATAATCCAGCCAGACCTTTAATTTAAGGAGGCCTCGCCAAATTTACAGCTTAAATCCACATTCGTGATATCGCTGGTATTGCTTCCGCCAACACTGATGCTTTGAATCGCCGTCGTGCCCATGCCCAAAGCCGGACCTCCGAAGGAGACGCTTTGCCCCGGCAAGATATTATCTGTCGTCTGATTGTTATAAGCAGGGTTCAGGAATTTGTAGTATCCCGGCGGCGAGGTGGAAACCAGTTTGGCGTTGCTCCAGACACCGCTCAGCGTATCTGTGGGAAGATAAAAGCCAAGGCTCCAATTGTTGATGGGCTGAGAGGTGTTATTGGTAATTGTCACTTTGTAATTATACTGATAAATGCCGCTTTGCCCATTCTGCCAGGGAGTTGTTGTTTCATAACGGACACTGACCTGTTTTCCCTGGGAAGGGGAGGTACTAAAAGGAAGCTGGGAAGCGACAGCATTGACATTGATCATCGTTCCATAATTGCCGCCGGCATAGTTGGCGTCGGAGGAACCATTATCCGGCCAATATATCTGCACAAAATAGTCCTGCTCCTGCCCGTTAACGGCCAGGGGAAATGAGCCCAGGACATCAAAGGTGCCTACTCCCGTCACACTGTTAAGCACATTGCCTTGCGCATCTTTGACAGTAACCTGTAAAGGATCTATGGCCTTTTTCCCTGCCAGAGCCTGCACATTAAAGGTAAGCTTGTAGTACATATCGGTCTCCGATACGGTATTGTTCTCATAGTTTTTAACCTTAAACTGCCACTGAGTGGTCTCAGAGGGCGCTATTTTCAAACCTTGCTGAAAGGAATCCGTGCCTTCCCCTACAAAGACAAATTCCTTGGCCACGACACTGCCCTCAGCAACGTTGTCAATAGAGACAGTATACATAGCCAGTGTTCCCGCCACTAACGAACTTAACATAACTAAAACCAAGGCTAAGACAAAGACAGCTTTTTTCATAGTTCACCTCAATACTTTAAGAATGATTAAGGTATGGAAAATTTTATTTAAAATTCAATTAGATTTTAGATTATTTTCTATTGCCAAGCTATAATAACATAGTAGATTACAACTGACAATTTGTATATTAAACCAATTTTAGCAATTGGCATTTAGTCATGGTTATTTTTCACAATTAATATTATCCATTAAGCTGATAAAGTATTTTAATTTAATAAAAAGAGGCCTTGAAGAGCATTTTGTTAAATTCATCTCAAAAATTTAGCAAAAAATGCTTATCAACCTTTATAACTTTTTACCTAGAAATGAATAAAACCCTTATAATACTTTGGTCAGTGTTCTCAAAAGCAGTTAAGAAAACTTAGCCGGTTCTCCAAAACACCGGTTTCACAGGGAAAGCACAGCGGAGAAGCCTCCGGCGGAACGGTCGGCTGCCTTTATGCAGTCAGAAAGTATTAAAGAAAGTGTACTTTTCTCCCTGAAAAATCTAAAGCCCCATAAGGAGGGCAGCTTCGGCCACAAAAGTAAACTCATTTCATGGAGAGGCGGTAACGCTCACAAAGGTTGGGAAGGGAGGCAAAGCCAGCGAGTGGGCGAGCCTCGGAATGTTGAGTGACGAAGAGATTGTCTGCGCACGAATTAGCTTTCTTGCAGGATGTGGGTGAAACTGCCCGAACCTAAGGTTCTATTTTTCATTGATCAGTGGTGCCGCTTCGCGGCAGGTATGTCTGACTGTCAAAAAAAGCACCTGCCTAAACAGATGCTTTTTTCGAACGTATTCAGTCTTCGCTGCCAGATCCGCCAGGGTTTTGCTTTAGCTTCTCAAGAGCAAATCAATCTTCTCTTTGATCTTTTCAGCCTCCCGAACAAATGACGCACTCAGGTCAAAAAGATTTTTACCATAGAAATCAGCCTCCACTACAAGCGGATCGTAAGGAAAATATCCTAAAAGCGGCAGGAAGTTAATCTCTTGTTCAAGGACTGCCAATTGCCCTGGATGCACTTTGTTGGCCACGGCCAAAACCTTTTGAACTCCCAGATCACGGGCCAGCTTTACGACCGACTGGGCTGTTTCAATACTGCGCCGCCCCGGTTCGACCACAACTATAAAAGCGTCAACCCCTCTGGCCGTCCCGCGTCCTAAATGCTCAAGCCCGGCTTCCATATCCACAATAACGATTTCATTTCGTTCCATCACAATGTGGTCCAGCAGGCTTTTAAGGAGGGTACTTTCCGGACAGGCGCAGCCGCTTCCTCCCTGGGTGACCGATCCCATCCGCAAAAGCTTTATTCCCCGATAGTCAGCCACATAGGTATCGGGTATATCCTCCACTCGCGGATTGAGACTGTAAATTGCTCCAATCGTCCCGGGTTCAGCCCCGGTACGTTCTTTGATGAGCTTGCGTTCTGCCGAAATCGGGGTTAGTTGAGCCAAGATTTCCCGAGGAAATCCAAGAGCCGTTCCCAAATTGGCATCAGGATCAGCATCTACAGCCAAAACTCTCTGTCCATCCCGGGCATAAAGATAGCACAATAGCGATGATAAAGTCGTCTTACCCACGCCACCTTTACCGGAGACGGCAATTTTAATGCTTCTGCTCATAATACTCACCCTGTTCTCCCTGTTCTTTAATTTGCGTTATTTTCAGGCTTCCGGACAGACAAGCCCCAAAGCCCTGCGTTTTTGGATAATCCGGTCAATAAGGGTCCGGGCGGCTCGGATCGGGTCTGCTTCGTAAATTAATTTTCCCCCAAAAAGTTCATCGGTAGTCACGGGAAACTCGCCTTTATTGGCCGTCAGCGCTTGTTCAACCAGCGGTGAACCGGTGATCGGGGCATTGACCCCAATGTGGACATCCACTCCCTGGGCAATAAAGAAGGTACCGATCGACAAGGCTTTGGGGCTATGATTTTCAGGGCTTGAGCCCGCCACGGGCAGGTCTCTCACGGCCACGCCCAGGCGGTCGGCCAAAGCAACCAGCAAATCGTCAATTCTGGAATTATCGACACAGCTGCCCATATGGAGGGCCGGCGGCAAGGCGGGTAAGCCATTTGCCTGTCCGACAGCTCTCAGGACATTAGCCAGCTTTTCACCGCAATATTGCAGTCCCTCAGGCGAGAGCAAGCCGTTTTTCCCCAGAGAATGGGCCGAACATCCCGACGCAACCACTAAAACATTATTCCGCATCAGTTCTTTAGCTACTTCCGTATTGGCCCAGTCTTGCTTCACTTTAGGATTTGTGCAGCCGACAATCGCCACGACGCCCAGGATATCGCCTTGGGCGATGGCATCAAGCAATGGAAGCAGGGGATCTTCCTTATTTAAAGCTGACAAAAGCTCGACAATCTGTTCGACGGAAAAACCGGCGTAAGCTTCTACCGTGCCCGACGGAATCCGGACCTTGACCCGGTCTCTTTCCGGATAACGGGCAAGAGCGCGCCGGACAATATCCTCTCCCATTTTATCCGCTTCTTCCGGAGTCCAATCAACATGACTTGCTCCTTCAAGCTTAATATTCGGCAAGGTGGATACAAGTTCTGTGTGATAGCATGCCGCCACCTGGGCTAAACCCGGCATAATGCATTGAGCGTCCGCCACCATGACCTCTAAAGCTCCCGTAATTATCGCCAATTCCTGGCTGGCATAGTTCGTGGCCACGGAGACCCCCTGGCGCATTAACAGTTCATTGGCGCTGCAGCAGATCCCTACGACGTTGATCCCCTCCGCCCCGAGTGCCTTAGCTTCATCATTCAGCCTCCGGCTCCACTCCAGCACTTTTTCAGACACCATAGGAATGTGGCCATGAACGGCAATGTTTACATAATCCTCTTTAATGACGCCCATTCTGTACTGTGTTTTGACAAGACGCGGCGTACCGAATAAAACATCCTGAAGGTCTGTCGAAAGATGCAGCCCGTCATACCCTTCAACCAGACCCATTTTCATAATTTCCAGCAACAGGCTGACCGGGTCGCTTTCGCAGCCCATTGCCGCTTTATTGATGGCATTGGCTATTTCCAGGTGAGCATTGGCAGGCAAAAGGTTTAATTTCTCCCAGGTTTCAACTGTTTTACCTTGGGCCCGCAAACGCAGCCAGTGGGATACGCCGCTTTGCTGCCGAAAATCCTGCAGAGCCTTTAAGGCAACCTCATGAGCTATCTGATTCAATTCCAGACCATCCACAGTCAAGCCCAGTTTTTTAGCAAGACTAAGCAGTTTTTCTTGGCCCTTTATTTCATAAGGGGCCTTTCCTTCAGCCGTTTCCAATAGGGTGTGCAGTACCTCCCGGGCGTGTTCTACATGGGGAGTTGTGCCTTCTACAATGAGCGACAGCAAATTGCGCGCTACAATCTGATCTGCCGTGGCTCCGCAAACTCCCCTTCTGGCGCCTTTATTGCCGTTAAAGGTAATACGGCAGGGACCTTGCAGGCAACGGCGGCAGCAAACTCCGGTCAGGCCAAACTTACAATGGGGTTCCTGCTCCTTCGCCCTGGCAAAGGCCGTAGTAATCCCTTCCTCTTCCGCCTTCACTAATAATTCCTGTACTCCGGTATCCAGTGTAAAATCCGTCACGACTAGTTGACTTGGCATCTTTAAGCCCCTCCCTGTCTTAATCATCTCCCTTTTCTGATAATTATCATAAGTCTGGGCCACTAAAAAAACCATCAGATATCTGACGGTTTTCTCACTTTTTCGACAACTACTGATTTATTCTGTTTTTCCTGCCAACTCTTGTAACTTGAGCATATCCGGCAAGAGCACCGATTTGCGGGTGCGTCTGATGACCCCGTCCCGCTCCCAGCGATTCAGAAGCATGGACGCAGTCTGCCGGGAACTCCCGACAGCCAGGGCAATGTCCTCAACCGTTAAACCCAAATTAACAAAAGTCCCCTCTTGCCTGACAATTCCTTTGTCCTTGGCAGCTTCCAGGAAAAAGCGGGCAAGGCGTTTATCAATATCAAGAAACGCCAGATTTTCAATGATGCGGAGAGTATTCCCCAGACTGTCGCCTAAAACCTTAACCATATTCAGGAGTATGGTTGGATTATTAAGCATCAAAAGATAAAAGCTCTCAGTTTGTACCGTCAGGATTTTGGCCGCTTCTCTCGCTTCGGCGAAGGTTCCGGAATGACTGCTGTAAATATCCCCCTGCTCCAGAAAGGCAATCGTAAATTCCTTTCCATCGGGATAAGCGAGATAAATACGCACTTTACCTTCCAGTAAAATCATGATGTAGTTGTCTTGATTATTAGGTTCAAAAATGCCGGCATGCTTTTTGAACTCCCTCAGCTGAGCAACCGGTTGCAGAATTTCCAGCTGCTCCTCGCTTAAAGCCCGCAAAAGCGGGACTTTTTTCAGTTCCTTTAAATTCATGATCACCAGAACTCCTAACAAACTTAGTCTTTTAGTCAACTCCTGCAGATGATATTGAATAAGACTTTTTTTACCCTTGATTATAGCATGACTTTTGATTATAGCATGTTAATCGTTCAGAAAATTAATACGGAATTTATTTTTACAGGCAAAGAATTTGCCGGTCCTGCCGTTCTGCTAAAAATACTATTCCAAGGGACCTCATCCGTACCTCAGGCCTCAGCTCAAACTTTGTCCTTTCAAGGACTGAACTAATAATCAATCGGCTTGGGAAATATCGAAGCCCCGCTCAGCTAAAGTTCTCTTAGCCCTGTACCGGGAAATGTTGAAAGACTGCCAGTCATTCTCCTTTGCCAGAGCTTGCTTTTTAGCGGCAAGCTCCTTCTCCAGCTGGCCGGCCAGCATTTGATCCGGCGTATTTTGGGCGAAATCCGCCAGCATAGGGACGACGTCGTAGGAAAGCCTTGTCAAATAGAGAATATCAATAGGATTTCCCTTATTGTAACGGTCAATATTATTTTTAACAATAATGCTGTCTACATTAACATAATTAAGCAGCGTATAGGCGGCTAAGGAGATGACGATGTAGAATTTAAGCAAAGGAACGGTTGGGCGCCATATTTTGCCCAAAGTAACCAGAAGCAGCAGAAACAGGTAGCCCATGAAAGCATGGGTTAACACTCTCAGATAGGTGAAACCGTATACCGCTTCGTACAAGGACATTCTGACATGAGCGGATAACAGGATGACGAAAGTGCTGACCACCAAAGCGCTGTTTAAAACGTTTACGACCTTATTCAGCCTGCTCCCCGACACTTTAACATACCTCATAGTTCCCAGCACAACGATCAGATTGATTAAGGTGATGACAACCAATTCGAAGAAACCTTTCCTGGCATATTGTGCATAGGTGAAATTTTGTGGAAGACCGTATTTCAAGCTGCCAAAGAGATAGGAAAACTGAATGGCTATAAAAAAGGCATAAAGCAAGTCAAGCAATACCAGCATGGTGGAGACAGTCAGCGGATCTAAAAAAGCCCTCCCGGCCGTCAGGCTGCCGGAGTTTGAAACCGCCTCCTTGGACTTTGTCCCGGCATTAAACAGGCTCCAAAGGTAGCTGAAGATCAGGCAGGTAACTGCAGCCACAATCAGCAGCCTTGGCACAAATTCCCCCAGGCTGATGCCCCTGAAAAGGTTCGGTATTCCCTCAACAAGCCGGCGAAAGATATCGTCTGCGGAGGCTAAGAGGGGAACGATGACAATAAGCAAAACTGCCGCAAACAGCAAACCTGCCAGCACCTTGCCCACCGCTCCCAACTTGCGCAGATTTAATCTGCTTTGGGCAAATTCGGCTATCACAGCAAAAGGCTTGAGGCAGTTCGCTAAAGGGCGGGCAACGACACCATGAATTATCTCCGCCAGAAATTGGGATTTGAACCACTCATGCCGATTATTGGCGGTCAGAAGCAGGGTATGGGCCACAAAGAGTATGGGAATGACCAGGAAATTCAAAACACTAAAAATCCAGTTGGAGTAAATCAGATAGGAAAAAGCCAGAGCGATAATCGGGATGCCCGGCAGCAGATTCCTCTTAAAGTGCCCTCGGTGATGATTGCGCATGTTCCAAAATAAAACGCCGTATAGGGCTATTATGTATAAGGGATAGGATAACCCCAGGGTTTTGCCATAGAACAAAACATTAAACAGGAGACCAAGCATTAAGGCGGAAACCAAGAGATAGCCCTGCTTCTTCCTGGCAAAACCCTCACCCTGGCCCTCCGCTGCCTGACTATTCATTTGATCCATCTTCCATCTCTCCTCCCTGCCCTTCCGGCATAAATTCTAAAATATCCCCAGGCTGACAATCTAAAGCGCGGCAAATCGCCTCCAAGGTCGTAAAGCGAATAGCTTTGGCCTTATTGTTTTTTAAAATCGAAAGATTCGCCAAAGTAATATCAACTTTGACTGCTAATTCCGAGAGACTAATTTTTCGTTTTGCCATCATGACATCCAGGTTGACAACTATAGCCATCTCCAGCATCCTTTCCTCATACTGTCAAATCATTTTCTTCCTTGACCGCTATAGCCTGTTGGAAAACTTCCGCCAGAACGATGGCAAAAAGCCCGGCAATGATGAAGACCATAGCAATGATCGCCGTTAACACCGAATTATAGAAAAAAATCTTAAGTATATAGGCGGCGGCAATCACAAGGCAAGACCCTCCGACGCGGTTCAGACTTTTAACATTGTCCGCCATAAATGGGTTTTTTCTGTTGAGAGTTTTAAATATCTTCCTCATCTCGTTAACCAGTCCCAGGCACACCAAGCCGGTTATGTAGAGGAATCCTAGCAAAAAGTAATAGTTTTCCGTGCTGGTGCGATAAATAGTATGCATATACCACTTCAATGCCAGCGGAAGAGCGAGATAGATTCCCAGTCCGCCCAGGAAAATAAAGTCCAAAATCCGTTTAACAACACCCGACAAACCTCTTTCTCCCAAGATAACCATGATACACGCTTCCTCCTTAATGACTCTCTTCTTCTTTCCTTTTAAACCAGTATAAAAGAAAACTCCATGCTTTTCAATAAATATTTATCAATAAACGATAAATATTTATTGAATTTAGTAACCACAAAAATACTCCCCTTTAAGATCAACAGATTTTCAGCAGTTAATCTGTCGCCTAAAGGGGAGCATATTAAAACGGTCTGACAGTTGTATGTCCAATTCAATCCAACACAAAACGAAAAAAGAAAGAGAGAACATCAACAAATCTATAGCCTTCAGGCTCTCAGCCCAATAACTACAAAATTGATTTTTGCCGGGCCTCCTTCAGCCAGTTTGGATACTCGCCCATCAATAAGTCATATAACTGATCGTCCGCTATTTGCGAAGGATCTTCGACGCTAAAGAAATTGGCATTATCAATATATCTTCCGCTCATAGTGTCCAATTCCTCCAGGAATCGAAAATCTCCGGCAGCGAGCTTGGCAAAAAATCCCCCGCCTTTCGCTATGACATCTTTTTTGGACTTTCCAATAGCCATGAACTGCCAGAATATCGGTTCGCTTGATGCTTCGATAAGCTGCTTTTTGGTATAGTCCTGATCAAAAGTTGCCCCATCGGTGACAAACATAACATAGACGGGAAGATTATTTTTTTTAAATCCGGGAGAGTAAAAATCCCGGATCATTTTTATGGCTTTCCCATAATAAGTTGATCCTTCTAAAGGAAATTTTTTTAAAGTTCTGCCTACAAATCCGCTAAAATTGTCGATTGACATGTCTCCTGCTTTATGGGCCTGCTTGCCGAAGAGGAACAAATCGATAGCGCCGTCATCGTCAAATCTGCAGCCTAAAGCAAGTATTTTCTCAGCAAAGGCCTGCATTTTACCACTGCTATATAGAGGACTCATAGAACCGGAAATATCCAGGCACAGAGCAACCTTAGCACAGTGGCTTTCCAGTCCGACCTTTTTGAGGGATATCGTTGCCTTTTTCGCCAAGGACAAAATAGTGGGGGCTTTTTGCTCCATTTTTTTCTCTAAGTTGATTTTCTTAGGTGTTGGGGCCACCTCCGCAGCAGGAAGTCCGGGGGCCTGTGTCTGATTCAAGGACGGTTCCTGGCTTTTCGCTTCCTCCCCTCCAAAATGCTTGAGGAGAGCGCTGAGTCCGCCGTCAAATCCACTGCCCACGGCACCGAGACGCCACAAGTCCTTAAAATATAGTTCAGATATAATGACGGCTCGTTCCATCTTAAAATTTGAAGGAGCAAAATCATATCTTAGCCCCTCGCCCTTCTCATCGCCAAAGGAAATAAATCCGCCGGATATTTGGGACATCAGGCCCTCGCCGTCGATCGCAGCCGTAAATACCAGACTTTTAATAAAACTTGGGACCTTATTTAAGTTAACTTTAAACCGCGCCTTGCCATTACCAGTTTCAAGCAATTGCATAGAACCCTCAGGGGCATTCATTTGATTGTAAAAGATCATATACCGATCATCTGCAAGCTGCTTTTTCTCATCAAGGCCAAAGCAGCTAATATCTATAGCCATTGACGAGTTGATTCCGACAACGATCTCGATTTCTTGTTCTGTTATGTAATCCGAAATTTTAACCTTTTGTCCTTGTATAAGACTTTTCATAAAAACCGAGCTTACCTCCGCTTCAAGCGCAAAAGTAATTGCTCTTGCTCCTTTCTACAGGCCAGTTAGCCTTCGTTTTTCCCTTGGATTCAGAAAACATTCGCTTCTTTACTGCAAGTGTTCTTCATGCTCAGCAATATTTCCTCCGGGCTGATACTCATTTCCGTAAAAAGAATAAAAAAGCAGGCCCATTCCGCCTCGATTCAGGCACACAGGAATGTCCTGACCTATTGTCTATTGCTTAAAGAAAAAAGGACAGCTAAGCTGCCCTCCTTGAGGTGCCCCTCCCTTGTTGACCGATCTTTATCTCAAAAGGTGCAGAAGCGGAAAGCTGGCCAGAAGCAATATTTCAAACAGCAAAAGCCTTCTCTCCGACTGTTTGCTGCCAAAACTCAAGTACTCTCCCGTTATGGAGTCCAAAATATCCATTTGATTTAATAAAACGGCATATCGTTCCTTAAGCTCAAAATACTCGCTCATTTTATCAAAGATTTGTCGCGATTCGATGGTCTTTTTAAACTCTGAGGGTCTGCCCAGAAGTCTTACGCTCTCCAGGCTCCTGTATTTAAAGCGGATACTTTGGGCCAGAGTTGCAGCCACCTTTTTGCTGTTTGCCCTCAAATATCCTTTATTCAGCCGAATGATAAACGTACCCGCTTCATCTAAAACCTCGGAAAGCTCGGTTTCAATCTTGTAAAGCTCGGTGGACTTTGCCAAAATCGTTGCCGCTATATCATCTACGTGCTGCCGGTAAGGAAACTTTTCCGCATCACCTTCCCACAGGTTTACATAACCATCCCTCGCAAGGATCATCTCATGGCTCTCATTAAATTTAGAAAGTGATTCATAATCCAAATCAATGAACAGCGTCCCCAAATAGTCACAAAAAATAGAGATCTCGTCTTGAGTGAAGTTCAAGAAGGTAATACAGCCGTATTTATATAGATACACCGCCTTGTCGGCTGAGGCATATTTCAGGATCTTCTCAACGTCCGCTCCTTCAAATTTAAGATACTCCCTCCGGCCTGCGTCCTTCCCGAGGTCAATAAA
Source organism: Candidatus Desulfosporosinus nitrosoreducens (assembly GCF_030954495.1). GTDB lineage: Bacteria > Bacillota > Desulfitobacteriia > Desulfitobacteriales > Desulfitobacteriaceae > Desulfosporosinus > Desulfosporosinus nitrosoreducens. The sequence continues at coordinate 189,395 of NZ_JAVHUW010000065.1, read as the reverse complement.
TGAGGCGACCCGCGCCAGAGGCAACCTTGCTGAAACTTTATAGGTATTGAGCATTATTTTTTCCATACTGCCTGCACCCGTCTTTACTTGATTAAGTCAAGCACCATAAGCACCAATTCAATCACAATCAGCAGAACAATCACCCACTCAACAAACAATCCGCGTATGGAATGGCTTATGGATGCAAACCCGTCGATAATACTTTTGAGGATTTCAGTTTTGCTTTTTATCACCTCGTAGCGGTCATTCAGCTCGAAAAACTCTGACATCTTTTCGTAGAACTCTGCGGCATCACTGTTAATCCAGGTAATGTCGGGCTTGTCCAGAATCATGATATAGGCAATGGTATTGTATTCATGCCTGACAATCCTCGAAGTCGTTTTGGCAAGTTCTTTATTGCCGATATTTAATTTGCCTTTTTCCAGGTTGTCAATTTTGCTCTCAATATCATCAAGAATTTTGCCCAGTTGCTCTTCTATTCTTTCAAGGGCTACTGATTTGGCAATCACGATGGAAATAAGCTGCGGGTGAAACAAGGCCATATTAGGAATCTGAACGTAGCGATCAGTAAACTCGACGTCTTCGCCCTCAACCGGATGAAGTACATAGTCTTCCTGAAACCTTTCATAACGTCCGATTTCAATATCGGATTTTATATTTTTCAAATAACGCAGCAAAGCTTCAATATGCTGTTGGGCCGAGTTGATAAAAACAATACTGCCAAAGGAAAATACCAGGATCTTCTCATCGTCTCCCGGTTCTTCTCCGATAATTGTTCTAAGCACCTGCTCCTGAAGAAGAAGAGGCTCCTCCCAGGTATACTTTTTCCTGATGTTGCATTCTACGGCAATCTTATTAAGATCGATTTCATTAGTTACCGCAAAAGCCTTGAACTTTAAATCATTCATAGGGCTCCCTTAACTTTCTCTTTAATCTCAATGGCAATAAGAAGACAATTGTAGTATATACAATTAAGATGTTTTTCTACCGCTTGAATAATATCCTCAACACTTGTCTGTTTATCAAAGATTTCAAGCACTTTAGAAGGACATACCTCCGCACAGAGCAAACATTCTTTACACAATTGACGATCAATTGATATTTTGTTATTTTCAGTTTGATCTTACCTGATTGCTCCCATCATGAACCGAATAGTGTTGAATATTAAACACGTATCTATAGCTTTTTTTATCTAATAGCATTGTTTCTCCCATAGTTGCTTCTAAACTACAATGAATGTAAGTCCTGCTTAGGAAAGCAGGGCTTACATTCATTGTAGTTAGATTGCACTGTGCTCCGTTCTAGCGATGATATCATCTTGTAAATCCGGGGACAATTCGACGAAGTAAGCACTATATCCGGCAATCCGTACGATCAGGCCACGGTATTTTGCAGGGTCCTTTTTAGCGGCAAGCAGTGTTTCTCTGTTAACAATTAAATTGTATATGCTACAATTTTAAATCGCACCAAGCCCGGATAAAATTTAAATGATTAATATCCTATTGCTTGCCTCCTCAAATCATAGCGAACTGCAGGCGAGCAAAACTATCCTAGAACTAATTTACCTAATGGCCACTTTCGAGCTGCCAGTTAACGTTTGTTTCCCTTCTCTTCTTATTTTTGCCAATCCACCAGGCGGAAAGTGCACTGATCACACCTGCAAAAAGAACGTAGGCACACAGATATTTTGGACCCCCATTTCCATATTTCAATAATGCCGTGGCAACGATCGGGGTAATGCCACTCGCGAAGATTCCTGAGAACTGATAAACAAAGGAGACACCCGTATAACGTACTTTGGCTTCAAACAGTTCGGAGAACAGGGCTGCCTCTGGTCCATATACAGCTGCGTAAAAAATCCCAAAGGGAATGATAAGGGATAACCAGAGGATTGTATTACTCCCCCCGCCGTGCCCCATAAGCCAAAACGCTGGAAAGGCTACAATACCACAAAGAAAACTAGCAATCGTATAAACCTTTGTTCTGCCCATTCGATCAGAAATATGGCCGAAAAACGGAATAAAAAAGCACATTACAACAGCAGCTATCGTAACACTCAGCAAGGCCTGAGTGCGGTCGATCTTAATCGTTTGCGTCAGATACGTGATTGAGAAAACGCCAAAGATATTAAAGAAAACTCCATCAATGTACCTGGCACCCATACCTGCAAGAATGTTGCCAGTATGAGTGTGCCACATTTCCAAAAATGGAATCTTGGCCTCGCTTTTCTTCTCTTTTACCATTCGGAACTCCGGAGTCTCGACAATATGTGTACGGACCCACGATCCTACAGCGACCAGCACAATACTGATACCAAAGGCAACTCGCCATCCCCATACCATGAACTGAGCATCAGTCGAGAAAAAGGACAATAAGCCAACAACCCCTGAAGATAAGCAAAGTCCAATCGAGAGGCCGATTTGTGGCAAGCTTGCATAGAACCCCCGCTTGGATTCCGGCGCATACTCATAAACCATGAGCACTGAACCGCCCCATTCTCCACCCAAGCCAATCCCTTGTATTACCCTAAGTAACAACAGGGAAATCGGAGCCCAGAGTCCAATCTGAGCATAGGTTGGAATTATGGCAACCAGTACAGTAGAAAGACCCATAATGATCATTGTTAAGACAAGCATGCTTTTGCGGCCAATTTTATCTCCAAAGTGTCCAAAAAGAATACCCCCAATAGGACGTGCTACAAATCCCACAGCAAAGGTCACATAGGCAAGCATCGTAGAAACCATTAAGTCTCCTGTAGGAAAATACAGCCTGTTGAATACGAGTCCAGCGACAACACCATATAAAAAGAAATCATACCATTCAATGGTTGCACCAATGATACTAGAGAGCGCTACTCGCCTAATTGCAGCATTATTGTCACTCATATACTTACCTCCATTAAATTAACTCTTGTGATCACACGCACATTATCTTGCAAATTCACCCCCTGTTTTCTTGGCCTAACAACACCTGACTAGCTTTTGATCCTCTTGATATAGAAAAAGTTAATCGTATGTTTGTATCTTCCTATGGATGCAAAAACCATGCCAGGCTTGGAGAGGCTCAAATATCAATGAATTTTTCAAGATAGTAGAATATTTCAATTGCTCTCTGTGCAGTACTGCAACAGAGCAATCCAACTGAGTAGCTTAATATTTCTTTAAGGTAAAGTCTTTACAACGTTTACAGACGTTGCGATCACGCAACGCCTGTTGTCTAGCTGCAACGTACTTATAAAAGCGGCCAACACAATTATTAGTGATAAAGTTCTCTATGCCAGCGCCCACCCTTTTGTAGACTTCAAAGCAGCCCTAAAGAATTATGAAAAGCTTCCTTTCAAACCCTGATGTTCTCGAAAAAGTGATGTACAAGAATGCAGCCAAAGTATTGAACTTGCCTGAAGTTACGACTTCTACTGCTGCAAACACGGCAGGGAATCATTAAATCTAAAGCATTATTGCAATGAATTTAAAGAACTTGCTCAAAAGGAAATCAGACAAGCCATTGCCCTTATCCGGATAACCCGTAAGGCCTAGCCCTTCATTCCTTGATTTGCTGCAAGTCCTGTTTTTGGACAAAAAAATTCCCTCACAAGGAGGGGAGTATAGGAAGGACGACAGAAGAACAACGAATATGTTAACCGCCAATCAGCGGATAACTGTTGTTGTGAGAATGCCGATACGCCAAGCTTATCGTATTAAGTTATTGCCTTGTATTCATGATACTTTATATATGTTATCGTTTTATGAATTTAATATAAAGAATGCGTTAAACCTTATAATGGAAATACCAAGAGAGCAGACGAGGGAAGATTATACTTTCCGGCTGGTATAAAAAAATGTCTTGACAGGCATTTTTCCGGATAAAGCCCCTAAAATTATTTAGGGAGTAATTTTTAGATTATAGGGGAAGGTTCTTTTTTCTTAAGGATTTTTTGGACATGGGCAGCATAATTAAACACTAAGACAAAGGTCATGATTGCCAAGTAGCTGAGGAAATATGACATTAATTCTTACCTTACTGTAACTTTCCTACTATTTTCGACAATCCTATCACACTCAAACGGCTATTTCAATATACTCTTTTTCCTAATCTTTCTTGATAGGAAGCTAAGTCCCTGGATAAGTGCGGCTAAGATTCAGATGGAGTTAAAACTCCATCTGAATCAAGCCTTCTTTATAAGGTGAATTTCAGCGCTAGGAGACGAAAAGGAAGTGGGTTCTGTGCTGGGTGCTACACATATGATCGTAGGAGCAACCGTCTCTAAAAAAGTCTCCTACAAGATTGAAGGATATCTGCTGGCGTTCCTGTCCCATTTTTTCCTGGATGCTATCCCCCACTATGAGTTAAGCGTTTGGCTCAATTACGTGTTGGCACTACTGGCCGGAATATTTCTAATTATGCTCGCCTGGCACAGAAGAGATAAAAGAATCCTGATTGCCGCTTTCCTGGGAGCATTCCCGGATATCAACTGGATCTTAACATGGTCCGCCTCATTGGATAGAGTACACTCTATGTTCCATTCAAGCCTAAAGCCCCCGCCAATTTTTCTGGGTATTGAACTATTCATTATTATTGCCTCGGGGGTTTTTCTTCTTCAGGAGTCTCCGCACAAAGTATGAAGAAAACTTGGCGGGCAGCTGCCTAGCTGCCTTATGCCGTCAGAAAGTATTTAATGAAGTTATTCTTTTGACGGCAGAAAAAAGCGCCCCTTTCGGGACGCCTGTGGCGATACATTAACTCTTGGCAAAAATCAACCTTGAATAAAATGGTGCTGGGTATGGACTACAGGCTGAATCAATCCTTTTTCACGCCTTTTCCCAGTAAATCCGTCATCTCCGTCATATTGAAAGAGTTCGTTTTGTCGAGTTCCGGAAAACTAATGTCTACCGGAGCATTTATGCCGGTAACATCCGTGTTGAAATTGATTAACATATCCAAAGTACCCTCGGGCTCAACAGGAGAGCTTTGCTGACCATTTACTTTAAGTGCTTGCATAAATTGGCTCATTTTGGCTAAATCCAAATTAAGATTTATGACTCCGCTTTCTTTGATCAGATAGCCATTGTAGAGGTAATATTGAAGATCAAGGCCCTTATCCCCTAAAATCCTGACTCCTTGCAATTGGTCCATAACATTATTGAATCCTGCTAAAAAGTCCGCCTGTTTATCCTCATCAAATTGGGCAAAGGCTTGATCAAAGGCAGCTAAATTTTTCTCCTTATCCGGAGTTTGACTCATTTGCAGGGAAAAATCCATGAAATCTTTAACAAAAGCCAAAGCCTCTTTATTCTGTACAAAGTTGTTGACGGTATAGCGAATTAAATCTTTGAGTTGCTTGTCATCAAGCCTAATCTCATAACGACTGACTAACTTGCTGCCATCATCCGTTGTCAAATACTCGCTCGAACTGCTTACCGTGTCAAAATTCGGATTGAATTGTTTAGCATAACTCTCTAAGAAGCTGATTTCTTTAGTTCTGAGAGTTTTGCTGAATTCCAGGAATTTTGTCATGTCCAGGGTGTTACCCGTAGGATCCTTCATCGTCAATGGAGTCAACACCATGTAATCCTTGTTCTGAAACTGCTCAGGCAAAGATGCCTTAGCAATTTGCGGAAGTTTTATAATCTCAGTCAATTTCGGAGTGGTCTCCGTTAAATCGGAATCTACCCAAATCGGGACATTTAGGTTCATTTGCGGCGTAGCCACATTCATAATTACCTGGGCCTGAGCAACCGTTTTATCTTCATTGCCTTTAACTTTGGTATCAAAACTGAGAGTTGTGTTATTCAGCAGCATAAGAGCGTTATCCACTTGCTGCTGAGCATCCGAATTAAAACCGGAACCGCTCAAATGAAACGTCAGCTCAGTGTGCGCCTGTTTGGAATTTACATCCTGGGTTTTCAGAGCCGCATTGAAAATTTCCTGCTGATTCAGACTGCACCCCGTGAGAACAAATAACAAAACTACTGCCAAGGTAAGCCAAATAAATACTCTCTTCCTTCTTATAATTTCCCTCTCCTTCCTAAGTAACGGCGTTTTATCATTCTATGATTTATATCGGCAAATATATCTCGGTTCGCCATGGAAAATAGTGCCTTATGATTAAATTTGTGTCATTTTTAATATTTATCGGCGACTGTCTCAACGTCTTTTTCAGATAAGCCTGTTGCTTTGCTTACTTTTGATATCTCAACTCCCATGTCTAAGAGGTTCCTAGCCTTCTTAGTGAAATATAAAGGAATTGATCCCAATTTGTAGAATAGAGTACAAGAAATAAGAGGTTAAAATGAAGCCTAAAGTTGTTAGTTGCATCCTTTTACTAAGCACCGTGCTTTTAGGATGGCTGTATTTTCACGAGACTTCAAAAGCCAACGTGGAAATCGATTGATTATTTAACTTGGCTAATGGAACCAAATAATACCCCGCAAAACTAAGAGAGCCGCCCGAATTAGGAGGCTCTCCTATACGTCTCAACAAAGCCAAGGCCGACAAATTATGTATCAAGCGAATTATGGAACATGCCGTCCCAGCTATCACCGCCGGAGTCTATACCCCTAAAGACATTGGCGACCTACTTGAAGCTATTGACTTAAGCTGATATTTGTATATTGTGTGTTTATTGTTTGTATATTATATGTATATTACCGATTGAAGTAAGAGCATTTCATAGGATTTTAAAATCCATGAAAACCTTGAGAATAGAGTCTTTTCTTAATTTGCGGCTTTAATTTTTTAATCCAATTTTAATATTCGTCAAATTGTCCTTGAAGTTTTTTAGGTTAGAATTCAGTCATACTCAATTGCGGCCAGAGACAAGAAAACGAACTGCGCCAAAAGCATTCTAACAAAAAACAAGGAGGAATTTTTTAATGACCACTTTAGAACAAGTAGAAAAACTATGCGCCATGGCAAACATAAGCTACGAAGAGGCCAAAGCCGCTCTTGACGCTGCCAACGGCGATTTGCTCGAAGCCATTATCTATCTGGAAAAACAAGGAAAAGTAAGCACGCCAACGGGTGGCGGTTATTACAGCAGTGCCAAAACCAGCGACCCCAGTGCCGGAGCCTATCAGGAAAATCCCTGGGAAAAGCACCACCACCATCATCACTGTCATCATGGCAAAGGCTTTTTTTCCGTCTTGAAAAAGATCGGGGAATTTTGCTTGAAAATGCTGCGCAAAGGCAACACCAATGCTTTCGAAGTGCTTAAAAATGATGAAATCAAAGCCTCTTTTCCGGTCACTGTCCTGGGCTTGCTGCTGATCTTCGCTTTCTGGGTCACTATTCCCCTGCTCGTGATCGGAGTATTTTTTGGCTTGCGCTATCGCTTTAACGGACCTGATTTTAGCGGGAACATGGTCAACAACGCTATGAACAGCGCGGCTGAGGCTGCCGAAAACCTTAAAAAATCCGTCGACTTTTAACAAATAGCGGAAATGGTGGTTAGTTTCCATGAGTTCAAAAATTTTAATCATTGAGGATGAAGAAAAGATTGCCCGTTTCATCGAGCTGGAGCTTGGTTATGAGGGCTATTCCACGACAAAGGCCTTTGATGGCAGAACGGGGCTTGAACTCGCCGAAAGCGGCGAGTTCGACCTCGTTTTGCTGGATGTCATGCTGCCTAAATTAAGCGGGATGGAAGTTCTGCGCCGAATTCGCCGCACCTCCTCTGTGCCCGTTATTATGCTGACAGCCCGCGACAGCGTGGTGGATAAGGTCTCCGGACTGGACAGCGGAGCGAGCGATTACATTACGAAACCTTTTGCCATCGAAGAACTTTTAGCGCGCATCCGCACCGCTCTCAGAAAAACCCTGCCGGAAGACGCCGGTGTGCTATCTGCCTCGGGACTGCTTCTGGACACAGGCCGCCGCACGGTCACGATGCTGGGCAGGCCTATTGATTTAACCAAACGTGAATTTGATCTTCTCCATTTTTTACTTAAAAACAAAGGCATGGTCATTTCCCGGGAAGCACTGCTGGAAAATGTTTGGGGCTTTGATTTTACGGGGGAAACTAACGCCGTCGACGTTTACATCCGCTTCCTGCGCGGGAAAATCGACGAAGTGTTTAATATTAAATTAATTCACACCGTCAGAGGAGTGGGATATGTGATTAAAGATGAAAAATGAGCCGGCAAGCACTCCCCCGCGTAGTATCGGCACTAAAATACGCTTTTCTATTGTCTGGAAGCTCAACCTAAAACTTTTTTTCCGCACCCTGGGACTCTTTTTGGTCCTTGACCTGCTTCTGGGATTAGGGGCCGCGGCCGGGCTGATCATCCGGGCGGAACAGACCGTGACAGACGCGGCGGGGCTGCTGGCTCAAACCGGGCCACCCGCCGGAGAAGCGGAAGATTGGCTTGCTCTCAGCGGATGCAGCATTTCTCTGCAGACGGGAGCAGCCCGAGGATTTCATATCCCCACCTCCCTGCAAACTTATTTCTCCGCTCAAACTGCTGCCGATGCCAGAAGTATCGATCTGCCGGATGGAGAGGGTTTAAACGAATGGGGACGTTTAACGGCTCTTACCTATAACGTTACGGTAGAGGCTGCCGGCCATTCTTACCGCATCTCTTTCCGCCCTCAAGAAACCCTGCGGATTTTGGCGGGAATGTTCGCTCTGGTTTTGCTTCTGGAACTTTTATTGCTCTTCCGCAGCATTTTTACAGGCCTGGGCATGATCCGCAGCACCCTCCGGCCTATTCAGGAATTAGCTGAAACGGCACAAAACCTGAGCGCGGACGGCGTCTTTTCCCCGGCACAGCTGGAAGCTCTGGCAGGCAAATTAGATGATATCAATGCCACAAAACTGGATACAAGAATTTCCCTGGGCGACACGCAAAACGAGCTGAAAACTCTGGCTTCAGCCATCAACGGGATGCTGGACCGCATCAACGAATCTTACCGTTCTCAGATACGTTTTGTCTCAGACGCCTCTCATGAATTAAGGACGCCGATTTCCGTCATTCAGGGATATGCCAATCTGCTGGATCGCTGGGGAAAGAACGACGAGAAGACCTTACAGGAATCAATTGACGCTATCAAAGATGAAACAGCCAATATGAAGAGCCTGGTAGAACAGCTCCTCTTTCTGGCACGCGGCGACAACAACAGTATGGCCCTGCAAATAGAGAGCTTTGAGCTGTCCGGCCTGGCCGCCGAAGTCCTGCGTGAAACTCAGATGATCGACGGCGGGCACGAATACACTTCAAATCTGGCGACCGTATTTGTCAAAGCGGACAAAGGCCTCATCAAACAGGCAATGCGCATACTCATTGACAATGCCATGAAATATACGCCCGCAGGTAAAAGGATCACCCTTTCCGTCTCGGGTTCAGGCGGTTTGGCCCGTCTGACTGTCCAAGACGAAGGCATCGGCATCGCTCCCGAAGCCGTCCCCAAAATTTTTGACCGCTTCTTCCGCGCCGACGAATCCCGCGCCCGGACCACGGGCGGAACAGGACTGGGCTTATCCATTGCCAAGTGGATCACGGAACGGCATGGCGGACACATGGAAGTATTAAGCCGGCAGGATATCGGCACCAGAATTTCCATTGTCTTGCCGACTGTGCCCGAGAGCTAAGCCCCGACAGAACAAACAAGGGACAGATTTCTGTACACAGCAGAAAATCTGTCCCTTGTTTGTTCCGGCCTTATATTTAGAAAAGGAACTTAGTATTCCTTCATCATGATCCAATATCAAACAAACCAAAAAATCATTGACTTATAATTATATCAATGATAAACTGAAACTTACAAGTTATTATCTCATTCTTAAACATATCCAACTATATCATATCACATATTATCTTATTTGTCAAGGAGAAACGATTAAAACATTGAGGTGGGAAAATGGTCAATACCTTTACACTGATTCCTTCGCTCATCATTAACAAGCTGGCTATTACAGAGATTGTCGACTGTAATAAGACAACCTCCCGCTACGGACTGATTCTTTCCCGCTCCGAAGCCCAAGAACTTGTGACAACACGCTCAGAAGCCTTAAATAATTACGGACGCATCGAGTTCAGCGGCGGTGTTATCAGCAAACTGATCTTAAAATTCTCGGACTCCCCCTTCCTCACGAAACACAACTATGCTGCCACCTTAAACGAGTTACTAGAGACTTTCTATTACTTCAAAAACGAGACCCTTGACGAAATAAGCGACGATGAATTAATTGCGCTGATGAAACACTATTTTGATCAGCGCTGTCGCGGTTCTCTTGAACTGCTGCAAAACCGCGAATTGGAAATTCTGGCGCGCAATGTGCGATACGGCCTGCGCAATTATGCCGACCTTGAGGAAGACAGCGCGGACACTTCAGATGAGGGAGATTTTTGATGAATAATCTTGAGAAAAAGTCTTTACTGCCCAAAGAAACCCTTGACGAATCAGCTTATTTTCAGGCGATTTTAGAAAAAGCCCGCCGGCTAAGGCTCCTGACAGTTGCCGAATATGAGGCTATCCAAATTCAAAGCATTGAGCTCTTAACCAAACAACTGCGGCGCTACACCTTTGGGGAAAGCAGTTCGGTTAAAGTAGAAACGGCGCAGAGTACCATGCAGTCGATCTTTTATACCCTGGGAATCTGCCTCAAAAGTTTAGCGGACGCAGATATGAGCCTGGCGGCCCTTAAGCAAAAGCCCTTATCCGAGCTATATCAACAGGGCAAAACCTTGATCCGGGAACAAATAGCTCAAGCCAGACAGTTGCTGGCTGCAATTCAGGATGACGATTTCAGCACAGACAATCAAGCTTATAACGACACTATCCGGAGCGCGCTGCCCTCTTTTTTCTCTGACTATGATCCGGATTTTTCTGCCCACGACACTCCCGCCCCAATCGATTACCCTTTAAGCAGCGATAACGGGAATTTAGCCGGCATAGAATATATCCTTAATTATCTCCAAACCCTCCGGCTGGAAAATCAATTCCTGCACCGTTTTGGGCCGCCGGCCCTTAATAGCCTGCTGCGCAGCTTCAACAGCCATTATCAGGACTTGCTGATTAACATTTTTGAACTTACGGCCACAAATGCTCTGGGTTGTATCTTAGCCGGCAAAAATCCCCTGCTTCTGGATATACAACCAACAGACATCGCCTGCCTTAAGGCAAGACTGGACCCTTGGAAAATTGAAGAGAAACCAATACTGCCTGCAGCAGTAAGACACCTTTGCCAGAAACTGAATATCTCCGGCAGCCCCCTCCAAAAACACTTAGAAAAGCTTATCCCGGATTTATCCGTGAGATTAAAAAACGCTCTCCTCAATAACAGCCTGAATTCAATATTTATCAGTTTCCAGGCCAAGCCGTTAAAGCCTGCCTGGCAATTCGCAGAGGGGGTTAAAATGGAGGACGAACGGTTTCGCGCTATCGTCAACGAAATTAAAGACTGCCGCTACGTCTCAGATAAGCTGGCAATTATCCGGGAAGAAGTTCACAGCCTCACCGATTTTATGGACATTCTGGAAAGCTATTGTATCTTTGAGCACGAATTTAATGACCTTTTCCAGTCCCTCGGCGATATGGAACTGGCCATTCTTACGAAAAAATTGCCTGCAGACAAGCTTGCAGACTCCGCTCTCCACTTTACGGAAAACGAAAAAGAATGGCTGGTCAGTTTTATAAACTTCTTAGCCAACATGGATTCATCCCGTTTGAAAACTATTAAGGATCTAGCCGAAAATATCAGCCTTGGAAATAAATCTCCAGCTGTCCCCCCGGCCTAAATCCACTTCCAAGCCAACCGCCTGAATTCTTCGCTCAATACAATAGCGGCAGTCCTCCGGGTGATCGTCGCCGCAAATTTTGTTTTCATAGAGAGCATATTGTTTTCTTACAGATGTCGGAGTAATAATCGGCATCAGGACATTAGCCCCCGCTTTCAAGGCCAGCTCTCTGCCCAGGGGATGCAGGGTGCCCAACGCCGTCGTGGCGGGAATGAGGCTATCGGGAATAAGCAGCCGTGTCAGAGCCACCATCACTAAGGTATCTTCCAGAGTTCCGCCTTTTTCTGAGCCTAAGGGGGTCTGACTGTGGGGAATAAAGGGACCGATTCCAATCATGTCCGGATGGAGCTCTTGCAAAAAACAAAGGTCTTCCGCCAGATCGGCAGGGGTCTGCCCAGGCAGGCCGACCATAAACCCGGCTCCCACCTGATAGCCAATCTCCTGCAAAGTATTGAGACAAGCCCGGCGGTTTTCAAAGCGCATCGTCGGATGAAGGGTTTCATAAAGTTTGGGCACAGCAGTTTCGTGGCGCATCAGAAAGCGGTCCGCCCCGGAGACAAAGAGGCTTTGATACGTTTCCGCACTCCGCTCTCCGATGGATAAGGTAATGGCAACTTCAGGATAATACCGCCGCTTAATCTGGTGAATCAGAGCACTGAGCATTTCTTCCGTATACCAAAGGTCTTCTCCGCTTTGCAGAACAAAGGTGCGGTAGCCCAGTTCGTACCCTTGATCACAGCAAGCCAGAATTTCTCCCGGAGTTAAGCGGTAACGCTTCACCTTGGTGTTGGAAGCCCGGATGCCGCAGTAAAGACAATCCTGCCGGCAGATGTTGGAAAACTCGATCAGCCCCCGCAAATAAACTTTATTCCCGTAATAGGCCTGTTTCGTCTTCAGCGCCTTGCTGTAAAGGATCTCCCGTTCCTCAGGCGTTATGGTTTCCAGAAGAAAGGTAATCTCCGCTTTTGTCAGCTCATTCGTTTTATAAGCTTTCTCTAATAAAGTATGCCTCATTGTTAATCCCCCGTCCTCTCAGTCCCAAGTAACCAACCGGATGCCGCAACTGCTGTTAGCCAAGCTCTTTTTCCAGGATCATCCTGGCTAAAGGAAAGGGTTCCAGGGCTCTCGTCAACAATCCTTGAACGTAAGCAATGAGAATTCCATAATTGACGATGGGAACGTTCCAAGCTTTGGCCTCCGCCACTCTGCTGAGCATACCGCTTCTGTTCATCATGCAAGCCCCGCAGTGAACGATAAGGGCATATTTTTGCACATCCTCCGTAAAGGAAGTCCCGGCCGAGAATTCAAAATCTATCTCTTTACCCGTGCGCTGACGTATCCACCGGGGTATTTTCACACTGCCGATATCATCTGATTGCCGGTGGTGAGTGCACCCTTCGGCAATTAACACTTTATCTCCGTCTTTAAGCTGATCAATCGCTTTGGCCCCGCGGACGAATTCCGTCAAATCCCCTTTTTGTCGGGCAAACAAAATGGAAAAAGAGGTCATTAAGATGTCCTTAGGCGTATCCGCCGCTACTTTCAGAAACACCTGGGAATCCGTAATGACAAGTTTCGGTTTTTTAGCCAGGTTGCTTAAGGTTTCTCTCAATTCGTATTCCTTGGTGACAATGGCCATCGCGTCACTTTCCAGGATATCCCGAATTGTCTGCTGCTGCGGGAGAATCAGCCTTCCCTTGGGAGCCGCTTTATCAATAGGAGTAACCAGGACAACAAAGTCACCCGGGTTGATTAAATCCCCGATAATTTTAAACGTAGCTTCATTTTCCGGGATAGCGGCGATGATGGCGCTCTTTAATTCTTTGATTCCCTGTTTCTGAAGAGCAGAGATGGTCACCACCGGAGCATTCAGCTCTTCCTGGATCTGAGCCGCCATCTTGCCCGGATCACCGCTTTCCAGAGTATCCAGCTTATTTAAAACAATGATCAGCGGTTTTTTGTTATCCTTAAACTTAGCGCAGATGCTGCGGTCCTCTTCACCGATACCGGCCCGAATATCGACGATAAGCAGGGCAACATCTGTTTGCGCGAGAACCTCCAAGGTCTTTTTGACCCTAAGCTCTCCTAATTCGCCGACATCATCAAGTCCGGCCGTATCGATGATCACACAGGGTCCCAGCGGCAAAATCTCCATGGCTTTGAAAACAGGATCGGTCGTTGTCCCCTTGACCTCGGACACTATAGCCGTCTCCTGCCCTGTCAGCGCGTTAATCACGCTGGATTTTCCCGCATTTCTCTTCCCAAAAAGAGCTAAATGGACCCTCACCCCTCTTGGTGCCTCGTTCAGGCTCATCCCGATCCCTCCGCAAGATTATTTTCCCGATTTTCCCGGAATACCCGGTTTGGTGACTTCCAAGGGATTCAGGATCTCCTCGATCCTGGAATCCGCCAAGGTTGTTTCTTCTCTCACAACTTCTTTTATGGATTTCCCCGCGCTTAAAGCTTTAGCAGCCAGTTGGGCGGCTTGGTCATATCCCAGATGGTGAACGAGCGCCGCGGCAAGAACGGCGGACTTCTCCAGGGTTTCCCGGCATTTTTCCTTGCAGGCTTTAATCCCTGTTATACATTTTTCCCGAAAAAGAGTGACTCCCTGATTTAACAGCTCCAGGGATTCCAGGAAACTCTCCGCGATCAGGGGCAGAAAAGAATTCAGCTCCAGCTGCCCTCCGGAGGCTGCCATGGTTATGGCGTAATCGTTGGCCATGACCCGCATGGCGATCTGGCCAATCATCTCCGGGATGACAGGATTCACTTTTCCCGGCATGATTGTCGAACCGGCCTGCATCCGGGGAAGCTCAATTTCCCCCAGGCCCCCCTTGGGACCCGAAGCCAGCAGCCTTAAATCATTGGCTATCTTGAGCAAATTTGTACTGCAGGCTTTTAACAGTCCGGAAACTTCCACAAAGACATCATTATTTTGGGTTATGTCGATAGGATAATCGGACCTCGCCAACCCCAAACCGCTTAATTCCTGAATAGCGTCCGTAATCATAAAAATATATGCGGGAGAAGCATTGATCCCCGTACCGATGGCTGTCCCTCCCAGATTAATCTGTCTCAACCGCTCTTCCCCTTTATAAACTCTCCAGCGGTCTCTTTCTATACTTTTGGCGTAAGCGCCAAACTCCTGTCCCAGCATCATGGGCAAGGCATCCATCAGCTCAGTCCGGCCCAGCTTCAGAACATTGCTGAACTCATTTTCCTTGCTCTGGAGGGCTTCCTGAAGTTCCGCCAGGGAATGGCTTAAGGTTCTGAGCAGACGGATGGCCGCAATTCTTAAAGCCGTAGGATAAACATCATTCGTCGACTGAGACATATTGACATCGTTCAGGGGATGTACAAGGTCATAATTTCCTTTTCTCCCGCCCAAAATTTCAATGGCCCTGTTGGCGACGACTTCGTTGACATTCATATTCGTGGAAGTGCCTGCTCCCCCCTGGAAAGCGCTGACAACAAATTCCCGGTCCAATTTTCCGCCGCTAATTTCTTCGCAGGCTTTAATAATGGCTTGCGCCTTCTCCTCCGCCAGCTGCCCCAGACGGCAATTAACCAGGGCTGCGGCCTTCTTAATCAGGGCCATTTCATAAATCAAGCGCAAATTGACGCTTCTGCTGCCCAGATTAAAGTTTTCCGCAGCCCGCTGCGTGTTAATTCCATAATATTGAATTTCAGGTATCCGCCGCTCACCAAGGGCATCCTTTTCAATTCTCAAGCCCACCTTACACCCTCCACCGAGGCCCCCGGAACTTAAAATCTTAAGTCCCTCTCGCCGGCAACAATTCTTTTCAGCTTTTCTTCCGCCACTCTGCGGGCCGCCTCTTTGGGAATATCCCGCAGGCCTTGGGCAATGACCTTGCGTCCCAGTTCTTTCATCTCGTTATCCGCGTAGTCGATGAGGAATTCCTGAAAGGTGAGCAGGGCATTAGGCAGGCAGACATTATGAATTTGCCCGGCCTTAGCCAGAGCCATGAACCTGTCGCCCGTTCTGCCCTCCCGATAGCAGGCGGTGCAATAGCTCGGCATATAACCGCTTAAACACAAGCTTTTAATCACTTCCATGGGAGAGCGATGATCGGCCACCTCAAACTGAGGTTTTTCCTCGGTTTTATCAATTCCATGTTCTTTGGAATAGGCCCCTACTCCCGTACACGAGCCGGCACTGTACTGTGAGATCCCCAGAGCCAGTACTTCTTCCCGGAAACCCGCTTCTTCCCTGGTGGAGAGGATCATTCCGGTATAAGGCACGGCCAGTCTCAACACGGCAACAATCTTTTTGAAGTCATCGTCGGCCACCAGATACGGGAGATCCTGCAGATTGACTCCTTCGGCCGCTCTGAGCCTGGGGACCGAAATCGTGTGCGGTCCAACTCCAAAAGCCTCTTCCAAATGTTCCGCATGCATCAACATGGCTATGGTCTCGTATTTATAATCATAGAGGCCGTATAAAACGCCGATGCCGACATCCCCGATTCCGGCTGCCATGGCTCTGTCCATAGCCGTCGTATGATAATTGTAGTCATGCTTGGGGCCTGTGGGATGCAGCCTCTCATAAGCTTCCTGATTATAAGTCTCCTGGAACAGGGTATACGTTCCTATTTCAGCATCTTTTAAACGTTTATAATTCTCAACGGTCGTGGCCGCCACATTAATGTTGATTCTGCGGATACTTCCATTGGCAAATTTCAAAGAATAGATTTTTTTAATGACCTCAAGAATATAATCCAGGGAACAATTCACGGGATCTTCGCCGGCTTCGATCACAATCCGCTTATGCCCCAGGGATTCCAGGACCCGTATTTCCTCTTCCAGTTGTTCCATCGTCAATTTGCTTCGTTTCAGGTCTTTATTACAGGCTTGATAGCCGCAGTAGACACAGCCGTTGACGCAATAGCTGCTGATATAGAGCGGGGCAAAGAGAACAATTCTTTTGCCGTAAATCGTCTCCTTGATCTCTTTAGCCGTTTTGAACATTTCAGCCAGAACATTTTCATCCTTAATATTTAACAGCACCGCCGCTTCCTGGTGGGTTAAGCCGTGACAAGCCTTGGCCTTATCTAAAATTGCTCTTACTAAAGCCTTGTCTTCAGCTTTTACCGTCCCCTCGCTCAGCGAACTGCGTATTTCCTGATCTATAATAAACTCTTTGGCCAGATACTCTTTCAATGTTATTCCCCCAGCTTTCTGGTTAATGCCGATTTAACATTAACTCCTCTTATTTTCCCAAGCCTGCCCGTCATTGTGCTAATTTCATCCGTCGTTCCCTCGACAATCAAAGAAATAATGGCTATTCCTCTTTCTCTGCGCGGGATTCCCATTCTGCCGATGATAATGCCCGCCAGTTCATGCAAGGTTTCATTCACTTTGTTGGCGCTTTCAAACTCTTCGATTACAATCCCTACGACTCCAATTCTTTTGTCCATGCTTCATGTTTCCTCCAAAATAAAAAGCTTGGGACGGTGGCTTAGCAGCCAAGGATGAGGAGTATAAAAAAGCCTCCTCCAAAAGTGAGAAGGCTGTTCAACATCAAATTTAACCTTCTCCTCTTGCTCTGAATGATCTTCGCAATCAGATACATGTTTTGGTTTAAATCCGCTGTGCCGGAAACCTCCAGCACAACCGATAATTTTTTAAATATTTATGCAGCATAACTATTAAAAATACCGTCATTTTACGTATAGGCTCCGGCGGCCGTTCAGGCGGCAACGCGCATGGGCCTTAGGTCATCGCTAAATTTTCCGTCGTGCCGTGTAGTGGGTGTGCAGAAGCTGATGGGCTCTTTCTCCGTAAGGTTCGCCCAAGAAGTCTTTATACAGAGCGATAATAGCCAGATTTTCGTGGGATTTGCGCAAAGGTTTGGCCCGGTCTTCGCGGTAAATAGCGGCGGCACGGGATTTTAATATTTCCATGTTGCCATGATGATAAGGCTGTCCGCCGCCGCCAATACAGCCGCCCGGGCAAGCCATAATCTCGATCACATCGTAATTAATCTCTCCGGCCTGTATTTTTTCCAATACGGTGCGGGCATTGCCCAGGCCATTAATTACCGCGATGCGATAATCCCGCCCGGCGATGGGAATAACTGCTTCCTTGATTCCGTTCATTCCCCGCAGAGCCTCAAATTCCACTTTTTCCAGGGTTTCGCCCGTCAGAATTTCATAAGCTGTGCGGAGAGCCGCTTCGAGAACACCGCCGGTTGTTCCGAAAATAACGGCGGCACCTGTCGATTCTCCCAAAGGATGGTCAAACTCCTGCTCCTTAAGATGATCAAAATGTATGCTGGCTTCCCGGATCATACGGGCTAATTCACGAGTCGTGATGACAATGTCCACATCCATAGTCTCCGCGGTTTGAGCAAGCTCAGGCCGGGCCGCTTCGTATTTTTTAGCAACGCAGGGCATCACGGAAACCACGGTAATACATTTAGGGTCAATGCCCAGGGTTTTAGCATAATAGCTTTTAGTCAGAACTCCCAGCATTTGATGAGGAGATTTGCAGGTTGAAGGGATGTCCAAAAGATCCGGGAATTGATGCTCGAAGAATTTAACCCAGGCCGGGCAGCAGCTTGTCAGCAGCGGCAGGCGTCCGCCATGTTGTATGCGGTGAACAAGTTCGCTGGCTTCCTCCATAATGGTCAGGTCGGCCGCAAAATCCGTGTCGAAGACGCGGTTGAAGCCAAGCCGGCGCAGAGCGGCCGTCATCTTGCCGGTGACAACTGTCCCCGGTTCCAGTCCGAATTCCTCCCCTAGGGCAACCCGCACAGCCGGGGCTGTTTGCACAACGACGAACTGGTTAGGATCGTTAAGGGCTTTCCAGACTTTGTCGACCTGGTCCACTTCGGTCAGGGCGCCTGTCGGACATACCGCCAGGCATTGTCCGCAGAAAGTGCAGGCAGTTTGGCTGAGGGGCAAATCAAAGGCTGTCTTCATTACCGTCTCGAAGCCCCGGCCCGTGGCAGAGTAGACTCCCACCGTCTGTACTTCATTGCACATGGTCTCGCAGCGGCGGCAACGTATACACTTGTTGGGATCGCGCACAATGGAAGAGCTTGATTGGTCAATTTCAAATTCAGATTCTACCCCTTCATAGCTGATAGCACGCACGCCCAATTCCGCGGCAAGAGCCCTGAGGTCGCAATCCATATTTTTGGCGCAGGTTAAACACGATTTAGGGTGGTCGGAAAGCAAGAGCTCAACCATGGCCCGCCTGGCCTGAATGGCACGCAAGGAATCGGTCTTAACAACCATGCCGTTCATAACCGGTGTTGAACATGAGGAAGCTAAATTGCGCCGGCCTTCAATCTCAACGACGCAGACCCGGCAGGAAGCTATGCTATTGTTGTAATGCATTTCATGAAGTTTCATGTGACATAGGGTCGGAATGTCTATATTAATCTTGCGGGCTGCTTCTAAAATAGTCGTTCCTTCCGGAACAGTCAGGGATATGTCGTTGATGGTTAGCTGTATATCCATTGGGAGTCCTCCTTCACGGGTACCTTAATGACGGATGATGGCGCCAACAACGCGGCATTGTTCCATACAGGCCCCACACTTTAAGCAACGTTCTTGATCGATGACGTGGCGCTTCTTAGCTGAACCGGTGATACAGCGCGCGGGGCACTGTTTGGCACATCGTGTACATCCCACACACTTCTCGGTAATCTCATATTTCAGCAAGCTTTTGCATACGCCGGCAGGACAGGTTTTATCGACAATATGGGCAATGTATTCGTCACGGAAATACTTTATGGTGGAAAGGATCGGATTCGGAGCGCTTTGTCCCAGTCCGCACAGGGCCGTGTCCTTAATGATCAGGCACAGTTTCTCCAGATTTTCTAAATCCTCTAACGTCCCTCTGCCTTCCGTAATCTTTTCCAGAATCTCATGCAAACGTTTGGTTCCTACACGACAGGCGGTACAGCGGCCACAAGATTCATCCATGGTAAATTCCTGGAAAAACTTAGCGATATCCACCATGCAGTCATCTTCATCCAGAACAATAAGTCCGCCAGAGCCCATCATAGAACCGATGGCTGCCAAAGATTCGTAATCAATAGGAGAGTCCAAGTATTTGGTGGGAATGCAGCCGCCGGAAGGACCTCCGGTTTGAGCCGCTTTAAAGGTTTTATGGTGTTTAATTCCCCCGCCGATCCCGAAAATAATTTCTCGCAGGGTCGTTCCCATAGGGACTTCCACCAAACCGACATTGTTTACCTTTCCGGCTAAAGCAAAAACTTTTGTTCCTTTGCTTTTTTCCGTGCCGATAGAAGAGAACCATTCCGCTCCTTTTAAAATAATCGGGGGAATATTGGCCAAAGTTTCTACATTGTTGACACAAGTGGGTTTACCCCACAACCCTTTTTGAGCAGGGAACGGAGGTTTGACGGTAGGTTCTCCCCTGGACCCCTCTATAGAATGAATCAGGGCGGTTTCTTCGCCACAGACAAAGGCTCCGGCCCCGTATTTAAGTTCAATGTCAAAGCTGAAATCGCTGCCTAAGATGTTCTTGCCCAGCAAACCATACTCCCGGGCCTGCTCTATGGCAATTTTCAAACGGCGAATGGCCGCCGGATACTCTGCCCGAACATAGATATACCCCTCAGAAGCCCCAATTGTGGAACCCGCAATAAGCATGGCCTCCAGAACACTGTGAGGATCTCCTTCCAAGACGGAACGATCCATAAAGGCCCCCGGGTCTCCTTCGTCCGCATTGCAAATAATATAGCGCTGATCCGCTTCACTCTTGCGGGTAAATTCCCATTTTGACCCGGTCGGAAAACCTGCTCCGCCGCGTCCTCTCAGCCCGCTGACTTTAAGGACATCAATGACTTCAAGGGGAGTCATGCGGAAAAGAACTTTCGCTAAGGCCTGATAACCGTCGGCGGCAATATATTCTAAAATATTTTCCGGAGCAATATAGCCAACGTTGCGCAGAGCAATCCGCAGTTGGTTATCGTAAAAGGGAATATTGGTGGCAAAACGTTCTTTGGTATTGGGGTCCATGTAGAGAAGGCGTTCTACCTGCTTGCCTTCAATAAAATGTTCATTGACAATCACGGGAACGTCTTCGGCGGAAACTTCGCAATAGGTAGCGTTATCAGGATGAATCTCTATCATAGGACCTTTTTCACAAAAACCAAAACAACCCGGCTGAAATATTTTAACTTGTTCGGATAATCCCAGACGCTCTATTTCTTCCTCTAAAAGCTGGGCAATACGCGGGCTGCCTGAGGAGTGACAGCCGGGTCCGCCGCAGACCATAACGTGCCTGACCAGCCCCCGGGCATTCTTGGTGCTGACAGATTCGGCAACTCGGCGTGTCTCAATAAGCTTAAGACTTTGGGCCTTGAGGGCATTTAATTCATCGGTGTTCTTAAGTTTCATATGGTTTTCCCTTCCTTCGATGACACTTCTTCCATAGCCATCCACTTTGTATGCGTTGTTTTCCGGTTTAACTTTCCGGGCGATACTTAGCCAGAACCTCGTTAATTTCCTGAGGTTCGTGCATGCGTCCATGAACTTCGCCATCAACGATCATAACCGGGGCAAGTCCGCAAGCCCCGACACAGCGCAGGGTTTCTAAGGTGAAAAGATTATCCGGGGTCGTTTCACCGGCCTTTATTTTAAGCTGATTTTCCAGTTCAGTTTTTAATTTATCGGCACCACGGACAAAACAGGCGGTACCCATACAGACATTGACAACATGTTCCCCTCTGGGCTTCATCGTAAAATATGAATAAAAGCTTACAACTCCGTAGACCTTAGCGGAAGGTATATCTAGTTTCTGCGCGATATGCCACTGAACATTGTCCGGCAGGTATCCGTATATTTCCTGAGCTTGATGCAGGATTGCAATTAGATTTTCCTTTTTGTTAGGTAAACTGTCGATAAAGTTATCTAATTTTTGCACGAACTCATTCGGTGAAGAGCTGTTACACATGGAAATCCTCCTTTATGACTTAAAAATTTAAGTTGACCAGACAAACCTCCTTTTAACAGTTTTATTGGCTCATACCGTTTTCCCCCACTCTCTTGACTTACCAATACAATAAATTGACAATTTATTGAATAGTAGCTCAAGTCTATAAATTAGTTTAACGCCCGGGACGCAACTTGTCGCGGTTATTAACATAAATAAAGCATTTTATGAATAAATAAACTACTCTTAGAAAATACACTTAATTATTAAAATAGTTTTTGAATTATTAAACTATTATTAACTGTTAAAGATAGGAAAGATTTAGTCTTGTCTAAAAATACCATCTTCACAATTTGCCGGAAAGAGTAACACCGCCGGCTGCAGTTAAGCTGCAAAATTATTAAGCCGTCCATTTTGACAGCATAAATAGCCGCGACCTCTTAGTCAAGGGGGAATAAAACTATTCCCGTACTTTTTTGAAAACTTGCTGATGCCAAGTATCAACCTTGATAAAGCGTTTGCACCTCGGAACAGGCCGAAAAGGTATTTCTCCAGAAAAAACTGTCTCATCCTGAAAAGTTAAGGATGAGACAGCTATGATTAACTATTAAACAGCAAGTCCGCGGGACTTGAATTTTTAATATCTGAAACCAATTAAGCGGTCTCTCATAGTTAGACTAAACAAAAAATTGCCAGCCATATTTCTAAACTGCCTTGAGAAATTTCTCTCAAAGAGGGATAAATATTTTGACCGGCCGGCCTACCGTACCGCATTTTTGTTCGGATTTCAGCACCCCACACTGTTCTAGAAATTCGAGGTAGCGGCGTACTGTAACCCGGGTTAACTTGACTCCTTCAGCAACCTCTTCCGTAGAAATTGGCCGGTGGGTTGCCTGTAAATATTGAACAATCTGATCAAGAGTTGCTTTATTTAAACCCTTAGGCAGACTTTCAGCTCTATTCCACCAGGGATTTTCCATCTCCGGCAGCGGCTCGAAAGCGGCGGGAGCAGTATAAGCATAGGTTTGCTCACTCATTTGCTCATTAGCCTTGATTTGTTCGAAAACAGCATTGGCATTGCTTTTCAATAAAGCATTGTCTATATTGTTGTTAGTTGAGCGGCTAATTTCCCAGGTCAAGGCCTGAATTTGTTCAACCATTTGCATAAAAGCGTCTTCAATTTTTTCTGCTTCCCCAGAATCGAAAATACTGACTTTTTGATTGCCGTGTTCTGCCGCAACGTCCCGACTTCCCGCAAAAATCTCCTTGAGAGGATATCCGACCCACTTATATAAGAGAACCAAAGCAATAAGCCCGACTAAAATTGTTAAGGCTGCCACCAGTCCTGCCATAGTCGCCAGGGGTTTATTGACAAATTCCTGCTCGTAAACAGGGGAAATTCCAACATAAAACATGCCAATGATGGTGCCGTTTCCCGTGCGCAACGGAGTGTATGCCGTCTGGTAGCGCTGACCCACCACATCAGCCTCTCCGCTATAAGTCTGACCATTTTTCAATACTATTTGAGCAACATTTGCCGCAGCTTTGGTGCCAATTGCCCGTTCTCCATTTGAACCGCGTACTGTGGTGGCGGCTCTGGTATCGCCGAGAAATAGGGTAACAGTATCTCCGGTAAGCTGGGCTAAATGGTCTACAAGATCATTATTGAGGCTGATCTTAACCTCCCCTTTATACAGCTCTTCATTGCGCACTGACCAGGGGCCAGGGTATTTTGCATCAATAATTTCCTGACATGCCGCCAAGTCTTTTTGCGCTTTCATACTAACGGCAGCCAAATCGCGGTCTTTTATATACCAGTTGAGAAGCATAACAATGCTCGCCGCCAAAATTGCCAGCGAACCCAAAAGCAGGATTAACAGTTTATGTCTGAATGGACGCACGGGTGCACCTCTTTCGTCGAGCCTAAGCAGTCTAAAGCTTTAGATAATTTTATATATATTCACGAATTATGTTGAAAAAACCTCTTTTTTTAAAAAATAATTATCAAACGATTTATAAAAAATTGAATAAACAAGATTTATTATAGTTTATGTGAAAGTTAAAGAAAACTTGGCAATTGCCGGACTCCGGCGCTTTCAACCTCCTGGCTGCCCCTGTGCCGCTGAAATGTTAACAAAATTACACTTTTTCGACGGCATAAACAAAGGGACGGGCAGATTGCTGCAAAACATACAAACAATCTGCCCGTCCCTTGTTTCAAACAGTGGGCAAGTATGAACATTTCCAAATCTATTTAACTCCCTGATCAGGAAGGTTTTGCAGAACTTTTAAAACGTCTTCATCGTCTTCCATTCCAATAATATTTTTCATTATATACTGATATCCTTTGGGTAACTTGGAGTCACCTTCAGCTAAATCCGGCGCTTGATCTTCGGTAAATAGAGCTTCTATTGAAAAATCCGGCAATTCCTGCCCGATCTCTTCAGAACCCGCCGGCTCCGGATTCTTCCGGCTCTCTGAAGTTTCTTCGTCTAAGCCTTGCGACCCTAAGCGAGACAGATACCTTTCTCCTATGTTATAGCTTTGCAGCACCAACCGCAGGGCTTCTTTAATGAAAGCGCCCCTCAGCTCCGGTTCAATCTGCTGTAAAGCCCGCCAAAGCTCGAAATCAGCTTCATTAAATTCCAGGAGAACAGCGGAAGGCAGGGAGGGAATCATACCGGCGTATTTACCTTCTTGGTTATTGAATTGACCAAGGTCGAAGCCATAATTCTAAACCCCGAAGCATTGCCGAACTGCGGGTTTTCAATTAACTGTTTGTTTTCCAATTGAATATAGTCAAATACCTTTTCTCCGACGTTTCCCGCTACAAGAACTGTGTGCAATTTGCTGAGCATTGGCTTTAAGGTCTTCTTGACTTCCCGGGTAATATCCGTTCCCAGCTGGGAAAGCATCGTTTGCATAATCGGATTGAGGTTTAGCGATCCATGATTCCAGGGATATTTTCCGTCATTGACCCGAAAAATCTTATCAAGTTCCTGGTCATCCGTTTCAATGGGATTTCCATGATTGCTTGTCATTTCCTTGAGCTTTTCCGCCACTCCGATATAGGCCCATTTCAACCCCTTTTCCAGGCTGAAGGAGTTCGGCGGGTCAAGCATAACCCCATCATAAAAGGTGGCAATATCCGTCGTCCGAAATCCGACATCGACGACAACAACGTAACCGCCGAAAAGCTTATCATTCGCCGGCAGTCCATACTCATTAAGGGTTTCCTTGATAAACACACCATAACTCTGCGGAAGCACGCGTGAGCGCAAAATATTCAGATGACGCGTCACGCCCTCGAAAGGACCCGATAAAAACGTGACGGAAAACGATCCCTTCAGTTCGGCTTCATACTTTTCTTTTAAGCTGGAATAGTATTTCACGGGCACACCGGTGCCCAAATAAACGTTGACCTTAGGGGTTTTTTGGGCTAAAGCCAAAGCAACCACCAGCAAAGCGGTAGCCTCTTCGTCCGAAGACTTGTCTTCATCCCAGCAATAGTGTGCCTCATTGGGATTTAAACCTTCGGCTAAGCTGCCCATAAAATAATGCCGCTCCGCGCCTGTAGAATTATTTTTCACGATTACATCAAGCGAAGAGATCTGAGTTTCTATGTCTGAACCCTTACTGATTAAAAGATTACCCAAGGTTGAGAAAATCCGCTCGTTGCCTTTACAAATCACGGCGGGAAATAAGATCTTCGTATCCCGGGTCTCAAGTTTAATCGCGCCAAATCCTGGATCAGCTCCGGCTATGAGAATATCACTGTCAAGCACACCCGTTCCTCCTCGTCAAGATTCTCTTAAAATCTACACAAGCTTCAACCCCACTACTAATACTTACCATTATATACGAACAAGCTATGCTTGTAAAAATATGAGCAGCTCTATTCCTCGTAAACATTCCTCAGCAAAGCAATTTCTGTTGCATAACCGGAAAGGTCATTCGGGGTTTCCAGAAAGAAGGGCAGATGACGAAGCTTAGGGTGATTGATAAGGCGGGAGATGGCCGGCAAACCGATTGAACCTTCACCGATCTTGGCATGGCGGTCTTTACGGCTGCCCTTGGGGTTCATGCTGTCATTGAGATGAATCGCCAAAAGTCTGTCCAGACCAATAACTTGTTCAAACTTAGCCAGCACTCCGTCGAGATCGTCAACAATATCATAACCGGCATCATAGACATGGCAGGTATCTAAACAAACGCCTACTTTTTCCGCAAGGGTTACGCCGTCGATAATCCATCTGAGTTCTTCGAAAGTACCGCCAACCTCGGTACCTTTGCCTGCCATGGTTTCCAGCAATACGGTGGTGGTCTGCTCGGGTTTTAAGAGATTATTAAGCTGAGCAATAATTTGCCGGATGCCGATATCTGCGCCTTGACCTCCATGACTGCCGGGGTGGAAATTATAAAGGTTGTGCGGCAGATACTCCATGCGGGCAAGATCATCCAGCATGACCTGGGCGGCAAACTCCCTGGTTTTTTCGTCGGGGGAGCAGGCGTTAAGGGTATAAGGGGCATGAGCTAAAATGGGGGCAAATTGATTTTCCGCCATAATCTTGAGCAAAGCCTCAGTATCCTGAGGATTAATCTCTTTTGCTTTACTCCCTCGGGGATTGCGGGTAAAAAACTGAAACGTATTGGCATGTATTTTCAAGGCGTCAGTGCCAATAGCTTTAAATCCCTTAGAAATGGAGAGATGACAACCAATCTTTAACATCATTGTCCTTCTTTCTGTCTGACTTTCCTGTTTCTCTGGCTACGAAGATCTTTCAGACTTAAAAATTCCCGCGCAACAAATTTACTTGCGGCCTCTATAAACCGCTGTCCTCAACTCATTAATATATTCTTGCTTCTCCGGCATATCCGTCAATTCTGCCTGCTTAACCGCCAAAGCGATGTCATAGGGCAATCTGACAAGAGTTATTGAAAACGACCCTTTGTCTCTGGCATTTATTTTCCCCTCGATAATTCCGTAGGAGGCTTGAGGCATATCCAGCGGGTTGCCGACACTGCCAACATTAAAGATAGTTTTGCCCTGCAAATGATCAATATGGGCACCGTGTATATCCCCATATCCCACCACATCTGCTTCAAGATTGAGGGTTGGGGTTGGTTCAAATAACTTGAGGCGTTCACTTTGTTTGGTTGAGAGATAGACTCTATGAAACAGATCATTGGGAGAAGCATGACATAACCTTAGGAGTTTGCCGCTGATATAAAATTCCTTATAGATCGGCAGCGCTTTCATATAGTTTAGCCGTTCCGCTCCCAGTTTATTTTGATGCCAGATCAGCGTATCTCTTCCTTCCTGGTCTGCGAGATAATAATCCCAATTGCCTTTAATCACAACTTCACAGTGTTTTTGAATCATATCCACCGCTTCTGCCGAGCTCGGTCCTTTTCCCGCCAAATCGCCAAGGCAGAATATCCTTTGGATCTCTCTGCCTCTAATGTCGGCCAACACTGCCTCCAGCGCAGGCATATTTCCATGTATATCGGATATTATCGCTATTCTCCCCATAGTTTCTCCTTGTTTGCCGAGTATTTATTTATTATCAGGTCAGGCATTGTTTGTTCAGACTTCTCCGTGTTTTGAGGAATCCCTGCCGCAGGCTTAGAGTATTTCAATTTTTCAATAATATTTTCCTTTAAGTTCTGCTTTATCCGCTGACTAATCCGCTCTAAGACTCCCGCTTCGGCAAGCGGTGAGTTAAGAGCGGCTAAGTCCCTGGATAAGGCGACTAAGATTCAGATGGAGGTAAAACTCCACCTGAATCAAGTCTTCTTTATAAAGCCTTAGGACATAAAACGTTCTCCCACCTAGGAAGCACGTGACATTTAAAGCCGATTGAGTAGAGCGGATGATATCGGCACAGCAAAATCAGGATAAGATTTTGCAATTACCCCAGCATGTATATTAAAATATCTATAGTTAAAAAATAGTTTCGAGGTGACTAGCCATGAAAAAAATAACCATCTATTGTTTAATCGCCGTTCTGCTCTTAACTCTAACCGCCTGTAACGCCAAAACCCCCTCCGATACCGGTCAAACCACTGCCACTTATACAAAAGAGTTTTCATACCTGCCCGCTTATGGTAGTATGGAATATCAAAGTCTTACTCAAACTCCCCAAAAGCAAAGTACCGCGAGATACCTCATAAAAAATACAACCCCCGAGAAAGTTTTAAACGGCTATGCGGATATTTTAAAGAACGATGGGTGGACGATAAACTGGAGTTACACAAAGGACAAAAAACCTGCCAGCCTCGTTGCTCAAAAAGATAATCACATAGTTGCCATGTTGCCCCAGCAAACCGGAAATAATGTCTTATTAATTATTACCGGTTCGACCTAAGCCGATCCCAGCGATATCTTTCAAGCAACCAGCTTATTATTTTTGCAGTAATTTGCAGTTCCCTTAGCTAAATTCTGCCGGGAGGGGTTCTATGCTGAATAACGGAGACAAAGCGCCTGACTTTACCGCTGAGGCAAGTAATGGCCAAACGATTCGTTTATCCGAATTTCAAGCTAAAGGTCAAAAGGTTATCTTATATTTCTATCCCAAAGATATGACCTCCGGGTGTACCGCAGAGGCCTGTGACTTTGGCCGGCATTACCTTAACTTTACTGACGCCAACGCTATTATCATCGGTGTCAGCAAAGACCCAATGTCCAGCCATCACAAATTCATTGAAAAATTCGGACTCCCCTTTCTTTTAATCAGCGACCAAGACTTAGAAATTATCAAAATGTACGGCGTTTGGAAAGAAAAATCAATGTATGGAAAGAAATTCATGGGGGTTGAACGTACTACATTTCTCATTGACGAACAAGGGATAATCCGTAAGATCTACCCCAAAGTAAAAGTAGCGGGCCACGTTGCCCAGGTTCTTAGCGATCTGGCTGCGCTGTGACCATTTTCCGGAGCCCGCAGCCTGAGCATTGTTTATTATCTGAACCACCGGTTTTTCGCTCAGGCAAAGTCAAGATTTCTCCCCAATAGAATAAGGCCGGCTAAGAGGCAGCAGCATAAAACCTTACGTACTCTTAGGCGGTCTTTTTGCTACTGTCAGAATGCCGCAGAGGCAAGCTCTTCATTTTCCATAAAAATAGTATATAATGAAAAAAAAACCTTGATTTCAACTAATCATTGGTTTAAGTAAGGTGGGATCATTCATGAATCCAATAGACAAGTTAAACGTACAAACAGAACTGGCTAATTTTCTCAACCGCGAAGTTTACCTCCACCTTGAGACGACCAATGGAGCCTATGCCGCTCATAGGCAAGAGAGCCCCATGACTGTCGGTGCTTATATACGCAACGGCCGCATCTCTTTTGGACGAGGAATTATTACCGGAGAAGGCCCGTATCGCGTCGGACTTAAGATGGGAGACGGCTGGGTTTACGCCGAGGGACTGACCGACTTTGAAGTGGATCAAGAGGGCCGGCTTTTGCTTGCCGGCCATGACCATGAAGGACGACTGGCTGTCGCTCTGGAACTCAGCTTATTTCCCTTTGATTTATAACAAGCCTCAATTGCCTTCAAGGGCCATCTTAGGAAGCACCCTGAAAATTTGTATTTTATGTGGGAGGAATATTCTTTGGAACAACATGTTCTGGTAGTTTTACCACATCCGGACGATGAAACCTTTGGCTGCGGGGGAACCATAGCACTTTTTAGCCAAGCAGGGGTTCCGGTCACATATATTTGCGGCACTTTAGGTCAGATGGGACGAAACATGGGCAAACCCTTTTTTGCTACCCGGGAATCATTGCCTAAGGTTCGGGAAGCCGAGTTGGAGGAAGCCTGTAAGGCTATCGGTATTCAGCATCTAATTAAACTGGGTTTACGGGATAAGACCATTGAATTTGAAGACCCGGAACCTTTGATTGAGCGAATTGAGCAGATCGTCCGTGAGATCCGGCCTTCTCTGGTCCTCACCCACTATCCCGGTTTTTCAGTCCATCCTGATCACAATGCTCTGGGAGACTTGACAATTCGTGCCCTTTCACGTCTTTCCCCACAGGAACGCCCCACCGTCTACGCCCACGCTTTTGCGCGCGACTGTCAAAAAGTGATCGGGGCTCCGGACATCATCAACGATATTTCGCCTGTGGCGGAGGTGAAACTGGCGGCAATCCGCGCACACAAGTCGCAATCCCAATTGATTATCGCCGCTAATGCCCAAGGGCAAACCGGCAGCAAGCCGACCGCAAAAAACCAGTTTCGCAGTCAGTTCAGCCATATGCTTATGCGCGAGTCTTTTTGGACCTACCGTTTTTCGTGAGACTATCAAGTTTCCCGTGGATTTTTCAGGAATCTGCCGGAATTTTCAAGACTCAGCCGAATCCAGCGGCTGAGTCTCTCTATGACAAATCATTTTCTAAAATGCTCCTCATCCGTCGATACCCTACAGATAAGGCTTTTAGAGAGGAGACTTGGCCCCTGCATGAATATTCTTAAAAAATTTATTAAATATTATCAACCTCAGCAATTTCTCTTTTACACAGACCTGCTCTGCGCTGTGATCGTTTCTATGATTGATCTGGCTTTTCCACTGATTCTCAATGATCTTGCCAAAACTTTATTTACTAAAGACAAATCATCTATACTGCACGCTCTAGGTTTCATTGGTCTGGCTTTAGTAGCCATGTACCTCATAAAATATTTCTGCCAGTATTTTATTATTTCCTGGGGACATATTATGGGCGCCAGAATGGAAACAGAAATGCGCAACGATCTGTTCGATCATTATCAACGGCTGTCTTTTTCTTATTACGATCAGAACAATACCGGAGAAATGATGTCCAAATTAGTCGCAGATTTGTTCGATATCGCCGAGCTTGCCCATCACGGACCGGAAAACCTCTTTATCTCCGCTCTGAAAATTTTGGGTTCCTTTGTTATTTTGATGATGATCAATGCCCCCATGACCTTAATTTTGTTGTTTGTCACTCTTGTCATGGTATTCTACACGATTCACAAAAATATTAAAATGGCCCCTATATTTACAGACAACCGTGTCAAAATTGCCGACGTAAATTCCAGCGTGCAAGACAGCCTCTCAGGAATCAGAGTCGTTAAATCCTTCGCCAACGAAGATATGGAACGTGAAAAATTCAGCAAAAGCAACCGGGCATTTCTATTGTCAAAAATCGCGGCTTACAAAGCTATGGGAAGTTTCTACGCTTGGAACTCTTTCTTTGAAGGACTGCTCTACATCGTGGTCGTTGTTTCCGGAGGGTTCTTTATCGCTTTAGGCTCACTAAAAATTACTGATTTAGCGATCTATGTCCTCTACATCAACATCTTTATTAATCCCATCGACGTGCTGATCAACTTTACCGAGCAATTCCAGAAAGGGTACGCCGGTTTTAAACGCTTCGTTGAAGTATTGGACACCGAACCCCAAATCGTGGACAAAGCCCACGCCAAGCCGCTGTCAAAGGTTTTAGGAGAAATTGAATACAAGAATGTATCCTTTCGCTATAATGACGACTACAACGTTTTAAATGATGTAAACCTAACAATAGAGGCCGGAAAAACGATCGCTTTAGTCGGGCCCTCCGGCGGAGGGAAAACAACCTTCTGTTCCCTTTTGCCGAGATTTTACGATATTACGGCGGGAAGCATAACCATCGACGGCAAGGATATCCGCAATATTACCCTGAAGTCATTGAGAAATGCCATCGGGATTGTGCAGCAGGATGTCTATCTCTTTGAGGGATCAATCAAAAAAAATATCGCCTACGGCAAAGCGGACGCGACGGACGCTGAAATTATTGAAGCTGCGCAAAATGCCAATATTCATGATTTCATTATGTCTCTCGACGAAGGTTACGATACCTATGTGGGAGAACGCGGTGTCAGACTCTCCGGAGGCCAAAAGCAGCGCTTGTCAATTGCCCGGGTGTTTTTAAAAAATCCTCCGATTTTAATTTTAGACGAAGCTACTTCCGCTCTGGACAACGAAAGTGAACTCTTTATCCAAAAATCCCTGGAGAAACTCTCCCAAAACAGAACCACCATTGTCATTGCTCACAGATTAAGCACCATTAAAAATTCCGACGAGATCGTTGTCGTGACCAGTGAAGGCATTCAGGAAAAAGGGAATCACAAACAATTGCTCGCACAGGACGGAATTTATGCCCATTACTATAACATGCAGTTTGAAGGATTGGAGTAAATCCCCACAAACCACTGGCCTTGATTCTACTCGGAACATTTCAGGATTGACTAGGGGGATCTATAAATAACGTGTTAAATGAACGAAAAGCGAATCAAGTCAGCCGGAAATTAATAAAACCCAAATTAATACCTACTCCTCACCAATGGTCCGACCATAATGTTACAGTAGCCTGGCTAGGCCACGCCAGCTTTTTGCTCAACTTTTTCGGGACCAGAATTCTTATTGATCCCGCTCTGAACTCCCATATCGGCATTACACCCATAGGCAATTTGACCATCGGACCCAGCCGTTATATTGAATCCGCTTTAAAGTTCAGCCAGGTCGGTCCCCTTGATTTAATTCTCGTCTCCCACGCTCACACCGATCACTTTGACTACCCCACCTTGCGCAAGCTGCAATCAGCCCATACTATTGCCGTTACCGCCAAAAATACCCTGCCCCTGTGGAACGGTATGAAATTCCAAACTGTTGAAGAACTTCATTGGCAAGAAAGCAAGTCTTGGGCCGGGGTTACGGTCAGAGCTATCGAAGGCAGGCATTGGGGAGCCCGGATACCCTGGAAAAAAGGTATGGAGGCCAACAGCCTCCTGTTATCCAAAAACGGCATCAATCTCTTTTTCGGCGCCGATACCGGCTACACCGAGCTTATCCGGCAACAACTGAGCGGCATAACGATTGATTTAGCTATCATGGGGATTGGCGCTTACTCTCCTAAGTCTTTCGAGTCCAAACACGCGACACCGGAACAGGCCTGGAAAATGGGTGAGGAGATTTCGGCCAAATGGATTATTCCCATGCATTGGGGAACGTTCAAGTTATCCCAGGAACCCATGGACGAACCGATTGTCCGTTTCCGCCAAGCGGCCTCAGGTCATTTGGAAAAGATCGCTCTTCAGGAAATAGGAGCTACCTGGATACTCCCGCGTTGAATTACCTGAGCCAAAGTTTTCTAAAGCTCAGAAGTAAAGAAAACGTTAGGCTTTTCTCAGCCGGAGAAAAGCTTAACGTTTTTCTTTTTCAGTCCCGGTCCTTTATTATTCTTTTTTGAATTATAGAACATTTCCCGCGCTCAACAATTGAGCTGAGAAAGGGTGTATAATAAAAACGCAATTAATTGTGAAAGTAATTACAAGTTTTAACGAGGTGGCTTTTATGAGTATCTTTGAAATCATAATGTTGGTTTGTTTCGGCGCTGCTTGGCCCCTTTCCATTTACAAATCCTACACGTCCCGCTCCACTAAAGGGAAAAGTCTGTCGTTTCTCATCGTTATCCTTGTAGGGTATGTGGCTGGGATCTTGCATAAGGTTTTCAACCAATATGATGCGGTAGTGTACTTATACTTACTCAATTTCTTTATGGTATTGGCCGATCTCCTGATTTATTTACGCAACAGCCGGATTCACGCCGCCTCTTCCCCAACGTCTCCTTCGGCAGTATCCGCTAAATAAGGTTAAAGTACCAGTCCCAACCTTTTGGCAGCATTAGGGAATATGGTATCAAAAGGCGTGTTGGATATAACTATCCGGCAGGCCTTTTTGCTGCTATCTGGGTATCAGTTTAGTCCCCAGCCTTATTTAGATTATTGCCCTTCTCAGAAATTCAGAGCACTGACCCCTATACTCCTAAGTACCGGGGCCAGTGCTCTGCCGGGTGCCTCGCAAATAGTCTTCCGCCGCGGCTTTAGCGTGACCTTCGGCACCTGTTATTACCTCAATACCCTTTTCCCTGAATATTTCTCTCACGCCACCCATGCTGCCTGAAATCACAACATTTACTTCTAAGGCCTTTAAGACGTTATGTAGGAATCCGGTCTGAGCTCATCCGCAAAAGTCCGGCAAAGCTTTGGAAATTCCCGGATTGATTCAATCTATTGATCGTCTGGTCGAAAACGTCTTTAACCGCCCGTCCTGAAACGCAATCCAGGTCAACTATACTTTGCCCGCTATTGATTGCCTGGACAGCCTTGGGGTCAAAGGGTATCCTGCCAACGAAGGGTATTCCAAAGTCCTGGCAAAATGCTTCAATTTTTCTCGTGATATCAGGATTAGTGTCATATTTGTTGACGCAAACAGCGACTCTGGTTTGAAACTTTTCCGCCGTCTTGATAATGCGTTCCATATCACTGATGCCGGAAACCGATGGTTCGGCCACGATCAGAACAAGGTCAACACCGCTGATCGAAGCGATAACCGGGCACCCTATCCCCGGCGACCCGTCAATGACTGCCAGAGCAACGTCATTAACCGCAGACCTCATTAGCTTTTTTACCTCGGTTACCAACATTCCGGAATTACCGCTTCCCATGATTAGTTGAGCGGTAGCAAAGACCGCTTCACCCGCATACAACATTAGTTCTCCTGCTTGGACAGGTTGGAAAGCTACGGCTCCCGCCGGGCAAATGGCTTGACAAACTCCGCACCCTTCGCAGGCAAAGGGATTAATCACGTATACGGCCCCCGTTTGAATTGCCTCGAAGCGGCAATATTGCCTGCACAAGTCACATTTCAGACAGAGCTCCGGATTAATTACCGCCTTGGGCAGCCCATAGTAGTTTGACCGTTTGACCTCCGATGCCTGATTTATGATCAAGTGCAAGTTAGGGGCATCCACATCACAGTCCGCATAGGCTTTAGCCTCCGCCAGCTTGATAAACGCGCCGGCAATCGTTGTTTTGCCCGTACCGCCCTTGCCGCTAAGGATTAGCAACTGTTTCATGCCGAACCTCCTCAGTCACAATCTGAAGCAGGGAAGAGAACATGTCCCGATAGGCCTCATTCTCCCTGACCGAAATCAAGGCCTTGGAATTCAAGGTTCCCAGCTCGCTATCGAAAGGAATCCTGCCCAGGATGTTTAAACCTTTTTCATGACAAAACTTTTCGACAGGATTTTCTTCTTGCAAACACTTGTTAAGTACGACGCCATGAGGTTTGTTAAATAATTTCACCAGTTCATAAACCATATTAAGATTATGAACTCCAAATAAGGTAGGCTCGGCCACCAGAAGGCAATAATCGGCATCCTTGATGCTTTCCATGACGATACAGGCGCTTCCCGGCGGGCAATCCACAAAAGTCAGGTCCTCTTTTTTAGCCATATTATTTAATAGTTTCTTGATAATCGGAACACCCGATTCTTTCCCGGTATTTAAAATTCCTGTAATGACCGCAACATTTCCGGATATACCTCTTTGCACTTCGCCAAGGATATTCTCCTTTTCCGCCAAGGCCTTCTCCGGGCAAAACAACATACATCCTCCGCAAGAATGGCATACCTCAGCAAAAACCAGCAGCTTGTTGTTGATATAAGCTAAGGCATTAAATTTACAAAAATCAACGCATAGGCGGCAGCCGGTACAAAGGTTTTCATCCACAGCAGGAATGCCAACTGAGACTTTTTCCGAGGCGAAAACCCTTGGCCTAAAAAAAAGATGCCCATTAGGCTCTTCGACATCACAGTCAATATAGCTGGCCTCCTTTGCGGAAGCCGCCAGATTGACCGCCACCAGTGTTTTTCCTGTGCCCCCTTTACCACTTAGTACAGCAATCCTCATCTTATTTTCCTCCATGGCCATGAAACCCGGTATGGATTTCTGCCAATGGTGATAACTTACCTTCATTAAAGGCCTCAAGGTTGTCCTTAATAGAATCGTTAATCGTCTTAAACAGTTTTATATTCGCTGTTTTAAGGACTTCCGCCGCGTTTTCACCGCATCTTGGAGTGAGTAAGGCCTTTACTTTGCTGTCCACAAGAGTCTGGGCAGCCTTAATCCCCGCGCCGCCTTGGCTGGCCAGCGCACTATTGTCGAGAAAAACGCCTTCCCCTGATTCGGTATCATAAATTAAATAATAGGGGGTGCGGCCTAAGGTTTCAGACACACTTGCTTCCGTAGACTTGTCATTGACCGGAAGAGCAATTTTCATCGGGATACCTCCTTGATAAGTATTTCCGTTTGCCTTTTTGCTTCGTAATAGTTATTAATTGCCTTACGCAAGGCGCCTACTCCGAGGTTCGAACAATGCTGCTTCATGGGGGAGAGGCCATCAAGGGCCCTGATAACATCCTCTTCAGTAATCCTCAAGGCATCGTTTAAGTGTTCTCCCATCGCTAAAACAGTTGTCATGCTGGAGACGGCAATTAAGGCGCAGCAGCCAAAAGCCAGATAACTTATCTTTTCAATATAGTTATCCCGGACTTTTATAAACATAGTTAATGAGTCTCCGCAGGAAGGATCTCCCAAACTTCCCTCAGCATCGGCATCGAGCATGCGGTAGGCGTTTTGCGGAGATAGAAAATGTTTCATCACTTTTTCAGAGTACATATAAATCAATCACCTTTACTATTTTCCGGAAGGAGTCCGCCATATCTATGTCCCTGGCAACCACCGCAACGGCAGTATAGCGCCAGGCCGTTACAAAGTTTGAAATCTCCGCCCAGCAGCATCTCCGGATCACCTCTGACAGCACCCAATCCTTTAAGACATCTAATTCCTCCCTTCCCTCTTAGCACTTCAGGGCTAAAATCCTGCTTACGCTTATTGGCATATGCCTTTTTCAACTTTGATTATACCTCATTTTGAACATATGTCAATTACTGACCGCACACTCTTTCAGTACTCCATCCTTGGCAACCCTTGTTCTAATGCTTGTGCTCGTAGCCGGTCTGGTCATTGTGCCAATTATACTTTCATCCCTATTAAATATTAATTTGACAAGACGTTTAAGCACTTTAGCCGGAAAAGCGGTAACCGGCTTGAGGATAGCTTCCTGCCTACAAAAAATTAAAGCTATCCGTATGATTGGCGCTAAAACCAAATCAATCAGATAGCTTAAAGGAAGTCTATTGCATAGAGAGTAATGGTGATATTCAAAATAATCAACTGAGCTTGGAGGCAAGATAGGAACGTTGGGTATTGATTATCCGAGGGTCAAAAACCAACTCAAAGCGGCTGCTCTACAATTTTCCTCGATCCAGAAGGCCCAGATCTATTTAAACGTCCAGATGCTGCAAGTTATTGTATAGGGTAAGCTCCTTTACTATAAAGGTAATTGATAAGGTCCTCACCATGCTGTTCTTCTTCATTTTGAATCCGGACGCACATTTTTTCAGGAACTTTTTGGTCTTCAAATGGCTTAGTATTTTCTTGACTGCGCATCATGATGAACCACCCTTCTTAAGTAAAATTCTTAAAAACTATTTCTGCTTGATATCATTCCCCTCGCTTTTTTGAGCTATGCATGACCTCCAACGTCATTTTAAGCTGGTTCACGTCCCCAATTGAGCCAAAATTTCAGAGACAGCAGTTAAATCCCCCATTTAGGATTAATTGCTGTCCCTGAATTAAATTATTTCTTATTCACTTGCATATAACTTCGACTAGCTGCTCATCTCGTCAAGTTACTTCAGCCAAACTTAAAGCTCTTGCTGGACAGGATAAGCGCCTCTGCTGTGAAGGTAATTAAAAAGGTCCTCGCCATGCTGCTGTTCTTCTTTTTGAATATGGTTTAAGACCTGACGAATATTGTGGTCCTGTCCCTGGCTTTTTTTAAGCTACGCAGGATTTAAGCCGATCTCAGCGCGCTGCCAAAAATAGTCAAGAGTTTGTCCGGCAGATCAAGGCCGGTGCTTGGCCTCTAAACTCTGAAACGATAACCGGCCCCCCACACGGTTTCCACGTATTGCGGGTTTGAGGGATCATTTTCAATTTTTTCCCTTAGTCTGGCGATATGTACAGTGACGGTAGAAGAGTCTCCCAAAGCGTCTAAGCCCCAGACACGTTCAAACAGCTCCTCGCGTCCAAACACTCTGTTGGGATTTTGAGCCAAGTAGAGGAGCAAACCGAACTCCTTCTGAGCCAGGCTTACTTCCTGACCGAGAACAAAGACGCGATGGGATTCCCGGTCTATTTTCAGGCCGCGAATCGTCAGGACATTTTCCTTTCCGGCCCTTTCACGAAAGCGGTGTTTTAGCCGCTCGTAATTTTCCAAATGGGCCTTTACCCTTGCCACCAACTCCCCCGGGCTAAAGGGCTTTGTGATGTAATCATCGGCTCCCAGACTTAAGCCTTTGATCTTGTCAATTTCCTCCTTTTTGGCCGACACTAAAAGAACGGGAATATCCTTGTCTTCTTGCATGCTCCTCAGAATTTCCAAACCATCCATCCCGGGAAGCATGATATCCAAAATCAAGAGATCCATCTCGTTTTCCCGAAGCGTTTTTAAGCCTTCCAAGCCACCGGAGCAGACGATAACCTCAAAACCGGCCACTTCAAGGTAATCTCGCTGCAATTCCGCGATACTTGAGTCATCCTCGATAATTAAAATCTTCTTTCTCATCTAACGCCGCCCCCTATCATGATTTACTCAGAGAAATCATGATACTGGTCCCCTCCTCTCCCTGACTTACGGCCCATATTCTGCCATGATGGCCTGCGATGATTTGCTTGGCTATAGCTAAGCCCAAACCGCTCCCTTTGCTGCGGGCCGCGTCAGAGCGGTAGAAGCGGTCAAAAATATGCGGCAGATCCCCTTTAGGAATGCCGGAACCATTGTCACGCACTTCCACAATGACACTGGTTGGGGTGTCTCTGAGCAGAATCTCAATTTGGCCCTGCTCTTTGTTCATGTATTTGCAGGAATTATCCAGAATATTCATGATCACTCGTTTCATTCTTTCCCGGTCTAAAAAAACAGCCTGCTTCTGAGTCAGCTCATTGTGCAAAGAAACCTTGATCCCCTGACGTTCTAATTCCGCCTCACTCTCCAGCAGGCAGAGCTTCAGATACTCCTCGATATCTGTCCTGGCAAAATCAAAAGGAAGCTGGTTTAAATCAAGTTTAGCATAAAGAAGCAAATCATCAATCATTTGATCCACTTGATGGGCTTTCAGGGCAATAGTTTTTAAATAGCGTTCCGTTTTAGCGGGAGTATTGGCAATTCCGTCTAAAATCCCCTCAACATAGCCTTTGATGGAGGTCACAGGGGTTTTTAAATCATGAGAAATACTGGAAATAAGCATTTTGCGGTTATCTTCATACTTAAGCTGAGTATGAACCGAATCTTTCAGCTTGATGCGCATAAGCTCAAGATCCCGACATAATGCCCGGATCTCCTGGTCCCCTTCTTCAATAATGGTTTGATCGAGGTTTCCCCGGCTAATTTCCGCCGCCGCACTTTGCAGATTATGAAGAGGTTTCAGAATACTGCGGGAAAACTGGTAGGAGACCAGAAAGTTTGTCAGCATAAAGGCCAGGACGAAGGTTACGCCAATGACGATCAGAAATCTGGTCAGCGTCACTGCCGCTTGATCGAGGGGGGCGAGCATCAGAACACTCCCTTGAGTCCCATCCTTAAAATTAAGGGGAATTGTTTGAACACTATAAGAAACATCCCCGACAACAACAGGTTCCGCAGCTCTTGAGAGATTCCCGGCGGCCAGGCATTTGGCCAGATCAATTTTGCTCAGGTTAAGTGACTGAAAAATAACTTTTTCATCCTGGACAATAATCAGCTCGCCATTGATCGCTGCCAGCTGCTCCTGAAGATGCCTCTGAAAAGTCTCTTCCGCCACAATTTCAGGAGTTTGCCGCAAAATGCCCGTCTCAGTCTTGAGCAGTTCAAGCTTAATCTGGGACAGCCTTTGGTAGTTTTCCAAGGAAACATCATTTCCTAAGAGCCTGCCGGAAATAAAAAGAAAAGCCGCAGCAATAAAAACAGTGATCAGGATGGGAATGACAACTGTTGCAGCGTTGGCTAAGATCAGACGTTTTTTAAGGTTCATAAAGGTCACCCTATAATTCTTTTTTGTCAAATAAGTAGAATCCTGCTGTAAATAACATAATACCTGAGCCCAGCATAATCAAGAACTGACGCAGGATTTTCCCCAGCGGAAAAGAGTTTATCAAAAAAAGATTATACCAATCAAGCTGAGTCGTCATAAAAAGACTGGCATACTGGGAAAAGAATACCCCCAGGACTTTCAAACCGATAAACAGCAAAATGGAAACGAAAAAGACGGATATTCCGCTTTTAAAGAGATTGGTCAGCAGAGCTATCCCTAAAGCCAAAACAATCATCGGCAATAAGCTGACGATGTAAGAAAATACCGTCCTGGCCAAGGAACCCAGCGTCGCCGAGTTGGCGTTAAAAATAAAGCCGGCTAACAAGGAAAAAATGAGCAGCAGCAATAACGTCGCTAAAATAAAGACAACAATGGCCGTAATTTTGGCGGTAAAAACCTTAAACCGGCTTACCGGCCGGGTTAAGGTAAGGCGCATACTATTCTGGGAGAACTCCCCGGAGAAGCTGTCAATCGTGACCAAGGCCGTAAACAGCGGCAAAATCGAGTTCACAACCACGGAAAGTACGAGCATGGGAAATTCCATACTGCCCGTTCCTCTCAGGCCAAAGCCGCTTCTCACCCCAACAATCACCAATTGCCCGAAAACAATGACCACAAGCGAAAGAATAGCAGCTACCAGGGCCTTTTTCTTTTTATAGAGCTTCTCGATTTCATTAACAAGAGCTGCCTGAAACACGGCCATTTCGCTCCACCTCGCTTACAAAGTAATTCTCCAGTGTCGCATAGTTTCTCAGAATCGTTTGGGTGCTTTCGACATTAAGGATTTGCCCGTTGTAGATGACCCCAATCCGGTTGCAGGTTAGCTCTACGTCATGGATTAAATGACTGGAGATAAAAAACGTGGTCTGCTCCTGCTCCGCTAAATAATGGATCAGCTTGCGCATGTCAATCATGCCTTCGACATCGAGGCCATTCAAAGGTTCATCCAAAATAACCAGCTTGGGACGGGATAAAATAGCTGCCGCCAGGCCCAGACGCTGCTTCATTCCCAGCGAAAACTTTTTAGGTTTTTCGCGCTTATATTTAAGCATGCCTGTCAGCTCCAGAACCTCATCGATCCGTTGCTCATCCACATCCGGATAAAACCGGGCCGACTGCTTTAAGTTCTCAAAAGCACTCAAATAAGCATAAGCCTCGGCAATTTCAATGAGACAGCCTACTTTAGCCATCGCTTTCTCATACTCTGCCGTAACACTATAGCCAAAAAGTTTAACATCCCCAAACTCCGGCCGAATGAGTCCTGTCATAAGTTTCATGGCCGTTGTTTTCCCGGCTCCGTTCGGGCCCAGAAAGCCAAAAATATCCCCTTGAAAAATATCCAAGCTGATATCTTTGACCCCTCGCCCGTTCTCATATAACTTGGTCAAATTTTTAATCTCAATGATCTTTTCCATACCTGGCCTCCCCCAGGAGCTAAGAGAACTGCCGAGTTAACCCGGCAGTCTTTCTCAGCTCTGTTCATTACTTTCCTGAATGTCTAATCGAGATCCGGGCTGAAGGTTGAATCGTATAGCAAACCGCCCTTAGCCGCTGGGTTAAAAAATATTTTTCCCGCGTGTTCATCCAGGAAAAAGTTCCCCTTCTTCCCGGAATCCGTCGTGTAATCGTAATCCGAAGCGGGCGAATTCTTTCCACCAGACTTTTGGGCGGTAAAGCTAAAGTCTTGTTTTGAGGCGGCGTATTCTTCAAAGCCCGGTTTATAGACCTCGTAATAGTGTCCGGCAGCCGACTCATTGTTTATTTGGGTAATTTCCAGGATTCTCTCTCCGGCCTTGACGAATTTATCGTCTTGTTCAATTAAAATATCATTTTTAAACTTGCCGCTGAATTTTTCCGGATGCAGAATTTCCGGCCCGGAGTTTTCATAAGCCACAACATCTTTTTCTACTTTTTTACCGCTAAGATCCGGTTTCGTTACGCCGGTAGAATTAATATCTGTCAGCTTGCCCAGAACCTCCAGCGTCAAATCGTGAGCCGTTCCGTTCTCATCCTTTCCGGAGAGTACCGCGGAACCTAAGATGCTCTCCATCACGCCGTCTTTATTTATCTGAGCCGTACCCTCTATGCTCTTGACAAAAACATCTTTTGTCAGATGCGGCAAGTTCCCTTGTTGGTTATTATTAAAGTCTTGTTTCAATTTGAACGAAGCAAGAGCATTGATCAAGGACGGGATTTGCACTTCACTTAGTGAGCCGGAAAGCACTTTGGTGCCATCGGAATTTTCCGTGACCACTACATTGTCTTTGAGGTTTCCCACAAGAGCGTCCACAATTTTTTCAGCATCATCGGCACTCTTGTCCTTAAAGGGATCGGAAAAAAATTCTCCTTTTCGTCCCTTGGTATACTCAGTAACATAGTAAGTTGGATCACTATCAGACAAGCGAATCATAGTTGTCGTATCGGAGTAAATTAGGGAGCCGCTCTTATCCCCGTTCAAATTCAGATCCGAGGAAATTCGCTCCATGGCGCCTTTGCTTTTGTCGTACTTTGTAATTTCATTGGTGGTCATCAACGTTTTGCCATTATCCTTTAAGTCAAACGACACATCCATTGTGAAACTATTAAAGGTTTCGCTGCTCTTCTCGGCGGTAACTTTAAGAGCGTCTTTCAGTTGGTCATAGCCGCTTTTAGTCGTGATATCAGCCAGAACGGTAGTCGCCAGCAGCAATGTACCCAAGGTAAAGCTTAAAAGCATGGCCGTTTTTTTCGTTAATTTCATCAATCCAACTCCTCATCTCTTATTAGCGGAAGCTTCCCTTGTTTTATTCTAACAACCCGGTCTTGATTTTCTCTAAACGATTTATTAACAAATTATTAATAGTTATTTTCCGGCCAAAATTCTCAGGGGCAATCATAAAATGGGCAGGCTTGCGGAAAATTATATCATAGGTTGCAGTATATCAGTCTAAATAAATAATACCCGAGCACACTAAGGAGAACGGCATGGAGTCGAGTCCATCATTGAAGTTTCTAACCTCACTAAGAGGTATCAAACTAAAAAAGTCCTCACCAATATCAATCTTTCCCTCAAGCAAAATC
The DNA here is from genome assembly GCF_030954495.1 of Candidatus Desulfosporosinus nitrosoreducens. GTDB lineage: Bacteria > Bacillota > Desulfitobacteriia > Desulfitobacteriales > Desulfitobacteriaceae > Desulfosporosinus > Desulfosporosinus nitrosoreducens. The sequence continues at coordinate 146,623 of NZ_JAVHUW010000065.1, read as the reverse complement.
AAACCTTAGGTCTCGTGGGCAGAAACGGCGCAGGCAAAACGACCCTGATTAAAATAATTCTGGGTTTTCTGCGGCCCACAGAGGGGGAGGTCAAACTATTCGGCCGCAAGGCCGCGGCTAATCACGGTTCGGTCGGCTATTTACCTGAACAGGCCAGTTATCATTTAGTGTTCAGCGGCCAAGAGTATTTAACCTTATTAGGTAAGATGTCGGGCTTAAGCGCTGTCGAGAACAGGGTATCTGAGGTTCTGGACTTAGTGGGAATGACCCGGGATGCCTCCCGCCGGATGAGCCGCTATTCTAAAGGCATGCTCCAACGGCTTGGAGTGGCCCAGGCCATTTTACTTGACCCGGCGCTGCTTATCCTGGACGAACCCTTAACAGGTCTTGACCCAGCCGGGCAGAAGGATTTAAGAGATATCATTATTGAAATGCAGCGGCAACATAAAAGCATTCTTCTTTGTTCGCACCTCCTCAATGAAGTAGAAAGAGTGTGCAGTCACTTCTCGATTATTCATAACTCTTCCATCATAGCCCAAGGCAGCCTCCAAAAAGAGCTGTTCTCAAGCAACGACTACAAAATCAAAGCTTCGGGCATCAGCGAAGAGATGTTCGCAAAGCTCCGGGAAATCTTTAATCTGAGCAAGTTGTCAGCTGATGACTATCTGTTTAAGGAAGAGACCGGAGGACAAAAAGAATCCTTATTGAGGTCCTTGCTTGACGGAGGGGCTACCATTGCTGAACTAGGCCCCGTCCAGAAATCACTCGAAGACTATTTTCTGCGCGCCACGGGAGGTCAGTATGAAGATCATTAATTTGGCAATCTTCACCTTGACGGATTACTTCCGCCGGACTTGGTTTTATGCGGAAATTATTTTGGTGGCAATTTTACTTTTTCTTTTCCGGGATACTTACCGGCTGCTTGGCAAAAACGATATCTATCCCGCTTTAGGTATGTTCTCCATCGTTTTGTCTGCAGTAACGGTCTGGCGAATTGCTTCCTTAGAGACAAACCCCAGGATTTATATTCTTTTAACCAAAGCTATCAGCAGAACAAGCTATCCGTCCGGCAAAATCTTAGCAGCCTTTAGCCTGAATGCGCTCATAGTGATTTTGCTCTTCATAGCGGGCTTTTTCTGCACCGCAGTCAAAGAACAGCTCTCCTTCCCCAACGGCCTGGCACGCCTCATTCCCCTCGGTTTTATTCTCTTAATGGCTAACCTTATCATGCTTTGCTGCTCGTCTTTGGTCTTCAGCAAGCTGTCCTTCTTCTGGGGGATTTTGCTCCTGATTTTAGGCACAGTCCAGCCTTTCTCAAGTACCGGCTATCTATTTCCTCCTATTCGTCAACTGATTGCCGGCAGCTATGCATCGTTTGACATTCATCTGATTTTCTCCTGTCTTTTGGCTTTAGGCTATATCGTGTTGTTCTATTTCTTAGCTCTCTATTTTTTCAAGAAGCGGGAACTAAATTATGAACAAAAATAATCAACCCTTAGCGGTGGTTTAATAACGGACTAAAGGCAGTTTACCGTGAGATGGGTTGAACTGCTTTGTTTAATTTTGTCCGCTGACTAATCCGCTCTAAGTCTCCCGCTTCGGCAAGCGGTGAGTTAAGAGCGGCTAAGTTCCTGGATAAGTGCGACTAAGATTAAGATGGAGTTAAAACTCTACCTTAATCAAGTCTACTTTATTTGTTTAATTTTACCACTCGCTGAGCAATTACCTTAGCTTGACAATACCATTGTATTAGTGTACTATCTAATTCATACACTGGTTGAGAGTTGGTGATTCCGAAATGAAAGAATTTAATAATAGCATTTCAATTTATGTTCAAATTATGGATGAAGTCAAACGCTGGATTATTTCAGGAAAACTTAAAGGAGGAGACAAATTGCCTGCCGTCAGAGAATTGGCTCTTGACTTTAAAGTAAACCCCAACACTGTTCAAAGAATGTACCAGGAACTTGAAGGCGAAGGAATTGTTTACTCGCAGAGAGGCATCGGGCGGTTTGTTACGGAGGATCAAGGAATGATTCAGGGCTTAAAACTATCAATCTCCCGTTCTCTGATCAAAACCTTTGTGGAGGAAATGCAAGCGCTGGGTTTTCAAGCTACGGAAATAGCCGCAGAGATTATGAACTATCTTCAGGAGGATCAAAACTAATGCACAAGCTATTGGAAGTCAGTCATCTGACTAAAAAATACGGCAAGAAAACTATTTTTGACGACGTCACCTTTTCCCTGGACTGCGGGAAGATCGTGGGCGTTCTGGGCCGCAATGCCAGCGGCAAGACAACCTTATTTAAAATACTGGCCGGGCTCACAAAACCCAGTGGCGGAGATGTTCGTATTCTGGGCCGGGAAATTGGCCTGGAAACCAAAAACCTCGTCTCTTTCATGCCTGACTCCGCAGATTTCGTTAAATGGGCCAGAATAAGCGATGCTAAAGAGTTTTACCGGGATTTTTACGCGGATTACGATGAAACTAAATTTCGGCAACTGCTGGAGTGGATGGAACTCCAGGAAGAGCAAAAAATCGGCAGCCTTTCCAAGGGCACAAAAGAAAGACTGCAGCTGGCCCTGGCCCTTTCCAGAAATGCCAAGCTTTACATCCTGGATGAGCCGGTCACTGGGGTTGACCCTGTCATCAGAGATAAGATTTTGGATGCTATTGTCCGCTTCTACAACGAAGACAGCACTATTCTAATCTCAACCCATTTCATCACGCAAATGGAACGGCTGTTTGACAGTCTTTTGCTTCTCAAGGAGAAAAAAATTATGGTTTATGACAATCCGGATATAATACGTGAGACATCCGGAAACTCCCTCGAAGAATGGGTGAAGGAGGAGATTTAAGAATGAAGCTCTTGAAGCAAGTTATTAAAAACCATTATTTTGATCTGATAGAATTTTACGGAATTATTCTGATCATGGTTGTTCCCTTTATGATCTGGCTTCTGCCCAAATGGAGTATGGGAGGAAGAATGCTCTATCTGGGTGTTCTGCAAATCTCCATTTTTATGGGGCTGCTCACCCGCTTCACAGGGGATTTGACGATCTTTAACACCAACGTTCAGTATTGTCTGGCGCCGATTAAACAAGGAGGAAAAATCCTCGCTCCTGTGGCATTTTTCGTGGTGAATTATCTTATTGCCGATGCCCTGGTCTTATTCTTCCTTAACATCACTCACGCTTTCAGCCTCGGCCCAGTCATTACAGGCTTTACCCAAATTTTTCTCTTGGCTTGTTATATCCTTATTATTGTCATTTTAGGTACGTTGCTCTCTCTGACGCTGTTCCCTAAACCTCACTTAGACATTCCCGCTTTAGCCCGTTATAAGATCAATGCTCAGCAAATCTACTCCTCTACCGGAGGAGCGTTGAATGCCGTCATCTGTATCGCGACCCTGCTCTTTTCTCAGGCCATCAGCAAGATCCTTTTCACGCCTTTTTTTACCGTTACCATTAAGGCCAGCGATTATGTTGCAACCAGTACGCGAGAGATTTCTGTCAATACTTTGCCTTACTTGCTCCTGGGTTTAGTTTACGTTTCTTTGATTTTCTTTTTAAGCGGCAAGAAAGTTTATTCAGAGTAGCCGCCGCCCATGCCGCTGCGCGGCACCGGCAGATGATGAAAATACCGGGGAGCTTCGCCAAAACGTCAATCTTACCCGAAAGGTTGTATCAACTGATGATTGAACTTAAAAACGTCAGAAAAAAATATGGGGACACATTAGCTTTAGATCAGGTAAACGTCACTATTAACGATGGGATTTGCTTTGGCTTAATCGGACCTAACGGTGCCGGCAAGTCAACCTTAATGAAAATCATTGCCGGCATCACGCAAAAATATGAGGGAGAAATCTCCTTTAATGAAAAGCCCCTTGAGAAGAACCGCTACGCAGTAAAACAAACTATCGGCTATGTTCCGCAAGACCTGGTCCTGGAAAATGTCCTTTCAGCCAGAGATAATCTCACGTTTTTCGGAGGGGTCTATGGAATCCCTAAAAACAAACTTGCGGACACGGTCAATAAGACCTTAGAGGATATTGGTTTAAGGGATCGGGCGGATGATCTGATAAAAAATTTCTCCGGCGGAATGAAACGAAGGCTAAATATCGGCTGCGGGATCATGCATAACCCTAAACTCGTGATCATGGATGAGCCTACGGTAGGCATTGATCCCCAATCCCGCAATTACATCTACACCATCATTGACAAGTTGAAGAAGGACGGCAAGACCATTATTTATTCCAGTCACTATATGGAAGAAGTCCAGAACTTATGTGAAGATATCGTGCTCATTGATCACGGCAAAATCCTGGAAGGCGGCAGCGTCAACAGCATCATTAAAAAGTATTCCAAGCCTGCCGTTTACCTGGAGGGGGAAGGAATTAAGCCGCAAGAGCTTAACCTATTCGGGGAGGTTGCAGAGCTGGGCAACGGCTACCGGATAGTCTGTGACAACGTCATGCAAACGATGGAGAAAATAAGCAGCTTTTTACTGGCTAACCGACAACAGGTCAGTCATTTGGAAATCTACCATATGAACTTAGAAGATATCTTTTTCTTGTTGACAGGCAAAAGTTTAAGGGATAAATAAGGAGGACGATCTTATGTGGTCGTTAGTCAGGAAAGAATTTAAACTGCGGCTCAAAGAACGCAAGACCTATATTTTTATGTTTCTGATGCCGATCATTATCATCTTGCTGATCGGCAGCACCGCTAAATCCAATAACTACGTTTTCGATATCCATTATACGGATCTGGACAAATCTCCGGCATCTCAGCAAATCCTGCAATCCTTTCAGGCTGTGAAGGGCTTTAAACTAACATCGGAAAGCGACGTAAACAACGCCCTCGCCCAAGTTAAAAGCAATAAACAGCCCGTTTATTTTGTAATTCCCCAAGGGTTTCAGCAAGACATTCTAGCCGGCAAACAGCCTGTGATCGACGTGCATTACGATCCCAACTCGACGACAAGCCAGGGGTTTCTCTCCGCCCTCGACAGCGTCTCCCAGTCAAGCCAACAGGCTCAGATTGAAAACTATGTGCAGAGCACGGCAGGGAACAATGCCGCTGCAATCTTGAAACGCCCCTTTTTGATCAAGAAAGAGCAAATCAACGTATCTCAGAATACGGGAATAGCCCAGATACTTCCCGGCTACACGGTGATGTTTGCCTTCTTTATCATCACAATTATGGCCCAATCTTTCTTTAAGGACAGAGAATCCGGTATGCTCGCCCGGCTCATGGGCACACCTCTGAGAAAATATGAATATATGATGGGGATGTGGATTCCCAATTTCATTGTTGTGCTTATTCAAGTAGCCGTTCTTTATACCTTCGGACTCACTTACTTCAAGATGTCCTTAGGCAATATTCCGGCCCTCGTTCTCGTCACACTGCTGCTGGCCTTTGTGGCTACGGCATTGGGTTTGCTGCTGACCTTTATCTCGCAAAATCAACAGATGGTTTTGTTCCTTGTCCAACTCACCGTCATGGGAGGAGCGGCCTTGGGCGGCTTGTGGTTCCCCATCGACATCCTGCCTTCGGGTGTGCGAAAAATCTCCGTCCTTTTCCCTCAATACTGGATACAAAAAAGCTACGTCTCCATTTTCGGGCAGGGAGGTACTTTAGGAGACATCGGGTTCAACATCACGATTCTATTGATTATGGGAGCCGTTTTCTCCCTTCTTGCTTATTTCCGCTATAACAGATTCTATGATCAAGCGATTAGTTAGATTTCGGCGTTGTTCATTGGCCCGCTTATTGGTAAACCCTGTTGTTGCATAATTCTATAATGTTACGGTATAATATGGTTAAGAAGAAACGCGAGATACTTCTAATATCCCGCGTTCCCGGCACAACGAACCGCAGTGTCTGCGGCCAGTTAATAGGTTTTAGCAGACTGAAAAAGTAGCTGCTTCTGAGGGCGGGCTACTTTTTCATTATGTCAAGGATGAATTTTAGTACCGCTATGAACAATGTTGCAATGGATACCGCGAATTTTAATGCACTTTGGTACTTATCCATCTTGCCTCACCCCCTTTCACTGGAGGTTTGGCCGCCCACCCTACGCCTATTCCGTTGTACTCGCCACATTATACCATAATTCGCATAATATTTGCATTATAAACGCGGTCTACTCACATTTTTGTGCTGTGGACCGCTTTTCTTTGCTTTTTGGCTGTTTTCTCCGCAACCGAAATAAAGCAACCCAAAGTGATTAAATTGTCATCCGCTTCACTGGCCGAGCCAAGCGGCGATGGTCCGTCTTTTAAGAGCAAATACGGGGATCAAAAGCAGTAAAGCAGCCGCTCCGCAGGCGGGAAATCCTGCGCCGCCGCTGAACCGTTCCATCATTGACCCCGCATAAAGGTTGCCGATGGGGGTTGAACCCGAGTTGAGAAAAGCATAGACGCTCATCACTCTGCCCCGGTACTCGCCGGAGGTGTTCACCTGAAACAGAGAATTGCAGAGGTTGAGAAAAGCCATGTTGATAAAACCTATGACTGCCACCATAAACAAAGCGAGAGCGTAATTCCTGGCCAAAATCATCAGTACCTGCATACAGGCGGTCGCAACGGCGCACAAGACAAACATATTCTTTTTGATCCCATACTTGGCAATGGTGGCCATCACGATGGCCGCAATAAAAGAACCGATGCCGGCCGCGGACATCAGGCCGGTATAGGTACCTGCCCCCTGATTCAGCACCGTTTTAGCAAAAACCGGAATAATGACATCGTTATTGAAAGCAAAGGTGCAGACCACCGCCATGACCAGGGAATTGATGACCAGAGTCTCATTACTTTTAATATATTGAAGGCCTTCTTTGATTTCCTGAACTACCTGTCGGCGCACTCTCTGCGGAGGGACATAGTCCATTCTAATCATGAAGAGCCCGCTTATAACTGCGATATAACTGACCGCATCGACCAGGAAGCAAAAAACAGCGCCAAATTTGACCATGACAATTCCGGAAATGGCCGGGCCTACGATCTTGGCAAGGTTGAAGACCGTTGAATTGAGGGAAATTCCGTTCATGATGTCCTTGGGACCGACCAGCTCGATGAAGAAAGACTGCCGGGCGGGCATGTCGACAGTTTGCGCAAAACCGAAGAGGGTTGTGATCACGAGAACATGCCAGTATTTTACGACACCCAGAAAAACCAAGAGGGTCATGGTGAAACCTAAGGTCATAAACACTGCCTGGGTCATAATCAGGATGTTCCTCTTGGGGAAACGATCGACGAAAACCCCCGCAAAGAGGGTAAACAGGAGCATCGGCATGAACTGACAGACCCCCAGCAGACCAACCAGCAGGGGAGACTTCGTGATTGTATACACAAGCCAGACCTGAGCTGTCCTTTGCATCCAGGTCCCCGTCATCGAGATACACTGTCCAAACCAAAAATAACGGAAGTTTTTATATTTCAGAGAGGCAAAAGTAGTTTTCAGCGCGCCGGAAATTTTAGCATTCATCAGCAATTTACAACACCTGTCTTAGTTTTTATTGGCTTTAAGCGGAGAGATCGATAGCTCCCTTGATTCCCTCCACCACCATGTCTTTATAATAGCCGCCTCTTTCCATTAGTTCCGCGTGACTGCCCGTTTCCGCAATTTCGCCTTTTTTCAGAACGATGATCTTATCGGCGTTGCGAATGGTGGAGAGGCGATGGGCAATAATTAAGGTGGTCCTGTTTTGGGCCATGTTCTCGATCGCTTTTTGCATCAGGACCTCAGTCTGGGTGTCAATATTGGCGGTGGCCTCATCCAAAATAATAACGGAAGGGTTATGGGCCACGGCCCGGGCAAAAGAAAGCAGTTGTCTCTGACCTGCGGAGAGGGTGCTCCCCCTTTCCCTAACCGGCTCGTTGCTTTTCCCCGGCAAGTTCTCAACAAACTCCGCGGCACAGGAGGTTTTCAAGGCCTCCTCGATAACAGCGCTGTCGATGTCGTCATTAAGCGAGACATTTTTGCCGATAGTCTCGGAGAACAAAAAGACATCCTGGAGCACCACGGCAATATTGCGTCTCAGATCACTTTTGCGGATATCCTTGATATTGACGCCGTCAATCAAGATCTCGCCTTTCTGAATCTCATAGAAACCGCTGACCAGGCTAATGATCGTAGTCTTGCCCGCCCCGGTCTGACCGACAAAGGCGGCCATCTGGCCTTTTTCGATGGTAAAGCTGATGCCTTTCAAAACCCAATCCTGATCGTTGTAAGCAAACCAAACGTTTTTAAATTCTATTTTTCCCTCGATCCTCTCCAGGGCACGCCCCGCCTCCAGATCCTCCAGATTGTCTTCCTGGTCCAGCAACTCAAAAATCCTGTCCGCTGAAACAAAGGCCGATTGAATCGAAGTGTAATTGTCAGCCAAGTCCGAGATGGGTGTAAAAAACTGCTTGATATAGGTAGTGAAAGCGTAAAGCACGCCGATTTTAAGGGTCTGGTTGCCGATTTTGTCCATGCCGTACCAGATCAGGATAGCCACGGCCAGGCTCTGAAAAACATCCGACATCGGCTTTAAAAAGCTGTTCATCCAGACCTGAAAGGAGGTGATTTTGTAATACTCTCCGTTTAGTTTCGTAAACTCTTCTTTCTTTTCTTTTTCCCCATGGAAAAGCTGGATCAGCTTCATGCCGGATATATTCTCGGCCATAAAACCGTTGATTTTCCCGATCAGGCTTTTCATGATCCGGAAATTCCGTTTGATTTTGGTCCGCAGGAGAAAAATAACCGTGAACATGACGGGAATCACCGCAAAGGAAACCAAAGCCAGCCGGGCATCCATGAGAAACATGGCGCCGATGATGCCCAGAATCAGAAAGATATCCTGAAAAAGACTGAGAAGCACGTCGGTATACAATTCGCTCAAGGCTTCCACATCATTGGTAGCCCTGGTGATCAAGCTGCCCGAGGATGTCTTGTCCAGATACCAAAGAGGCAGCAGCTGAATCGTCCTGAAGACGCGGCTGCGCAGGTTCCTCAGAATCTCCTGGCCGGCCTTATTGATCAGATTCACCTGGGCAATGGCCAGAAAGCCGCTCAAGGCTACGACCAAAAAATAAAGCAGGCCCATGGAGGTCAGGGAAAATAATCCCCTTTGCGCCAGATGCTTGGTCAGGAAGTCGTCAATCACAATTTTGAGAATATAAGGTTTGGCCAGCAGAGCACCGTTGACCAGTAAGACGCAGATTGACGCCAGCACAATCCTCTTCTTGTGCGGAAGGTTCAGCGACAACAGCCTTATAAAATTATGCTTTTTAGGAAGCTTGGTTTTCCGGCTTGTTTTCGCCTCTGAATTGAAAGTCATAGATTTCACGGTACAGCCCCCCTTTCTCAAGCAGTTCCGCATGGGTCCCTCTCTCGGAAATCCTGCCTTGATGGAGAACGATGATTTCATCGGCCGCCATGACCGCGGAGATTCTGCTGGCGATAATCAGGGTGGTTTTGTTTTTTCTCACTTGGCGGAGATTGAGCAGAATTTCCGCTTCCGTGACGGTATCCACCGCGGAAAGGGCGTCATCCAGCACTAGGATTTCAGGGTCTTTGATCAGCGCCCGGGCAATGGAAACTCTTTGCTTTTGCCCGCCAGAAAGGTTGACCCCCCGTTCTCCCAGAACCGTTGCAAACCCCTTGGGCAGCTCCAGGATGCTTTGAGCGATGCAGCTGTTCCTGGCGGCCCGTTCCACCTCAGCGCCGGAGTAGCTGTCTTTAAAAAAGCGAATGTTCTCGGAGATGGAGGCATTGAACAAAAAATTATCCTGGGGAACGAAGCCAAAGCCGCTTCTCAGGGCTTCCAGCCTGAAATCGTTAATATCCTTGCCGCCGATGAACAGCTTCCCTTCCCCGACGTTATACATTTTCAACAGCAAGCTGACAAGGGTGCTTTTGCCCGAACCTGTTTTCCCGATAATGCCTAAGGTGTGGCCCTGGGGAATTTCCAGACTGATATCGCTCAAGGCTTCTTTTTCAGCTCCGGGATAAGTAAACGCCAGAGAATTAACCGTTATGGAGCATTGCTCCGGGAATTCCGCCAGGGGACCGCCATCCTTTACCTCCGGCTCAACATTGAATATCTCATTCAAGCGGGCGAGAGACGCCATGCCCCTCTGAAAAACTGTAATCACTTGACCAATGGAGATGACAGGCGCCAGTATGATCGTCAGATACCCGTTAAAAGCGACAAAGTCTCCGAGAGAGATGCTGCCCTGCAAAACCATCCTGCCACCCCAAATCAGGTTGAAAACAAAACTGACAGTAAAGCACAATTCGATGGCAGGGGCCAGATAGGCGGAAATCCTCACCATGTCCATATTGGCCTCCACCATCTGATCGTTCAGCTTCTGAAACCTGGCGACCTCTTTCTCTTCCTGGACATAGGCCTTAATCACTCGAATACCGCTGATGTTCTCGTTGACCCGGTCGGAGATAGCGGCAAAGGTCTTCTGCACCTTTCGGAACCGCTTTTTCACGATCCTGCCGATATAAAGCATCATGAAAACAATCAAAGGGATCGGGAGCAGCGACACAAGAGTGAGCTGCCAGTCGATCGTCCCCGCCATGTCATAAACGGAAATCAGGCAGATCACAATGCCATTGATAGCCAGCGAGGCGGCAGGTCCGAAAGTTTGCCGCACGGCATTAATATCGTTAATCGCGTAGGCGATCAAATCGCCGGTTTTTCTCTGGCTGTAAAATTCGGGCGAGAGCCTTTGCAGCTGGTCGAAAAGCTTTTCCCTCAGAAAACATTCCAGGCTGCGCCCATTTCTGATGACAGAATTCCGCCAAACGTAAGTGCAGGCAAAGGTTCCGGCAGCAATAAGCAAAATGTAGACAATATTGACATACACGGCCTGCGGCTGAAATCCGCTCATTTTCAAAATATCCACCGTATTTCCCAGCATCTTGGGGAAAAGGGTTTGAATATAGGACGAAAGAAACATGAAAAGAATGCCGATGATATAGGAAAATTTATGGTCTTTTAAAAAACCGATGATTATATTTTTGCCCATCTGCCGCCTCCTTGATTAGTCCGGGACCGCTTACTCAACAGCCTTTACCGAGTCCCTTTCCACGAGGGTGCTGTTGATCCGAACCGTTTCATAAGGCTTATCTGGCTCCTCAATCCTTTTAAAAAGCAATTCAACGGCGGATTCACAGGCCTGATCAATGTGCAACTCCAAAGTAGTCAGGGCGGGGATGCTCAGGGAAGCCATCTCCGTATTGCCGCTTCCGATTACTGATAAATCCTCCGGTACTCTGATTCCTTTTTCATAGAGATATTTGATCAGCTTGATGGCCGTATAATCCCACTGGCAGATAAGCGCCGTGGGACCCTTGCCCTTACTGTCATGAATCAGTTCGCTGACTTTTTCCTCAAAGCTCCCCTCGGCATAAATGAAGAAATCATCCCTCACCGGCAAAGCATGGTCTTCCAAAGCCAGCTCAATCCCCAGCACCTTTTCTTTATTGGCATAGACGCTGCTGCCGCCTATAAAACCGATTCTTTCGTGCCCTTTTTGAATCAGGTATTCACACTGCTTATACCCGCTGTTATTGAAGTTATACCAGACACTGTCGCAATCCAGGACCGGGGAATAGCCCGTATAAAAGACCTGATTTTTTATTTTCGAGGCCATAAATCTTACATAAGGGTTTTCAAATCCTCCGATAAAAATAATTCCGTCAAAGCCGGAACCCTTCGCCACTTTATGAGGAAGGTACAATTTTTCCTGCCGGCTTTTATCGACAAATTCCACGTCATAGGCGCAGCCCACTGTCTGCAGTGCTTTTTCAATGCCCTGAATCATGTGACTGTAATTACTGCTGTCCTGAATAAAGGGTTTTTGATGAAGCACCAGTATTTTTTTATCGCCTGAGCTCTTGGCTCTTAAATATCCCATTTCACTTGCTTTGATTAAAATTTTGCTTCTCAGTTCTTCGCTGACTCCGTCCTGCCCTGATAGGGCTCTGCTCACTGAAATATTGGAAATGGCCAGGGCTTTGGCGATATCGGACATGGTTGTCTTCTCAGATTTCATAATCAATCCCCCTTAACGTAATATATTATAGCACATAACGTTAATTATATTACTTTTTTACCGTACTTTTTATCGTTTAATTATCGTTTGATTTTGATATGCATAACGTTATCATCTCCCGGTTTTAAAAACTGCTTACATAAAAATTCTTAATTACAAAAATGGTTCACAAAGGCTTGTGAATAATAACTTTTGAAGGGCTAAAAATCTTATGCTATGATTAATTCACTTGGTCTGATGGTCTGACCACTTTTTTGACCCCTTTCTGCCATAAACTTATCTTAGCTTATTTTAAGTCATAAACTTTATGGGAGGTTACGTCATGGAAATTCTCGTCTGTATTAAACAAGTTCCGGGAAGCTCGAAAATAGATGTTGATCCGCTCACCGGCGTCTTAAAACGAGACGGTGTGGATTCCAAAATGAATCCCTACGATCTGTTTGCTCTGGAGACCGCCTTAAGGCTTAAAGAACAAAAAAACGCAACGGTGAAGGTTATCAGCATGGGGCCGCCACAGGCCAAGGAAGTCATCAAGGAAGCTTTTATGATGGGAGTCGACGCGGGCGCTTTAGTCTCAGACCGGAAGTTTGCAGGCGCAGACGTTCTGGCCACGTCTTATACCATTTCTCAGGGAATCCGTCAGCTTGGCAATTTTGACCTCATTCTTTGCGGCAAGCAGACAACCGACGGAGATACTGCCCAGGTCGGCCCGGAAATGGCCGAATATTTGGGTATTCCTCACATTGCCAACGTTTTAAAAATTCTTGAACTTAAAGAAACCTCAATTATTGTGGAAATGGATATGGCTAATACCAGCGAGGTCGCAGAAGTTCAATTTCCCTGTCTTTTAACCGTAGAAAAGGATATCTACCAACCCAGGCTTCCATCCTACAAGAAAAAACTGAGTACAAAAGACCGTGCAATTAAAATAATTTCCTTCCAGGATTTTGAGGACAACGATGAAAACAGATATGGGCTCAGCGGTTCGCCCACCCAGGTCGAACGAATCTTTCCCCCCGCACTGAATATGGACAGGGAAACCTGGAGCGGTACTTCAGCGCAGCTTAGTTCGCAAATTGCCAATAAGCTTAAACAATTAAAGTTTGTTTAGAGGAGGTAGATTCATGAGCAAGTTAATTTGTCACCAGGAAAAGGTGAATGCATCCAACATTCAGGCCTTACTGGATGTTTGTCCATTTGGAGCTCTGCAAGCTGAGGATGGAAAGGTGGAGATCAGCGCAGGATGCAAAATGTGCCGGCTCTGTGTTAAAAAAGGGCCCCAGGGAGTTATGGAATTTATCGCGGAGGCAGCTCCGGCCGTTGATAAGAATTTATGGCAGGGCATCGCGGTCTATGTCGACCATGTCGCAGGTGAAATCCATCCTGTTACCCTGGAGTTGATCGGTAAAGCCAGAGAGCTTGCGGCCGTCGTCAGCTTCCCCATTTATTGCGTGTTTATAGGCCATAACATAAAAGCTAAGGCTCAGGAATTGCTGCATTACGGCGTCGACGAGGTCTTTGTCTATGACTGCGCGGAATTAAACCATTTCCGTATTGAACCTTATACGGCAGCCTGCGAGGACTTCATTCGAAAAATAAAACCTTCTTCTTTACTGGTTGGAGCCACAACCATCGGCCGGTCTTTGGCGCCCCGGGTAGCGGCAAGATTTCGCACCGGCTTAACCGCCGATTGCACAACTCTGGAAATGAAAGAGAATACCGACCTCGTCCAAATCAGACCTGCTTTTGGCGGCAACATTATGGCTCAGATCATTTGTCCCAACACCCGCCCTCAGATGGCAACGGTGCGCTATAAGGTTATGAATGCTCCCGCAAGGCAATCCGAACCCAGCGGCAAAATTACACTCTGCGAATTGGCTCCGGAAAAATTAGTGTCTGCCATCAAAGTCTTACAAGTAACACACAAGGAGATTGAGGAAAACATCTCGGACGCCGAAGTCATTATTGCAGTGGGAAGAGCCTTAAAATCTGAGAAAGACATGGTTATGATTGGAGAGTTAGCTCACTTATTAAAGGCCCGGATAGCGGGCACCCGCCCTCTCGTTGAAGCCGGTTGGCTTAAGGCCAGGCAGCAAATAGGTTTATCGGGTCGAACCGTGAAACCAAAATTAATCATCACCCTCGGAATTTCAGGAGCCGTTCAGTTTACAGCGGGTATGAACAGTTCCGAACAAATCTTTGCCATCAACCAAGACCCTCACGCCGCAATTTTTAATCTTGCCCATTATGGTATTATCGGCGATCTTTATGAAATCGTTCCTCAACTCATTGATAAGCTTAAAAACTCCAACACTCTGGCTTGTGCGCGCTAAACATCAGCGGCGGATTGAAAAACTGAGATAAATCGTGGAGGTAATTTCATGCATCACTATAAAACGCTGGACGCTAAAGACCGGGAGTTTTTAGTTTCACTGCTGGGAGAAGAACGTGTTTATACAGGTGAAGCAATCAGTGACGATTTTAGTCACGATGAATTGGGCGGGATTAGTAAACGACCCGATGTTTTAGTCGATGTTCTGGCAACTGCTGAAGTCTCGAAAATTATGAGCTATGCCTCTGAGAATAATATTCCGGTCGTGGCCCGGGGCTCAGGGACAGGACTTGTCGGAGCCTCCGTACCTATTTTCGGAGGGATCATGCTGAATATGAGCGGCATGAACAAAATCCTCGAACTCGATGAAGACAATCTGACCCTCACTCTGGAACCCGGAGTCCTTTTAATGGAAATCAGCAAATTTGTTGAAGACCATGATCTCTTCTACCCGCCGGACCCCGGCGAAAAATCTGCCACGATAGCTGGTAATATCAATACCAATGCCGGCGGGATGAGAGCCGTTAAATATGGGGTGACCAGAGATTACATTCGCGGACTTGAAATTGTTCTGCCCAACGGCAGTGTCATTAATGTCGGCGGGAAAGTGGTTAAAAATTCCTCCGGCTACAGCATTAAAGACCTGATCTGCGGTTCGGAAGGAACGCTGGGCATTATTACTAAAGCGGTTTTAAAGCTTATCCCTTTGCCCAAAAAGACAGTCTCACTGTTAATACCTTTTCCTGATCTGGATAAAGCGATCAGCACGGTCCCTAAAATTATCAAAGCGAAAGCTATCCCCACGGCCATTGAATTTATGCAAAGAGAGGTTATTCTGGCCGCCGAAGAATTTTTAGGCAAGAAATTTCCGGACAACTCCTCCGATGCCTACCTCTTGTTGACCTTTGACGGCAACAGCGCACAAGAATTGGAAAAAGACTATGAGAAAGTTGCCGACATCTGCCTCGAAGAAGGAGCGCTTGATGCTTTCATTATCGACACGGAGGAGCGCAAAGAAGCGGTTTGGTCTGCCCGAGGCGCTTTCTTGGAAGCAGTAAAAGCCTCAACTACCGACATGGACGAATGCGACGTTGTTGTTCCCCGCAATAAGGTCGCTGAATTTATTAAGTACACTCATCTCCTTCAGGAAGAGTTTAATCTTCGTATCCGAAGCTTCGGTCATGCCGGAGACGGCAATTTACATGTCTATGTGTTAAAGGACAAGCTTAGCGACGAAGCCTGGCAAAAGAAACTCGGCGAAGTATTTGAGGCTATGTATCGCAAATCACGGGAACTCCAAGGACTGGTGTCCGGAGAGCACGGTATCGGCTACGCTAAGAAAAGGTATCTGTTTGATCAGTACGAACCCGAGTATATTGAGCTTATGAAAGGCATCAAACTGGCCTTTGACCCTAAAAATATCCTTAATCCTGGCAAAGTTTGCGAGTAGAGCTGAGTTAATTGCTCAAGCCCGGGTTTATCCCGGGTTTTTTCTTGTACAGGTTTTTTTATTACCCGGGATTAGCTTGCTCGCGATTTGATCTCATTAGGATGCTGTACATAACGGGAACAAGTATTAAGGTTAAGACTGTCGAAAAGACAAGCCCGCCGATAACCACAATCCCTAAGCCCTGGGATATGAGACTTCCGTGGGAAAAACCCAGGGCCAGGGGAATTAAGGCCATGATTGTCGAGATGGCGGTCATAAGAATCGGCCTTATTCTTACGGAACCGGCTTCCAAAAGAGCCTCTCTCACCTTCATGCCTGATATTCTATTCGTCCTGACCCTGTCGAGAAGGACGATGGCATTAGTGACAACGATGCCGATGAGCATCAGCATCCCGATCATCCCCGAAACAGTCAGGGGCTGCCGGGCAATGAACAAAGCCACGATAGCTCCCACGGCCGCAAAAGGCAAGGAGAAGAGAATGGCAAAAGGGGTCAAGGGTTCGCCAAAGGTAATCACCATGACAATATAGACTAACACTATCGCTACAAACATAGCAAACCCCATTTGGGAGAAACCGCTTGTGATATCCTTGTTGCTTCCCTGCAGCTCATAGCTTACTCCCGGAGGAAGAGTGTTCCTGATACTATCAATTTCGGTCTGAGCATCTTTAGTAACCTTCGATGTGTCATTTCCTTTGATATCAGCTACGACGGAAGCATACTGTTTGCCGTCAAGCTCGGAAATTGTCGCCGGCCCGTCCTCTTGCTCAACCGAGGCAATATCCCCTATTTTAATGGGGCCTTCCGCACCCGGAATTTCCAAATTTTTGATACTGTCGATATTATTTAACAGGTTTGCCGGGTATCCGAGCAGGACATCCACTGCGGAACCATTATCCACAGTTGTTATCTTGCTGTAACCCAGATAATTTCTCACGATAGCCGCAACGACAGCCGGGTTCAAGCCCTGATCCGCCGCCTTGGCGGCATCAACGGCGACAGATATTTCCGGCTTCCTTGCCGAGATATTGTTGGTGAGATTATTTAGCTCCTCCATACCTCTTAACTTAGCCGTAATAATCCCCGCTGCCTTGGTGATATCCTCCAGGCTGCTTCCTTTGATAATTACTTCGACGTTTTCCGCTTTATTGCCGGTGATGCTCTGGGGGGTAAGCGTCATCACCTCTCCGCCCTGATTAAATTTCCTGGCTTCGGCAGTCAAATCATCTAAGGCTTGTGTCAAATCCGCCTTCTCTTTAACCACGACAATAAAACTGCCTTCATTGGCACCTTGATTGGACAGGACACTCCCGCCGCTGCTGCTCGTATCGCCAATAATACTAGTCACTTTATCGATATCCTTCCTGCCCTTTAAAAAGGATTCGAACTTCAGGGCTTCGGTATTCGTTTTATCAACCGCAGTTCCCGCCGGCATAGTCAAGGCCACATTAATGACATTGCTCGTTGAGGCAGGCATGAATTGGATGCCTATTTTACGGATCAGCCCCAGAGAAATAAGCAGAATTATTAAACTTGCCCCTATGACCAGCAAACGGTGGTTCAACACGGAGCCCAGTACCTTTTTATAAATCTCGGCCATCTTCCCTTGATTCTTCTCAGGCGCGGCAGATGGCCGGCTTTTTTTCCTGAAAAGCATAAACTTGCTCATAACGGGAACTACGGTCAAAGCTACGAGCAATGAAGCGGAAATACAAATTACAACCGTATAGGCAAAAGGGATGAATACTCTGCCGATAATCCCGGTAATAAAGCTTAAAGGCAAAAATACGCCTACTGTGGTAATGGTCGAGGCTGCAATGGCCGATCCTACTTCCTGACTAGCTTGGCGGATCAGATCAGTCCTGTCCTCTGCCTGATCCCTCGCCTGCTCAAGTCTTCTATAAATGTTTTCTATAACCACAATAGAATCGTCGACGATTCTCCCGACAGCAACGGCAATGCCTCCCAGGGACATAGTGTTCAGCGTAATGTTGAAACGGGGCAGTAAAATCAAGGCAATAAGCACGGACAACGGAATTGACACAACTGCAATCACAGTGGATTTAATATCTCTCAGGAACAAAGCAATGACAATCATAGCGAACAGTGCGCCGGTGATCCCCTCACTGATCATTCCGTTGACGGAATCCTTGACCATGGTTGAGGAGTCATTGATTTTATAAACCTGGATATCGCCGTTACCCTGGGTAACTTCCGAGATCTTCTGGTCTACATCGCGGGCCAGCTGCACCATATTGGCATCATCGGTCTTGTAAATATTAAGAACCATACCCTCCTTAAAGTTGGCCCTGGTAAAAAAACTGGTCGTTTGCGTTCCATAATCGATATTGGCAATATCCTTCAGAAAAACGACATGCAGCGTCGGTGCTGGAGATGCAGCGGAATTTAGGGAATTGGGATTGGGGTTAGGATTGGAATTGGAAACGCCTGGGTTAGACGAGGCTCCCTGACTCAATTCTTTTCCCTTTTGGGTTTGAGCACTCAAAACCTGCTGCAGGGAGGTTGCAGTACTTTGAATCACGGAGTTTGCCTGGGCAATGGCAGCCTGAGCCTGTACCTTATTTTGCGGAGTCGAATTAAAGTTGGCTAAGATTGCCTGCTGAGCGAGAATTATGCCTTCCTGCTGCTGTATGACGCTTAATAAAGCAATGGCTTGGGTATTATTCCCAATCATTTCGCCCATGGTTTTGCTTGTTGTCCCGACTTCCTGGCCCAGCTGCCCCACGGCTTGCCCCAGCTTATTCATACCCTCGCCGATTTGAGTCAGGCTATTTCCCATTAGTTTTGTAGTATTGGGCATTACAACAATTGGCACAGATTTTATGTCATCAAGATTGTTGAACTTTCTCGTCACTCTTATCGTGAGGTCCTTTTGATTAATCTCCGTACTCCCAACGGGGTAGGATATGTTATTAGCCGTAAGGGCGCTCTGAACATCCTGAAGGGTAATATTTTGATCCTTCATTTTTTGGTCATCGAGCTTAATATAAATATCATTAGTTTTCAGTCCGTTAACGTTGACATTGGCTACTCCGGTTACACCGCTCAGTTCCGGCTTCAGGGTTGAATTAACAAATTGGGTAAGCACATCAATGCTTTTACTGCTTTGAAGAGAATAGGTCATGACCGGAAAACTTCCCATAGTAACTTTGGAAATTGTCGGCTTTTGGGCATTGTCCGGAAAAGATACCGTATTGACGGCATCCTGAATATCCCGTTCGCCTTTGTCAATATCCGCCGAATAATCAAATTCCGCCACCACAATCGAAACATTTTCATTAGATATTCCTTTAATATCAGTTATACCCTCTATGCCTGACAAAGACTTCTGAATCGGCCTCGTAATACCGTCGGCAATGTCTTCGGGTGCAGCGCCGGGATACACGGTAAAGACCGTCACGACCGGTATATTTATGTTGGGCATTGCTTCTTCTTTAATGCCCTTTCCCGAATACAAACCGCCAACAAGAATGAGAACGCCTGCTAAGATAACAACAAACGTATTCTTCAGGGAGAATCCGGTAAAAAAATTCATTTCTGCTCCTCTCCTAACTTGAAATTACCTGTGTACTCCGCCAGGAACTTATTAAAAACAAATCACCCCGCTCCGAGCTCCGGCTGCCATTCTGGTCGAAGGTAGGCACCAAAATGTCTTGAGAACGACGGGGGGTGATGTTTTATTCAACAGCAAATCTTAACTTAGGACTGAGATTGGGATTTGCCCGCTGCTCTTTTCTAATCTAGTGTAAGAGAAAACGCCGAACATCTTCGAGGGCCTTTTTCAATTCCTCCAGAGATTGCTCATTCATTCTCCCCGAGCTGCGCATTCTTTGTATTAAATCTTCGGGTGTAATGCCCTGATTTTTCATGACTGTAATAATTTCTTTTTCATCCCTGGTTAAATCTTTCCATTCTCGCACAACCAAGCGCCTCCCTCTAACCTTGAAATTCTCCGCTTTGTTTTATAGGATTTGAAACGCAGTGATTTTCTATGCACCGATCCATGAAACTTAAGACGGAACATTAACAAATTCTTGATAAATTCTTGAAATGTTCTCCCCTTAAATTGGACATTCTAAGAAACGTTCCAGTTAAATAAAACTACAAGGAGGAGTGCAAATGTTAAAAAAGTTTGCAGTGAGTTTTCTGACCGTAGCCTTTCTGGCTTTAGGTGCCGGGACGTGCTTAGCTGCTCCCGATCCTGCTAAACTCGCTGAGCTTAAAGCGTTGAACCAACAAATGTTTACGCTGAAGAAGCAAATGGTGGATAAACAGTTGGAAGCCGGAATCCTGGACCAGGATAAAGCCGCCAAAATTAAAGCCGCCATCGAGAAGCGCCAAAAGCAGATTGAAGAAGATTTTGCTAACGGACAATACACTGGTTTGGGAAAAAAACACGGTCATGGTTTTGGCAAAGGGTGTAACCGCAATGCCCAGGACACCTCCAAAACGAACCCTTCTCCAAGTACTATGTAATCTTAAGCAATCTTAAGGATTCTTAACTGGAACAGCCCTCCAGGCTTAACGCTTTGGAGGGCTCTCTTTTTCATAGCCTTATGCCGATTATAATTTTAGGGAAAACAATTAATTGCTATACTATCCATACTCTCTGTATTATCTGTACATCTGTACTATCTAAACTATTCAGACCTTAAGGAAACTCTTTTGGCCGTAAGATAACCCGCTATGATTCCAAGGGGGAGCATTGCCAAAGTTTCTAACCATGACCCCGTTTGTATGGCCACTGCCACTCCGAGAATCAGCTGGCCCGGTAAGGCCATCAAAAACAGGGCTTTTCTCGCCGCAGCCACCTTGGTTTCCGGGAGCCAGGGAAATAAGCAAACAAAGGGCTCATTAATAACCTCTCTCCAGGACAGCCAAACCAGATTCGTCATCACCAGAGAAAAAACGAGCCAAAGGAGCCATTTATAATAGCTTGGAATAAGCAAAATCAGTCCTAAATCAAATCCCAGGAGCTGGAGGTAAAACATCACGTCCCCGTCATTGCGCAGCAGGGCTTTCAGACACACTTCCGTTAAAGCGTTGACAGGATTGCGTTTCTGAAAAAGCAAATTAGAATTTCTAAACATCAAAGGGCGTTTTCTCAGGGACCTTGGCTTTTTTACATAAGTCCCGGCTCTTTGGAGCATGAATTTAGCTAAACGTAATTTCGCTGTTTCTTCTCTTGAGACATCTTCAAAAAAAATCCCTTCCATAGTCAGCCTTTTATATAAAAGTAAGCCTAAAAGGAATAAAAGCCCCAAGATTAACGGATAAAACAATTCCCGGCGGCTTTGTAAATAAAACACGCTTTGCCGCATATACAAACCTGCTATGACAAAAATGACCGTTCTCACAAAGCGCTGGGACCAACCCTTAAAGCGAAATTCGAAAAGCTGTTTAGCTATCCCCATACAGTTTTTAAAGAGTGCCAGGAAAACCGTTAGCCACATAAGATTCAACCAGGAAAAACCGTAATGCAAAATCAGGAACGGGGCCAGCACCAACAACAATAAGACGGCAGCCACCAAATTATAGATTAGGGAATAACTCAGACTATACTTAAGCAGCCCATTAAACCAAGCGGCACGCTGCAAAAGGAAGAGCTGATCCGCGTCTTCGACAAAAATACGAATTGTTCCGGACCAGGCAAAGACGAGAACAACGAACAATAAGGCATTGAGAGGGACATAGTTCAGCCATCCCGGAGCTTTCCACCACCAAGAGCGATAAAAATTCAGGAAAATGGCGCTGAAAGGAATCACAATATACAGGGCCACAACCCAATCCACAGCCGTTTTCCAGACCTCATATTGATATTTCCACTCAGCAACAAGACGTTGAACAAATAGCCTCGCAACATTCATAATGTCCAGTTCTCCAATATCTGATCAAAACACTCAAACAGGGAACCCTCGGGCAATTGACATTGTTTTCTTATTTCCGTTAAATTGCCGGCGGCAACCACTGTCCCGCTGTTCATTAAAACGAAAGAATCACAGATTTTTTCCGCCGTATCCAGCACATGGGTAGACATTAACACCCCTGCGCCTTTGGCCCTGGCCTGATTTAAATGAGCCAGGAAATCCTTGGTGCCTCTTGGGTCCAACCCCAGAAAAGGCTCGTCCACCACATAAACCGCCGGTTCAAGCAGAAAGCCTAAGATAAGCATAACCTTTTGCTGCATGCCCTTAGAAAAAGTGCCCGGCAAATGATGCCTGACTTCAGAAAGACGAAAGAGTTGCAGCAGACTCTCAGCCCTGGCCAAAAAAGTCTTGCGTTCGATTTCATAGGCCGCGGCAGCCAACTCCAGATGCTCCCAGAGCGTTAATCTTTCGTACAGAACCGGCTGCTCCGGAATATAGGAATAGTTTTTACTCCCTCCGGCAAAGGTGATGCTGCCGTCCATAACCGGCAATAATCCCATAATTGCCTTAATCGTAGTGCTTTTGCCGGCTCCGTTGGGACCAATCAACCCTATAAGCTCCCCGGATTTTACCGAAAGAGCAACCTTCTTTATAACATCCGAGTTGCCGGAATATCCGGCCTGGTTAATAGCTACTCTAAGTAATTCCATCGCTTAATCACCTTTAATCTCAATGTTCTCATATTCTCCTAATTATACTCGCTCCTTTCAGTATTTCCCTAATTCCTTCCTATTAAAAAAAACGGCTGGCGGCCTGAACAGCGTCAGAACGGCCCTTTTTTTAACGTCATTATTTGAAGAAAAACATTAACCTTTGAGGAGATGACCGCATGAAAAAACGGTTTCCCCTGCTGCTTTGCTGCACATTAGCAGCAAGCCTGCTGGCAGGGTGTTCGGCTCAGACTGCTCAATCCGGCCAAAATAGCCCTATACCTAAGAACATGAATGCCGCCGGAGCGGATAGCTTCGCCAAAAATCAAATCAGCAAGGACGTTATAGCGGGAAATACGCGCTTCGCCTTCGCTCTTTTCAAGCAGTTGGACAAGGAAGACGGGAAACGGAATATTTTCATATCGCCCTTAAGCGTATCGACTGCCCTGACGATGACCTACCAGGGGGCCGCCACGTCAACGAAAGAAGCTATGGCCGAGGCTTTAGGGTATACCGGAATTGCCAATGAAAAACTCAGCGACAGCTACAAAAACCTGCTCCCCTATTTAAAAACCTTGGACGACAAGGTCGAGCTGAATATCAGCAATTCAGTCTGGGTAAGAGAAGGAGAGAATATCAAGCCGAATTTTTTAACGGCCAACAAGGATATTTTTCAGGCCGCGGTGACCCCCTTGGACTTTAGTAAAAATAACGCAGCCGCTCAAATCAACCAATGGATCTCTGACGCCACTCATAAAAAGATTGACAAGATGGTGGACGCCCCGATACCGTCCGATGTGATCATGTACCTCATCAATGCTATCTATTTCAAGGGAGATTGGTCCGAGCAATTTAATCCGCAGGCTACCTTTCCGACCCAATTCAAGACGGGGAACGGCGGCACGAACGATGTCATGATGATGAGCAGAACGGGGAAAGTCGAATACGGGCAGGGAGCTGATTTTCAGGCTGTCCGGCTGCCCTACGGAAGCGGCAAGGCGGCTATGTATTGCATCCTGCCGGGAAAAACCGCAAATATTAATGATTTTATCGCCTCGCTGGATGCCAACCGCTGGCAAGCGATCAGGAACAGTATCGCGGAGCGGGAGGAAGTCAGGCTGCAATTGCCGCGTTTTAAGCTGGAATACGGGATCAAGAATTTAAACAGCAGCCTGAGCGCCCTGGGGATGGGGGAAGCCTTTACGCAGAAAGCCAACTTTTCCGGGATCGGCGCTAATATTTACATCAGCCGGGTGCTTCACAAGGCGGTCATTGAAGTTAACGAAGAGGGCAGTGAGGCGGCGGCAGCAACTTCAGTGGAAATAAAGCAGGCGGAGGCCCCGGCCCAAATGCCGGCTTTCATCGCCGACCGGCCGTTTGTGTTCGTCATCGCCGATGATGAAACAGGAACGATTTTATTTATGGGTAAGCTGTACGAGGCGGGACAGGCTTAGCCGGTTCATACAGCAGAGATTGAAACGCAACAACACAGGGAATTCACGCAACGGCTACAATGCAGAAAAAATATTTACCCCAGAGTATAATATTCGCAGATTATACATACCATGTATTGACATTGTAAGTGAATATATGTACGATGTTAGTGCATAAAGGGGGAGATACTATGGCAACGACAAGCATTACTATTCGCATAGATGAAAACCTAAAAAAGCAAGCGGAAATACTTTTCGAGGATATGGGCTTAAATATGACCACAGCATTTACTATCTTTACAAAGGCGGTTGTCCGTCAAGGGAAAATCCCTTTTGAAATCACTGCCGACCCGTTTTACAGCGAAGCAAACCAAGCGCGGTTAATGAAGTCTATCACCCAGCTTGAAGCCGGTAAAGGTACGGTGCACGAGTTGATAGGGACGGACGATGAATAAGGTATGGACCGATGAAGCATGGGAAGATTACCTTTATAGGCAAACGCAGGACAAAAAGACGTTGAAGCGGATTAACCAGCTAATACAGGACATCGACCGCAATGGTAATAACGGTATAGGGAAGCCGGAAACCCTGTTCGGCAATCTTGAAGGTTTTTGGAGCCGGAGGATTGACGAAACAAACCGGCTGGTATATCGCATTAAAGGCGGACAAGTAGAAATAGCTCAATGCCGCAGCCATTACGGTAACAAGTAGCATAAATAAAAAAGCCGGGGCCGCAGTAAGAGCTCCGGTTTTTTTATTAAATAGTATTTGCTCCCTCCGGCAAAGGTGATGCTGCCATCCATAACCGGCAATAATCCATAATTGCCTTAATCGCAGTGCTTTTTCCTAGTCAATAACCGCTAGACTTGGTAAACTATAGGAAAAAGCAGGAAGAGGTGGTATCCATGGCGGAGAATAAACTTATGGCATTACCCCAGGAACTCTTAATCCTAGGCGCAGCAGTCAAAACCGGAATGGTCGAGGCTTTGCGCCGAAACACAACCTCCTCGGCTCTAGCCAAAGAACTAAATCTAAACCCCCGGGCTGTTTGGGTAGTACTCGAAGCTTTGGCCGATCTTGGTTACGTAACCAGACAAGGAGATACGGTGGTTCTCTCGGAAGAAACGCAAAAAATGATTTACGATCCCCAGGCGCCTAATTATTTAGGCTTCGCTTTTATGCACCGCTATAATTTGATACGGTCCTGGGTTCAGCTTCCTGAAGTTTTAAGCAACGGCCAGCTGACACGGGACCAGGACCCGGAAAACACCCGCTATTTTATGGAAGGCATGAGGCATGGGGCAGAAAAAGGTGCTCCGATCATCGCCGAGTTTCTGCTTGGGGATAGTGTCAAGGGAACCCGGGTATTGGATATTGGCGGCGGGCCTTTGATTTATGGAAGTGCTTTTACTGCTCTAGGCGCTAAAGTGACTGTGCTGGATCTTCCTCCGGTAGTGAAGCTGATGCAAGCAAAGGCCGATAAGGCGGGAATCACTTTAATCCCCGGAGATTTTAACCGGAGTTTACCCCCCGACCCCTTTGATCTGGCACATCTGGGGAACATCTGCCACATTTTCGGCGAGGCAGAAAACCGGGAATTGTTCCGCAAAGTCGGGAAGGCGCTGGTCCCCGGCGGGCGCATCGCCATCATCGATATGGTGCGCGGGACGAATTCCTTTGCGGCGGTTTTTGGCGTAAATATGCTGCTTAATACCGCCAACGGCGGCACCTGGACCTTGGAACAATATACGGATTGGCTGACCGGGGCTGATTTTGAGGATGTCAAATTACATGAAGCAGCCGGACGGCAAATAATCACGGCAACCTATAAAGGCGCCGGTCAAACACTCAATTCATAGCCCGGTAGCAGGGGCCTGCTTGGGAAGCTGACGAATTTTCGATATCAATTTCTCATAGAGTTTATGCATATGAAGCTCAGTGCTGTAAACCTTGATTTCCTCCATAGGAATCCATTGGACTCCACTGTTCTCATCTTCTTTAGCTCTAAGCAAATCGCGTTCATCCGCTTCAATTAAATAGGCAACCGATAGATGCAAATGGGGGGCTACATAGCGCCCTCTTTTTCTATGTCCAAAAACCGTTAACACATCCAGAGAAAAAACATCCTCCGATACCGGACGAATACTTTTTACTCCCGTCTCTTCTTTTAGTTCTTTCAGGGCAACCGCCAATAGGTCCTCTTCTCCGTCGGCATGCCCGCCGACCCAGGACCAGGAATTATAAATATTATGGTGAATCATAAGCACTTTATCCTTAGTCTTGTTCACTGTAAAGGCCGAACTTGTAATATGGGCGACCTCGTTGCTTCTCGTTAAGACATCTTGAAATGCCCCGATACAGTAAAGAAAGATTTCTTTATCCTTGGCCTCCTGCTCATTGTAAGGAAGGTAGTTTTTAATCGCCTCAAACATTTACCTACTCCCGCTTTCCTAATATCATTAGGACTATTTTAGCAGAACTTTTGCCGCTTCACTAACTTCAAAAAAACTTGCAGATTACCGCATTATATACTTTGGTTTACGCTGGGAAAATGAGCAAATCCAGCAATTGCTTTTTAAGCGAAATCGCTTCACTGGCCAGAAGAATGTCCGGGTCACGCGGCCTGGCAAAGGGAATAGGGATTTTCTTTAAGATGCGGGCGGGGCGCTGGCTTAGTACAACTACTTCGTCCGATAAGAGAATAGCTTCTTCAATATCATGGGTAATAAAGACAACCGTAGGGCGGCTTTGGCTCCAGACCTTGAGAAGCCATTCCTGCATTTCTCTCCGGGTTAAAGCATCCAGCGCTCCAAAAGGTTCATCTAAAATTAAAGTGTTCCGGCCAAACAGAAACGTACGCAAAAGCGCCGCTCTTTGCCGCATACCCCCGGACAATTGGTGGGGGTAATACTCCGCAAATTTTCCCAGGCCAAAACGTTCAAGCCAGTGACGGGCCGTCTCTCTGGACTCGCGTTTGTCCACGCGACGGATATCATTGCCCAAAACTACATTGTCCAGCAAAGTGCGCCAAGGCAAAAGTAAATCCTTTTGCGGCATATAGCCAACTTTGCCCGGCAAACCAAGAATTGAGCGTCCATCGAGCAGAATATCCCCCTGGAGTGGTTTTTCCACCCCGGCTATCAAATTGCAAATTGAACTCTTGCCGCAGCCGGAGGGACCAATAAACGTGACAAAAGTTCCCGTTTCCACCTCTAAATTGAGATTCGTCAATACCGCCATTGCCGCTGTCCCCTTTCCTTTATAAGACAGAGACAAATCCTTTAGTACCAGTGTCATGATCTTAATCCTTGGGCAAGAAGCTGTTGGTAAAGGCTTTGTCGGTATCGATCATTTTATCCAGCAGCTTATGATCAAACATCCATTGAGCATAGTCATGCCAGACGGAAGCTTTCTGAACGCCCCATTGCGAAGCATCTGCCTGATACTGAGGGCTGATCCAGGCCTGGCTCTTTTTAATAAGCTGCGGGTCAGCTTCAGGAGCATTCTTGATGAGGATATTGGCGGCGTCATCCGGGTTTTTAACAGCATATGCGTATCCCTCACTGACGGCCTGAGTGAAGCGGCGAAGAACATCCGCTTTTTCCTGAATCATTTTTTCACTGGTTATTATTACCGGAGTGTAATCGTCTAAAGCCGGATTGACATCTTTTAACCAGATCATATTGAGAGGAGTCCCGGCCAGTTCGGCTTGAATCCCTTCCCAGCCGTAGAAAATCCAGGTAAGATCGATTGAACCTTTGGACATGCTGGCTATAGGATCAGCGTCCCCAATGTTCGTCATTTTAACTTTATTAAAATCCGCCTGCTCTTTTTCCATGAGTGCCTTGATTGTCGCTGTTTCTGACGGCAGACCCCAGCCGCCGTAAGTCTTGCCTGCAAAATCTTTGGCTGTGTGAATATTCTTGCTTGCCAGCGAAGCAAAACCAGAGGTGTTGTGCTGCAATATCGTGGCGATGGAAACTAACGGTAATCCCTGTACGCGGGCATCTGTTACCTGTTCTTGCGCGCTGATTCCCAAATCCGCTTTACCGGCGGCCACCAATTGTTCAACCGTACCCTGGCTTGAAGGCGGAACAATCTCGACATCCAACCCCGCCTTGCTGAAGTATCCTTTATCTTGGGCCACATAAAGACCCGTATGATTCGTATTGGGTGTCCAATCCAACATAAGCGTCACTTTGTCGGGCTGAGCCGGCGCTGTCGCCTGAGTCGATGACGTGGAATTCTGGGTGCCTGAACAACCGCTCAGAAAAAGAAGAAGGCCTAAACTTGCCACAAGGGCGCCACTCAAGATTCTTTTGCCAAGCCCGGTCTGCTCTCTCCTTGTATGTATGGTTTTTTTCGTTAATAAATTAAACATATTCCAAACTCCTTCTTCAAAATACTTATCAAATAGTTCGAACAGCCTTTTCAATTTACTTTTGTCCGGTATTCAGCCAGGGCAGAGCCAGGCGCCTAAGACCCGCAATCAAGAGAAAATAGCCCAGACTGAGAACCGTGATCGCAAAAATGGCGGCAAATACTTGATCTGTCCGGAATGAATGGGAAGAACGTGTTAAATAAACCCCCAGCCCGGAGCTGGCGCCAAGCCATTCTCCAATTACCGCTCCCATGACACTGTAAGTTGCGGCAATCTTCAAGCCGGCAAAGAAAGACGGCAGGGCGTTCGGCCAGCGAATCATGTATAAAATTTGCCAAGGAGTTGCCCCCATACTCTTAAGAAGATTGAGCAAGTCACCATCGCTGAGTTCCAATCCCTCTATTAAACTCACGGTCACCGGGAAAAAACAGACTAAGATCACTGTAACGATCTTGGGCAGCAGGCCGTATCCCAGCCATAGGATCAAAAGCGGAGCTACGGCAATCAGCGGTATAGTCTGGGACACGATAAGCAGCGGATAGAACAAACGCTTCGCCAGCGGAGAAAGGACCATAACCACTCCCGCCGCCAAACTCAGGATTATTGCAAGCATAAACCCCGCGGTTGTTTCTAAAATGGTAGTCAGGGCATGCGCCCAAATCAGGGCTCTTGTGTGCCAAAAAGCCTTGGCTATGGCTGCGGGAGAAGGAAAAAGCCATAAGGGAACCTGAAAAAAGTCGACGGCAATCTGCCACACCACAAGGCAAACCAAGAGAAAGGTAACTGCCGGAAAATTATCCCGCCATTTCTTAGGGAAGCGCTCCGTCCTTACTGGCATCTCCTTATTTCTCCCGGTACTTTTTAATCTTTTCTTCAATGGTTGTTTTGCCGGGATTGTAATCCATCTTTATATACGTCAACACGCGGGAAGCCCCGGCTTTGATGCAGGCATCCTGAGCCTCGCGGATAATAGCCCACAATTGGTCGGGTTCACCTTCCATTGTCGTTTCCATCGGCCCCACTTCATAGGTTACACCGCTGGCGGCCACGACTGCGATAGCTTCGTCCACCACTTCAAACAGCCGCGAATCCTCAACTTTGGGCAGCACTTGAAATGCCATCATGATTTTTGCCATACTTTAACTCCTCCTTTTCAATTCCGCTAATTTTTTCAGCAAACAGACTGAAGTGTCTGAGACGGATAATCATAACAAGCATAAGTGATGGATGCCTCCAACCTTTGAAACACTTGTCATTTTGGGGGGGAAATTACAAAAACCACGCATAGCCATGCGCGGTTCCTAAGACCTCAATGTTTTTCCTCCGCTGGCATTATCCAGATCAGGTTCGGTCGGCGGTAACTCTAACCACCCTCTCAGCCTAATTTTTTTAAGCTCCCGTTCTATTCAGTTTGTGCTCCTCTTAAACTTAGCACAGGTGGGAAAATTGTGCAACCCCTGTCAAATTATCTTCTTACAGGAAATAAGAGAACCAGTATTCTGCCGATGAAAGGGATTTTTCCGATGTCTGCACGGCGGATTACCCGGAAATAAACCAAGATAAGGAGGTAAATAAGCACGGAAAAGATAATCGCCAGAATCGTTGTCAACCCTAATTGCAAGTCAGTATAATTCAGGTAAGTAACGATCAGTTTGCCGCCATACCCCATGATTATCCCTGCCAAGAGTATCTTGACGATCTCCGCGTAATGAAAATATAATCC
Source organism: Candidatus Desulfosporosinus nitrosoreducens (assembly GCF_030954495.1). GTDB lineage: Bacteria > Bacillota > Desulfitobacteriia > Desulfitobacteriales > Desulfitobacteriaceae > Desulfosporosinus > Desulfosporosinus nitrosoreducens. The sequence goes on along the minus strand of NZ_JAVHUW010000065.1, from coordinate 116,647 downwards.
AATCAGCTTATAAACGGCGAAAACATGCAAGAGCGTTTCCAGAATAACTCCTATACTTAAGGCTAACATGACTCCATAGATCCCCAACCCGAAATGAGCTGCCAAAGGATAAATAAAAACAAGAGTGGCGCCTTTGGCAATCATATTATTGAACATTGCCGTTTTCGCCCGTCCTAATCCTATTAGAGCGGATTGGAGAGGAGTTTGGAAATAATGCAGCAAAAAGAACGGAGCAATGAATTTCAAAAGTGGAGCGGCTTGAGGGGATTTATAGATCACTGTCATTAATTCAGGGGCAAATAGGTATAAGAGCATGGTACTTGGCACGCCAATGCTGAGAGCAACGCACAGCGCTTGAAATATTCTGCGGTGAATTAAGCGAACATTATCCTTGGCACTCGCTTCGCTTATAGCCGGAACCAGAGTAACCCCCAGGGATTGATTAATAAAACCGGGAAAAAACAACAAGGGCATGACAAAACCCGTTAACATACCATAATCTTTGGCAATCACAGCGGAACTAAGACCTGCCAGAGCTAAGCTTTTGGTGATAATCATTGGCTGAACAGCCTTGGAAAGAGAAAAAATCAATCCATTGCCCATGGTAGGAAGGGCTGTCTGCAATAATTCAAAGAAGATAACCTTGCCTTTGGATACCTTCCTCCAAAGAGAATTGGGAACATGAAATTTCCTGTGGTGGGATAATTTAAAGGCTGCTATTAAATAGGACAGGGAGACGGCTTCTCCAAGCACGGTGCTGAAAACAGCGCCTGCCGCCGCATATTCAATCCCGAGGGGAATCAACCAGCGGACCAGGAGATAAGTAGCGCTGATGCGTACGGTTTGCTCAATCACTTGGGATAAAGCAAGCGGATTCATCGTTTGCATTCCCCGGAAATAACCTTTGAGAATTCCGGAGACAGCAACAATGGGAACAATCGGAATTAAGGCCATAAAGGAATAATAAGAACGCTGATCCGTTAAAAAATAAGCGGAAAAAGCGTTGCCGCAGAAAATAGCCAAGGCAACTACCGCAACACTCAAACTTCCGGTAATGGTTGAGGAGACGATAAGTATCTTTTTAACCTTTGCTCCGTTTCCCTGGGCATCCGCTTCCGCCACCAGCCTGGATATAGCGACGGGAAGCCCCACCGTTGTCAGAGTGACCAGCAACCCCATTAACGGCATCACCATCATTTTTAGACCGATGCCTTCGGAACCAAGAACTCTTGCCTGAACCATCGAATTTACCAGAACTAATATTCTGGTTATAAAAGAGGCCAACGTGAGAACGAAGGCTCCTTTAAGCAAACTTTGTTTCTTCATTCGTAACCTTCCTGATATGGATTAGGTTACATGTATATGCAGATCCTGAATCATTAACACTTGTTCAGGTCTTATTTTTTCATCTCTTACTGCAAAAGGCCGGAGCCGAGTATAAAAAGCACTATGAACCGGCCTCAAGAACCCCTGAAGCAACCAAGAGAGCTTTACAAAAAACTTCGTCCATTTCAGAAGAATAACGTTGTTGCTTCATTTCCTCCCAATCCCTTCTTATAGATTTCCTTCTCTTTTTATCACCTCTCAATGCTCTTTGGTTCCAAATAACTTAAGCTTTTCCCGAACAGTCTGAGCTAATTTCTCCTCACCAACTTTAAAATGGCCTACCAAATCTTCCAGTACCTGATTTGAAGACAGTGAGCTTGACACCCCGCTCATAAAGGCCCGGCGCAGCTCCGTATCAACATTTATTTTTGTCATCCCTGCTTTAATTGCCTGCCTGACAGCACCATCCGGCAGGCCAGAGCCGCCATGCATAACCAACGGTATCCTGCCAGCTTTCCGGATAGCCTCAATACGCGGATAATCAAGCTTTGGAGTCTCACGATACCAACCATGGGCTGTGCCAATGGACACCGCTAACCAATCAGCTCCTGTCAACTCCGCAAATTCTTTTGCTTCTTCCGGTGTTGTCAAATACGCTTCGTTCTCACGAACTTGAACGTCATCCTCTACACCGGCAATCTTTCCTATTTCTGCTTCTACGGCCACATCTTTTGCTTGAGCCATAGCGACAACTTTTTTTGTATTGGCAATATTCTCTTCCCACGATAAGTGAGAGCCATCATACATCACGGAATCAAACCCTAAATTAACAGCCTTTTGGATTTGATCCAAGTTCCGGCTGTGATCAAGATGGAGATAAACCGGAATCTCATAAAGATCTTCATACGTTCTGGCAATGTTGATCAGGACTTCCATGTCGAGATGCTGAAGGGGCTTTTGGCCAAGCATCAAGAGCACCGGATCAGTTAGTTCCTTGGATACCTTGAGAACCGTTTTGATCATTTCGGCATTTTGAACAGTAAATGCTGCCAGCCCGTGACGTTTTTCACGCGCTTCCAGCAACACATTCCGAACATGTTTTTTCACACTAATTCCTCCCTGTTTTTTTAGCCAACAATAATCTGATAAATACATTTGAATTCTTCTTCAGGCTGCAAAAAAAGAATGCCTAGTGATTGTATCCCTGAGCGGAAGTGACAAAGCTTCATTCTATGCTACCGGCTTTATCGGTCCCTTGCGGGAACTTTCCCAGTTCCACCGCTCATGAATTACAACTGTGCCGCCGCAATCGACCATACCTGACGGGCGCTGGCGGCTTCTGCCAGAGGTTCTCCCATTTTATTCTGCAACCAGGCCGTAAAAGAGGGATCAATTCCGCTCTCCGTCAAATAACGAGAGTCGACGGGGCGCTCCAGCCCCGCAATACTTTTTAACTCAACCAATTGTACCTTCGGATCCTCAGCAGAATCGACAGGGTCTGAAGGCAAACCCAGCATGACCTTGCTTTTACCCTGATTTAAGACTTTGACAGCCTGTTTTCCCAGACTTATGGCTTCTTGGCGGTCACGCTCACACAAGGCCCAAGTATTAGCCCGCTGCAGAATACCTAAGACCTCGCTTCGGGAAGGGATTCCCCGACTGCGCAACTCGGAAGATAACAACTGAGCAGCCCCACCCGGCACCTTGCTCCCGCCTATCTCAAATTCGGCAATTGGGTTTCCGGATGCCGAGCGAAGTCCTTCACTGACAATCACCAACAGGCAGGAGTAATTATGCAAATGTTCATTTACTCTAATGAAAAAGTTCTCTAAATCAAAGGAATTCTCCGGCAGATAAAAATGGAATGGCGGGTAATCTGGCAAAGAATTTTGTGCCAGGCTCGCAGCTGCGGCTAACCAGCCAACATTCCGCCCCATTACTTCAACAACCCGTACACGTTCGAAATTACGCATTGCCCAGAGATCCAGAGCTAACGACCTAACGGCCTCCCCAATAAATTTGGCGGCACTCAGATAGCCTGGAGAATGATCTGTTCCCCAGAGATCGTTATCCACTGTTTTAGGGATTCCGACCACTTGAACATCCGGACAAGCGGCTGCAACTTGATCAGCAGCCCACATCGTCCCGTTGCCGCCGACTAAAACTAACTGACTAATACCTCGCAGCTGCAGATTGCTGCGTATCGTTGACAACCCTGAGGGAGTCAGCGGGTATCGCCCCGCTCCCAAAACCGCCCCGGGTTGAGATTTAAGCGCCCTTAATTGAGCTTCACCAAGTCCCTCTAAATGCATCACCCGATTCTTAATCAAACCTTCAAACCCGTTGCAAAAACCCACAACCTGATTATAGTGGTTTGAAGAAGTTGCAGCCTCCACAAAACCAGCCAGGCTTGAATTCAGCACAGAGGTGGGACCACCGGCCTGAACAATAGCTACATTTGCTTTCACTAAAAATAGTCACCTCCAAAAATATTGCCTAGTCCGATCTGTTTTTGGTCTTAGGTTAATAAGCCCGCGAGAGACTTTTGGGCATGAACCCGGCAAATAAGCGCAATTCCACTGCCTACAAGCAACATTCCTCCAATTTGAACAAAACTAATGGTTTCGTGCAGCCACCAAGAGCTGGTGACGATAGCAACAACCGGAGTAAACAGATGAACAACTCGAACCAGCCAGGTTGGCAGCCCCTTTATAGAGCGATAATAGGCCAGATACTGAACCACCTGCAGAAAAATACTTGTCAACACCAACAACCAAGTTTCCCTGTTGACTTCCGGCAAGGCTCTAAACGCTCCCGTCCAAGCAGTCCCGCAGAGGAAAACGGCAAAGCACATCCCGGAATTATAATAAGCCACCAAAATACCCTCGACTTCGCCAAGCCTATGTTTGATAATCTCAGCATTAACCGCTAACAAAAGGGCGCCGCCAAGGATTAAAAAGTCACCCATAGAACCAAAGTTGACTCGACTCCAAGAGATTTGCAGAACCAAGCTGACACCGACAAGCATGGCTCCCATCCCGGCCCACTCCAGACGACACAATTTCTGCTTCCAGATAACATATCCGATGATAAGACTAAAGAACAAATCCCCCCGGAGCAGAATGGCGACATTAGCCGGTGAACTAAGCTTTAACCCCCAGTTCTGCATCAGATTCAGAGCGGAAGCCAGCAAACCTACCAAATACAGTTCAGGATATCGTCTACCCGCCGCCCAAATCAATCCGCCCTTATGCCGTATTAACAACACTACAAGAAAAATAAAATGTGTTCCGCCAAACAGGACCATACTAAAGAAGACAACCGGCAAGTTAACAATACAAATCTTAGTCAGGCTGAGCAGGATTCCGATGAAAGCAGCAGAGAGAATACCATTGATCATCCCAATTTTCATAGCTTAATGACCGCCTTTATCCTTCATACTAGCCCTTTACTGCGCCCCCGGTTAGTCCTTCAACAAGATAGCGTTGTAAAAGAATGAAAATAACCAGTACCGGTAGAGTGGTTATGAAAGAGGCCGCCATCATCCCGCCCCAGTCACTTTTAAATTGGCCGGCGAAGGCCAGCACCATCCCAGCAGGCAGAGTCTTCATGGTAATCTCATTGGTAAGGGTTAAGGGAAAGAGTAGGTTATTCCAAGCATCGAGGAAAGCAAAAATACCTGTCGCCACAATTCCGGGGGTTATCAGGGGCAAGACAACAATCCGCATTGCCTGCATACGGCTGCATCCGTCAACCATGGCTGCTTGTTCAACTTCTACCGGCACAGAATCAATAAATCCTTTAATCATCCAGATTCCAAAAGGCAGGGCAAAGGAAGTGAAAGCGATGACCATGCCAAAGTAGGTGTTTAATAAATGAGCTTTCACATAAAGAAGATAAAGCGGGGCAAGCATGACAACTAAAGGAAACATTTGAGTTACTAGTACACTAATAAGTATTTGATCGCGAAAGCGGAATTTCAGCCGGGATAAAGCATACCCTGCAAAGGTAGCCAAGACAATCGTCAAAACAACCGTTAATAAAGCAGTAAAAAAACTATTAAAGAAGAACTGGGGAATTGGGTTGATACCTGAAGTCAGACCAATATAATTCTGCATGGTCGGATGCATTGGCCATATTTCCGGAGGATTCTTAAAGACATCCAGGTCCGTTTTCAAAGAAGTCGATACCATCCAAAAGATTGGGAATAGAGACCAAACCAAGAGAATGGCCACTGAGGCCCAGACAAATATTGCCCAGCCCGTTGAAAAGCGCCGTCGAAACATTCTTTAACCCCCTCTTAGGTTATTATCGTGTGATTACAAGGAATCCTGCTTAGAGAGCATTTTTACATAAAGGCTGGAAAGCACTAATAACACTAAACACCAGACAACACCAACCGCCGAGGCATAACCAATATTGAACTGTTCAAAAGCCAGGCGATAAATATAGATAACAAAGGTTGTCGTTGAGTAAACCGGACCACCGCCGGTCATGGTGTAAATAAGGGGAAAGTTATTAAAGTTGCGGATGATCATCAATAAGCTGGTGATGATAAGAATTCCGCGGAGGTGCGGCAATGTTATATGAAGGAATTCTTCCCAGCGGCCCGCCCCTTCTACAATAACGGCTTCTTTAATTTCCGCCGGAATTGCCTTGATGCCGGCCGTAAACATCAAAATATAAAACGGAATCTGATTCCAAATATTTGCGACTATTACGGCAATATTGGCTAACTTATCGTCCATCAACCAGGGTAAGAATTCTTTAATAATTCCAAGATGCTCTAAGATCATATTGACCGGTCCAACTTGAACGTCAAAAATCAACATAAACAAAAAGCCCACTATAACGCCAGGGATAAGCCAGGGAACCAATATTACTCCTCTTACCCCAGCCAAGCGTTGCGGCAGCTGATCAATAGTTATTGCTCCAATTAAGCCGACAATCAGGCTGATAACAACCGAAACACCCGTAAAGATGATGGTATTTTTCAGAGACAACCAAAATACGTCATCATGGATCATCTTGGTGTAGTTTTCAAGAACACTCAGCTTCGTCTGATCCGGCCTGGTTAACTCATAATGAAACACCGACAGTACTAAAGAACTAATCAAAGGATAAAGTATTACAATTCCAAGGACAAAAACCGCGGGAAAGATCAATTTCACATGAAGTGGTATCCGTATCCTTCCTATTCCTCGGGGTTTGTCCTGGCTTTCCGGCCAATTCGCCATTGCAGCTCCCCTCCTATGCTTGTCCGCAGATGCTTTTCTATCTAATGTATTTCACCATAAATTACTGTCGATGTGATGACCCTCTGTTCGCTTTGGGCATCAAACAAGTGAATATTCCCCTGGAACGGCTTTACTTTGACAATGGACCCTGCCTCTGGCGCTTCTTCAAACCCGTTTTGCTTGATGACAATTTCCTCTCCGGCCTTCAGCCGGGCATGAATAATTACTTCGGCTCCGATATGCTCCACAACCTCGACCTCACAAGAAATGACATTCTTTGTTTCATTTGAATCGGCTCGGGCAAAACCTTCCGGCCGAAGCCCCAGGATGACCACAGATTTATCGAGAGATGCCGTTACCTTGGGAAGAGGAAAAGCAATGGCAAAATCCGGCGCTTTAAAATAAAGTTTATTCCTGTCTACTTCCACTTCACCCGTGACAAAATTCATCGGGGGAGACCCGACAAAACCAGCAACAAATTTGTTGACTGGATAACCATAGATTTCCTTGGGAGAGCCGACTTGCTGGACTAATCCTTCCTTCATCACCACAAGGCGTGATCCCATAGTCATCGCTTCAATTTGGTCATGAGTTACGTAAATAACCGTAGCTCTAAGGTTTTGATGAAGTTTAATGAGTTCCGCTCTAGTCTGAACACGAAGCTTGGCATCAAGATTACTTAGAGGCTCATCCATTAGAAATACCTGAGGATGCCTGACAATAGCCCGCCCTAAAGCAACTCTTTGCCGCTGCCCCCCGGATAATTCTTTAGGGAAACGATGAAGGTACTTTGATATGCCCAGCATCTCAGCGGTCTCTCTAACTGCGGCGTCAATCTCCTGTTTGGGCCTTTTTCTGATGCGCAAGCCGAAAGCCATGTTGTCGTATACATTCTTGTGGGGATATAAAGCATAGCTCTGAAAAACCATGGCTATATCCCGATCCTTAGGTTCAAGCTTGGTAACATTGCGATCCCCGATAAAAATGTTTCCCTCGGACGGCATCTCCAGCCCGCAAATCATCCGCAACGTTGTCGTTTTTCCGCACCCGGAAGGTCCTACAAGGATCAGAAATTCTCCGTTTTCAATTTCCAGATCAGTCGGGTATACCGCCGTTGTAGTACCGTAAACCTTAGAAACACCTTGCAATTTAACTCCTGCCAATTATTTTCCCTCCCAAGTTAGTCTTCAATTTAAAATTTGGTCAGAAGGTTTGGGTTAATCAATTTGACCTAGAACTTATTGCATAACAAATACAAATTAGGTAATCACTTCTTTCGCGCACAGACAATCTGCTTTTCCTAAATATTGCAATATTGCAATATTTAAACACAGGCAAATTTCTACTTTTCAAGGATGAGAGGGCGCTGAAAATTCTTGTTGTTCACGTTCATCGTTGTAGTCGGCCAGGTGATGGGTACCGTCGTTAACAGCTTTAGTCCGCTTGGAGTAACCAGGCATGTATCCTCGCACTTGGTATTTTCAACCGTAGGATTCCAGGCCAGCATTTGATTCGCTTGAATGATCTCCGGCTTTCCTTCCCCTGCCCGATACTCGCGCGGTGCATACCCAATGGCGCCGCCCTGGTGATGACGCTTCCATTCCTCCCGATACCCCAAATCCGCGTAAGTCCTGATGCCCTGATCAAAGACCTGCTTACTGGCCGCTCCCATAACACTATTCTCCCAAAAAGACTTTTCCACTGCTAAACAGCTCTCGTAATTCTGCCGCAGAACCTCCGGAATCCTGCCGAAATAGACCGATCTCGTCAGAGCTATGTGCAAGCCGCCTTCTTCGCCAACCAAGCCGACAATAACGTACTTATTAACGTTATTTATCGAAGGCACCGGATGCCGGAATTTTGTTCGCTCATCCGCTCCCACCAAGAGCACATTGGCACGCACTCCTTGATTGAGCAGCCGGCTTGACAATTCGGCCTGAATGTTCCATTCCGAGCAGCCGGGAACAATTGCCAGGCAGACGGCAGACAACGCATCCGAACAGACCGCCGCCAGTTTCTCAGCCCGCTCCACCTCATGAACGGTCAGGCTGAAGCGGAGCCTTTTAAGCTCGGGCTCGATCACCGGCCAATTGCCCAGAGGAATATCCGAACCAATCTTTTTGTTCCCGACCAGCCTTTCGATTGCCTTCTGCCGGTCTTCATACCATTCATAAGTCCAAGGCTCAAAACCTGTATCGGCGGCCTGCTCCTGCATCAACCTCTCAATTTCATTTTTGGGAGCAACAAGGAACTTCCGGTTCTCAATAAGCACCAAGGCGGCAGCTCCTGTTTCCTGACTCCAAACAACCCTGTTGTTGCCCCCGGCCGTCAACCAGGCAAAATTAGCCGCTCGGGAGAGACAAATACCTTCAAGCTTATTTTCTTCTATCAGACTTAACAGCCGCTGTTCCTTAAGAGCAATTTCTTCTCGCTTTTTAGACATTTTAAGCCTCCGTTAGAAATTAATCATTCGTAAATTAAGAAGTTCAGCCAGCTCTCTGAATTCACAAGTGAAATCACCGTAAGTGACAATGTAATGATGTTCAACACCTTCGTACAAAATAGTGTCCAAGGTTTGCTGCACTGAGCCGGAAATCTGAACAGGCAAACTATTGCCGCTATAGAGAAGTTTGGTCTCGATACCCATACCCAATCCAAGCAAAAGCCGCAAATCTCCGTTACGATCACTGCTTAAACGGCTTATTGTCACCTGACCGCCTTTTAAGGGGAAATACAGGGCTAAAGGAATCTTCCGGTTCGGGTGGACACCTGCCAGCGGGATTGTATCCGGCGCAATCAGGGAGCGTGGCCCATTGCCGCAATGCCAAAAGATTAATTGGTTCTGTTCTTCCTCGGCACCGACTAAATCAGCAATAAAATTAGCTTGAGAAGACATGTAAGACCCTATAAGCATTGTCACCGCCGCATTAACATCTGCCTCACAGGCAGCCACAATCCCTTCATCATTCAGACGACTGAGGGCATAACATACGGCTCCGCCAAAGTTCGCCATAAATTCCGGCCAGCATTCTACAGCGACCGCATCAAGGGCCTTTCGGGAAACTATTTCTTTGAGCGCCAAATAGGCCTGAACTGATTTCCTGGTCGCGTTCATTTCCAAGTTTTCCGTCCCGCCTAAACCGGCGATAGCGTGTTGGATATCCTCGATTTGAATCTCTAGGGCCAGAGAAAATACTTCATTGAGGGATACGTACTCAACCGAAATTCCGAATTGCTGAAGCAGCAATATTTCATTGAAATTAGAGGGATAGTAACCTGAAGGCCGGTGCCCAAACAGCCCTATACGTTTTCCTCTCAGCCACTTGATTGCTCCGGCGGCCCGCGCAAAGGCCGCTACCTTCTTCACAGTCGAAGGGGAATCGGGGCTGCCATAAACACCTTTGAATTTAATACCGGCATTCACCAGCGCATGGGCCCCTAAATTGAGGCCGCAGAAGGAATTAAGGCGCAGCCTTTCACCGGTAGGTTCTTCCTTGGTCGCCCAGATCAGAAGAGGCAATTTGACGTTACCGGCTAGATTCAGGATTAAAGAAGCATCACAGAAGGTTCCCTGAACAATAATTAAAGCATGTAAATCCGGACGGTTATTGATCGATTCAGCCAAGGATAAGGCTTCGGCCCCCACGGCAATGGGCTGTTCAAAAACTTCCGTAGCAATACCCGCCCGTTCCAGAGCTGATTGGGCGTTGTGAAAAAAATCCTTAGCCAAATTCACATCAAACTGGGGTCTAACAAAAAAAACCAGGCCAACCTTTGAACTACTTTTTGACATATCTTACGCCTTCCATTCTTCTTGTTTTTAAAGTTCGGTGGCAAGTGGGTTGAACCCACTTGCCGTATTGACCCAAATTGTTCATCCAATTACTTATAGTTCTGGAGCTTAGTTTGTAAGGTATTAAGAATATCCGGAATCGGTTTGGTTGTGGTAATGACTTCTTGCATACTTGTCATGACATCCGTGGCATATTTACTATAGTCCGGACCCCAGGGAGCACGAACTTCAGTGGGGGCCACTGTTTCGGCAAAACTTTTAAGCGAGGGGTCGGTAAATTGTTGCGGGAAGCGCTGACTGGCACTCTTAACTACCGGTACGTATCCTGTAGGAAGCACATAATTTTTAAGAGCAAAGTCACTCCCTGCTAAAAACTCAGCAAATTTGGCAACCGCTGCCTGACTTTTCGAAGCTTTAAAAATGACTAGATTATGGTTTCCAGGAATACATTGTGATTTGCTGGTACCGTCGGGCAATTTTGTGACTGCCCATGTTTGATTAAAGGCATCATCCGTTAAACTTTTGTTCATACTTTGGACAATTCCTTTAAAGCATGGTTCATCTATCCCGAACAGCAGGTTGTTTTGAGCGGCCAGAGGCCTGAATTCACCAAATTTTTTCCCGGGCAAGGTATACCCTTTTTGAATAATTCCCCGCAGCCATTCGGCATAGGGGCCCATCTGACCGGCATTGACCTTGCCGTCCTTGATCGCCCCGAAAGACTCCATCAGCGGCCATTCCTGCTCCAGGCCAATAGTACGTATTGTTGTATCAACCTGCAGCATTACAACACTTTTGGGCAATTTTTGCTTAGCAATGTCCATGTCTTTGTTCAATTCATCCATAGTCTTGGGCGGGTTATTGGGATCCAAGCCCGCATCTTGCATCAGCTTTTTGTTATACCATAAACCCATCGGTTGTCCCGCCCAGGGAACGGCATAGTGCTGACTGTTCAGTACACCCAATTCGTAAGAAGCTTTATCCATGTCAGACAGGAATTGCTGCGACAGTAAATTGTCGGTTGGCGACAAAGCTCCCATGGAAGCTAAACTAATCACTGAAGCATTATCAACTTGGGCAATATCCGGGGCATTGCCAGCACTGTTCATAATCGTTAACTGATTTAAAATATCGCTGACAGGAATAGGCACGTTTTTGACTTTGATATTCGGATTTTGTTTCTCGAATTCGGCGATAGTATCCAGGGTCATTTGTTTGGTTGATTCTTCAGCAGTGGCCCAGTTCACAAACGAAATGGTTACAGGTTGACTATCACTTTGACCTGAAGCGGAAGTGGTATTGCTTGTACCGCAAGCAACAGTGCCGAAAACTAATAGCGAGCATATCAAGGGCAAGCTGAGTAACTTTTTCATTAACATACTCTAAACTCCTTCCGATCCCGAGTTTATCACTTCGTTTCCCCAATTCTAAACATTTCGATAATTAGTCACATCTTTTTACCAACTTTTATATACAGCTTCTTTGCTGATGTAGTTCCAATATCTTCCCTTCCAGATCCTTCTGCGCTGCAAATCAGCGCAGAATCCCCCAAGGTTATTTATATGTGATCGTTTTCACCAAGTGGGGTTCACTACGGAATTACTTTGTCGCAAAGAACGCATAGGAAACCCACAATCACCTCCCCCGAAGACAACTCTGTCTATTTGGTTTAAAGTTGAATTAGACTACTGCTCGATCCTCATCAACACCGTATGGCACGTGCAGCAACAGGGATGATTGTGAGGAAAGAGCAGGCAATAAGTGTTATATCCTGATCTAATCAAAATTAGACGATCATTTAACCAAGGGTTATTCACCATTTACATTTATAGGAAAAGACCTTCTATGTTTCTACTCGTGTGCTGCTGAAGTAAGACCTTATACTTGTATCTATCTGCCCGGTACGAGTTGAATGAGAGCTCTACAGGCTGTTCGCCACAATAGGCAATACGATTCATGGTAAGAATCGGAAAACCAATTTTAACTCCCAGATACTGTGCTACTTTTTTATGGGCAATCCCCGCACCGATCGTTTGCTCCGCCTTAGTTAAAACCATCCCCAATTCCTTAGCCGCGATATCGTACAAGCCAATTTTAGTTAAGTCAAAAGCAGCCATCCGAGAGCCATATTCATAAGGCCAATAGCTTTGCAAATAGGCAATGGGCTCATTATTTAGTTTCTGTACCTTTTCGATCAGAAACATCTTTTGATTGTTAAAGACAGATAACTCGGGGACTCTTTCCAATTCTTTAGCGGTTATTTCGACGGGACAAAGATTGATTAACTCGGCACTCGGTGAGAACCCACGGCCGATCATTTCTTGAAAGAAACCCGTCAATAGCCCCAGCGTTTCTTCTACAGGTTTATTCTTGACAAATGTTCCTTTACCCGCTTTGCGCTCGAGCAGTCCTTCCTGAACCAGTTGACCCACGGAGCGCCTTACGGTTGTACTGCTAACGCCATACTTTACCATTAAATCCTTGTCGGTGGGAAAAGCATCTCCCAGATTCCAGATACCGTCTCTAATAGCATCGCGCAGAGTGTTTGTTAATTGATAATGTAAAGGTATCGACTCCATTTTCTTCAATTCCACGTTTCCTTACTCCCTTACCCAACAATATTGCAATATTACACATTTATAATTAGATTATATCAAATAAAGTTTATCGTCAAGGAAGGAAATGAGATACAAATGCTCATGTGAACGCAGGAAATTTTCACTCTAAGTAAAGGTAAAAGAAGATGGTATCGCTCGCAATATTGCAATATTGTTTGTTTTTAAATATTGCAATATTGCATATTTACAAGGTAATTTTAGTATGGTAGTATTCTCTTGTCAAGAGGGAATTTTTAAGGAATTCTCATAATTCATACTAGTTAGGGGGTAATTCCATGCTAGAACCATCTATTCAGATACTCAACAAAGCTAAACAAGGACAATACGCTGTCCCAGCCTTTAATTTTCACAACTTAGAGATATTGCAGGCTATTATCGAAACTGCTGAAAAACGTCGTTCTCCGGTAATTCTCCAAATCACGCCAACCTATCTGGATAAAATCGGAGATGTTGCCGCAGCAGCTATGGCTCGAGGAGTCGCTAAGGCCGCTAAAATACCCGTGGCCCTACACCTGGATCACAGCAACAGCTTAGAGTGGATTCAGTGGGCTCTGGAACATGGTTTTACTTCCGTGATGATTGATGCTTCCGCACTACCCTTAAACGAAAATATTGCCCATGCCAGGAAAACAGTCGAGTTGGCTCGTATCTATGGGGCTACGACCGAGGCTGAATTAGGACATATCGGGGGAATTGAAGATTCACAGGAAACCGGCAATCCCGCCAGGGCCCTGGCCGACCCTTCAGGGGCTCTCAAGCTGGTAACCGAAAGCGGCATCGATACATTTGCTCCTGCTGTAGGTACCGCCCACGGTTTATATAAATTTCCGCCGAAAATCAATTTTTCCCTGATTGAGAAAATTGGCACACTTGTGAAGGTACCATTAGTTCTTCATGGCGGTTCAGGAATTCCTGCTGACATGATCCGCGAGGCCATCAGGAAAGGTATCGCCAAAGTTAATATTGGCACAGAATTAAAAGCCGCTTGGGCCAGGTCCATGGCAGAAACATTGATTACGGAACAAGAACCCTGGAAAGTCGTCCTCAAGGTACGTGAAGCTGTAGGACAAGTTGTTGCACATAAAATCGGCTTATGCGGGTCCGAAGGCAAGGCGTAATGAAAATAGCGGCTTTGCAAAGAGATATAGCTATAGAAATCGTTGCGAGGAAGCTTTCGTCCTTGTAGTTAGTTTGGTTCCCTATCTTTTTTAACTACAAGTTTCATAAATTCTAAATTTAAACCGGAGGGGAATAAACTTGGAACATAGAGTGTTAAACGTAGGATTGATTGGCTACGGAGTGGCAGGTCAGGTATTTCACGCTCCGTCGATTACTGCCGTTCCGGGCCTGCGGCTAACAAAGGTTGTTGAGCGTCACGGTAATAAGGCGAGCAGCCGATACCCGGGGGTTATGTCAGTCCCTTATGTCGAAGATGTTCTGGCTGATCCGGCTATTGATCTAGTGATTGTGGCGACTCCCAACGCTACTCATTTTGACTTAGCCCGTCAGGCTATTTTAGCCGGGAAACACGTGATTGTCGACAAACCTTTTGCCGTGACCTTTAACGAAACCCAGGAACTAATTAAGCTGGCAAAACAGAAACAAAATGTCTTAAGCGTTTACCAGAACAGGAGATGGGATGGCGATTTCCTTACCGTTAAGCGCGTTGCGGAAGCGGATTTTCTGGGAAAAATAGTGGAGTATGAAGCTCATTATGATCGCTTTGTTAACTATATCCGGCCCTCAACCTGGAAAGAAAAAGAGGGGCCGGGTTCTGGTATCCTTTATGACTTAGGATCACATTTGATTGACCAGGCATTGGTTTTATTCGGATTACCTGAGACCATTACTGCTGACATTAGAATTCAGAGAGAACATAGTGCAATAGAGGATAGTTTTGAACTAATTATGGGCTACGATCACTTAAAGGTTACCCTCAAAGGAGGGTTATTAGTCAGAGAGCCCGGGCCGCGCTATACCCTGCATGGTACCCAAGGCTCATTTATCAAGTTTGGCCTAGACCCTCAAGAAGAGGCTCTTAAGCAAGGAGCAACCCCTGGAGCCAGTCCCGCCTGGGGTATGGAGAGCCCGGAAACATGGGGAACCCTGAATGCTGATCTGAACGGTTTACATTTTGTTGGGAAAATCGAGACGATTCCCGGGAACTACCTGGCTTTCTATCAAAACATTTATGATGTTATTGTCAACGGCGCTGAACAAATGGTCGACCCGGAAGAAGCCGGCAATATTATCCGGATTATTGAAGCCGCCATAGACAGTCAAAAACGGAGGATGACCATAGAAATGAAAAGGGACTGCCGCGAATAATTTAATTCGTTAATACAGCAGCCTTACTTGCCTATGTTAATCCCATTCCTCCCCAACCTGAGCCACAGATTGAATAGCTTCTCTAACATTCGCTAAATGACTCAGCATTCTTTGATGGGCTAATTCCGGATCTCTTTGCTTGATTGCGTCAACAATGGAAGCATGATCCAGAACGGATAAACGCTGTCGCCCCGGAACCATCAGAGTTCGGGATCTATTTTCGCCGAGCAGATCCAACATATTGAGCATCAGTCTCATGAGGACAAGATTACCCGCTGCCTCCACAATCTTTAAGTGAAATTCAGCATCAAGTAACGCGAGTTTTGACTCACCCGCATCCCCTAATTCTTTTCCTTTGCAAACAATGTGCTCGAGTTGCTGAAGATCCTGCTCCGTTGCGTTCTGAGTACACCAAATCACCGCCTGGCTTTCCAGAACCTCCCGGACCTGATAGAGCTCTTCCACGGTCCCTCTTGAGATTTGGAGCAGGGAAGCCAGCCGAGAGACATCTTCTTTTTCATCCACCTCATTAATATAAGCCCCCATACCATGCCGGATCGTAACGACACCTAAACCGACCAACATTTTTAGAGCGTCCCGGATCACTGTCCGGCTCACAGAAAACATGGTGCACATTTCGCGTTCAGGAGGCAACTTATCACCCGGTTTAAGTTTGCCATTGTTAATTGCCTGCATAATCTGATTTTCAATGCCTTCGGATAGGTTGCCATAAAGCTTAACAGGCTCAAACATAATCTCCACCGACCTTAATCTTTTACAAAGGAGTATTAATGATAGGTATCATCGAAGATGCATAAGCCAAAACGGCTACCTTCGGAGAGGTATAATCGGGCAAAGCCAGATCCAATGCTTCCTGCAATGAGGACGTCACTTCGATCATCAGAGTTTTAGCCAATGCGGAGGAAATTTGGTCTGAAACAATAATTGTCCTTGCTTTTACTAAAGTCCTAGACCAAAGGTAAGCTTTATGAGGACCGATGACAAACTCTTTGGATACAAATGATTCCATCACTTCGCCAGGGGTCTTATACAACGACATTTCTTGTTCAAAACGTTTTTCCCCTGTCCCTTCTATGCATTGGGCAACTAAAATAATAGTGCCGCCTTCTTTAACAATCTGGGAAGCAGGTGTTAATGCCTTTTGAGCTTGGTAAACATTGATATCCTTGGGATATCCACCCGGCGAAGCAATCACTATTTCGGCGGGAGTCATAGGAACCCCAAAAACTCCCTTAGCAAATTCCACCCCTTGACGGTAGGCCTCCAACGGGTGTCCGGCAACTGCTTTTACCACCTGTTTCTTATCGTTAAGAACAACATTGACAATCATATCAATGCCTATTATTTTCCCGATATCTTCTAAGTCCAGACGAGCCGGATTATCCTCTAAGCGGCCTAATTCTGCCCCAGGGCTAAATAGCCGAGCATGATTTCCTGTGATAGTAGGACGTCCGCCTAAACCAATAACCGCTCCTTTGACTCCGGCTGTAAAACCCATAAACTGATGAGCATCAATCATCCCAGTTACAATACGGTAATCAGCCTGGACAAAATATTTATTAACGTATACGGGAGTTCCCTGAGCAGAAGTTCCTAGAAATACTGACATTCCCTCATCTTCCGCATCGTGAAGAACGACATTTTTAATCCGGTCTAAGATGTTTTCCCCTAATATATACTTTAAATCTTTAGGTGTCGCCGGACGGTGTAATCCTCCACCTACAAGAACAATTATCCGGTCTTCAGTTATACCCAAATGATTTAGCCAAAGGACAAGTTCTTCTAAAATCAATCGACTGGGTACCGGACGTGTAATATCACTGACAGCAATTGCAATTTTTCGAGCCTTTACTAATTTATCTTGCTTTATATCTCCGATCAAATCTTTTAGGGCGAAACGAATCTGTAGTGAAGGGTCCAGCTCAGGTTCAACCTGACGTAGTGTTCCATACATGCATTGTACCGATTCCGGTACATTACAATACTGATTCTCCCGTCCATAAGGAACCTTAATTTGCATATTTTTCTCCCTTCTAAAAACCCTGTGGTTCGGTATATATTTTATTTGTTTTTTAAGAGTATTGGCAGAGTGAACGGGGTTAAAGATTTTAATAATTATTCAATTAAATCTTTAACCCCCCAAGACTCAATCCGAGTATTTAAAGTCTTTAAATTTCCGTTGCCACATACTTGAAATCCATAAATTCTTCAAGCCCTGTTCTCGCGCCCTCCCGGCCTATGCCGCTTTGTTTTACCCCGCCCATCGGCGCATAGGCCACTGATGGCAAGGCATTATTAAGCCCAACAATGCCGAACTTGAGAGATTCTGTAACACGGATAGACCGGGATAAATCATTGGTATATACATAAGCCGCAAGTCCCATATCCGAACTATTTCCCTTTTCAATAACTTCCTTTTCATCTGCAAACTTGAATATCGGGGCAACAGGCGCAAACAATTCTTCACATGCGAGTGCCGCTCTTTCCGGTACATTTTCCATAATAACCGGAGAAACATAATAACCTTCAGCAGGCACTTCAGCTTTAGGCGCTATGGACCTTGCTCCCAGTGCTTCTGCTTCATTGATTAATTTCTCAATTCTATGTTTACTCTTTAAATCTATCATCGGCCCGAGATCAAGGTTCATTTCCTCCGTTGGATTGCCGATCTTCATCTGCGAGATCTTATTAGCAAAAAGAGCTGTAAATTTATCGTATACCTTTTCATGAACATAAAAACGATTGGCTCCTATGCAGGATTGCCCGTTATTCCTGAATTTCGCAATCATTGCACCCTCAACAGCTTTCTCAATATCCGCATCATCAAAGACAATAAAGGGAGCATTTCCACCTAATTCCAAAGCTAAACGTATTATCCCCTCTGCCGCTTGGTGCATTAAACTGCGTCCCACAGGAGTAGATCCTGTAAAACTAACGACACGTACCGCAGGATGTTTCATCATCGCGGCTGTTGTAACAGCGGCCGGCCCTTGAATTAAATTGGCAACTCCTTTCGGAATACCGGCAGCCTGCAAACATTTAAACAGCTCTATGACACTTAACGGAGCTACTTCTGAACCTCTGGCTACAACGGTGCAGCCTGCGGCTAAAGCAGGAGCTAACTTTCGCGCCTGAATAGAGACCGGGAAATTCCAGGGGGAAAGACACAGCGCGACTCCAGCCGGCTGTGTATAAACACTATGCCGCTTGTTAACCGCATCACTCGGAATATATTGCCCATAAGGTCTTCGCACTTCTTCCGCAAACCATTGGAAATATTCCGCAGAAAACCTCACTTCACCAACTGCTTGGGGAAAGGGTTTTCCTGATTCAGCAGCCAGAATTCGGCCGATGTGATCTGCTCTTTGCCGCAAAAGGTCTGCTGTCCGATTTAAACTATCGGCCCTTTCACGTACAGAGGTTGAAGACCATGCCGCAAAAGCACGCTCAGCGGCATCTACGGCGGATAAAGCGTCATCAACTCCGCCGTATCCAATTTCGCAGAAAACTTGGCCGGTTGCAGGGTTAACGACACCTTTGCTTTCCTTATTTATTGCCTCTTTCCATTCTCCAGCGATAAATAGCGACTCTTTGATCTCTGTTTCCATAATTATTAGCTCCTCCCCAAATTTTTTATATACATGCCTGTCGCTAGATGTATGTATAAATGCCGTGCAGTGAAGCTTAATTTTGTTAGTTTTTATCATTATAACCTTTTGCAATCGTTATTTAGAGACTTGTTTCGCCATTTTAGGCTGTAATAAAAATTAGAAAAGGGTTTAAGATTTAATACTTACTCCATTAAATCTTAAACCCCAAAGACTCAAGCAGTGAGCATTCAATCCGCTCAGGATAAATAAACCTCACTTTAAGAAAATTGCTTACGCACTCGGATAGAGGCGAGTCAGGACGAATTCGTGATGCCCTAAAGCCTCAGCATCGGTAAATCTGCCACGGGCTGTCTGGACCATACACTCCATGACTTTATCTGCAGCTGTTTGGAGATTTAATTCCCGTGTCAGCACACCGCTGATATCAACATCGATATGTTCAGCCATATACTTACATGTATTTGGGTTGGCGGAGATCTTGACCGTTGGAACTACAGGATTACCCACGATGTTCCCCTGCCCGGTGATAAACAGGTGCAGTGCCGCACCGGCTGCTCCCATAAGGGTTATAAATTCAGCTGCCGCTGAAGAGGAATCCATATAGTGCAGGCCTTTCCCTTTGGGAGGATACGCCAAACCTAAAACACTTTGAATGGGGCTTGTACCCGCTTTAGAAATGTTACCCAGAGCCTTTTCTTCGATAGTAGTCAGACCACCGGCAATATTGCCTTGTGTCGGTTGGGAACCAAGCAAATCAGCGCCGCTATTTTCAATGTTTTTCAGATAGTTGGCATGGACTCGTAAAAACTCATCCCCCAGCTCTTTGGTAGCAAAATGTCTGGCTAGAATATGTTCACCACCGGTAATTTCGGAAGTTTCACCGAAGATTACAGTACCGCCCATTTTTACCAAGCGATCACCGACTACCCCGGCGGTCGGGTTACCGGCTAAGCCGGACGTTGTATCCGATTCGCCACATTTAAAGCTTATCGTCAGTTCAGAAAGGTCAGCTTCTGCTTTTTGCAAGGAGGTGGCATATTGGACAAACTCTTGTGCTTTCCTGGAGGCCATCTCTACCGTCTTCAGTTCACCGTTTCCTTCAATCCCAAAATATGCCACCGGTTTACCGGTTTCGGCGATACCGTCGGCAATCTTTTTTGCCCAGTTGGGCTCAATACCTATGACGATGACAGCCGCCACATTCGGATTACACCCGGTGCCGATCAAAGTGCGGAAGTGCAAATCCAGGTCTTCGCCGAACTGTAGCCGTCCGTAAGGATGCGGAAGAGCCAACGTTCCTTTGATCGCGTTTTCTACTTTAAGTACAGAAGAATTGGACAAATCGTCAACCGGAATAATCAAAACCAAATTACGAATCCCGACGCTGCCGTTTTCCCGGCGATAACCATAAATCTTTGTATCCATTTTTACCACCTCGCGCTCTTTAGATTATGTGTATGCACCCAGTCCCCAACTTTGATGTCCCTTGTTGCTTTGCCGATCTTTTCACCGTATTTGATAATAAATTCGCCGGTCTTGGCATCTTTAAGCGCTATTTTGTGTCCCAGAGGGATATCGTGGTTGGACTTCACTGTGATTTCATGATCAGGGTCCATAATAATACCAACGACAGTTTCTCCCGCCTTGAAGTCCTCTACTGCTACGCCGACACTATCACCATCGGCATGTACCAAAAACTTGTGGCTGCTCATGATTGCTCCTCCTCGTTTTAAATTTGGCCTTCTAGGGTTTCAAAAGATTCGTGGAATTGCTTCCACCTCTCACGCATCGTTCTAGTCTGAATTTTAGCGATGCATAGGTGGTATGTTGTATGTGGTATGTGGTGTTACCACTTTTGTGATTACATATTAATCCCTTTTTTCACTTTTGTCAATCTGTTAAACAGAAAAAGATTTACTTTTCCCACCAAACCGATCGGATAAGTAAATCCTATTGTTAAATATCGTTTAATCTACTCCCATTCCTCAGGCACCTGGGCCACTGATCGAATCGCTTCTCTGACATCCGCTAAATGACTCAACATTCTCTGACGCGCTAATTCCGGATCTCTTTGTTTAATCGCTTCAACAATTGAAGCATGATCCATAACGGATAAACGCGGCCGTCCTGGAACCATTAGAGTTCTGGTTCTATTTTCACCAAGCAGATCTAACAGGTTAATCATTAATCTCATTAAGACTTTGTTACCTGCCGCTTCCACGATTTTCAAATGGAATTCGGCATCCAGTAAAGCGAGTTTGGACTCACCCGTATCCCCTAATTCTTTTCCTTTGCGAATAATATTCTCAAGTTGCTGAAGATCTTGCTCATTAGCGTTCTGGGTACACCAAACTACTGCTTGGCTTTCTAATACCTCCCGAACCTGAAACAGCTCTTCTACAGTCCCACGGGAGATTTGAAGCAGGGAAGCTAACCGGGAGACATCTTCTGCTTCATCCACTTCATTAATATAAGCCCCCATACCATGCCGAATCGTAACAACACCTAAACCGACCAGCATTTTTAGAGCGTCCCGAATCACTGTCCGACTCACAGAAAACATGGTGCACATTTCACGTTCAGGAGGCAATTTATCCCCTGGTTTAAGCTCCCCCTTTTTAATTACCTGCATAATTTGATTCACAACGCCCTCGGATAGGTTACCATAGAATTTAACTGGTTCAAACATAACACCCACCGACCTCATATGTTTTATAATTGAATTTCAAAGTAAAACTGATTATACGGCGATTGAGCCGACATAATGGTATTATATCATATAAGTTATTTAATGAGCACCTGCGTTCCCCGTTAGAATACACTTTTCTGTCTTCCCGAATTTATCCTTCTATAACAAACAGCATCCAGTTATAAAGTCCCATCAACTTTCAATATCATTGATGGAACTTTACAACTGGATGCTCTAAACTCCTCTGGAAAAGGTCTTTGCCCGCTAAGCATAAAAACTTATTTTAGGCGACCTCGAGAAGTTTACGAACCTTTTCTACCGCGGATGCGGCATCCGGAGCATAAGCGTCGGCACCAATCTGGTCAGCGAAATCCTGAGTAACCGGGGCCCCGCCAACTATTATTTTTAGCTGACCGCGATAATCCGCCAACCCTTCAATAATGTTCTTCATATAGGTTATTGTCGAGGTCAATAAGGCAGAAATTGCCACCACATCCGGCTTGTATTCTTCAACTGCCTCAACAAACTTTTCTACCGAGATATCAATTCCCAAATCTATGACTCTAAAACCGCCACTCTGCAACATTATACTAACCAGGTTTTTCCCAATATCGTGAAGGTCACCTTTTACTGTACCAATTAATATAGTCCCTTTTTCTTGAAGGGCAGCGCCAGTCAAATAGGGTTTAACTGTATCCATTCCAGTATGCATGGCTCTGGCGGCAATCAATACTTCGGGGACATAAACCTCATTGTTTCTAAACTTAACTCCGATAATATTCATAGCCGTTATAAATCCGTCATTGATAATCACAACTGGATCTAAACCTTCTTCAAGTGCTTTAGTGGTTCGTTTCCGAACTTCATTGGCATCGCCGCTCATCAGTGCTTCTTTAATTTGATTAAGGATTGGCATTTCCTCTACTCCCCTCTTTTTAAGCCCCTAACCCCGGCCTATCATCCGACCATATGTGCCATATTCTGCTGCTGTCCTATATAGGCTTGCGATGTTTTCGGGCGGAGTTTCCCCCTGAATGACATTGGCAGGGGCTACGATGTAACCACCGTTCTCCCCTAATTTATCAATGACTTGTTTAACTTCTTTTTGAACATCTTCAACTGTTCCAAATAGAGCATGCTGAATATCTACGCCGCCGTGAAATATGACTTCCGAACCAAATTCCTTCTTAATTTTAAGCGGGTCCATTCCCTTCGCCGTATGCTGGATGGGGTTTAGAATATCGATACCCGCTTCGATAAACAAAGGGATTAGAGGATAAACAGCCCCACAACTATGAAATATTATTTTACTCTGAGGTGCCTTCTTTTTAATAAAGGCAAAAAGCTCTTTATGAAACGGTTGTAACATTTCTTTATATAATGCGGGGGAAATAAATGGTGCATTCTGCATACCATAGTCTTCACAAAATGTTATCGTATGAAGATAAGGACCGGCTGCGTTTAGATACACCTCATGTAATCCCAAAAACAGATCAAGAATTTTTCCTAAGAGATGCCTGGCAAACCGCTTATTAATCATGAGGTCAACCAGAAAATCATCAAATCCCCTTAAAATCCAAGCAGTATCAAAAAAACCATAATTATGCGCAGCATGTGCGGCAACTGCATAATCCGTATTTTGATATAAGTCACGAGCTCGTTCAGCCACGCCCTCAGTACGCCCCGAGGCAAATGGATCAAGCCAGGGATACTTATCAAGGTCACTCTCATCCGCACCCTTTAAAGGATACTTTACGATAGCTCTTTCATTTCCCAATAATTTATAGACTACACCCCATTCATCGGAGAAAGTCCCATCGGGAAAGGTTTTATTTTGGTAACCCTCAGGGGGTTTAAGCCCAACGTGGCGAAAATCAATGTCCAAGGCTTGCAGCACACGCTCGTCATAATAGTTTGCTGTAAAATTCTTGCGAAACTGCTCAATATCACCTTTAATATTGAAATACTTTTTCAAGGCAAAATAGGCTGGGTCATTAATAAAGTTTGCAGAGTTACACAGATCCATTGGTACGCGATCCGGTACTTTCTTGTGCAAAACCGCCAATACCCTTTCACGATGGTTCATAGTTTTTTACTCCCTCCATTAATTTAAAAAGTAATTTATTTATTACAGCTTATAACCATACTCTTATAATTTGCTTTTCTGCTGTTCCTCGTATAAACCTGTCCTATGTGCTGTCAAGTAGTTCATACAATATGAATCTTGTCCCATTAAGGCTTGGGTAGCAAAAATTGTTCCCATCATTCCCCTGTCAGTAGGATTTAAAATATAACCGTCCATGCCCAATGTCATAGTTTGAGTCATGAATATGCGGTTCAATATTTTTCGGTTTGGTAGTCCATAGGATACATTACTCAACCCGCACATAAAGTGCACATCCGGATATTCTTCTTTTATAGCTTTAATAGTATCGAGAACCTCAATTCCGGCTGTCTCAATACTACTTACCGGCTTGACAAGCGGATCAAAATACATGTCATGATCTGGAACTCCGATTGCCCTTAGATTGGCATACAGGCTTTTAAGTACTCTCAGGCGGTCATCAGCTGTTTCCGGAACCCCCGCATCGTCCATGCAGAGTGCAACGATTTTAGCTTTATATTTGGATAACAGTGGACTAATTTTTTGAAAACGTTCCTTCTCATCAGTAATCGAGTTGATCATGGGCTGTCCGTACTTACATAGCGCCAAGCCGGCTTCCAAAACCTCAGGATTAGGGCTATCTATGCATAAGGGGGCTTGAACCGCCCCCTGAATTGTGTTGATGAGCCATTCCATCGTTTCCTTTTCTTGAAAGACCTTGGTCCCACAATTCACATCCAAATAATCCGCACCGGCTTCAACTTGTTCGATGGCTATTTTCTTAATATACTGTGCGTCACCAGCATCCACTGAATCATTGATAGCTTTTCGACTAGTATTAATAAGCTCGCCGACAATCAACATGTTCTTTCCTGCCTTTACTTTGGAGTGTACATCGAGCAGAGTATCTTAAGCTGTCTCAACTTGCATTAAGATAAAAAAACAAATAGAGAATTCTATGTCTTATTCGTTTCATACTTCATCTGCCTGAATTTATATCACAAAGGATAATTACATAATTTCAGCCCCTCTTTTCACATTATTCGGAGCCTTTTGGCACCGGCAAAAGCAATGTTCTAATCTTGCTGGATCTCAATTCATAGTATATACTGATTTTACAGCCCTTTCATTCCCTAAAGTTGCTATGGTATTTCGAAATCTTGCTATTAGTATTAGCCCAAGGAGGTTCAGTATGAAGGTTAAGGAAAGAGGGGTACTTGAAGAATCCGAATATTACTTTTTCACTCCCAGCAACCTGGCAAAATCCCTTTTCTTTCATTTAATGTGTACCGGTAAATTCTTCTGTGATCACAATTACTATGTTGAAAGGGACAAATACAACAGCTACCTTCTTATGTACATAGCAAAAGGTCAGGGAACGATATGTTATAATGACAAAACCTATACTGCCAAAGAAAATGATTTAGTGATTATCAACTGTTATGAACCCCATCGATATTCTACGAATACCGGATGGATGACATTATGGCTCCATTATGACGGTAACACCAGCAGGGAACTGTTTGACCTGATTTATGATCGTTTCGGATGCGTCATCCCTATGAGCAATTGTCCAATAATCCCCAAGTATATGAATATTATTTGGGAAAATGCAAGAAAATGCAGTCCCCTTTCCGAGCCTTTAATATCATGTTATATCCAGAGGATGCTTGTAGAATTGCTTATGCTTTCTAATGATTTCATTTTACAAAAAACTGATGAATTTGATCCGGTTCTGGAAGCTATGGCCTTTATAGAGACAAATTTTAAAGAAAAGCTTAATCTCAAAGTTATTGCCTCTAACGTGAATATTAGCCCTTTCCATTTTGCCAGAACCTTTAAAAAGGATACAGGCTATTCCCCCTATGAGTATGTAATGAAAATTCGGTTAAACCATGCAAAAATGCTGCTTAAAAAAACAAACCTTCAGATTAAGGAAATTGCTGCTGAATGCGGGTTTTCTACCGAATCAAATTTTTTGGTCAATTTTCATAATAATGTTGGAGTTACGCCACGCGAATTCAGAAACACACCATTTTAATCACGTTGCTGTAATTTGGTGAACTATGCGCCATCATTAAAGGATAACCAGGAACCGCTCGGATCGGATAGTTCTCCCATCTCCCTTCACTCAGCCAGATAGCGTAACAAAGGCACCGGTTTGTTAAACCGGTGCCTTTGTTACACTTGTACTTCTTAAATTAAGCTCCTGTATAAATAAGAACGGCATCTCTCAGGAAAGCCGCCGTACCCGGCTGTTTTTCATCGTAATAGACTGTGAAGCGTTCGTCATCGACATACATCTGAGTAACCCCAACATGCGCTTCCTTAGTGTAGCTGTCCCAATAAAAGGACAACCACTGACGATGCAAATCGGCCGCTTTTTGAGCTAATTCCCCGGCAGGATCGCCTGTTTGGAAAGCCGCGTAAAGGGTTTCTTTCAGTTCAGTACCCAGCCTTGTTATCTTATCATAGTCTTCCTGGGACATGCCTTTCACTTTTTGGTTAGACTTATTAACCGCTTCTTCCCCATACTTTTCACGTATTTCCCGGCCGTATTGAGCTTCATTATCAGCAATTAACTTTTGTTTAAAGCCTGCGAATTTCTCTTGGTCCATCATAGTGATCTTCCCCTCTTTTAAAGCAATTGATTTATCGACATTAGAAATCAGCAAATCCAATTGCCCCCGTTTTTCAAGAAGCTTCACACGGTGTTCCCTCAGGGCTTCGGCTCCATCAAAGGAAGGCGATGTCACAATCTCCTTAATTTTATCAAGGCTTAAATCCAACTCACGATAAAAGAGAATCTGTTGCAGCCGATCGACTTCAAACTGCCCGTAAATGCGGTACCCCGACGAGTTGATTCTTGCCGGCTTAAGAATTCCAATCTCATCGTAATACCTCAAAGTCCTGGTACTTACACCCGCGATTTGAGCCAGCCTCTGCACGGTATACTCCATGTTGCTCACCTCCTGACAAGATCACTATATACCTTTACGCAACGTCAATGTAAAGAGTATTGGCGAGGTTAATTTATCCAATGACTAATCCACTCTAAGACTCCCGCTTCTGCAAGCGGTAAGTTAAGAGCGGCTAAGATTCAGGTGGAGTTAAAACTCCACCCGAATCAAGTCTTCTTTATTCAGCTTTAATAACAAGCGTTATGTTCTCTCTGTCAGATTAATATAAGTTTGCCTGGGCGCGACACTTTTATAAGCCGGTCTGATAATTTTTCCGGCATTGACGATTTCCTCAATACGATGAGCACTCCAGCCTGCGATTCGGGCAATGGCAAACATAGGCGTAAACATTTCAACCGGTATATTCAGCATTCTGTAAACAAAACCGGAAAAGAAGTCGATGTTGGCGCTAACACCTTTATACATTTTATTGGACTGCGAAATCACTTGAGGAGCAAGCCTTTCGACTGCTGCGTATAGTTTAAATTCATCCTCAAGTCCCTTTTCCCGGGCCAGCTGAGCAACATAGTCTTTAAGAATAACCGCCCTTGGGTCGGAAATTGAGTAAACGGCATGACCAATTCCGTAAATCAAGCCTGAGCGGTCAAAGGCATCTTTCGTCAGAATCCGGCTCAGATAATTTTCTATTTCTTCGTCATCGTTCCAATCTTTTAATTGCTCTTTGATATCTTCAAACATCTGGACAACCTTAATATTGGCCCCCCCGTGCCGCGGCCCTTTGAGGGCGCCTATAGCCGCGGACATTGCTGAATAAGTGTCCGTGCCCGTCGAAGTCACGACGTGAGTCACGAAGGTCGAATTGTTGCCTCCTCCGTGTTCAGCATGAAGCACTAAGGCCAGATCAAGCAGCCTAGCCTCAAGCTTTGAGTATTTGCTGTCCGGCCTCAACATTGAGAGGATATTTTCCGCCGTACTTAATTCCGGCCGGGGGCTGTGAATATAGAGACTTTGATTTCCATGATAATGGGATAAGGCCTGATAGCCGTAGACCGCCAGCGACGGAAAACACGCTGTTAAACGCAAGCATTGTTTTAAAACGTTATTGATGGAAGTATCGTCCGCATTATCGTCAAAAGAGTATAAGGCCAAAACACTTCTTGCCAAAGTATTCATAATATCTTTGCTGGGAGCCTTAAGAATAACATCACGGGCAAAATCTTCAGGAAGCTTCTGGTAACCTGCCAGTAATTGTTCAAATTCTTTCAGAGCTTTCCCGTTAGGAAGATGTCCAAAGAGCAATAAATAGACACACTCTTCAAAGCCAAAACGGTCATCCTTCATAAAGCCTTTGACCAGATCCACAATATCATAACCCCGATAAATCAAGCGTCCCGGAACTTGGACGATCTCACCCTCATCAAGAATATAGGAATGCACCTCGCCGATTTCAGTTAAACCAACAAGTACGCCTCTCCCGTCTAAATCCCTAAGTCCTCGTTTTACTTGATATTTGCTGTATAATTCAGGGTTAACGTAACTGCTTTTTTTAGCAGCATTGCTTAAGTCGTCAAACATTTTCTCGTCAAACTGTTCAATTTGGTAAGTCTGCATAGTCCATTCCTCCCTCAAAAAAATAAAACCCCAGACAAATGTCTGGGATCAGCTAACGAAAAAGTCAAGAAATAACAAAGCAAGCTAAAGAGCAATGCTTGTTTTCCTCTCTTTCTACGCTTACGAAGTTAGCTGACGGATTCGGGTCGAAAGTAACCCTACTTTCACATAATTGACTGTGAAAGATTCACCCCAGAAAATGGTTCCCCCGCTTCTAAATAGAATTAAGCGATAGCCTATTAAATTAACCTCTTACCAATTCCATCGAAATGTCTATGGTAAATATCAATCATCTTATCACATCTCTTATTTCTGGTCAATTACATTTATTTTATAAGAGCCAATCTTATCTGTAGTAATTATGATTTTGAATGCTCAATTTTAAGAAATGGCCTTCTTTCGAGCGTTTGCTGCTGAAAAATAATATAACTATTTCCCCAAGAGGTATTTAGGCAAAAATGCAGAAAAAGTATACTTGATATTTTTCGAGCATCTTCGATTTTATTTGCAGCTAATCTTTTAAACCTTGAAAAGTTTAGCAAGGGATTGGACTTATAGGAATAATTGATGATTGATATTATCTTAACGGCACTTACAGCAATTGTACCGAGATGAACTTTCAGGATTCAAGCTCTGATCATTAGCGCAACTCACAAAGGTTAACCGGCATCTGTACGCACCAAGGAAATCCTAAAATGCCGCAGCGTTGTCACCCTCCTCGCTCTTTCAAGTTTGCCTCTAAAATTATGAAGCAAGAAAGAGGTTTTTGCAGGAATTTGTAGAAAGAACTCAGATAAATATAAAGCAGGGGCAGTTGATACAATGATGGGTGCCAAAAACGAGATTACATTTGCTAAAAGCATCAGAATTACTTCACAAGAAGAACTTAATATGCTAAAACGCGTTTTTAGCAATTTTGATTATGTATTTAGCATTAATTCTTTAGACGGAAGAATTCAGTACATCAACTCAGTTTTGCCTGCCCTCTTGGGTGATACCCAAGATAGTTTCATAGGTCAAACGGCTCAGGAGATTATCCGGCGCTATGTTCATCCGGATGATCTCGAACTTACCATGCAAGCAGTCAACGCTGTGATTAGCGGTCAGCGTATCCAGGGATTTGAAAATCGTTACCGGCTTCCCGATGGTTCCTATCAACGGTTTTCATGGATGCTGATACCTTTGGTTCAGGAGAATGTATTCTATGCCATTGCCGGTAAAATGGCAAAGAACGGAACAGGAACGCTAAAAGAAGACGACCCGGAAAAGCCGGATATCAAGCTTCACAACGTCTTTCATAATATTTCAGATTACTTTTATGTCTTAGATAACGAATGGAAGTTTATCTATGTTAACGCCTCATCCGCCCAACTTTTCTTTGAAGTTAAGAAACAGGAAACTCTGGGTAAATTCTATTGGGATGTATTCCCGGAGACTGATGACTTTTATTTTTTGAAGTTTTCGGAAGCAAAGTTCAGTCAAAAACACGTTTGCTTTGAGGCGTTCTCACTTCTAACCAGTGGATGGGTAAGGGTTAATGTCTATCCCTCTCCGGAAGGTCTTTCGATTTACTTCAGGGATATTTCAGAACAAAAAAAATTAGAAAAGTCTCTGGAAGATGAACAAAAACGGCTTTATGCTATTTTAAATGGACTTCCCGGTTTAGTTTATCTCCGCACCCATGAAGGAAAAGTCGTTTTTGCCAACCACACCTTTAGGGAAACCCATGGCGAGCCGGACAACCGAAAGTGTTTCGAAATACTCTTTAACAAAGAAGAGCCCTGCAGCTACTGTCAATTAAGCTTAGCTTCCAATATCTCCAATCAATGGCAATGTGTCATTAAAGACACAATTTATGAAGTATTTCAGCATCCTTTTGACGATCTCGATGGAACACCCTTATTTCTTATGCAGCTTCTGGATATAACGAAACGCAAGCTTGCTGAAGAGGAAATAGCCCACTTAGACAGACTAAATCTTGTCGGAGAATTGGCAGCAAGCATCGCCCATGAAGTGCGAAATCCGATGACAACAGTGCGTGGCTTTCTACAGATTTTGAAAAATAAAAACACGATCCCTGAAAATGCTGAGTACTATGATCTAATGATTAGTGAACTGGACCGGGCAAACAGTATCCTTACGGAATTCTTATCCGTCGCTAAAGCGAGCAATAAATTATTTACACAAGTAAAACTCCATAACCTGGTAGATTCTTTATACCCTCTGGTCATGGCAGATGCGACAAACCAAGACAAACAGGTGGTCCTGGAGACAAAAGAGGTTCCCGAATTATCCCTGAACGAACGGGAAATGAGACAACTTGTCCTCAACCTCACCAGAAACGGCCTTGAAGCAATGCAGCCCAAAGGAACATTGACTATAAAGACTTATCGGGATGCCGACAGCGTCGTGCTTGCCGTCCAAGATCAAGGCTCCGGAATCAGCCAAGAAATCCTGGAACGCATAGGCACCCCTTTTCTGACAACTAAGGAAGGGGGTACCGGTCTTGGCCTTTCAACCTGCTTCACTATTGCCGAAAGACACAACGCTAAAATTGAAGTCACCTCCTCGGCTTCCGGCACTAGATTTTTGGTTCGCTTTAAAGGCCCAGCCGCAGAAATCAGAACTTCCGAAAGCATCTAAAACTTTCCTCGTAAATGTTAAAGAATGAGTACTTATTCCTTATAAAGAAGACTCGATTCAGGTGGAGTTTTAACTCCATCCGAATCTTAGTCAGCGGATCAAAGGATAAACACTCATTCTTTTGGTTTTTGGTACACCCCTAAAATGTCCCAGTTAAACGGGTTTAAAGGCTTTCTTGCTGGCCCCGCATAAGGGACATCTCCAGGTATCGGGCAGCTCCTCAAAGGGAACACCTTTCGGTACTTTACTCTTTTTGCAGCCTTTTTCAGGATTGTAGATATATCCGCAGCTTTGCATTTGACATTGATACATCTGACTTTCTTCGCTCATCGTTCAGCCCACCTCCCAATTTGATTTTAGCAGTAAACAGTAAGCCTTTCAAACCTTTTGAGCAGGTTAATTGAAACGGCCCCTCAGCTAGCGGGATTAAGCCTTGGCTTAAACCTGACTGAAAAAGATAAAAGAGCTCGAACATCGCCCGAGCTCTCGTAAGGTCTCTATTAGCAACTGCCTCCGCAGCCACTGCAACAATCTCCGCCACAGCCTCCTCCATTGGCGGCCTTTGGCGTACGTATTTCAAAACCTCCGCCATTAGCAGACTCGATATAATCAATAGTGGCTCCTTCTAAATAGTTTGAGAGTTTTTTGTCTATGAGAATCGAAATACCATATTCCTCCTCAAGGATATCGTCCTCCGTTTTGGCATCATCCAAAGCCATCCCAAAATTCGGTCCCCCGCAACCTACCCCAACAAGATAAAGACGAAGTAGAGAATTCTCCTTATTCTGTTCCGCTAAAACTTCCTTGACTTTCCGGGCTGCGAGTTCAGTAATAGTTACCATCTATGTCTCTCCTTTTAAAACTTATTTCTCATATCATAATATCATAATTATTCTCAAATACACTTTTTGTTTCAGGCAATCTTTGTAAATTATAAAATAAGGCATCTTCTTTCCACTTAACATACGAAAGGAAGACGCTCTACAAGTATTACACCAACTTATGTTTTCTTAAAATTTTCCATTACCTCAACAGTTCTATGGTGCGCCACCCAGGATTCGAACCAGGGACCTGCCGATTAAGAGTCGGATGCTCTACCAGCTGAGCTAGTGGCGCGGAATTTGGTAGCCCCAACGGGATTCGAACCCGTGTTTCCGCCTTGAGAGGGCAGCGTCTTGGGCCTCTTGACTATGGGGCCAGGAATTGGCTCCGGGACTAGGATTCGAACCTAGGCTATGTGATTCAGAGTCACACGTGCTACCACTACACAATCCCGGAACGCGACTGCTTTATGATTCGTTGTCATCACTAAAACAGTATGTGTGACCATTTGATTTGAGTTATGTCACGTCCTCTATTATAGTCTATTTATAACTTATATGCTAGTCACTTTTAAAATTTTTTCTTAACCTATTAAGGGCTATCCATGAGTTCAAGCATCTCTTCGCCGCCGAATAACCGGATGTTCAGGAAAATATCTAAAGCACTACCTCGTTGTAAATAGTACCATGTTCATTTGCCGATACTTCATAGACAGCTGCAACGACTAGGTTATTCTCCTGCAAAAGCGCATTTGAGGCAATATAATCAGCTACTCGAAGCGCGATGCCGCATCCGGCTTTGATGCTGGACGGCAACGGCATTACCCCTACCTGATATCCAGCCTGCAAGAGCGCCTTTTCGGCAAAAATAGCCGCATGTGTGTTGGCAAACGTAAGAATATAAGACACAAAAAGCCCCCTAAATATTGATGAGTCTCTTCGCCTCAGCCATAGCCGTGACAATACCGTACATATTGGTGATCTCTCCAACCCCAAGCTTCTCCGTAATTTCGTAATAATTAGTACAGGTGCCGCAGGTCAGAATAACCGTTCCCGCCGCTTCCAGAGCGCGCAGGTCTTCCAAGCTATTAGAATCACTGCTGGTAAGGAATGAGCCCGAATTAAAAAACAAAACATGCGTGGGCGGCGGAGTAAGCTCTTTCAATGCATAGATGAAACCTTTGATCAGTATTTGACCCAGCTCCTGACTGCCCTCCCCCATGGTATTCCGGCCTATGGCGACGACGAGCCCGGAATCTTCACCTGTCGAGCAGCTGTCCACAGCACAACCTTCACCTGCAGCGATAGTAACCTCGATAATGCCGTTTTCTTTTTGCACATATTCACTTTGATAACCCAAACCTGTCGCCATCTTTTGCAGATTTTGCCGCGCAATGTCGTTATCTACTAAAACAGCCACCACGCCACCTGCTTCCCCCATCCCCTCCAGCGCTTTTTTCGCTCGTATGACCGGTATAGGGCAGACCTGTCCGGTACAATCAATGTTAAGCATAATTATTCCTCCTTATCGTAATAAGATTGGTAAACCTTGCGGCACGATTACTTCTCCCACTATTTTAGCCTGTGGTTCCACTTCCTGAATAGCATTTAACAACTCTTGGGCACAAGACTGCGGAGCACTGAGAAGCAATCCTCCGGAGGTCTGCGGGTCCAGCATCAATTCCTGCAAGGCAAACGGTGTGTCCCCAAACTCCACGAAGCCCTGCATATGATTGCGGTTGCGCTGTGCGGCCGCTGTTAACAGATAATCCCCGGCATAGGTATAAGCCTGAGGAATATACGGCAACTCCGAGCTATATACTACCAGCGATGTGGCATCCCCTGCCATTTCCCTTGCGTGGGCCAGCAGTCCGAAACCGGTGATATCTGTACAAGCGCTGATCGGAAAGCCGTGCATTTTCTCGGCCGCGTATTTATTAAGCCGCTGCATAGA
This sequence comes from Candidatus Desulfosporosinus nitrosoreducens, assembly GCF_030954495.1. Lineage (GTDB taxonomy): Bacteria > Bacillota > Desulfitobacteriia > Desulfitobacteriales > Desulfitobacteriaceae > Desulfosporosinus > Desulfosporosinus nitrosoreducens. The sequence continues at coordinate 82,970 of NZ_JAVHUW010000065.1, read as the reverse complement.
AGAAATTGCTGCCTGAACAGCTTGCTCATCCGCTATTTCTCCGCGCAGCGCAGCCATGACAATACCAACACCAAGTGGTTTTGTAAGAATCAACCGGTCCCCCGGGTCCGGCGTATTATTGCGCCAGATTCGTTTCGGGTCGAGACGTCCGGTGACTGCCAGGCCATATTTTGGCTCTTTGTCATAGATGGAATGGCCGCCGCAAAGTACCGCCCCCGCCTCCTGGATCTTTTCCGCGCCGCCTGATAATATTTCAGCCAAAGCGTCTAATTCCATACTCTCGGGATAGCAAACAAGATTGAGGGCAAAAAGCGGCGCACCTCCCATGGCGTAAACATCGCTCAAGGCATTAGCTGCTGCAATGCGGCCAAATAAGCGGGCATCATTCACCATCGGCGAAAAAAAATCTATTGTTGAAACAATGGCAGTATTCTGATCAATTTGATAAACGGCAGCATCATCCGACGCATCAAAGCCAACCAACAGCTTTGGGTCACAAAAAGCAGGCATACCGGACAATACTTTGGATAACTCGCCCGGACCAATCTTGGCTCCGCAGCCACCCGACGTACAGTTCGACAATAAACTCATCATGAGAATCCCTTCCTTAACATAAGTATTTGCATTATACTTAATAAAACTATTACATGCAGATTGGAGAAAACAATGATTTATCTGGACAACGCCGCTACAACTCTCAAAAAGCCCGATTGCGTTAAAGAGGCTGTTTTGCGGGCTATGGATACGTTTGGCAACGCTTCACGCGGAACACACACGCCGGCACTTGACGCCCTCCGTATGTTGATGGAGGCACGGATAGCCCTGGCTTCGCTTTTTGGGCTTAGTGCCGACCCTATGCGCGTTGTATTCACCCTCAATGCCACTCTCGCCTTAAACATCGCCATTGCCGGAATCAAAGGCCATATCGTCACGACCTCCGTAGAACATAACTCTGTATTGCGGCCCGTATACAGGCATGGGAATTATACCATTGTTCCTTGTGACGCCTTAGGATGTGTTTCGACAGAAGCTATTTCTTCCGCCATCCAACCGGATACCGAGGCTGTGGTACTTACGCATGCTTCCAATGTCACAGGCAACGTATTCGATATACAGTCTGTCGGTAAACTATGTGCAGCTCAGGGCTTGCACTTCATTGTAGACGCCTCACAAAGCGCCGGACTTTTGCCTATCGATATGAAAAACATATCGGCACTATGCTTCACAGGTCATAAATCACTCTTCGGACCGCAAGGCACCGGCGGGCTCTGTTTAGGACCCGATTATATGCCCGAATCTCTCTATGTTGGAGGAAGCGGCCATCATTCTTTCGACCTCAAACATCCTCAGCAATTGCCCGATGCGCTGGAAGCCGGTACGCAAAATGCACACGGGATCGCCGGATTGCTGGCTGGCGTACAATATATACAATCTACCGGATTATCGGCAATCCACAATCAGGCCGATACCTTAGCACGCCTATTTGCACATTCCCTGGCAGATATTCCCGGCGTCACGCTCTATGGCGATTTGGCTGCACCCCTCCGTACACCTGTAGTCTCTCTCAATATCGAGGGGTATGATTCTGCTCAGGCCGCCGGTTTACTTTTTGAGAAGTATGGTATCGCAGTACGCGCGGGAACACATTGTGCACCATTGATCCATGATAGACTCAGCCTATCCGGCTCCATCCGGTTTTCTTTCTCGCATTTCAACACACGGGAAGAAACGCAACTAGCCATCGATGCTGTTTGCACTTTAGCTAATCGATGATGGAACAATTGCAGAATTTCTATGAGCAAACTTGCTTATATTGATTTCACGCACAACCATCACATAATATCCAGTAAAATAATTAGTATCTTACCATTTTTTACATTTCGTTTCAATTAATTTTATCAAGTCGCTAGACCCAGCATAAGTCCAAATCCCCAATTTTGAGCCCAATGCATTTTCTCTTTTGAACTTTCTAATCACTTTTTAATTTTTCATTAATAAATACAATAGCCTTATCTAAACGTTCTAAACATTTTTCTTTCCCTAATAGAGCCATTACCTCAAACAGGCCGGGGCTAACGGTACGACCGGTTAACGCCAACCTTGTAGGATGAATGATAATTCCGCCTTTAATTTTAAGTTCATCCATTAACTGACGATAGGCTCTTTCAACGTTTTCCACATCAAAGCAATCCAAAGCTATTAAGCATTCCCTGCCTTTGGAGAGCAAGGCTCCTACGCCTTCTTGTTTTATAAAGTATTTCTCAATACCCTTTTCTTCATAGTCCGCAACGTCTTGAAAAAAACAGCGGCTCGCTTCGGCCAATTCTTCCAAGGTTCTCACCTTTTCTTTGACCACATTTACCACATCACGAATGTACTCCCGCTTTTCTTTCGCTTCTAAAGCGTTGATTAAACCTGCTTTGATAAAAAACGGTAGAGCTCGTGATGTAAGGCTATCTGCATCAGCGGCTGTCATATATTGCCCATTCAACCAGATCAGCTTTTGAACATCATATACAGCAGCGGTTTTTGAGACCTTTTCGAGCGCAAAGGAAGGAATCGTTTGAACCGGAGAAATTAGTTCACCTTGTTCCCCTGACGGTGACCACCCCAGAAGAGTCAAATAGTTAACTAAGGCTTCAGGAAGACAACCCATTTCCTGGAATTCACCCACTGCGGTTGCACCGTGCCTCTTGCTTAACTTACTGCGGTCTGGTGCTAAAATCATGGATAAATGAGCAAATATTGGGATCTCGTAGCCCAGTGCCTGATAAATAAGCCACTGTTTGGGGGTATTGGATAAATGCTCCTCAGCTCGAATAACATGGCTTATTTCCATTGCCTTGTCATCAACGACACAAGCAAAATTATAGGCCGGAGTTCCATTGGATTTCATGATAATAAAATCATCGAATTGCCCGGCTTCAAAACTTACTGTTCCTCTGATAACATCTTCAATAACAACTTGACCCGCGGTCGGAACCTTCATTCGGATGACTGAGGGGACCCCTTGCTTAAGCCGGCTTTGAACTTCCTCCGGAGATAAGTCCCTGCATTTCCCTTGATAGCGAAAAGGTGTGCCCGCTTGTCGTTGCTTCCGGCGTTCTTGTTCGATTTCCTCGGCACTGCAAAAACAATGATATGCTTTGTTTTCTTGTATTAATCTTTGAGCAGCCTTAGTGTAAAATTCCTGCCGTTGAGACTGAAAATAAGGACCAAAATCACCGCCCTTTTCCGGTCCTTCATCCCAATCAATCCCTAACCATCTCAGGCTACTAAGGATTTGGCTCACAGAATCTTCTTTAAGTCGTTCCGTATCCGTGTCCTCAATACGGAGAATTAGTTTCCCATTTTGGTTCTTAGCAAACAACCAGTTAAACAGCGCTGTCCTTGCTCCTCCAATATGCAAATATCCCGTAGGACTCGGAGCAAATCTGACTCTGACCTTTTCCATTTTGTTAGCTCCTAAGTAGTATTTGGCTTTTGATAAACCATCACATATTATAACCTGATATCTATCCGCACTTAGCTTTTTTAACTACGGAATGCTCAGCCTTCAGACCTTCGAGGTAACGGCACAATTCCAGAAAATCTTCATATCGATTAATTCTAGCTAGATTTCTTAAATCCAGAATAATTCCAGAACACGAGTGTTTGATAAACTCCATATTTGATAATCTGGTTTCTTCAAATAAGCCGCTTTGCCAATTGTAGACACACGGGGTGAAATCCTCCCAATTCTGGTCAAAGTACTTAACCTTGGCATAGCAAAGCTTATAGATGTGAAAGATCATTCCCAAAGGCGATGCCTTTTTGGCAAATTTATGGCTGAAGTATTCCTGCACAGGATGGTGCTCATGGTGATGTTCCCAGTAAAGGTTGGCATTAGATTTTAACTGATACTTGTCCAATATTTCGCACTTATCCACTCCAAGTTCCTGTCTTAAATAGTCATCCCTGGTTTCTTGTGAGGCACTTTTCAATAATTGATAGTTCAATTCGATCCCCCCTCAAGATTAACTGCCTAAGATTATGGAATCGGACAATCACATAATAAATAAATTATGATTATTTATTATCTTATAATTATATATTAGTGCAAATCTATTTTTCAAGTCATTCCGCCCACACCTGGAAATAGAAACTATATCCATATAAACAGGTCCATTAAAACCGCAGCTGCGCCCGAAGTTATGGTCTTCGGTATTGACAGTCAGTGATTAAAGCCACCTTAATAGCACTGATTCCACGAAAGTATGTAACGCACAGTTGCCTTCAGGTCGGTATAGAAAAGCCAGAGCGTTAATTAAAACGTGCTGGCAGGCAATGCTTTCCATCATGTTCCCTCTGATGTTTGTCTATGAGTAATTCGAGTACTAGAATAGCACTTGCTAATGGAGCAAGTGCTATTCCCAACTTTATGCAAGTAAAGCGGCGCCTAAAGCTGCGGTTAATTCCGGTTCCGGAGGAATCACAACCTTCCCCTTTAATTCCTGTTCCAGGAAATGAACTAAAAGAGTATAATGGGCTCCGCCTCCGGTGAAGATTAACGATTCCGGATGTCCCACAGACTCCACAAAATTGGCAAGACGCTTGGCCGTGCTTTTGAATAGACCGGCTATCACTTCGGGCTTGGGAATCCCTTTAGCCAGCATTGTAATCACTTCTGATTCCGCAAACACCGTACACATGGAATTAATAGGCATCGGTTTAGCATCTGCTGCGGAAGCCAGCTCTTCTGCCGTTAGATCTAACCCCTTCAAAATAACATCTAAAAAGCGCCCGGTTCCCGCGGCACACTTGTCATTCATAATAAACTGAACGACCTTGCCGTCAGTATTTTTACGAATCACTTTCGCGTCTTGTCCCCCTAAGTCAAGAATAAAGGCTTGATTCGGGAAAAAAGCATGGCACCCTCTGCCCTGACAAGAGATTTCTGTAATAACCCTTCCTTCAGGAAAGTTCACCCGTCCATACCCGGTAACCACGAGTCTTTCAGGTTTTTCTCCATGTTTTTCGACATAGGACTTAAGCAGAGTAACCCCGGCTTGCACTGAATCAAAGCGAGAAGGTATGACCTGACTGTGTACCCGTTCTCCATTCTCTAAGATGACTAACTTTGTATTCACAGAGCCGAGATCTAGCCCAGCCTGCTTCATGCTCGAATCATCTCAATTAAAGCTTCGATCCGGGTTAAGAGTTGACCTTGATCTTCTTCGGAAAAATCACTTTCTAACCTCAAGAAAGGAATTGATTTCTTCTCCATTTCTTTGCCTACAAAATAGCTCTCTACACCGTAAGGCTGGCAGAACTGAAGGGAAAAATCAATCACGGCGTCGGCTTTCAAATTTTCAGCCATGTAAGTGATATCTTCCAGGCGCCCTTGGTTCGGCGTGAAACAGGCGCAATTCACCTTTAAGGGACGCTTGGCAATATTGGCAAGCATATCTGCTACATTGTCCGCGGGTTCCGTAACATCCTTATAGTAGCGCTCACCTGTACAGGTTTCCTCCCCGACAACAACCGCTCCAGTTTGTTCGATCAAAGCATGAAGCTTCCAAGCCGGAAGAGGCTGCGGGGTTCCCGTGATCAAAATCCTCGGGGCATCGGCAGGTACAACGCCAATTCCTGCTTTCACCCGCTCATCGAGCTCATCGCATAGAGCATTAACCTGAGCAGCAAAGCGGACCGGGTCATCGAAGAATGATAGTTGATTAATTAACAAAACATCCAAGCCGTGAATCGGCGCCGGGGAATGTTTTCTCAAATTTGCTAATCTTTGCAGCGCTTGACGTTTATTGTTGATCGTCTGAATTCCCTGAGCAAGATTCTCGGCAGTCAAATTCACCTGGGTCTCGCGTTCGATAAAGGAAGCAAATTCACGCACTTCATCCTCCCAGAGGCGAGCGTCTTTGACATCTTTCTTTTGGGGGAGCTCCATGACATAAGTCGGGATATATTCATTAAGAATTTCCCAAGCCTTTTTCTTGCCATCGCAAGTCGTCTCGCCGATGACCCAATCAGAAACTTGGAAATAGGGACAAATTCGATCTAATTTAAACCCCATCGTTGATTTAATCAAAGGACATAGGTTTCGGGGCAAGACTTTTTCCCCTGAAGAAACGGTATATTGAGCTCCGGCACATAAGCCGATACTCGCACTTCCTGTAGCAACAACGATTTCCTCCGGAACGTAGACGCAGAAGGTCGAAAACACCTTTGCGCCTGCTTGTTTCTTGGCATAAAGCTCGTGCACACGAATTCCATGAACATCTCCGACGACAGCATCAAAATATCCCATCGCTTTGGGACGATTAGGCCTATCTAAAAACAGACTCGTAAAAATTGCCGGTACAGGGGCTAAAAAATCATCATGTTTCTCCAAATCCATACCTAAAGCCGTCCATAGTTCTCTGTTATCCATTTATTTCTCCTCCTAATTAATGTACTGTATCTATTGAAAGCCCAAATCCAGATATGTATCAACTTTATGACTTGCATGTATAGCGGCGATAATTTCAGGCATCATAAAGCCGCCTCCGAAAGTTTTAGAAGAAACTGTTTATCAATCGTTTCCTCATTCCGAATCCTGATGACCAACAGTATCTATGCTGACAAAGTGGACACAAGGCGTTACATTCCTCCTTCCATCATTATCATCTCCTTATCCTATACTATCATCAAATGCATATGTACGAAAGAGCCATTTTAGAATTTACTGGTATATTAACCAGGGACAAAAGGCTACCCCATCATAACTAAAGCGTGGCCTATGTTTTGAAGTGCACAGAAAAAAGATAGCCCATAAAGCAGGCTTTTAGCTGTCTGCTTTACAGGCTATTTTGGAAAACTATGATTCAGCTTTTCACTGCCGCCTAATCTACGACATTTAATAATCGTTGTTTAATAAGCGCTCTAATCGTATCAACGAACCGAGTTCGGTAGGCAATATCCTCGAAAACCCGTTTTCTGAGGGCAAAGCTAATTTCCAGCTGAACCCCTTTACCCGTACGCCCACAATTGCAAATATTCGTTGTTCGTATGCCCTGATATCTTGGCTCACTTTGTTTAACACTAAATCCCTGCACTTGGAGAGCACTACTTAACTCTAAACCAAATGCCGAATCCAGTCCGCCAATCATGAGGAATTCTTCGCTGGAATCTTTCAGTCCGTGAACGGTCAAAACAATGCCAGCTTCTTTCAAACCGCGCAGCACAACGGGCTCATCAAAATTATGACTGGTAATATGGAGTTTTCGGTTACCTACACCATCTTTCAAACCCTCGAAAGAGTACCAGGCAAACTCTTCACCCGCAATCCATTTGGCGATTTCTGTCGTATAGGGCTCAATTCTCCCGCCATGCGGAGCGATGATTAAAACCGGCCGCCACTCTCCACTGAAGCTTATCCTATAATCTTGTCCTTCTTGTTCATGTGATTGTAACTCCTTGAAATTCGAGTAGCAATCAGGCATTATTGTCCTCCAATGTAATACTACTGAAAAAAGACTATCGCTATATCCTCTCAAAAATGGGTTGCAACACACTGTTACAACCCATTTTATTTCTGCAATGGTTCTCGGCTATAGCGGCATTCGGACATAAGTAGTTACTATTAAATACAAATTTAAATACAAATTTAAATACAAATTAACTTACCTTCGTCGTTTCCTTTGCCTGGCGATAGCTGATAATATCCTCAACCGTAAGCACAGGCATACCATGTTTTTCGGCAAAAGCCACAATTTCAGGCAGCCGCGCCATAGTACCGTCAGGGTTCGTCAATTCACATAATACGCCATAAGGCTTTAAACCCGCCAGCCGCATTAAATCAACATTGGCCTCCGTATGTCCCGGACGTTCCAGCACCCCTAAAGGCTTAGCCCTCAAGGGAAAAATGTGCCCCGGCAGGCGAAGATCTTCAGGGCAGGCCCCCTCAGCGATAGCAGCTTTCACGGTGGTAACGCGGTCAGCCGCCGATACGCCCGTCGTCACACCTCGCGCAGCTTCAATGGACACCGTAAAAGGAGTCTGATAACTGCTGGTATTGTTGGCCACCATCATGGGTAAACCCAAGGCTGAGACCCTTTCCTCCGTTAAGCACAAGCAGACAATCCCACTACATTCCCGGATAAGCATCGCCATTTGCTCCTTGGTCAAGGTTTCAGCGGCAAAAAAAATGTCTCCTTCGTTTTCTCTTTGCTCATCATCGGTGACTAAAACTCCCTGACCGTTGCGCAGCGCGGCAAGCGCATTTTCCACTCTCTCCAGCGGATTTCCAAATCGTGCAAGTAAATTCTGATTCATAAGTAGTATGCCCCCTAAAAAAATTAGTTGACTTACTTGAATCAGGGCAATGAGACAGACAGCCCTTTAATTATTAAAATCTTCAAACTCACCAGAGTTAGTCGCTAATTCTCCTGCTGACTGCCTTATCCTCTTTTATCCGGACTATACCGTCGGCACTGGCCTGGCACCAGTTCTGCTGACCTCTTCGCAACAGCGAAAAGCGCTCGCGGGCTCCCTAGATCAATCTAGGATACCGCCGGTGGGGACTCTCACCCCGCCCTGAGAATAAGTCACTTAAGCTTAAGTATACTCCTGCGTTACAGTTTGTCCAGTACTCTGATTTAACTCCTCAATTGTAATTTTTCCTAGTTCGCATGAAAATGTCAGCCCTGCCGAAAAACCGAATGCCGGTAGTATTGCTAAAGAACCTAGATAAGCATGTTGCTGTCCTTGGGAGGAGCTTTCATATCCAAATGCCTGATAACATCCGCTAAGGTATTAAGCGCAACGATTTCCAGGTTCCTGAACCTGGCGGGGTCCCGCACAGTGTTCTGCGCCACATAGACGCGCTTAAATCCCATGCGGTCGATTTCCCGCACCCTCGACTCTATGGAGGGGACTTTCTTAAGTTCCCCGGTAAGCCCCACGTCAGCCACAAATACGACATCATTAGGGATAGCTTTATCTCTGACAGAAGAAACAATGCACATAATAATGGCTAAGTTGACGGATTGTTCTTTAAGCTGCAGCCCGCCTGTCGTTTTAATGACCACATTTTTATCGTAAAGGCTGATCTTCCCCCGCTGTTCCAGAATCGAAATGAGGGTATTCAATTGATCGCGTTTTAAGCATTCCGCAATTCTGGAGGGATAGGGGGTAAAGGATTTCGAGACAAGGCTCTCCACTTCCACAATAATTGGCCGTGTTCCTTCCTTGATAACAGCCAAGGCGCTGCCGGAAACCGCCTGCCCCTCTCCCCTTTGCGTCATGAAGAACTCTGACGGATTATCTATGGACAACATTCCTTGTTCCGTCATAGAGAAAAAACCAATTTCTCCTGTGCTCCCGAAGCGGTTCTTCGAACACCAAGCCCCCCTCAATTCCTCGCCATTTTCCCCATTTAAAATCAAAACGGCATCCACAAGATGCTCCAAGGCCCGCAGCCCGGCTATCTCATCTTCTTTCGTCATCTGCCCTACCATGATCACTGCCCTGGGGCGGCTGTTGTTCTTGGCAACCTTCAGGAGTTCATTCGCACACCCCATTGTCTGAATAGGGGAACCGGGACGAGAATGATGTTCTTCCAGGGTGAAGGTTTGGATGCTGTCTATGATCATTAAATCCGGGTCCAATTCATTGACCGTCTGCAGGACATGGTCCATGCTCGTATCCGAATAAATCCAGATGTTATTGTGCTTTCCCTTTAGAATCCTGTCCGCTCTGTTCTTGATTTGGGTATCGCTTTCCTCCGCGGAAGCATAGAGGACCTTATAGCCCTGTGCGGCTACATCATCAGCCACCTGCAAAAGTAAGGTTGACTTTCCCGCCCCGGGTCTTGCTGTCAGAATGATCACGGAATCCTTAACAATTCCTCCGCCCAGAACACGGTTAAATTCCAGGATTTTCGTTACAATTCGGTCGCTATTGCCGGATAAAACCTCGGATAATCTCTTAGCCGAAGTCGTCCGTTTCGCGCTTGACGTTTCAGATACAGGCCGATTAACAACTTCCTCGAAGGTATTCCACTCTTCACAAGTCGGACATTTTCCCAGCCACTTTGGACTCTCGCCGCCACAATTCGAACAGCGATAGATGATCTTAACTTTCATACTAAACCCCATTTCTCCTGATCAGATCCGGCTAGGATACCTCCAGCCTGCTTGCTGTGGTCAGCCACTTCAAATTTGGATTTCAGGAATTTAAAAACCCCTAGTCTATTATAAAGCATTTTGCGGACAAAAAGCTTTCGGGAATAAACTTGTGCTACTTAACCACTAAATAATCTTAATATTCCTATGGCGGTAAAAAACACACGTAAAATGAGGCTGTAAGCAACCCTTACAACCTCATCTTGCTCTAGGAATTTTTAATTCCTCTTTCTCTTCAAGGAGTCTGATAATTGCTGATATTGTTGACCAGCATCATAGGTAACCCAAGACCGGGACCTTTTTTCCGTTATGCACAAGCAGACAATCCCACCATTCCCGAATAAGCATCGCCATTGCACCGGTTCCGCTGACCTCTTCACAACAGCGAAAAGCGCTCGCGGGCTCCCTGGACCAGACTAGGATACCGCCGGATTGAATAGCGGATTCTAAATTAATTACGAAGGTCCGCAATCTCCTTAAGCTGATTGAACGTTTCATCATCTAACTTCACGCCATCTAAAGCATAGTCTTTACCTAAGTAGGTGTATTTTTGCTGACCTAAACGATGATAGGGCAAAAGTTCATAGCGAACATTAGGGCGGCCTTTTATGAAATCAACGATAGCCTGTATATCCTCTTTCTTATCGTTGAACCCAGGAATCACAGGTGTGCGAATGAGCTTCGACAAGTTGGGAAATTCCTCACATAGATTTGCGAAGTTTTTCAAAATGAGTTCATTGGAAGCACCCGTAAACGCCTTGTGTTTTTCCGAGTCAATACACTTGATATCCATAATCAATGAATTAAGATGTTGACATACTTTGGCAAATTGCGGCCACTCCGCATAACCGCAAGTCTCTATCGCCGTATTGATCCTTCTGCGCCGAGCTACTTTTAAAACCTCAGTGATAAATTCAGCTTGCATTAGAGGTTCCCCACCACTAAAGGTTAAACCTCCGCCCGAGCGGGAATAAAAAGCACTGTCTTTCTCGACGGCTTGAATAATATCCTCGATACTTGTTTGTTTGCCAAAGACTTCGAGCGCTTTAGAGGGGCAGGCCTCTGTACAAAGCAAACATTCCTTGCAAAGTTGACGATCAATTAAAATTTTTTCATTTTCAGCTTGGTCTTGCTTAACTGCTCCATAGACACACACTTCAGCACATCTCAAGCAATTATTAATTCCTATACACTTGTTGGGGTTATATCCCAATTCCGGATGCGGCAGCTGAGATTCGGGGTTACTACACCACTTACACCTTAAAGGGCATCCCTTTAAGAAAACGATGGTTCTTATCCCCGGACCATCATGGACTGAATAGTGTTGGATATTAAACACATATCCATAGTTCTTCTTATCAAATAAAACTGTTTCCCCCATAGTTGCCTCCTAACTACGATGAATGTAAGTCCTGCTTAGGAAAGCAGGACTTACAAGGATTGAATTAGATCGCACTGTGCTCTGTTCTAGCGATAATATCATCTTGTAAATCAGGGGACAACTCGACAAAGTAGGCACTATATCCGGCGACCCGCACGATCAGGCCGCGGTATTTTGCAGGGTCCTTTTTAGCGGCAAGCAGTGTTTCTCTGTTAACAATGTTGAATTGTATATGCCACAATTTCAAATCGCACCAAGTCCGGATAAAGGAGACTAATTTCTCAGTTCCTTCTTCTCCGGCTACACAGGATGAGCTTAACTTGATGTTCAACAATCTAGCCGCCCGATCTCTGAAGTTATAGTTCTTGGAGTTGAAGTTGGACATGAGAACAGCCGTAGGTCCATTGATATCAGCACCGTGGGATGCGGAAGATCCATCGGAAAGAGGAGTCCACGCTTTTCTGCCATTCGGAGTAGCGCTGACAACTTTGCCGAAAGGAACGTGAGAAGTGAACGGCACAAGCCTTAGATCCAGATGAACTCCTATCTCCTTCGAGTATTTCTTGGTGAATTTTAGGGCTTCTCTGTCGACGTCTTTAGCGATTGTATCAGCGTAAAAATCATTGTTGCCATATTTAGGTGTATTCATGACCATTTCGCGAACTACTTCGTAGCTTTCAAAATTGCTCTTCATGGCTGCAATAAGTTGGGGCATGCTTAATTTTTTCTCCTCAAAGACCAGTTTTTTAATAGCCGCCAGAGAGTCGACTACTGTACCATACCCTATTAATTCGAAGTAACCCAGATCAATTCCGCCCTCAATTACCGGAGTATGCAGGTCTTTACAGTTCTCCATGCAAAGGTCATGCATCAAAGAACCGAGCGGAGTAGCAAAATGATTGGGCCGCATATTGATAATAATATGTTGTTGGATGAAAGCGTGTTTCAGGAAATTCGTTTGCTGAGCAAGATAGGCATTCCAGAACTCATCCCAAGTCTTGAAATTGCAGGGATCTCCAGTTTGAAGCCCAAGGATATCATCCCCAAATTTGAGCATTTTGCCATTGTAAAGAGTTAGCTCTACAGCCGCAGCAAAGTTCACATACGGGTTGCCGCTGGTGTAAGTATCGCGATTCGGCATCCTGCATTCTGCACAACCTGATACCGCATAGTCATAAGCTTCTTCAAAACCGGCGCCCTTAGCAAGTAAGAGCGGTACAACTTCTTCGTCGTTGATAAGTTTGGGGAAACCTGTCCCTTCTTTAATGGTTTCCGCCACTTCATAAAGATACCGTTCCGGAGCACGGGTGTGAATCCGGGCAGCGAGGTCGGGATAATTAAGAGGGAATTCTTGCTTGGATCTTAAGAAGATATACGTCAGATCATTGGTAGCATCTATACCATCCGGGGTTTGTCCGCCAACAGTTACGGCTTCCCAGTGGGCATACCCTTCATTGAAGGCGCCACCTGTTGGAGAAAGATAGAGATCGATGAACTGCGCCATAGCGACCCACATGCATTCGAGTAATTCGGTCGCTTGCTCTTCGTTGATCCGGCCTTCTTCAAGATCCTTCTTATAATAAGGATACAAATATTGGTCCATCCGACCGTTGGAAATAATCGTACCGGTTTTTTGCTCAATTCTGGAAAACATTTGGATAAACCACTGAGATTGAACCGCTTCACGGAAATCACGAGCAGGGTTTTCAGGAACATGTTCACATATTTGAGCAATTTCCTGTAATTCTTTTTTCCTTTGCGGGTCTGTTTCTTTTTGAGCCAGCGCAGCGGCTAACTTCCCATGTCTTTTAGCCCAGAGAACGATAGCGTCACAAGTGATAATGACCGCTTCTAGAAAAGGCTTTTTCTCCATGTTATCGACAGGACTCATCGGATCAAGGGCTTCAAGTTTTTGCTGAGCTTCTTCTTTGATTCCTTTAAACCCTCTTTTCAGTATCTTTTCGTAATCATGAACCCACTGAATAGAGGAACGGAAGGTCGCTGTCTCATTGACGAGGAATCTTGAATTCAAGGGGTTTTCCGGGTCATAAGTTAATTTAAAAGTATCTTTCGGAAGGGCTTTGGCCAAATTTTCATGGAAGGTCTTCCCTTTCCAGTACGGCGCAATTTCTTTAATAATAACCTGTGCATCTTCTGGGGTGACGTCAAAAGGAGACTCAACTCGTTTAGGAAGCTGTTCAATAGCCAGATCCAGGAAATCCCCGTCCAATTCAGGGAAAAGAATCCCATAGCGTCCTTGATAGCCCGCTCTTCCGACTAGAAGCTGATGATCATCAATGTAAACTGTGATGTTTTCAGCAATGTGTTTTAGGGCCTTGGCCCATCTTAGCACCAGAGGTTGACCTTCCGTCTCTATAAAGGATTGAGTGAAATATTTACCTCTTTCCACGTCAATTTTAGGGCGCAGGTTTTGGAAACTCGTCAGAATTTCAAAAACTCTTTCGCGGCCTGCGAAATTCTTCTTGCCCAATTGTTCCTCTTGAATTCGTTGTTCATGAGGGGATAAACAACAACACGTCGTAGTCATATTAGTTAGTTCCTCCTTTCAAATTCCGGAAACTTATCTTTATATGCTTGCTTGCCTTTGCGGATCAATTGGAAACTTAAGGGCAAGCAAAAAACAGCTTGAAATAATTTGCTTAGCGACCACTCCAAATTATTTTTCAACATTTACCTCACTCCCCTGCTTGCAAGAATGTTGCCAGTATAGGAGTGCTACATCTTCAAGAACGGCATTTTTGCCTCGCTTTCTTCTCCTTTACACTTGGAAACTCTGGAGCGTAAATAATCAAAAATTGTAATAGTATCCTATAAATCTTTATTAATTCACCTAGTCAAGTTTGGAAAAAGTAGTTTCGCAGCAAAACTACTGGCTTTTAAAAACTCACCCCCAGTTCAGCCGATATTAAAAGTAGTCGCTCTAATTCTCTTTCCTTAATAGTAAAAAGCTAATTTTACGTTTACATTTTGTATTGCAAAAGCCGTGCCAACATGATTATGCCTAGATTAGCAAGGATAGTGCAATATAGTGCAAGACAATATGGCCTTCAATGAATTCTAGTGCAATTTCGCAACAGAATTGCTTGTTTCATGCTTAATTTTCCATTTTTAGCCTAAAACAGGCGTTGCGGTTACGCAACGCCTGTTGTTCGATTGCAACAATTTATTCTAAAAGTGAGTACTTTTTAGCCTTTCGAAAGATTGTGGTCCGGTCCACTCTAAAAAACTTCGCAACCTTCGCTATTGATCCATAAGTATCCAAAGCCTGCTTGAGTAATTTTTTCTCGTAATCAGCCATCAACTCATCTAAGGATTTAGTTTCATTGTTTAAACTTAGGCGATCCATTTCGATAGCATCAAAATGCATATAAGGAGGCAAGTCCGAGGCATTGAGAACCTCCTTATCCCGGGTAACAATGAGGCTTTGAATAAAATTGTCCATCTCCCTCACGTTACCCGGCCATCTGTAATTCTGAAAAGCCTTGCAAACTTCTTGAGTATAAGTAACGTCTTTTCTGTATTTCGTATTATATTTTTCAAAAAAGTAGCTGGTTAAGGCTAGGATATCCTCTCGTCTTTCCCTTAAAGGGGGTATCTGTAGAACAGCAACCCGTAGCCGATAGAATAAATCACTCCGGAAACGGCCACTCTTAACCTCTTCTTCTAAATTTCGGTTAGTTGCTGCAATAAAACGAACATTAAATTTCCTGACTTTTGTTGACCCCACACGAATAATTTCCTGATCCTGAAGAGCGCGAAGTAATTTGGACTGCATCAACAAGGGGAGCTCTCCAATCTCATCCAAGAACAACGTCCCTTTATCAGCCATTTCAAGGAGTCCCGGTTTGCCTTTTGTATTAGCTCCTGAAAAAGCCCCCGCTTCATACCCAAACAGTTCCGATTCAATAAGATTTTCCGGAATCGTTGAACAATCTACTTTAAAAAAAGGCTCATTATGCCTTAAACTCCGTTCATGAATCAGCTTAGAGAAAACATCCTTACCCACTCCTGTTTCTCCAAGCAACAATACCGTGGCATCGGTTTTAGCTACCTTTTCCAACAAGTTAATTAATTCATTTATTTCTTTGCTTGCAAAAATAACGGTACCTTTTTGCATTTTTGTTTTATTTCGAATTTGGACTTCCCGAAATTTATCAATTATTTCTTGTTGGTTCGCAATTTGATCTTTAAGTTGAGTCAATAAGGTGATATCTCTGACAAACGTTACGACTAAGGCTACCTTACCAGATTCATCAAACACAGGACAGGCATTGAGGATCACCCGTCTTCCTTCTTTGGTCACTTGAACGGAGGTTTGCTTCTGGCCCGTTTTGACGACTTCCGGATTTAAGACCACATCAAAGTTTCCTTGATTTCGCAGATCAGTAACTAATTTGCCTGTTATTTCTTCTTTTTTTAACCCTGTAAGCTGCTCGTACATATGATTGACTGCCAGCGTCTTGCCCTTAGCATCACTAACATAAATTCCATCACTCAATACATCCAGAATTCCCTCGTGTAGCTTACCCACATCGGGTCTTTGGCTAAATTTATCCACTGCGCACTCCCCCATCACGACTGTTGCCCCATCGCAACAAAGTTTCCAATATGCAAAACGGCTATAAACCCCGAATTTTAGATAGTTTTGCTTTTGTTAGACCTCACACTTCTCTAAGTTGTTGCAATTCTACAACAACTCTAACATATTACTATAGAAAATATCAATAGTATGCATAGCTTTAATTGGTATGAATTTTGCAACTGCCTTAGTTTAACAAAAAATGCTATAAATCATAGTTTGATTTAGCAAAGGAGAATATTAATGAACATCATTGATTTTAGGTTTAGACCCAATACTGAAGACACATTATCCAGTATCGCTAACAACCCTGCGTTCAAGGGGCTTTGCGCTTCCATCGATTTTTCCAAAATGCTGCCCCAAACCGTTGCTGAAGTTGTTAAGGAGCTTGACAAGTATAACGTTGTTAAAGCCGTTATTACAGGCAGGGATTGCGAAACAACTTACGGTGCCAAATCAAACAACAAAAGTGTTATCGAATTTGTTAAAGAATTCCCCAATAAATTTATTGGTTTCGCCGGCCTCGATCCTCATAAGGGAATGAAGGCCATTGAAGAAATCAAAATCGCCATTAACGAACAAGGATTAAAAGGCGCGGCGATTGATCCTTATCTTGCTCAAATTTATGTTAACGATGCCAAATACTACCCCATCTATTCTAAGTGCTGTGAATTAAATATCCCAGTCGTTATTGCAACCGGACCTGGAACTTTAGTACCGAATGCCGTGATTGACCATGTCGCACCCCGGTATATCGACTTTGTGGCCAGAGATTTTCCGGAGTTGAAAATCATTATTAGTCACGGTGGCTATCCTTGGGTCAATGAGATGATTGCAATTGCCCAGCGCAATGCCAATGTGTACCTCGAATTATCCGAATACGAATTCTTTCCTCAAGCAGAAGCCTACGTTCAGGCGGCCAATACTATTATCAGCGATAAAGTCCTCTATGCGAGCGCCCATCCTTTTGTGGACTTCAAAGTGGCCCTAAAGAACTATAAAAAGCTGCCTTTCAAACCCGATGTGCTCGAAAAAGTTATGTACAAGAATGCAGCCAAAGTATTGAATTTATCCGAAGTTGCGCCTGCTAGCTCCATAAATGCTGAAAAAGCAGCAGAAAACGGCCAAATTCAAAGCATCGTCGAAAATGTGATTAAAGAACTCACTCAAAAAGGGATGTTAGCCGGCCGCTAGGAGATAGAAAATGATTAATTTAGAATCAGCCGATCAAATCATTCGAGAATTTAAAGAGAAAATCGATCATCCCCAACCTTATGAGAAGAAAAAGAAGCTTTTTACAGGCGTAGACCTTGGTACGGCTTATATTGTTCTGGCGGTTGTTGATGAGGACGGTAATCCTGTAGCTGGAGCTATGCGCTTCGCACAAGTTGTAAAAGATGGTCTCGTAGTCGATTACATCGGAGCAGTGAACATCGTAAGAGAGCTTAAAGAAAAAATCGAAAACGACCTCGGAGTAGAGCTTTTGACTGCTGGGATAGCCTATCCCCCGGGAACCTCAAAAGGGGATCGAAAATCAATCTGCCATGTTGCTGAAGCTGTCGGATTTGAAGTAGTCACAACTCTGGATGAACCCACCGCTGCGAATAACGTCCTAAAAGTGACCAATGGCGCAGTCGTAGATATCGGAGGGGGCACGACAGGTACTGCCATTCTGGAGGGTGGAAAAGTGACCTATGTTGCAGACGAACCAACCGGCGGGACGCACTTCAGCTTAGTGATATCCGGGGCTTATAAGATTCCTTTTGAAGAAGCGGAAAAGCTTAAGCTAGACATAACCAAACATCCGGAACTCTTGCCAGCCATCAAGCCTGTGATTCAAAAAGTAGCAAGTATTGTCAAATGCCATATTCAAGGTCGTAAGGTCGAAACGGTCTATTTGGTGGGTGGGACAAGCTGTTTTACGAACATTGATAAAATTATCGAAACCGAACTGGGCCTGCCTACCATAAAGCCTGAAAATCCCTTATTAGTAACTCCTTTAGGTATAGCGCTCGGCGTGAAGAAGGTGAAGGAATGAGAATTGGACAAGTCATCGACAGTATTTGGGCGACAAGAAAGGCCGAATCCCTGGTCGGGGTAAAATTAATGATTGTGCAGCTCTTAGACCGGCCTAATGCTGAAAAAGGGAAAATAATAGTTGCCGCGGATATCATCGGCGCAGGCATTGGAGAAAAAGTATTAATTACCGAAGGCAGCTCGGCCAGGAACATGGATCACTTGAATGATTCGCCTATTGATTCCATCATCATCGGAATCATCGACGAGAAGAACGATAAATCTAATGGGGTGCCTGATCATGCGTGAACAATTAATTCAAAAAGTTAAAGACGCTGGTGTCGTCGGTGCCGGGGGCGCAGGATTTCCAACTCATGTCAAAATTTCCTCTAATGCCCGTTCCGTGATTGTCAATGGAGCTGAGTGTGAGCCCCTTCTCCGAGTGGACCAACAACTTATGGATATTAAGGCCGCTAAAATGGTCCGAGGATTAGAGACCGTCATGAAAGCCACGGGAGCTAGTGAAGGAATCATAGCTCTGAAAAGCAAGTATAAACATGCCATCGCTTCGTTAGAAAAGGAGATTGCCGGAAAACCCATCCGCATTAACATCTTGGGGGACTTCTATCCGGCAGGAGATGAACACCTCACGGTCTATGAAGCGACCGGTCGCCTCGTTCCTCAAGGCGGAATCCCGCTTAAAGTCGATTGTATCGTAGACAACGTTGAGACTCTTATCAATATAGCTGCCGCCATAGAAGGAAAGCCTGTCACAGATACCTATCTCACCATTACAGGGGAAGTTCCTCACCCTCTAACTCTGAAGCTGCCAGTTGGTACTTCTGTCCAAGAGGCCTTAAAGATCGCCGGACAGACATCCTTAGACGGCATGAAAGTTATCGAAGGCGGCCCAATGATGGGAAAAATTATTGAAAATTTAAATCAGCCCATCACGAAAACGACCAAAGGCTTAATTGTCCTCTTCCTGGAACACCCACTAATTCAAAAAAGAATGTTGCCCCTAGAAAGGATTGCCAAACAAGCTCGGATTAGCTGCATCCAATGCCGGTTTTGTACCGATCTATGTCCACGTTATTTGCTAGGACATCATCTTGAGCCCCACAAAATCATGCGGACGATCAAACACCTTCAAGGACAGGAAGAAACGATGAAAATGGCTTTTGCCTGTTCCGAATGCGGAGTCTGTGAGCAATACGCCTGCATTATGGGCCTCTCGCCCCGAGCGGTAAACTCCATGCTCAAAAAAGAATTGTCTAAACTGGGAATCAAACCTGCTGAGCCTCCTGCACATCAAACCGCGGACACCATACAAGCGCACAGAAAGGTTCCCATTAAACGCCTGATTTCAAGACTGGGGTTAAAAAACTATGACGTAAGCGCTCCTTTAAGCGAAGAAGAACACTTGATTAATCAAGTCGAGATCAAATTGCGTCAACACGTTGGAGCTCCGAGTCAACCCATTGTCAAGGTTGGACAGCAGGTTCAAAAAGGTGATTTGATTGCGGTCATCCCTGAGAAGGCTTTAGGCGCCAATATTCATGCCAGTATCAGTGGAGTTGTCAAGGAGATATCCGACAGCATAGTAATCTCCTTAATGGAAGGGAGTGACAAATAGAGATGGAGTCCATTGGATTATTAGAACTTAACAGCATAGCCAGAGGAATAGAAGCCGCCGACGCTATGCTCAAAGCTGCTCAAGTCGATCTTCTTGAGGCCAAGCCCGTTTGTCCCGGAAAATATATTGTCATGATCTGCGGCGATGTTGCCGCCGTCCAAAGTGCTGTGGATGCGGGGAAGAATATCGGATCTGTTGCGGCAATTGATGATTTTATCCTTCCCAATGTACACCCACATGTCATCAAAGCAATTTCCTCCTCCACCGAAGTTTCTGAGCTCAAAGCTTTAGGGATTATTGAAACGTTCTCCATCGCTTCGCTAATCGTCGCTGCCGACACGGCGGCTAAAGCAGGTCAAGTAGATTTGATCGAGATTCGCATTGGTATGGGGATTGGAGGGAAATCCTTTGTTACCATGACAGGGGACGTCTCCTCCGTAACCTCATCGGTTGAAGCCGGAGTCGTCTTGGCTTCAGAACGTGGAATGCTCATCGAGAAAGTCGTGATTCCTTCCCCCCACTATCTTTTAAAGCAGCGTATTTGTTAGTTGAGATACTTATTTGTTCAAGGGTAAGGAGGTGACATACCCATTGAAGACTTTAATTACGGCAGCAGACGTGAAAAAGATGACTGAAAAGCATGAAACCACATTCTTGGTTCAA
Source organism: Candidatus Desulfosporosinus nitrosoreducens (assembly GCF_030954495.1). Lineage (GTDB taxonomy): Bacteria > Bacillota > Desulfitobacteriia > Desulfitobacteriales > Desulfitobacteriaceae > Desulfosporosinus > Desulfosporosinus nitrosoreducens. The sequence goes on along the minus strand of NZ_JAVHUW010000065.1, from coordinate 62,517 downwards.
ACGGACAGTATTATCACCCCGTTAGCCAAAGATACAGCCAGGGACCAAGGAATCCAGTTTATCGTGGACTCAGCGCCTTCGCTTGTTCAAAACGAACTAAATAGCCCTTGTAATCCAGTTGATCCAGTTGAGATACCCTCTTCTCCCCTTGATCCAGCAACAATCGCCAAAATTGTCGGAGAAGTGATGTTCAGACTTAACCCCTGGAAGCTGTCCTCTCAACTCGTTAAAGAAGTCGATTCCTGTGGCTTAAGGCTCGTCAAAGGAAACAGCGTTGTCTTGGAAAACTATGACACCGGTGATTCCTCAGGCAATGTAAAAATAAAAGAGCTGTTTAATTCCAGGGAAAGTTCAACTATCTCAGCAGGCTTTATGACGTTTGCAGCGTCGAGCTACTCCACTCTCATTAAACACGATGAGTTCAATTATATTATCGAGGGTACCTTGGCATGCAAGGTGAACGGCAAGACGTATCTCGGTGAGCCAGGGGATACGCTTTTCCTTCCTGCAGGCACCAACCCCACCTTCTCAACGTCAAGCAATGTCAAATTGCTCTATGTGTCATCTTTGGGTAAGTAAAAGCTTAATTCTATTTCAGGGAGGAACTAGTCATGAATAATGCCTTAGGCATGATAGAAACCAAAGGGCTGATTGGCTCGATCGAAGCGTCTGACGCTATGGTTAAAGCTGCTAACGTGACTTTAATTGGCAAAGTCCTCGTCGGTGGAGGCTTAGTCACCGTCATGGTTCGCGGAGATGTTGGAGCCGTTAAAGCAGCCACTGATGCTGGTGCCGCCGCTGCCCAACGAGTGGGCGAATTAATTTCCGTCCACGTTATTCCGAGGCCTCATAGTGAGGTCGAAATGATTCTTCCCAATGACAGCAAGAAATAAGGGGGATTTTTAAAATGCAACAAGATGCATTAGGTATGGTTGAAACTAAAGGTCTGATTGGCTCCATAGAAGCGGCTGATGCCATGGTTAAGGCGGCCAATGTTCGCTTAATCGGTAAAACTCTCGTCGGTGGTGGTTTAGTCACCGTCATGGTTCGTGGAGATGTCGGAGCCGTTAAAGCGGCTACAGATGCTGGCGCCGCTGCTGCTGACCGAGTTGGCGAATTGATTTCCATCCATGTTATTCCAAGACCTCATACTGAAGTTGAAACGATTCTTTCTGAATAAGTAATATTTCATTAATAAATAGTAAGGAGAGTTAGATTATGCAACAAGACGCATTAGGCATGGTTGAAACTAAAGGTCTGATCGGCTCGATCGAGGCGGCCGATGCAATGGTCAAGGCGGCTAATGTCCATCTGATTGGTAAAGTACTTGTCGGCGGCGGTTTAGTTACCGTCATGGTTCGTGGGGATGTAGGAGCTGTTAAAGCGGCTACAGATGCCGGAGGCGCTGCCGCTGAGCGTGTTGGCGAATTGAAATCTGTTCATGTTATCCCCAGACCGCATACCGATGTTGAAATGATTCTTCCTAATGATGGCGAGCAATCGGGAAAAAAGTAAGCAAAGGTTTGCGTGCCAAGAAGAAAACTACAAAGAAAAACACCTAACCAGAAAAACCGTCCACCATTTTCGAATTACTCGAAAGGAATGATTCTAAGTGTCTTTAGATTATGATTTAGCTTCTATTCAAGATGTTCGAGATTTAATTAAAAAGGCGAAGGCAGCCCAACAGGTTTTAGGCAATTTTAACGAAAAAGAAATTGACAATATCTTAGTAGCTATCGTGGAAGCCGTTGAAGAAAACGCAGAGTCCCTTGCTCAGATGGCTGTTGAAGAAACCAATTACGGAATCGTTGAGCACAAAAAAATCAAAAATCTATTTGCCTCAAGGGAAGTCTATGAAGCAACTAAAGATATCAAAACGGTAGGAATCATCAGTGAAGACCCTAAATTAAAAGTCATCAAAGCCGCCGTTCCTGTTGGCGTCATCGCAGGTATTACTCCAACCACAAACCCAACTTCGACCGTCATTCACAATGCACTCTGTGCAATTAAGGGACGCAATACGATCATTTTTTCTCCCCATCCCACCGCTGGGAAATGTAGTCTCGCCGCTGCCCAACTTGTTAATGAGGCGGCGGTAAAAGCCGGAGCTCCTGACGGAGTCGTAGGTTGTATCTCTAAATCCTCTATAAAGGCAACCGAGGAACTTATGCATCATGACGACGTTTCCGTCATTATCGCCACCGGGGGTTCAGCGATGGTGAAAGCTGCCTATAGTGCGGGTAAACCAGCCTTCGGAGTAGGACCGGGCAATGTCCCCGCCTTTATTGAACGAAGTGCAGATATCCAACAAGCCGTTTCTGACATTATCACCAGCAAATCCTTTGACAACGGAATGATCTGCGCTTCAGAGCAAGCGATCATCGCAGATATGCCCGTGAAAGACGAGATTATCGCAGAGTTAAAGAGTCAAGGGGCCTATTTCCTTTCTCCGGAAGAGGTTAAACAAGTTGGCAGCGTCGTGATAAATCCCAAAGGAGGAATGTATCCTGCTTTAGTCGGCCAAACTCCACAAACGATCGCCAAGAAAGCCGGATTCAGCGTCCCAGCAGACATTAAAATTCTGATCGCACCGCTCGATGGATACGGACCAGGTTATCCTCTGTCTTATGAGAAACTAACCACCGTTTTAGGCTTCTATACGGTCAATGATTGGCATGACGCCTGTCTTCTCAGTATCGAGCTTTTAAAACTGGGTGGCATCGGACACTCCTTCTCGATCCATTCTCAGAATGATCAAATCATTCGGGAGTTCCTTAGGAAGCCGGTAAACCGCATTCTGGTTAATACTCCCTCCGCCCTCGGCGGTATCGGATATTCCACAGGGCTGTTGCCTTCTTTAACTCTAGGCTGCGGAACATGGGGCGGAAGCAGCATTTCTGAAAACTTAGGACCTCAGCACTTGATCAATGTTAAAAGATTAACCTATGGTATTAAAAAAGTAGGTTTTGCTTCTAAGAATAATGCAAGTTCCTGTGATCTAAAATCCGATGACATTGCCGACGTTGTCAAGCAAGTCCTCAAGCAGCTCCAGCTCGCTTAATCTTTGCCGCGTTTAAAGGTGGGAATAAACTTGGATAAAAATCAGCTCGTTGCCCTGATCACAGAAATGGTTATAAAACAATTGTGCGCTAACTCCGGAACAAACAAAATTCCGGTGGCTATATCGAATCGCCATGTTCACCTTTCGCAAGAGGATATGAACAGGCTGTTCGGTGCCAATCATTCGTTTAAGATCTTTAAAAACCTGTCGCAGCCGGGGCAGTTTGCCTATGAAGAAAAGTTAACGCTCGTGGGGCCAAAAGGTATCTTTGAGAATGTTCGCATCCTTGGTCCGGCTCGTCCGAAAACCCAAGTGGAGATCTCCGTTTCAGATGGGATAAAACTGGGGGTCAAAGCTCCAATCCGGGATTCAGGCGATTTAGACCAATCAGCGAGTCTTACTTTGATGGGTCCATATGGATCAACCACCCTGCCGGAAGGTGCGATTATTGCAGCGCGTCACATTCACATGCATCCTAGCGATGCAGCTCGATTCGGCGTCAAGGATAAAGACCGGATTAGCGTCAAAGTACCCGGAGCTCGGGGCTTAGTCTATAACGAAATGCTCGTCCGCGTCAGCGATAACTACAAACTTGAGATGCATATCGATACTGATGAAGCGAACGCTGCCTATCTGAAAAATAATGACTCTGCAGAAATTGTATAGGGCGCGAAAATTAGGGGGGCTGCCGGTGAGCAGCCCCCCTAAAACTATACCCTCGCGAAAAGAGATCCGGAGCAGGTGAATCGTCGTCCCTTTACGGATTGCTTTGTTAAGACACTTATAATTTGTTTCGCCCTAGCTTAATACGAAATGCATACATATCTGAGCGAAAAATGCCTCTCAAGTACTCCACTAAATTACCATCATAATCACATGTCGAACGTTCAATGACCAATACACTCTCGCATTCCAGAATATCCAAAAGCTGGGCTTCTTCTTTCGTAGGCATAGTACTCGAGATAACCTGATCTGCTTCCCAGAGCTTTATCCCCAGTGAAGACTCTAATACTTCATAAAGAACGATTTCGTCTAAATTAAACTTTGATAGTTGCTTACCTATATTCACTGGATAATATTGTGTTTCAATAGCTATCGGTATATTATCCGCCAAACGCAATCTGTTAATAAGATACAACTCGTCCATCTGAGTTATATCCTTTAATTCTTGAGTCGAAGCCACAACGCCTTGAGACAATAATTTAGCACCCGGTTTCATCCCTAAATCATCAATCGTCTTATTATATGTAACTAGATTTCCAAGCCACTCTTCAAGAGGACGGTTATATATATACGTTCCACTGCCACGTCTACTCTCCAGGATACCTTCACTAATCAACGCCGCAATTGCTCTTCTTACTGTAGATCTGCTGACGGAATATAGTTCCATGAGTACTCTCTCCGGGGGTATTTTCTCTTTAATTGTTCCTTGCAGAATTTCCCCTTTTAGCAATTCCGAAAGTTGTATATGTAACGGTATTGAACTTTCAGCGTCCAGGGCCATAAGAATGTATACCTCCTTTCAATCTTAGAGTTCGTTAAGTTAAGGACAAATATCAGATTATCTAAATCCCCAAAATAAGTAAAATAATATCACATCTTCTAAATCTATTCAACTGTTTTGCTATCTCCATCCTCAGTCTAATATTCGTAGAGTTTCTCTCGCTTGCACTCTAGCAAATACGAATAAAACAACTACTTACAAGATCTTTAAAAGACGGCCACTCTCTTTCTACTTTTCAACTAAAAAATATCTGAATGTAACTTATTTAACAGTTTCATTAATCTCATAAAACTATTCTAACAGGTTTATTAATGCTGATTTACCTACACCTGTATAACCGGCAATAGCAAACAGCCGCCCGGATTTTACTTTAAGTGAACTTCTTCACAGTCCGGCCGTTAGTATACCCAAGGTATGCCGCCTTACAAAATCATCTAAAACTCTTATCTTGCAAAAAGTTAAAAATCGAGCTCCTCTAGTTTTTTAATTTTCATTAATTCTTCCTGGTAGTTATTCAAAACAATATCCAATATTTGACTCTCAGTTATGACCCCTATATCTTTTATCGATTTTCCTTTTTTAATTTCGACCATGCTTAGGTGCAATTCTTCGACTTGCTTTAATAGTTTTTCGATTTCACTCATATACAAATCCTCCCCATCAAGCTTAAGTACATTTTAATTTTAGTTCTTCACTTTTACTGTAATTTAAACATGTATTTCTCGAAAATTAAGCAAGTCATTTTTGATTTTACTTTTGCCAATTAATCAAACGGCAAGTGTGGTACCTAAGAAACATGGCGATGTTGGCAACGAGCATCCGCGAGTAGACTTTAAATCAACCGCAGTCAGTGGTCTGTAAAAGAAGTCAAAAGCCTTGAATTAATCATTAAATTGAAAAAGATACCTCTATGGAGTTGAAGTTAGTAAATTGCGGACTATCTTTTTAAGCTCTTCCAAATCGAAAGGCTTAGTCAGAATATCGTTTACGAATCCCTTCGCTATTACTTTTTCAACATTCTGTTGACTTATATATCCGGACATAACGACTATGTTAATATTTTTATTGATCTCCTTAAATTTTTGTCCTATTTCAAAACCATTAATCTTAGGCATCTTTAAGTCCAAAAGAACCAAATCCGGTAGCTTTTGCTGAAATTCTCTAAGAGAATCTTGACCGGATGCCGTTGTTGCAACGGTATAGCCTTCATAAGACAGCGTCTCATGTAATAGTTGGCATATATCAGGATTATCATCGACTATAAGTATAGACCAGTGATTCGCTTCCTTCAGAACACGGTCTATTGGCATAAGACTTAATCTCCTTTCATTGCCCCTTTTAATACTTTAAGTTTTCTTTATACTATTTAACCTGATTCGTTGCTAACTTATAATTGAAACGTACTAACTGCTACCTGAAGGTCTTGGGCAAGCTCGGCAAGGGCATGGCTGGCGGCAGCGATCTCTTCCATGGACGCCGATTGTTCCTCAGTTACGGCCGATACCGTCTGTGTTTCCTTGGCAGCTTTCTTACTCAGCTCGTCAATATGCTCCACCGACCCCACGATTTGCTGGCTACCGTTGACTATCAGATAGATAGCTTCCGAAATTTCACCAACCTGAGTAGATACTTTGGTTACTAGTTCTTCGATTTCCTGAAATGCTCCCCCTACACCAGCTACAACTTCCGTACCAAGTTTCACTTCCCGGGCACTAACTTCCATCTCTGTAACAGCTTGATCGGTATCTTTCTGAGTTTCTTCAATTAATTCCGCAATCTGCTTGGCGGCATTTTGTGACCCTTCCGCCAGCTTGCGAACCTCTTCCGCAACAACAGCAAATCCCTTGCCCTGCTCTCCTGCACGAGCAGCTTCAATAGCAGCATTCAACGCCAGAAGATTAGTCTGACCAGCGATATCCGAAATAGTATCCACAATCTGTCCTATTCTTTTCGACTGCTCTCCTACTTTTGTAATTGCTGCTGCAGCCGTCTGAGAAACCTTTTCAATATTGGCCATCTGCACAACAGCTTTGTCCACCGACTTACTACTATCTTTGGCTTTTTCGTCGACCTGGACCGATTGTCTTGCTACCTGGTTAGCATTAGCGGCAACCTGCTGGATTCTTACAGTCATTTGTTCCATAACAGCGGTGGTATCGTTGGTGGCAACTAATTGTTCCTTCGCACCTTTCGCTACGTCGGTGATAGATGCCGCTACCTGATTAGCTGCCATGGACCAGTGGTCAACGTTAGCAGAGAATTCTTGGCTTGCAGATGCTAATTGCTCGGAAGCATCTTTAACTTTTATAATCACTGCTTTCAAATTATTAGTCATTTTATTCAAAGCTTCGGCCAAGTGGCCAATTTCATCTTTACGGTTTGTGTACTTTCGAGCCATTGTAGCGGTAAAATTCCCATTGGCCATTCTATCGCATTGCTCAACAGCAACTTTTAAGGACTTTGAAATATTAGAAGATATAAACCACGTGGCAAAAATCATCAGCATTAAACCGATACCACAAACGAAAAAGATAATAAAATTAATGCGTGTGATATCCTGCCTGTACTCTTTATCTGTGATAACAACTCCTATGGACCAACCCGTACCGCTAAGAGGAGCATATCCGGCTTGATATTTTATCCCTTCAAAAGTATAGGCGCCTAGGCCAGTTTCACCTGCCATCATCCTTTGACTGAGACTCTTGTCTACATCCTTTATATTCAATTTTAATATTTTTTGAGGGTCAGGATGATATATAAAATCCCCGTTTTTACTCAGCAAAAAAGCATATCCCGAACTCCCGACTTTGACTTTTTTCATCATAACGGCAATCTGGTCTATTGTTACATCAACGGCAACCACACCCAACCTATTCCCACTGTTGTCAAAAATCGGTTTCATAACACTGATAACCATTTTTCCCGTCACCTTATCCACATAAGGATCGGTATAAACAACATCTTTTTGAGAGAAAACCTCGTTGTACCATGGCCTTGACTTAATATCCCAATCAGTAGGACAATCCCAGTTATCTTGTGTAACCAGATAACTGGCCTCATCTAAAGCAACCCATGTAAGAGCAATGTTTTTATTTTCATCAGTGTTTTGAATCTCCTGTAAAGTCTTGACAACCTCCTTATATAAAGGGTTTGTCCTAACTTCCTCCCTGCTCTGTATTTCACTCATGTAAGTCTTTAATTCCTGATTAGTAGCCATCTGCTTGACAAGTACGGAGTATCCTGATAATAATTCATTAAGCTGATTAGCTGTTGCCCTTGACTCCAATGAAAGTTTTTGGTTCGTCGCATCCAATATAATACTTTGGGAATAATTCATAAAAACAAAGCCTACAATTAAAAAAACAATAATTGCTATAGATGAGATTGCAACTATAATTTTTTGGTTAATACCGTTTATCCTTATTTTTCCCATAATATACACCTTCCTCTGATCCTTGTTTCTCAGTGGAGTTGTTGCCTATTGAGTTACTTAAGCCTTCCGCCAGAATCTTATCCGCCCTGAAAAGCAAGTCTATAATTTCATAAAGAAAGGACTCTCACAGAAATTCATTTAAATTTCCGTGACACCCCTTTTAGTCCTATTCAAATATGTAACTTATTGGTCAGCTGCCTGTCTACGACAGACAGATGTAGGCTTTTCTCATTTCCTACATCTGTCATTGAGTTTTAAAGCAGCAAAGCGGTTTCATTGGTGATCGTATTTCGCAACTTCAGAAATTCCAGTTCCGTGTATAACCTGGGTCTTGGAAGATTGACATCATAAATTGTTTTCATACGACCAGGCAGTTTTCCCTCTAATGAAATTATTCTATCGCCTAAAAAAATCGCCTCTTCAATATTGTTGGTTACAAATATGACCGTTCTTTTTTCTTTTTCCCAAATACGTACTGTTTCTTGTTCCATCAAAATGCGTGTTTGAGCATCGAGCTGGCCAAAAGGTTCGTCCAACAGCATTATTTTGGGGCGATTAGCATATGCTCTCGCAATCCCAACACGTTGCTTCATTCCACCGCTTAATTGGTGAGGATAAGATTTTTCAAATCCTTTTAAACCCACTAGGTCAATGTAATGCATTGCTATTTCAATTGCCTCTTTTTTAGAATGCCTACAAAGTTTAGGTCCCATTGCTACATTTCCCAAAACCGTCTTCCAGGGAAACAACGTGTATTTCTGGAAGACCAGACCCCGATCCGGCCCAGGCCCGGTGACCTCCTTGCCGTCCAAATAAACTTTTCCGGAAGTCGGTTTTTCCAAACCGGCTAAGATTTTTAAAAGTGTTGATTTACCAGATTGTCCGGGGCCAAGAACAACTAAAAACTCGTCCTCTTTCACTTCCAGATCGACGGAATCAAGAACGTGATTTCTCCTTGCCCCTTCACCGAAAATCTTGCTCACACCAACACATTGTAACTTTGGCATCTTTGCCTTACTTACTTCAGCGCGGTTTTCCAAGGACAGACCCACCTTTCCAGATAATTCATAACGCTAGAAATCAGAAAAGACGTTACAGCGATTATAGCCATCCCACCAATGATCATCGCTGAATCGGATAAATTCATCCCCTTGATAATAATAAAGCCCATTCCTTCTCTAGCCCCCACAAGTTCCGCCGCAACCACTGTGGACCAAGCCACACTTAACGAAATTTGCAATCCTGCGAAGATAGCGGGGAAAGAAGCTGGCAGTGTAACTTGCAGGATCTCATCCTTGCGACTTCCTCCTAAAGAACGTATAGCATCGTAGAGTTCAGGATCAATCAAGCGAATCCCATTAAATGAGTTAATTACAAGTGGCACAAAAGCGCCGATAATAATGATAAATATCTTTGATGTTTCCCCAATACCAAACCATAAAATCGAGAGTGAAATCCAGGCAATAGGCGGCATTGGTTTAAACAAATCAAATAAGGGTTTAATGATAGCATGAATGTATTTGTTAACAGCCATTAGTACCCCGATAGGTACACCGATGACCGCAGCAATAGCAAAAGCTATGAGTACACGTCTTAAACTAAACCAAAGATGTTCTAGGAGAGTTTTGCCGGCCAGCGGAACCGATAATAAGCTTCCTAATCTAGCAATGACATCATAGGGGCGCGGCAATAAATTCCCCTGTGATTTTACAGCGATTAAATCCCATACCAGAAAAAACAAGATAACTGAAACTACATATAAGACAGGCCTATTTGATATTATTTTTTTAATTGTGATACACTTCTTGGCTTTGTTTAAAAGTATATCGTTCTTCATGACAGAATCTTCCGTGCCAACTTGCAAGATAACTACCTCCTCAACCCTGCTTGAAGCTTTCTTTCAACCAGGTCAATTACTACCCCAATTAAATATCCTGTTAGGCCAATCATAACCATCCCCAGGAGAATCATGCTTGGATCAGCCAAGCGTTGACCCATTGTAATTAAGAAACCCAGACCTTTATTAGAAGCAATCATTTCGGCAGCGACTAAGGATGTCCAGGATGCCGCTAAAGCGAGTTGCAGACCTCCGAAAACCATGGGCAAAGCGGAAGGTATACAGATATTTTTAAACACTTGCCAGTCTGAAGCTCCATAAGTGCGTGCCATCCGAATAAATGTGGGATTTGTCATGCGTACGCCCACAAAGGAATTAATGACTGCCGGAACAATGCCAGAAATTAAAATGATATACACTTTACCCGTTAAACCAATCCCAAACCAAAAAATAGTCAGTGGAATCCAAGCAACGGGCGGGATCGGACGAATCATCTCAAATATCGGTCTGATAAACCCTTCTGCTAAAACAAACCAGCCCATTAAAAGCCCAAGGGGAATCCCTATGACCAATGCTAATGCATACCCAATGACTGCTTCTTCGAGGCTTGTAAGTACATGAACCCACAGAACCGCTCCGTCAGGATCAGCAGAGGTTAGTTTATAGACAAATAACTTAAAAATTTGGATCGGGGAAGCCAATAAGGTATTTGGCACGATATTCCAATTTACAATGAGTTGCCAGATCACTATAAAGGCTATGACACTTATGACTGAAATCAGTTTTAGACCCCGATTGCTATTCTCATTCATATTTTCACTCCTTGTATGACAAAAACATTTTTAATATTCTTTTTTCGTTAGTACTCATCAAGCTGTCATTGCGCTGGTAAAACTACCGTTGCGCTAGACAGCTTGATTGCGTTATAATGTTACTGAGTAATACCCTTTTCTTTTGCCAGCATTTTCAGGAATTTATCAGTAATATAGTTGTCTTTTTGAAGTTTTTGATTTTCGTCAGCCGTGAACTTGCCGCTTTTGGTAAAGAAATCAGCGACATTATTCATCCAGGTAGCAACTTGACTTGTTCCTTTTGAATTGTCGAATAAGGCAAGTTGTTCTTTGAGATTATAGATCGTGTGATTCTGAATATCTTTTGTTGCGTCATCTTTAGAGATATCTATGCCGCCCCAATCTTTCATGAACTTTTGATATTCATCGGCTAACTGCGTATTTTGGGACTTCATTCTATCTATTCCTTGGAAGTATACGTCCAGAAATTTCACCACTTGGTCCGGATGTTGATCAGCATAAGTTTTATCTACTAATACTGCAATCGGGGTATGAGCGCCAACTTGTGCACCGTTTGCCAAGCTCTTGCGTTGTGTTTTCCCCGTATAGGTAAACGGAGTCCATAACGTGACTGCATCCCCCACATTTGAGTCAAAAGCGGAAACTGCCTGAGCTTGTTCCATGTTAGAGATTTTAACATCACTTTCCTTAAGTCCGAGACTTTCTAAATACTTAACAAGTGTATACTCACCGCCAGAAACTGTTGTTACGAGAATGTTTTTCCCTTTAAGTTGATCCGCTGTGCCATAAGTCCCATTAGGATTTTGGGTTTGTAATAGGGGGCTATCGGTTCTGGTCATAACCATATTGCATAAAGATTCGTCATCGCCTACAGCAATCATATAAGCATCATAACGCACAGCCGCCATTAACATCGGTACACAACCGGTTGCTCCGATATCCCACGCTTTGCCCGGCAAGGCTGAAACTTGAGGCATACCGGAATCGAAATAGACGAGTTGGATTTTTATGCCTGCTTTTGTGTCGAGGCCTTTCTGCATTCCATCGTAAGTCATAAATGTTTCGAACTCTGGTTGGTGACTTACTCTAATAGTTTGAACAGAACCAGAAGAACTACTGGCTCCAGAACTACCGCATCCTACTAATGTCATAGATAGAACCAAACTAGCGGATAGTACACCAATTACACTTTTGGTGATTTTCGACTTTAGCGACTTCATATTTTCATCCTCCTTTTATTTTGAGAAATTGACTTACCACCATTTAATGAGTTCGGTCACTTCTTCTCTTATTCTAATAAACTCAGGATTAAGAAAATTTCGCGGTCTGGGTAAATCAACCTTAACCTCTGTTTTTACGGTCGTAGGTTTTGGACTAAGAATCAAAATACGTTCTGAAAGATATACGGCCTCTTCAATATTATGAGTTACAAAAACAACGGTAGTTTTTAATTCCTTCCAAAGCTTTATCAGCTCATCCTCCAAATAATAACGAAGTTTAATATCTAACTGACCATAGGGTTCATCCATTAATAAAAGATCTGGCTCTGTCACAAATGCCCTTGCGACTGCGACACGCTGTTCCATGCTGGCAGATATTTGGTTAGGATAAAGATCCTGACACCCTTTTAAACCAACGAGTTCAAGTATCCTGTCTAACCGTTCTTCAAGTTCCTTTTTGGGCACCTTCTTAATTTCCATCCCGTACGCGACATTATCTCTTACTGTTCTCCAAGGCATACTGGATGGTTCTTGAAAAACAAAGGCTAAACTATGCTTCTTGGGATCAGCTTCCTCACCGTCAATAAGAATATCGCCTTTGCATGCCGGGTGTAGTTTCGTTAATAAATTTAAGAACGTTGTCTTTCCGCACCCTGTAGGACCAACAATACTAAGAAATTCTCCCTCTTTAACATTAAAAGAAATGTTGTCTAAAACCAGCAGATCATCAAAGCTTTTAGTTAACCCTTGTACAGAAACTTTAGTTTCCTTTGCTTTCTCTAATGCATTTACCAATGTTTATCCCACCCTAATAGTTAATTGACTTGCTTTTACCTTAGCCCTATGATATAATTTTCTCCTCGGACAAATTTTTTTAGCATCAGAAAGATAGGGCAGAAGGTTAAAATTCTCCTATTTTATCATAAAACACCACCCTTCAACGTAATTAATATGTGTACCAGCAACTTTATCTCTCCTCTTTTACCCACAAGCTGTAAAAGAGTATAAAAAGACCCCATAAGCCGATTAGCAACTCATTAAATTATTGATACATGCTCTATTCCGACAAATAGTAATTTTTCAAGAATAGCATAACTAAACTAATGAGGTCAGATATTGCATACTTATAGGCTCTTTATGCTGTTTTTATGGCTTGCTATTTAGTCTTTTCTTAAAGAGGAGTTCTTACAACAGCGTATGCCATTAAAGCCGCTGTCCACTCCAGCAGTTTTAACCAGAACTTTATGTCCTTCATGCATCAAGGCATGACTACTACAGGGTTAAAGCAACCCACCAACTATCATTAAAACATCTCTTTCTAATTCTTCCTTGCCCAAACAATGATCTTGCGATATAATAATATAAGTAATTTCAACTTACTCTTGGAAGGTTTCTTTTTTAAAATTAGAATTTGATTTTTAAGTTGGTAGGTACCAATTCCCTTTGCGCTTATTATATGTTATTCTTATAGTAGATACAAGTATTTTTAATCGACTATTATTGAGAATATTTTAATTAGTTTTGCAAATAACAACATTATTCTTCATTTCCTGACATTTTTCGGACTGATTAAAATTGCTTAAATTGTCTATTTATATATCTAATGATAGGACCTCGGGCGTGCGTCCGAGGTATGAGTCGTAAGCCTCAGTCGCCTGATTCCCATAAGAAGCAAGTTTATATTTTCCTAGAGAATTGAGAATGGCATCGTAGAAATTATCAAATTTCTGCGATGCCATTTTTCAGCACTATCTATAACCACGACGGACCCTCTAATTTACCAACCCCGTTCTTGCATGCGCTGGGATTCAGCTAAGGTTGAAATTTCAATTCCGGACATAGGTTGTCCTAAATCCTCAGAAACCTCGGCAAGTAATTTTGCATCCTTATAGTGGGTTGTTGCTAAAACAATTGCTTTGGCACGCGCCTTAGGATCACCAGATTTGAAGATTCCAGACCCTACAAAAATACCATCGACTCCAAGTTGCATCATCAAAGCCGCATCAGCAGGCGTTGCTATACCTCCAGCAGCGAAATTAACGACGGGTAGCTTTCCATGCTCAGCAACATAAACAACCAATTCATAGGGAGCGCCCATATTCTTGGCTGCTGACATAAGCTCTTCTTTGGGCATTGATGTTAAAGCCCGCATATCATTCATGACAGTACGCATATGCCGAACAGCCTCTACAACATTCCCGGTTCCAGGTTCTCCTTTAGTACGTATCATGGCAGCCCCTTCACCGATTCGGCGCAAAGCTTCCCCTAAATTACGGCAACCACAAACAAAAGGTACTTTAAAGTTATGCTTATTTATATGATACGAGTCATCAGCAGGTGTCAGGACTTCTGACTCATCAATGTAATCTATATCTAAAGCTTCTAAGATTTGGGCTTCTACAAAATGACCGATACGCGCTTTAGCCATGACAGGAATCGATACTGCATCCATAATATTTTTAATAATTGCAGGATCAGCCATCCGTGCAACCCCACCTTCAGCTCGAATATCCGAAGGAACACGTTCCAGAGCCATGACGGCACACGCTCCGGCCTCTTCTGCAATCATAGCTTGTTCGGGGGTCGTCACATCCATGATGACACCACCTTTCAGCATTTCCGCAAGCCCTGTCTTTACTTTCAATGATCCAATATCAATCATAGGTATTCCTCCTCAATATTGCCTTAGCCACGGTCTATTTTATCCTTGATATTTTTCAAAAAATCGACCTGCGGTATGTGGCCCAACAGCCCTGTGACAATACTAAGAACAAGGAAGGTCAAGTTCCTTAGCTCTTAATTTTAGCAGCTAATTTTTCAAAAACCATCGTCACATCCTCTTCAGTAGGAATCCTAGGATTTGTCAATATACCGTTTCCTGCCAAGGCATTGCTTACCATTTCAGGTATCGCTTTACGGTAAGCCTCCAGATCCGTTATAAATTTATTTTTCGCCTCGTCCCAAATTCCAAAGGCATCATTATAACTATTCACAATGTCAATTGCTTGTCTGGCCAGTTCTCTTTGGGAAAGCTTTGGATCGGCACCTAGCGCTACCGCTACCCGTGCATAACGTTCTTCCGCGACCTCTAAGCCAAATTCCATAACAAAGGGCAGAAGTAACGCGACACTTAAGCCGTGGGGGATGTGAAAATAGGCACCTAAGGCTCGGCCGCCGGCATGGGCAAGATTAGTGGATGCATTGGAAAAAGCTAACCCTGCATAATAACTAGCTATCGCCATCTTTTGGCGTTCCTCTTCATTCTTCCCATTCGCAAAAACCTTAGGCAGGGCTTGTCCAATCATCTCCATTGCTTTATAGGCGTATAGATCGGTCATGCTGTTGGCTTTATTCGAGACAAATGCTTCCATAGCATGTGTCAAAGCATCCATTCCCGTAAAAGCGGTTAACGACGGGGGAAGCGTCATGACGAGTTGGGGATCAAGTATTACTATATCAGGCACTAACTCTGGATGTCCTGGATTCTCCTTGATGCCGGTCTTTGAATTATTAATGACCGATACCCTTGTGGCTTCAGAACCTGTACCTGACGTTGTCGGAATGGCAATTAGCGGTAAACGCCCTAGGCGAGCTTGTTTGGGAATCTCACTGAAAATCATATCAGGTTTTGCAGCTAAAGCAGCCACTGCCTTTGCCGCGTCTATTGAACTGCCGCCTCCTATCGCCACAATGCAGTCGCACTCCGATTCTTTGGCGGCATCCAGACCCTCTGTTATATTATCGGAATTAGGTTCATTCGCAATTCCGCTATAAATTGCCATAGGTATGCCCGCTTCAGACAAAATGTCGCTCACTTTTTTACCCAGACCAATCTGGGGGGAATTCAAAAAGGCATCCATGACTACGAGTACCTTGTTTCCACCAATCGCTTTCACGAGTTCTCCGATACGGCTGAAGCTATTGAACCCAACTTCGAGTCGTTTCGGACCACAAAAAGTCATCATGTCAAACTCTCCTCCATTGAGATTTTAACAAGTACACAAAGAGCCTATAAGCCGATTAGCAACTCACTGAATTATTGAAACATGCTCTATTCCGACAAATAGTAATTTTTAAAGAGATAGCATGACTAAACTAACGGAGTCGGATAATGCATACTCATAGGCTCTTTATACTGTTTCTTACTGATCTATTTAACCTTTTCTAAGGCGTTCTTGATAGCGTCTACAATCCTGTCAATTTCCGGTTTCGTGATAATCAATGCGGGTGCTATTTGAAGAACATTGTTAAATCCGGGTATACTCCGATTCATTTTGCCTAATAGCACACCTTGGGCCGTACAATTTCCCAAAATCTGCCCCATTACTTTTTCGCTTACAGGCGCTTTTGTCTTCTTATCCTCGACGAATTCAATCCCAACAAAGAGGCCCTTACCGCGTATATCACCCACTATGGGAAAGCTCTCCAGTTCTTTTAAACGACCTATTAAATAGTCACCCATCTCTTTGCTATTTTCGCATAACTTTTGTTGTTCGATGAGCTTAATGTTGGCATTAGCTCCGGCGCATGCCGCTGCACTCCCGCCAAAGGTACTAATATCCCGGAAATAGTGCATGGTGTCGCTCGGATCTGCTAAAAACCGGTCAAATAGTTTCTGCTTAATGACCGTAGCGGATATCGGCATGTAAGCACTTGCCAATCCCTTGGCCATCGTCACCATATCAGGGTCTACATTAAAGTGTTCGTGCCCAAACATTTTACCTGTTCTACCAAATCCACAGACGACTTCGTCCATAATGAGCAGCACATCATATTTTTGGCAAATCTCTTGGATCACTTCGAAATATCCATCGGGAGGAACAATGAGGCCACCGCCTGCTGTAATCGGTTCAAGAATAACCGCGGCTACAGTATCCGCACCTTCTTGATTAATCTTTGCTTCGAGGTCACCGGCACATTCCATATTACAACTCGGATAGGACTTACCGAAACTACACCTATAGCAGTAAGCTGGCGCAATGCCCATGAACCCGGGAACTAGAGGTTCATAGCCCATTTTTCTTTCTGGTTGACCCGTTGCGCTCAAAGCAGCTAACGTCGTGCCATGATAATCCCGCTCACGGAAAATAATCTTATACCGGTCTTGAGAGGGGTATTTCAGGCGGGAATATTGCCTGGACAACTTAAAGGCTTTTTCATTCGCTTCAGAACCACTGTTGGAGATATACACCTTGTCTAACTTCGGTAAAAGAGAGGTTAATTTCTCCGCTAGGGCCAAGAGTGCCGGATTCCCAGCCGAACCTGCATAATAAGGCAATACCTTTAATTGTTCATAGATCGCCTCGGCTATGGTATCTTGACCATATCCCACGTTGACACACCATACTCCACCGGATACACCGTCAAGAAACTCTTTCCCGTGAACATCCTTTACTATACAACCTTTTCCCTCAACCATAATGGTCGGCTCTTGAGTTTCAAAAACCTTATGTTGGGTTAAATGATGCCAATAATATTTTTTATCGAGTTCAACTAACTTATCAGCATTAAATTCTTCGCACTTCATAATATTAACTCCCTTCTTATGGCCATTTCATTTGGACATTTCTGCCTAATTTAAAGGGCTTCGTTTAAAGGAACATAAGCAAGGCCCAAGGCCTTGGCAACTTCTTCATAAGTTACGTGACCATTGATGACATTAACACCTTTTGCTAAGGCTGGATCTTCTAGTGCGGCCTTGATGCCCTTATTGGCTAACTTGATAGCATAGGGCAATGTAACATTGGTCAAGGATAACGTTGAGGTTCTGGCAAAAGCTCCTGGCATATTGGCAACGCTATAATGAACGACGCCATGTTTCTCAAAGATAGGATCATCGTGGGTTGTGGCATGATCAATGGTTTCGACACATCCACCTTGGTCAATAGCGACATCAACGATAGCAGAACCTTTACGCATCGAAGCGACCATTTTCTCAGTAACGACTTTTGGGGCTTTCGCGCCAGGCACAAGCACAGCACCAATCAGCAAGTCCGTATCAGCAATCGTCTCCGCAAGGGAATATGAAGTAGATACGACCGTTTTAATCCGGAAACCAAACATATCATCGATCATTCTTAAACGTTTGGGATTGATATCCATAATCGTGACATCCGCTCCCATTCCCAAAGCAATCTTGGCTGCGTTTGTACCGACGACACCTCCGCCGACAATCGTGACCTTAGCAGGAGCTACACCGGGTACACCACAGAGCAGGACACCTTTTCCGCCATTATATTTGGCGAGCAATTGTGATCCAACCATGGCAGACATTCTTCCCGCGACTTCACTCATAGGAGTTAAAAGTGGGAGGGAGCCATCTTCCGGCTGAATAGTTTCATAAGCAACCCCTGTGACCTTATTCTTTAGAAGGGCTTTTGTTTGGTTCATATCGGGTGCCAGATGCAAATAAGTGTACAGAATTTGTCCTTCTCTTAACAAGTCATATTCACTAGGTAACGGTTCTTTAACTTTTATAATCATATCCGCACTAGCAAAGACCTTTTCAGCAGAGCTAATAATTTCAGCACCGGCCGTAATATACTCGTCATCACTAAAACCACTGCCCACTCCGGCAGATGTTTCAACGATAACTTTATGTCCTTCATGCACTAAGGCATGAGCCCCTGCAGGGGTCAAAGCGACTCTATTTTCATTATTTTTAATTTCTTTTGGCAATCCAACAATCATTAAAAACACCTCTTCTTCCAATTTTCCTTGTACAAATAATGATTTTTAAGATACAATAAAGGTATACAGTTTCTTATTTACATTGAATAAGCCAAAATCTGCACAATTTTAGCTTATTTTTTAAATCCTCCTTTCCCAGAATTTAAACCAAAATTGGTAGGTACCAATTCTTCTTGCACCTATTATATGTTGTTCTTATAGCATATACAAGGACTTTTAATCGACTATTACCGAGAAAATCCTAATTGATTTTGCGATTTTCGATATTTTTTGTCCTTTTTAGACCTTTCTAAAAGAGTTACGTCATTTAATTTGTCTGTTTTTATCTAAATGATAGGAGCCTCAACTTGCGCCAAAGTATGCGGGGCAAGCTTTAGCTACCTGCCTCTTTAAAGAATAACATCCATATTTCCCCGGAAAATTAAAAGGGCGTCCCTGAAAATTTGCTTTAAATTTCCGGGACACCCTTTTTAGCATTATTTAAATATTCTACTGTGCCTCAAGACATCCTTCCGTGTTCCTTCTTTAGGCCCGTGAGAAGGCTATTTTGCCGTCTTCTGCCTGGGCGCGGATTTTGTCCCCTGCTTTGAACTCTCCTTCGAGGATCTTTTCAGAGAGGGCATCTTCGATCAGACGCTGCATCGCCCGACGCAATGGCCGAGCGCCAAAGGTTGGATCATTTCCCTCTTTAGCAATGAGCTCAATGGCACCGGGATCAACTTGAAGCTCAAGGCCGTGTTCCAGCAAACGTTTGTTCATTTGGAGCGCGAGAATTTCCGTAATCTTGGCCAAATGTTCCTTTTTCAGAGAGTGGAAAACTACAAGCTCATCAATACGATTCAGAAATTCCGGCCGGAAAGTACGCTTTAATTCCTCCATGACTTGACCGCGCATATTTTTGTATTCTGTTTTCTCATCACTCTGAGCGGCAAAGCCCATGGCTTCTTTGCGTAAAAACGAAGATCCGACATTAGAGGTCATGATGATCACGGTATTGCGGAAATCAACCGTTCTTCCCTTGGTATCCGTAAGCCGTCCATCTTCAAGTACCTGCAGCAGAATATTAAATACCTCTGGGTGCGCCTTTTCAATTTCATCCAATAAAACAACACTATAAGGTTTTCGCCGAACTGCTTCTGTAAGCTGCCCGCCTTCATCATGCCCGATATATCCGGGAGGTGCCCCCACCAGTCGGGAAACGGCATGTTTCTCCATGTATTCCGACATATCAATGCGGATTAAAGCCTTTTCATCTCCAAACATGGCTTCCGCCAAAGAGCGGCCCAGCTCAGTTTTGCCAACGCCGGTTGGCCCCAGAAAGACAAAAGAACCTATCGGACGTTTGGGATCTTTTAATCCCGCCCGTGCCCGGCGAACGGCCCGCGCTACGGCGGTAACGGCGTCCTCCTGACCGATTACCCGTTGATGGAGAATCTCTTCAAGCTTTAAAAGGCGTTCACTTTCTTCCTGTGCCAATTTCTTGACCGGAATTCCCGTCCAACTGGCCACAATTTGAGCAATATCATCCTCTGTCACCATGGCATTTTCTTTGCGCCGCTGACTCTCCCATTCCTCCCGTTGCTTGGAGAGTTCTTCCTTAAGTTTGTGTTCCTGGTCCCTGAACTGTGCAGCTTTTTCAAATTCCTGGCTGGAAACTGCCGCTTCTTTTTCTTTTTTCAGACCTTCGATTTCTCCTTCCAGCACTTTCAAGTCCGGGGGAGCCGTAAAGCTGGCCAGCCGAACCCGCGATGCTGCCTCATCCATAAGGTCTATGGCCTTATCCGGCAAGAAACGGTCTGAAACATAGCGGTCAGACAATCGGGCGGCAGCCTCCAGGGCCTCATCTGTGATTTTTACTCTATGGTGAGCTTCGTAGCGGTCCCGCAAGCCGTGAAGTATCAAGATGGCTTCCTCTACGGTCGGTTCGCTGACGGTAATAGGTTGAAAACGCCGCTCCAGCGCGGAATCCTTTTCAATGTATTTGCGATATTCTTCCAGCGTCGTTGCACCGATACACTGCAGCTCCCCGCGCGCCAAGGCGGGTTTCAAAATGTTTGCCGCGTCGATAGCTCCCTCAGCCGCACCGGCGCCGATGAGTGTATGCAATTCATCAATGAATAAAATAATGTTGCCGTCTGCCCGGATTTCATCCATCACCTTTTTTAAACGCTCTTCAAATTCGCCCCGGTACTTACTGCCTGCAACCATAGCCGAAAGGTCAAGAGTTATAACCCGTTTATTAATGAGAATCTCCGGAACCCGGCCACTGATGATGCCCTGGGCTAATCCCTCGGCGATGGCCGTTTTACCCACGCCCGGCTCTCCAATTAAGGCTGGATTATTTTTTGTGCGCCTGCTTAAAACCTGAATGACCCGTTCTATTTCTTTTTCCCGGCCAATAACCGGATCCAACCTGCCCTCGCGGGCTTGCTGCGTCAGGTCGCGTCCAAATTCATTCAGAGAAGGGGTATTTGCTGGCCCGGCATTTTTGGCCACGGGAACAGAATTAGCAGCCGGAATAGAGGATTCGTCTAATTCTCCGCCTAATAACTTGACCACTTGTTTCCAGACCCTTTCCGGGCTTACGTTAAGATTGGCCAGGATTCGGGCGGCAATTCCTTCCCCTTCCATGATCAGCCCTAACAAAATGTGTTCTGTACCGATATAATTGACATCTTGACGGTGAGCTTCCTCATTGGCCAACTCTAAGACCTTTTTTACACGCGGAGTCAGCTCAATAACTCCATTATTGGGTTGACCTACACCTGCGACTTCTTCTACAATGCCTCGAATTTTCTCAAGATCCAAGCCCAACCCTTTTAAGGCTTGAGCAGCTATCCCTTCCCCTTCCTGAATCAAACCCAGTAAAATGTGCTCAGTCCCTACAACCTGATGTCCCATTCGTTTCGCTTCACTCTGGGCAATCGTTAAAACTTTCTCGGCACGTTCCGTATATCGTCCTTTCATCTCTTTCATCCTTTCATTAATAACAACATGGCAAGATTTCTTTCCTTGTCGGACCACAATCCAAGATACTGAAAAGCTCAAAGCCAAAATTACGTGGTCCGCTCCCGAATCAGGCGAGCTCTTTCTTCATCTCTCTGGCTAGGGTCAAGTTCGCGGTCCAGGATGTATTGCAGGCATCCTGGTCGTGTAGCAACGAGCAAGGTGGCAAAACTGTCCTTATTCTTAGGCAATAAACCCATATCCACGCCTAAGCGGTCAAGGGATAATAATTGTATGGCATCTTCAGAAGTAAGCAAGCGGGCATTTTGCAGCGTTCCCCGAGCCCTCCAGACTTTGTCCTCCAGAAATACGGGCATCTGCCGGCGAAGATATTCCCGGGCCTGAAGTTCATGCTCCAGGATTTGTCCGGTTACCGCTTCCAAATGGGTGAGTATATCTTCTTCGCTTTTTCCGAGGGTTATTTGATTGGACACTTGAAACATATGCCCGTAGGCTTGAGACCCTTCGCCGTATAATCCCCGAATAGCCAATCCCAAATTAGTCAAGGCCCCCAGAACTTGCTGCACTTGTTTTGTCATCACCAAGCCGGGTAAATGGACCATGACCGAAGCCCGCAAACCTGTCCCGACGTTGGTCGGACAAGCTGTGAGGTATCCTTGGTTTTCGCGGTAAGCAAAATCAAGTTTCTCTTCCAGAGCATCATCACAAGCCGTAGCCAGGCGGTGGGTCTCCATCAGTTGCCTCCCGGGCAAGAGCACTTGAATTCTTAAATGATCCTCTTCATTAACCATAATGGCATATTTATGATCCGCAGCAAGTGCAACTCCGCTCGCGCCTGAGATTCCTCCCAGACTCGGACTGATTAAATGCTTTTCAACCAATACCTGATGTTCTACGCCGCTCAGTCCCGTGAGAGAAATATACTCCAAAGGGTCCTGGTCTATTTTCAGGTCCGAAAGGACCTGGGCCACTGTTTCTTCCACCTGCTTTGCCCCTTCGGCACTTAAAATGTGCGGGAAGGGGAAGTCTTCCAGGTTGCGGGCTAACCGCACCCGGCTGCTAATCACAACCGGCGAATCCGTTTCAGTCATCCAAGCGCTATTTCGTAAAAGAAGCTCTTTACGTGTCATGGTTTTCCCCTCCCTTCAGCTGTTCAATCTGCCGAATTTGATCTCGAACCACAGCAGCGCTTTCAAAATTCTCCTGTTGAATTAACAATTGAAGCTTTTCCTTAAGTTTTCGCACTTCCATTCTATTCTTTATGGCACTCCCGCGCCGGTGGGGAATCTTGCCCACATTTTGTCCTCCGCCGTGAACCCGGCGTAGCAACGGCTCTAATTGAGTCTCAAACGTTTCATAACAAGTGCTACAGCCCAATTTACCGGCTTGAGTAATCTTGGAAAAGGATATGCCGCATTTAGGGCAAACTTTTTCTGAAGGTTGTTCCGGCTGTTTAGGATTTAGTCCAAATAAAGCTTGCAAGAATTCAGGTACTATAATCGGATGAAATATAAAACTGACCTCCTGAGTTTGTTTGGCACAAACTTCACAGAGATATACTTCATGTGTTTGTCCGTTTTCTGTTTTTGATATCTGTACTTTCGCCTCTCTCTGCTGACAATGTTGGCATAGCATAACACAATCCCCCTTTAAAGCAAATCATCCCTGCTCAACGTAGTCAAAATAGCCTTCATTAACCGAGCGCGTAATTCATCCCAATCTCTAAATTCCCCCCGCAAAGCTTCACCCGCAAGGATTCCCCTGATCAAGGCCGCTTCGCGGACCGTCACCAGTTCCTCATCAAGCAGTCTGTCAACCAGCCCGTTGCAGCGCCCCCGAGAGAGCTGATCTCCGATTAATTGCCGCATAATTTGTTGATATTGACCTTCCAAACCCAACCCCAGGCGGACTATACGCAAATATCCCCCGCCTCCTCGGCGGCTCTCCACTAAATAACCACGTTCAACAGTAAAACGAGTATCCAACACATAGTTAATCTGAGAAGGAACGCAGTCAAATTCGCCCGCCAGCTCACTACGTTGTAATATAATATACCCCTCTGACGTTTGTTCCAGAATTCTTTTTAGATATTCTTCAATGCGATCCGCAAGATTTCCCATAGCTTGATGTACTCCTTGTTTAAATAATCTTCATCGTAACCAGCCCCAAACAAACATTGACCTTTCCTGACCTTCTGTCTATATGATACCCATTTTCCGCAAAATTTGCAAAGGTTTTTTAAAATAATTTTAGATATAGCTTAAAAAAATCTGGCTGGCGGCTGCCGGCCGCACCTTTTGCGGGAAGAAAGCAGTTGACCGAATATACTTTCCGGCTTAATAAAAAAGGACCCATCGTAAAATGGTCCTTTGTAAGGATTTGTTTAGAGCAAGTGAAGTATCATTTAGAAAACAAAACAAAATAGAACCATGATGACAACGTTAGAAGACCGATACCACCCAGAAGCCAGACAACAGGTTGCCCCTCTAAAGGCTTAGGCCCATTTTTCTCAAGTTGCTGAGGATCAAGCTGAACTGTTTCTTCAAAATCCGTTCTTGGTGGAGACGTCAATTCCGCTAGTCTTCGCATCCCTATTCGCGACGTAGTCGCGCGCGGCGCAATATCCAGCCAATTCAAGGACCCTTGCAGCATCTGTTGGAGTTCTTCAGGGCTAAGCCAAATAGTATGCTCTTTCATGAACGTTAAGCGATGTCTCCTCCCATTGATAGAAAGAACATCGCCAGCACCTCCAAATCGTAACGTAATTATGTCGGTCTCCTGTGCCTGAACCTCTGGGTTCTCTACTTGTGCTATTCGTGATCAAAAAAAATTTCCCTGCAAGTAATGCAAGGAGTTTTATCCTAATTGTCTCAAAAACCTTCCAAAATACTACCGGAAGTCTTTCCTGTTCGCTCAACGGATTTCGATTGCGACATTTTTTGCCCTGAAATCCCAGGATAAACTCCGCACTGTCTATTTAATAATAAGAACCGGACAGCTAGCTCTCTGCAACACTCTTTGACTCACGCTTCCCAAAACAGACCCTGTGATTGCGCCATAGCCGTGGCTCCCCATGACTATCAAATCAATGCCTTCTTTTTTAATTTCATCCAGGATCACCGTTACCGGGTGGCCGGATTCAACCTTCTGATTTATCAAAACCTTTGCAGAGTCAACGCCCGCTAGAGTGGCTTCCAAAGCCAGCTCTCCACTTTGATCGAGCTGATCTTGAGTTACGGTAATGCCATAGGAAATCGTGTATCCCCAAAAAGCCTGGGGAGTATAGCTAACATGGAGAAGCTCAATCTCAGCCTGAACAGTTTGGGCTAAATCTATGGCGGCTTTGAGAGCGCGTCGTGAAAATTCCGAGGCATCTGTAGGGACGAGAATTTTTTTAAACAATCCTGTCACTCCCTCCTAAAATATGGACTATCTCTCCTTATTATATCCTATTCCCACTATACCCATAACGATAGCTATTCAATACTCGTGCGCCGGGGAATCCTTGGCAAGGTTTGGCTCACCCTCTGGCTCAACTCAGTCATAAGTATTTTCACAGTCTATTTCCGGCTGTATAATCATTTTAACTGATTTTACAAGTTTTCTCAATTGTTTTCCAAGTAAGGCCATGGCGCAGAACCTTAGTCGCACTTATCCAGGGACTTAGCCGCTCTTAACTCACCGCTTCCAGAAGCGGGAGTCTTAGAGCGGATTAGTCAGCGGATAGAGGGTTTTATTATACGCATGTCGAAGTATTTATTTCCGAGTTTTTTAAAGGTGGTATTTAATTTGAGATTGAAACTCCCGGATATTCCCCGCGCCGTCACAATTCTCATCATAGGGGGATTCGTCCAATCTATTGGAAATTCTTTAATGTGGCCGTTAAACAGTCTTTTTATGCACAACATTCTGGGCCGAACCTTGACGGAGGCCGGTACTCTTCTGGCCCTTCAATCTGCTGCTTCTTTACTGGGACAGTTTTTGAGCGGCTTTATGGCGGATCGTTTTGGAGCCAAAAAGGTCATGATGGTCGGCCTTGTCGGTGCAGTCCTAACAGTTGGATCAATCGGGCTTTTTCCCGTCTGGAATGTTTACGCGCCGGGATTTATCTTATTTGGCTTAGCTCAAGCCTTTATCTTTGTCCCTTTGAACGCACTCCTGCATACCGTCTGGCCAGAGGGCGGCAGGCGGGGATTTAACCTTCTTTATGTTTCAAATAACGCAGGAGTCGCCATCGGTACAGCTATCGGAGGAATGATTGCCCAAGTCTCATTTCGCCTTACCTTTTCTTTGAATGCTATAGCCTTTATAATTTATTTTCTAATCGTGTCAGTTGGCATTTCCGAACAAAAACCTCTCCTCCGCGGCAGCTCCGCAAAACGACAGACTGAACATCTGATGAAAGACCGCAGCTTTAAAGTACTCCTCGCCTTGGGAGGCGGTATTTTCTTCGTCTGGGGCGCTTACATCCAGCTTGTGGCAATCTTACCCGTGGTTATGAATCAACTGGGTTTTTCACTCTTCTCTTATAGTGTGCTTTGGACGCTGAATGGCGTCTTTATCGTAACATTACAACCTTTGATTAACTGGGTGATTAGAACCTGGGCCCGCTCATTTCAGCGCCAATTTTACCTTTCCTCTATTCTTTTGGCGATCGGGTTTATCATTATTTGGGGCAAACTCCCCTATGTATCTTATATAATTGCCATGCTTATACTAACCCTCGGCGAAATGCTGATTTTGCCTGCCGTTCCCGCAGCTTCCGCCCAACTTGCTCCGCCGGGAAAAACAGGTGCCTACCAAGGAGTCGTGGGCGGATCATCCGCAGGAGGGCGAATGGTGGGACCCTTGCTCGGCGGCATCATTTATGACTGCGGCGGAGGCTCCAGTGTTTGGATACTTGCTCTAGCTTTCATGGCGGCCTCTTCAATTATGTTTTTTATCTACGGCAAGTGTATTTTGCCCCTGCGTCTCTCAGCGAAAAGTGAGCCGTCCTCTTCAGCCTAATTAGATTCTCCAGTACTAAGGAAAGGATCGTGAAAATTATGCCTTATAATTCAACACCCTACAACTATTGTCCGGTTTGCGGCCAAACTCTGCAAGAAACTGTGATTGACAATTACTTGCGCAAAACATGTCCGGTATGTTCATTTGTCCATTGGGGAGATTATTCCCTCGGAGTAGGCGGGGTTCTTTGGCACGAGGGCAAAGTTCTCTTAGTTCAACGCCGGCATAATCCCGGCAAAGGAATGTGGACTATACCCGGGGGCTATGTCAATCAAGACGAACCCATCGGTGACGCTGTCAAGCGCGAAATCTTTGAAGAAACGGGCATCCGGACCAAACCGCTGTCTCTTATCGCTCTCCATGACCGCCCGTCTGAGAAACACGATGCCTATATCATTTTTCTCATGGACTATCTTGGCGGAACCCTTCAAGGACAAGACGAGGAAGTTAGCAATCTCGGGTTTTTCACGTTAGAAGAGTGCCAAAATCTTGCCCTGCCTTCGGTAACTCTCCAGGCTCTCAAAGCCTCCCACTCTGCTACTCCAGGGCTCACCTTAAATTCAAAGGCGGAACTTTTGAGCCCATTATCAGCTATCTATCAGATTTTCTAAGCAGCCTCTATGACTTCTATCAATTTAAGACGGGATTTCCACGTACACTCCCCGGCAAAGAGGAATTTACTTCTTGGAGAACCTAAAACCATCTACTAAATGCCTGAGAGCCATTGCCGGATGAGAAAACACCATTTTAGGACCCGCATAGCGCATGACTTCCAGCATTCTTTGACGCATGTCAGGCTTATAACAATGTACCGGACATTTACCGCAGGTCGGTTTTTGCTCCCCAAATTTACAGTGAGCCAGGCGGGCCAGAGCATAATTCTCCAAATCCTGACATTCCTGACATAAACCCTTGCCTGTGTGGTGCTGATCCTTACAATATAGCCTGAGCATTGCTCGTACTGTTTGCTTTTCAAAGTCCAGTCTTTTAGCCATCTTCCTTTAAACTCCCTAGTTTAAACCATCGTTTGATTTGCCTTTAATAAGGACCGTTTGCCAGGTTTCTGGCTCAGAGGATCGTTAAATCGCAGGGGCTTTCATACCAAATTGGCTCCAGTCCTCTCGAGCCGGACCGTAAAGGCCTGGGACTTTCAATCCTGCTTGTCTCATCAGTACCGTCATTTGCCCCCGGTGATGAATCTGATGATCTACCAAAGCACTTAAGGTTTCTCCGATTGTCCATTGTTCCCCATACATATTCCGCTTTTCTAATAGTGTCTGGTCCTGCCACCGAGCACGGATTCCCGCGACCATAATTTTACTTACTTTTTGATAGTAATCTGAGATGCTTTGGGCTGAATTCGGAACCGGATCATCGTCTCGGCATCCTTCAAACACCAACCCGGTCTTAGACATCATCTCAGGAATCGTTGTTGCTACATGCCAAGCTATTCGACCTAAGCTGCGGTCCTCCTCCGAGACTTTCTGACTCAGAGAATCGTCTGTCAAAGCATTGAGAATGCGCAGTGTTGCTTCCTCCTCTTTTTCCCATGTCTCTAAAAATACGGCAATCGAAGTAACCATACGAGTCCCTCCATAATTTAAATTTTTACCATCTTATCAGTTAGTCCACTTCAGGTCAATATAGCGCCTTACTTATCTATAATATACGCTTTTCGCGAGATTCAACCGGGAGTAAAGAAGCAGGCATCTGCCTTGTTGCTTCTATGCGCCGGCCAAAACTAATCCTGCATCCCTATGTTAAAACGGGATGCTTACCTGCCGGTAAGCATCCCGTTTAATTCTTATCTCCACTCCAAGGCCAACACGTCATTGGCGGTGAGGCTGTTCAAACAGACTATTATTTACTCTCGTAATATTTACGCAAATTGGCAGCGACTTGCTCAGGATCAACATTGTGAGTCGCAACTCCCGTATCCATAGCCGCTTTGGCAACTGCTGCAGCGACGGCAGGTCCAACGCGCAGGTCAAAAGCTTTAGGTATTACATAGTCTGCACTAAGCTCTTCGCTGGATACGATACCGGCGATAGCGTAAGCTGCCGCAACTTTCATTTCCTCATTGATAACTTTTGCTCCGGCATCAATGGCACCGCGGAAAATTCCCGGGAAAGCTAAAACGTTGTTAACTTGGTTCGGATAGTCAGAGCGGCCTGTGCCGACAACAGCAGCCCCAGCTTCTTGGGCATCGGCGGGCCAAATCTCAGGAACCGGATTTGCTTGGGCAAAAACAATGGGATTTGGAGCCATTGATTTGACCATTTCTTTGGAAACGAGGTTCGCTCCGGAAACTCCGATAAAGACATCGGCGCCTTTTAAGGCATCCGCTAAATTACCCTTAAGCAATTCACGGTTTGTTTTTTGAGCAATTTCATCTTTGTATTTGTTCATGCCTTCTGGACGGCCTTCATAAATTGAACCTTTAGTATCGAGCATGATTACATTTTGAAGTCCCATACTCATTAAGAGTTTAACGATAGCCATTCCGGCGGCTCCCGCGCCGTTAACGACAATCTTAACATCTTTAAGCTCTTTCTTAACTACTTTTAAAGCGTTTACCAATCCGGCCATGGTGACAACCGCGGTTCCGTGTTGATCATCGTGGAAAATCGGCCCATCATAAACTTCTTTAAGTTTTTCTTCAATATAGAAGCACTCCGGAGCTTTAATATCTTCCAGATTAATGGAACCAAAGGTAGGTTCCAGAAGCTTAACAGTCTCAACGACTTTGTCACTGTCCTGAGTATTTAAGCAAATGGGAAAAGCATCTACATTTCCGAAAGTCTTGAAAAGAATTCCTTTACCTTCCATGACAGGCATAGCGGCACGAGCGCCGATATTGCCAAGCCCTAAAACCGCAGAACCTGTGGATACAACAGCCGTCAAATTTTCACGGTTTGTATAAACATTGACTAAAGCGGGATCTTTGGCAATTTCCAAGCAGGGTTCAGCTACTCCGGGAGAATAGGCAAGGCTTAAATCATCACCGTTGCGAACGGGTACTTTGCTGACAACAGCAATCTTACCTTTATTATTTTTATGGAGATTAAGGGCATCTTCACGAAGACCCATAGCTACACCAATCCTTTCTCATCACACTGTTTAATAGTTAATCTCGTACTCAGGCAAACATTCGCTCGGATTTATATTGTATAAAGTATACAAGAAAATCAAGCTTTTTTATAGCCTAAAGAAAATTGGGCCGGCATCCGAAGACACTGTCTTCTCAGGGGACAGCGGAGCGCAAGAGACCGCCCGTATTAAGAAAACCTGGCCACTTGAATAAGTGACCAGGTCTCACTTACTTTAGGCTTTTTGACTTGCTGCGTTTTTAGCATCAATTTCAGCTTGTGCAGCTAAGATATCTTTAGCATTGAGGTAAACCGGGGTGTCAACCATTTTGTTATTATAGGAAACGGAAGCTTTGCCCTTAGCAATTCCTTCCTCTTCAAAGACTTTAACAACTCCGCGTGCCCACTCAACATCGGCTGGATCGGGAGAATACATGCGGTTGGAAGGCTCGACTTGTCCCGGATGGATAATCATGCGGCCTTCATAACCCATTTGACGGCCTTCGGCAACATTTCTTTCAAAGGCTTCAATATTTTTGAAGTCAACGAAAGGAGCGTCAATGGCAACGATTCCGGCTGCGCGGCAGGCAACTGCAACATGGGAACGAGCGTATTGCTGTTCAACACTCTCGTTGGTCAATTTAACACGCATATCACGGCAATAGTCAACGGCACCAAAGATAGCGTTAACGTTACGTTTACTTGCTAAGCAGCATTCTGCAGCATTGATAACCCCTTTAGCAGTTTCCAGAAGCATGGAGATCTTAACACTTCCAACTTCCAAACCACGACGACGCTCAAGTTCTTCAAGCTTCCAATCCAAACGTTGTACGTCTGCGGCACAACCGGTTTTTGCTAAAGTAACTCCGGCAAGACCTTCATAAACGATAGCTTCTAAGTCGTCGTTGGTCAATTCGGTTTCCCAGTTGTTAATACGTACGAATACTTGGGCACCGCCGCCAGCCGCATATTTGAGGTTTTCAGCAACTATTTTACGAGCAGCTTCTTTCTCAGCCGGTGGAACGGAATCCTCAAGATCTAAGGTAACAATGTCAGCCGGGAACTCCGGAGCTTTAGCAACCATTTTAGGATTGTTACCAGGAATATACAAAATTGATCTCATAATAGTCATAATAATTTACCTCCCGCTTTTATTAAATTTAATTCCTAGGATTTCTAGGGAAAAATAACGAATTAGGCTTTGACTTTCTCCTTTAAGATAAGAGGAATATCTGTCGGCACTTCGGCGACATAGCCGCCGGCTTTGGTGATGGCTTCCATTTTGCTTTTAGCTGAGCCGCGGCCACGCTCCACAATATTAGAGGCGTGAGAGAATCTCTGACCTGCCGGAGCCCAGGCGCCTGCCACATAGACTACAAAAGGTTTGGTAAATTTACCGGAGGCAATAACTTCCGCGCATTCTTCCTCCTGTGAGCCGCCGATTTCCGCATAGACAGCCACGCCGGCTGTTTCCGGATCAGCCTCAAACATCGGAAGCAGATCTGCCATGGAAGTGCCAAGAACGGGCTCTGTACCGGTATGAATAACCGTACTGACTCCAAATCCCCCTTCCCTGAGCAGCCAAGGAATAGTTCCGGATTGTCCGCCGCTCCTTGAGAATACTCCGATATTGCCTTTAATAAAGAACTTATTGGCCCATTCTCTATTGCCGCCGAGCCAACCTACAACGGCTTCACCAGGCGTAATAATTCCGATTGAGCCCGGGCCAAGTACCCTGGATCCTTTGGACTCGGCATAAGCGATCATGTCCATGATATCGTGGATCGGGGTTCCTTCTACACAAGGAATAATGTTTTTAACACCCGAATCTGCCGCTTCATAAACTGCAGTCTTCAATCCACGCCCCGGAACAAAGATAACACTAAAGTCAATCTCGCCTTTTTCACGCACAATTTCTTTGACGGTATTATAGACCGGTATTTCATGTACTAGTTCACCGGCTTTTCCAGGGCTTGTTCCACCGATAACGTTGGTACCATATTCTTTCATATATTTTGTTCTGACTGAACCTTCCCGACCCGTTATCCCTTGAACAATTACTCTAGTTTGCTTATTGATTAAAATGCCCATTTATAAATCCCTCATTTAACAATTTGCTAGGTTCTTAATTTTATTCATACCTACTTTATTTCTTATTTTTGGCGTTTTGCGAGGTACTCATCTAAACCTTTGACAGGAATTTCAATCGTAATGGCATCGTTACCGCGGGTCTTACAAGCAAACTCACAAGCTAAGCACTCAGTACCCAGCCGCAAACACTCTTCTGCAGAGCGGTGTTCAACCGATGCTTTACCTTGGTCATTAATACCGAGTAACCCTCTGGCATATTTTTTGCACGCGTCAGCACATGCTTTCGTTTCGCATGTATCACACTTGCTGGTATCGATTTTTACCTTCAGACTTTTTTCTGCGAATTCCAGCACTGTTTTTCCCTACTTTCCTTGAGCTTCTTTCTCAGCTCGATATTCTTTACTGAGAGTTAAAAGTCTTTCGCCGATAAACTTGGTATCTGTTACATGCTCTTTCCCATAAATCTCAATTCTCCTACCCGGACCTTCCGGTGTCATTAGATCGGCAAGTCCCGTTCTGAGAATTTCAAGGGATTCGTCTTCTCTGTTGCCACAGAGCAGTAAGACACAAGGCAAACCTGGCTTTTGAGTAGGAAGGATTTCTCTAAGCGCTTTAACGATGGCATGAGCATGATGCCATTGTTCTTGGTTGGCCATCATGAATCCGCCGAGCAGATAGCCGTCAATATTAGGCTGGGAAAGAACGCATTTAGCGACCCGATAAATCTTCGAACCGACTGGATTACCACTGGTATCCGCATAGTTAGCAGGCTTTAATCCCACTTGATTTAAAGCATCCAGTCCCATCATTGCGGAACCGCCGCCAATGGGATGGTAACCTATATGACCCGGGCTTACTTCGTCATAGCCCATGTTCATCAGGAACCCGGTTCCCCGTGCATCGGTTTCCTCAATACTCCAGCCGATAAGATCCAGTTCTGTCGGAGCACCCGGCAGATCGCGGGCAATGGCAATACCGAATTCCGGATGACGACCGACGGAACTGTTGTCAATTTCCATCTTACAGTCGGCACAAACCAGATTTCCATCACCGGTCATAATAAAGGGGTTAATCTCCAGAGTCTGGCAATCATACTTTTTATACGTTTGCGACAGTTTCGTCAGGAAGCCGGCAAACTTACTAAGCTCTTGTGCGGGAATTCCAGCCCGGGCACACAAATCGACGGCATCATAAGGCTGTAAGCCGTGGATCGGATCGACATTGATTTTTAAAAGCAATTCTTCCGGTACGCTTTCAATGTCCATCCCCCCCTCAGTGCTAAACATCAGCATAGGGGAACGAGCTTCCCGGGCTCCGTTTATAACAAAAGAACAATAGAACTCTTTCTTAATATCCAATTTCTCTTCCACGAGAACTTGATGAATTGCCATACCTTTAACTGTTTTAGCGAGAATTTCTGCAGCAGCGGCGGCAGCCTCATCCGGCGTATTCACCAATTTAACGATTCCAGCTTTACCGCGTCCCCCAGCTTGAAGCTGGCCTTTTACGGCTACAGGCTTGCCAATTTCCTCGGCAATTTGACGTGCCTCCTCAGGACTAGCAGCTACTCTTCCCAGGGGTACGGGCATTCCAGCTTTCCTGAGCCATTCTTTTCCTTGATATTCGAGAAATTTTGCCATTCGTTATCACTTCCATAATGAAATTTTCTGTAACTACTTGGGTTCGAACCTGGAATAGCTACTCAATTACAATTAAAAGAAATTCCCTCCCTTCTACACAGTTGGATCACTGGCGTTAGGGCTTACTAAATCTTTAAAGCTGATAACTTATTCTTAAAGATTTTGTTTTACTATTTGAAACCCTGTTTCATTACTCCCTACTCCATTATCTTACGTATTTTTAGATTAGTCAACACTTTAATTGAAGGTCTTTGTCAACCTAACGATAAAATAAATTTATGGATTGAAACATCGTTTTATTTCTGCAATTTAACAGTATCCACAGGTGTAGGCCCGGCGATGCCGATAAAAACAAAACGATTTGAGCCGGTATTGCGCATACCATGAGTTTGTCCGGCTTTCGCCAAAATTGCCATGCCCTTTTTAATCTCAACCTCTTGTCCATCCCCAGCAAAATAGAGTCCGGACTCTCCTTCAAGGCATATCCAGACATCGTCCGCATTGGGATGCTGATGCAGAAATACTTCTTGGCCGGGTTCCAGACACCACATAACGCCTAAGGTTTTATCCGATTGGTAAACTACTACTTTTTGAGGAATATTCGCATCAAAGCGAGCCAATTTGTCCAAGGAAAAAACTCTTTCTTCCACGTAGCAGCCCCTCCAACTTTTTTAAAAGAAAGCAGGCGTCAGAATTATTTCACCAACTGCCTGCTATTCTTACAATTTATCATAACCACAGAATTGCCAATTATCCCTTGGAGAAAAATTTATAGAAGCGAGGATCGGGGAGATGCCTACAGGTCAATGACCTTCCCGGGGTTAAAGCGATTATCCGGGTCAAAGCTCCGTTTAATCTTTCTGAAGGCTTCCATAGCTTCGGGTTTAAACTCAGAGTCAAGATACTTCTTCTTGACAAGCCCAATGCCGTGCTCGCCGCTTATGGTGCCATCGAGACTAAGAGCCATCATACAGAGCGCCTGTTCAGCGGCATGGACGGTGTCAACTTCTTCTTTGTTTCTTTGATCAAAAAGAATCAATGGATGAAGATTTCCGTCACCGGCATGAGCCACAACTCCGATGGTCACACCATAATCCTTGGCAATTTTGAGAACTCCCTCAATCGCTTTAGGGAAATTACTCCGGGGAACCGTAATATCATTAACACCATAGGACGGTCTGACGCGGGCAACTGATCCGAAGGCACTGCGCCGGGAAGTCCAAACTTGATCCACTTCAATTGCCGATTGAGCGACTTTAAATTCCTTGGCAATTTTTTTGGCGATTTCACCAATTGTCTTAACTTGCCCGTCCATATCTTCCGGATAGCCGTCAACCTCAATAATGAGAACAGCTCCAGCATCACGAGGCAGCCCGGCATGGGTGAAATCCTCAGTCGTATTGATCAGCAAATTATCCATCAATTCCAGGGTGGTCGGAATAATGCCGGCGGCAACTATATCGGCAACCGTTTGCGATGCATCTTCGACTTTGTCGTAAATAGCCAGCATGGTTTTCTTGGCTCTGGGTATCGGAATGATACGGACGAAGACTTTGGTGACCAATCCCAAGGTGCCCTCCGCACCGACAATGATACGGGTCAAATCATACCCCGGCTCACTTTGGAAATTACGCCCTCCGGTTTGAATAACTTTGCCGTTCGGGAGAACGACTTCCAGACCTAAGATATAATCGCGGGTAACCCCATATTTAAAACATTTCGGTCCACCGGAGCATTCACCAACATTTCCTCCTATGGTTGAGGCCTTATAGGAGGACGGGTCGGGAGGAAAATAGAATTTTTTCTTTTCGAGTTCAACCTGCAGGTCAAAATTGATTACTCCGGGTTCGACGACTGCTACAAAGTTTTCAGTGTCTATCTCATGAATTTTTGTCATTTTAGAAAAGCTAATGACCACGGAATCTTGAGAAGGAATAGTTCCGCCGCTCTCATTCGTACCGGCGCCCCGAGGAACGAGTTTAATATTATGCTCGTTCATCAATTTGACGATTTCAACGACTTCTTCCGTTGTATGCGGAGAAACGACTCCTAAGGCTTCACCGGATAATAACGTGCCGTCATAACCATAAGTCAACAGGCCAACCTTGTCTGTAACGACGTTTTTCTCCCCAACAATTTCTTTCAACCGCTTAACAACCGTTTGGCTTAACATATTCAGACCTCCTTCTTCTTAAGCCTCTAGACTTACCCCAGGGCTGAGAATCCCTTTGGGGTCAAATTGCTGACGCAGTGCACGCAGCAAACTTATGGTTTGCTGCCACATTTCCGCATCATTGTAAACTTCAGCTTTGAGCTTATGACCTAAGAGGCCCTTCACGTTCCCGCCTAAGGACATCGCCAGTTTATTCACTTTTCCGGCTAAAGCAAGTTTATCGGTGCCCTCGGGCAGCGCTAAACAGACATATCCGAGAAGTCCTTCAACAACTACGCCAGGATAAGCCCCCAGATCCCCTATAAGCGTTTCAAGCTGAACCAGGGCTTGAGGCATTTTCATCGGGCCAACCGTAAACTCCACGGTCTGCTCCGGTTTAGCATTGATGGCGGCACGAACGTTAAGCCAACCATTGATCACTTGTTCATACTCGGCCCCGTCTTCAATAATCTTTACATCGGAGCCTCCGCCCAAGGTTAACACTGCGGCAATTTCATTAGCTACGTTTTTACCCGACTCTTTATATCCCTGCAAATCAATGATCACAAGCTGCCCTTCCGTTCCGGGTTTGGCAATTTTGGCCAGGGGGGCATTGATAAGATTCATCCGGGTCGGATGCACGTTGCGCTTAATCAAAGTATTAAAGGTTTCATTAGCCTTATGCACGGATGCGAAGGTTCCAATCACTGCTCTTTTAGCTTCCGGTACAGGTAAAAGCTTCACCAGAAGTTTGGTAAAAATCCCAAATGTTCCTTGGCTTCCGACAGCGAAATGGATGAAATCCAAACCGGAAACGTTCTTAATACATTTATTTCCGATATCCAGAATTTCCCCTGTCGGGAGAACCATTTCAAATCCTAAAAGAAACGTCCGGCTAGGGCCATATTCAAAGGATTTGGAATCGGTATCTCCAAGCGCAAAGCAGCCACCCATTGAACTGGTTTCGACTTCGTAGGGTTCCGGAGGAAAATTTAAAGCGGCTTCCGCAACCTTAAGAAGAAATTCCTTATGAAGAAGCCCTGGTTCAACGACCGCCACAAGGTTTTGATGATCCATTTCTAAAATCCGGTTCATCCGGGACATGACCATGGCAATCCCGCCCGCAATCCCCTGAGTATTGACGGCTGCCCCGCCTACCACTAATTTCACATTCTGCTCATTGGCCAGTTTAACAATGTTCGAAACTTCCAAGGTATTCCCGGGTAAGACGACGGCTGCAGGCTTACCTTGACCTTTTAGATATTTAGCCATTTCGGCAGGGGAATCGATGACATTGGCATCACCAACAATCCCCTTTAACTTACTGATATTGACGTTACTCATGACTACCCGCCCTTCCACTCATTTACTAGAACCTGCGGTCAGCATGTTCCGCAAAGGGAAATTTTCCTTTTTTGCCAGACCATAGTGAGCTGTAATGGTCAGACTATATACAAAGTTAAGGCAATTTTACACTCAATCAGTCTTCGTAAGCGTGGGCCATTAAATCGGCAACATGCATAACCTTTTGATTTTGACCGGCTTTGTTTATGCCGCCTTGAAGTCTCAGCATGCAAGCCGGGCAGCTTGTAGCCACCAAATCCGCATTGGTATCCTTGATGTTTTGTGTCTTCTGAACCGTAATATCCGTTGACACCTCATGATAAAAGGCTTGTATCAGACCGGCTGCCCCGCAGCAGCGATTGGCTTCAAACATTTCCACATAGTCAACCCGAGGAATCATTTGCAGCAATTGCCGGGGCTGCTTTGTTACCTTAAGCCCTCGAACCATGTGGCAAGGGTCATGATAGGTGACTGTCAAAGGACTTGAATTATGGAGTTTGCTCTGATCGACACCAATCTTGGCAATATATTCTGAAAACTCGACTACTTTTTCACAAAACAGTTTAACTTTAGGAAGATATGAGGGCTCATCGGCAAAGAGTTTAGGATAATCATGTTTAAGCATCGAAGCACAGGACGCACATGCGGAGAGAACAACTTCCGCATCTTTATACTTATCTAAAAAGGTATCAATAGTATGACGGGCATTTCTTTTCGCTGTTTCAAAGTCACCATAGCAATATTGCGGAAGGCCGCAGCACACCTGATCTTTGGGAATAATAACTTCACAGTCATTTTTCGTTAACACTTTGACAACGGAATGAGCGGTTTGGTCTAAGGAGTAATTGAGAAAACAGCCCACATAAAACCCGACTTTATGCTTTGGATGTTGCACCGTAATCTTTTCCGGAACCTGTTCCAAAAATGGCTTTTTTGCAGTAGGAAAGTTCCGGATGTCAATACCGCGAAAATAGTCCAGTCCATCAATTTTATTGAGGACACTTTTGCCCATTCCGCCGAAAAGACTGAATCCCCTGCCTAACCTCTTCGGATTTGCTAAAGTTTTTAAAGCAAAAGATTTAGCAAACGGCTTGATTCCTTTTCTTAGTTTGAGATCCCGACGCGCAGCCATGACGAGTTCATTACCATGTACACCATTTGGGCAAGTGACTGCACATTCTCCGCACAACAGACAGCTCATGATCGCATCTTCGTACTCTTGATTAGGTTCTAATTTCCCATCGGCGACAGCTTTGATGAGCTGGATTCTTCCACGTGTAGACATTTCCTCTGACCCAGTCAATTTATAGGTCTTACAAGCTGTATGGCAGCCACCACACTTGTTACACGTGTTTAACATTTCGTATACTTCTGTTAAAACCCCCACTTATATTTCCCCCTTCACTGCCAGATTGTCAGACCACCAGACGTATAGAACCCCTGTGGCACTACTTTGAGATTCTGGGACCTGCTGTTGAACTTGTCAACATGTTTCTGTAAGCGAAACTACGTTTCATTAAATAAAACAACGTTTACCCAGCCTCGCACAACGCTAGTTGCTGAGTTCTGGAACCCCCTTTATGAGGCTCGGTAAACCGTTTTTATAAATGAAACCATGTTTCACTATTTTCTGACTCTATTATCCACCCGAGCCCGTAAATCGTCAAGTGCAAATTTCTGAAAAATTAATTTAACCACCAAATCAGAAAAGTTTGTCATAGCTTTTGGAAATAGTTGAATCCTAGTTTTGAGGAAACTTCCTCTCCCGCTTTTTTCATTTCCTGCCCGATCCTCTCAAGGCCCTTTTCCTGGATCCTGCTTGCCGGACCAGAAACACTGATTGCTCCAATGGCCCGCCCGGAATAGTCAAAAACGGGAGTTCCCAAGCAGATAATTCCGATTTCATTTTCTTCTTTTTCTACGGAAATTTTGTTTTCTCTGATGCTTCGCAGCTCTTTTAAAAGCACTTCCGGATCAATGATCGTATTCGGCGTGTAGCGGGTCATTCCTTTCGTCTCTAAAATATGCCGAACCTCTTCTTCAGGCAGTGTAGAAAGAATAGCTTTTCCCACCGCGGTGCAATGCATAGGAGCCCTCCGCCCCACTTTAGAGTGCATACCGACAACATGAGAACTCTCGGCTCTGTCAATATAAACGATTTCACCGTCATCGGGGAGCACTAAATGAACTACTTCATTCAGTAATTTGGCTAAATCATTGAGAACAGGAGCTGCCACTTTGCGGATTTCAAGATCGTTAAAGAAGCGAATTCCCAGTTCCACAATTTTAATTCCTAATTGATAATGTTCGTTCTCTTTGGCCCTTTCAACATATCCGCGGTAACATAACGTCTGTAAAATCCGATGAACCGTACTTTTATGGAGCTGAATGCGGTTGCCGATTTCTGTTACTCCCAAGGGTTCTTCTGCATGAGCAAGAACCTCCAGGACATCCAGCGAACGTTCGAGTGTTTGCACATATTTTTCTGTCACTGTTGGTCCTCCTTCTGACCATTTTTTGCCATTTACCCTTTACAGGGACATCCATTGATTCCTCACCATTAAGATTTCAAAGAACCAACTTACCGCCTCATATCATTATTACCAGGACGTTTAGAAACTGGGGTTCCAATGTCCCTTACTTTGAATAGTATGACTTCTTTAAATTGTATAGTCAAGCATTAAATACTGGATAAAGAAGACTTGATTCAGGTGGAGTTTTAACTCCATCTGAATCTTAGTCGCACTATCCAGGGACTAATCCGCTCTTAACTCACCGCTTGCCGAAGCGGGAGTCTTAGAGCGGATTAGTCAGCGGATAACATGAATCTCTTAAGCCTATTTCTTAATTTTCAAAACCTTGTCAAAACCCTTTGGATTGACTAATTTTAAAGGCAAGCGGCAGGATTAAGCCATTTCCAAATTAACCCTGCTGCCGGCTCCGCCGGCCTGGGCCGGAGTGACAATCAAACGGCGGGCTAAACGGCTTCTAAGTTCCGGAACGTGGCTGATAATTCCAATGGTCACATTTTGCACGTGGAGTTTTTCCAGAGTGTTCATCACTGTCTCCAGGAGATTGGTATCCAAGGTTCCAAATCCTTCATCCAAAAAGAAGAATTCAAGGGGAGATTCTCCATGCAGCTGGATTTGAGTTGATAAAGCCAAGGCCAGTGCAAGAGCCGTCAGGAAAGTTTCTCCTCCGGATAAGCTATTTACCGGACGACGTACGCCACCATTGGCATCGTCCCGCATGATAAAGCCACCTTCACTGTCAACCTCAAGCTCATAGCGCTGATTTGTCAGCTGTTTCAAGCGTTCTGAAGCGGCACGGGAGACATTCACCAACTGTTCCTGAGCAAGAAACTCTACAAACCCATTTCCTTTGAAAACAGTTTGCAAGGTTTTAAACATGTCGAGACGATGACTGGATATTTGCCGTTCACCTTCCAGGTGCAGCCATTCTTCATGCTTTTCCCTGATTTCTTCCATCCTTTGTTGGGTGGCGCCGCGCTGTTCTACGGCCTCGGTATGCTCTTTTTCTTTCCCATGCAACCGTACCGGCCAAGCTAACCATTCCTCCGGGCGAAGACTCCGCCCTTGCAGCTGTTCTTCAAGTTCC
Source organism: Candidatus Desulfosporosinus nitrosoreducens (assembly GCF_030954495.1). Taxonomy (GTDB): domain Bacteria; phylum Bacillota; class Desulfitobacteriia; order Desulfitobacteriales; family Desulfitobacteriaceae; genus Desulfosporosinus; species Desulfosporosinus nitrosoreducens. The sequence goes on along the minus strand of NZ_JAVHUW010000065.1, from coordinate 22,052 downwards.
CCTCTTTTCTGACGGAGAAGCAGGCCCTCCTGTTGGTAATTTGAAAGCTTCCGCTCCATACTCAAACGATCCGCCTGGTCACAAAGTGCATTTTGCGCCGCTTCCAAAGTCTGAAATTGGGACGCTTTAAGGCTCTGAGTTAATTTAAGCAAAAGTGATTCCTTGCTCTCTTGGGCTAACTCCAAAGCCTTAGCGTTTACTGCCAGGGTTTGCTCCGCTTTGGTCCATTCCTCCTTGGCCCGGTCGTATTCTTTCTTGCGCTGTTCCTCCTTCCCGCTAACTTGGGCTAACTCCTGTTTTACCACTGCGATTCGTTCCTGGGCGGATTTGCCTTCCGTTAAACTGTCACATTGAATTTTCAACTCGGCTAAAGTGCGAGCCGCTTCACTTCCCAGGGTTTTAAGATTCTGGAGCTCAAGTTCACAGGAGGTTTTCGCAAGTATAAGCCTTTGCTGATCTTCATCTGTTGTTCTTATGTTATTTTCCAGCTCTGTTAACTCTTGATTCAAGCTTCCCGCGGTTTGATCCCAATGAGCATATTGTCTTTGCAGCACCCGAATTTCAGACTGCGGAACAGTTCCGCGCAAATCGTCTAGACGCCCTTGGAGCTCTGATTGTTCCCACTGAAGTTGACTGAGGCGATTTTGCATCTCTGAGCCCACTCCTCCAACGGCGGCAATCTGGGCACGGAGTTTATGCCAGGCTTCCTCGTTTCCCATAAGCGTGTGTTGAGCCTGTTCTAAGTGAATTGCCGTCTCCTCTTGTCTTTGCTTCCAAGCATTCAATTGTTGACGACGGGACTCTAAAACCCCTTCTTGCTCCTGCAAGGATGCCATCAAAGCCGAAAGCCCCTGATTTTTAAGAGATTCCGGTAGCTCTTCCCTATACTTGGCAAGAGCCTTCTGCTTGTCCGCTAAAAGATTAAACTGCTTTTCCTCCTGCTCTCGTTTGGAAACCAACTGAGCCTGAGCTACGGCAAGCTTTGTCGCACCCTCCGCTTCCTGCTTTTCCAGTGTTTGAAGATGGTTAAGGGCTTGTTCGAGTTCCCGGGCCGCTTGCTTTGTAACAGTGTCGCCGCCAGACCTTTGCGCCGGCTGAGGATGATGGGGGGAACCACAGACCGGGCAGGGTTTCCCCTCCGCTAAGGCAGCGACAAGCACGCCCGCAAGGTCCCTCTGCTCCAGTTCTTGGACAGCGGCTTTCCTGTGTTCGACTAATTCCCCGGACTTTTGAATTTCCAGGGCCAGCAAGCTCTGGACCTGTTCTTTACGGTTTAAGTCGTCCTGTGACCCTTGACAATCCTGAGAAATACCTTGCAGGCGCTTGCGTTCTTCAAGCTCCTCTCCTTCAGCCCGTTCGATATTGGCAATTCGATGCCGCAAGCGCTCAAGGTCTTGAGCTTGTCTGCCCAAAATATCTTCCTGTAAAGAAGGATCTTGCTGCCTGACTGCAAGGGCAGTTTTCAAACTATCTACGGCCTCCTGAGCCGCTTTAACCTTTAGCGCCACATGGTTTTCCTGGGCTTGTACGGAATCCAGTTCGGCAACATTTTTCTCCCAATCTCTTTGCAGGTCACTCACCTGTTTGGAGACCATTTCATAAGTCTCCAAAGCTTGCGCCGAAGAGTTAATTTGGAGGCGCTGGGCAGGATCAATCGTTATCTGACCCAGCTTTGTTTTTACCTCTTGTAAGCGTTTTTCAAAGGTTTTTTTCTTTTCTGTAACTTCAAGCAGAGCTTGTTCCAACCCTTTACGCTTGCGGTCAAATTCGGCATACTGGCGCCGAGTGTCCAGCAAGCGCTGATTGCGTGTTTGGATATCTTCTTCCAAGCGTTTCGCCTGTTCCAGTTGCTCCAGCTGACGCAGACAGCGGGGTTCTTTTTCCAGGCGTTGTTGGTTGCTTATCAGCCATTCTTTCTCAGCGCTTTCCTTTTCCAGACTTGTTGCCTTGAGACTCTTTTGCGCTTCTTCGGCCTGCTTTTGCGCTTCTTGCAGCCGCTCTTGAGCGAACTCCAAATCTGCCAAAACCGAACGCAAAGGCTCTGCGCGTTCCGCAGAACTGAGGCGTTCCGCCATTTTGTTCATTTCAGCTTGCAAGGTCAGCCATTGAGATTCTTGGTTAGAGATATGCTGTAACTGTTCCTGTAAACTCCACAACTCTTTAGCTTGCTCGAACTGTTGTTTCAGATGATTCAAATCGCCGAGGGTCTGCTCCGAAGCAATCTTTGCCGCCTGATACTCTTCTTCAGCGATTCTAACTTGTTCTGCGGAAGCATCCCCTAAGCCCTGCAGCCGCTGTTCGATACCGTTAAGGTGAAATCGGGTGCTGTCAAGCTGCTCAGAGAGCCGGGCCGTAAGATCGCGTCCATAAGCTTCAAGCGAAAACAACCGTTCTAACATTAGGCGACGGTCTTTTGGTTTTATCGTCAAAAATTCGGCAAATTTTCCTTGGGGCAGGACAACCGCTCGGGTGAAGTCGTCCACCGTTAAACCTAGCATTTCTTCTATCTTTTTGGTCATCTCATCGGCCTTTGACGCCAAAACTGTTTCCGTATTTTCTTTGATTTCAACCAGCCGGCAAGTTGACGCTTTAACCGTCCGGTCCCCCGAGCGGCGATAAGAGCGTTCTGCGCGATACGTGATTCTTTGAGTTCCCACAGCTAACGAAAACATATACTCCACAGCAAGCTTTTCTTCACCATGGTTAAGTATTCCCTGGGTATTATTGACCGCCCGCTCCACTGTTCCGTAAAGAGCTAAGGTAATAGCGTCCAGAATCGTAGACTTCCCGCTCCCTGTGGATCCGAAAATTCCAAATACCCCTGTTTCACAGAGTTTGCTGAAATCTATTTCCTGCACTTCACGAAAACTATTCAAGCCGGCAATTTTCAAGCGCATAGGTTTCATGCCGTCTCCGCCTCCTCGTTAAATGTCTTCATCAATTCGGCAGTACTGCTTTGATCAGCGCAAGAATTCCCTTCGCTTCCCCTTTTATCCGGGTCAATCAACGTTAAAAATAAAGTGACCAACTCCTGATCCGGTTCCGCTCCACCGGTTTTCTCCTGGTAGAATTTGCGAAAAAGTTCGTCTAGGGGCAGTTGAGAACGCGCCTGCGACAAAATCATTTCTGTTTCAGGAAAAACCGGACGTATGTTAAGGAGCCGTTCCCGCTGGCGGCGCAGATTGTGTATATCTTGGGAATTGAGGGCATTGGTGACATGTATCTCTAAATCAATCCAGGCCTGAGGATCTCTCCCTTCGTCAAGCCAGCGCTGAACTTGGACCAAACCCTCTTTGGCCTGCCATTTTACTAAAGGATGGCCCGAGCTGAGAAAAATCTCCCGGACCTTTACCGGTTGCCTGGGAAATCCTTCAATTAAAACTACGGATTTGGCATACCCTGTCTCGGAAAAACTATAGGCTAAGGGGGAACCGGAATACCGAGTAAGTGCTGAAGTCCCTTTGACCGCCTGAGCCCGGTGCAAATGCCCTAGAGCCACATATTGAGCGCTTGAGGGCAGCGCTTCGACTTCAACTGTAGGAGCGCTGCCGAGTTGAATAGGACGCTCGGAATCGGATTGAATCCCGCCGCGCACAAAAATGTGGCTCATCGCCAGGTTTACCGCATCTGGCCGGAAAGAGCGGCTGAAGAGTGTGAATAATTCCTGCACACGTTTGGAATATTCCTGGCGCAGAATTTCCTCATCCAAGCTCTCACTCAAAACTTCATTGAGCCGGGCCTCCGAAGGATAGGGCAGCAAAGCTAGAATAGCCGGGTCCGGACAGCTGGGGATGTGTAATTCGACCCATCCTTGTCCCGCCGCAGCGGTAACTACTTTTCGCTGATTAGGCTGGACTAAAAAGTCGGGTTTTAATACATCCTTTGGCAAACCATATAACGTAATCCCATTCCTTACAGCAAGAGGGCTTGCCGCGCAAAGCCGCTCCGGGTTGTCGTGATTGCCTGCAATAGCCACCACAGCCCGCTTGCCGCCGGCAGACAAGCGGCTCAGGGCGTCGTAAAAAAGTTCTTCGGCAATGGCAGGCGGATTAACGGTATCAAAAACATCTCCCGCGATTAAAACAAGGTCCACGGCTTCATCTTCCACTAGCGCGCATAATTCATCAATAAACTGTATTTGTTCTTCAATTCGGCTTCGTCCTTCAAGCATTCGCCCAAGGTGCCAATCTGAAGTATGTAATATTCTCATGCTCACACTTCCTTTATGCTTCGTGCTGACAAAAATTTAGTTGCTGAAGAAAAGTTCAAACTTATCATAACTATTATAAAGCATGTCCGCGGCAGAAAACTGTCAAACTTTAAATTAATAATTTTTTCATTGATCGGTGGCGCCACTTCGCGTCATGCAGGCCTGACTGTACAAAAAATCTATCCTTTTGACAATTAAGTAAAGTTTTATTTGATTTTCTCAGGTTATTTTGTAACAATAGTTATGAGTTTAAGAGAAAGGGGTAAGTATTGTGGCTGTTCAAGCTGATTGGAAACGATTACTTGAGGATGAGATACAACAGGACTATTACCTGCAATTACTGGAATGGGTCAAAAATGAGTATCGGACAAAACGTATTTTTCCGAAAAAAGAAGACGTGTTCAATGCCTTAGTTTTTACTTCTTATGAAAACACCAAGGTCGTAATTCTCGGACAAGACCCTTACCCTAATATCGGGCAAGGAATGGGTCTCAGTTTTTCAGTAAATATTGGCGTGCCTCTGCCGAAGTCCCTTCAGAATATCTTTACTGAGCTCCATTCGGACCTAGGGTGTTCCGTGCCCCGTCACGGCTCGCTTCGCAAATGGGCGGAACAAGGAGTTTTGCTCCTTAACACAGCACTCACTGTCCAAGAGGGAAAACCCAATTCTCATCAAAACAAAGGCTGGGAACGATTCACAGACCGGGTTATCTCTTTAGTCAATGATAAAGCAGACCCCGTGGTCTTTATCCTTTGGGGCAACAATGCCCGTTCCAAGAAAAGGCTTATTACCAATCCCCGTCACTTAATCATCGAATCCGCCCATCCCAGCCCCCTGTCTGCCGACAGAGGATTCTTCGGCAGCAAACCCTTTTCCAAAACCAACGCCTTCCTGATTTCTCAGAACAGGACGCCGATTGACTGGCAAATTGATTAATCTCCCAGCGTTTATCAACTATTGTTATCTGTAAAAACAAAAAGGTCACATCTTTGAAAGCCGATAAGAAAAGCGTGCGAATTAATGTCTCGCACGCTTTTCTTATTTTTACCGGCCCGACTATGGAGGCAGAGAAGCTTAGAATAAAAGTATACCCACTATGGCTGTAGCGGCAATAAATGTAAAAGTACCCACTTTGACTTTTTTCTGATTTAAGACCAAATAGCCTAGCACTATCACGACAAGTGCTTTCAGCATTGTCAGCGACAGGAAGGTATGAGTTCCTTGGTATAAAGGCTTAACCCCTATAATATAGGCTGCGCTGATAAGCAGTCCGAGCACAGCCGGTCTAACACCAACTAAAAGCGCGTTAACATACTTGTTCTTTTTAAACTGGGTGTAGAATTTAGTGATAATAACCGCAGCTGTAAATGAAGGAATACAGAGAGCGGTGGTAGCAATAATGGCGCCAATAATGCCTGCGACCCTGAAACCAATATAAGACGAAGAGTCAACAGCAAAGGGGCCTGGCACCACCTGGGCGATAGCAATAACTTTAACGTAATCAGTCAAGGATACCCAGTTGTGGGATACCATTTCCGTTTCAAAAAACGGAATCATGGCGTAGCCGCCGCCAAAACTAACCGCTCCGATTTTCAAAAAGACAAGAAACAGTTCAATGAGATTCATTTTGCTTACCCCCCACCGTCAAAAAGTACAAATTTTTAGCAAAGCCCAGGGCCGCTAAAAACAACAGGACAAGGACGACGTTAATATTGGTAAAAAGCATTAGGCCGGCGGACAGTAAAGCCAAGATCACGTCCGTATAGTGTTTAACGGCTGTTTGCCAGGTTTTTTTGACGGAATTAATGATTAAAGCGGTAACACCCAGAAGAATTCCTGTAAAAGCTTTGTGAACTATGGGATTGTCCGTGAATCCCCAAATAACAAAGGTTAGAATCAGGATCAGCAAAAAAGTGGGCATGCAAGACGTTACTGTGGCCACACAGGCACCGAGAAGTCCCTTCTTTCGATAGCCGATCATCGTCGCCGAATTGACAAATATAATGCCCGGCAGAGTTTGAGAAATAGCCATAATATCTGTCAACTCATCATTAGTGACCCATTGTTTTATTTCTACAACTTCTTTTTGCAGTATGGCTATAACAGCATAGCCACCGCCAAAGGCCAGACAGCCGATTTTAAAAAACGTAATGAACATTTCGAAATAGATTCCCATGCCATCTCTCCTACCTTCTCTTATTTAATGTTGGCATTAGCTTAAACCATAGCATGAATTAACCTTTAGATATATGTTTTCCCTATATTTATTTTAATATTTTGGTATATCGTATACCAAAACAATTAAAAGGGTAGAATAAAGTACCGTAACAATTAGTTTTTATTAACCGCTAAAATTTTAAAAAGTCATTTCTAAGAAAGCTTTATTGGAATTTTCCACGTGTTTTTTAGCCGCGGCATCGGCTCGAGAGCTGTCATGATTGCGCAAGGCTTCAATAATCTCATTGTGTTCTTCCCACACCTCTTCGGGGCGGCCGGGTTTGGAATACGCCACTTGCGTAAATTTCGTGATATACTCCCGCAAAGTACTGAATAAGCTGTATAATCTCGGGCTATCAGCAGCTTTGTAAATGATCTCATGAAACGTATCATTTAACTGATTGGATTTTTTCAAATTTCCTTCGCTTTGCTCATCGGAAATCTGCCCGGCAAGCAAGGCTAAACGTTCAACTTCTTTGGGTTTTATTTTCGTTGCCGCAATACTGCATATAAGTGCTTCTAAAGATGCCCGAATAAGTAAAATCTCAATAATATCCTCCTTAGTAAAGCCCGAGACCACGACTCCTTTGCGTGGAATATGCGTGACCAGCCTCTCTAATTCGAGCTGTCGTATCGCTTCACGAACGGGAGTCCTGCTAACTCCCAGCTGCTCCGCAATGTTGCGTTCGACAAGCCTCTGCCCCGGCTCGAGTTTTTTCTCAAGAATCGCACTGCGCAGTGTGGCAAAGACTGAATCACGGATATGACCCATATCATTATATTTAATAGGTGAAAATCGATAGTCCATTGCTTTCTCCCCTTTAGAAATAATCTCCGTGACAGAATTAATTATAAATCAACCAACAGGATAATAGCAAGAGAAAAATGGTATACCGTATTCCAAAAAATATCTTAACAATGCCTGTCTTTCTATTGCTTATAGCAGCTTATAGCACTAAAAATTTTTAATGAGCAAGCACCGGATAAAGAAGACTTAATTCAGGTGGAGTTTTAACTCCATCTGAATCTTAGTCGCACTTATTCAGGGACTTAGCCGCTCTTGACTCACCGCTTACCGAAACGGGAGTCTTAGAGCGGAATAGTCAGCAGATAAATTTGGCTTGTTACATTCATAAAAACTCTGCTCTTGACTGTCAGGTATCCGCACGTTATCCTAGCTTTAATAACTAGTAATGAAAGGAGCGCCAAATATGTTCGCTTCCGTTAACTCTGACTGTACAGGATGTGCCTCCTGTGAAGCAATTTGTCCGGAAGTCTTCAGAATGAATAGTTTCGGGCTTGCCGAAGCTTACATAAATCCTGTTCCCCAAGGTGCCGAAAGGTTGACCAAAGACGCGGCTAATAGTTGTCCCGTAGCTGCAATTACTCTGGAATAATAGGAGAAAAACTAACCTATAAGCCCCCGGCAAAGCCGGGGGCTTATAGTACTTATTTAGGCTCAAGACCCAACTTAAATAAACTAAACTCTGAATGCCCTTAATTTCTAACAAAGTACTGCCTAATTTAGAGCCAGCCAGCCCTGTTTTTAAATTGCCTAGACTTTTCAAAGGCTTTTTGACTAATTTCCGGGTCAGCGCTAATATAATAGCTATATACTGTTAAAAGCAGTTTACTTGTGTAAACATCATACTTCTGTAAGCAGTATGTTTAGGTAAACCCTACCGCTAAAAAGTGAGGTGAATTCTGATGCCTAAAAAACATGGCCGACATACTCCGGCCTTTTTGCTCCTTTTCTTGGAAGACGCCCCTAGTTATGGAGCTCTGCTCTTAACACGGCTGCAAAACGAGCTCCCTTATTGTTTCAGTGACAGCGCCAACGTTTATCGCTGCTTGCAAGAGCTGGAGAAAAACGGTTCAGCAGAAACTCATTGGGAAACAAGGGAGAACGGCCAGCCCCGCAAGTGGTACACTATCACTGCGAAGGGCAGGCAAGAGCTAAGCGTATATGCCGAGGACATCCGCCAGCGCCGGGCCAATTTTGAGTTTTTTTTCTCTCATTATAAAGCTCTGGAACAAGACGGGGATTAGATTTAGTCAACTTGCAGGCGGATTGCTAATCCCCCATTGTTACCTCAACGGCAAAGAGCCAAAGCACTAACGAAACCATATCATAGATTAACGATGCTGCCGGTTACCACCCAGATGGAAATGAGACCGCTCATGAATTAAATTAACCTCTAGCAATAGTTCTCTATTGGAGAGTACCTGCAAGGGTATACCATCCGCCGCTATAGTGTGATCCTCACGAAAAACAATCACGCGCTGTGCCAGCTCTTCAACGATTGATAAATCATGAGTTGCCATGATAACCGTTTTGCCGGCCTTTTGCAGGGCACTTAGAAACTCAACCAACCAAAATTGAGTGCGGGGATCAAGTCCATTCGTCGGTTCATCCAAAAACAAAACCTCCGGGTTGACTGTCAGCACACAGGCTAAGGCTACTTTTTTCTTTTCCCCGCCGCTCAGCTTGTAGGGAGCACGGTCTAAGAAGCTTCGGATACCGACCAGCTCCGCTACATCATCCACTCTCCGGTTTACCTCGGCCTTGGTAAGCCCTGCCTGTAACGGTGCAAAAGCCAGCTCGTCCCACACAGTGGCGGAAAAAAGCTGAGCATCCGAGTTTTGAAATACAAAACCCACTCGTTGCCTGAAATCTTGCAGAAACTTAGAATCGCGCAAAGCGTCTTCGGTTAATTCCTGTCCAAAGGCATAGATTTGACCTGAATCGGGATGAATCAGACCGCAGAGCATTTTAAGCAAGGTGGATTTGCCGCTGCCATTCGCCCCTAAAATCACCAGGCCTTCTCCCTGGCGAATATTTAAGTTTATATCGGTGAGCACAGATTGCCCGGGCAAATACGAGTAGGATACGTTATGAATGTCAAAAATCATGTCCAAAGGGGGCTCTCCTTTCATCCTCCCAATACTTTGTTCGCGACAAACATGATAAGACCCGCCAGAACTACCAGCAACAAAATTAAAACATCCTGCCAACCGAGGCGGGAACGCTGCAAAAGGCGTATTTCTCCGGAATATCCCCGGGCAGTCATGGCCCAATAGACTTCCTCACTCATCTGCAATGACTTGCCAAATAAGCCGCCCACTGCCGAGCCTATAAATCTTCTTTGTTCTTTCGCAGCTGATTGCCCGGCGTCACGGGCCTTACGAGCCAGAAACATTTCCTCCATAGCTGAAATTAAAACAAATATATAGCGGTAAGTCATTTCAAGTGTTACTACAAAAATTTTCGGTACATAAAAGGAACGCAGAGCACGCAAAAAGTCCATCCAACGAGTGCTTAAAGTAAGAATTACAGCTAAAGAAACTGAGATACCCACCCTGCTGACCAGCATAGCGCCACCCCACAGCCCCTGTTTAGTCACTGCTAAAGTAGGCGGCAAAGATATAAAGCCAATGCGCAGAGAATGGTGAAAATTCGCTATAACCCAAAGCGGGTCACCTGGACGCACCCAGTTAAAGAGCGACGGCAGCACCATGATTCCAGTAAATAATGGGATAACCAGCCAAACCCGTAAGACCACTTGACGCAACGGCAAACGAGAGAACACCGCGATTATAAGCAGCACTAAGTAAAATCCCCATAACAAAGAAAGCTGTGAACATAGGTTAACGATGACCAAAAAGTACATCAGCATTACCACTTTGACTCGCGAATCCAAATCTTGCAGAAACCCTTGCCGCAGGGCGACTTCCTCGGCAAAAACAGCCTCGTGTATAATCTTAATAATGTCCCGCAGCGTCTTCTCGATAAAGTGCCCTTTCCGGCGACCACCGCAGCCACAACGACACAGGGCAGGACTCGTTTCGTTTAACCAACCGGGCAGTTCCATCCGGGTTGCCTCCTTTTATATCAGCCGCTATAGTCGTTGAACCGTTTTGTCTAGGGCACCCCTTTTAGCCTCGGCTATTTCTTCTAATACAATTCGATGGTTGAGCAGCGTCATGTCTTTAATTTGCGCCTTCACAAATTTTTGCCGGCCGAAAATATCCACGAGTTTTAAGCCGTCTTCATAAGGCTCGATAACATCCACCGACTCCATAAACAAAACTTCTTGGCCGTTGTTCTTAAAGTAAGCATTAGCTTCGCACATTGTTTTATCCTCCTTAAAATTAAAGTTAAAAAAGGCCATAGAGTGACCCTTTTTAGGTCAGACCTCCATGGCCTTTATTTTTTGATTTAATTGCTCGAATTCCTGATATTCTGAGTAAATCTTAAATTTTAACAGCAGAATCCATTAGTTTAACTCTTGATTTATGATTTTACTTTTACTAAAAAATTTATTCGACATACGAATTAGAAATTCCTTCTTTTGTATTGCTTAGTTTGAATATTATTAATTCGCTGTTCCTTTAAAGCCCTCAGCTCCTTTCAGCAAATTTTCAGGAACAGCTTAATAAACATTCAGCTAACTTTAAGCCTTAATTCAGGAACCAGGATTAAAGTATTTATCAGAGATACACTTATGGAAAACACTCCCAAAATCCACGCATAAAGAATCGTTTGGAGGTGACATGGCTCTTTCTGGAATTTTACAAGTCTAAGGTATTAAGCAATGCCTAGGTAATTTAACCTTTGAAAAAAACCTTTAAGGAGAGATTTCTGTGAATCAAAAAAAGAATAAACTACTACATAAGCCAAAAAAGATGGCAGCAGGTACCATAATTACTTTCTTAATAGCGTTTGGCATTGCCGGCTGTGGAACCCAGCAGGCTGCTTCTACTCAGCAAACACAAAGTCAATCTGCTCAAAACCAATCTGCTCAAACTCAAACTGACCAGGGGCAAAAAAATCCTGATCAGATGGCGGCAAATCCTGCTGTTAAAGCTGCCATGGACGTTCTTCAACTTCAACGCAGCCAACAAGTCGTTTTAACCAGCGAACAGTCCAACACCATTAAACCAATTTTGCAGGAACTGATCAGCACATCAAATCCAACAGACGATGTTCTGCAGACGAAAGCAGATGCAATCACCGGTGTATTTACGGATCAGCAAAAAAGCTTTCTGGCCCAAGGCCCCGGTGGCAACCGCCATAACGGCAACAATAATTCTGCCAATCCGGAGAGCAGTTCCAATACCTCAAACCCTTCTGACAACTCAAGCTCTTCCGCTAACTCAAGTTCCTCCGCTAATTCAAGTTCTTCCGGTGGAACAAATGCTTCTCCAAATGGAACCAAGCCTACAAATGGCACCCCGCCTGCAAACAACGACCACAGTTTTAATGCGCAAGATATTTACAAACAGGCTTTAGCGGCTTTGAAGTAAAAATGTTTGAGAGATGATATAAGCAATTGACCACTGCCTAAATCGCGGCCTTCTATAAGCATTAGCTTTATAGGGCCGCGTTTCTTAATTTCTTTGGAGTTCTATTTTAAGCTCGAAGGTTGATCCCACCCACGAACACTTAAATCCGGCGCACTTATTTAGTAACATTCAACGGTTAATGCTTAATTTAACTGAGACATATATTCAAAGGCGGTTGTTCCGTATATGCTTTTAAAATGTCTGTTTAAATGGGTTAAATCAACGAAATTGCATTCTGTCACAGCCGAATAAACATCCCGGTTTTTTTCTATTAACTGCTTGGCACGTTCTACTTTGTAATTTAAAAAATACTGATATGGCGAAATCCCCGTATTGGCTTTAAAGATCCTGATAAACTGAAATTTGGACATCCCGAACTCTTTAGAAATTTCAGCAAGGCTTAACATTTTGTCTAAGTTATAGTAAATCATCTCCTTTGCTTTTTTGATGAGAACGTTATTCTTTTGGTAAGTCATACTGATTTCCGACTGGGAAAAATTATCCGCTAAGGATAAAAGCAATTCATTGCACAGAGATTCATCATAATCGCTAAATATAGCGTCCGCCAAATCTAAAATGCCTTGCTCAAGTTCATAGTTATAAACAATAGGCGAAGAAAAACGAACTGTTTCTTTTTTCTCAAGTATCTCCATAAACAGCTCAGGCTTAATATAGAGCATAATATAATCAATGCCTGCCCTATCCTGTGACCTCCCGTCATGAGCCTGCTCGGGATTAAAGAGCATCACACCGTTTCGATAAGATGACTGTAAACAGCCGTCTAATACTAATTTGTGTTTAATATATTACATTTCTCATTTAGGTAAGACACTGTAACAAAGCTGTATGGCAGTCAAGAATTGTGAAATATCTAATCTTTTAGGCGCAAATTAGTATAAGTTATATTGCTGAACCCCCCGCAGCGTCACCCCTAAAGCATATTCCTCATGGCAATGCTTTTTATATTTGAAATCCGTAAAACTCGCTGAAAGCGCCGTAATTTCCACCGCTTTTTTATAAATAAACTTCTCCGTAATTAATCACCGCCTAAATAACCCAACAATTCCTGAAGCCACAAACGCTGAATAAACCAGAAACAGAGCCATTATAGTATTAGAAGCTCTTTGGTATTTCTGCAAAAATTCTTTAAAGATTGTACCAAAAAGCACCCATGTGATAAATGCTAAAAAACCGATCGCTGTTATCACTGCCGCAAAGACGAAAAGTGACCAGAATGAATTGTAATATGGGATAACAAAACTCGGAATAACCGTCATTGTAAACAAAATGACCTTAGGGTTTACAAACTGCATGAGCAAACCTGTTATAAAGCCGACAGGTTTACTTACGGTCGCCTCCGATACATCCATCTTAAAAATCTGGTAAGCCAAGTACAGTATATAAAAACTCCCGATTATTTGCATGATGCTTAAAACTTTCGGCACTACCGTTATCAGCGCGCTGTTTAATAGAGCTGAGACAGCAAGCAATATGCCAAAAGAAACTGTCGCCCCATATACATACTCCATCGTTTTCTTAACTCCAAAGTTCTGAACCGCGGACAGGATAACAATATTGGTCGGTCCCGGTGTAAAGGTAACAATGAGGCAATATAGCAAAAAAGATGTTATATTCATGATGCCGCTCCTTTATGAGTTTGCATGAATTGTACATCTTTCCAATTAACCGGGTATAGTATATTATTGCAAGAATCCTTTTATTAAAAAACTAACGTTTGCCGGCTCAAGCTTTAATATAGCTTGAGTTTCTTCTTCTGCAGACCATTTCGCAGAACCCGTCGCCATCGAGAGCATTTTTAAGGTGGACATAGTCGCTCTCGGGATGAAAAGCCTCATACTTAGCCTGATCAACGGCACAGTAAAGGCGTCCTATTTTTTCAAGGCCTTTTTCCTTCCAATACTCTGCTAAAGGACAATAGGTAATCTTTATATGAGTCTTGTTTTCCCCCGGCTCCACCTTCTCTACATCCCACCCTAAAGGAGGGAGATCCGCCAGTTCTACGTAATTCTCCGGTAGATGTTCGATTCCCGCTCTTAAGACATTTTCTTGATGTTGATACCCACGCTCGGAACCATAGGCTTTTATAGCTCGCTTTACAAGTTCGGTACCCCGCTCTTCACCAAGCTCGCTGATAACTTCCTTAGTCACATGATAGAATAAAGAAGCCATCATTCTTCCCATTTGCCTTACTTGTACAGCGGTATCTTCTTGCTTTATCGCACTGTCCTCAAGCAAAATTCTCTCCCCCTTTGTCAAATTTAAAATACTAAAAAATAGAAGCCAATAACCGTAATATTTCAGTTATTGGCTAAGAAGCGTTTTGGTTAGTCTAAGACAATTATTTGTTTTTCAATCGACTAATATAATATTTAGTGACAGAGTTATTATCAGTGAACAAAACTCAACCGCACTTCGAATAACCACAATGTGTGCAAACAACACAACCGCTTTCATGGTTAATCGGCATGCCACACTCCGGGCAAGCATTTTCGGGAGCCACGCCCACGCGAAGTTTCTTTTCGGCGGCTTTTTCTGTGCGCTTGGCAGCATTTGTCCGTTCGGCATTTAGAATAGCTTGCTGAGTGCCAGTCTGAATTTCAGTGACTTTAATTCCAACTTCGTTGTATTTTTTAATAACACGGGCAATGGCATCAGGGCAGGAAGTCACACTGACTCCTTCGCGCCGCATGCAGGCCGGGCAACGGATTCCTTTCACTTGCTCGATAATTGCGTCGACAGACAAACCCGAACGCAGCGCAATGGAAATCAAGCGAGCAGTAGCCTCAGATTGAGAAGAACAACCTCCGGCCCGGCCGGTATTTGTAAACACTTCACAAATTCCTTTTTCATCCGCGTTGACACTGACATAAAGATTGCCGCAGCCGATCTTGATCTTTTCTGTAACCCCGATGGTTGTCGTCGGTCTCGGACGGGGCATCACAGTGTTCACTTCAGGAACAAACGGTGTTCTGGGAACAATTGTCTGCTCTGAGCCTGTTTGAACCGGTGCCTTACCCGTTTCAGTTTGAGCAGGTGCGGCAGTGCCCGCCGGTAGGGATGTTCCGGTGGAAAGTACCTGCTCCTCCCGGCTTCCATCCCGATAAACCGTTAACCCTTTACAGTTCAGTTCATCGGCTAAACGGTAGGCTTCAGCAATGTCTTCCCGGGTTGCGGAGTTGGCAAAGTTAATCGTCTTGGACACCGCATTGTCGGTATACTTCTGGAAAGCGGCTTGAATTCGGATATGCCATTCCGGAGAGATCTCCTGTGCCGTAGTGAAGACTTCCTGCACCCAGTTGGGGACTTCCGGCAATCCCAGAACCGTTCCCACTTCAGCAATCTTGCGCATAAGTTCCGGGGAATAGAAACCGTAATCTTTCGCAAAAGATTCAAAGAGAGGGTTTACCTCAACCAGCGAGGTGCCATCCATAACGGTTTTTGTATAAGCCACCGCAAAAAGGGGTTCTACTCCGCTGGAGGCGGCACAAATCATGGATATAGTCCCTGTCGGAGCAATCGTTGTCAGCGTGGCATTGCGCAGCTTCATAACCCCGTCGTAAATGGAACCGTCATAATTCGGAAAAGCTCCCCGCTCTTCAGCCAAGCGCTGGGACTCGATACGAGCTTCGGTCTGAATAAAACTCATTACTTTTTCTGCGTATTCAATAGCCTCTTCGGTAGCGTAAGATGTTTGCAACAAGATCAACATATCTGCAAAACCCATTACTCCAAGACCAATCTTGCGGTTCCCTTTAACCACATCATCAATAATCTGTAATGGATACTGATTGGCATCAATAACATTATCCAGAAAACGCACTGACAACCGAGTAACATAACTCAGCCGCTCCCAATTTATCACCATCTTGCCGTTTTTCTCAGTCACCATTAGCTTGAGGTTAATAGAGCCCAGGTTGCAGGCTTCATTGGGAAGCAGGGGTTGTTCGCCGCAAGGATTTGTCGCTTCAATTTTTCCTTGCTGAGGCGTGGGATTGCCCTCATTCAAACGGTCAAGAAAAACAATCCCGGGCTCCCCATTCTGCCAGGCATGGTCAACAATTTTATTAAAAACTTCGGGTGCGGACAACTGACCGGCTTGGACACCCGTATGGGGATCGATGAGATCATAGTTGCGCCCTTCACGGACAGCCTGCATAAATTCTTCTGTGATCCCAACGGAAATATTGAAATTGGTAATCTCTTTATTGTCTTCTTTGCATTGAATAAAATCCAAAATATCCGGGTGGTCTACCCGAAGAATTCCCATGTTTGCTCCACGCCGGGTTCCGCCCTGTTTCACCGCTTCCGTGGCAGAATTAAACACCTTCATGAAGGAAACCGGGCCGGAGGCTACACCACCGGTTGAGCGAACCATGCTATTTTTGGGCCGCAAACGGGAAAAACTAAAGCCCGTTCCTCCACCTGATTTATGAATAATCGCCGCATTTTTTATCGCGTCGAAAATTTCCTCCATACTATCTTCAACCGGTAAAACGAAACACGCGCTCAGTTGTCCGAGATCTCGACCCGCATTCATCAATGTCGGTGAATTGGGCATAAACTCAAGGTTTGCCATGATCGTATAGAAATCCTTAACCAAGGCTTGAGTTTCTTTTTTGCCTTTTCCATACTTCTCTTCTTCCATGGAGGCAATCACACTGGCTACACGGTAAAACATATCCTCGGCCGTCTCGGCGACTTGTCCATTGACCTGTTTCAAATATCTCTTTTCCAAGACGACACGCGCATTAGGCGTTAGATTTGCCTTAGGCCAGTTTTTTGGTGCTTGTCCTTCGAAACTCAACTCGAATCCCCAACTTTCCTTCATATCTCTACTGTTTTTCTAACGCTCCTCGCTTCTCGATAAGTTCGTTCAACTCTTCCATAAAGCGTTGTATATCCTTAAACTGACGATAAACGGAGGCAAAACGTATGTAGGCAACTTCATCCAAACTAAACAACTGCTTTAAAACTGCTTCCCCGACTTCGGAACTGGTTACTTCTCGTTCGTGGGTGTTACGCAGGTCTTTTTCAATGCTATAGGCTGCTTCCTCAATTTGTTCCAGAGAAATCGGTCGTTTTTCACACGCTCTGAGCATACCCGCCATCATTTTAGAACGGGAAAAAACATCACGTCTCCCATCCTTTTTCACAACCACGAGTGGTGAGTCCTCAAACTTTTCGAAGGTAGTGAACCGACGCAAGCATCGATCGCATTCCCTGCGCCTTCGGACTGTTGTTCCTTCTTCAACCTGCCGAGAATCAAGAACCTTAGTGTCCTCATTTCCGCAGAATGGACAGCGCACTGCTTCACCCCCATATATAGTATGTTATAAATTTAATCATACTATATCTAGTATGTCAATCCAACTATTGGCCTATTATTTAGCCCAACTTGCTATCCCTCGCCAGTTTCTGCCGACTATCTCTTTATTGCTTGTTTTTTTATTACAGTAGTATTCCTCTTTAAAAAGGACAAAATAATCTTTGGAACAATTTAATTAAGACTCCCGAAAGGAAGTGACGATTCTTGATCAAAAAAATGCCGCCGGAAAAAAATCCAAACCCAAATACTATGCCCACACCTCATAATCATCAACCAAGCATGGATTCCAGAGATGGTCATGGTCTTTCCAAAGAGGAAGCCTTGCGGTCCAAGAAGTAAAGTTTCGTTTCGTATCTACTATTACTTGCTATCTATGGTTTTACCCCAGCAAAAAAGACCAGGAGCTGTGACAAAGTTGTTACAGCTCCCTTTTTCTATTAGCAAAAGTAAGTGCACTCAATCACTCTTTTCGAAAGGGGATGGTCCCCTGAGAAAATCACAGACTTTTGTTTTCTGGTTAATCCGTAATAAATGCAAGCCTTTAGGCAAAAGCTATTTAAATGTAAAAACAACTGAGAAGGTGGATTAATGTTTACTAAAATCATCAATAACAGCAAACGAAGAAAATGTCGCCGTCCTCCTGAGGCTCCTTCTCAAAATCCTCCTTCAAATGAGCAAATGTCTTTATCCAAGGATCTAAAAGAAAACCTTCAATCTATGCAAAAGGTTTTTGAAAATGCCAGTGATGTTGTTATTCGGGAGTTCAAGATTGGAGCGGAACAACCTGTTCGTGCCTTTACCGTGATGATCTTCGGTCTTTTTAACGAAGCCTCTGTTAATGAAAACCTGATTAAACCGCTAATGTCCTTAGACCAGAATATAGGCAAAGAATCCGCTGTAGATATCGTGAAAGAAAGCATCTTACCGGTTGCGAGTGTTCAGGAATACCTTACTCTTGAGGAGACAGTTACCGGAATTTTATCGGGAGATACGGCCTTATTCATTGATGGATCAAACAGGGTTCTTATGGCTTCCATTCGGGGCTGGGAAGCCCGAGGAGTTGAAGAACCCAGGACTGAGTCTGTTGTTCGGGGACCCCGGGAAGGGTTTGTCGAGTCCCTTGGTACTAATATATCTTTAATACGCCGAAAAATTAAAAATGCAAATTTGAAAGTCGAAATGATGACCGTGGGCAAACAAACAAAAACAGAGATTTCCCTTGTTTACCTTCATGGCATTGCTAACGAAAAGATAGTCCAAGAAGTTAAGGATAGAATATCCCGAATCGAAACGGATTCCGTTTTAGAATCAGGTTATATTGAATCCTTTATCGAAGATGCGCCCTATTCCTTATTTCCAACTGTAGGCAACAGCGAAAAGCCTGATATCACTTGTGCTAAGTTATTGGAGGGAAGAGTTGCTATTTTAACGGACGGAACTCCTTTCGTTTTAACAGTTCCCTATTTATTTGTTGAGGCTTTTCAAAACAGCGAGGACTATTACTCACGCCCTTATCTGGCTACGTGTATCCGCTGGCTGCGCTGGTTAGCCTTTTTTATCTCCACCTTTATACCAGCCTTATATGTGGCTATCACGACGTACCACCAAGAATTATTGCCGACATCTCTTTTAGTGAGCATTGCCAGCGCCAATGAAGGTTCCCCTTTTCCCACGATCGTCGAAGCGCTTCTCATGCAAATAGCTTATGAGATTTTGCGTGAAGCCGGCCTGCGCTTACCCAAGGCTGTTGGACAAGCCGTCAGTATTGTCGGCGCCTTAGTTATAGGAGACGCCGCTGTTTCCGCGGGGTTAGTCGGGGCGCCCATGGTAGTCGTGGTAGCTCTTACAGGAATCTCCTCTTTTGTCGTCCCAGCCTTGACGGACGTAACTACAGTGACTCGTTTCGTACTTCTCATCTTATCAAGCTTTTCCGGTATGTACGGGCTAATGCTTGGTTTCGCAGGATTTCTTACTCATCAGCTTTCGCTTCGATCTTTTGGCGTTCCTTACATGTCCCCTCTGGTACCCTTAAGTACCTCCGGGCTAAAAGATGTTATAATTCGCGCACCATGGTGGTCTATGGGTTTCAGACCCCGCAATTTAGGAAAAAACTCGACAAGACAGGCCGAGTCTTTAATTCCCCAGCCCCCCATGGATAGTCATAACAATAATTAGTATTACTCTCCCAAAAAGGAGATAGCTATGTTAGAAGATGCAAAAGTTACCTCAAAACAACTCATTTTTCTCGTAGTTATCAGTAGAATCGTCATCACCATTACCTTTTTTCCTGCTTTAAATGGTCCACCTGGAAACCAGGACGTATGGATGTCTGAACTCTTAAGTTTTCCCGCTTCCCTATTATTAACAACTCCGATCTATCTGTTATGGAAGCGGTTTCCTACCCAATCATTGATTGAATATTGCCAGACGATCCTTGGCAAAACAGGCATAATTATTGGATTCGTCTATGTACTATATTTTATTCACTCCCTTTCTGTGTTCTTATACCAGTGGAGCGCCTTTCTTACAACCGCAGTAATGCCGGAAACACCCGTTCTTTTTATACTGCTCCTCCTCTTTCCCTTCTGCGCTTATGCCGTATCAAAGGGCATTGAGGTTATTGCCCGACTTGCCGAATTTTTTGCCCCATTGGTTTTCGGTGGGCTCATTGTCATTTTTCTTTTCCTTTCTAAAGATATGGATTTAAAAGTTTTTACTCCATTCATGGAGAAGGGCATTCTGCCGATCATAATGGGCTCCTTTTTGATTGCGTCAAGAACTTCAGAGATCTTAATACTGGCTATGCTGCTCCCTTATTTAAATGCCAAAAAAAGAAACACTCAAATAGTGTTCCTCTCCAGTTTTAGTCTTATGGCTTTCTTCTGGGTAATTTCAACCGTAACAGTCCTGGCAACTCTCGGGCTGGATTTAACGCGGCTGTTACAGTTTGCCTATTTCACTGCTGTTCGCTTGGTAAACATCGGAGATTTCATTGAACGGATAGAATCAATCCATCTGGCTATTTGGATCTTAAGCGGATTTCTAAGAATTAGTTTGTATTACTATATCACTCTCATGGGCTTAAGCCAGGCTATTGGCTTAAAAAACTATAAAGCGATTATCCTTCCGACCCTTACCATACTTCTTCCCATATCATTGGCAATTCAGAGTAACATTGCAGATTTAAATGAATACTCCTATTCAATTGAGTCCTGGTTTAACATTGTCTTCATTTTTTTAATTCCCACGTTCCTCCTCTCCATTGCAATGCTTAGGAAGCAAGGTGAAAACAAAGTATGAAACGAGCGCTTTCCATAATCTCCTGCATCCTTTTGTTGCTTCTACTCCCAGGCTGCTGGAACAGAAGAGAACTAAATACCCTGGCTATTGTTCAAGCTGTAGGAGTCGATCTTACAGACGATGGACAAATCAGCATCTCTCTGCAGATTCTGAAGCCCAGTGCCATTAAATCATCAACCACCGAAAAAGGCAGCGGATCAAAAAGTGTTTGGGTCGTCACAAGCACAGGTGAAACGGTCTTTGATGCCATACGAAATGCTTCTATGCAAACAGATCGCAAAGCATATTTCTCCCATAACACAGTCTACGTACTTTCAGAAAAGTTAGCCAGGGAAGGCCTTAGCGATGAAATAGATCTCTTTGGCCGGGACTCTGAGTTTCGTCAATTACCTTATGTTTTTATCTCAAGAGGTAACGCAGAGGATATTATAAGAAGTAACTATGAACAGGAAAAAATTCCGGGTCAGGCCATTGAAAAGCTTGCTAAACTTACGTTTGCCTCCTCTAAACTTCCAAGGACCCAATTAATCGACTTACTCAAAAATTTTGCCAGCAAAACTAACGATTCAATCATTCCGGGTATTAACCTGATCCAAAGCAATGATAACGAATCAAACGAAAAGAGCCTCAAGCTTGAGGGGACGGCAATTCTAAAACGGGATAAAATGATTGGCTGGTTCGATTCAAAAGAGACCCGGGGAATTTTATGGATCTTGGGAGATGTAAAAAGTGGGATTATCGTTGTCCCAACTCCCGGCGACGAGACAAAAAAATCCGCCATTGAGATTATCAGGGTCAATAGTAGTGTCGTTCCGGAGCAAGTCGATGGCAATCTTGTAATAACCGTCAACGTCCATGCTGAGGGAAATCTCGGAGAACAAATGAACGCTATAGATTTAGTCAAGCCTGACTCCTTCACAGAACTTGAAAATAACATGACTGAGGTAATCAAAGCGGAAATTAATAGCGCGGTAGATAACGCTCAAAAATGGGACGTGGACATTTTCAAATTCGGCCCGGAAGTTCATAGACGGTTTCCCAAAGAATGGCCGGAATTAGAAAAAAACTGGCGTGAAGAATTTAAAAAAATTCAAGTCAATGTCGTTGTTGATTCTAAACTACATTGGTCAGGATATTTAAAAAAACCCATTCAATCTATTAACGATGAAGGAGCAGAGAGTAAATGAAGCTTTCTCTCTATATTTTAATTTTAGTTTTTGTCTTTGGTCTTTTGTCTTTTGCGGTGGTTCCTCCCCTTTTAAAGAAAAAGCAGCGAAAAGAGCTTATCGTCGTAATTAGTCTCTTTAGTATAGGGTTTACTTTAAATTTTTTGTTGATAATCGGCGTAAAACTACCAAATCCCCTTAAAATATTAATCGAAATTATTCAATCAGTTCTTTGAAATAATAATCACAGTCAAGTTCTCGCTGAGTTTGTCTCGGTAGAGCAGAAAACTACCCTAACGCAAAAAGACTACCATTTTGGTAGTCTTTTGCTTCTTACCTGGCGATGACCTGCTTTTCCAGGAGCTTGCGCCCCAAGTATCATCGGCCCTGGAGGTCTTAACTTCCGTGTTCGGGATGGGAACGGGTGGTACCCCTCCGGCATGATCACCAGATCTCTGAGATCCC
>NZ_JAVHUW010000041.1 GCF_030954495.1 Candidatus Desulfosporosinus nitrosoreducens | reverse complement strand
AAATCCTCACGAGTTTGATTCTCCTGAACATCTCAGATATTGTTTAAAAATAACTTGCGGGACGGCCAAACTTCTTATGGAGTTTATTGCAGATAAAGGTTTAGGAATACCGGAGGAATAATGAAGACTTGATTCAGGTGGAGTTTTTACTCCAGCTGTATCTTTGTCTCATTTAGCCAGTGACTTTGCAGCTCTTAACTCACCGCTTGCCGATACGGGAGTATTATATCGTATTAGTGAGGTTAAAAAGAACAATTTTTAATGGGGTCTTTTAACTCCATCTGAATCTTAGTCTCACTTATCCAGGGACTTAGCCGCTCTTGACTCACCGCTTGCCAAAGCGGGAGTCTTAGAGCGGATTAGTCATCGGATAAACGTTTGCTTCTTTAAAACAGTTAATGACTTAAGATGAGGATCAATACAAGCTCCTGTCTTTTAGTGAGATGGGAGCTTTTTAATGGTTATAGTGCGAATCTTTGACGTGAAATTATCTTAAACTAAGAAAACTAAGAAAAAAGTGAAACACTGAGCAGCAGTTAACTCTAGCAGCGAGAGAAAGAAAGCGAAGTCTTAGCGCCGGTTCGCTGTAAAACTTAAGGGAACAAGGCCAGGACTACACTCAGAAAGGAGTCATTAAAGTGAACTACAATTTTGACCAACTATACGATCGCCGCCGCACGGGTTCCATAAAATGGGACTTCAATCAAAGAATCTTTGGCCGCGAGGATGTCTTGCCCCTTTGGGTAGCGGATATGGATTTTCTGGCGCCGGAGGCTGTAGTAGAGGCTTTAGTAAACCGGGCGAAGCATGGGATTTATGGTTATACTGACGGAATGGATGAGTACTATGATTCGCTGACAGCTTGGATGGCAGAGCGCCATAACTGGCAAATTCAACGGGACTGGATCGTGTTCAGTCCGGGAGTCGTGCCGGCCCTTAATGAATTGGTGCGGGCTTTAACGAAACCGGGAGAAAAAGTCCTGCTTCAATCACCGGTCTACCCACCCTTTTTTCAGGCCATTAAGAATCATGGCCGTGAGGTAGTCAACAGCCGGCTCAACTTGGTCGACGGCAGATACCTTATGGATTTTGAGGACCTGGAGGAGAAATTTGCGGGCGGCGTTAAAATGATGATTTTGTGCAGTCCGCACAATCCGGTGGGACGAGTCTGGCGGCGTGAAGAACTGGAACGCTTAGGTCAGCTCTGTCTGACTTATGACGTCCTGGTGATTTCCGATGAAATTCATTCCGATCTGATTTACGACGGATATCGCCATATCCCTTTGGCATCTCTTACTCCGGAGCTGGCTTCCCAGTCAATCGTCTGTACTGCTCCCAGTAAGACCTTTAACTTGGCGGGTTTGCAGACTTCAAACTTAATCATTCCCAACGAGAAGTATCGAGCGGCCTATAAATCTTCCGCAGGCTTAACCGGTATTCATCATCCCAATCTCTTTGGCATAACAGCTTTGGAAACGGCTTACCGGGAGGGCAGGGAATGGTTGGAGCAGTTAATGGTCTACTTGCGGGGCAATTTAGAATTTCTGACGTCGTTCACGGCCCGTGAACTGCCGCAGCTTGGTGTCGTCCAGCCTGAAGGGACTTATTTGGTTTGGCTTGATTTCAGAGCTTTGAATTTAGAGCCAAAAGCTTTGCAGGAATTTTTAGTCCACAAGGCCGGCGTGGGGTTAAATGCCGGGTACTCCTTTGGGCCGGGCGGAGAGGGCTTTGAGCGGATAAATATTGGGTGTCCGCGCTCAATCTTAACGGAAGGGCTGGAAAGAATTAAAAGAGCCTGGGCTTAGATAAGTGCCAAGGCTTGAGCAGCCGTTGGCTGAGGATTAATTCCCGGGGGCCGGCCGTTTTGGCTTTAATTTATTTTAGAATCATGGTATTATGCAAGCTAAGAGTATTGTTGCATCACTGGATGCGTCAATTATTTGACGACGAGGTCATAGACAAAGTGCTATGGCCTTAACATATTTTGTCGCCTCAGTACCGGGGCTCCAAGAGATAAGTCCATAACTTTTCAGCAAATAACGAGGGAGGTCATTATGGAATCGCAAACTGTCAAGAGAATTTATGTGGAAAAAAAACCTGGCTACGATATTGAGGCTCAGGGCTTATTGAGCGATTTGCGCGAAAACCTGGGGGTAACGTCGTTAAAAGGTGTGCGGGTTATCAACCGTTATGATATTTCCGGCATTACGGATGAGGAATACCGACAGTCCCGTCCGATTATTTTTGCCGAACCTCCTCTCGATTTGGTGTACGATGAAACTCTGGATATCCCAAGCCAGGAAAGAGTTTTTGCCATGGAATACCTGCCTGGGCAATATGACCAGCGGGCGGATTCCGCGGCTCAATGCATCCAAATTCTCACCCAAAAAGAGCGGCCTAATATTGCCTCCGCGAAAGTTATCGTTTTGCAAGGACCTTTAAAGGAAGAGGACTTCCAGGCCATCAAGAATTATTGTATAAATCCTGTAGAATCAAGAGAAGCTTCTCTGGCCAAACCGGCTGACCTGGAATTTGAGTCCGTCGTCCCTCCGGATGTGGAAGTTATCTCTGATTTTATGGCTAAAACACCCGGGGAGCTCCAGGAGTTTTGGCGGGAATGCGGTTTAGCTATGAGCTTTGAAGATTTAACCTTTTGCCAGACCTATTTCCGGGAAACTGAAAAGCGGAATCCAACGCTGACGGAAATTCGAGTCATTGACACCTATTGGTCCGACCATTGCCGGCATACGACCTTTAACACCAGAATTGAAGAAATCTCCATTCCTGAGGGAGACTTTGCCGTCTCTTTGCAGCGCTCTTACCGGGAGTATCTTAGTTCACGGGATTACGTCTATGCAGAAAGTATAGGGAAGCGAGACGTCAGTCTCATGGACCTGGCAACTTTAGGCATGAAAGAATTAAAGCAAAGAGGGTTGCTTCCGGATTTAGATGAATCCGATGAAATCAATGCCTGCAGTATTGTCGTTAAGCCAGATGTAGACGGTCAGGCCGAAGAGTGGCTGGTAATGTTTAAGAATGAAACTCACAATCATCCCACGGAGATCGAACCTTTCGGAGGAGCGGCAACTTGTTTAGGGGGAGCCATACGTGATCCCCTGTCGGGGCGGACCTACGTTTATCAAGCCATGCGTGTCACGGGAAGCGGCGATCCCAGAGGTAAATTGGAAGATACCCTACCGGGCAAATTGCCGCAGCGGAAAATCACTCAGGGTGCTGCGGCCGGTTACAGTTCCTATGGCAACCAGATTGGTCTGGCAACAGGACAAGTCGCCGAGGTCTATGATGAAGGCTTTATAGCGAAGCGTATGGAGATCGGGGCGGTTATTGCGGCGGCACCACGCCGAAATGTAAAGCGTGAGGTTCCTCAGGCAGGAGATGTCGTCGTTCTGGTAGGGGGCAGAACAGGTCGTGACGGATGCGGCGGGGCAACGGGATCTTCCAAAGAGCATACTGCCGACTCCCTGTTAACCTGCGGTGCGGAAGTTCAAAAGGGGAATCCACCCACGGAACGTAAAATTCAGCGTCTTTTCCGCAAAGCGGAAATCAGCACCATGATTAAGCGCTGCAATGATTTCGGAGCAGGCGGAGTTTCCGTGGCCATCGGGGAATTAACCGAGGGATTGGAAATTAACCTGGACGCCGTACCGAAAAAATACGAGGGACTTGACGGAACGGAACTGGCGATTTCCGAATCCCAGGAGCGTATGGCCGTTGTGATTGATTCCCAACATCTGGAGGAATTTATTCGGTTTGCCCGCGGGGAAAACCTGGAAGCCACACCGGTAGCCCGAGTGAGTTCTGATCCGAGACTTAAAATGACCTGGAGAGGCCGGCTGATTGTCGATTTGAGCAGGGAGTTTCTGAATACCAATGGGGTTAAACAGAGGACAAAGGTTCGGGTCAATTTGCCGGAGACAGCCACTAACTACTTTAAAAGATTGCCCGCCGCTCTGACAGCCTTCCTGGAGGAGCCTTCCGGCAATACTTCAGTTAAGCAGGCTTGGCTGGCAAATTTACAAGATTTAAACGTTTGCAGTCAAAAAGGTCTCGTTGAGAGGTTTGACAGCAGTATCGGCATGTCTACGGTTTTGATGCCCTTGGGCGGCAAGTATCAAATCACTCCGGCCGAGGGCATGGTCGCTAAGCTTCCGCTTTTGTCCGGGGACTCCAAGCTGGCCACGGTGATGACCTTTGGCTACAATCCTCAATTGGCAAAATGGAGCCCTTTTCACGGAGCCCTTTATGCCGTCGTGGATGCGGTGACCAGGATTGTAGCTTTAGGCGGGGATTATCGCCAGGTCCGCCTGACCCTTCAGGAGTATTTCGAAAAACTGGGGTCTGATCCGGAAAAATGGGGCAAACCTTTCAGTGCTTTGCTCGGAGCTTTCTATGCCCAGAAAAAACTCCAGATTCCGGCTATCGGCGGAAAAGACAGTATGTCCGGTACCTTCATGGATTTAAACGTGCCGCCGACTTTAGTGGCCTTTGCCGTCGCTACCCTTGACGTAGATCAGGTTGTGTCTCAGGAGTTTAAAAAGCCGGGCAGTCAGGTTGTCTTAGTTTCCGTACCGCGGGATGAGCAGGAAATTCCTGATTTCGAGCAATTGATGAAAAATTATCGGAAGGTCCGGGAATTGATTCCAACAGGCAGCGTTTTGTCTGCCCACAGTGTTCGCGTGGGCGGGCTTGCCGCGGCTCTCAGCAAAATGGCTTTCGGAAATCGCCTCGGCCTTACGCTGAAAGAACCCCTTGACTTGTCCGATCTTTTCACGGCCAATTATGGTTCACTGGTTTTAGAAATCGCCGCAACCGCCAATTTAAAGGATGCTTTCGGCGATGTGCCTTATCAACTGCTCGGTTTCACCCACAACAATCCCGTCATCACGGTCAACGGAGCAACTATTGAGCTGGAAGAGGCCCAACGGGCCTGGGAGCAGCCTTTGGAAAAAATCTTCCCGACCCAAGCTGAGACAATGCCCGCCCCGGCGGTTGTGAGTTATAAATTGCGCAATACGCAAAAGCCTTCGTTTAAGTTGGCAAAACCTAAGATCTTTATTCCTGTCTTTCCCGGAACCAATTGTGAGTATGATTCCGCTAAAGCCTTTGAAACAGCCGGAGGGTCTGTGGAAACCTTGGTCATTCGCAACTTAAGTCCCGCCGCTGTGGAGGAATCAATCCGGGAGATGGCCAAAATGATAGCCCAAGCCCAAATTGTCATGCTGCCCGGCGGTTTCAGTGCCGGTGACGAACCCGACGGTTCCGGCAAATTTATCGCGACCATGTTCAGAAATCCTCGGATTAAAGAGGCTGTTTCCCAACTCTTAGAGCAGCGGGATGGCCTGATGCTGGGGATTTGTAATGGTTTTCAGGCCCTCATTAAACTTGGTTTGGTTCCTTATGGTGAGATCCTGGATTTAACCGCTGAAGCTCCGACCCTTACCTATAACAAAATCGGGCGGCACGTTTCCTGTATGGTCCAAACTAAAGTTGTGTCTGTTTTATCTCCCTGGTTCAGCGGAGTGAAACTGGGGGAGATTCATACAATTCCTGTGTCCCACGGAGAAGGACGATTCGTCGCCAGTCAGAACATCATCGAGACCTTGGCGGCTAACGGGCAAATCGCCACCCAGTACGTTGATTTCGACGGCAATCCGAGCAACAATATTCTCCACAATCCCAACGGTTCCTTTGCCGCCATTGAGGGGATTACCAGTCCCGACGGGCGAATCTTAGGCAAGATGGCTCATTCTGAGCGAACCGGCTATGGGGTGGCGTGCAATATTCCGGGCAATAAGTATCAGCCTATTTTCGCAGGCGGCGTCAATTATTTCAGGGGGTAAAGCGTTTAGTTTGCCCTTGGCAATGATGAAGACCGATATTAGCTCTACGCGAGGAGTAGCTTGAAAACATTTCTATAGCAGGGTTTTAGGAGTGTATGTCGAAGTCATAGACAGGACATATCCACAGACAAAATTATCCTAGCAACAGAGTAGGAATAGTTAAAGCACAAAAATTAATCACAAATTAATTAGGAGATGAACTTCATGGAAACTAAATTTGAAGCAGCAGTTGTCACAGAACAAGGTAAAACCATTGCGGTGGTTTCCGTCCAGCCTTCCATATTCCAGAATTCGAATAACGCGATTATGATTATCAAAGCCTTGCTGCCGATTTTCCCGGGAATGCCGGTTATGCTCATGGCACTCGATAATCAAGGAACTCCGGCTTATTATGGCAGATCAGATTTGGTCCTTTTGCTGGAAAGCATTAATATTAAAGAAGCACCTTGGAAAGAAATTACGGCAGAGATTGATTTGAGCAACTCTTGCCCAAGCAAAGAGGTGGAGGATATGTAAAAAATTCTGATCTTCCTGCACCCCAAAAGTAGAGGAGGAATTAGCTTGGAAAAATTTTTATTTGTGCTGAGTCGAGGACTCGAAGATCCTGTCCGCGCCACGCGGGCCTTTCACCTGGCCAAAGTCGCCAAGGAAAAGGGGCATGAAGTTAATATTTTCTTAGTTGATGACGCTGTTTCATACGCAATTTTGGGATTAGCCGACAGTGTGACGGCGCCAACAGGAGATAATGCCAAACAGTACCTGGATTATCTCGTCAGCCAAAACGTGCCGTTTTTTGTCTGTACTCCCTGTGCCCGGACCAGACTCTTCGGGGAAGATCAATTTATCGCCGGCGCTGAATTGTCAACGGCAGGCCGCCTGATTGATTTAGCGGCCGAATCCAAGGTATTTACATTTTGATGAATTCTCATTGCCAGAACTACTGCGATGCCTTGATGGGATACTCTGATGCGATACTCTAAACTTAGTTGCAGAGAAAGCTTTAAAATTGCCAGCTGTACTTATGGCATTAATTATAACGCGAGACACTGAAAACAGGTTTTCCTATTTCTCCTCCACGGTGTGATAGGGACATTTTCTAAACCGTGGTGAAGTGGACGCTATGTATCGGCAGACAGTGAAATTTTCGCTGTCTGCCGGTTGCCATTTTATGCGACCTCGGGTGAATCGCTTGGTGGTTCTTGTTCGACTTGCTGTCCGCTCGCATTGTCCGGCAATTCAATATCCCGATAGTAACTATTGATTTCCTGTGCGGCGGTGTGAGACTAGTTTTCCTTACGCTCACCGACTTCCACTTTCTCAATTGCACTTAGACGGGAGGTGAAGATTGTGTACAACCGCCAATTAGACACATTTATACAGGTGGCGGATGCCGGAAGTTTTGCCAAGGCTGCACAGAGTTTATTTATAAGCTCTACTGCGATTATTAAGCAGATCAATTTGCTGGAAAAAGATTTAGGATTACAGCTATTGATCCGGACGCATCGAGGCGTTATTTTGACGGAGGCCGGAAAATCTCTGTATAAGGATAGCAAGTATATCATCCAGTATGCGAAGGATTCACTGGCGAGAGCGAGAAATGCGGCACAGAGCAGCAATAATATTATTCGTATCGGTACATCGTTTATGACACCGAGTCAGTTTTTATTGGAATTATGGCCCCAAATTCAAGAGCATTGTCCAAACCTTAAATTTCAATTAATCCCCTTTGAAAACACGCCGGAAAATGCTGCGGAAATTTTAGCAAATTTGGGTCGAAAAATCGACTTAGTGGCAGGCCTTATTGATGGAAACATCAGAGAGTATCGGGGGTGTGATGCCTTGGAACTTTACAAAACACCGATTTGCTGTGCGGTATCCATCCATCACAGACTGGCGAAAAAAGACCGCCTGACCATTCAGGATTTATTTGGCGAGAATTTTATGCTGATACGGCGCGGTTGGAACAGCTATGTTGACCTCCTGCGGGATGATATTTGGAGGAACTACCCGCAAATTACCGTGCAAGACTTTCAGTTTTATGATGTGAGTGTATTCAACCAGTGTGAAAACAGCAACGATGTTCTGATGGCTGTAGGAATTTGGGAGAATGTGCATCCATTACTGAAAATTTTGCCGGTAGAATGGGAGCATCAGATCCCCTTTGGCCTGCTGTATTCTCCCTCTCCGTCTGACAGTGTCCTCTCTCTCATTTATGCTGTCAGCCAAGTTTTTGATTTGAAAAAATAATAAGAAAGCTGAAGAAGTCCACGAGGAATTGACCTCGTGGATTTTTTTGTTTTAAGAGCTATAACCTTTAGGTTGCCGCTAATGAACTTATTGAAACTTCTTGTCGCTGATTCCTTGTTTTATAGTGAAGATGTGAAAAATACAGATTGCGAAACCCGACGATCCCACAAAATCTACTGCTCAAAAAAGCCAGTGACTATACGGATTCCAGAGCTTCGCCATCACAAAACAGAAAATTATGAGCAGAGGAGAATACAACACACCATGAATAAAACAATGAATAACAGCCGGAAAATATATATCCTGGCGATTATTTGCTTTGTGGTTGGGACAACGCAATTCGGTATCGTGGGGATGCTCGATAAGATTGCTGATTCTGTCGGTGTATCCGTAGCGACGGCGGGACAGCTTGTGACAGTATTTGCTCTCAGTAACGCTATAGGAACCCCGCTTGTCGTTGTGGCGATGGCAAAGATGAATCAGAGCAGGCAGCTCCTGTTCGCCCTGGGAATGATATTAGTGGGCATTGCTTCCATGCTGGTGCTCCCAGGGTTTGCACTCTTAATGGTCGCCCGCGCCATCCTCGGGGTTGGTACCGGAGTTTTCATAGTCAATGCCTATGGAGTGGCTGCGAAATTGGCGCTTCCCGGACGGCAGGGCAGTGCGATGTCAAATGTATCAATGGGATTCAGTTCATCCCTTGTGTTCGGAGTTCCATTGGGCAGAATGGCGGCAGGAGCACATCAATGGAAAACTATTTTTTGGATTATCGGAGTTCTCACTTTCATTGCACTGTTTGTTATTAAAAAAACAGTCCCTACTTTTGAAAGCGAAGATTCCACTCCCCTTGTAAAACGGCTTGCACTTTTAAAAAATCCGAGCATAGCCTTTATGCTCAGTGTGACTTTACTCGTGTTTATCGGATTTTCCGTGATTGATACCTATATCACACCGTTTCTAAGCGCTTCCATGCCGATGATGAAAGAAAAAATAAGCATGATTCTCATGACTTTGGGAATTGGAAGCCTGATCGGGTCTAAATTGGGCGGCATCTTAGCAGATCGGTTCGGCATCGTTCGGACATTATTGGGCGCAATGCTTGTTCAAGCCATTGTTCTTATACTGGTGCCTGTCAGTTCCGGCGGGGTAATAACCACCATTATACTGCTTATGATATGGGAGGTTGCCTGCTGGACTTTTGGACCGACTCAAAACTTTAATCTCGTGTCGCTTGCTCCAGAGGTTTCCGGAATTGCACTCAGTTTAAACAGCACATTCGTACAGTTTGGCTTTGCTCTCGGCGCCGGTATCGGTGGAATCACGGTAAGAGGATGGTCGGTCATGGCAATCACATGGATCAGTGCCGCTGCCGCTGCGGCGGCGATCCTGATTTTCGTTTTTTCCCGTTTGAAGTACCTATGATCGACCTTGGCTGTATGGGCATGAGCCACGGCTACGGTCCCCGCCGCAGACAAAGACGAGCCATCAGACTCATCCGTCGGACGGTGGAGCTTGGCGTCACCTTCTTTGATATCACCGAAGCCTACGACGAGGGTGAAAATGAGAAGCTGGTGGGCGAGGCGCTGGCCCAAATCCAAATCTCCGGGGCTCGCTATCCGGTGGGATCGGATTATGATAAGAGGGCCGGAAAGTAAGCAGGGATGGAGGACAAATTTATGAGCAAAAAGGTTTTGATATTATCCAGCGGCTCTCGCAGAGCGGGCACATGGCTTATGAAGCCGGAAAGCAAAGTTAGACAGGAGGATTTGAGATGGAATATGTAACTTTAAACAATGGCGTTAAAATGCCGATTTTAGGATATGGAGTTTTTCAGATTACCGATGCTGCCCAATGTGAGCAGGCCGTCGTGGAGGCGATCTCAACCGGTTATCGGCTCATTGATACGGCTGCATCCTATGGAAATGAAGAAGCTGTTGGCAGAGCCGTCAAGCGCTGCGGAATTTCCCGTGACGAGCTGTTCGTTACTACAAAATTGTGGATTACAGATGCAAGCTATGAAGGGGCTAAAAAAGCGTTTTACAAATCTCTGGACAAATTGGGGTTGGATTATCTGGATTTATATCTGATTCACCAGCCCCTGAATGATTACTACGGTGCATGGCGGGCAATGGAGGGATTATATCAAGAGGGAAAAGTGCGGGCGATTGGTGTATCGAACTTCTATCCTGACCGTCTGGTGGATTTAATTGCGTTTAATCGTGTAGTACCGGCAGTCGATCAGATAGAGGCAAATGTGTTCTTCCAACGGGAAGATGCACAAAAAGTCATGGTAGAAAAGGACGTACAGATGGAGTGCTGGGCGCCGTTTGCTGAAGGACACTACAATCTGTTTGAAAACGAAACTTTACGGGAGATTGGAAGCCGCTATGAAAAAAGCGTGGCACAGGTGGTTCTTCGCTGGCTGATTCAGAGGAAAATTGTCTGTATCCCCAAAACAGTGAGCAAAGAGCGGATGAAGCAAAACCTTGATATATTTAATTTCCGGCTGACAGAAAACGATATGGCGGAGATTGCGAAGCTGGACATGAATACCAGCAGTTTCTTTGATCACCGCGACCCGGCCGCTGTAGAAAAACTGGCAAACTTAGTCCGTAACGTATAGGAAGGTGTATGGTATGAAAGTGTTATTGGTGAATGGCAGCCCTCATAAAAAGGGCTGCACCTATACCGCACTGTGCGAAGTGTCTGAAGCATTAAATAGTGCGGGTTTTATGAGGGTCTGTATTCAACTTTTGAATGTGTAATTGCCTGTCGTTGTTAAATAGCTGGAAGGTGGCAATATTGTGATTGAATTAAATTGTTTGTAAAAACAGTATCAGTACGCTGACTCTATCTCTCTGCATGCTGTTTTTTAATAAATAGTTGACATAGTCCATTATTTGAAGCCCTATAAATAGTGGATTTAGTCTACTATTTATAGGAAAGGAGTTCACATAATGGGCGCAGATATCGTATTGATTGACCACATCCGTGAGTTCAATCGCTTTTATACGAATGTTTTGGGACTGCTCAACCAGCATTATTTATCTGACTTTTCGCTGACAGAAGCAAGAATCTTGTTTGATTTGAGCGATCTTGGCTGCTGCACTGCGAACGCATTGTCGTCCAGACTGAACATTGATAAAAGTTACATGAGTAGGATTATTAAGAGGTTTGAAAAAAAGGATTGGTAAATAGAACCATTTCTTCTGACGACGGCCGCGTTTATGCCTTAGAACTATTTGGAGTAACACGGGTTCTCACTACATAGATACGAAGTTGAATATTG
The DNA here is from genome assembly GCF_030954495.1 of Candidatus Desulfosporosinus nitrosoreducens. Taxonomy (GTDB): domain Bacteria; phylum Bacillota; class Desulfitobacteriia; order Desulfitobacteriales; family Desulfitobacteriaceae; genus Desulfosporosinus; species Desulfosporosinus nitrosoreducens. Next base: position 90,819 of record NZ_JAVHUW010000041.1, on the reverse strand, counting down.
GCATCTATATTCACCTAACTACTCAAGTTAAAAGCTACATTTTTTATCGGATAGTATAGGGAAAAAAAGATGGCGCCTCACAGCATCCGGGAAGGGAGCAAGTATATTTAGCTCGTCACGCTGGAAAGCCTGTTTGCATATTCTGTCAATGTAATAGGCAAACAGGCAGGTGATTATGATCGGAACAACAGTATCAAAGCGCACACCAACTGTGATTGCGGCGGAAATCAACCAGATCAACCAACAGACCGGAAAAATCCTCCTGACCAATGCCGTCGAGATCGGGCGGCGGCTGAAGGAAGCCAAGGATTTGGTTCCCTATGGAGCATGGGGCCAATGGCTGCAGGAATCGGTCCGGTATTCCAAGAGTACCGCGGCTAACCTGATGCGTCTTTATCAGGAATATGGGCCCAGGATGTCAGCTGCTTCCGCCGGCGAAAGCTTGCCAGATTTCCAACCGGTTGGAAATCTGACTTACACCCAAGCCTTGATCCTTCTGGATGTCCCGGAAGAAGAGCGGGAACAATTCATGGCGGACAATGATCTCGGGAGTATGAGTAAACGGGAACTCCTTCAGGTCGTCAAGGAAAGCCAGTCTCTGCAGGCGGAAGCTCAACCCCAGCCCCAGCCCCAGCCTCAACCCCATTCCCAACCCCAAGGAACCATTCAGCCCTTACCGGAGAGCAGCCAGACTGTTCAGGAAAATCAAGGGATTGAAATAATCCATGTGGTGAAAAACAAAACCAGACCCTCAAAGGTCAGTATCACCACCGTCTTGTCCGATAAGCCCGGCGCTGGGTCCGGCCCGGTCATTACTCCGGAGGATTTGGTTGCTATAGAGGCAGCTGAAGCCAAGGTCATCCATTGCCGCCAACAGATCGTTACACTCTTTGAGGAAATACAGAAGGCGCTTAAAGAGCTGAACTGCAAAGATCCGGAGAGGAAAGAAAAAAGCCGGCAAGAGGCCTATAAAATGTTGATAAACCTGACCAAGCAGTTGGAAGTATGGCCGCCTATTCCCCGATTCTTGGTCACTGAGTCTTGAGATAGGCGGCTTATAGACCGATAAATCAAAGGGTCTGTTACACAAAACGTGCAACAGGCTCTGTTTCTTGGTAATCATTTTTCAAAAGCAGGTCTTAGAGGCATTGCCATCGGGGATGGTGCATTGATTGGTCACAACGCAGTTCTGGCTGCCCTTAAGTATTTCAGTAGATGCTGCATGGGTGATATATTATAGTAAGAAATAAAACGCAATTCCAAATTATCAATAGTAATATGCACTAAATGCACTATTATAATTTGGTCTATTCAACCACACAGATCAACAGGAGTTAATGGTTGTTTTCATTGTTACTTATATATTGAAACACCTCATTTCCAAGTGGCTTCGGAAATGAGGTGTTTTCCGTATTCAGTTGGCCTTATGGGGTAGGGTCACAACTTTCCTTGTAACTTCCCGTCTTTTTGGGGAGAACCTGTTTTTCGTTTAAATCCCCTAACGAGGATAAGCTAATTGAATTTTAAAACTAAGTGGTGCAGTAATTCTCAGGAGCTTTTAATACGAAATTTGTAATTTAAAGTCGATAAATTCTTTTGCCAGAAAAGCAAAGGTTTATCCGTCTATATTCTATAATAAAAGATAACTAAGCAGCGAGCTCTTATTTTAAGAAGAGGGGAAGAGGGGGGATGTAGTAAGTACGTCAATATTTATTCCCAATCCGGGCCTAAAGTCAGCAGGCTGAGAGTAATGTGGGATTAAGAGAAGGAAAGGCAGGTAAGAGAATGCATAAAAAATACAAGAAAGCCATGGCGGGAATTATATCCATGATATTTTTTCTGCAAATGAGTTCTTCGCCGGTCTTAGCGGCGGTCAATGTTTCCGAACCGGTTTCTCAGGCAGAGGTTTCGCCGGAAATAACCTTAGAAAAAGCAATCCAGATCGTTAAAACAAATTTTGAAATTCCGTCGGAATTAAGCAACTTCACGTCCAACTACAATACGAGTGATGACCGGCACGCCTGGTCACTGCATTGGAATAATCCGGGGAACCCCGGGGATTTTTCGGCTGAAGTCAATGCCGACAATGGAGATATCTTAAGTTTGAATTATTGGAGAAATGAGGACTCTGCGGCGGCTGCACCCCTTCCGGCCATTACGAAGACCAGTGCGCAAACAATCAGTGACGATCTTCTGGCCCGCCTCTTGGGAGACCGGGCAGGGCAGATAAAGCTTCTCTCCAAGGATCAGGAGATTTTACCCCTCAATAATTACGGACCGATCAGTTATTCCTTCCAGTATCAGCGGCTTATTAAGGATATTCCCGTTTTAGGGGACGGGGTCAATGTACAAGTGTCCGGTTCGGATGGACACATCATTTCGTACAATCTCAATTGGAGCAATCTTCAGGTTCCTGAGCAAAAAGAGGTAATTAGTGCCGATCAAGCCCGGCAAGCTTTAGCCTCAGCTTCATTCTTTAAACTCCTCTATTGGCTGCCTGCTCCCTATCGGATTCTCAGTCTTGGCCAAAAACAGGAAGCTAAGCTCGTTTACCAGTTAAGCGGGCAAACCGGAGGGGCCATCGACGCTTTGACAGGGGAGCCCCTAAAATTGGACCCTGGAGATTGGATTGATGAAACGTCGGCGCTCAGTGGCGGAATCGGAGGCAAGGGAGATATGGCCGGATCGGCATCCAGCCAGCCTTCGGCGCTTACCCCTCAGGAACAGCAAGAAATCGATCAAACTGCCAAACTTCTTAAACAGGATGAAGCGATTGCGGCGGTCCAGCGTTGGATTAGTATTCCCGACAATTTAACCTTGAGAAGTGCCAATTTAAGCACTGACTGGAGGAGTGCGGATAGTCGCGTATGGAGTTTTGACTGGTCTAACCCCAGTCCGGAGAGTACGGACGGTAAAGCTCAATACTTAAACGCCAGAATTGATGCCTCCAGCGGCGAGCTGCTTGGTTTCAATCTTGCTTACCCGCAAACCGGGAAAGCGGATACCGAGCTGGACAAAGCTGCCCTGCAAAAACTGGCGGAGGATTTTCTTAAAAAAGTTCAGCCCAATCGCTTCAGCCAGGTGGCTTTAGACGGCAATACGGATGCGGATTCCGATTCAGGAGTTAGCAGTGATCAGCAAAAAATTGTCGGGCCTATTGACGCAAGCAATTTCTCCTATCAGCGTATTGTCAACGGCCTTGATTTTCCCAATAACGGCATGACAGTGAATGTCGATCCCGCAAGCGGGACGATTACCAATTATGAGCTTAATTGGTCAGACCTTGATTTTCCGAGTGCCTCCGGAATACTGAGCAAAGACCAAGCGGTGGGGGCTTTTCTGACCTCCCGTCCTCTGACTCTGGCTTATGTTCGGATATACTCTAACGGAGTTCCCGGCGATGTCCGCTTGGTCTATCTTCCTTTAAATCTAAATCAGGGTCAAAGCGTTCAGTCCGCCAATATCATCGATGCCAGGAGCGGAGAGATGCTCGATTATCAGGGGCAGCCCCTGTCAGAGGAGCCTAAACCCTATAGTTTCTTTGATTTGGCGGGAATTGAGGAGCAGCAGGAGATTGCGGCTCTTGGGCAGGCGGGATTATTCGGAGATTTCGGGAATAGCTTTAAACCCCGTGAAACGATGACTGTTGCTTCTCTGCTGCGGGCCATGTATCTGAGCCGGTTCGGCCTCTGGGGAAACGCTTCCCTTTCAGATCTGGAAATCATGGCTAAAGCTAAAGAACAAGGGTGGTTAAAAGAGGACTTACAGCCGGGCGATCCCGTCAAGCGGGAACTCCTGTGCGAGTTCCTTATCCGCTACCTGCAGCTGAACAAGCTGGCAGAACTGAAAAACATTTACCAGGTTAATTTCCGGGATGCGGCTCAAATTGCTCCGGATGCCCTGGGATACGTTGCTCTGGCCACGAGTACCGGGATCTTGAATGCCGGAGGGACTAATTTCGCCCCGGATGAAGCGGTAAATCGTGCGGAAGCCGCCGGGGCGCTGTTTAGAGCTCTGAACTGGCACAACTGATACAGCCGGATATACGGATGATCGTTTTAACCATGGAGTTTCGGCCTGAGAGGCCAGGACTTCATGGTTTTTGTTATACCGCAGACAATGCAGAGAGCAGCGCCTTCCGGCAGCAAGAGGCGGGCTCTTTGACATAACAGCAGGAATTGGAGTAAAATTGTTGAATTATAGATATGCTGATTTAAGAAGCATCTTTAAGCGCATACGGTTAAGAAATCTTAAAGTAAGAAATCTTAAAGAGAGAAGGAAGAAGAGAAATGCCTAATCAATCACGGTTGATCGCTGAATTTTTGGAACTTGTAAAAATTGATTCCCCAACACGTAAAGAGCGGCAGGTTGCCGAGATTCTTAAGGATCGCCTGCTAGGCTTAGGTATGGAGGTCAGCGAGGACCAAACCGGTGATCTCATTGGCGGGAACTGCGGAAACATTTTTGGCTATCTGAAAGGCAACCTGCCCGAGGCCCCCGTACTTTTGCTTTCCGCGCATATGGACACGGTGGAGCCTTGTCTCAATATTGAGCCTGTTAGTCAAGAGGGAATCATTACATCTGCAGGCGCCACTATTTTAGGGGCGGATGATAAATCCGGAATTGCACCAATCTTAGAAGCCTTGAGGGTTGTCAAAGAAAAAGAGATTCCTCATGGAGATATCCAGGTGATTTTCAGCGTTGCGGAAGAAGGCGGTCTTAACGGCTCCAGAAATCTTGATCAATCCCGGTTAAAGGCGAATTACGGATTTGTGCTGGACTCCGGGGGAGCTCCCGGGAGAATAATTCTTGAAGCCCCCGGTCAGGACCGAATTAACGTAGCAATAAAAGGCAAGGCGTCTCATGCCGGTATTGCACCCGAAGAGGGGATCAGCGCAATTGTTGTGGCCGCAAAGGCTATCGCTCAAATGACAATAGGACGCCTTGACGAGGAAACGACCTCGAATATCGGAACAATTCAGGGTGGCCTGGCTACAAATATTGTCGCCGAAAACGTGACTATCGCCTGCGAGTCAAGAAGCCGCGACTTGACTAAACTGGAACGGCTTACTGCCCAAATGTGTGAAACATTCCGGCAGACGGCGGAAGAAATGGGAGCTAAGGCAGAGATTAAGGTACAAAGGCTGTACACTCCGTTTAAGCTGTCCAGAGAATCGGAAGTGGCGCTTCTGGCGGTTCAAGCAGCCCAAGCGGCCGGCCTGCATCCGGAATTCCTGGCCACAGGCGGAGGAAGTGACGCCAATAATTATAATCAGTATGGAATTCCCTGTGCCGTTTTATCGACCGGCATGCAAAAGCTTCATACAACGGAGGAATATATCCAGGAAAAGGATCTTCTCAGGACTACCGAATTAGTATTGGAAATCATTAAGGCTGCCGCTTTGAAAACGAAAGATGAGATATTAAAAAAATAGTAAAACTTAGGGAAATCGGGGTTTTTGACAATGGGTAATCAACAAAAACAAGCGGTTGGCCCAGGCGCCGTTCTGATCTTTATTTCTACCTTAGGGTTTAGTGTTTACCCGATTCTCGGCAAATTCGTTTTTGCCGGCGGCGCAGCTCTTGCTACGGTTTTATTCGTCCGTTTTATTCTTGCTGCCCTGTTTTTTGGGACGATTGCTTTAATACGCGAAGGCTTCCCTCACCTGCCTGGCAAGACCTGGTTAACTATGTGGTGTATGGGGGGGATTGGCTATTCTCTGATGGCCGGTTTTTACTTGTCTTCGGTTCGTTATATTCCCGCTTCTTTAGCGGCTTTACTTCTATACGCCTATCCAATCATCGTTACAGTTTTAGCCGTATTAAGTCGTCAGGAAGAACTTTCCGGTTTGAAACTTGTCGGGCTGCTGCTGTCAACCCTTGGTCTCATACTCGTTTTAGGTTTAGCGTTAAAAGGAATTAATCCCCTGGGAATAGCCCTGGCTCTTGGCGCGGCTTTCCTTTATGCCGTTTACATTCTTTTAGGCAATCATGTTTTACGGACAACGACTCCTTTGGTCAGCACCTCTATGATCTCTATTTCAGCCGCTGTCACTTACGGCATTGTAGGCTTGGCAACCGGCGGCACAACCTGGACTCTTTCCTGGGGAACCTGGATGGGCATAGGGGGCATAGCCCTTTTTTCCACGATTATTGCCATGCTGACCTTCTTTCAGGGTATGAAACTGATCGGAGCTACTTCAGCATCAATTATCAGTACTTTAGAGCCGGTTATGACTGTGGTTTTAGCTGTCTTCCTGTTTAGTGAACATCTCTCACTGCTGCAAATGGCCGGCGGGGTATTGGTGATCTTGGGCGGTATAGTGGCAGTTCTTGCTCCTTCCTTTCCCCCAAACCGCAAAGGGAAGGCCGAGAGAGTTGAAATTCAGACGACAGGTAAGAACTTTGTTCCTTAAACTACAGGCGCCAGCTCTTACATCCGTTCACTCCCGGAGGGGGAGCTGCCTTTGGGGTCTGCTGATTTTTGAAGATGTTTCAGGTTAGAATTAAGATTAAGAGCGGAATCAGGATTGAAATCAGAAACTGAAACAGCAAAAAAGGAATACAATGATCTCTGTCGAAATAGAGAAAGTTGTGCTTTAAGTGAAGTATTAAGGAATAAGGAGTGGCAAAACTATGCAAAAAAGAAGTTTCTGGTTCAAGATAGTCCCGGTTGTCCTGGGTTTGGCTTTAATAGTTTCAGGTTGCGCTGCGTCTCCGGCGCCTACCAATCAATCTTCAGCGACGACAAGCAAACCGGTAAAAATCGGAGTATTGCCGATAGAAGATAACCTGCCTTTTTATGTTGCGGAAAAAGATGGATTATACACGAAGGAAGGCGTGCAAGTTCAGTTGGTCAACTTTGCCAGCGCCGTGGAACGCGACACAGCCTTGCAAGCCGGTCAAATTGACGGTGAAGTCGCCGATCTGGTTGCCGTGGCCTTGTTAAAGAAAAGCGGAACAGATGTAAAAATTGCGGCTATTGGCCTCGGGGCAACTCCGCAAGAAGGGCGTTTTGCCATTCTGTCCTCACCCAAATCAAATATCCGGGATTTAAATGCTCTTAAAGGAGCTACCCTGGGAATCTCCGAAAACTCGATCATTGATTATGTCAGCGATCAGCTGCTCACTGACAAGGGGATTCCGCTCAGTGAGGTTAAGAAAATGTCCATTCCCAAAATGCCAGTGCGCCTTGACATGCTGCTTTCAGATCAAATTAATGCCGCTTGCTTGCCTGATCCTTTAGCGGCACTGGCTCAAGCCAAGGGAGCACACTTAGTAGCCGACGATACTTATCGCAACATCAGTCAGACTGTATTTTTGTTCAGGAGCCAAAGCATTCAGGATAATCCCGCGGGCATAAAAGCAGCTGTTCGGGTTTATGGTCTGGCCGGACAAGCTTTAAGTGATCATCCGGATCAGTACCACAGTCTGTTTTTGGAAAAAGCCCAGGTTCCTGCTGACATTCAGCAAACTTATAAAACGCCAACCTTCTCAAAACTTCAATTGCCAACGCAGGATGAAATTGACAGCGTAATGAAATGGATGGTCGCCAAGAAACTTATTCCTCAAGCCTACAGCTACAATGATCTGGTAGACGGCACTCTCCTGCCTCAATAGCCATTGAGCGTTGAAATGTTAATTTCCGACCTCAGAAATAAGGAGATAATAATCAGTGATTGACGTAGCGAATTGTGATCTGGCCTATAGTCAAGGGGCACTGCCGGTCAAGGTCTACTCTGATTTTAATTTGAAAATTGATCCGGGGGAGAGCCTCGTGCTGATTGGCCCGTCAGGGTGTGGAAAAAGCACTCTTCTTTATCTTCTATCGGGGTTGTTGAAGCCCAGCGGCGGGGAAATCAGAATTTGGGGCGAACCTTTGCGCAAGACTCGCCAGAAGACAGCCATAATTCTTCAGGAGTACGGGCTTTTTCCTTGGCTGAATGTGGAACAGAATGTTCGCCTGGGGTTAAAGGTAAGGCATCAGCCTAAAAAAGTTTATCGATATATTGTCGATGAAATGATCCACAAAATGGGGCTAACGGAAGTAAAGCATCATTTTCCCAGCCAATTAAGCGGCGGGCAGAAACAAAGAGTTGCTTTAGCCAGGGCTTTGACCTTAAAGCCGGATTTACTTCTGATGGATGAGCCTTTATCCGCCCTCGATGCTTTAACACGAGAGCGGCTCCAGAAACTTTTATTGGAAATTTGGCAAGAGCAGAAGCTGACTACAGTTCTGGTAACTCACAGTATCGAAGAAGCCGTTTTTTTAGGCAGCCGTATCCTCGTTCTGAAAAATGGCCGCCCCACGCAGATCGTGGGCGAAATCTTTAATCCTCAAGTAGGGCAAAGCGGTTATCGCCAAACTTCAGAGTTTTTCCAGAAAGCCAGCTACATTCGCTCTCTTTTAGAAGGGGGAAGCGCAGAATGACCCGAGGCAAAAGAGAGCTGCAAAAACAACTTCTGGGCTATTTGGGAGCCGGATTATTCTTGCTTCTGCTTTGGCAGTATGCTTCCTGGGCCCTTAAAACACCGTTATTTCCGACACCGGGCTCTGCTTTCAGAGCCACGGCGCGCTTGTTAACTGTCAGTCTGGGAAAACATCTCTGGATCAGCACCTATCGAGTTGTGCTTTCTACCTTAATTTCCTTGCTTCTAGGGCTTCCCGGCGGTTTGCTAATGGGATATGAGCGGAGAATTGACCGTTTTTTAGCCCCGCTGATTTATATTTTGTATCCGATTCCGAAAATCGTCTTTCTTCCTTTAATTCTTTTGTTCCTGGGTCTGGGGGACTCATCGAAAATTTTCCTGATTACCTTTATTGTTTTTTTTCAAATTCTAGTCACAACAAGGGATGCCGTGCGTAAAGTGCCCGCCGAAACAATTTCTTCTCTGCGTTCTCTGGGAGGGAGCCGGCTGCAAATCTATAGGTATGTACTTTTACCGGCAAGCCTGCCGGATGTTCTCACTTCCTTGCGCCTCAGCATGGGAACCGCTATCGCCGTTTTATTTTTCGCAGAATCTTTTGCCACCACGGAAGGTCTGGGCTATTTTATTATGGATGCCTGGAGCCGGGCCGCACCGGACGAAATGTTCGCCGGAATTATCATGATGGGATTATTGGGTGTAGGGCTGTTCATTATTGTCGACCTTTTAGAAACAGTTCTTTGCCGCTGGCAGCATCTCAAGAATTCTTGATTTTCAGATCCTGCCTTCGCTGAAAAGGCAGATTGAAGTTTAATCTAGCCCTAATCCGGCGCTGTTTTTAAGATACCGCTTTAACTAAAGGAGTTGAGTTTATGGCTGAATTAAAGGAGTTAACAACATCTCAGGATTTCCAAGCGGCACTGGAGGAGTCTTGCCGCCGCAAGGTTCTGATTTTCAAACACAGCACCCAGTGTCCTATTAGTGCCCATGCCTGGCAGGAAGTCAGAAATTATCTCCAGCAAACTGCCGATGATGTTCTAATTGTTATGATCAAAGTTATCGAATCCCGTTCTCTTTCTAATCAGGTCGCTAACGATTTAGGAATCAAACATGAATCTCCTCAAGTGATCCTCTTGAGGGATAAAAATGTACTTTGGCATACGTCGCACCAAGCAATCACTCTGCTTAACCTTATCCAGGCTTTAAACAACAACGGCTAGCCTTCGGAAGCCTTTCATTCTGTTCAAGAGTGAAAGGCTTCTTCTTTTTATTTAAGGACACTTATAACCTGAATTTAATCAAACTTTGGAACAGGGGCAAGCCTTTTTATGCTATAATTTTAGCACATCCAGCGCGGCTGACTTTATCTTACAGTAGTAGCTTTGCTATTTTGCGGTGTGAATTCCTTGGCCAAATACGAGAGGAGATTATATGCTTCTTTTTAAAGATCTGATGTGGTTTTTTAAATTAGAAAAGAAAAGCTACAGTGTAGGAATTGTTATGTTAGTCTTTGTTGCTGTTCTCAATTTATTTCCGCCTTATGTTGTACGTGTGCTTGTTGATGGCGTAAGTCATAACAATCTGACTTTGAAATCCTTGCTGCAATGGAGCTTGTGGCTGGCAGGAACAGGCTTGGTGGTTTATGGCTTAAGATTCGTCTGGCGTTTAATGATTTTCGGCGCTGCAAGCCGCTTAAGCAGGCTGCTGAGACAACAACTCTTTGACCACTTTACGCGCCTGTCTCCGCAATTTTATCAGCAGCACCGCACCGGAGATTTAATGGCCCATGCCACCAATGACATTCAAGCCATTGAAACAACGGCAGGCATGGGGGTATTGACCTTCGTGGACTCCCTGACAACCGGCGGACTGGTAGTTATTTCCATGGCTATAGTGATTAGTTGGAAGCTCACCCTCATCACCTTACTGCCTATGCCTTTGATGGCCTGGTCCACCAGCCGCTATGGTACGATGCTTCATCAGCGATTCCACCGGGCCCAGGCAGCTTTTTCCGATCTCAATGACAAAGTACTGGAAAACATCACCGGAGTTAGAGTCGTCAAGGCTTTCGGCGAAGAGGAAGCGGAGACAGAAGCTTTCCGGAGGCTGTCCGCCGACGTTGTTGAGAAGAATATTGCCGTTGCCAAGGTAGATGCCCTCTTTGACCCCACAATCCAGCTCATCATCGGGTTTTCCTTTTTCCTGGCTCTTGTTTTCGGCGCCAAGGATGTAGTTAAGGGGAACCTGACTTTTGGTCAGCTCACTCAGTTTACGATTTATCTGGGACAGTTCATTTGGCCTATGCTGGCCTTCGGCTGGCTTTTTAATATCCTGGAGCGCGGCCGGGCTTCTTATGACCGGGTCCATAGTTTACTGAACATCAAACAAAACATCTGCGAGCGGGAAGAAGCAAAATCCTCTTTGCCCATGGGAGATGTTGAGTTCCGCCAAGCCACCTTTACTTATCCCGCAACAAGCACGCCTGTTTTGCAAGACCTGAATGTTCTGCTGCGCTCCGGGCAAACTTTGGGAATTGTCGGCAAAACAGGGAGCGGGAAGACAACCTTCCTGAGACTTCTCCTGCGCGAATTTGACCTTTCCGGCGGAGACCTGCGAATTGGCGGAACTTCAATTTACGCTGTCACCTTAGATGCTTTACGTAAGACAATAGGGTATGTGCCTCAGGATCATTTTCTCTTTTCTATTTCCATTGCCGAAAACATAGCTTTTGGCAAACCGGAGGCATCTTTGAGGGAAATTCAGAAGGTGGCCAAGATCGCGGATATTCATAACGATATTGAACGTTTGGCAAAGAATTATGACACCTTGGTCGGAGACCGGGGAGTTACCTTGTCCGGAGGGCAAAAGCAAAGAATATCCATTGCCAGGGCGCTTTTGACAGAACCGGAAATACTGATTTTGGACGATTCTCTGTCCGCTGTCGATGCTAAGACGGAAAAATCAATTTTACAGGGGCTGCGGGAAGTCCGGACTCAAAAAACCACCTTTATATCCTCCCATCGTCTCAGTGCCGTTGAACACGCGGATTTAATCATTGTCCTTAAAGATGGTCAAATTTCTGAACAAGGTTCTCATGCCGAGCTTATGGAACTCGATGGTTGGTACGCCTCAACCTATCGAAGTCAACAGATAGAATCTTCGCTTGAAGAAGGGGAGGGGGATTGAAATGATCATTCGCCGCCTGCTGAGGTATCTGGCTCCCCACAAAAAGGCCTTAACGCTTGCTTCTGCTCTTCTTTTACTGGCCACCTTTGCGGATGTCGCAGGCCCGATTCTGGTCAAAATTTTTCTTGACCAGCATTTAGTCCCCCGCTCTTTTGACCGCCCGGCCCTTATATTGCTCGGAAGTGCGTATTTAGGCCTGAACATTCTTTCTGCTGGCTTGCACTACCGGCAATTAGTCAGTTTCAATCAAATCGCGCTTGAAGTGGTCCAGCAGCTCCGGATTGACGTTTTTAGTCATGTTCAAAAGTTGGAATTTAAGGTTTTTGACAAGACACCGGCCGGCGCTTTAATTTCTCGCATTACCAACGACACTGAAGCCATTAAAGAACTATTTGTCGGAGTTTTGGCGGCTTTTGTCCAAAATATTGTCTTTATTCTCAGCGTTTTTGGGGCAATGTTCAGTTTGGATTTGCGGCTGGCGGCCTTTTGTTTAGTTTTGCTTCCCATCATTATCGGCCTGATGTATTTATACCGCAAGGTTAGCATCAAAGTTTACCGGGTTATGCGCAAAGAGCTGAGCCACCTCAACGCTAAACTGAATGAATCGATACAGGGTATGTTTATCATTCAGGCCATGCGGCAGGAGAAACGTTTTCGTACGGAATTTCAAAAGATCAACAACGCTTACTACCGGGCCTCTATGACCAATATCCGTTTGGAAAGCCTTTTTGTTCGTCCGGCCGTCGATTTAATCTATACCTTTGTCCTCATCCTGGTTTTAAATTATTTCGGCTTTCAATCTCTGTTCGGTCCCATTCAAATAGGTGTGCTTTACGCTTTTATCAATTACCTTGAGCGCTTTTTTGAACCGATTAACATGATGATGCAAAGGTTATCTCAACTCCAGCAGTCTTTAGTTGCCGCCGAACGGGTTTTTGAATTACTGGATGACCGGCGCCTGGCCGCAAGTGTCAAGCCCCGGGCCCTGCAATTCATTGAGCGGGGGAAGATAGAATTTAAAAATGTCAGCTTCTCCTATGACAGCTTGGAAAATGCTGTGCCGGATGTTTTGCAATCCGTCAGCTTTACCGCCCACCCCGGTCAGACAGTGGCTTTAGTCGGACACACCGGCAGCGGCAAAAGTACCGTAGCCAATCTTCTCATGCGCTTTTACCCGGTCACACGGGGGGAAATTCTCATAGACGGGATTTCACTTGCCGAAATTTCCGATCAAGAGCTGAGAGCCAAAGTTGGTCTTGTCGCCCAGGACCCCTTTTTATTTGTAGGCGACATTTCCAGCAATATTGCCCTTGCCAGATCATCTGTGCGCAAGAAAGAGATAGAGGAAGCAGTTGACTTTGTTCAGGCGGAAGAATTTGTCCGCAAACTTCCTCAAGGGTTCCAAGAACCGATCGGAGAACGAGGGGCAACCTTGTCCAATGGGCAGCGCCAACTAATCTGTTTCGCCCGCACCATAGCCGGTAATCCCAAAATTCTGGTTTTGGACGAGGCAACAGCAAACGTGGATACGGAAACCGAAGAAGCGATTCAAACAGCTTTAAGCAAGATGCGCAAGGGTCGTACGACCATCGCTATCGCTCATAGACTTTCGACCATTCAGGATGCCGATCTGATTTTAGTCCTGCACCACGGAAGAATTGTCGAGAGAGGTAGCCACGCTGAACTTTTGGCCACAGAAGGACTGTACTATAAAATGTTTATGCTTCAACAAGGAGAAGCATCAGTGAAAAACAGCCGGTTAATTTCCTCTTGATTTCCGGCTGTTCCTTAAAATTATAAATTTAGTTTATTTCTTAAGTTATGTGATTCGTTTCTCACTGGGAATTATGAACCAAGCGGCAAGATAAGCCAGAAACCCTGTTCCTCCCACTAGGAGAAGGAGTAAAGCTCCCAGGCGAACAAGACTGGGATCGAGGTCTAAGTACTCGGCAATACCACCGCAGACTCCTCCTAATTGTTTATCATGACTGGATCTATACAAACGTTTGGACATTCCTTTTCCTCCTCTTACCTCGAAATCATCGTTTCTTAAGGCACTTTGACGGCAGTCTCTCACCCCTTAATACGCATACGCTGAATTAAATGTTACAGGCCGGAAAAGAAAACTTTGCCGCAGCGCCCGGAGACACTGGCTTCGGAGGGGCAGTACAGCGGAGAAGCGCCGGCCCGGATGTCCGGGTGTTCCTGAAGCCAAGGATGGCGAAAAGGGGCCGTCCGGCGCAGGCGACCGCCTGTTGCCTTTATGCTGAAGTATAATGCAGGTTTAAAAATAAAAAGTATAAGGCTTGCCTTGAAACAAGCCTTATACTTTATAAATCAAAAAACTTTTGGAAACCTGAAAACAAACTAATAAATGTTATTCGGGAAGAAAGGTGGCGCAGTCAGTCATCTCAGAGCTTTGAGCGTTCGGAGCGTGAACTTCGATCTTCTCGGCATGACAGTGATCTCCTGTACCATAATAGTGACAGGTATTAACAAGACATTTAATTCCGCCATTAGGTTGAGGCATTTTTTTAGTTTGTCCGGACATGTGAATTCCTCCTTAAATTAGATTCTCTAGTATGGTTTCCATTTTAGCCGATTTAATGACTTCCACATTCTACCTGAAAATTTGGTATAATAAACTGAAATTCCTTTCAAATATTCAAAATTTTCATCACGATAGGTTGCCAAGATATCTGGAAAAAGGGGAGAGAGATTATGAAAAAAGTCCTAGGACTTATTGCTTCACAGCGAAGATTAGGCAATGGCGAAGTCCTTATCAAAGAAGCTGCCGCCTCAATCGGAGAGGAAGTAAAACTGGAGCTTCTTAAACTGCCGGAATTCAACCTTCAGCCCTGCAAGGCCTGTTATGCCTGTTTAGTTCCGGATCAACGCTGCCCCCTTAAGGATGATTTATATTCGATTTTTGAGCGCCTAAAAGAGGCGGATGGGATCATTGTTTCTTCTCCCTGCTATGCCTTAGGTCCCGCGGGAATAACCAAAATGCTGGGGGACAGGATTATTGCGCTGGCTCAGCATCTCGATGAAATCTGGGGGAAACCCTGTGTGATTATTGGAACTGCGGGAATCAAAGGGTGGGAGGGATATACCCTGTCTGCTTTAATTGCCAATGCCCGGTTTCTGGGGTTGAATGTTAAGGATGCCCATATGTTTATTGGCGCCCTTCCAGGCGAAACTTTATTAAGACCTGAGGCCCAAGAGCGCATACAGTCTCTCGGAGCGTCCTTGTTCGGCGAGCCTCACTCCTTGGAAGCGGGGCAATGTCCCACATGCTGGTCCGATCTCTGGAAGTTTCCCCAACCTGATCATGCCGTCTGTCCGTTTTGCGGTCAGGAAGCGACTATCCTGCCGTCTGCTGACGGCAAAGGTCTGCGCTGGCTGTTCGAAGCTCAAGCCAGCCGCTTCAACCAGGACCATCTAAAAGAGCATTTTCAGGTTTGGTTAAGGGATCAAGTCCGGGAATTTGGCAAACGCCGCAAAGAGCTGGCAGTTGTACGGAATCGTTATAAAGGGTAGAAGTCTTGAATAACCCCGAATTCAGAGTAAAGCTGAAGATTGAAAAAACTCTTGTCTTCTGGCTCTCCATAGATTAAAATACGATTAACTCAATAGTTATTGTTGTAGGTGCCCTTGAAAAGGGAGAATAGGGAACTGGGTGAAAATCCCGGACGGACCCACCACTGTAAATGAGGAGATTTATACATTGACCACTGGGAAACCGGGAAGGAGTATAAGTCGTTGATTCTAAGTCAGGAGACCTGCCTATAATGTAAATGACCTGGATCAAGGTAAAGTTCACGGTCAATTTTCCTAATTCTTCAGGGAGGGAAAATTGATTGTGAACTTTTGCTTTTAGGGGGAAAGGAGGAGAGACATTGGGATATCGAGGTCGGGATATTGAAGTTGTTGCGATAAACCCGGAACAATATCTTGTAGCTTCTTGTGATTCTTGCGGGGCGATCGGCTTAAAAATTCTCGATGTGGTCCAAGTTCCCTGGACTATCACGGGAAGACTGACGGCCCGGGTAGCTTTGCTGGAAATTTTAGCTGTAGGGGCGGGCCCTCAAGTTATGACTGTGGCAATTTCCAATGAACCTCAGCCGACGGGTGAAGAACTATTAAAGGGGGTGAATGAAGAGTTGGCCTTCGCCGGACTGACCCTTCCTATGGCTATCAGCACGGAAAAAAACATGAAGACTCAGGAAACTGCCCTGGGGATCAGTGTCGTTGGCCTGGTTGGGCAAAAACAATTGCGGATTGGCACCTCACAGCCGGGAGACGAGGTCTTTTGTTTAGGTCTGCCTAAAGTCGGACCTGAAGCCGCTAACCCTGAGGACCCTGAAATTATCCAGTTAATGCACCTGAAGCGGCTTTTAGGAATTTCAGAAATTCATGACATGATCCCCGTCGGTTCGAGAGGAATTCGTGCGGAAGCCGATCAACTTGCCTCAAATAGTCATAGCCGGCTGCTTGTTGATCCGTCTTGTCCCTTAAATCTGGCTAAATCGGCCGGACCTTCTACCTGTCTGATTCTTTCCGCGTCCCGCCCGGTAACCGGTCCTGTTTTTTCGGATTTTAAACAAATGCCTATCCATAAAATCGGAAAACTAATCTAAACGGTTTTTAACAATACCGCGCTTAGCTCTTTGCTTTCAGACAAACACTTAAGCTTGTTTAAGGAGGAATAAATTCATGAGTCAAATAAACCCGGAATTTAAAGATGTCAAACTATCCGCCTGGAATGTCAGACGGCTTTCCATCATGGCTGTTTTTATTGCCTTGAGCGCTGTGGGAGCCTTGATTAAAATCCCAAGTCCTGTCGGAACTATTGGCATGGATTCAGCGCCGGGATTTTTTAGCGCCTTAGCCTTTGGCGGCAGCGAAGGGGCAGTCGTTATTTCCTTAGGTCATTTATTGTCATCCGCGGTGGTCGGCTTTCCTTTAACAATTCCTGTCCATCTCTATATTGCTTTTCAAATGGCTCTCTGGGCCTTGGTCTATCGCTGGGTAAACAAAACTCTGGGACTCATACCGGCAGTCATCGCCGGCATAATTCTCAACGGAGTTGTCTCTTCTTTTGCTATGGTTCCGATCATGGGTATGGGCGGCGCTCTGGGTGTACTTCCTTTTCTGGTCGTCGGCTCAGCTCTTAATGTGATTATTTCTGCGATCGTCTATAAAGCCATAAAGGGCAGCAGACTAATTTAAACTCATAAGGAGGAAACCTTAGAAGCCGTGGAAATTGCAAAAGCTGACGGAGAATCAGCAAAGGACATAGCCATTGAACTGACAAACCTTTCTTATCATTATCCCAACACTGAGGAAGCCGGTTTAAAAAATATATCCTTAAGCGTGAAAAAGGGGAAATTCATCGTACTGATGGGAAAAACCGGCGCCGGAAAAACGACGTTAAGTTTATGTCTTAATGGGCTTATCCCCCAACTTTTAGGAGGGAAACTGACAGGTCAAGTAAAAGTTGCCGGCCGGGATGTAAGCAAAACTCCCGTACAGTTAATGTCCAAATTCCTGGGGCTCGTTCTCCAAGACCCGGAAACCCAGCTTATTGGCCGGACAGTCGAGGAAGACACGGCTTTTGGTCCCCGCAACCTTTCAGTACCCTTGGCAGAGATTCAGCAAAAAGTTGATCATACCTTAGAGAAAGTAAAACTTAAGGGCTACAATCAGCGCTTAACTGAAGAATTATCCGGCGGAGAGAAGCAGCGCTTGGCGATTGCCGGAGTTCTCGTGATGGAACCCCAGGTTTTAGTGCTCGACGAGCCGACTTCGGAGCTTGATCCTATAGGACGAGCGGAAATTTTGGCAACGTTGGACGATTTGCGCAAAAAGAAAGATTTAACCATTTTGTTGCTGGAACATTCCAGTGAAGATGTGATCCAAACAGCAGATGAGGTTGTGGTTATCAGTGGGGGCGAGATAATCTGGCGGGGTGAACCCGCACAGCTTTTTCGCAATATTCCCCTCCTGCAGCAACATGGCCTAAGGCCTTTACCAGTTAGTCTCATAGGCTGGAGGTTTTATGAAAAAGGATGGATTCCCCTGGACAATATCCCCTTAGACATCCCTTCAGCGGAACGCTTAATCAGAACCATGCTCTTCAAGTATGGGCAAGGCAGGAAAAATTTCAATGTGTCTCAGGACAGGAAGTACTTTTCCGCCTCTGAGGAAAAAGCTGTGCAGGTTAACAACCTTTCTTATCAATACAATTCAGATCAACCTGCTTTAAGCGGAATAAACTTAACCATAACAGCCGGTGAATTTGTAGCTTTAATTGGTCAGAACGGCGCCGGCAAAACCACGTTAGCCCGGCATTTAAATGGCCTTTTGCAACCAACAAGCGGAGACGTCTTTGTCCAGGGCATGAACACGAAGGAGTATGATACCTCTGATTTGTCAAAGACAGTGGGATATGTCTTCCAAAACCCGGATCATCAGATTTTTTCAGCGACGGTAGAGAAGGAATTGGCATATGGCTTGAAAAATGCCGGTTTTAAAGATGTGGAAATCAAGGATCGCCTTAACCAAGTTCTAAAAGACACGGGATTAGAACAATATCGGCAAGTTCATCCTTTCACCCTGGGGAAAGGAGAACGGCAAATGATTGCCGTTGCCTCAATCCTTGTGCTGAAGCCTCAAATCCTAATTATTGACGAACCAACGACAGGTGCTGACTGGTCTGGAGTTCAGGCGATCATGACATTAATTCAACAGCTTCATCTTAGCGGGACAACAATAATTATGATTAGTCATGATATGGAGCTAGTTGCCCGTTATGCTCAGCGGGTCGTTGTTTTGCATGAGGGCGGGATTTTGCTCGATGGTCATCCCCGGGAGGTCTTTGCCAAGGAAAAGGTTCTGTTTGAAGCCGCTATAGTTCCACCTCAGCTTTGCCGCCTTTCCCTGCGTTTGAGAGATATTTTTCAGGAGATTCGGCTCGAACCGGAAGAATTCACGGCGCTGTTGGAAAGCGAGGAAATACCATAATGTTTGTCGGCTATGCACCGGGAGATACCATAATCCATCGTCTGGATGTCCGCACCAAAGTGCTTGGCTTCGTGGGGATGATCGCTGTTTCTTTTATGTTTCAGGACCCTGTTTATCAGCTGGCCATCGTCGCTGCAGCAGGTTTTTTAGCTCTCTGGACAGGTATTCCTTTGGGCAGAATCGGGAGAATGATAATTCCCTTACTGCCTATCGTTGTTTCGATTATTCTCCTCACGGGCTTTACTTTTGCACCGCAGCGTTTCGAACAGGTCTCCAGTCAGAAAATCCTTTTCTATCTTTTCCCGGGAAAACGTTTAGGGGCGTCCGTCGGGGGATTTTTGCTCGGTACTACGTTTCTCCTCCGCTTATGGAGTATGTTAATGGCTTCCTCAGTTCTAACTTCAACCACGTCTCTGGAGGATTTTACACAATTTTTTCTTAAAATGAAGGTTCCCGCCGAAATATCCATGATGATTACAACCGCCCTGCGCTTTATCCCCATATTAGATAAAAAACGCCGGCTTATTCTGGAAGCCCAAAAAGCAAGAGGAACCAAATTTAACGGCCAGGGAATTACCGGCTCCATTCGTTCCTATCTCCCAATTATGATCCCCTTATTTATTAACTCCATATTAATGGCCAACTCCCTATCCATGGCTATGCTTAACAGAGGGTACGGCAGAACGCGGGCCTGGACTCCCAACTGTCAAAAATCCTTGGCCTTGAGGGATTTCCGGGCCATGTTTCTGATTGTTTTGGCAATGATGGGGGCCATTTTTGCCCGTTTCAAGCTGCACCTTGGGGTTTTGTAAAGAATAGGCCGGTCTGCCTTGCCCTTGCCGATTCGTTGCACTTCGGCAAAGCATAATTTATAATTTTATTGTTGCTCCGGGTAAATAATGAGCTTATTGCACAGTTCACAATATCGCTTTAACGACCTGAGGATTTTTCAGCAATCCATCAAGAATATTTAGCTTGGATATAGGAGTATGAATTATGGCCCGAAATAAAGATCGACATACTTGGCGCGAAGGGTATACGACAGGGAGCTGTGCCGCCGGCGCCGCTAAAGCGGCCTGCTTTCTTCTGCAAGGGGAGGATTTGCCTGAACGTGTAGAGATTCCCTTGCCCGGCAAGGCACGCTTGACACTGCCGGTCCATACCGGACAATTGAGAGATTTAGAGGCCACTGCCAGCATCCTTAAAGATGGCGGGGATGACGCGGATATCACGGACGGTTTGGAAATTCGCGCGCTGGTGCGCCGGCTTTCGCCTCAAGGGGATGTCCACATTCGCGGCGGTCGGGGTGTAGGAACTGTTACCAAAAAAGGATTGGCCCAAGGTGTAGGGGAAAGCGCTATCAATCCTGTTCCTCGGGTCATGATTCGGGACGCTGTGCGGGAGGTTTTTCCTCAGGCTGAGCTTGAAGTCACAATAGAAGTTCCCGAGGGAGAGGCAACTGCCTTGCGCACTCTTAACCCTCGCCTGGGTATCGTCGGAGGAATTTCTATTCTTGGCACCAGCGGAATTGTCCGTCCGATGTCCGAAGAGGCCTTTAAAACCTCGATCTTACCGGAATTAGACCAGGCTGTGGCTTACGGACATAAAACCATTGTTCTGACTCCCGGACATTACGGGTTTCGCGTGGCGACAGAGTGTTTTAAAGTTCCGGCCGAAGCTGTCATTCAAATGAGCAATTTTGTTGGCTTTCTTCTGGAGGAAGCCGCTTACCGGAAGATCGAAGGGGTTATATTATTAGGACATATCGGCAAATTGATTAAGGTCTCAGGCGGGATTTTCCATACTCACAATCGTGTTGCCGATGCCCGCGCGGAAATTTTATTAGCTCACGCCGCACTTGCCGGAGTACAAGAGGACACGCTTAACTACCTCGCCGAGCTGCCCACAGCCGAAGGGGCTGCTCTGGAACTTTTAAATCTTGATCAACAGGCAGTGCTTCACCATTTAGCCCATTTGGCCAGCAAACGTGCTCAGGCCTTCACGTTTGACCAATTGCGAGTTGGAACGGTTATGACCCTGTTAAACGGTCAACCCATCGGTTGGGATGCCATAGCCCAAGATATTGTCAAGGAGCAAGGTTGGACTTGGGCGGTCAATCCGTATTGTCAGCTGATCTGTGAAGAGAAAAGGAAGCCCCCGGATACAGAGTGAGCTTCCTTGTTGTTAATTTAGAGATTACGGCAGGGTTTCAATATCATCCGCAAAGTTGATGTTCGGGGATTCGGTGAATTCGGCCGGACTAATTTTGGCCTCAGGCTCGGGAGAGGTTTCTTCCGGGGCAGATTGAGTAATATCAATGTAACCTACCTTACTTGGCTTTAGATCATGAAATAGCATTTGGAGGTCCGCTTTGATTTTTTTGCCTTTATTAACTAAGTCAGTGCTCTTTTGCTTTAAGGCTTCCGCATGCTGAGACGTAGTATCTTCAACTTGCTCAATAAGGACTTCGGCTTTATTTTGAATGTCTTTGCGCAATGCTTTGCCGCTTTTAGGGGCAATCATTACGCTGACAAGGGCACCAGCCGCTCCCCCGATGAGCGCAGCGACAGCAACCGTACCCATATTTTTGTTTTTGGGCATTTATCATAAGCTCCTTTCTTACGTGTTTCTGCATTGCTATCTTATTCTAAAAAAATATTGAGGTGCCAGTTTTCTTTTGGTAAAATACCTAAAATAAGGATAAAAGTTCAGTAATAAATAAATCTTTTACCTCAATATGGATGTAATTGTAAACAAACTGTTAATGCTGTGGGACGAAGGCCTTTAAATTTTAAAATGCTTTAAATTAATAAACCCTAAGAAGATTTGAATCTTCTGTTTTTAAATTCTTTTGAAAAAGAGGAATTTAGCATATACTTATAGAATTATTTAACTACAATTCAAATTCAGAAATGAGAATTAATTCAATAATACTTAAGGCTCCTTTGCAAGGAGAATTTTGAAGGGGAAATCGGTGAAAATCCGACACGGTCCCGCCACTGTGAACGGGGAGTTCTTTCCCGCTGTCTTGGTTCGAGTCGAGATAGTGGGAAGAGAATGATGATCTGAAGTCAGGAAACCTTCCTTAAGTAAATCACAAACCTACGAGCGATAGGAAATGTGTGTGTTTATTAGGGTAAACCATACGAGCCGCTCAAGGCTCGTTTTATTTATGGCGCAAAGTATAATGTCCTTTTAAAGACTTTTGGCAACAAAGGAACAGCCAGCGGCAGGTCAGGGACGGCCGAATGTCCCGGAAAGCGGGAGGGGACTGCCGGCTGTGAATGGTTAAGTTCTCTGCAATCTATGCGGAAGAGGGGTATTGAATGATTCAGGTGATTGGTATTGGCCCTGGCAGACCGGAATGGGTGCCTCCGGTCGTCTATGAACTCGTAAAGCACTGTGATGTTTTAATCGGAGGATCACGAGCCCTTAAACTCTTTCCCGATTTTTCGGGAAACCGGCACTGTCTGTCGGGTGATCTTAAATCCAGCCTTTCTGTGATCACTGAGGCACTTTCAGGAAAAAACATGGTAGGAGTTCTCGTTTCGGGAGATCCGGGTTTTTTTAGTTTTTTGCCCAGGCTTAAGAAAGAGTTTCCGGAAGAACAAATTGAGGTCTACCCCGGGATCAGTTCCCTCCAATTTGCTTTCGCCAGAGCGGGGCTTCCTTGGCAGGAGGCCACCTTTGTCAGTGTTCATGGGCGGGAATTAGCGGTGCTCCCCGACATCATTACTCGTCCGACGGGAGTGCTGACCGGCGGAGATAACACTCCTCAAAAAGTCGCTCAATTCTATTGGCAGAAAGGCTGCAATCCCGATATTTCCGTAGGCAATTCCCTTGGCTATCCTGAAGAAATCTGGTTGACAACGGATGCGGAGCATCTGGCTCAGGAAAAAGCCTTGTTAAAAAATGCGACGATGATTTTACATCCCACATTAAGCCTGAAAACAGAAGCGCATTCTGCACCCGAAGCCGAACCTGCCCGGGAATGCCGCTTCGGCATTCCGGACCAAGAGTTTTTGCGGGGAAAAGTGCCCATGACCAAAGCGGAAGTTCGCGTTCAAGTGCTCGCCAAGGCCCAAATTTCCAGATCCGACTCGGTTGCCGACATTGGCGCCGGCACAGGAAGTATTAGTATTGAAGCCGCCGGCTTGGCTTCTCAAGGAACTGTTTACGCCATCGAACACAATCCGGAAGCACAAGCTCTTATTTTGGAGAATCAACGCAAGTTTAAAGTCTCTAATCTTCAGCTCATTTCGGGGAGCGCTCCCGATGTTTTCGGGGAGCTGCCGCCGGTCAACGTCTGTATTATTGGCGGGAGCAATGGCCGGCTGGAAGATATCCTGGCTAAAGTCCCTCTCCTGGCAGGAGGACGGATTGTTATTACCGCCGTGACCCTTGAAACGATAGCCCAAAGCTTAAAATTCCTCAGTGAACTTAACTATCAGGATATTGACGTAGTTTCTATTCAGGCGGTCCGCTGGCAGCCCGTTCAAACTCTGCATATGGCCCAAGCCTTAAATCCGGTCTTTATACTATCAGCACGAAAAGGGGTAATATCATGACGCTTACATGGGGGACATTCTATGGAGTGGGAGTCGGACCGGGAGATCCCCGTCTTTTGACTCTCCAGGCAGTGGAAATCTTACACTCCGTTGATCTGGTGGCTATTCCCAAATCGAAGATGGAGCGGGAAAGTGTCGCTTGGGACATCGCCAAAGTTCACTGTCCGCCCCAGGTCCGCCTCCTCGAACTGGAAATGCCGATGACCTCTGATCAGCAAGTTCTGGCCAAAGCATGGCAAGATGGTGCGGAAACGCTGCTCAGTGAGTTAAAAGCCGGTAAATCTGTGGCCTTTATTACTTTGGGAGATCCATCCCTCTACAGTACTTACAGCTACCTGCTAAACATTCTGCAAGAGAAATTGCCTTCGCAATTTATTGTCACCGTGCCCGGAATTACGGCCATGGCCGCTGCCGCTGCGAAAGTTAATTTGCCTCTCGCCACAGGGGACGAACCCCTGCTTATTCTGCCCAGTACAGACGATGTCGGACAGTATCTTGATTTTCCCAATTTAGTCTTAATGAAAGTTTCGCGCAGGCTGCCTGAAATCTTAACCCTGCTCGAAGAGCGTGAAAGAAAAGCCGTTCTCTTAACACGCTTGGGGCAAGCCGGAGAACAAATCCGTTGGGAGCCCAAGCCGCAAGACTTTGCCGCGGATAAAATCGATTACCTCAGTCTTCTTTTAGTTAAGAAGAAATTAGCGGGGAGGGAAAACAGTGAGCCAAAATAAAACTGACGGGGAAGTGATTTTCGTTGGTGCGGGGCCGGGCGACCCGGAACTGATCACCATCAAGGGCTCCCGGGCCCTGGAGCGTGCCGACCGTGTGATCTACGCCGGGTCTTTGGTCAACCCGGAGCTGCTCAAGCTGTGCCGGCCGGGAACTCCTTGCCATGACAGTGCCTCACTCACCCTTGAAGAAGTGCTGGCTTTGATGCTTGACGGAACAAAACGTGGGGAAACGATTGTACGTCTTCACACCGGAGATCCGAGCATGTATGGGGCTGTTAAAGAACAGTTTGATTACTTGGAGGAGCAGGCAATTCCCTATTCCGTAATTCCGGGAGTCAGCTCCGTATTTGCTGCCGCAGCCGCAGTCAAGCGTGAATTCACCTTGCCGGATATTAGTCAGACCTTAATTCTCACCCGCTTGGCGGGCAGAACTCCGGTGCCTGAGCGCGAGGCGCTTGCCCAATTGGCCCGGCATCAAACCAGCATGGCGATTTTCCTGAGTGTCCAGGATATGGGGGCCGTAGTTGAGGCCTTGCTGGAAGGAGGCTACCAAGCCTCTACACCCATTGCCGTTGTCGCCAAGGCGAGCTGGCCTGATGAAGAAGTTCTTTTCGGAACCTTAGAAACCATCGTTGCCAAAGTGCAAGCGGCAGGAATCCGCAAACAGGCCCAGATTCTTGTCGGCGATTTTTTAGACCCGACAGGAGGATACGCCCGTTCCAAGCTCTACGACCCGACCTTCACCCATGAATACCGTCAGGGAACAGACAGGTGAAAATAGCCTTACTGGCCCTGACGGATCGAGGTCTGGCAACGGCCTTGCGAATTGGCGAGGGGCTCCCGGGTTCGGCAATTCAGACAGTCTGCATTCATGAGAAAGCTTTGCCTGCCGGCGGCGGTCAAAGTCAGGAATTTGGAAAGCTGCAAAGCTTCCGGCGTTTGAGTGAGCTCGTTCCTGCGCTCTGGCGAACTCATTCTGTGCTTATTTTTGTCATGGCCACAGGAATTGTCCTGCGTCAGATAGCTTCCCTGATAGACAAGAAAGACCGGGACCCGGCGGTGTTGGTTTTAGACGAAGCGGGAAAGTTCGTGATTCCCTTGCTTTCCGGCCATTTAGGCGGCGCGAACGCCTGGGCCAGGCAGATTGCCCAGCAAATCAAAGCCCAGGCAGTTATCACCACTGCCACAGACGGCCGCGGTTTGGTGGCTCCCGATGAATACGCCCGCAGGTATGGCTGGAAGGTAGAACCGGTAGACCATTTGCCCGCTGTCAACCGTTTGCTTTTGGAACAAGGGTTTCTCAACGTTTTTACGCCTTATCCGCTTAATCCGGAACAAGCTTTGGTCACAGATTCTCACTATCGCTTTTTAACGGCTCAGGAAAAAGATAAAGCCCAGGTTATGCTCGACGCTTTCCCAAGCGAGCATATCCGGGAAGATTGCCTTTATCTTGTTCCTCCCGTTTTAAGTGTGGGGGTCGGGTGCCGGCGGGGGATTTCCTGTACAGTGATTTTAGAAATGATCTCCTCTGCCTTTAAGCAAATAGGAGCCTCTCCGCAAGCTTTGTCCGGAATTTATAGTGTTGATTTAAAAGCAGAGGAAGCGGGACTGGTGGAAGCCGCCGAACACCTCGGCGTTCCTTTCAAAACTTTTTCGGCGGAAGAACTTCAAACAGTCAATGAACAAGAACACTTGCAGCGGTCAGATTTTGTAAACAAAACGATAGGAGTGGACGGAGTATGCGAAGCAGCGAGTTTACTGGGAGCAAACAGGGGGCGGCTGATTCTGCCCAAAATCAAGGGACAGGGGGTCACAGTAGCGATCAGCCTGGAAAACTTTTTGTCGTCGGTCTTGGACCGGGAGACGCCGCTCATATGACCTCACGGGTTCAGTCCGTACTAAATGAAGCGGAATATATTGTTGGCTATAAGACCTACATCGACCTGATTCGTAACTTTTTAACCCATCAACAAGTGGTTGCCACAGGCATGCGCCAGGAAATTGACCGCTGCCGGGAAGCAATTCGTTTGGCAGGGGAAGGGCATCGGGTTGCCGTTGTGAGCAGTGGGGATGCCGGAGTTTACGGTATGGCCGGAATTATTATCGAATGTCTGGAGCAGGAGGGGCTGCTGGAGCTTCCTTTAGAGATTGTGCCGGGCGTCACTGCCGCATCTGCTGCGGCCTCCATGCTTGGCGCACCTTTAATGCACGATTTTGCCGTTATCAGCTTAAGCGACCTCCTGACACCCTGGGAAGTTATCGAGAAGCGAGTGCGTCTGGCTGCCGAGGGAGATTTCATCCTGGCCATCTATAATCCCAAGAGCCTTGGCCGCACACAGCACATTGAAACCGTGCGGGAACTCCTTCTGACTTACCGTCATCCTTACACTCCTGTCGGTCTTGTCCGGGAAGCGTTGCGCGGCGAGGAATCCAACGTCCAGATTACCAACCTTGCGGATTTTACCAATTATCCTATCGATATGCTGACAACCGTCATCGTCGGCAACTCGCAAACCCGGATTGTCGGATCTTATATGGTCACTCCCCGAGGCTATAAACTGTGAAACTCTTTGTCATGGCCGGGACTGAAGACGGACGGCAACTCGCGGAAGCTTTAAAAAAGCGGGGACATGATGTCTTAGTTTCCACCCTAACCGCCTATGGGGCGGATCTGGTTTCGGAACAGGGACTGTCAGTCCGTTCGGGAGCAATGAATGCCGAGCTTCTCACAGAGTTTCTTAACAGTAATTCTTATACGGCTCTTGTCGATGCCACCCACCCTTACGCCCTGCGCGTCAAAGAAATAGCCCAAAAGGTATGTGCAGAACTAAGTGTCCCGTATTTTCGCTGGGAACGCTCAGCTCTTGAGCTTGAGAGTCATCCCCTGATTCATTGGGTTGAGAACATCCCGGCGGCAGCTCAGGCTGCGGCCAGCCTCGGCAATCGTCTGCTGCTTACCACCGGCAGCAATTCTTTGCCGGAATGGACATCACAGCCCTGCTTAAGGGGTAAAAGCCTTTTTATCCGAGTGCTGCCTACCTCTCAGGTCTTGGCCCGCTGCGAAACTTTAGGCTTTAGCCCCAAGCAAATTATTGCTGCCCAGGGACCCTTTTCCGAAGAATGGGACAAAGCAATGTTCAAGCAATTAAAGATTGAGGTCGTAGTTGCCAAGGAAAGCGGCAAAGTGGGCGGAACCTTAGAAAAAGTACAGGCTTGTCTCACTTTAAACATCCCTTTAATCCTCTTGAAACGCCCAGCTGTTGATTTCTCAAACAGCCAGGCAGGTCAAACCATAGCGGTCAGTTCAATTCCCGAATTTATTAAACAAATGGAGGAACTTTTATGAAAACTGAGATCATTCTTTTAGGACACGGCAGCCGCCGTGCTGAAGCCAACCAAGGTCTTTTAGTGGTCGCCGAGAAAGTAAGTTCTTTGCTTGGACAACCAGTGACACCTGCCTACATGGCTCATGACCGTCCCAGCCTGCCGGAAGCGGTTGCGGAAAAAATAAGCGAAGGCGCGGCGCGGATTGTCATCATGCCCCTGTTTCTTTTTCGGGGAATTCACGTTACGGTGGATATTCATGAAGAACTGCGTGAACTCAGGGAACAGCATCCCAATGTCGAAGTTATCTATACTAAAGAACTGGGAGCGGATGACAGCATAGCAAGCCTGGCTTGTGACCGCATCAAGGAGGCTGTGGCAGGATGACGGAGTTTATCTTGGAGCCCGGTCAAATCGAGATGGAAAGCATGCGTATCATTCGGGCCGGCCTTAAACGTCCCTGGCTGGACCAGGAATATCCCGTCGTTGAACGTTTAATTCACACCAGCGGGGACCCGTCTTTAGAGCAGGTCATTGCCATTCATCCCCAAGCTATTTCCTGCGGCCTTGAGGCACTAAAAAAAGGCGCGACGGTCATAACGGATGTGGAAATGGTTCGGGCGGGCATAGCCAAGGAAAAGCTTAAATTGCTGGGCGGTTCGGTGGAATGCCATTTGAACGACCCGGAGATTGCCCAACAAGCCAAAGAGTGGGGCATCACCCGCTCCATGACCGCCTTTCGCCTGCATCCGGAGCGGTTGCAAGGGGCCATCGTGGCCATCGGCAACGCCCCTACAGCCCTGCTCGAAGTCCTGCGCTTAGCTGAACAAGCTGAGACGCGTCCGGCCTTAATCATTGGCATTCCTGTCGGGTTCGTCGGCGCCAAGGAGTCGAAAGATTTGCTGTGGGAACGTCAGGATATTCCCTCCATCACTGTTCTGGGAACACGGGGAGGAAGCCCTTTGGCTGCAACCGTTGTCAATGCCTTGATATATACGGCCTTGCGTGAAGGCTGATGTGCCGATAGCGAAAGCCCACCTTAGAAAAGAGGGTGAAAAAATGTCAACAGAGAATCTGCCGGCGGCAAGACTTATGATCCAGGGAACTTCTTCCAGCGTGGGGAAAAGCGTCCTGGCTGCCGCTTTTTGCCGCATATTTTATCAGGAAGGCTACAAAGTGAGTCCCTTTAAAGCGCAGAATATGGCTCTCAACTCTTTCGTCACCGCCGCGGGCGGAGAAATGGGCAGAGCTCAGGTTGTTCAGGCTCAGGCTGCGGGTATTGAACCCGACGTGCGCATGAATCCTATTCTGCTCAAACCCAGTGGACCAACAGGTTCCCAGGTAGTCATAATGGGAGTCTCCCAGGGAAATGTCACAGCCTTGCGTTATCACGGAGAATATCAGCGCCTGACTTGGCCCTACGCTCAGGACGCCCTGCATGGCTTGCTTAGGGAATACGAGATTGTTGTGATAGAAGGCGCCGGCAGTCCCGCCGAGGTCAATCTCAAATCCAACGACATCGTCAATATGCGGGTTGCCCTGGAAGCAAATGCCCCTGTTTTGCTCGTTGCCGATATTGATCGCGGCGGAGCCCTGGCCTCTGTCGTCGGTACTTTGGAGCTCTTGGAACCGGAAGAACGCGCTCTGATTAAAGGGATCATTTTTAATAAATTCCGGGGAGAAATTGCCCTTTTGCAGCCGGCTTTGGATTTTATTGAAGAAAGAACGGGAATTCCGGTCCTGGGAGTCGTTCCTTATTTCAAAATACGCATACCGGACGAGGACTCTGTGGCCATCAGTGAAGCGGCAGAGAAGCCCCGCGTTGCCACCACCGATCAACTGGATATAGCCGTGATCCGGTTGCCCTATATTGCTAATTTTACGGATTTCGATGCCCTGCAAGACGAACCGGACGTTTCCGTGCGTTATGTCACGGAACTGGACAGCCTGGGCAAGCCCGATCTTGTCATTATTCCGGGCAGTAAAAACACTCTGGCTGATCTGCGTTTTATGCACGAGAGTGGATTAGGCGCTCAGATTTATAAGTTCTGGCAAGAGGATCTTCCCATCTTGGGGATCTGCGGCGGGTATCAGATTATGGGGCGTCTGGTGAAAGACCCTCTGCATACCGAGTCTGACCTGGAAGAGGTTCCCGGTCTGGGGATTCTTCCCATGGTCACGGAATTCTACCCTCAAAAACATACCGTCCAGAGCAAAGGCAGGATTTTAGCGACGCAAGGATTTTTTCAGGCCTGTACCGGGGAACCCGTTGTGGGCTATGAAATTCATATGGGGCGGTCTATGCCGGACGAGGGCCAGGCGCCGCTTTTAGAATTAACCTCCAACGGAGTAGCTTACTCTGACGGTCTGCAGGCAGGCAATGCTTATGGGACTTATTTACATGGAATTTTCGATAACGATAGTTTAAGGAATTCCCTTTTGAATTGGCTCTGGCAGCGCAAAGACCGCACAAGACCCTGTGCCGTGACCCAGTCTCAGGCAGCCTTGCGCGAATCCGCCTTTAACGAGCTGGCAGATTCAGTGCGCAAAAGTGTCGATCTTGAGCGCATCCGGGCTATTATGGGCTTGCCTTCCGGCGCAGGATTCCAAATTTCGGCCGATGGGAAAGCTCCTGTCGAAGAAAGAAGCGGTCAGGTAGGAGGATGATGGGAAAAATCAGTCTTCTTACCCTGGCGGTTCTTTTCGGCTTTGTCCTTGACCAAGTGCTGGGAGATCCCCGGAATTGGCCGCATCCTGTGGTGAGCATCGGCAAAGTCATAGCCTATTTGGAACGACAGCTTAATCAGGGGTCCCCAAAGGAAAGGCGAAGAAAAGGAGCTTTTCTGACCTGTCTGGTTGTGGGTGGCAGTTACTTGGTAACCTGGGCGCTGATTTCAGGCGCCAAGCTTATTCATCCTTTATTGGGACTCGCGGTCAGCGTTTATTTCATTTTCACGACTTTAGCCGGCAAGTCTCTCTTAGATGCCGGACAAAGCGTGCTCATTCCTTTAGAGCAAGGGAACATTCAAGAAGCACGGCTGAAACTCTCCTGGTTTGTCAGCCGGGATACGGAGAATCTTGCTGAAAAAGAGATCGTGCGGGGGACTATTGAAACCTTGGCTGAAAACTTTGTAGATGGGATTTTGTCCCCGCTCTTTTATGCCGCTCTGGGAGGAGCACCTCTGGCAATGGCCTTTAAAGCAGTCAGTACTCTGGATTCTATGGTTGGGTATCGCAATGAGCGCTATAAGGATTTTGGCTGGTTTTCAGCGCGCAGCGATGATTGGGCTAATTATCTTCCGGCACGTTTATCCGTACCGCTCTTGCTCTTAGCCGGCTGGTTGAGAAAAATGCCCGCCCGGCGCGCTTTTAAAATTTGGCAGCGGGACGCCTCAGGGCATCCCAGTCCCAACGGGGGAAACCCGGAAAGTGTCGTTGCCGGATTGCTGGGCGTTCAGCTTGGCGGTTTCAATAGTTATCACGGGCAGCTTCACCACCGGGCGGAAATGGGCGATGTTCTGCATCCTTCAAACTTTGCCGACATTGTCTGCTGCCAAAAACTGGTTCGAACGGCGACTTGGCTCTCTCTTTTACCCACTCTCTGTTTGGCTTTTCTGTTGAATTAGCCGTCTTTAGCGATTAGGCTCTAATGTGTAGCAGTGTTTATAATCTATCAGGATTTCATAAGTTACAATGAGGGAGAGATAACGTGAAAATTCCTCGCATTGTCCTAGCGGGTACACATAGCGGTGTAGGCAAAACAACTCTGGCAACCGGATTAATGGCCGCTTTGAAGCAGCGCCGGCGGCCGATTCAAGGCTTTAAAGTTGGTCCGGATTATATTGATCCCAGCTATCATGCGGCAGCGACCGGAAGGCCTTCCCGCAATCTCGACCGCTGGTTGCTGGGAGACCATCTTCCTTCCGCTTTCGTTCAAAGCAGCGGAGAACGATGGGCCGTCATTGAGGGTGTGATGGGACTTTTTGACGGCATGAGCGGTACCGCCGGTTTTGGCAGTACGGCAGACGTGTCGAAACTCCTCAACGCCCCCATTCTCCTGATTGTTGACGCTTCTTCGATGTCCCGCAGTGTTGCGGCTTTAGTCCACGGGTTTAAAACCTACGATCCCGGGGTCAGCCTTCAAGGAGTCATTCTCAACCGCGTAAAATCGCCGGCTCAGGAAAAAATACTCAGAGAAGCTCTGCTGGAACTTCAGGTACCGGTCCTTGGCGTCCTGCCGAAGGAAACATCCCTTCATCTTCCGGAACGGCATTTAGGCTTAATTCCTGTGGGGGAAGGCGGGCTGCTGGCCGGATTTATTGACACCCTGTCTAAGCTGATCACGGATCATATTGACCTGGATCAAGTAGAGCGCATCATGCACAGTGCTCCTGACTTCAGCGACTCGATGATGGCCGGCGGGGCCGGTTCACCTCTTGATGCCAAAGCTCATGGCGGAAGTCCGTTTTCTGCCGCGCAGTCTCATCACGGCGACAAATTTCGCTTGGGTTTAGCCTGGGACGAAGCTTTCCTTTTTTATTATCAAGATGCCCTGGACTTGGCGGAACGCTTAAATTATACCCTTGTGCCTTTCAGCCCTTTGCACGATCCCTCTCTGCCGGAAAACCTGGACGGAGTTTTTCTGGGCGGCGGTTTCCCTGAGCTTCACCTTAAGGAGTTGAGTGAAAACACCTCCTTCCTGAATTCCCTCCGGGCCTTTGCCGCCAGTGGGAAGCCTCTTTATGCCGAATGCGGAGGATACATGTACCTGGGAAAATCGATTACAAATTTCGCGGGAGAGGAGTATCCTATGGCCGGGCTCATTCCCATGAAAGCAGAAATGACCAAACGTCTGCAAGGAATAGGGTATCGCCGGGGAGTTTTTCAAAAGGATAATTTTTTAGGCTCCCGCGGAACTGCGGTTCAAGGGCATGAATTTCATTATTCCAAAGTCACCTATGAGGCGGAAATACCGGCCGCTTACGAGTTGTTCAAAGGTGAACAGGCCGTGCGCAGAGAAGGCTATGCGCAAGACAACCTCTTCGCCTCCTATCTTCATCTCAACTTTGCCGGTCATCCGGAGTTGCTGGAACACTGGTTTAATTCTGCCGGCCAGAGAAGGGGAACCTGAATGATCACTGTTTACACGGGGCAGGGAAAAGGAAAAACAACCTCAGCCTTAGGCGAAGCTTTGCTGGCTTCTTCGGCAGGTAAGAAGGTTCTGATGGTACAATTTCTGAAAGGAAGTACCTACAGTGGGGAATTAATAGGGCTTAGCAGGCTGGGAATCCCGCTGCTGCAGTTCGGTGTAGGATGCCGCTGGTCAGGAATGATCCGTACCGGCCTGAAACATTGCACAGGATGCGGCGAATGTTTTCGGCAGAACCGAGATCCGGAAGTTGCTTTGGATTTAGTGAGCATGGCCTATGACTTTGTTCTCAAGGAAGCCGGCGGCGGCACGTATCAAGTTATTATTCTGGATGAAGTCAGTCATGCTCTTAACAAGGGTTTTTTGACCTTTGACCAATTGCAGCAGCTTCTGCTGGCAGGTTCTTCCCTCAACTGGGTCCTTACGGGCCGGGGGATGCCCAAAGAGGTAGAGCCCTGGGTGGATTCCTGGTGGGACTTGAACCCGTTAAAACATCCTTTTGCTCAAGGGATACACAGTCGTAGGGGGATTGAGTATTAATGAACACCGTCGGTTTGGCCCGATGTCCGGGGACATGTGGGGAATGGGTACAAGGGGCTCGCGCCGGAGTTCCTTTTCTTATCGATTGTCCAATTGACCGCTTTTCAGAGGTCAAAGTGGACCTGGACATCCAGGCTGGAATTTGGCATATCCCCCTCCGGAAAACCAAAGCTCTCCAGGTGCTGGAGTTATTGAAAGAAGACTTGGGCCTGCCCGCCTTAGGCGGTCAGGTTGAATTTCTGCAGCAGCTTCCCGAGGGGAAGGGCATGGCCAGTTCGACGGCGGATATTGCTGCCGTGGCTGCCGCCGCTTTGCTGGCCTTAGGCCAAGATCCTGAGCCTGAGCATTTAGCGCGGCTTGCTTTGCGGATAGAACCGAGCGACAGTGTGATGTTTCCCGGAATTACGGACATTGAACATGTGCAAAGACATAACTATCGCCTGCTGGGGCCTGCGCTGCCGGCTCTGTTTCTGGCCTTGGACTGGGGCGGCTCTGTTGACACTGAGGTCTTTAATGCCCGTCCCGGACTTGCTGAACATTACCGCCGCTGGGAAAGAGAAATTAGCAAGGCTTATCAAATAGCCTCAGAAGGAATTAAGCAGGGAGACTTGGAGAAATTAGCGGCCGCCGGGACGATCAGTGCGCGCTGTAATCTGGAGATAAATCCTAAAGCCTTATTTAAACCATTCCTGGATTGGGTTTTGCAAAACGGCGGCTTGGGAGTCGTAACAGCCCATAGCGGCACTTTGCTGGCCGGAGTATTTCCCCAGGCCGCAACAGTGGAAAGAAAGATTCGCAATCATTTGCAAAAGGAAGCGCAGCAGCGTTTTAGTCCTGCTTACCTGGATCTTTTTAACAGCCATCCCGGAGGCATCCTTGCCAATGCTGCAAACTATCAAGAAAATCTAACCGGCACCAAGACTTAAGCGGGCGGCTGTCTGGCTGTACTGAGGCCGGCCAGGGAGAGTCAGGCAGCCCATACTTCTAACAAAGTAAGAAAATGCGGGGTGAGTTCATGCATGGAGGGAATCTAAGAAAGGCTCAGGAAGTCTATGGCTTAACCAACTTCATTGATTTATCCGCCAATATAAACCCTTTTGGCCCGCCGCGGGATGTCTGGGATTCTTTACAAAAAAGCCTTCAAGAGATTACAAGTTATCCGGACCCTGAAAGCATTGCCTTGCGCACAGCCCTGTCTCAGCGTTTAGATCAGCCCATGGCAGAAATAATGGTTGGCAATGGGGCTGGAGAGTTAATTTTTACAATTGTCAATGCTTTAAAGCCCCGCAAAGTCGCCATACCCCTGCCGACTTTCAGTGAATACGAACGGGCGGCGCGCTCCATAGGAGCTGAAGTTTGCTATATTCCTTTAGGGGCAGAGGGGTGGCGGAAGTTTCAAGGCAGCAATCCCGAGGATGGGCCGGAAGGACTCGACGTATCTGAGTTTAATCGACTCTGGAAAGGCTATCTGGAGGGATGTGAACTTTTGTTTCTTTGCTCTCCTCATAATCCGACAGGCAGCGTTCTTGAAGCAGAAAGGTTTGAACAACTCTTAAAGCTCACACGCGCCATAGGCTGCAACATCCTCTTTGACGAATCTTTCCTGGATTTTCTCCCGGACGAATTGCGGAAATCCGCTCGCACTTATCTGGCAGGCAATAAGCACCTTATCGTTTTATACTCCTTGACGAAATTTTACAGCCTGCCGGGATTGCGTTTAGGCGCCGCTTTTGCTTCGCCGGCAATGCTCAGGCAATTTGAGCAATACCGGGACCCCTGGTCTGTCAATGTTTTAGCCCAAAATGCCGGGATAACGGCTCTCCGGGACAGAAAGTATGGGCGCGAGGTCAGAGAAAAGCTGCAAGAGAGCAGAGCTTATTTTTACCGTGAATTTGAGCTGTGCGGCTTTAAGCATTTGCGTCTGCTTGCCACTGCGGTAAATTTCTCCTTGCTTGAAATCCTGGATTCTTCAACTCCGGAATTAATCCGGCATCTCGGAAGCAAGGGAATTCTTGTGCGCAATTGTCGTAATTTTGCCGGACTGCAAGGGAACTATCTAAGAGTTGCTATCAAGGATATCTTAGCTATGCAAAAGCTTATTACAGAACTCAAAGCTTTTTATGGTTGACTTTCTTCAAAAAAATTTTCTTTTTATATTTTAAAGTGGTATATATGAGAATTTTCGAGAATAATCTCCCTTAAGAGAAGGATATTACCGCCTGACGTAGAATAGATGCGCAGGCTCAAGAATGTTTTAAGGACAACAATTTGCGTCCTTAACGTGCGAGGTGAATCATTCCATGGGAGAACAAGATTGGAACGGGGTTAACCGTCATGTTAATCCCCAGGAATTCATGACTATTTTCATCGCCCTAATTGCCTTATTTCTGTACGCCTTAACCCGAATTTTCTATGTTCACAATTTACAGTTTCTTGATTATAAAAATTGCCTCGCTTTGCATACCGGCTTAGGTTTTATCTGTATCACGATAGCCTTCGCCATTGCTTTGCAGGGTTTTTTTTCTTTTCCGCACACGCTGTCGAGATATCAACTCTACTTAGCGGCTATGTTTCTCGCTGTGGGAGCCTTTGATCTTTTCCATATGGTTACCAGACCGGATATGCCTTTTTTCGCCTCCGCTAGTGAGGAAGTTTCTCTTTGGTTTTGGCTGATAGCGCGCACCACGGAGTCTTTGTCCCTGCTCTTTGTCTTTTACCACCAGGACGAAGTTATAGAGCGCTCACGGCGTGAGAAAGCTTTTTTCTTTGTTCTGATTGTAATCTGTCTCATTAGTTTTTTTTCCCTGTGGCAAGCTTCCTTCCAGTGGGTAAAATCTCTCAGCTTCTTGCTGCAAAGGGTCAGGTTTGAATATCTGATCTGCTTTTTCTATCTCCTGACTCTCGGCTTCTTAAGCAAGCGTTATGTTTCCCGGCGTACGGTTAGCCAACTGGCAATGATTCTGAGTTTGATATTGTTGTTATTAGGCGAATTGGAAGTTGCCGCCAACTTCGGCTCAAGTGATTATGACAATCTTTTGGGACATGGCTTCAAGGCCTTGGGCTATTTATTTCTCTTTAAAGGAATCTATATTGACAGTATTAGCGTAACGTTTTCCTGGAAACAAATTGCCCAGGAAAACGCAGTTAAGCGGAAACAATTCGAGCGGGAAATCGCTCGGTTAGACCGCTTGAATTTGGTCGGGGAAATGGCGGCGGGAATCAGCCATGAAATAAGAAATCCTTTGACAACTGTGCGGGGATTCCTCCAATTTCTGGGCAATAAAGAGGACATTCAACATTACCAAAACTATATTGCTTTGATGATCGACGAATTGGATCGGGCCAACTCCATCATTTCCGAATTTCTCTCCTTTGGTAAAACAAAACCTCCGGAATTCAAAATCCAAAACCTTAATAAGATCGTTCAGGCCTTGGCTCCGCTCATTGAAGCGGATGCCCGACGTTACGATAAATACCTTGATCTGGACTTGAACGATCTTCCGGATCTGCTGCTTGATGAAGAAGAGATACGTCAGGTTATCTTAAACCTGGCCCGCAATGGCTTAGAAGCAATGGAACCCGGAAAGAGATTAACCATAAAAACCAGCGTTATGGACAATGCCGTAATTCTGGCTGTCAGAGATCAGGGCGGAGGAATCGAACCCCACATCCTGGAGAAGCTTGGCACCCCGTTTTTTACGACTAAAGAAGACGGAACCGGACTTGGCTTGGCTACTTGCTTCGGAATTGCCGCCCGGCACAACGGCAGTATAGGTATTGTGACAGGTTCGTCCGGCTCAACATTCTCGTTGCAAATTCCTTTTAATAAATAATTTTCCTGAGCTTTTCTCGCTTTTAGTGAGGGAAGCTTTAGTTTTCTTTATCTATGCCCGGAGTTCATGTTAGCCGGATTTCATCCGCTTTAGTAAAACGATTTCAGAGTGTGCATAATAGCAAGAGTCCTTTAATTAAACACAATTCAAAAGTATTTTGCTCGTCATACTCTTTATAGGCGGTGAAACTATGGGGTGGCTTTTTTTGCTGTTAATCCTTCAAGTGCTGCTCTTTGGCACGGTTATTCTCCTGGAAAACAGAGATCCCGGAAAAACAGTGACCTGGCTTTTTATACTCAGCCTGTTCCCTCTCTTAGGGTTTATTCTTTACATTCTTTTAGGCCGCAAGCAGAGAAAGCAAATCTTTCAGCACAAACATCTTCCGGACAATAAACTGGATCAGGCGATAGCTCAACAGCAGAAGACTCTGAATGCCGAAAAAAACAGGCTTCCCGACAAGCAAATCTCCGACCCTAAGCTGGTCAATCTCCTTCTCCACAGTGGTTATGCCCCCTTAACGTTTCATAACCAGGCAACCGTTCTTATTAACGGTGAGGAAAAATTTGAGGCTTTGTTTCAATCCTTGGAAAAGGCAACACATCATATTCATCTAAGCTACTACATCTTTAAAGGGGATGAAATTGGCGAGGATGTCCTGAAAATTCTTTCACGCAAAGCAGGGGAAGGAGTGGAAGTTCGGGTTCTTCTTGACGGCATAGGAAGCCTTGCAGTTTCGGGAAAGTTCATTGAGGTTATGCGACAGGCGGGAATACAGGCCCACTGGTATTTTCCCCTGCGTTTTCCTTTTCTGAGTCCGAAACTGAATTTACGTTACCATCGTAAACTTGTGATTATTGACGGTCGCACCGGGTATATGGGCGGACTCAATATAGGAGACGAATACTTGTCCAGAGACCCGGAGCTTGGCTTTTGGCGGGATACACACTTAAAACTTTCGGGTGAATCCGTTTATACCTTACAATCAGTATTTATAAACGACTGGTATTTTGTTACCCGTCAGGAACTCCAGGGGAATCCTTACTATCCGAAAGTTACTATCACGAACCTTCTGCCGGTGCAGATCGGCGCCAGCGGTCCCGATTCCCATTGGGCATCCATTCTGCAAGGCTTTTTTTTGTCTATAACTATGGCTAAGAAAAGCATAAGAATTGAAACTCCTTATTTTATTCCTGATGAAAGCTTGATTATGGCCCTCAAAACTGCCGCCCTCTCAGGTCTTGACGTGCAGATCATTATCCAGGGAATCCCTGAGCACAAACTGATATACTGGGCCATGAACTCCTATCTTGAGGAACTGCTTCAGGCAGGGGTCAAAATCTATAAATATATGAAAGGGATTCTCCACGCCAAGATCCTGCTTATCGATCATCAGTTTGCTTCCGTAGGTTCTGCCAACATGGATGTGCGCAGCTTTTCTCTCGATTTTGAAATTTGTGCTTTTCTCTATGACCGGAGCATAACAAAAACTCTAAATGAAAATTTTGAACAGGATTTGCAGGATTGCCGGTTCATTCAGCTGGAGTCTTTCCAAAGCCGCCCCTTCTCTGAACGCTTAAAGGAATCCTGTGCCCGCTT
The DNA here is from genome assembly GCF_030954495.1 of Candidatus Desulfosporosinus nitrosoreducens. Classification (GTDB taxonomy): domain Bacteria; phylum Bacillota; class Desulfitobacteriia; order Desulfitobacteriales; family Desulfitobacteriaceae; genus Desulfosporosinus; species Desulfosporosinus nitrosoreducens. Next base: position 52,442 of record NZ_JAVHUW010000041.1, on the reverse strand, counting down.
ATTTTCCCCGCTGTTATGACAGCGGAATATTTAAGCGTTCAATGCTTTTAAACTGTGAGGATGACCTCTGTGCCCCTGGGCCTGGAGTCGTCCTTTTGTTTTATTGCATTGTTTGTTGAACTGCCCCATCAGAAAAGGCCTCCGGGATACGTCTATAGAATAGTAACCATTGGCGAATGATGATAAACAATGATTTAAGACCAGAGGAGATAGTTTATACTCAATTATAACAAGCGAAGGGAGGAGAACTGCCAGGTGAAAGCAGATTCATCCTTTGATGAAACCTATGAAGAACTATTCCCGCTTATTTACAGGTTTGTTTCCATCCGCGTACCTAAGTCTGATGTGGAAGACGTCACCGCCGAAATTATTGTTAAAGTATGGAAGGCTCTCTCTGAACTCGTTAAGAAAGATGCCCTGAAAGCGTGGGCCCTGAAAATTGCCGCTCGTCAGATCGCCGATTATTATAGAACTCACAAACATTCTGCCTCAATACTTCTGGAAGAACGACCAAAATCTCTTCTTAAAGATTCCGACCAAAGCGATAGCTGGGCCACTGTTTTAAGCATTGGGGAAGCTCTGGCCGGGCTTTCCCCCCAACAGGTCAACGTGATTCAGCTTCGTCTTATCGAAGGTTTCAGTGCGGGAGAAGTTGCCGAGATTTTAGGTACATCTCAGCAGGCGGTGGACAGCCTTTTATACCGTGCTAAGAAAGGGTTCCGAAAAATCTACCAGGGGAATCCTGACAAAGGAGGAAGAGGCTGATGAAGAGCTTTAAGAAAAAAGATCTTATATCTCTTTGGGAAGAAGACGGTGATTTAGAACAAATGAGAGCATATTTTAAAGCCATCAGATCTGAATCCGAAATAAATGAGCAGATCAAAGAAACTATTAAACAAAAAGCTCTGGCCAGAATGGCCGCGGAAGAGGCCAAGCAGCCGCATGCTCCGCTTAAGAAGCCCCTGTTTGAGCGATGGAGAGCAAAATGGTTTGCGGTGAGTTTGCTTAGCCGCCGGAAACTTGGAGCCGCTGTTGCCGGTCTGATCCTCTTACTGGTTGTAGCTCAAACTGCTTTGAATTTTGGGCATTTGTTCCCCTCAGGGGGACAGGCAACTTCTCAAAGGCAAAGCTCGTCAATGGCGGATAAGAACTCAGCCTACGGCCAGTCTTCCGCAGGGGCCGCCCTTCACGCGCCTAAAATTGCCGAGCAAGCGCCGCAAACGGCCGTGTCCGGTGACAACGCTCTTAATAAGGCCGTAATTCCTCACAAAATAACCCACGATGTAACCTTAACCCTTGAAGTAACTAATCCGACGGACACCCTGAATCAGGTCAAACAGAAGGCGGAACAAATGGGCGGCTATATTGTCGAATCCCAACAAAACGGCTCCGCTGGTCAGCTTTCAGCCCAGATGACCGTCAAAGTTCCCGCCGATAAACTGGATGAATTCACTAATTCCTTCGTCAGCTGGGGTAAGGTACTTGATCAACACACGGCGGCTGATGACATAAGCAATCAATACTATGATTCTCAAAATCGTCTGCAGACGTTGCAGGCTGAAGAAAACCGGTATCTTGAAATTTTGAACCAGGCGAAAACTGTTGATGATATCCTCAAAGTTGAAAACGCTTTGGGAAATATCCGCCAGCAAATCGAACAACTCGAAGGACAACTTAAACTTTGGAACAACCAGGTAGATTATTCCACGGTAACTTTTCAATTCGTAGCTAACTCCAGCCCGAACGTGACCGTAAAAAATTCCTGGCAGCCTGTCTCTTGGCAGAAAACTTGGATAGCTGCTCAAAATGCCTGCTTGAAAACTATCAGCAGCTCCTGGAACGTCCTTAATTATTTGGCGGTGGGCCTGGGATATGTTCTGCCGTACCTGTTTCTCGGCCTGGTGGGCTGGGCCGTTTACCGCATTCGGAAGAAAAAATAGACCGATTTGGATTTAGCTTCAGCTTCTTCTTTACTTCTTCGCATAACTCAGTATAATATTATTGATATCTCTTAAATTGAGAGCATTAAACCCAATAGCGGACCTCCCCGGAACTCTTCGGAGATAGGGGAGGTTTGATTTATCAATCAAGTGTCGTCTTTTCCCAACGAATTATTTGGAGGGTATTGTATGAAGTTATCGAAGCGCGCCCGATCTATCAGCAGTATTATCGCGATTGCTGCCGGAGCGATTATTGGAGCCTACGGGGTTCAGGCCTTTATTGTTCCATCGGGATTAAGTGGGGGAGGAGTCGGCGGTATTGCTCTGTTGCTCTACTATACGTTCAAACTTCCTATCGGCCTGATGACCTTTTTATTGAATATTCCCTTATTCGGTTTAGGCTGGCGGGAGATTAATAAGAATTTTGTTTTTAAGACCATTTGGGGCTTGGTTATCTATTCGATTTTTCTAGATCTCTTTAAAGGAGTCCATCCTGTTGCCATAAACGATATTTTTCTCGGCGCACTCTACGGTGGTGTCTTTTCGGGAGTCTCCTCAAGTATTGTCTTCCGGTTTGGCGGAAGCTTGGGCGGTACGGATATTGTTTCCAAGGTCATTCAGCGAAGATTTGGAATTCCGATGGGAACATCGGCCTTAGCTATCAACAGCGTTATCATTATGATCTCTTGGGCTATGCTGGGTTCGAAAGTTGCTCTCTATACACTTGTCACACTTTTTGTTTACGGACGGGTTCTGGACTTGATTCAAAGCGGAGTTCCCTCGAAATCAATCACTATCATTTCCGACAAGGCCGAAATTTTAGTTGATCGCATTATAGAAGATCTGGGCAGAGGGGCTACCTTTTTAAGCGGACGGGGCGCCTACTCCAATGAGTCTAAAAACGTCATTATCTGTGTTGTCAGTCTTCCCGAACTGGGCCGTTTAAAACAAGCTGTGCGGGAGGTAGACCCTCAAGCCTTTATGATTATTACCAACGCGGGAGAAGTTCTCGGCAGGGGCTTTGTGAAAAATGAATAATTAATTTCCAGCCGGCAATAACTGAGCAGGATTTAGTTTTAAGAAACGAGAAGTATACAGTGATGTATAAATGACAATTGATAATCAGTTATAGAACAGAGGGGACGACAGATGGCGGGAGAGAAGAAGAGAATTGACAGAACGAAAGTATCACCCGTTTCGCATCATAAACTTTGGACACTAGGCGTGATTTGCCTAATGTCCGGTCTGGCGGCTATCATCATTCTCGCGGGGGATAAAAGTATTTTTTTAGTATCCTTTTTTTTCCTGATGATAGCGCTCATTGCTTTGTATTTCCCCTGGAGACTATTATTAATGCAAATTGCCATTGCCTCACTGCTGACTTTCATTATTTTGTATAAACAAGCCCATCTCCTGACTTTCGTAGAATGGGCTATGTACACGCTTATTTATTTCGTTATAGGCATAGCCGTTAATCGGGAAATCAGCGCTATCCGCCAAATTCAAAGGCATGAAGCGGAAATGTCGGCTTTGTCAAATATCTCTGCCTCTTTAACCAAAACCCTCGATTTATGTGAGTTGACCAATCAAGTAGTAGACCAAATTTTTTCCTTGTTTCGAGCCGACGGCTGCACAATATTCCTGATGGATGAGGGAGAAAAATCCCTGCATGTCGTTAGTGCTCGTGAAAGTCAGAACGATCCTGCGATTTTGGCCTCTATTTTTAACAGTCATCCCAGAGTGGGTTTTGGAATGGTTGGCTGGGTGGCGGCAACCGGTGAGTCCGTTCTGGCGGGAGACGCCGAACACGATCCCAGAGCTTTGCATATCCCAGGCACTCCCTATGATGACGAATCTGTAATGGGTATCCCGCTGCAACTTGAAAAAGAAACCTTTGGAGTTCTTTGGATTTACAAATTGAATTTAGATGCTTTCAGCAAAGATGATCTGCAATTGGCCCAGATCTTTGCCAATCAAGTCAGTGTGGCCTTGGCAAATGCTCGCTTATATGAACATGTCCGCTGTCTTTCCGAAACAGACAGTTTGACGGGACTCTTAAATTCCCGTTCTCTGGCAGAGTTAACCGAAAAAGCTATAAGTCACGCTCAGGCAACCGAAGGCAATGTTTCGCTTCTTTTTATTGATTGTGATAATTTTAAAGGAATTAACGATCAGTTTGGTCACCCGACAGGTGATCAATTCCTGCGGTTTTTCGCAACACTATTGCTGGAAGGGGTTCGGGAGGGAGACTCGGTTGTGCGCTACGCCGGAGATGAATTCGTCATTCTTCTTCCCAATACCCGTCTTGAGGCGGCGATAAGTATCGGGGAACGATTGCTCGAAACCACCCGGGCAAGAACTATGGGTAACAATCCCGCTTTGCACACTACGGTTTCCCTGGGTCTGGCAGCTTATCCGCAACACGCCTTAACGGCTGAAGATCTCATTCAACATGCCGACGACGCCCTTTACTGTTCCAAACGCGGCGGCAAAAATCGCTTAAGCGTCTACAGCCTCGAGAACAGGGATGTTTGCAGGGCGCAGACCAGACCTTAGCGGTTACTTTAATTCACTATCGCCGGCATCGAAGGTTTTCAATTCGCTTAAGGTGACAAAACGATAACCTTGCCTTTGAAGAGAATCAATTATTTTCGCTAAAGATTTTACGGTTTGAGTGCGCTGAAACCCGCCGTCGTGTAAAAGTATAATCGCTCCCGGAAAGACGTTGTCCAGAACATTTTTAACGATTTGATTTACTCCGGGATTACGCCAGTCTTTGCTGTCCACACTCCAAAGAGCAACAACCTGACCGTTTTTTTTGATACTTTCCAACTGCCACTTGGTTAAGAAACCTCCCGGGGGACGATAAAAATACGTGTGTGTGCCTGTTGCCGCATAAACTTCCTGGTCTGTGCGATTTATTTCCGTCAAGAGCCGCTGTTGCCGATAATCGTGGTTAAAACTGTGATTCCCGATTTCATGCCCTTCTTTGGCTAAGCGCTTTAACAAATCCGGGTTTTCCTGGGCCGCTTGCCCTAAAACAAAAAATGTAGCCCGCACGCCTTTTTCTTTAAGGATGTCCAGTACTGCCGGCGTATCAATCGGATCAGGGCCATCATCAAAGGTTAAGGCTACGACTTTTTCCCGGGTATGGGCCATATAATAGGTTCCCGGTGCGCGGACAATTGAGGGCGTTGTCAAGGAATAAGCTGTTAAGTAGCAGATCCCCCCTAAAACGATGACTAATGAAAGACATAGGATCAGTTTGCGGCGAGTTAGGACGTAAATCGGCACCTCATTCACCTCCAAGTGCTTCTTTAATACCTATGGATAAATAACTTGTTCCATACCTAGCTCTCTTTATAAATTAACAGATCCCTTATAAACGCACGCTTTTCGGATGTCTGCCCAGGTTTCTTTACTTTGGGAAAGTCGCGGAGCTTGGGGTGGCTAAAGCAGTGGGCAGCGGTTTGACCGTTGTTCTCCACTGCTTTTATAATGGAGATCATGTTATAATTTTAATGAAACCTATTTCGAAGTTAACAGCTAAAAACGGTAAGTATTGGAGATAGAATAGATTGAAGGAATTCAACAAAGACGAAGGCTATTTAGATCTAAAAGGGGATAGGATGTGGATCGGATGGGAGTAAAAATCGGAGTAGACGGCGGAGGAAGCAAGACAGAAATTGTCGCCCTCGATGCTTCCGGGCAAGTCCTTTGTTCTCAGCGCAATCCTTCGAGCAATTATCATGTCGTCGGTATGATGCAAGCCGTTCGAAGTATCGTCTCGGGAATTCAGGATTGCTTTAAAGAGGAGCCGCTGGAAGGCATCGGCATTAGTCTTGCCGGGATAGACACTGCGGAGGACTGGAATATAATGGCTAACGGTATCCGCGCTGCTTTAGTGAGTGTGGAGCAGGAACGGGGAACCTCCTTCCGGAATCTTCCTATTGTCCTGGAAAACGATGCTTTTGGAGCTTTAATGTCCGTGCGGGGGACATTTTCCGGAAATGTTTTGGCAGTAGGCACCGGGACTGTTGCTTTAGGGGTTAACCGGGCAGGAAAGGCCTGTCGGGTCGGAGGCTGGGGGCATCTCATCGGTGATCAGGGCAGCGGCTATGACATAGGACGCAAAGCCCTGGTGGCCATGATCGCTTCCTTTGACGGATACGGACCGAAAAGCGTTTTAGAATCCTTAATAACGCAACATTTAAGGCTAAATCAAGTGCGCGAAATCGTCGACTGGCTGAATCAGGCCAACCGCACCAACAAGGACGTGGCTGCTCTCGTTCCCGTCGTTGTTGAAGCCGCAGGCGGAGGAGACTCTGCGGCTCAAACCATCCTGCAAGAGGCGGGACGGGATTTAGGTCTGCTGACTTTGGCCCTTCTGCGCCAAACCCAAGGGCAGGAGCTGGGTCTTGTAGGAGGAATTGTCCATATTTGGGAATTCATTAAGCCTTCTTTCCAGTTAACAATAGAAGAAGAATTTCCCGCTCTTCAATTTCTTACCCCTTGTTATCCGCCTTCTGTCGGGGCAGCCCTTTTAAGTGAGATTGCCCAAGTGCGCCATATTGAGTTTTAGGGGGATGGAACTTTGAATTCGCATGATGCTCTGAAAAGCGAACAGACGGTTGCCGCCAAGCGCCAGAGTGTCCGAAGAAAAGAGGGATTGATTTGAGCCTCAAAGTAGTAATCGGCCGGGCGGGAAGCGGTAAAAGCACCCTCTGCCTGGAAGAAATCCGCCGCGAGCTTCGCACTCAGCCCTGGGGACCACCGATAATTCTCTTAGTTCCGGAACAGGCAACCTATCAAATGGAGGTGGCTCTGGCTAATACGCCGGAATTGGGAGGAAGCCTCCGGGCCCAGGTCCTGAGCTTCCGGAGAATGGGCTGGCGGGTTTTGGCGGAGACCGGGGGAGGGTTAAAAGCTCTGATAGGAGCAACCGGCAAACGAATGCTGCTGCGCCGGATTCTCTTAAAACACCGCTTTGAACTAAAAGCCTTTGCACGTTCGGCAACTCGCCCCGGCATGGCTGAGCTTTTGGCTCAGGCCATTGCTGAATTTAAGCTTTATCGCGTTACTCCCGCTGATTTGCGTCAAGTTAGCAGCGCTCGGGAGATTTTGGGAGATAAGCTCAATGACCTGGCTTTGATTTACGAAGAATTTCAATCCTCCCTTGGACAAGTGGGGCGCGATCCGGATGATGAACTGTCCGTCTTGGCAGAAAAGATTCCCGGCGCACCTCTGATTCAAGGGGCTCGGGTGTGGGTGGACGGCTTTACAGGATATACTCCCCAGGAACTCGAAGTTTTAAAAAACCTGCTGACTACGGCTGCCGAGGTCGTGGTAACAATTCCCCTCGATCCGGGTCTCTTTAACCCGGAACGAGGCGGGGAAGAAGGACAGCTAAGGGTAGGAGAAGAACTGTTTACCGGCTCTTGGCAAACCTGGCAATCCTTGCAGCGGCTGGCGGCGGAAAGCGGAATTCCCATGCATCCCCCGCTCCTGCTGGAGACAACGAAACGTTTTAAACATCCCTGGCTCGGGCATTTGGAGAAGTATTATTCAGCCTACCCAACAAAGCCTTATGCGGAAATTCCCTCCAATGACCTCAACCCGGGGATTCAGATTTTATCCGCCGTCAACCGGCGGGCGGAAGTTGAGGGAGTCGCCCGGGAGTTGCGCCGTTTGGCCAGAGACGAAGGGCTGTCTTGGCAAGACATGTCCGTGATGACACGTGATCTTTCCGGCTATCATGAACTGATCTCGCAAGTCTTTACCGCCTATGCCATTCCGCTTTACATTGATCATAAACATTCTATTCTTCATCATCCCTTGATCGAATTAGTGCTTTCCAGTTTAGAAGTAGCTGCAAGCAATTGGGGATATGAACCCCTTTTCCGCTGTTTAAAAACAGACTTTTTTCCGCTCTCCAGAGATGCTGTTGACCGTCTGGAAAATTACGTTCTGGAACATGGGATAGGGGGCAGAAGCTGGAGCGGCAATGTTCCCTGGCGCTACCACCGCCAGTGGTCGCTGGGCCGCAATGAGGTGCAGCATGAGCTTGAACTGAAGCTTGAATCTCAGCTCAATTCCTACCGGGCAACTATCCATGAACTCCTTGCCCCCTTATGTGAAGTGTTGGCAGCGAAAGGCGAAGGAGAACGTTTAACTGTTCGGGAAATCAGCAAAACGCTGTTTGATTTTTTGGCAGAACTCCAAGTTCCTTTAACCTTAAAAACCTGGGCGGATCAAGCCCGGAAAGCCGGAGAATTGAGCGAGGCCCGATTGCACGAACAACTCTGGCCGGCCATTATGCAAGTCCTCGATGAAATCGTGAGCAGCCTGGGGGATGAGCAACTGGAACTGGAGGACTATTCCTTGATTCTGGCTTCCGGAATTGAGGGCTTGGAGCTGGGGCAAATTCCTCCCGGACTTGATCAGGTTTTAGTAGGCTCCCTGGACCGTTCCCGGAATCCCGAGGTACGAGTACAATTCCTCCTCGGGGCCAACGAAGGAGTTCTTCCGGCCAGACCTGCATCCGAGGGGGTCCTTGATTACGAGGAACGAAAGCTTTTAGAAAAAGAAGGGGTATCCTTAGCCCCTAAAGGAAAGGCTCAGACTTTTGAGGAACAATTTTATATCTATACAGCTTTCAGCCGGGCTAGGGAGAAGCTTGTAATTACCTACCCCCTTACCGACGAAGAGGGGAAAGGCCTCACAGTCTCTTCCGTTATCCTGCGCCTGAAACAACTTTTTCCAATTGCTGAAGAGTACCTGGGCAATCAGGAACCTATCGCCTGTATCAGTCAAGCGGATACTGTCCTTCAATACTATGCCGAACAAATGCGCACTTTGCGCCGGGGTGAACGGCTGTCCCCTTTATGGGAGGCGGCTGAACGCTGGTTAAGTGAGAGTCCCCGTCACCAGGGAAAGCTAAATTTTATCCGTTCCGGTCTGCTCACGAAGAATCAGGAAGAGCAAATTCAGCGCCCTCTGGCACGCCGCCTTTACGGCAAGCGGCTAATGGCCAGTGTGTCCCGTTTAGAACAGTTTGCCAAATGTCCTTTTGGGCATTTTGCCCGTTATGGGCTGAAACTGCGCGAACGTTCCACCTATCAGCTTTCCAAACCGGATATGGGGCAATTTTTTCACACTCTTTTACATGATTTTGCTCTTCAACTGCAAGAAAGAGGCTTGGATTGGGGGAGACTGACCAGAGAAGAATCCTGGGCTCTTATCAGTGAGCTGGCGGATCAGTTAGCTCCAAGCCTGCAGCACGAAATTCTCTTAAGCAGCGCCCGCTACCGCTATTTAACTCACAAACTCAAACGCACCGTGCATCATGCCGTGCGGGTACTGGGAGAACATGCCCGGCGAGGGGTATTTATTCCCATCCAACTGGAAGTCAAATTCGGCCCTGATGAAACCCTCCCGGGTGTGGAAATCCCCCTTTCCGAGGGAGATACTTTATTGTTGTCCGGACAAATTGACCGTGTTGACGCCGCCTTTCTCAATGGCCAGGTATTTCTGAGAATTCTCGATTATAAATCGCGTGAACAATCTTTAAGCTTGGATACAATCTATTACGGGCTCAATCTCCAACTGCTCACTTATCTCAATGTGGCCTTAGAGGGAGCGGAGGTTTTGCTGAACGCTGCTTCCCCCGCGACGCCTGCCGGCTTTTTGTATTTTCCCGTACTCGAACCTCAGTTGGAAGAGAAAAGCCCCCTCAGCGCGGAGGAGTTGGAACTTCAGCGCCTGAAGGCCGTTAAAATCAGCGGTTATTTATTGGCCAATCCTCAGGTTTTAGAAGCGATGGACTCTTCCTTCACCTCAGGGCGCTCTGATTTACTCGGACTCAAGCTGAATAAGGACGGCACCTTTCGCAAAGGTGCCAACGTTCTCACGGAGGAGCAGTTTTCTTTGCTGCAAAAATATCTTTATCACACTCTGCGGCAGAGCGGCGAGGAGATTATTTCCGGCAATATTTCCTTATCCCCCTACCGGCGCGGCCAAAACACGGGCTGTCAATACTGTTCCTACCGACCTGTGTGCCACTTCGACCCCTATCTGTCCGAAAATCACTATAGGGATCTGCTTGCTTTAAATCAAGAGGAACTATGGCAAAGACTGGAGAGCATTCCGGCTCACCAAACAGCAAACCTTCCTCCGAAAGAGGATACAGCCCCGGGAGGGTTACATTGGCTGGAAGGAGGAGATCTCACTGAGTAAGACGTTATGGACCAGCGAACAACGCGCCGCTATTACGCTGCGCGGGCAGCTGCTTGTTGCCGCGGCCGCCGGCTCCGGTAAGACCGCCGTTCTTGTAGAGAGAATTATTCAGCAGATTACGGATGCGGAAAAGCCTGCCGCTGTCGACCGTTTTTTAGTTGTAACCTTTACTAAAGCCGCCGCCAACGAAATGCGCGAACGAATCGGCAAAGCTATTGATGAAGCCTTGTTCCTGGAACATGACCTTCAGGCCTTGGAGCACCTCCTGCAGCAGCGCACTCTTCTGCAAAGCGCCAATATTACTACCCTGCATTCCTTTTGCTTAGAATTAATCCGCAAATATTTTTATCAGCTTGAGCTTGATCCGGCTTTTCGGGTGGCCGATCAGGCGGAAATAACTCTCTTGCGTCAAGATGTCGTCGAGGATCTTTTTGAAACCCGTTACGAACAGGGAGACCCCGACTTTATTCGGCTCATCGATGCCTTCGGTTCAGACCGTGACGATCAAGTGGTTATGGAACAGACGCTGCGTCTTTTTGAATTTGCTCAAAGCCAGCCTAATCCCGCGGAATGGCTGAAAAATCTTGCCCAAGCCTATTTGTGGGACAGTCCGGAAGCCCTGATGCAGAGCGAATGGGGACAAACTGTCCGTCAAGGCTTTGCGGACTCGGTCACGGAATGTCTCAGTCTTTTGGAAAACGCTGAGCAAATTGCCCAACAGCCGGAGGGACCGGCCCAGTATGCGGAAACCTTACAAGATGACCTTAACCGCCTGCGCTTATTGAGCCGAATTCTGACTTCCGGAACCTGGGAGCAGATTGAAAATCAGTATCAGGAAGCCATTACGTTTCCTAAGCTTGCAGCCACGCGTGGCAAAGCCGATAAGTCGCTGCAAGAAGAATGCAAAAAGCTGAGGGACGAGGCCAAGAAAAAGCTTAATGCCCTCAACGAGGAGCTGTTCGTTTACCCTCTCGACCAGCAGGTTCAAGCCTTGCGGGGCATGGGCAAGCTGGCGGAGACCATCGCCTCTTTAGTCCTGGAATTTGCTCAAAGTTACGCGCGGGCCAAACGACAGCGCAACGTCTTGGATTTTTCTGATCTGGAGCATTTTGCCCTGCGTCTCCTGGTGCAAGAGGAAGGACCAACCTTGATTGCCCAAGGGTTGCAGGAGTATTTTACCGAGGTCTTAGTGGATGAGTACCAAGACATCAACCCTGTTCAGGAACGTATTTTACAACTCGTATCCCGGCAGGAGGACTCAGCGAACTTTTTTATGGTTGGCGATGTCAAGCAGAGCATTTACCGCTTTCGTATGGCAGACCCCGGCCTATTTCTCGCCAAGTATCACAACTTGCCTCACTGGAATTCCGCAAAACAGGCCGAACTCTCCGCTTCTGCCGACCTGGTCATCGATTTGAACCGCAATTTTCGCAGCCGCCGGGAAATTGTCAGCGGGGTGAACTTTCTTTTCCGACAGATCATGACGGAGGAAAGCGGAGAGATTTCTTATGATGATCAAGCGGCTTTGCAATATGGAGCTTCCTTCGTTAGCGGCCAGGATCTGATCCGCACTGCGGAAGGACCGATCGAAGTCCACCTGATTGATTTAAAAGAAATAAAAAATTCTTTAACGACTCAGCCCTTGGGAAATGCTCCAAGCTCCGAAGACGATTTAAGCGCAGCCCATGAGGAAATGTCCGCTGAAGAGTTTGATAAGGCCAGGGTAGAGGCCCGCTTTGTCCGGGAGCGAATCCAGGCCCTGGTTAAGAATTCCGAGTTTCAAATTCATGACAAAAAGCTGGGGAATTTTCGCCCTGTCCGCTATTCGGATATTGTCATCTTAATGCGTTCCTACTCCGCGGTGGCGCCCATCTATGTCGAAGAATTTCAAGCTGCCGGGGTTCCCGTTTATGCCGAAACCACTTCAGGCTATTTTGGGGCAAGCGAAGTGGAGACGATGCTCTCTCTCTTAAAAGTAATAGATAATCCACACCTGGATATTCCTCTGGCCGGGGTTCTGCGTTCTCCTCTCGTCGGCCTCAACGGGAGTGAGCTGGGAAAACTGCGGATGATGCTGCCCGAGGGAGACTTTTATGAGGCCTTAGCCCTAGCTGTCTGGGCCGGCTTCGAGGATGAAAAGCTTTCTCCGGAAGCAAGCGGGACCTTCGGCCGGATGCTGACTCTTTATGAAGACAGCCTGGCGGCGAAAAGGGAAAAGGCCCGCGGTTTGTTAGCAACAACCCCGGGTTTAAAAGAAAAGCTTATTACTTTTTGGCACAACCTGGAGACCTGGCGAACAAGATCCCGCCATACTTCTCTGGCCGATTTGCTCTGGTCCCTTTACGAAGAGTCCGGGTATTTGGCTTATGTAGGGACTTTGCCGGCGGGCGTCCAGCGCCAGGCCAATCTCCGTGTGCTTTATGACCGGGCCAAACGCTATGAGGCAACCAGATACCGCGGTTTGTTTCGTTTTCTTCGTTTTTTGGAACGTTTTCAAGGACAGGGGAACGATCTGGGAAACGCCCGTGCCCTGGGGGAAAATGAAGATGTTGTTCGCCTGATTACAGTCCACGCCAGCAAAGGCCTGGAGTTTCCGGTGGTATTTGTTGTCGGCCTGGGAAGGGCCTTTAACACCCAGGGTCTGAGGGGGAAAATGCTCCTTCATGCCAGGCTGGGTCTTGGTATGCCTATTATTGACGTGGAGAATAATGTCCGTTATCCCTCCTTGATCCAGTACGCGGTTCAGCAGCGGCTGAGCCAGGAAACTCTGGCCGAGGAATTGCGCATTCTCTATGTGGCTCTGACCCGTGCCAAAGAACGGCTGTTCCTCTATGGGAATGTGGAAAACCTGGAGAATACCCTGCTTAAATGGCGGCGCAGTTCAGATTGGCAAGATATTGCTTTACCTGCCGGCCAACTTCGCAGCGCCAAATCCTTTCTCGATTGGATCGGCCCGGCCCTGATTCGTCATCCCCTGTTTAATCCGGAGGAGACTTCCGGCTTGTCTGCCGCAACCCTGCCCGAAAACGATTCGAGTTGGGAAATCGTCTGCCACCGCAGCTTCACAGCGGCTGAGGAGGCAAATCTTGGCGGAGAGCTTGAATCATCTCAGGCGGAGGACAACCGGGATATCCTTCTGACAGAGGATTCCGCCGCAACCATATCCTCTGAGCAATGGTATGCGGAAATTGACCGCCGCCTAAGCTGGCAATATCCCCATCTCGTCAATCAAGCAGCCAAAACCAGTGTTTCAGAATTAAAGCGCCGCCACACCTGGTATGTGCCGGAAGATACGGCACAGCATCCTGCTATCCGCTCGCAATCCGACTTGTCGGTTCGGCCTAAATTTATGCAGTCGGCGCAGCCTTTGACAGCCTCAGAGCGCGGAAGCGCCATGCATACCGTTATGCAGCATTTGCCGTTGCCAGAGTGGGGCAAGGTTTGGTCAACGCTGACATCAAGCAACCAACTTAATACCATTCAGGAAGTGCTGAGTAACTTTGAAAAGAGGGAAATTTTAAGTTCGGAACAAAGAAGCGTCATCCAGCCTGCCCAAATTATTCAGCTTCTGAACAGTTCCGCGGGGCAGCGGCTTTTGCAAGCGGATCAGCTCCTGCGCGAGGTTCCTTTTACGTTAACCTTCCCTCCTCAAAAAGAAGCTTCAACGAATATCCTAATTCAGGGAGTCATAGATGTAGTAATGATCTTTCAAAAGGAAGAGGGGGTTTGGGCAGAAATTCTCGATTATAAAACGGACTCTTTGTCCCAAGGAAGGGAGGACTCAGAGCAGCTTCTCAGGGACAGGTATGCCCTTCAGCTCACTCTTTACGCTCTGGCTATTGAACGACTGCTGGGCATCCGGGTCACCCAATGCTCGCTGTACTCGTTTGCCTTGGGCCGTGAAATCATTGTTCCCAGTGAGCTTCGCCTGGAGATCCGGCGGTCCCTTGAGAATCAGCTATTTTTATGATACTAGCCAATTCTTTTATTGAATAATTACATTCTTCTATAATATTTCGGCATTTTAAGAGAGGATTTTTAATTTATTTGGCGAATTATTAGTTGTTGTTCCTTGTGATTGTTGTAACTATTGCAAAGAGAGTAAAGATGAAAGAGGTGTTATAATGAGTCAAAATAAAATCGGTGCCGTTATGATCGTAGGCGCTGGAATTGCCGGCATCCAATCTGCACTTGATTTGGCGGAGTCGGGGTACATGGTTCATTTGGTGGAAGAATCGTCAGCCATTGGCGGAACCATGCCAATGTTAGATAAGACCTTCCCTACGAATGACTGCTCCATGTGTATTTTGTCTCCTAAGTTGGTTGAATGCGGACGGCATCTTAATGTTCGCATTTACACGAATTCCCAGGTTGTTAAAACCGAAGGGGAAGCAGGGAACTTTAAAGTTACCATTAAGCAACAACCACGCTACGTCGATGTTGACAAATGCACAGGCTGCGGGTCCTGCGCGGAAGTATGTCCTGTGAAAGTGGACGATGAATTCAATCAAGGCATCGGAAAACGCAAGGCTATCTATAAACAATATTCCCAGGCATTTCCCAACGCTTATGCCATTGACGCAAAAAAATGCTTATTTCAAACCACCGGTAAAGCTAAGGGCAAGGACATTTGCAAAAAGTGTCTGAAAGCTTGTCAGGCCGGCGCCATCGACCACGAGATGGAAGCTAAGGAAATCGAGATTGAAGTTGGTTCCGTCATTCTGAACCCCGGTTTTAAAATCTTTGATGCCGGTTCTTTAGATTATTATGGCTACGGCAAAATCAAAAGCGTCGTCACCAGTCTGGAGTTTGAGCGTCTCTTGAGCGCTTCCGGACCTTTTGACGGTCATTTAGT
This sequence comes from Candidatus Desulfosporosinus nitrosoreducens, assembly GCF_030954495.1. Lineage (GTDB taxonomy): Bacteria > Bacillota > Desulfitobacteriia > Desulfitobacteriales > Desulfitobacteriaceae > Desulfosporosinus > Desulfosporosinus nitrosoreducens. The sequence continues at coordinate 37,412 of NZ_JAVHUW010000041.1, read as the reverse complement.
CCGCCCCTTTGACCAAAAAGAACCGCAAAGGATCGCCTGGATTCAATGCGTAGGCTCCAGAAACTCCAAAATTAAAAAGAATTATTGCTCCGGTGTCTGCTGCATGTACGCCATCAAAGAAGCGGTCATCGCCAAAGAGCATAGTCATATACCGGTAGATACCACAATCTTTTATATGGATATGAGGACTCCCGGCAAAGACTTCGAAAAATATTACGACAATGCCAAGAACAATCAAGGAGTTCGCTTTGTCCGCTCGCGTATTTATGAGGTTACCGAGGCCAAAGACGGCTCAGGCGATGCGGTCATTCGCTATTCCAACGAAGACGGTCAAATCTCCACAGAGCAATTCGATCTCGTTGTTCTTTCCGTCGGTTTAGAGCCAGGGGAAAGTTCCAAAGTCTTGGCTCAAACTTTAGATCTGAAAGTTAATAAATTTGGTTTTGCTGAACTTGAACCTCTCAGCGGTGTCAATACTTCCCGTGAAGGAATTTTCGCCGCCGGCGCTTTCAGCGGACCGCGCGATATTCCGGAAACCGTTATGCAAGCCAGCGCAGCCGCCGGTGCCGCCTCTGCTTTGTTATCCCAGGAACGGGGCAGTCTGGTCAGCGAAAAAGAGTATCCCCCGGAGAAAGAAGTCGCCGGAGATGTTATTCGTACCGGAGTTTTCATCTGTCATTGCGGGGTCAACATCGGTAGCGTTGTCAATGTGCCCTCCGTTGTAGAATACGCTAAAACCCTGCCTACCGTTGTTTACGCAACGGAGAAGATTTATGCCTGTTCCCAGGATGCTCAAGCATCGATGAAAGCTATGATCGAAGAGCACAAATTAAACAGAGTTGTCGTTTCTTCCTGCAGCCCCCGCACTCACGAGCCCTTATTCCAGGAGACCTTAAAAGAAGCCGGCTTAAACGCCCACTTATTTGACATGGCCAACATTCGCGACCAATGCTCCTGGGTACACATGCACGAGCCGGAAAAAGCTACGGAAAAAGCCAAAGACCTTACCCGTCTGGCTATTGTCCGCGCTTCGATGCAGCAGTCTGTACAGCCGATATATATGGACATGAATCATGCTGCTTTAGTGATCGGCGGCGGAGTAGCCGGGATGACCAGTGCTTTGTCCTTGGCGGATCAAGGATATGAAGTTCATCTCGTTGAAAAAAGTCAGGAACTGGGTGGCTTTGGCAAACGTTTCTCTACGGGATTCCGGGGGGAAGACATCAAAGCCTTTATCGGCGGACTTATCGAACGTGTCGGCCAGCATCCGCAGATCACCTTGCATTTAGGCAAGGAAATTCAAGATGTCGGAGGCTTCTTAGGTAGCTTCACAACAACTTTAAAGGACGGAGAACAGATCCGCCATGGAGTTGCCATCATTGCTATCGGCGGTCTGGAATATCAACCGCACGAGTATCTTTACGGGCAGGACTCCCGCGTTATGACCCAAATTCAATTGGACGAAGCCTTAGTTCGTCATGATGACCTTGTCAACAAAGCTCAGAACTATGTATTTATCCAGTGCGTAGGTTCACGTTGCGAGGAAAACCCCTATTGCAGCCGCACTTGCTGCACCAAATCTGTGAAGCTGGCCTTAAAAGTTAAAGCCAAGAATCCTTCCGCCAATGTCTTTGTGCTCTATCGTGATATGAGAACCTACAGCTATTTTGAAGAAGATTATGAACTGGCCCGCAGGAGCGGAATTCTCTTTGTCCGCTACAGTGAAAATGCCAAACCTGTTGTTAGCAAAGAGGGAGAAACTCTTGTTGTGACGGTCAATGATCATGTCTTAAATCGTCCCATCGAAATTGAAGCCGACATCATTTGCCTGGCAGCTGCCATTAAAGCTCCGGAAGACGGCAAGAAACTGTCCAAATGGTTTAAAGTGCCTCTGAACAACGAAGGCTTCTTCCTGGAAGCTCATATGAAACTGAGACCTGTCGATTTCAGCACCGATGGTGTCTATATGGCCGGTATCGCCCATAGTCCGAAAAATATGGAAGAAGTCATCGCCCAAGCCAAGGCTGCCGCCGGTCGGGCGGGTGTGGCCCTGTCGAAGGAACAAGTTGAATCCGCCGGCTTAAATGCCTTTGTTAACAAACGCAAATGTACTGCCTGTGGAACCTGCGAAGCCGTATGTTCAGCCAAGGCTGTCAGCGTGGACCTGGAGAACCGCGTAGCCGTGGTGAATGATGCACTGTGTAAAGGCTGCGGAGCATGTGCTTCCAGTTGCCGCTGCGGTGCCATCAATCTTAGAGGATGTACTAATGAACAAATCGTAGAAATGTTAAACTTCTTCTAAAATTGAACTGCTTTAATAAGGTTAAGGAAAGGTAGATGTTTATGGAAGAATGTCAAGTAAACGTATCTGATACGGATAATAAAGCATACCAGCCTAAAATTGCCGCCTTTTTGTGCAACTGGTGCAGTTATGCCGGGGCAGATCTGGCAGGAGTCAGCCGTTTTCAATACCCGGCGACCATCAGAACCATCCGTGTCCCATGTTCCGGAAGAATCAACCCTCTCTATCTTTTAAAAGCTATGGCCAATGGAGCGGACGGAGTTTTAGTTTCCGGCTGCCACCCTGGTGATTGCCATTATATCAGCGGGAACTTTGTCGCCCGGCGCAAATTTGCCCTGATTAAGTCCCTGTTGAAACATGTGGGCTTAGAAGAAGACCGGGTTAATTTCTCTTGGGTATCCGCTGCCGAGGGCGTTCGCTTTTCGGAAGTGGTCAAAGGGGTTACGGAGCGTGTTGCTGCCCTGGGACCCAACAACAGTGTATTTAAAGTAAAGGACGGGGGTGGAACGGATGAGTAGTATTGTTGAAGATATCCGAGAAACGGCCCGCCAATTACTGGCCGACGGAAAAGTTGACGTTGTCATTGGCTATGAAAGAGGTTCTCTGCCTCTGAAAGCAACTCCTTGTTTTGTACGCACAGCCCAGGATACCGAAAAACTCATTTGGGATGAAACCTGTGAAAATAATTTAGCAGCCTTTTCCTATAAAATTCCCGGTAAGAAGGCTATTGTCGCTAAAGGCTGCGACAGCCGGGCTTTAGTCGTACTCTTGCAAGAGAACCAATTGAAGAGAGAGGATCTTTACATTATTGGTGTTTCCTGTCAAGGGGTTGTTGACAAGAGAAAAATCGAAAATGAATTGGGCGAAATCATTGAAGCAACTATCGCGGATGGCCGCGTTACGGTGAAAGGTATGTCCGGAGACGGGATGTTTACCTTTGCTGAAGTAAAAGATGCCACCTGCCAAACCTGCCGCTATCCTAATCCCGTCATCGAAGATGTTCATTTAGGAGGAACTGTGGATTCGGAACAATCCCTCCTGTTTGCCGATGTTCTGGAGATGGAAGCTAAAGCCGACAGCGAACGGGCTGCTTATTTCGGTGAGCAGATGGATAAATGTATTCGTTGCTATTCTTGCCGCAACGCTTGTCCGCTATGTTATTGTCAGGAATGCTTCGTAGACTGCAACAGCCCTCGCTGGCTGACAGGCGGTGTGGACCGGGCTGAGAATCTTTTCTTCCAGGCAGGCCGTGTTCTCCACCTGGCAGGACGCTGCGTTGATTGCGGGGCTTGCAGCAGAGCTTGCCCGCAGGGCGTCGATATTCGCGCTCTAAACCGCAAAATGAGCCGGGACGTATTGGAAATGTACCACCACGAATCCGGAATTAGCGAAGACGTTAAACCGGCACTTAATGTATACAGCGGGGATGACCCAGAAGCGTTTTTGGTAAAGGAGTGAGGTGAAGAAATGAAGATAAGTAAAGAAAAATTCGGCCAGTCCTTAGATGCTTTATCCTCAGATTATCAACTGATTGCTCCTGTGAGTGAAACAGGCGGAGTAAATTTTAAAGCAGTTAAAAGCTTTGCAGATATTAAGCAGGATTATCTAAATTCTAAGCTTCCTCCCAAAGCGATCTTCTTTCCCCAGCACGAAAAACTTCTCTCGTATGTCAAAAACGGCAAAGATGTCACTGTGAAAAATGAACTCAAGGTAGGGAAGACCATTATTTTCGGGATGAGGCCTTGTGATGCCAAAGGTTTGCTCTTGCTTGACAAAGTCTTTACAAATGATCAATACCAGGACCCCTATTATTATGAGCGCCGGGATAATACCGTGATTATCGGGGTTGCCTGCAACAAAATTGCCCCTACCTGTTTTTGTTCCTCCTTGGGATTATCTCCTGCCGGCAGCGAAGGCGCCGATATTTTCCTGATTGATTTAGGAGATGCCTATGCGGTCGAAGTCATCACAGAAAAAGGAAAAGCTTTATTCACTGATTTGCAGCTTTCCGATTTGACAGCTCAGGAACAGGCCCTTGTGGACGCTGTTAAAAGTGCACAAACAGCAGGCCAAGTGGACGTTTCCACCATTACCGGCAAACTCGATAAAATGTTTAACAATGCTTATTGGGATTCACTGCAAGAAAAATGTCTGGGATGCAATACCTGTTCTTTCTCCTGTCCAACCTGCCACTGTTTTGATATCTCTGAGGAAGTGCGCCAAAATGCGGGAAGCCGGGTGAGAACCTGGGATGCTTGCATGGCCCCGCTCTTTACTCTGCACGGTTCCGGTCACAATCCGAGAAACACCCAAAAAGAACGCTGGCGTCAACGGATGATGCACAAATTCAACTATTTTGTGCATAACAACGGTGATATGGCCTGTGTTGGCTGTGGCCGCTGCATTCGCAGTTGCCCTGTAAATATGGATATGCGCCAGGTCATTGATGGCGTGAACAAAGCAGAATTGGTGGTGGAATAATGCAACAGAATCCTTATCTTCCAATAACCATGAGGCTCGCTAAAAATCTCGTTGAGACGGAAGACAGAAATATTAACACCTTTACCTTGGAATATCTCAATAAGCAGGATGAAGAAAACTTTAAATATATGCCCGGCCAGTTTGCTGAACTCAGCGCTTTTGGCTATGGTGAGGCTCCTTTTGGGATTGCCACCTCTCCCACTGAGCCCGGTGTTCTGAAATTCTCCGTTGCTAAAGTAGGCTGTGTGTCTAATGCCCTCCACCTGATGGAAGAAGGTACCATGGTGGGAGTCAGAGGACCCATGGGTAACTACTACCCGGTCGAAGAATTCAAAGGGAAGAATCTCGTCATTATCGGCGGAGGTTTTGCCTTTACGACGCTTCGTTCCCTGGCAGTTTATATGCTGGATGAAAAACACCGCGGCGATTACGGCGATATTACGGTTATTTACGGAGCAAGAAACCCAGGCCTCCTGCTCTATAAAGAAGAATTAGCGGAATGGGAAAAGAACCCCAATATTAATCTCGTGACGACGATTGACCGTCCCGCCGAAGGATGGACCAAGCATGTCGGTTTCATCCCTTCGATTACCGAGCAAGTCGCTCCTTCTTCCGTCAACACCTATGCTGTTGTTTGCGGACCGCCGGCCATGATTAAATTCACCTTGCCGGTTTTAGAAAAGCTGAACTTCCCGCCGGAGAGAATCTATACCTCCCTGGAAATGCGCATGAAATGCGGTTTGGGAATCTGTGGACGCTGCAATATCGGAACCGAATATGTCTGCAAAGATGGTCCGGTCTTTTCTATGGCTCAACTAAAAGAACTGCCCAGTGAATATTAATTCAAATATCGGAGGTGATATAAATGGCAGAACCCTTAAGAGTTAAAAGTTTTGATCCAACTTTACGTGATGAAGTGGCCGGCATGCTGAATGGCTATGATTTTTCCAATTGTCTTACCTGTGGTATGTGTACTGCCGGCTGTAAGTATAGTGATTTAGTCGAGGATAATGACCCGCGTAAATTTATCCGCAAAGTAGCGCTTGGACTGAGGGAAGAAGTGGAAAACGATCCCTTCGTCTGGAATTGCAATATGTGTGAACGCTGTACTGTGGAATGCCCTATGGGTGTAAATATTGCGGCCATTACCAGAGCTTTCCGCGGCAAAACACCTGTTCCTCCCGGACATTTGCAAATTATTGCCGATGATCATATCAGAACGGGTAACCAAATGGCGGTAGAACAAATCGATTATGATGAAACTTTGGAGTGGCTGGAAGAGGAACTCCAGAACGAACTGAAAGATCCTAACTATAAAATCCCCATCGATGTGCCGAATGCCGATTTTATGTTTGGTTTCAATGCCAGAGAGGTTAAACATTATCCCAATGAGCTGCAAACCATCCTGCATGTTTTCGCTGCCGCTAAGGCCAACTATACCCTTAGCAGCAAGCGCTGGGATGCAACCAATATCTGTCTCTTCACCGGGAAAAATGATCAGTTTCAGGAAATTTCCCGGCCGCTTTTCGAAGAGGTAGAGCGTCTGAATGCCAAAGAGCTCATCGTCACAGAATGCGGTCACGCCTTCCGCTCCTGCCGAATGTTCAAACGTTCCTTCTGGAAAGGTAAGGATTTCCCTGTTCGCCATATCGTCGAGCTTTACGCCGATTGGATCAAAGAAGGCCGACTAAAACTGGATAAAACTAAAAATCCTCTCCCTGTTACGATGCACGATCCCTGTAATACGGTGCGTAAAGAAGGGGTCTATGAACCGCAGCGTTATGTCATTAAGAATGTTGTCATGGATTACCGCGAGATGAACCCCGATGGCAAGTATAACATCTGTTGCGGAGCCGGCGGCGGAGCTTTGGCTGTTGCGGCTACCAAACAGCAGCGTATGGAAAAGGCTAAACCAAAAGTAGAGCAATTGCTAGCCACCGGCGCCAAAATAGGCTGTATTCCTTGTCACAACTGTATCGACCAGTTTAATGACATGAATAAATTCTATAAGCTTGGCATGAAAATGTATCATCTCAGTCACCTTATTGAGAATGCCTTAGTGACGGAAGAAGAGGGCGAAGGCGCAGAAACGGAGAACACCCCGAAATAGAACTCTGACTGTGTCATGAATAGCAGACGGACCATGTAAGATCATAAGCCCCCACGGGCGGTACAACCGCCCGCCGGGGCTTTATTTTACCCCCATACCCTGTATACAGAGAAAAACTTAAATTGTTGCAGGAAATACACAATTTAAGTAGAAATTATAGAAATTAGTATTTATATATTGGGGATAGTAGGAAATACTAAAATAAAGGTTGGACATTACAGAAAGGGGTCATATCGTGCCTAATAAAGAAATGTTGCTTATCCCTGGGCCTACGCCCGTTGTCGATGAAATTTATGATGCTTTAACCCATGAAACTTATGCTCATACCGATCCGCGTTTCGTTAAAATTTTTAAAAACAGCTTAGAGATGACTAAAAAGTTGTTTAACACTGACGGGGAAGTATTCGTCATTGCCGGTTCCGGAACTCTTGCCATGGAAATTGCCATCATCAACACTATTGCTCCCGGCGAAAAGCTATTGGTGATCAGCCACGGTTATTTTGGTGACCGCTTCGTTCCCCTGGCTAAGTCTTTCGGCATCCAAGTCGAGACTATTCAGGCTGAATGGGGCCAGCATGTCCGTAAAGAGTTAGTTGAGGAAAAATTAGCAGAAGGCGGCTTCAAAGCTGTCACTGTAACTCATGTTGATACTTCAACGGGAGTTATGGCTAATCTTGATCAATTAGTGCCTGTCGTCAAAAAATCGGGAGCACTGTTTATTCTTGACGGTGTATGTGCCGCTGCGGCCGTTGAGGAAGACATGCAGAAGGCCTATGGCGATCCGGCTTACACCATGGATGTAGTCTTAACAGGCTCGCAAAAAGCGATTGGCGTTCCCCCCGGGTTGGCCATTGTAGCCTTCGGACCCAGGGCTTTAGCGGCACGCGAGGCCATGCCGGCCGTTACCGGCTATTACTCGGATATTAAAAACTGGCTCCCGATTATGAACGATCCCGGAAAATATTACGCAACGCCTCCCGTGAACATGATTTACGCTTTCAATAAAGGTATGGAAATCGTCATGTCTGAAGGATTGGGCAAACGCTATCAACGTCATGCCGCTTTAGGGCGGGCTGTGAGAGCAGGCTTATCCGTCTATGGGATGAAACCTTTAGCTCCCGAGGAAACCGCCGCTCCGACTTTAAGCTGTATCCTCTACCCGGAAGGCGTGATTGATGCCGAATTCCGTGCCCGCTTAGCTCAAAAAGGCATGGTCATAGCCGGAGCTTTGGCATCGTTGTCCGGAAAGGCCTTCCGTATCGGTCATATGGGGAACGCCACGGAAAAGATGTTTGTTAAAGCTCTTGAACTTGTTGGCGAAACTCTTAAAGAAATGGGACATGAAGCGGATATTGAAAAAGCCGTTGCTGAATTTACTAAAATCTATCATTCAGTATAAAGATGCTGTTAATGTTAGACGGCACTACGGGATTCTTTTGGATTCAAAGCAATTATTAATATTAACTAAGAAAATTAACTAATAATTTCATAGCTCTCTGCTTTAGTTATTATAATGGGGTTGTACGAAACTGGAAGGCCAGCTTGAGTACAACTCCTTTTTTGTTGAATACATAATACATGTCCTGGATTTGTCCGAAATTCACAAATCACAAGTGTTCAGGTAAGTGGGATTCAGGCTGTTGCTGCCGCCAGCGCAAGCGTGAAGAGAGCAACTCTGGGGAACCTAAGCATCCTGTGCTTCTCCGGTACCGGGCGCTTTGGTCTGCTCTGCACAACCGTCCGCCAGGCGAGGCAGCCCAGGTCGAAAACGGGCAGCATCACGGCGAACCAGATTGGCCCCAGAGCAAACAGGCTGGCCGGTGTATTGTCCGCAAAACCATGTGTGAGGCGGCTGCCTGTGCAAGTGTGCCGCTAGTTAAGTTTGCTTTATATTGGAAGTGAACAACTATCAGGGGATTTATTCTTGGAATATAATACCATATATCTTATAGAAGAGAAGGGGGTGAGTCTTTGGAGAATACTAAACGCGTTGAAGATATGAATTATTTCGAATTAATCGCCTGGTTAGGGGTGGGAAGCTCCCATCCGGGAGGCTTTCCCGCGACCAAGCAAAATTTAGAAGCTATGGAAATAAAGCCTGGGGAATATGTGCTTGATGCCGGCTGTGGCAGCGGCCTTACAGCTTGTCATATTGCTAAAACCATCGGCTGCAAAATCATTGGAATTGACATCAGCCCCCTAATGGTGGAAAAAGCCAGAAAGAGAGCTGAAAGGGAAGGCGTTTCTCATCTTGTTAAGTTTGAGGTGGCAGATGTCTATAGGCTGCCTTTTGAGGATAATCTCTTTGACTTAGTCATGGCGGAATCGATCACAGTTTTTTTAGATAAGGTAAAAGTATACCGTGAGTTCTGCCGGGTTCTTAAACCTGAAGGCAGGGTTGCCGATCTAGAAATGGCCTTGCTTAAGGAGCTGCCTCCTCATCTAAAAACCCAAATGGAAACCTGCTTTGGTTCGGGGACTAATCCACTACCTTTTGAAGAATGGCTAAAAACTCTAACAGAAGCAGGATTTGAAGACGTTACAGCAAAAAATCCCCAGCCTATGAGAAACAATGGCAATCTGCTTTTAGGAGAGCTAAAAAAGGATTGGTTATTGATCAAAGATCTGCCGCAAAAAATCAGATACCAGCCCGGTCTAGTCAACAGGCTGCAACGCAATGCAAACTTCATGAAGTATAATCGAAGCTTTTTTGGCTTTGGTCTTTTTTTGGGCCGCAAGCCAAAGCCGACACCTTTGCCCCCAAAAACCTTTAGCTATTGGCTCAGAAAAACTTTTTTAGGATACTATTCCAGTTTAAAAGAATTACGTAAATATTTGGGGTATTAATAACCAGAACGCTGAGGTCTGGTTACTTTTTTTAAAGCAATGTTGTCAAACATTTCCTTGAAAAGGCTATCTTCTGATTTTACTAAATATATTGACTTTTTTGATTTATAGCTTTAAAATTAAGATGTTAAAACTTCAGTTACCCTAGAAAACTACTTGATGCAATAGAGGCAATGTGATAAGATACAAGCATGGTAACAATAATGAAACCTAGTTTTATTATTTGAAACAGGTTTTGAGCACTAATTTTTGCTTCAAATTGAACAGGGTTATATTTTGAGGAGGTGATTAATATGACTCATGGGAGAAATGAAAGAAAAGGGAACTCTGAATGGACAGAAGCGAAAGTTTCAGCCCCCAACTACAGCGAATGGAAAAAAGGAACCCGAGGAATCTACTCGGACCATAGGAACGATTTGCATCCGCGACAAGTACGTGAAATCGAGGCATATGACCTTTGTTACGATTGTGAAACAGGGTTTCACTATATAAAATAAGTGATAGCGGCAGAATTCTCAACCAATTCCTGCAAGACCTTGTCAGCAGGGATGAAGTCAGAAAGTATTGACGAAGTTATGCTTTCTGACTGCATAAGGGCAGCTAACAGTTTCTGCTTTCGCAAACTCGGCCTAAGTCGAGTTTTCTTTAATTTGGCGTTTATTTAGCTTTTTCAGGAGAAAATTTGCTGACTTATACTTTTAAGATGTTTAGCGAACCTGGAAAATGTATCATTTCTCTAGAATTGGTTACTGTAAATAACATCCTCCTGATTTTTGGGTCCTATCTAAATTATTTTTAGTAGGACCCTTTTCTCGTGCGCCACATCTAATTATTCTTAGAGACGAATATATTCCTAAAGGATTGAGAATTCACCTCTTTGCTGATGTTTGGAGGGGAGCGTGATCCTTTGTTATTTAATAAAGCTGTCTTAATTGGCAATAAAATACCTAAAGACTATATAATGACCAAAGGATTGGGAGATACGGACCAGGGTTGGGGAGCAGGGATTTAGCCGCTCTTAACTCACCGCTTGCTAAAGCGGGAGTCTTAAAGCGGATTAGTCAGCGGATCAATTATGGGATATGGAATAAGCAGGAGAATGTGGTATATTAAAACTAGGTCTAGATATTACTGGAATATCAGAAAAAAGGAGGTGTATTTATGAGGAAATTGGTATGGATGATTTTGTTCATTTCTTTGCTACTTGTAGCATGTACGCCGGATACTATCAAAAAAGCGGCAACAATTGATGAACGGCTTGCGCCTTATCAGGCAGCTATTGATAAAATTAACGCAGAACTGGGGTCAACTATACACATTCCGGACGGGAACAAGGAGACAGTCTATAACAATATCAAAAATATGACACCTGCCCAATTCGAAGCAATGCTTAGGGATGAGTATAAAGCCATTGGCGCCGGCCAATCGTCAATTACTGAATCAGATGATTATACACGAGATTGTGTCAAAGACGCCGTTACGGGAAAAGGATCCGGGCCAAGTTTACTGCCGAACTTTAGTGGTCCTATCAAGGTAACACCTCTCAAAAATTAGAGGGATTGTAACGTTTATAATTTCGCCACAATCGTTTCAATCGAGTCACTAATTCGGTTGGAGAGGGCTTGATAGCCGGCAGAATTAGGATGCAGACCATCTTTAGCAATATAGCGGTCTAAATTATATTGCATGAGATCGGAGGTCGGAATAAAAATTCCCTTCCCATAGCCTTCAATCATCTGCTGCGTTTTATAGTTCCAGGTTGATAAAAATCCGGCATCTTCGCTGTCAGTCACTTTGGCATAGGGGTTATAGAGTCCCAGAAATACCACCTCGGCCTTAGGATTAGTTTTGCCAATAATCCCAAGAACTTGTTTTAGATTGCTTAAATAACTGTCCAACCGTGTGTTAAAGGCATCCTCTTGAGCAAGGCTATTTAAAGTAAGAATGCTTTTTAGATCATTTCCCCCAATGGAAACAAGAATAATGTCGGAATTAGTAATTAGTTTTTCCAGCTTACTATCTTGAAGCTGTTCCAGAAGACCTTTGCTTTCCAGACCGTCAATTCCGGCATCATCCATCTCAAGCTCTTTCGCAGTTGTGCTTTTGAGATCGTCTTTCAGATAGCCCGCAAAGCCTTTGCTTTTTTCATCCCCCGTGCCTTTGGCAATGGAGTCTCCCAGGATGAGCACTTGCAAAGAGTTGGAAGGGTGAGAAGGCGAAACAGTTGTATCCCCTGCAGTTGCCGCCATTACGGACTTAGCGGAGGGCTGAACGTTAGATAAGGTGGTAACGCCGAGCGCTTGATAGAAACCGATCGCTAAAACAATGAAACCCGGAAAGGCAATACCAAGGATCGAATGCCACATACTTTTTTTAAACATCGCTTTCTCCTTAAGCCAAGATATCTTGTTTGGTAAAATAAACAAAGCTTACAATCAGTGCAGCAATTGCCCAACACAAAAGAACAATAACAGAGAAGAGCATCGTCATGCCTTCAATCGGCTGGAAAGAGCCTGACAAATAATCGGTAAGTCTGAGATTTACCATGAACAAATAACGTGTGATTTTCCAATCCGAGAGAAAATAACTGATGAAATTACCGGCTATGAGGGTTGACATGATAATCCCAATTGAGGCAGCCGTGCTTTTGACGAGCACAGAAATCATAAAGGAGATACTTCCGACCACGATTGCCACGAAAAAGGCCAGGGCATAAACCATCAGAGCGTATTGCCACTGAGGAACGTTGAGAACCGTGGAAGTATCCAATTGCCCCGCCAGGACCTTAAATCCGGTTGCTACGGGAGCCGACCAGCCTCCAAAGCCAAAGAAGCAGCCCGAAATAAGGGCGGAAATCACAAAAGCAAAAACAACAATGACAACCTCAAAAAGAATCAGGGTCAAATATTTACTGAGAAGAATTTTCCAGCGCGGGACGTTTCTGACAAGAAGGAGCTTGATCGTCCCGCTTGAGGATTCTCCGGATACCATATCGGCAGCCAGCATTATGATTAACAAAGGCAGGAACAGGAAAATGGACTGCTCCATGAATTTGGTTGTGAATTTTGCCGCGGAGAGATCCAAGGGGTTGATATTATTGTCCAGATTGTATTGGAGCTGCTCGATTCTGACACGAAGGGAAGACTTACTTTTCTCATCCATATAGGGACTGGCCATTCTGTTTTTCATATCAATCAGCTGTTGATCCGCCATTTTGCGCCAATCACCGGCAGCAGTCAGGCCCATGCGCTGAGAAAGCTGGGCCTGGGTTCTCGTTTGAGTCTGTTTTTGGCCGTAAGCGAAAACGGTGATTAAGGCAATGAGAATAATAAAAACAAAGAGCAGCCGTTTTTTAGATATCATTTTAATAACTTCGTTTTCAATCAAACTAAACAATTTGATCACCTTCTGTCAGATCAAGAAATAAATCTTCCAAGGAGGTCTGTTTGGCAGTGCAATAAGTTAGGGCTAGGCCTTCTCTAATAAAACATTCGTTAATTTCAGCCAGAGAGTGCCGATTGATGCTCGCACTGAGCGTATTTTTTTTCAATTGAACGGCTTCAATATCCCAATGTTTTTGGAGAAGGGCTTTGGCCTTGGCAGGGTCACTCAATTGCCATTCTATCTGGTCACCTTGTAAAATCTCCTGAACATTAGCGGTTTTAATCACACTACCTTGCTTGATGATCGAGACGGTATCGCACATCTGCTGAACTTCCAATAACAAATGGCTGGAGACAAAAACCGTCATACCTTCTTCATAGGCCAGTTGGCGAATTAAATTGCGGAACTCGGTAATACCGGCGGGATCAAGGCCATTCGTGGGCTCATCAAGAATTAACAGTTTTGGTCTGGCCAGGATGGCTTGAGCTATTCCCAGACGCTGACGCATACCCAGGGAATAGGTGCTTACTTTGTCGTTAATTCGATTATGAAGGCCCACCATAGCGACGACATCCTTAATCCTTTGCTGAGTTATTAGTTTGTTCATAGCGGCAAATTGCAGCAAATTTTCCCTGCCGGTCAAGAATTTGTACATATCGGGACTTTCAATAATACACCCGACATTGGATATGGCTTGGACAAAATTTTGAGCTAAAGAATAACCACAGATTGTTACCGACCCCGACGTCGGTTTAATTAACCCGACAATCATGCGGATCGTTGTCGTTTTCCCGGCGCCATTAGGACCCAGAAAGCCAAAGATTTGAGAAGGGCGTAAGGTTAGATTAACTCCTTTGACAATCTCTTTTCCTTTAATGGTTTTTTTCACATTACTAAGTTCGAGGACTGCTGTTTGTGACATAATTGCTCCTTTAAGTAAGTTAGTGACTGGGCAAGTTCGTAAGTTCATTATAAATAAAAAAAGCTCAAATAAACAGTGGATTTGCCACGCTTATTAAAGCTTTGAGGGTTTCATAGTTACTCAACTAAATAAGCTGAGAAATTCGCCATAACCTTCTTTTTCCAATTGCTCCTTAGGGATAAAGCGCAATGCGGCCGAATTTATGCAATAGCGCAATCCTGTCGGCAGAGGGCCGTCCGTGAAAACATGACCAAGATGAGCGCCTCCCTGAGTACTTATTACTTCGGTGCGCTGCAGGGAATGACTGAAATCCGCTTTCTCGCGGAGGGCCTCGGGGCTAAGGGGTTTATTGAAGCTTGGCCAGCCGCAGCCGGAGTCGAATTTGTCTAAGGAGCTGAAAAGTGGTTCACCGGAAATAATATCGACATAAATCCCTTCCGAATTATTATCCCAGTATTCATTGTTAAAAGGCGGCTCGGTTCCTTTATTTTGCGTCACCTCGTATTGCATTTGCGTCAGCTTGGATCTCAGAAGTTCTTTATTCAGCGTTTCATTCCAATACAGTTTTCTAAAATCCTCCCGGCCGGAACCCCGGCGGTAGGCGTCATATCTTAAAGGATTTTTTCGATGGTAGTTTTGGTGATAGTCTTCGGCCCGGTAGAACTCTTTAGCCGGAAGGATTTGGGTCACTATTTCCTTGGCGAAGCGGCCGCTTTTCTCAAGGGCTTGTTTGGATTGCTGCGCTTCTCTAAGCTGCTCCTGCGTGTGATAAAAAATTGCCGTTTGATAAGATGATCCGCGGTCCGCAAATTGGCCGTCGGGATTTGTCGGATCAATCTGCTGCCAATAAATCTCTAAAAGCTTTTTGTAGGTAACTACTCCCGGATCAAAGGTAACCTGCACGGCCTCAAAATGGCCGGTATCCTGAGAGCAAACATCCTCATAGCTTGGATTTTCAAGATCTCCGCCCGTATAGCCGGACACTACTTCAATCACACCGGGCAGCTCCGCAAAAGGTTTAACCATACACCAAAAACACCCTCCGGCAAAGGTAGCATACTGATATCCTTCTTTATCCGTCATGTTATCTTCCTCCTCATAATATCCAAACTATTATGCATAAGCCAAGCCTGCTTTATCCCTGTGGCAAATGCTTTTTTGGTTTCAGGGTGAACGTTTGCCCTATTTGAACTTAATTAATTCTGCGGCCCGTTTCAACTGTTCGTCAAGAACTTTGGCATAAATTCTTGTCGTTCGGGGGTCCGAATGGCCCAAAGCATCCTGAACAAGGGCTAAATTATCAGTTTCCCGTAAAAGTAAAGTCGCAAAGGTGGAACGCATTTTATGAGCGCTGAAGCCGTCCGTATTATGGCCAAAACTCTTAAGGATCGTCATGTATTTTAAGATAAGATTTTGTACCGCTCTTTTGCTGATCCGCTTCCCTTGAATTGAAAGAAAAAGGGCGTCCAACTCTCCGGCCGCGTAACGAGGACGTTCCTGCAGGATATAATCCATAAGGGCGGCGGCAATTTCCCGGTTAAAGTAAATGAGGGTTTCTTTATTACCTTTGCGCGTCACTTCAAAACAACCCTTATTAAAGTTTGTGCTGCTTAGATTGAGATGGCAAAGTTCCGATAAACGCAGGCCCGTACCGATTAAGGTGAGAATGACAGCGTAATCGCGTTTTTCGGTGTAGGCATAGTATTTTAACTGTCCCTGACTTAAGCCGATCCCTGTTTCCATAACATCTGTCAAATCGGCGATCTGTTCCGGTTCCAAAGCTTTAGGAAGCTTTTGGTTGATATTGATGGGGTCCAATTTAATGGTGACATCCTTTTGGATTAAGTCTTCGCGAAGTAAGTAGTGAAATAAGGATTTTATGGCCGCCTGTTTGCGGGCCAGAGCGCGGGCTCCGTTATTTCGCCGGACACTGACCCAGCTTAAGTAGGCCTCAATGTGGCGATGGCTGATCTTTTCTAGTAAGGACAAGTCAATGGCCTGAGGGGACGCAGGAAAATCCGGCAGGGAACTGCATAAATAAGCAAAGAACAGGCGCAGCTCAAGGGTATAGGCAGTTTGAGTTGACTTTGATTTATTAGTAACCGCCAGGTGATCAATAAAATTACGGGCAAAGGGGGGGAGGGGAGAGGTGGTTAGGTCCTTATCCATGGTTTACCTCCAGTATGTTAATGCTCTAACGGATTTAGACAATGAAATGTTATCCAAATATTAACTCTATAATTATACGTGGATTTATATTGAAGAATCAATAAGCAACGGTAGTTAGAGGCCCACTAAATCTAGTAAAATGAGCCTATTTAAACGTTATGTAAAAAACTATATAATCTAACCTAAGATTAATTAAGCTATAGCTATCCTAGGGGTAAGGTTGAAGACGAAGGTGAAGTTATGACTCCGAGCGTACGTTTTTTACAGTGTGCCGGCTGCCGTTTTGACAGTCCCTTTTGGGAAGGTCCGGCGGAATGGGCGGTCCAGCGTAATCATGATTTATGGCAGACTTTTGAAACGGTTCTCTTGCTTTGTCAAGCGGAAAAGGCCGATTTTCTTTTCCTGACCGGAGACTTATTTGAACAGGAGTATGTGCGGAAAACCACTGTCGAGCGGGTTGCTCAATCCTTGGGAAGATTGAAAAACACTAAAGTTTTCATCGTTCCGGGAGAAAAAGATCCTTTTGTTTCCATATCCGCTTACCGTCTCGCTCTCTGGCCGAGCAATGTTCATATCTTCTCCGCCGGGCTCAGCCCTGTAAAGGTTCCGGATCAAAACGCAACCGTATATGGAGCGGGCTGGACGGCTTACCGGCAAGAGAAGCCTTTTCTGGAAGGTTTTCAGGTGGCGGAAGACGGAATGATTCCCCTTATGCTTTTGCATGCCGAGGTGGCCTCGGCTCAAAACAGCGAGGGATTTATCCCTCTCCAGACAGAGAACATTGCCTCAAGCGGTTTAACCTATTTGGCTTTGGGACACCGGGAAAAGTGGACCGGAATTCAGGAAGCGGGAAGAACTGTTTGGGCGGATAGCGGTGTTCTGGAAGCGCGAAATTTCAGGGAGAGCGGTCCTCATGGAGTAATTGTCGGAGAAATCGGTCCCGGTTCCCCGCAATTGGAATTCCGGGAACTGGGACAGCGCCGCTATATCGAGAAGACCTTGCCGATTCCAGCCAACCCCGAATCCTTTGTTTCCAAGCTGGTAGCGGAAACGCCCCCCGCGGAACGGGAGCGGGATCTCTTCAGAATCAAGCTGACCGGTGAAGCTTGGCCGGCAGAAGAAGTGGCTAAGCTCTGGCAAAAGAAACTGGCGGATAAATTTCGTTTTATCGAGCTGATACATAATCAGGAAGAGGCACCTCCTCAAATTAAGCTCAATTTCAGGACACCCGGGGAAACAACGCCTGGCGAGGGAAACAGTTACTTAACTCTGCCCCAAGTATTTCTCCAAAAGCTTCAAGAGCGCCAAAGCTCCGCGCTAAGTGAAGAAGATCAGGATCACTGGGAGTTAGTAGGAAAAATCGGGTTAACTGCACTGAGTCAGGGGCGGATAGACAATGAAAATTGAACGAATAAAGATCAGTCGGATAAAAGAGCTGGAGGATGTTGACTGGATATTTCCCGCCGGTCCGGCTTTCCTTTGGCACGAAAAGAATGAGCAGCAAAGAATTTTAGGCCGGTTGTTGCTGGAACTATTTTATCAGAAAAGGCCCCACCTATTAAGGGCGGAAGGCAGGCCAGGTCTCTTGGAGGCTTGGGTGGCCGGGGAAAATACCCGATTTTACATACAAAAAAGCGTTATTCCCCAGGGCAAGGAATGCGGACAAGCTTCCACGCTGGTAACTGAGCTGATAACAGGACAGACTATATCCCCGCCGGAAAGTATATCCTGGGGTGAATATATCTTCGGAGTCAATCTGCAGTCATTTAGTCAAGGAGTGGTTGTGGATTGGCCGAAGAATAGCACCAAGGGACAGCTGCGCCGGAGAATCGAGAACCTGCGGCAAGGGGGCGATGAAGAAGTCTCCCTCGCCGACGTCCAAGCCTCTCTGGCCGGAGCGGAAAAGAAAGTCAGCGAACAAATGGGCAGAATAACTCTTCTGCAAGCTGAGTATGCCGCTTTGAGGCGTGATTGGGAAGCAGCACGCCGCCGGCAGGATGAAGAACGCTTGCTCCAAATAGAAATCAAAAAACTGCTGGAACAAGAAGCGGTTTTATCTGAAAAAATAGAATCCGCCATCCTTCTGCAAGAACGTTTGGCCTTGTTGAGCCAAAACCCCGATTATCGGCAACTGCGTCAACTTGAAACAGAAATAATCCAGTTGGAAGAACAGCTGCAAAAGGCCGAATCAACTCTGACGATTCTTACGAGTAATCCTGAAATAGATTGGTCTTTGCTTGAGGTTCTGCGGGAAGAATGCCTTGAATGGGCAAACCTTCAGGAGGAAGCCGATCGTTTGGTAAAGATTATCCAAATGAGATCGGAGGAAATTGTTCAGCTTCAAGGTTCATTAGAAACCTGCGGATACCGGGAATTTTTCCCGAAGGATGTTCAGCGTTTGCGCAGAGCGGTAGAGGAAAAGGATGCGGCAGAAAAAGAGCTGGGAAATCTTGCAGATACCAAAGCCGAATTAGAAAGTTTTCTAGTTCAATCTGCTCAGGAAACAGCACGGCTCCAGGAATTTAAGGATCTTGCTGACCTGACAGAGGCAGATAAAGCCAGAATCAGGCAATGGGAAAGGCAATTAGAAAAGTGGCAAGGCTCAAAACTTGCCAGTTCCTTTGATCGAGTATTGCGAGCCCATTTCCAAAGAACGAGTTTTGGAGAAAAGCTGGCCTCCCGTCTTGCTCGTTATTATGAACGTTATCAAGTCTCCGGTTTTGAGGAACTTATAAGCAGACAGCAGAGCTTTCTTGATTTACAGGTGCGTGTGGAGAAAATTGACGCTCGAATTGAGGAGCTGCGAAAAAAACTTGCCAGAGAAACTAGTCTGCAGAACATTGTGTATTCCCGCACTAAACTTCTGGATCAGGCCTTTCTTACCGCCAGGGTCAACGATTTCCCGGCCTGGCTGAGCGGTTGGAAAGATTACCAAATAAAAAAACGGCAGCTTTCTTCCAGGAAGGAAGAACTGCAGTTTTTATTCGGGGAATCTGCCCAAAAAGAAAATAATTTACTTAGCGTCACAGAACGATTGCGGGAGAAATTAAGCGCTTGGGAAACAACCGCCGCAAGCAGAGACGAAGTTTTGGCCGCGGTGTTTAAAGTTGCCGCACAGCTGAGAATAAAGGAAGAGGCGGAGAAGAAAATTGCTGAGCTTTCAGGGAAGTTTGAGGATCTGTTGGGACCACGAGACATGAAAGCACTTGCCGGTAAACTGGAGCCTTTAGCGGAGCTGGAACATGAAGCGCGTGTTCCAGAAAATGAACGCTTGAAAATACTGACTGCCTGGCAAAAGGAACAGGCGGAAATTCGCAAGTTGCGTGGAGAGGCAGAAAAGCGCCTGCCAACCCACCAAAATTATCCTTCATTGTCTGTTTTGGAGGAAAAGATCGAGTCCGTTAAGCGGGAGTGGCAGACCTACGAGAGCTTGCGCCAAGCTATAAGCAGCACCCAGGGCTTGTTGGAAGCCTCTTGGCAAGAATGGCAGGGGAAATACGGAAATTTGCTTAACTATGAGATGAACCGGCTTGTTAAGGGGATTTTCTCCTTACCGGATCAAGAACGGCAATATCGCGATGATCAGGACCCCATAAGCAGTGATTATTTCGCTTATCGTATGGCTATGGCCGAATTGACTCTTGGCAGCTGCCCTGATCTGCCTTTATTGTTTTCAATCGGCGAAATTAAGGAAAGCGAAGGATTCTGGGATAAGGTCATGGAGTTTTTGACAAAACTCTCTCTGGAGAGGCAGGTAATTTTCAGTACGACGGATTTTAAACTGGGCGAGAAATTCCGGCAATTGGGCTGGCTTGCACCCAAGTCTTAGTCAGCAAGAGGCAGCCGGACGACAAACTGTCTTTGGTCAGTCTAGTTTAGTTCGCCGGAATAATCACCTCGAACCAAACAAAATAGCCACTGCGCTAATGAGGGTCATTTTCGTGATGACTTCCTATAAAAAATCTTAGTTTGAGTTTGCCTTTTGCTGCCAAGCACTGCGTTATTGTGTGTGCTTGCTGTTTTGGCTGCTCTTAATTTTTGAGATAAACAATTTGCTTCAACATCCATTCCAAAAGAACTTTATGGTTTGAGCTGTATCTGAGGATATAAGAGTCTATTGCTTAACGGGGGACAGAGCTTTATAATTTAGTTTGTATTGTTTAAGAAGTACGGGCTCATACGGTTTATTTTACGTATCATTTTAATGATCTTGTTGTTTGGAAGAACGGGAGGAAAGAGAGAATGCCCATCACGGAATTTTTAGCGCGCAATGCCAAAATTTATGGACAGGAGCTATGTTTGACTGAGATTAACCTGGATCTTCAGGAAAGTCATAATGTCACCTGGCGTGAGTATGAACTGATTGAGAACAACCCGGCGGGGGAATATCGGCGGGAAATGACTTGGGGCGTATTTGACGAAAAAGCAAATCGCCTGGCCAATCTGCTTTTAAAGAGAGGAATAAAAAAAGGGGATAAGGTGGCTATTCTTTTAATGAATTGTTTGGAATGGCTGCCGATTTACTTTGGTATCTTAAAGGCCGGCGCTATTGCCGTTCCCTTGAACTTTCGCTATACGGCTGAAGAAATAAAATATTGTTTAGGTTTATCGGACACCGTCGCCTTGATTTTCGGACCTGAATTTATTGGCCGGGTGGAAACAATTTGTGATCAAATACCTAAGGTAAAAACGCTTTTCTTTGCGGGAGAGGATCGCCCTTCCTTTGCGGAAAATTATGACCGCCTGACAGCCAATTGTTCCTCTGATGCCCCCAATATTAAACTTAGCGATGAAGATGATGCGGCAGTGTATTTTTCCTCGGGAACTACGGGGTTTCCCAAAGCGATCCTGCATACGCACCAGAGCCTGATGTCGGCATGCTATACGGAAGCTGAACACCACAGTCAAACGCGGGAAGATAATTTTTTATGTATTCCGCCGCTGTATCATACCGGTGCCAAAATGCACTGGTTCGGCAGTTTGCTGTCCGGGAGTAAAGCAGTGCTCTTGCGTGGGGTTAAGCCTGAATGGATACTTAAAACCGTTTCCGAAGAAAAAATTACGATTGTCTGGCTTTTGGTTCCCTGGGCTCAGGATATTCTGGATGCTATAGAGCGGGGGGATGTAAGGCTGGAAGATTATGAACTTACTCAGTGGAGGCTGATGCATATTGGCGCGCAGCCGGTACCGCCCAGTTTGATCCGCCGTTGGAAAAAACAATTTCCCAATCATCTATATGATACAAATTACGGTTTAAGCGAATCAATTGGCCCGGGATGTGTCCACCTGGGCACCGGGAATATTCATAAAGTCGGCGCTATCGGCATACCGGGTCACAACTGGGATGTTAAAATTACTGACGAAAATGGAGGCGCTATTCCCCTTGGACAAGTTGGGGAATTAGTTGTCAAAGGACCGGGTGTCATGAAATGCTACTACAAAGATCCTGAAGCGACGGCAGCCGCAATCAAAAACGGTTGGCTGTTTACCGGAGATATGGCCCGGATGGACAAAGACGGCTTTATTTATCTGGTTGACCGCAAAAAAGATGTGATTATCAGTGGGGGAGAGAATTTATATCCGGTGCAGATTGAGGATTTTATCCGCGCTCATAAGGCGATAAAAGATGTCGCGGTCATTGGTTTACCGCATGAGCGCCTGGGTGAGATTGCCGCCGCAATCATAGAACTAAAGCCGGATTGTTTATGTACCGAAGAAGAGATCCAAGCATTCTGCGCCCCCATGCCGCGTTACAAACGACCGCGCAAAATCATTTTTGACATAGTTCCCCGCAATCCTACCGGCAAAATTGAAAAGCCGCGCTTAAGGGAAAAATACGGCGGATCAAGTTTGGTGGCCATTCAAACAGAGAAATAATAATTTCTTGCCATAGCCTTGCGGCCTGTAAGGCAATCCAGAAATCTGGAAGTTTGCTGTTTAAGTTGGGAAACTAAGCAGTAGAAGTAAGCAGCAAAAGCGGCCCGGACGTTGATGACGATCCGGCCGTTTTTCTTTTGAAGGTTAAACGGTCAGGCGGTGATTCACCCTGCGGCTCTTAAATTCTCTTTTAGCTGAGCGGACTCAAATAGAGGAATTTGTAGGTTTAAATGGAATTATAGACGACAATGCTATGACAGACATTTAGTTTTGGGGAGGGGTTGGCTAGTGTCAATTCATGATGTTCGTCCAAAAGCGGTTTCCAGAATTATTTCTTTAGTTCCTTCAGCAACCGAGATTTTATATTTTTTAGGCCTGGAAGAACTTGTGAGCGGGGTAACGGAACATTGCAATTATCCGGAGAAAGCCAGCTTTAAAGACAAAGTCGGTACATTTGCTCATCCTCAGCTATCGAAAATTCTTGCTCTTCAGCCAGATATTGTTCTGGCGGATCCGGCTCTGCACAACAGGCTTATAGAGGAGCTGCAAAATAATAAAATTTCCATTCTTGCTGCCACCCCTGTCAATATCGAAGATGTTTTTGCTTTGATGAATAACTTAGGAGAAATTACGCAAAGGGAAATTACCGTACAACCAATCGTAGGTCAATTGAAAGAGAGAGTGGCCAAACTCAGATCAAAATCCGCTCTTCGCCGGCCAAGGGTCTTTCGCTTAATGAATACCGATCCCTTTTTTACTCCGGGCCCAAAGTCCTTTCAATACGATGCTTTAAAGATTGCCGGAGCTCACTTAATGGATTTTCAGTCCGATGCTCCTTATGTTAAGGTCACGTGGGATCAAATCAAAGAATTTGACCCGGAGGTGATTCTGTTTTGCGGCGTAGAAAAAGAGCAGCCCAAACCCTTAAGATGTAAAGGCTGCAGCGCTAAGAACCCCGTTTGCCAAAGAACTGTGGATGATATCGTAACTGAAGAATGGAGAGGAATTACAGCGGTGCGCAAGAACAACCTTTACCCTATTTCCTGTGCCACCATATGCAGACCCGGTCCAAGACTAATTGACGGAATAGAGAAGCTGCACAGGCTGTTGCAAACTATCAATTCATAGTGTTCAGAGGAAATTATCCGCTGACTAATCCGCTCTAAAACTCCCGCTTTGGCAAGCGGTGAGTTAAGAGCGGCTAAGTCCCTGGATAAGTGCGACTAAGATTCAGATGGAGTAAAACTCCACCTGAATCAAGTCTTCTTTATCCAATTATTTCTTTGTCCTCTGTTTTCTTGTTCTCAAGGGTGGGTGGTGGTATAGTTTATCTAAGAAAACTTGAAAGAGGGGAAATGTTTCTAATGAAGAAAAAATTAGCGTCTATGTTTCTCGCCCTAATATTCACAGCCTCTTCGGCGCTGCCAGCGCTAGCCGCAACTAGTACGACGACCATTTCTCCTACAATTAACAGAATTTCAGGTCAAGATCGCTACGAAACATCAGCGGCGATTGCCGAACGAGGTTGGCCGAATGGCTCCGCAAACTGTATTTTAGCCTTTGGGGGTGGTTATACCGACAGCCTGGCTGCGGCACCTTTAGCCAAAAAATATGATGCGCCCATATTACTGACTGAGAGTGCGTCGCTTACGCCGGTTACTAAACAAACCTTGATTGATTTGAAGACTAAAAATGTCACAATTGTGGGCGGCACGGGAGTTATTTCAGCGTCAGTCGATGCGGAATTACAAGCCATGGGGATCACCACAACCAGAGTATTCGGAAACGATAAATACGAAACTTCAATTGCCGTCGCTAAACAAGTCACTTCGACTCCCTTGGTAATCTTTGTTTGCACTGCGGATGATTTTTCAGATGCCCTTTCCATCTCGCCGATTGCCTCAATAAAAAAAGATCCGATAATTTTAGTGTCTAAGAGTGATATGCCCGAATCAGTTAAGGATTATCTGTCTGACTGCAAAAATATCGTCACGTCCTATGTCATTGGTTCAACGGAGGAAATAGACGATACGGTTGCCGGTCAATTTCCCAATGTGGAAAGAATTTCAGGAGCCGACAGCTACGGCACCAATATTGCGGTCAACAAGGAATTTGCCACTGTTTTTAATCCCAACACTACAACCTTAGCTTCGGGAGAGCAATTTCCCGATGCTTTAAGCGGCAGTACCCTGGCTACGAAACTATCCGCTCCTATCGTTTTGGTAAATAACGATTCACCCAGTGATACAAAAATTTACTATCAGCAACGAATAGCAAATGCCATCCCAATGAACAACTCGGCTCCTAATGTTTACGTTTTTGGAGGACCCGCTGTTGTTTCTGACGATCTGTTACAAAACTTGAGTCAGCCGATTACCGTAAGCCACTTAAGCTCCGTCAATGTGACAACAACGGCAGGGAACGCTCCAGTGCTGCCTTCTACCTTAACTGCCACGATGAGTGACGGCACGACCCAGACGGTTAATGTCACTTGGGCAACCGTTACCTCAAATCAGTATAACGTAAAGGGCGCCTTTCTTGTCCTTGGCACCATCCTCGAATCAACGACCGTCAAAGCAACCGCCACGGTTACGGTTGTGGATGCAAATACCATTCTGCCCGCAACTGTTGATCAAGTACAGCAAGATATCTTAGGCACATGGAAAACTTCAGATGGCAAGTACACCTTGGAATTTAAAGATGACGGTACTCTAGTAGAAACCCAAATACTTACCGGCTATACTACAGTCTATAACGATAAATATTCTTTCCCGAATCCTACGCTGATTAAACTCGAAAATTCCAATTGGGCTGAAGAAGATAATTTCGCTTTAAGCGGAAGACGCTTGGAAATTTTCAATTTGGGTATTACCCGTATAGCCGGAAATTCAAGTAATACTATCAATCCCAATGACTACAGCTATCCTGTTAGTTTGGGCAATTCCTCCTCCGATTCATTTAACTATGTGTTCCTAAAAGTTGATTAGCTTTAACTTGATTTTGACCAAGACACTGACCAGGACATTTTGATGTTCTGGTTTTTTTTATGAGCATTTTTTCCCTAACTCTAGTTAAATTAAGGCCCCAAAAGGCAACTAAGGCTAAGAATTTTCAAAGCGCAGGTTCGTTCAGGAATTCATTGAAAATCCAGGGGGCATAATTATACCTAATAAAAGTTTCAAGGAGTTCAAAGATGAGAGAAACTAGTAGGGAAATCCCTTCAAATGACTTTGAGGATGCATCTATCTTCGAAGGTTTTGATATTGAACTTCATAAAAAAGACGTCCAGCGAATTGACCGTTTAGTTGATGATTACGAAAAGATTATTTTAAGTCGCCTTGAGGAGGAATATTCCAGCAAGACAACCTATCCCGACCGCCTTGCCGATCGTATCGCCCAGTTCGGAGGGAGCTGGAAGTTTATTTTTTGTTTCGGCGCATTTTTAATTGTCTGGACAATTTGGAATGCTCTCGTGTTAACTAAAGCTTTTCATTTTGACGAACCGCCATTTATTCTTTTGAACTTATGTTTGTCCTTTATCGCCGCATTTCAAGCCCCTGTGATTATGATGAGTCAAAACCGCCAAACCGCCCGTGATAAACATGAGTCGGTTATCGATTTTGCTATCAATTATAAAGCAGAATTGGAAATTGACGATATTCAAAGTCACCTGCACCGAATTGAAGCTGAAGAAAAGAAAAACTTGCAGCAGGTTAAATTCGAATTTTTACAGATCAGGCTCCTTCTTGAGTCCCTTGAGTCCAAGCTGGAAAATTACATTAAATAGGACCGGGCGCTTTGGCCTGGTCCTATGGAACGATATGAGCTCTATTATTCAAGATTTAGAAAACGATGCCCATAGCAATAAGCATAAGAATAGCAACAACTACAATTGCAACACCGCAGCCGAATATTAACATCTTCCAACATCCTTCCCTTCCAATATATTACATAATATTCCTGGTCATTTCGTCTGATACAAAGGAAAGGGGAGTAAAAGGAAGGCGTATTGTTTACTTTCCGATAAGTGAAAAGGCTTCCTAAGTCGTACTGACAAAGAAGCCTTTTCTACAAGAAAATATACTAATTTAAATCAATGTTGCCAGACCGCATTGTATTGGAATATCTCAATGCGATCCGGTAAGTCTTAGTTGAAATAATTAGATTTTGCTGCCGCTTTTAAGATGTTCTTCCGCAAATTGAATCATCCGTTTGGTCATTTGTCCGCCTACTGAGCCATTTTCGCGACTCGTGCGGTCACCGCCAAGTTGAACTCCCATTTCATTGGCGACCTCATATTTGAATTGATCCAATTGTTGCCAAGCCCCTTGAGCTGCCGGTGTATTCGTACTTCGTTCTCCTGCCATAAATTATGTGCCTCCTTTTAAGTAAGTAATGGATTCTGAAATTATTTTATCCAGATACTTATTCTTAACTCCTGGTAATGTTTATCAAGGCAAAATTTCTCAGGCACAGAAAATTTGCCAGGGTACCTTTGATTTAAGACCTGGCAAATAAAATTCGCTGAAGTTTTTGGTGACCACATTATAAAAAACCTAATATGGACAAAGAAATAAATGGATGTTAACAGAAAAAAGAAGGTCAATTGGCAGGAATTGTAGAATAGAATTGAAATGATACAAATTTGATGGTGTGAAGCTCTGCCAGGCTATAACAACCTAACGGGAGGAAGGGTAAAATGAACGAAGATATGGCGATTATTGAAGGAGTATACGATGTCATTTTACCTGAAGTGCCTGCATCCCTGCACAGATGGGGCAGAAAAGTGTGGCTTCGCGACATTGAAATCGGGGCCAAAGGAAAACTTTTATTTTATGAAGATGGAATATGCAATGTTACCAGCCTGAGCAAAATTACAAATATCATAAAAAACCTGGATCATTTGGAGATTTATACGCAAAGCAGTATCTATAAACTTCGACTCTTGCCAAGCCAGCCGAATTAATCAACTAGCGTTAACCATGTCAGTTTAAATTTTGCCTTCTAAATCTTCCATCATTTTAAGAATTGAATATAAAGCATTAAATTTGATGTGGTCCTCTTTTGTTGATCCATTGATTCCATTGACCTTTTCACACTCGAACTTTACCTTTTTTAATAATTCATTCCACATTTTTTCGTAATTCATATAGTTCACTCCTTCATACCTTCATAGATCATATCCAATAACCATATTATCTGCAAACTCTAACAGCAGGCATAAGCGTAGCAAAAGGCTAATGTACGACATTGTTTTGTCTCGATATCTGTTTTATGATTAAGTGTTTCTAATCCATATGCTTTTTATTCTGAACTTAAAGTCTGACCATCAGTGGAATCATCCAACACAATACATCAATATAAGATACCGACTCGGCCGAGAAAGAAAAGGAAAGCTATTTTTCCTGACAAACTTATGGATTAAGAGAAAATTTTCCAAAAGGAAGCCGGTCTATGAAATGGCCCGCTTCTTTTTGGAACAGGGATTGTAAAAAGGGTACTTGATTCTATCTGGTTGATGCCATCGCGATGAAACTAACAAAACATGAGCTGACTCGATAGATTAGAAATCAAAAAGATCCTTTGGAGAAACATCTAAAGCTAGTGCGATCTTATAAATATTGTCTAGAGAAACGTTTCTTACTCCCCGCTCAATATCTGAAATATATGTTCTGTGTAAGTTACTGCTGAATGCAAGCTCTTCCTGGGAGATACCGTTTTCTTGTCTCAACTTTCGAACATGCCTTCCGAAAAGAATTCGAATATTATCTGTCACTTAATTTACTGCCACCTCATTGACATCGCACTTATTCGAATGATAGAATCTTTGTAGTTATTGCGTCTACAGACGATAAGTGACATAGGGTTTTTTATATTTCGCAGACTATGGTTAGAGAACCGGAATTTTAGAATAAAAAGTAATAATGCCCCAAATATTTAGGGAAAAGGAAGAAATTAGGGAATACATTCATGTAATTTATTACTTTTCGATACTATTCTATTTTAAGGGAAAGGAAGAAAAAATGAACGAAAAGATAGAAAAATTATGTGGGGATTTAATTGATAATTTAACAGTAATTAAAGGGTACTTGGATTTAGGTAAAATAAGAACAGGTAAAGGTTTAGACGAATTGAGAGAGGAAATAGAGAGTTTTGACAAATCCCTAAAAGAACTTATTGACGAGATACATACTACGAATTAAAGGTTGCCTTCTTGCCAATAAGACCCTAAAATGAAGCAACAGAAGTTAAAGAGCAACAGCTGAGAAGAAAGCTGTTGCTCTTGTTTTACTTATAACATTGCCATTAAAAGGGCCACCAGAGGGTCTCAAAGTGCTAAAATACGCTTTTAGCTCCTAAATATAGCGATTGCCAGTAAGGGCCGATGGGGTAGATTGTCACTCCCTTGGAACTGGAGGCATTGATGAACTGGTTGTTTCCAATGTAAATACCAACATGATCTACTGTTCCACTCTGGTCTGTGGAGAAGAAGATCAAGTCGCCGGGCTGCAAATTATTGAAATTCACAGATGTTCCGGTAGTATACTGCTCACTGGAAACCCTGGGTAAAGTAATCCCATTTTGAGCAAAAACATATTGAACAAAGCCGGAACAGTCAAAACCGGTGGTGGGAGATTCACCACCCCATTGATAAGGAGCTCCAATGTATTTTTCGGCAGTAGCAATGATGGCGCTCGCTTTAGCAGTATACTGTTTCTCCGTATAAGTGCTGTTTAAAGCGTTGCTTGTGTTTGTGCCAACGATACCGTCCGCGCTTAAAGAGTTTGCTTTTTGAAAAGCAACAACTCCTGCTTCGGTTTTTACTCCGAAGATGCCATCAGCCGCTCCGACATTATACCCTAGATAATTCAGCTCGGTTTGCAATTGTACGACACTGGAACCGGTTGAACCCATTTTCAATAGGGTATATCCTTGAGATGCTTGAGCTGTCTGAACTAATCCTAAAATGAAAAAGTTCGCAAGAATAAATAGGATAACCAGTCGCTTTGTCATAGAACAACTCCTTTATGATTTATTAGGAAACTTAGGGATATGACAAAATCTATTATACAAAAGAAAACTGAACATGCTGTCTGGAAATTATTTAAAAGCTATGGGAAAATTATTAACAATTCTTTAAGGCCTTTTAATTAAGCGGTTTAGGTTTATAACACAATTCTTTTCAAACCATGAACTTTAGTGCCCGAACCCGGATCAGCGACGACTGAATATTTAGTGGCTTTATTTCAACCCTTCTCTGGCTTATTTAGTCTAAAAAGGCTATACAAATTGATTCGAATTTCATAAGTGATTAAAACAGAATAAAAATTATCCTATTTAAAATCATAAAACGTTTAGAACATATAATTGTTTATTTTCTAGAAATCAATGGTAAGAAAGTTAATAAATCTAGAGTTTTATCGCTTGATCTTCATAGATTATTCACACATTCCTCTGTTTAATATGGTAAGATCTCAATTGCTACACAAAATCTTCTTTGGAATCTTTAATAAGAACATTAATTATTAACAGGAGTGTGCTGATTATGAAAAAAAGACCGATTGATTATGTTATTTCGGGTGTCTTGATAATAGCGGTGGCTCTAGTAGGCGGAAATATATTTTATAACACTCAAAATGCCAAAGCATCTACTCCAAGTTATATTACCGGCAACGTACGCATAGGGACTGTTGAAAAATCCGTCAGCGCTACAGGAACAATTCAAGCGCTCAACCAATACGATTTGTCTTCGAGCAGCGGAGGAAAAATTACTGAGATTGATGTTAAGGTTGGGGATCAAGTCAAATCCGGACAGGTCTTGGCAAAATTAGACCCAACTCAGGCTCAGCAACAAGTAACCCAAGACCAGAATGCTCTGACTCAAGCCCAATTAAAGCTAAATCAGCTTTACGCGCCTCCCTCAGAAGTTAATGTCTTAAATGCCCAAAGTGCGGTGCTTAAGGCTCAATCAAGTGAAGCCAGCGCCCTGAGCAATTTGCAAACCCTCGAAAGTTATAAAAGCTCCGCTACCCTCAAAGCGGCGATTCAAAAGCTGCAAGCAGCCGGGCAAGGCTCAAATTCCCAACTTTCAACGCTGCAAGATTACCTGGATAATACGGCGGATTTAAACTCAGCCATATCACAGGCCTCTATCAGCTACCAGTTGGCCCAGGCAGATTTGAAAACAGCAGAGGCTCAGGTCAGCCAAGCGAATGCCGGACCTAGCAGCACCGATGTTCAACTGGCTCAAAATCAGGTCGATCAAGCGAAAACAACCTTGAGCAGTGCTCAGGAAGCTTTAGACAGTGCTGTAATTAAAGCGCCTGCGGACGGAACCGTGACGGCCGTTAATGGTCAAGTCGGAGGAAGCCCTTCAGGAAGTTCCGGAAACGGCAGCTCAGGAAATAGTCAAGGGAGCAGCTCCGGCAGCAGTGCCTTTATTTCCATGATCGGCACTTCAGATACGATGCAAGTTGTTGTTCCCGTCAATCAGGTAGATATCGCTAAGGTCAGTGTCGGTCAGTCAGCTAATATTACTTTGGATGCCTATCAAGGCCAAACCTTTTCAGGGAGTGTGACTCAAGTGAGTCCCACGGGTACTTCTCAAAGCGGTGTAACGACCTTTAATGTAACAGTTAATGTTGCTAATCAAGACAATGAAATGAAATCCGGAATGAGCGCTAACGTGACAATTATTGTTGCCGAAAAGCAAAACGTTCTGACAGTCCCCAGTTCGGCAATTCATACAAACGGTTCCCAAGAAACTGTTTCTTTGCTTTCAAGCGGTTCATCTGTTCCCGTCGTTCGTACGGTTCAAACAGGGCTTGACGATGGCAAAAACGTCGAAGTCGTTCAAGGACTTGAGGAAGGGGATAAAGTCGTCATAGGAACTCGGAGCACCCAGACGAAAGACTCTCAGACCTCACAGACAGGTAATTCTCTAAATAAAGCCCTTAGCGGAAGCAACGGCAGCTACGGCGGCGGTTACAGCGGAGCCGGTGGTGGCAGAGGCAGCTTTACAGGCGGCAATGGCGGCTCATTCAGCCGGTCCTAATCTTAGGAAGCAGGTGATAGGATGATTATTCTTAAAGATATAGTCAAAATTTATAAAACAGGAGATATAGAGCTCAGAGCGCTTTCCGGAATTAACCTGACAGTGGAAGATGGAGAATTTGTTGCCATTATGGGACCTTCCGGCTCAGGCAAATCGACTATGATGAATATTCTCGGTTGTTTGGATACCGCTACCTCGGGAGAATTTTTGCTCGATAATTTAAATATCAAGCACACCCGCGAGGATGATTTGGCCGAAATCCGCAATCGGAAGATAGGCTTTGTTTTCCAGAGCTTCAACCTTTTAGCGCGAACAAGCGCTTTGGAAAACGTAGAATTGCCGATGCTTTATAACGGGATCAGCGCAGGGGAACGAAGACTCAAAGCTATAAACGCCCTGGCGGCCGTCGGCCTCTCCGAGCGTATCGACCATAAACCCAATGAACTGTCAGGCGGGCAACAGCAGCGGGTTGCCATTGCCCGCTCCCTCGTCAACAAACCCGCGATCCTTATGGCCGATGAACCGACAGGCAATCTGGACAGTACGTCGAGCATCGAAATCATGAGCATTTTTCAACAGCTCAACGCCATAGGAATAACGATTGTCCTGGTTACTCACGAATCGGATATTGCCCAATACAGCAAACGAATTATCCATTTTAAAGATGGCCGCATTGACCGGGACGAGACTGTCAAAAACCGAAGCATTGCTCAAGGCGGCTATCTAAAACTGGACGAACACTGGCACAGGGAGGTGGCCAGCTAATGAATTTTCTTGAGAACATCAGGATTGCCCTGCGCGGCCTGAAATCCAACAAACTTCGCTCGATTCTCACAATGTTAGGCATCATTATCGGAGTAGGCGCCGTGATTATTATGGTATCCATCGGCCAGGGAGCAAAAGCTTCCGTTGCCGGACAAATTCAAGGGCTCGGATCAAACCTGCTCATTGTGTCCCCTGGACAGTCCAACACTGGAGGCGTCAAGGGGGGAAGCGGAAGTTTAACTAATATGACTATGGATGATGTTAATGCGATTAAAAGCGGAGCTAATGATGTGTCTAATGTAGCACCCTCGGCCAGCAAACAAGTTCAAGTCGTTTTCGGGAGTCAGAATACTAGTACGCAGGTCATCGGAACAACACCTTCTTATGCAGACGTCCGCAATCAGCAGGCAAGTATTGGACGGTTTTTCACAGACCAGGAAAATCAAAATAATGCCCAGGTTGCTGTCATCGGCACTACTGTTGTTCAAGACTTAACGGGCAGCCCGAATACCAATATGGTAGGACAAACCATCAACATTGACCAAGTGCCTTTTGAAATTATCGGGGTGTTGCAAAGCAAAGGATCAAGTGGAACAAGCAACAACGACGATCAAATCCTGGTCCCCATCTCTTCAGCGCAAAATCGGCTTATTGGCTCTAAAAGCATCCGGACGATTTATGTTGAAGCGAAAAGTTCCGATTTAATGACTGCGGCCAGTGCTGAAACATCCCAGATTTTAAGGCAACAGCATGGCCTGACCGGAAGTGAAGCTAATGATTTTACAGTCACAAGTCAATCGGACATCTTGTCAACTGCGGAAGGAGTTTCTCAATCCTTAACCCTCTTGCTCAGCGGAGTAGCCGCCATCTCTCTTTTAGTCGGCGGAATCGGAATCATGAACATTATGTTGGTATCCGTGACGGAACGTACAAGAGAAATTGGGATTCGCAAAGCAATCGGTGCCAAACGAAAAACGATTATGCTGCAATTTCTGATTGAGGCGGTTATCATAAGTATGCTGGGCGGCATTATAGGCATTCTCTTTGGGGCCGGGGGAGCAGAACTATTGAGTAAATTGGAAGGTATGTCCACCCAAGTTTCCACCTCTCCTATCGTCATGGCCTTTGCCTTTTCGGCTGCTATTGGAATAATTTTTGGAGTATTCCCAGCGCAAAAGGCAGCAAAATTAAACCCCATTGACGCCCTGCGTTTCGAATAGATACAGCAAACAGTTTTGACCGGAATCGGGAGCAAACAATTCCCCGGTATGTTGATGCTTAATGAGCTCAGCCTACTGGGGAATTTCCAGTTTGTTTGCTTAAGCTCACGGGATGGAGAACTAAGGGTATTAGCCATACCTGCGGGCGCCGAGATAATGACTGGTATAAAAGCTATTGCTGAGGTTTGTGATAGTTACCCCAACACGAGGGTTATCGGCGTGAACAAAACGTCCCCCGCCAATATATATTCCCACATGAGAAGCTCCTTTAGAATAGGTCGTAAAAAATACTAAGTCACCGGGCTGAAGCTCATCTTTACTGACGGCAACACCTGAAGCATATTGCGCGTAAGAGGTGCGGGGCAGAGAGATACCGGACCCTGAGTATATGTATTGGGTGAATCCTGAACAGTCAAAACCCGTTCGCGATGTTCCCCCAAAAACATAAGGTGTTCCCACTAAACTGAGTGCATGATCAATCATCTCGGAAAAACTGCTGCTCCCGCGAGACACTTTTTCTGCTGGCTGAGTTTTAGACGGTGAGGCTTGAGCTATTTGTACCGGTTGTGTGCTGTTGCCTGGTGAACTGCTTTCGTTTTGGTTATTGTTTGTTGGAGTCGGGTCCGCTTCCTTAGTTGTTGCCATAACCTTTGTCCCGACATTCGCTTGAGACTGCTGATGTAAGAAGCGGGGAACGCTGGCCGGTCCGGAATAATCGGCCAAAGACACCGGGGCCAATAAAGGACTGGCAGACAAAGTCTGAGACGTTGACGGAGCTAAAACATTACCTGTCAAAAGCATTCCGGAAAGAATAACTCCGGATAGCCGAGACAGGCCTGGGGACAATTTCATTCTGTTTTCACCTTTCTTAGCT
Source organism: Candidatus Desulfosporosinus nitrosoreducens (assembly GCF_030954495.1). Taxonomy (GTDB): domain Bacteria; phylum Bacillota; class Desulfitobacteriia; order Desulfitobacteriales; family Desulfitobacteriaceae; genus Desulfosporosinus; species Desulfosporosinus nitrosoreducens. The sequence goes on along the minus strand of NZ_JAVHUW010000041.1, from coordinate 3,406 downwards.
TACGAGGTTAGTTGACGGATTCGGGCAGGAAGGTTTAAGCCCTACGCGTTTATCACGTGATTCACCCCATTGGAAAATTCCCCCGCTCTAGGGTAACCTAGATTCAGCTTTTTTTGTTATAGTTCATAAAGCTGAAAATTCGACAATATATCTGAATATCCTGCAATAAATACTATGCAATATCTGGAAAAAAACAAAATTTGAAAGTAAACCTGCCAAAATAAGCTTCCGGAAGCCTCGGCAGGTAAAATGTAACATTATATGCTAATATTACGTTGGTTTTTCTCAATAATCTAACAGGCTATTGCAAAAAATATGAATGTAGTTTAATGATTATGGAATTGCTGATTCCGATCCCTTTGATCCTTTTAACGTTTCTTAGAAAGATCCAGAGGGAGTGAAGAAAAGATTGCTAAAATATCACCGCCATAAACTAATTCTGGCAATATGCTTGTTTATTGTAATTTTATCTGGTTTTAAAGCTGTCTCCGTTACAAAATTTCCTAATGTTTCTCAGCTATCCATTCCGAGCGATCTCAAGAAAATAGCAGGACAAAGTTTGTCCGAGCAAACCGCAGTAAGGAACATAGTCCTAAATGCACCTGCTCAACAAGGGGCTAAAAGGCCGAAGTCCCCGGCTGCAACCGGAGTTATCGGTGAATATAGCACGAAATTTGATATTAGGGAAAAAAACCGTTCCAGAAATTTAACCTTGGCAGCGCAAGCCCTTAACAATAAAATAATATATCCGGGAAACGTATTTTCTTTCAATAGCACAGTCGGCGAGCGAACTTTAAAAAAAGGATACAAAGACGCCTATATTTTAAGCAAGAACCGCTATATTTCTGCTATTGGTGGAGGAATATGCCAGGTTTCTTCAACCTTATATAATGCCGTGTTGTTGGCAGATCTGCCGGTTGTTGAACGTGTTCCTCACCAAGTGCCTATTGTATATGCACCGTTAGGGCAAGATGCTACAGTATACTATCCGAGGATAGATTTCAAATTTAAGAATAACACGAACAGTCCCATTTACATTCGCGCCAAAGTTCAGTCAGGCCTATTAACGTTGCAAATTTATGGTGAGAAAACCGGCAAAATAGTTCAGATAAAGCCGCAGATTATCAAAACCATTAAAGGCCGTGCCGGCTCAAAAGGATACGTTGTTAAGACATGGAAAATTGTTAAAGACGCTCAGGGACATGTCACTAAATCATTGCTCAGCCACGATATATATGCACCTTTAATTAAAAAATAACCGGTCAACTCCTTCGTTTGACGTTGCCGTAAAGGCCGTAAAGGCTCAATTCTTGCCTTAAGTACACAATAAGGCGAGTTGCTTCCTGGAAGCAACTCGCCTTATCTTATGTCGATTGATCCTCTTTCATGCTTCAACAGTCAAGCTTTTGAAAAAATATGGCAGCAAATAAATATTGTTGTAAGATTGAACTTCTTGTAGAATAGAATTAGTTTCGATATCTTTCCAAAAAAGAACTAGGAGGTTTCTCATGACTGTTTCTCCGAAGTTGAAAACTTCAAAAACCAGATCTCCCAAGCCCAAAGGTCCCCTGATTTTGCTCATAGTAATTTTAATTATTGTGGCTGGTATCGTACAGGTCAGTCGTTCCTATCCTGACATAGAGGTGAAACCGCTATCTCAGGATATCACATTGCCCGGTCAATTGTCTGTCAGCTTCCCTGATCAGGGTGAATCAGCCGTGGGTACGGAAAATTTGGGGGTTGTCGCTGCAAGTGATCAGCAAATTTCCGTCCCTATTGCTAGCTTGACAAAAATGATGACAGCTTATTTAGTACTTAAAGAACATCCTTTAAAACCAGGGGAGGATGGGCCCAGTTTAACGATCAATGCCCAAGATTTAGCCGATTATCAGAATGGTGTCAAAAACGGTTATTCCGTTTTGCCTGTTGCTCAAGGAGAAACCTTGAGTGAGCGACAGCTTTTAGAAGGCTTAATGCTGCCATCGGGGGATAATATCGCAACGACTCTCGCCCGCTGGGTGTCGGGAACAGAAGCCGCTTTTGTTACCAAAATGAATGAAACGGCTAAATCCCTGAGTATGAAAGATACCCACTATGACGACCCCAGTGGTGTGAGTACTACAACGGTAAGCAGCGCGGTCGATCAAATTAAAATAGCTCAGGCTGCGATGGAAGATCCCGTTTTCCAGGAAATTGTTGCTATGCCCCAGGCTACGCTTCCTGTAGCCGGTACGGTGTACAACGTTAACTCCATGCTGGGGAAACATGGAGTTGTGGGAATTAAGACCGGCTCAACCACTCCGGCCGGCGGTTGTTTTGTCTCGGCAACGCCCGTAGTCGTCGGCAAAGAAAAGCATTTTATTATAGCGGCAGTGTTAGGCCAAAAAACCGCTCAGTCTTTACAAAGCGCTTTAGAGTCTAATGTCCAAATTTTAGACCAGGTGCGTTCGCAGTTTAAGCTCTATCCTGTAACACCGCCGGCAGGATTTGGTCAGGTGACAAGTGCTTGGAATTCTTCCAGTGATTTAAAAACAAGTCAGGCCATCCAAGTTTTTGGCTATCCGGGCATGAAAGTGACACTTTCAATCACCAACGTTAAGACAGGGTTGCCGATCAATGCAAATGAGAATGTAGCGACGTTGAAAATCAGTGCAGGTTCACAAACCCAGACGGTTAAACTTAGCAGCACGAAGCCAATACAACCGCCGTCAATCCTTTGGAAACTTATTAGATACTAAAGATCTGAAAATCAGAATAGAGACTTTGTTTTTAACAAGAGGCGTTTTATTGCGCCTCTTGTTTGCTTAGAAAATACATTTTTGTTGGCCCGCTTCCTTTATGCTTTTAAACAGCAAGGCTTACTTAAAAAGGATTGTTTAGCCAAATCTCTCCATAGGTTAATAAAGCAGACTTGATTCAGGTGGAGTTTTTAACTCCCTCTGAATCTTAGTCGCACTTATCCAGGGACTTAGCCGCTCTTAACTCACCGCTTGCCGAAGCGGGTGTCTTAGAGCGGATTAGTCAGCGGATCACTCGATTTTTGTTATCTGGCACGACGGTACGTGCTGCTATAGGTGTCCATTGTTTTGTTTTGGCGTGTCTTCAATACTTGAGTAATTGCTTGTTGGAGGTAAGTTGGTTTTGGTGTGTAGAAGAGGGTTGGGGTTTTTTAGTGGTTGCGAGGTTACCGGAAAGGAGGATTTGATCATGAGTTTAGTTTACATAGGTTTTGTCCCGCATCCACCTATCGTTGTACCCGAAATCGGGGGGCGGAGAAGTGCAAAAATGCCGTGCCACTTTGGATGCCTACCGTGAGCTGGCCCGTAGGCTTGTTCAGGCGGATATTGAGAGTGTAATCCTGGTGTCACCTCACGCGCCGCTTATCAAGGCCGGAATAACACTTTTT
>NZ_JAVHUW010000009.1 GCF_030954495.1 Candidatus Desulfosporosinus nitrosoreducens | reverse complement strand
ATAAAGAAAAATAATCCCCACTTTGCAATTAAGTGAGGATCAGAGCCTTTCTCAATTTATCCGCTGACTAATCCGCGCTAGGACTCCCGCTTCGGCAAGCGGTGAGTTAAGAGCGGCTAAGTCCCTGGATAAGGGCGACTAGGCTTCAGATGGAGTTAAAACTCCACCTGCATCAAGTCTTCTTTATCCCCTTAATTATGAAAGCAATAAAAAAACACGCTACCAAGGCGTGCCAATAAATTACTTTATATCCACGATTCAGGTTGCTCGAAAGAAGCTGCCCAGGTAACACAAACAAAGCCTTGTTCTAAGGCATTACCGTGTACCCGTGCCAATATTCAGTTAGATAAAAACCACCTCGGCATTTTTTACAGACATTAACGACAACTCCTTTCGCCAGGGAATTTTATTTAAGGTAGGATACCGTCTTCATTATATTAGCGATGCCAAAGATTGTCAACGGGGGTTTTTCTACGGTTAAATCGTGTTAAAAGGCGACGGCTTTCAGACAGACCTGGACTTGACAAAAGTTTCGACACACTCGTCAAGATCCTGGCGGGATGTCTGCCATGAACAGACACTTATTCTGATCACCGGCTCGCCCTGCCATTGCGCGCCGCCGCACCAGCAGTTGCCGCTGGCTTGAATATTTCTTAAGGTGGCATTTGTCAATTCAGCGGTTTCACATTTTACCAGAACCTGATTAAAGACTACATCATTGACCACGCTAAAGCCCTTGGCAGCTAATCTCTCGGCGAAATATCCGGCATTTTCACATAGTTCGTCCACCAGGGCCCCGACTCCCTTTTTGCCCAAACACTTCAAGGTCGCCCATAATTCGATGCTTCTTGAGCGCCTGGACATTTCCGGCGTGTACATCATCCCGTCCCTGTGGGGGCTGTACTGGATATAGGAAGCGGAGGCCCGCATGGCGTTGACAAGGGCGGAACGCTTTCGGCACAAAACAATACCACAGTCATAAGGAGCGTTAAGAGTCTTGTGCGCGTCAACCGACCAGGAGTCCGCCTTTTCAAATCCTTTGAGTAGAGGATATTTATGGGGGGAGGCTGCGGCCCAAAGGCCAAAGGCTCCGTCAACATGAATCCAGGCACCGGCTTCCTTGGCAGCCCCGCATAAGGCTTCCAGCGGATCGAAGGCACCGCTATTCACATTTCCGGCCTGGGCAATCAGAAGGGTGCTGCTGTCCAAGGGCGGCAGCTTCTCCGCTATCATCCGTCCCTGATCATCAGCGGGAACCAGCTCCACTCTGCTCCGGCCCAGACCCAGCAGGGACAAAGCCTTGAAAACCGTGGAATGGGCCTGCTCTCCCACCACGACACGCAGCGGGGGCGCTCCAAAAAGCCCGTCTTGATTTACATCCCAGCCCTGTTTCAGCAGCAGCTCATTGCGGGCCGCCGCCAGAGCACAGAGGATGGCCAGGGAAGAGCCGCTGACAAAGCCTGCGGCGGTCCCGGAGGGTAAGCCCAGTAAATCGACAAGCCACTGTTCACATACTTCTTCCAACTTTGAGGTAATGGGAGACATGACGAAAAGCGCACCGTTTTGATCCCAAAGATCAGCAATCCATTTCGCCGCGGCGGAAACCGGATAATATCCCCCACAGACAAAACCGAAGTATTTTCCGCCGCTCTGCGCAACCGTGGCCTCCGAGCCGAAGCGGCTGAGCAGCTCAAGTATCTCGCGGGGAGCAGAAGGCTCAGCGGGCATTGGTTCCTGAAAGACATCCAAGGCCGCAATGGCCTGGTCCGAGGGCACTATAGTTTTGGCGGGCAGACTGTCCAGATACTCGTAAGCAGCGCTTTTGGCCTGCTCAAACAGCTCTTTCGACTTTAATTGTCCGCTCATTTGCTCCTTTAATCCGTCGAATTTCACTATGATCACTCCCCTTCAGCAAGTTATATGGATATATTTGGAGTATATCCGGACATCATGCCTCCGTCAATAGGCGGGTATGGGTTAGCCAAGCCTGTTCGCAGCCCAACGCCGGTATTGCCAAAATTAATTGCTGCTAAAAGCGGCAAAACAAAAAACTTGAGCTGCAAGCCAATTCTTGTTAAACTATTAATGTTAGATCACTCAAACTTCTTGGCCTTTACCCCTTGTTCAGAGCAATGCCAATATAAGCATTCTATTTTTCCGCACATCACTTTATAGGAACTTTATAGGAAATTGGCAGGTGAATATAATGAACCTACAATCATCAATAAAACCCGGCCCTTCTCCGGAACAGCCGCTGGAGCTTTGCTTCCGGCAAACCAAAATCAAGGGGGCCTTTGCTTTCTTTGAAGCGGATCAAGAGTTGGCTACAGGCCGGATGAAGCAGCTTTCCTTTGCGAATAAGTTCTTAATTTCCCTTATGAACTATGCTTTCCGCTCCAGCACGTGCAAGAATTATACCTCAGCCGATCAGTTTATGGAGATTCTCTACTTTGAATCCATCAAAGCGGAAAGCTGGGAGTATGACGTCGGGAAATTCCCGCTGGAGGCAGGCATCAGCACTTACATTAATCAAAAGCATCCCGGCAAACTCGTCTTCTTACCCCATACTCCTGTGCAGGGAATCCGGATTATGATTTATGAAGAGTTTTACCTGCACTATTTACGAGAAAGGTTTCCCGGCAATTACTTAAATGTCCATGACCTGAGCCAAATGAACTATAAAAGCTACTTTAACCCCGAATTACAGCTCGTTCTCCAACAAATCAAGCACAGCATGGAAGCCGAGGTTTCCTCGGAATTGTACTATGAAGGCAAAATCATGGAAATCCTCTACCTGATTACAGCCCAAACCCAGGCAGCCCTTGCGGCGCCGCCGGCCAATAAACACCCCTTGACAGAGGACGATTTAAGAGCCGTCAACAAAGCGAAAGCCATCATCGACAAGGGGCTTTCAGCTTCGCCTAAAATTTCCGACTTGGCCTCTTGGACCAATACAAGTGCCGCTAAGCTGCAAAATGATTTTCAGCGGGCCTTTGGCAGCACAATTCACGGCTATGTCCTGCAAGCGCGCATGAAAGAGGCCTTGCACAAGATCGACAGCAGCGCTGAACCCATCTATTCCATCGCCCAAAGTGTAGGCTGCAAAAACCCCAGCCGGTTTGCAGAACTCTTTAAGCAGACCTACGGCATCACTCCCCGGGAATACCGCAGTCTGAAGAACAGCCGTTAACGAGAGGCTTAATAAGGCCTCTTTCCTTAAACCTCCTTCCTTGAAATCCCTTTTCTTAAAACCTCTTTTCTTAAAACCTCTTTCCTTAAAATCTCTTTCCTTAAAAACAGGGTTCTTTAAGAAGAGGACTCTTGCCCAGCCAATAAAAACAGAGGAGAATTGAACGCTATGGATAGGCTTACCTTTACCATGGAAAATTACCTTGAAGCCGTCTATGAGTTAGCGCGGGAAGGCGGAAGCGCCCGGCTAACGGATATTGCCGCGCGGCTGGACGTCACGAAGTCCACAGCCAACACAGCCATGTCCATCCTCGCCCAAAAAGGCTTGCTTACCAACGAGAAATACCAACAGATCTACCTGACGGAGGCTGGCTTGGAAATAGCGGCTGTCATTTCGGAAAAGCACCATATCATTCAAAGGTTCCTGACGGATATTTTGCAAATTGACTTCGCTACGGCCAATACGGACGCCTGTGCCATCGAGCATGTGATCAGCAATACCTCCGTTGCCGCCATGCATGACTTTCTGAGAAATTCTTTAAAAAACAACACCTTTTAAAACAAACGCTGGAACAAACATTGCGCTCCAGCGTTTGTTTTGGGCAAACTACCCGCACTTATTAGGCGGACCGGCTGCCGATTCCCCAGGTTTTAGCCTGCTGCTGAGCAGTCCATAGCTTATAGTAGAGACCGCCCTTGTCGATCAGCTCGGAGTGCCGGCCGGCCTCAAGAAGTTGACCTGCCTGAAAAACCAGAATCCGGTCCGCGGACTGGATCGTCTGCAAATGGTGGGCGATGACCAGCACTGTCCGGCCCAGGGCCAGATTGCTGATGGCTTTTTGGATGTAAACCTCATTGAGGGGGTCCACATTACTGGTGGCCTCGTCCAGCAGTACAATGGGGCTGTCTTTTAAGAGGGCGCGGGCAATGGCCAGCCTCTGCTTTTGCCCGCCGGAAAGTCCCGCGCCGTTTTCGCCCAGCAGAGTGTCGTAGCCCTCCGGCAGGCTCATAATCGTCTCATGGATCATAGCCTTTTGCGCCGCCTCAATCACCTGCTCTCTCGTAGCCCGGCTGTTGCCCATTTTGATGTTTTCATAAACGGTGTCGGCAAATAAGATAACGTTTTGCATGACAATGCTGATTTGGGCAAGGAGCTCGTCATAATCCATGTCCCGGATATCCACGCCGCCGATTTCAATTTTGCCGGACTGACAATCCCAAAAGCGCAGAAGCAGATTGGTGATAGTCGTTTTGCCCGAGCCAGAGGGCCCCACCAGAGCTGTGAGGCTTCCTTGCTCCAAAACGAAATCGGCGTCTTGCAAGGCAAAGCCTTTTTCTTCATACTGAAAACCTACATGCTCAAAATGGATATCAAAACGGGCGGCGGATTTCGCAACTGCCGGCTTGGTCAGGATAGGAACGTCCAGCAGCCTGGCAATTCTCTCATAGCTGTCTTTGCTGCCGGTATAGCTCAGGCGGTAGCTTTCCAGATTGGCGAAGGGCCGGTAAAATTCCTGGCTGAAAACGATAAAGTAGACATAGTTGTCCAGGTCAAGCAGTTTATACCAGGTCAGAAGCCCGCCGAGCAAGGCCAGCAAGGCAAAGCAAAGTTCCAAGGGAATAAAGTATTGGGCGGAATCCCAGGCTCCGGCTTTGGCCTCCGCCTTGCTGCTTTCCTCAAAACGCCGCGCGCTTTCTTTTAACTGCTTTTGAAAAAACTCATTTTCCGGAAAGGCTTTGAGCAGGGGGATGCCTTTGGTATACTCGACAAAGCGGCTGACCATGTCCGCCAGATTGCGCTTATTCTTTTCTTTTAAAATCAGGGACTTTTTCAGACCGGCTGCTTGTATGCCCAGGGCCAGGGGCAGCAGGGAAACCATGACCAGACCCATTTTCCAGTCGAGCAGCCAAAGGGCAATGCCAATCACCAGGGCTGTCAGGATATCGCTTACTGCTTTGGAGCCGATATGGGCCACGGCGCCCTCCAGATTATCCACATCATTTTGGACGATGGTGCTGATTTCACCGAGGCGCTCCTGCGTGTAAAAACCTAAGGAGAACTGCTTCAGCCTGCGGATGATTTTTTCCTTTAAATTCACTTCCATTTCAAAACCGGCGAAGTGCGTGGTGCCGTTGACAATGATGTTGGCTATAAATTTTACAGCCAGCATGGTCAGCATCAGCCGCCAATATCCTGTCAGGTCTTTTTGCCCCCCGGTTATCGCCGTCAGCATGCGGAAGACCGTCAGCATAATGCCCGCAAAGAGGAGGGAACTTATGGTGTTGGCCAGGATGGCCGTCGCCAGCATGAGCTTACCCTTTGTACTGATATGGGAAAACAGTTCTTTCATCATCAACCCGCAGCCTCCTTTATCTGCCAATGCTCAGCCTGCCGCTCCGCCTCCACCATCGCCTGATACAGCCCGCAGGTTTCCAGCAGCTCGGGATGCTTTCCCCGGGCGATGATTTCACCGTCCTGCAGCACCAGGATCTGGTCGGCTGACTGGATGGTGTTCAGGTGGTGCGCGATGATGATTAAGGTCTTATTGACACACAGGTTGCTGATGGCTTGCTGAATCAAGGCTTCATTATAGGGGTCAAGGGCCGCCGTTGCTTCATCCAAGATCACAATGGGCGAGTCTTTCAGAATCATGCGGGCTAAAGAAATCCGCTGTTTCTCTCCGCCGGACAGTTTGGCTCCGGCTTCTCCGGCCAGGGTCTGGTAGCCTTGTGGAAAACCCTTGATGATGTCGTCTATCCTCGCTTTTTGGGCGGCGCGAATGATTTCCTCCCGGCCGGCCTTCTTTTGGCCCAGGCGGATATTTTCTTCCAGAGTGCTGTTAAATAAGAAGACATCCTGCTGGACAATGGAAATTAAAGCGCACAGGTCTTGTTCGTGCAAATCCTGGACTGTTTGCCCGCCGATGAGGATGGTTCCGCTCTCAGGCTGCCAGAAGTTCATGATCAGGTTGGCCAGAGTGCTCTTGCCGGCTCCGGAAGGACCAACGATAGCCGTGACAGAGTTTTCTTTAAAGGTGACGCTGACATTTTTTAAGGCCGCTTCCTTTCCTTTGTAGCTAAAGGTGACCTCTTGGAATTCGATGTCCCCCGCCCTTGGACTGCCGCGCTTTTCTTTTTCCGGCTCCGGCGGAACATTGAGCACGGAGTCCACCGCTGCCATGGTGTTCTTAAAGACAATTTTATTGTATTGCAGGGTCATAGACTTGGAGAAATTCTTGGAGAACTGTCCGGCAAGGATGATGGACAGAATATAGACGATGATGCTCCAGGCGGTAATAGGCCGGCTGCTTAAAATAAGGGAGCCGACAATGGCCACTGCGACGATGCCGCCCTCCATTAATAAGATAATAAAACTCATGGGAACGGACTGTGCGTAAATGGCTTGCTTGGCGCTGGCGATATAATCGTACATGCTTTGCAGGACTTGCTCCGTCTTCTTTTCCCCGCTGCTGAAGGCTTTGACAGCGGCAATCGCCCCAATGTATTCCAGCACGTTTTCGGAAACTCGTTGGATGCTTTGCTGGTAATTCCCCACGGATTTGGACCAGAGCTTGTTGAAAACCGGCATCAGGAGGAAGACCAAGGGGACGGTTGAGATGAGCGCAATTCCCAAACGCCAGTCCAACAAGGTCACAATTACCACAACAGCCAGGCAAACGATATTGGTAATGACCACATCGGGAAGAGTGTGGGCCAGGTAAATTTCGATCCGTTCCACATCGCGGTCAATGATCTTGGCCAGGTCCCCGACTTTTCTTGTTTGAAAGAAAGCAAAGGGCAGCTTTTTCAGGTGCTCGATCATAGCGAGGCGTATTGCCAGCAAAGATGAGTAAGCATCGTCGTGGGCCTGCCCTAAAGCCAGCGCGTAAAAAACAGCTTTGGCGAGCTGGCAAAGGCAGACGGCCGTGCCAAGCAAAATCAGCATTTTCAGTGTTGTCCCGCCCCACAACAGGCTTATCATGTAAACAACTAAGAAAATAGCCAGAATCCCGGACACAACACTGACCGCCGTAAAGAAAGCCGACAGCCTTCCCCGCTTTTTATAGGCTTTGATCTGATTTGGTTTTTCCATCACGAGCCTCCTTTAGTTTTAAATGGGGACTGCAAGGTCAGACCCTTCTCCTTCTTCTAGCCTGTGCTAGCAAGCGGGCGCCTCTTGCCTGGTTTCATTGGCCCAGATGCCGGCATGTGTCTTTCCTCCAGTTCATTGTCAGGATATAGAGTTAGATTACTCGAACAAATAAAGCTTAGCATTTGACAGTTCGCTTGACAATATCTTGGGAGGAATCTGATTTTTTTCGGGTAGAAGCTTATTCATAATTGGCAAAACTGCTTGCCTCCCCCTCACAATAAAGGCCATTCAAATTCGTCACCAGTGACAAATTTGAATGGCCTTTATATACTTTTTTCGCAAATTGCAGTAAAAATTAATCAAATTTTCTTTGCTTTCTAATTGAATTTAGCGATTATTGCAGCATAATTTCCACTGCTGGAGTTCGTCTTAGAATTTGACATTCCTACAGCGACATAACCTTGATCCTTGGTTTGTATTGCTGAATCAAATTTATCAGAACCTTTACCATCTAGGGTTTTAAGCCACTGTTGATTACCATTAGAATCGAATTTGACAATTATAGCATCGTCATCATCTGAATCTTTGCTATTTAACAAATCGCCATCGCTGGATTCCGTATAACCTGCAATGATAAACCCATCGTCCTGCGTAGGCTGAACTGAATAAAAGCCATCATTTGCACTGCCTCCCCATGTCTTTGTCCATTGGGTATTACCCAGAGCATCGAATTTTACAATTACCCCATCGTGTTGACCATGATTCTTTCCAGCGAAGTCTCCGTCATTTGAGCTTGTCTCACCTACTGCAATATAACCCTTAGCACTTGTTGGTTGTACCGAGTAAAATTCATCGTAAGAACTGCCACCAATTGATTTAACCCATTGAGGATAACCGGAGGAATTGAACTTCCTTAAGATCGCCATATACCCTTTGGGACTATAGGTGTTGTTTAAATCCACCCCTGAAAGGTACCCTGCAGCAATATAACTGTCATCTGTCATTTGCTGTAGGGCTTGATAATGCTCCTTGGGGGAATCGATAATACGAATCCACTTTTTCATGCCAATAGAATTAAATTTAACCAATATAGGAACGTTATAACTACACTTATTACCCTCCATATCACCGTTCGTTGAATTAGTAAACCCTGTTACGATATATCCTTGATCATTTGTCGTTTGAAGGGTATCAAATTCATCCCTACCGCCTCCACCAGTTGACTGTATCCATTGTAACTTTCCTTCGGAACTGATTTCTGCAATAATACCATCGGTACCGCCCTTGTTGAGCGTTGTAAAGTCGCCATTGAGGAGGTCGCCATTCTTCGAATCCGAATATCCGACTACAATATAGTCACCGGATTTTGTTTCCTGAACGGACGTAAAGACATCTTCGTCGGTTCCGCCAAAGTTTTTCAACCACTCTTGTTTTCCATCGGGATCAAATTTTGCTATTATAGCATCGTCACAGCCATGGAAGGATTGGGATATGTTAGGGGAGTACGAATAACCCACTGCAACATAATCTCCGTCTTTAGTTTGTATAACGGAATTAAAGCAGTCTTTATTACTACCGCCAACAGACTTAACCCATTGTGCGTTAGGCGCATCCGCATACGCGACTCGGTTTTCATTCTGCAACCCTGAAAAAGCAAATAAACAAGTTAATAATATGGTTACGATAACGGTAACTATTTTTTTCATTTTAAGTGTCATCCCTTTCGCTGTGCTCAAGGCAATAAAATTGAATGAGGCAGTATCAATGCACAAAAAACATAAGCTTTTTCCTTCACATGATTATATTATAACGCTAACTTTTCCATATTTTATATATCTTTAAAAAATTAAATAACAAAGAATCCAAGGAGGTTTACTAATCGCGTAAACAACAATGTTTATGTTGTTTGGCGGCCTCCTTCAAGAGTGTGGGACCTATCCATCAAAAGGGTCTGCCCCAAAATCATAAACGTTTACAGACTCGGCGATAGAGATTCAGGACAAAGGGTTTGAACCACATAAGTTCGAACCCCTTGTCCGTTTTTAACACCAGAAAAAGCGCAACTCACAAAAACTTGTCAAACTCCACTTTAAAGACACGTTTTCGAGGATACAGTTTTTGATAATAATCAATCAAGGCCTTTCGCCCGTTCAGCTTGCCATTCGACTCCAAGGTATCCCTTAAAGCTGTTATCGGTACGGCCGCCTTGTAGTAGCTTTTGCGACAGCCTTTTCCAACAATGGCCTCCGCCCTGCGGGTTACCTCAACCCAGGTCAGCGTTTCATTCAGCAAAGTAAAAGGATGCCAAATTTCTAATCGCTAAAAACTTACGGTTAATGTTTTATGACAGGCAATGTTTTTTCCCTCCGATTAAGATTGTTAAATCAATAGTTACGTGCAAAGCATTTATTTCCCGCGTCCTTTGTAAACTGGTTTCCGTTGCGTACCAGGATAAGGGAGTCATAGTAACCAGATGTTCCATAAGGGTGCTGTCTAAAGCTAAGGTATACCGTACACTTTGAATGTCCAGGAGGTTAACACTACGGCGGAACAGCTCTACAGTATTATCGTTTGTATAAGCCGGTTTAGTTGTATTTAGCTGAAAAATTTCTCTTAGCTCTTTAAGATATCCGCTGTCAGGAATTACTTTAATAATTTTCCCATCGTCGGCAAGTATTCTTTGGAATTCTAAATAATTGGACGGTGATAAGATATTAAGAAGGATATCAAATTGTTTACCGGCAAACGGAGACTTCGCCAGATCTGCAACGCACCAAATATTATGGGGGTAATCCTTTGCAGCAAGTTGAATACCTTCTTTAGTGATGTCAATACCTACTCCTAAAAAACCATGAGTTTTTTTACCTATTTTTTGATGTATGCTGGATAGATGAGATCCCTCACCGCAACCGGCATCGACAACTTTTATCGCTTCACTTTTTCCTGTTAGTTCTGCCAAGATTAATTGACTGATTTTTTCTTGCAGTGGTTCAAAAAATCCACTCCGGCAAAGAGTTTTTCGAGCTTTGAACATTGGATTAGTATATTTGGTTTTGACGGAATGGGATAGTAAATTTACATATCCCTGTTTGGCGATATCAAAGCAATGATTCCTGGCGCATATTAAACTTTTGCAGTCCACTATTTTCATGGGACTGGAACATAATGGGCATTGGAAAATGGTCTCATATTCAATATCACGGGAATTGTCAAACATTTTGCATGTTTGGCTTAATTTATTTTTGGACATTAAAAAGCACCCCATCCATTCGAAATAGGTGAATGAAAAAGGTACAGCTAAATAAACCCACCTCAATAGGAAGATGAGCCTACGTAATCTGTACCTTACATTACCTTAAGCGAATGAATTGGATGCTCATAAACAGTTAATCACTCCCTTAAAAATTACTTTCTCATTGTAACAATAATTTGTCGGGTTGTAAAATAGGCCTTCAATCTACGCTCTCGCGTAGAGAGCGACAAACAGAAGCAGAAATTAAAAAATACAACCTAAAATTTCTATCCACGCTCTCGCGTGGAGAGCGACATGCTTTATGGATTCGTTCGCGCTATTGATAACCATTTCAATCCACGCTCTCGCGTGGAGAGCGACTGCATTGAATCAGAGGATTTTGAACTTGGAGTTATTTCAATCCACGCTCTCGCGTGGAGAGCGACTAAAGCTACAGGCGCAACGGCAATAGCGGTACAAGATTTCAATACACGCTCTCGCGTGGAGAGCGACCCACATTAGTTAATATTTTTACGAATCCAGTTCGATTTCAATCCACGCTCTCGCGTGGAGAGCGACGACGTTTGACAATGATGGCCGAGAAGGCTTCGAAAAATTTCAATCCACGCTCTCGCGTGGAGAGCGACAGGAAGTAATTCAGCTTAATAAGCCCACGTGC
>NZ_JAVHUW010000006.1 GCF_030954495.1 Candidatus Desulfosporosinus nitrosoreducens | reverse complement strand
GAATCTAAGAGTCCATTAGCCAAAAGATCCTGGTTGGGGTTGTTGGCAACCTGATCTGTCCCACAAATTTCGGTAAGAGCAGTTAAAATAACAGGTCGGATGATCGCGTGATTGCTCATTAGTTATCGCTCCTCGTCACAATTTGCCAGCTTTCGAATTCTTTTAGAAAGCTGTATAAAAGTCAATTTAAGACGAATCAATTATATAACCCCCTCCTTAAAATTAGCTGAGAATGCTGTTGCCCGGGAGACCTTTTTATCCACTGGCTAAGCCGCTCTAGGACTCCCGCTTCGGCAAGCGGTGAGTTAAGAGCGGCTAAGTCCCTGGATAAGTGCGACTAAGCTTCAGCTGGAGTTAAAATTCCACCTGAAGCAAGTCTTCTTTATACTTTGTAGCCGGGGCAGCCTTCCAAAGCCTGCCGGAAATCCGGCATTTTAAAAAAGGCTTTTAAAATAACAGTTTCTAAAAAAACTCCATCAAGACGTTAAAAGCTTTGCAGGGAGAACGTCAATGGCCTATAATATTTAAAATTAATTGTGTTTATGTTAATGATGCTATTTATCATATATCAATAATGAATACCTCAAGCTGAATTAGTAGGAAGTTATAAAGTTTGGAGAGATTTTTATGGATATTAAAATAGATGATTTAACTGGACCTGAAATAGCGCAATTGATAAGCGAGCATCTTCAGAGTATGGCTTTTCAGTCTCCGCCGGAGAGTATGCATGCCCTTGGTCTTGAGTCATTACGGCAACCTGAAATTACCTTTTGGAGCGCCTGGGAGGGTGATCAATTGCTTGGCTGTGGGGCGCTTAAAGAATTGGGAAGACAGCATGGAGAAATCAAATCCATGCGAACGGCTTCGTCGCACCGCAGAAAGGGTGTTGCCAGGCAAATTCTTCAACACATAATTGAAGAGGCCAAATTGCGAGGTTATCAGAGGTTAAGTTTGGAAACAGGTTCAATGGCTGCTTTTGAACCGGCTAGAAAATTATATACAAGTTTTGGGTTCCGAAATTGTGAGCCCTTTGCGGATTATATTGACGACCCGAATAATGTATTTATGACTAAAGAATTATGAATTTTAATATTTAATGATTGTGATAGTTTGAATCTTATCACCAAAATGGGGGTGTATAAGTTGTAGCAGGACGAATAAGTTAATGAGTATCTGGTGATTTACCAATAGTTACATAGCAATACCGAGTTGATAAAATGTAGACAATATCTTATAATGTCTAATTATATGTCAACTTAAATACAAAAAGTCTATATAATTGCTTAAATATAAGAAGTGAGGAAATGAATTGTATGAAAATTGCAGTGATAAATGGTAGTCCGAAAGGTAAAAAAAGTAATACAAATGTAATGGTTGAGGCCTTTTTGAAAGGAGCACAGGAAGCGGGGGCGGAAACCATAAATATTTTTTTAGCGGAAAAGGAAATAAAACACTGCAAGGGATGTCATGTATGCTGGGTAAAAGGCCCCTGCCAGTGTGTGACCGATGATGATATGCTGGGAGTTCTTTCACATTTAGGAGATGCCAATATAATTGTTTTCGCTACTCCTGTATATTTTGGAAATATTTCAGGTATGTTAAAGGTTTTCATGGACAGAATGACAATGATAGGAAGTCCTCATTCTCAAAATGATAGTAAAAAGAATATCCAGGAATCAAAGCAAGCCCAAAGACAAGCACAACCCCCAAAGTTAATGATGATATCGAATTGCGGATTTCCTGATCGAGATGAATTTCAGGTGATCTCACTTTGGGCTAAAAGAGTTGCACAGAAAATGAATATGGAATTAATTGGAGAGATTTATGCCACAAGTGGAAAATTCTTGACATCTCCTCCGGATGAATTACAATCTGCCATAGCTGATTATCTTTTGAATTTACAAGAAGCCGGAAGGGAGATCGTTATTGATGGGAAACTATCCGAGATGACTGTAAGGAAACTATTGCAAGACTTTGTTACTGAATAGTACTGATTAAACTATGCTTGACTGATTGGTTTGAGCCTAAAATAGAGGGGAATGAATGTTATGGCGAAAGAGGCGGCAAAAACAGGAGCGGGTCCAACAGCTCTAATAGCAATTGAACAATACTTTCCGAAAGAGGAACGTATTGTCGAGGATGACTTGGCCTGCCAGATATTGCCGACCGGGAGAGCTTTTTTATGGTTCATGCGTCTTGAGTTGCTCAGGGCGTGGATGGTTCGAGTAACCGAAAAGGACTCTCCCGGTCTCTGGAGTGGTATGATGTGCAGAAAACGCTATATTGATGAGAAACTGCTTGATTCGCTCAATCAGATTGACGCGGTAGTGAATTTAGGTGCAGGATTTGACACCCGGGCATACCGGTTCCCCTCTCTTTCCAACACGCCTGTTTGGGAGCTTGATCAACCTGAAAATATCGGCTCCAAACAGGTCCGGCTTCTTAAGGTCTTCGGGAAAATTCCTGCCCATGTCAAACTAGTTGCCATAGATTTCGACCATGAAGATTTGGCTTCTGTTCTGGAAACACATGGTTATTCTACAACCAAGCGGACATTTTTTGTATGGGAAGCTGTCAGTCAATATTTGACTGAAAAAGGTATTAGAACAACCTTTGATTTCTTGGCTAAAGCCGCTTCTGGCAGCCGCCTAGCTTTCACATATGTGCTCAAGGAATTTCTTGATGGTCGGGCTATGTATAGTTGGGAGAAAAGTTACCAAAGGTTTGTGGAAAAGAAGATTTGGATTTTTGGCATGGAGCCGGAAGCGTGGCCGGGTTTTCTCAAAGAGTACGGTTGGCGGGTAATCGAAGACATGGGTTATGACGAAATGGCCGAGAACTATGTAAAACCTACCGGTCGGACCCTTGCCTCAACACCAATTGAAAGAATGGTCTATGCGGAAAAGTTGTAGAACGCGATGTTTGCTTGAAAGAGTTCATTCGGAACATAGCGCCGATAAAACCTGCTTGCAGCAAGGGGCCATGGTATTGGTCTTCTGTAATCTATAACGACCCTATAATTAGTCCGATTAATATAGAAAAGTTATTGACACATCAGCCTTAATGGTTTAAAATCAACTTCAATAAAACCTTTGAAATACGCTTGAACACAATGAAGGGAAGTTCTGGGCTCAGGTTGCTTAGAGAGCTGGCGGTTGGTGCAAGTCAGTCTACCAAGCCAAAGGATTCCATCCTGGAGTGGCCAATGATGAATTGTGACGGGTTCCGCCCGGTAACGCGGACATAAGTTGGCCGTTTTTGGCAACATGGGTGGCAACGCGGGAATAACCTCTCGTCCCTACTGGGACGAGGGGTTTGTTTGTTTTTAAGCGTTTTCATCTGTCTTTAACCGGCTGGAACTTTTGGGTGGCACCGCGGAATTCCCGCCCCAATTATGGGCGGGTTTTGTTTTTCTCAAGTGAATCCATATTAAGACAATAAAGTAAAAACAAAGAAAAAGGTGAGTTGTGTAAAAGGCAAAACGGGAGATGTTCTGGGAATTTCCAAAATAAAAGGAGGATTTTTTATGGCAAGAGTATACAATTTTTCGGCAGGTCCGGCTGTACTGCCGGAAGAGGTATTAAAAGAAGCGGCAGAGGAGATGTTGGATTATAACGGTACGGGTATGTCCGTTATGGAGATGAGCCATCGTTCAAAAGCTTTTGAGGAAATAATTGACGAGGCTGAAAAAACACTGAGAGATTTGATGAGCATACCGGATAATTACAAAGTACTGTTTCTGCAAGGCGGGGCGTCTCAACAGTTCGCCATGGTTCCTATGAACCTGATGAAAAATAAAGCAGCAGATCACATTAATACCGGACAATGGGCTAAAAAGGCCATCGCTGAAGGCAAGATTTATGGCAAAATCAATGTTATCGCCTCTTCTGAAGACAAGACGTTTTGCTATATACCCGACCTGAAAGATTTGAAGATTTCTGATGAGGCCGATTATGTGTATATCTGCCACAACAATACAATCTATGGGACAAAATTCAATGAATTGCCGGAAACAGGTGACAAAATCTTAGTGGCGGATATGTCATCGGATATCCTTTCCGAACCGGTAGATGTAAGGAAATACGGTCTCATTTTTGCCGGTGCTCAGAAAAATATCGGTCCGGCAGGCGTGGTTGTTGTCATTATTCGAGAAGACTTAATAAGCGACGATGTCTTGCCCGGCACGCCGACAATGTTAAAATATAAAACCCATGCCGACAATAAATCACTGTATAATACCCCTCCGGCTTATGGCATTTATATTTGCGGCAAAGTATTCAAGTGGGTTCAGAAGTTAGGCGGCCTTGAGGCCATGAAGAAAAGAAATGAGGAGAAGGCCGCGATTTTATATGATTACCTTGATTCAAGCAAGCTGTTCAGAGGAACAGTTGTTAAGAAAGATCGTTCCTTAATGAATGTACCCTTTGTCACGGGTTCCGAAGAACTTGATGCCAAGTTTGTCAAAGAGGCCAAAGTGCTTGGCTTGGAAAATTTGAAAGGGCATAGAACTGTAGGGGGAATGAGAGCCAGTATTTATAACGCCATGCCAAGCGAAGGTGTTAAAACTTTAGTTGAATTCATGAAAAAATTCGAGGCAGAAAACAAATAAAAAAACACGATTAAGGAGTAGATGAAGCAATGTTTAAGATCAATCGTTTAAACCCCATAGCCAATGTGGGATTGGATTTATTCACGGACAATTACGAGTTGGTTGAAAATTTCACTGATGCCGATGCGGCCCTTGTCAGAAGTGCAAGTGTTCATGAATTAGAGCTGCCGGGCTCTTTAAAGGCTATTGCCAGAGCGGGGGCCGGAGTTAATAACATCCCTCTTGATAAATGTGCTGAAAAAGGAGTTGTCGTTTTCAATACGCCGGGTGCCAATGCCAATGGGGTCAAAGAGATTTTGATCGCCGGGTTGATCCTGGCTTCCCGCGACATTATCGGGGGAGTGAACTGGGTAAGTTCAGTTAAGGAGGACCCGGATGTCACCAAACTCGTTGAAAAAAATAAAGCTAAGTTTGTTGGAACGGAAATTAAGGGGAAGAAGCTTGGTATAATCGGACTTGGAGCTGTTGGAGTTTTGGTTGCCAACGCGGCTATCAAGCTGGAGATGGAAGTCTACGGATATGACCCGTTTATTTCCGTGGGCACTGCCTGGAAGCTTTCGAAATACATTAAACCGAGCAAATCATTGGAAGAGATTTACCGGGAATGTGATTTTATTACGGTTCACGCGCCGTTAACAGATTCGACGAAAGGTATGTTCAGTAAAGAAACCTTCGCTCTTATGAAGGATGGAGTTAAACTCCTCAACTTCTCCAGAGATACTTTAGTGAATGATGACGACTTGATTGAAGCCTTACAGTCCGGAAAGGTCGGCAAATATGTGACGGATTTTCCCAATCCTAAAGTAGTGGGACTTGAAGGAGTCATTGCAATTCCGCACTTAGGGGCTTCGACGAATGAATCAGAAGATAACTGTGCCATTATGGCAGTTGAGCAATTGATGGACTATCTGGAAAATGGAAATATCCAGAATTCGGTAAACTATCCCAATTGCGACATGGGGGTGTGTACTCAAGCGGAGCGCATCGCTATTCACCACCGCAATGTGCCCAACATGCTTAGCCAATTCACATCAGCTTTTGCCCAGGAAAACATTAATATTTCGGACATGATGAATAGGAGCAAGGGACAGTGGGCCTATACCATGCTTGATATCGAACCGCCTTCAACCCCTGACATCATCAAGAGAATTGCCGAAATCGACGGAGTGCTAAGAATAAGGGTTATAAAATGATTTAAGCTTGAGGGAATGCAAGAATATTGATCCCTGCGAATCCTGTCTAAGCTTTGACTTAATAATAAAGTTTATGGGAATGGAGGAAAAGTATCTTTGGCTACGATAAAACCATTTAAAGCTGTAAGACCGCGAGAAGATATTGCCGGCAAAGTAGCCGCACTTCCTTATGATGTGTATAACCGCGAAGAAGCTCTGGCCGAAGTCCTAAAGGAGCCGTTCTCATTTTTAAAAATAGATCGGGCTGAGACGCAATTTGACAAAGACTTCAACCCCTATGATGCTAGGGTATATGAGAAAGCAAGGGACGTCCTTCAGGCAATGATCAGGGAAGGCATTTTTCTGAAAGAAGTCAAGGACTGTTATTATGTGTATGAATTGACAATGGATGGCCGTTCTCAGGCGGGTTTGGTCGGGTGTGCGGCGATTGACGATTATTTGGATAATATCATAAAGAAACACGAGAAGACGCGGGAAGAGAAAGAAATCGACCGCCTCAATCATGTGGATATTTGTAACGCCCAAACCGGGCCGATATTTTTAGCATATCGTGCGCAAGCGGCCATTAATGAAGTAGTGGGCAGGATAAAAAAGGAAAACCCATTGTATGACTTTGTCGCTTCTGACGGAGTTAAGCATACCGTATGGAAAATTGATAACGAAAATGACATCGCGGCAATATATGCGGAGTTTAAAAAGATCCGGAGCGTTTATATCGCGGATGGCCATCATCGAACAGCTTCGGCAGTAAAGGTGGGCTTAAAACGCAGAAAAGCAAATCCGGATTATTCCGGAAAAGAAGAGTTTAACTTTTTTCTCTCTGTGCTGTTTCCCCATGATCAGTTGCTGATCTTAGACTACAACCGTGTGGTCGAAGATTTAAATGGCTACCGGAAAGAAGAGTTTCTAAAGCAAGCGGCACACTTTTTTTTAATCGAGAATGTGGGGGAAGAAGCCTATAAACCGGCGGAAAAAGGCACGTTTGGGATGTACCTGGAAGGAGCATGGTATAAATTAACTGCCAAGAAGGAGATCAGGTCGGATGATCCTGTAGAAGGGCTTGACGTTTCTTTGCTCCAAAACCACTTATTAACACCAATTCTAAATATTAAAGATATTAGAACAGATAAACGAATTGACTTCGTTGGTGGTATAAGAGGGCTTAAAGAACTGGAAAGAAGAGTTAAGGAAGATATGAAAATCGCCTTTTCTCTCTATCCAACAGCTATTGAGGAGTTGCTTGACGTGTCCGATGCCGGCCGCTTGATGCCGCCAAAGTCAACCTGGTTTGAACCGAAGCTTAGAAGCGGACTATTTATCCATGAGTTAGAATGAGGCTGCTTGCCCGGTGTCGTTGGTATCGTTTGCCTGGCTTGATGACTTGCACGAAGACAGCGAAAATTAAGGCCTAAATAGCCTGAGGTTACAGTTTAAACCCAGGCTGTTTAGGCTGTTTGATTATTTTGTCATATTGGAAGGAAACAGGGGAACGATGTGGAAGAGTAAGTGGTATAGGGTGGATTCAAAGGATGAAGCTCTTCAGATGCCCAGTTCGCATATTAATTTTTTAAATGTCTGATAAGCCGGTTTCGGCGTATAATCATCCCGCATTATCCCAAATTGGTGGAAAAGGTCTTCTTTAGAACTATCTGCATCCCGCAGGCCAAATAGCTCGTAATGGGAAATATTGAGCTCAAGCCGCAGAGTGTAAATGGTTCGAATAACCGTCTCCAGAACTTCCGCCTGATGCTCGTAAGACCTTTCGATGTTGGCAACAGGGTTCTTTCCGGTCGGCCAGCCGTTTTCCGCAATTCTTATCGGTACTGAAGCGGGTATGCCGGCTGTTCTAAGATCTTTATCTCTTAAAGTGCGCAGGGTATGTTCGATGGAAGTTGTTATTGCTTTTAAGTCAAGGGGCTGCTCTTCAAAGACATCGACATAGAAATTATGGCCGACAAAATCGACGGCATCTCTAAAAGCCTTCCCGCCCGTCTTAGCAAGGTTTTCCCAAAAATCAGGAACTGCCATGGGGCTGTCAGGGACCGAACCAAAGCCAATCTTGAGCGGGAGATTGCGGTCCAGGGTTTCTCTTTTGGCTGCAATTACCCCTTCGACAAGAGCTTGCAGTATGTAAGGCTTTGAACCTTCCATAAACGATAAGTTGGGTTCGTTGGTAATTTGCAGGGAAGCCAGATGGGAGCCGTATTGCTTAATAATTTGGCGAATGAAATCAAGCCAATTATCAAGTTCTATCGCCGGCTCTTGCTGTTGTGTCCAATCTCCGCATCCCAAGGTTAAATCTCCTAATAAATTGGCAGCGAGGTAACGATCCGCGTTAGATAACATCTTTGCTTCCCATTCCTTAGTATAAATGAGATAATTTCTGGGAAGTAAAGTTTTAGTCGTACCCCGAAGGTCTTGGAGCGCCACTTGAATCTTCTCGTAGTTATCTTCCGGCCCCACAGCCAAACCGAAGGGTGTGCCGGCAACGCTGAGAGGATATATGCCGAAAGTTAATCCTTTGAAAATCATAAGGTTCACCTCTTTTTATTATCATTAAAGAAGATAGAAAAAATTATCCTGTCCCTATACTGTCTACATTTGCTTGTAAGGAGGCAATACCTTGAATAATTTACGCGCCCCTGAACTCTTTATTGATAAGGATGGGCAATGGTATGCTGACGGCATACTTATGACCAGGAAAGAAATTATTAATTTATTTGCTTCGCATTTAAAAAAAGATAGCCAGGATAGATATGGTATAGATTGGCAGAATCAATGGTATCCTGTGGATGTGGAGGATGCTCCTTTTTTCGCGCAATCGCTGACCGAACAGGCCGGCCAGCTTATAATACAGCTGTATGATGGCCGGAAATTCCCCCTGCCTCCGGGTAATATTAGTTTAAAGGGCAATATTCCTTATCTCTCCCTCTTCTGGCAATGCGATACTAAACTGTCTCGTCCTTCTTACAGCGAGTTATGTAAAAACTTGATCGAGCGGGACGGTCATTATATTATCCAATACGGTGAAAGCGAATGGCTTTTTGAAGAGATGAGCTGATTGAATTCTCCGGAAGCATTGTCCCTTTGGGCAACTTAACCGGAAGAGGGTAAAGAATGGCATTTTCTCTTAAGGGTAAGGCCATGAGGAATTTGGGGATAAAAGCTGATGGCTTTTTTAGACTTTGGTATAAACTTCAAATTCGATATGAGATATTGCTCGTCGTCAGGGCATAAGGCTCGCAGCCTAAAACAGTCTTTCCTTCCGAACAGTTCTTCAGATACGGTTTCACGGTTGGGCTTAAGCTGACGGAAATAAACGAAGTAGCGCTCACCGAGGGAAAATTGAATGTACAGGGAATTGGAATCTTGATTATGAATGCCAATGAGTCGGATAGGCTGAGCCTTATTAAGTCTGGACCATCCGGTGTACATGGTTGAAATCTCGGCGATCGTTTCTCTGAAACAGCCAAGACAAGTAAAATATTGAGCGAGATGATCTGTGTTAAGGCAAGGATCAGGATTCAGTAAAAACTTTTCTTGCTCATAAACTTTAGTAATGATGAGGTTATTGGTCAAGGGCCGATACGAGACAAGAACTAAACCTTCAGGATCTAAGAGTAGGATACTTTTGGGTGGAGATACTGCTTTCATAAATTCTGCCCCCTTAGATTCACTTCTTATCTAGTTATTCCCAATAACTTTAAAATGATAAGAATGAATCGTCTAGGCCTAAAAATAGGGGTTGTTTCAAAAACAAATTTTATAAGTTTTTAGAATGAAAGCCGTGTATAGACGTGGACTTTACCACTGTTATGCAGGGCTTTTGTTCTATAATATAAAGACTTTTACACCTTTTGCAACATCTATCCCTATTTCTTTTTGCTATCTTAAGGTTAAGATTTTTTCATCCACGGTTAAAATGTAAGAAGCAATTAAAAATATCCATGATCTGCCTGCGTGACATTTAGACCGCTTTTGGGGTTTAAATTATTGAGGAGGTGAGCAAAGAGATGAGAAAAGAGGGGAAACAGACCACAATCAGGAGGAAGGAAGAAGACGGAGAATGTTTAAGGAGTTCGGCTCAAGAAGAATGGTACCGGCAGACTATGCCGCGGCTTTATCGTTTTATCTATAGCAGGCTGCAAAATCATCCGGATTCGGAAGATATTGTTCAAGAAACCTATGTCCGCTGTCTCAAAAGCAGGGGCGCTGAAACAACGTTGCCTTCCTATCCTTACTTAAGGGAGACTGCACAGAATTTAATCTATGACCGTTTCAGACAATTGAAAACTCACTTAGTCAGTCCCTTGGATCAGGAAAGTACGGATTTAAAAACAACGGAAGACAATGTTATGGCCAAAACGTTTGTCCAGGATCTTTTGCATAGTTTGCCGCCGGATCAACGGCAGGTTTTGCAACTGCGCCTTGTCGAGGGATATTCCCGTAAAGAAACAGCAATGCGCCTGGGGTGCAGTGAGGACTCTGTCCGCGGTTTACAGTACAGGGCGATTCAAAAGCTGCGCAGTTTAATGCGCAAGGAGGAGAAGGAGGGATAACGATGAAAAAATCTCCGGAGCTGGAACTCGATAATTTTATAGATTCTTTAAACCTGGAACAACGGCCTGATTACAGTGAGGATAAGGATACGGCTGAGCTTCAGGAAACTGCCCGCTTGGTCAGAGGTTTGCGGCCGGCAGAGGGACCTAGTCCAATGTTTACAGAGAGTTTGTATCATAAGCTGCCTTTGGAGGGTGCTCAGCTGCCTAAAACCCGCAGAAGGTTTCTACCTTGGGCGGCTTTAGTGGCTTGTTTTTTGGCAATAGCCTTGATTGTTTCACCTTGGCCGCTTAGAAAGCAGGATATTGTCTTAGCCATGGAACAAACTGTGCAGCAACTGCAAAATTATCACGGGACTATGGAAAAGATCAGCAGCAATCAGGCGGGCGACAAGCAGGTGTATGAAAACGTAGAAATCTGGTCGGAGGGGAATAAATATGCCACTCGCGACGCAGAGGGAACAATGACTGTCAATAACGGTGAGCAGCATTGGACCGTGCAGCCTAACCTTAAAGAGGTTGTACTCTTGCCCGTATATCTCGACACTCATGATTTTGATTTGCGTCAAGAGGCAGAAAAAGCTGCGGCCTATCCCCACAAGGCAGTCGGCCAGGATTCGATTGCCGGTCGTCTCGCAACTCGTATTCAAGTTACACCGCCGGGAGGGGCCTCTTATTTTCTCTGGGTGGACGTAGAAACGAAATTGCCGATTCAGTTGCAAACGGCAATGCAGAAAGCAGTGCAAACAACTTTTACGTTTGTTTCCTTTGAACCCAATACTCAAATTCCAACCGCGATTTTCTCTTATAATCCGCCGCAAGGGTATAAAATTATTGATAAAAACCAGGACAAACAAGTCAAGGATATAGCGGAGGCATCTCAAATCAGTGGTCTGACACCGATCGTGCCAAAGGAAATTCCCCAAAAGATCATGGCGAATAAAAACCGGATTGTTTTTGACTGCGGCGATACGGTGGTGACTGAAACCCTGGCGAGCTCCCCTTTGGTTTTAGCACCGACTGCGTCACTTGGCCAAGCGCCTGGGGGACAACTGGAGGTTCTCACAGACAGTTTGCGTTGGCAGCAGGATGGACTGGAAATTAAGGTACAGGGCAAACGGGCGGAAGACTTGGCCAAACAGCTTAATGATAAGCTTGTACTGCCTCAGGCCGGGCAAGGGATTAGCCCAACGCCTGCGCAAGAGGTAACGGTGGATATGGAAGTTGAGAAAAGGAATCAACAGCAAGTCGATGCCGGCAGCAGTCCTTGGCAGCTCGACCCCACGCAAGTCGCTTTTACCTTTGTCGCCTTGAAAATGTCTCCCGGCGGCATTAACGGCAACCCTCCGTTAGCCTATACTTCCCTTAAGCTGACCACAAACACTGGAAAAGAGGCAATTGTTCAAGTTCAGGAGGGCCCCATCAAAACGGTCTATCTGAAGCGTTTAGTCCGTCAGGATGATACCGGTATTTGGACTGTCGTAGGTTATGACCCTAAGTGATAGAAGAGAAGTACCAGGATTTTTGGGGTCTTTTTATGGAATTTTTATAATTGCTTAAAAAAGGCTTTAAGACCTCCCTCTATAATCATCTTGTAGCTAAAAACAAGGGAGGTCATTTTAATGAGTAAGCTTAAATTGATGTATGATGTGATTAATACAATGAAAGATAAGGAGGCAATAAAAGGGATTCTCAGCCTGGAAGGGACAAAAGATCAAACTAAGATTTTCGGCTTTGTTAATGAATTTGAAAAGAATCTTGACAGCGGTGAGACTAAACTAAAAATCAGCACAGAGCTGGACTATAACGGCAAAAAGGTCAAGCATGACAGTCAGACGGAATTTACGCAGCAAGGCTGCCACGGGCACGGGCATCATATGCAGCACATGCAGCACGGCTTCATGGGTCATATGCACCATCATCGGCAGGTGAGCCTCGAAGGTCACGAAGATCTGAAATGTGCAGGACTAAAAGGAAAATTAACAAAGCTGGCTTACATGTTAAATATCCTGAACCAGATTAAAGTTGAAGAACAAGCGGACCAATCCGTTCTTGTGTCTCTTAGCTTGAAAGAAATTCCGGATGACCTGAAAAAGGTTTTTCAAGAAAGAATGAATCACCACGCCATACCTGAGCACCGTGAGCATCATGGTTTGATGAAAGAATTTTTTACTTTGCAGGAGCCGGAAGTTCAGTTTAAGCTCTGGGTCCGTGAAGCCAAAGACGTAGAGAGGATTTTATTTACGGTTGAAGGCAAACAAAAAAATGATCCTCAGGAGATCCACGATCTGAAATTCAAAGCGGAATTGAAACTGTTAAACTAAGAGTAAATTTTAGGCCAAACGAGGACGCGAAACCTTGAATTGTTTTGCGTCCTTATTCTCAGTATAATAAACACGAATACTAGGAAGAAAATTGGGTGATCCACATGCTTGAGAGCCTGTTAAGGCGATTGTACCGTAATGTAGAAAACCATAAAATGGCTCATCGCAAGAAGCGCCGGATATTTCAGCGGAGGTATCAGGAATTGCATTACCGGCGTCGAAAGTTCTATAGTAAAGAACGAGAATTGCTTCTGCATCAGGAATTCCATCACAGGCACTGGGAATTTAATCGGTATCATAAATCTTTGCGCTTTTTTCGCCCCATAAGTATCATTGTAAATCTGATTATTCTTTACATTCTTTTTCGCTGGGTAGGGTTAAAGGCAATCAGTGTTCTCTTTGCCGTATTTATTATTGTCAAGGAAGTCTTGCAATTTGTTTTTCTCTGGAGGGTGGAAAAGCGAGTCTTTAAGCCTATCCTTAAGCTCAAAAACGGCGTCGAGGAGATTGCCAAAGGGAACTATGATGTGTTCATAGAAACTGACAGAATGCACGATTTAGGATTTATGGCGCTACTGGTAGACTCTTTTAATGAAATGGCCCAAAAGCTGCAAGCCGGCGAGAAGCTGAAGTCTGAGTATGAGGAAAATCGCAAGACCTTAATCGCTAATATTTCCCATGACCTGAAAACCCCCATCACCTCTGTTCAAGGATATATTGAGGCAATTTTGGATGGCGTTGTCAATTCCCCGGAGAAAGTAACTAAGTATCTGAAAACGATTTATCAAAATATCATTTATATGGATAAATTAATTGATGATTTGTTTATCTTTTCCAAACTGGATCTGCAAAAGCTGGAGTTTAAGTTTGAGGCTATTCCAATTAGAGCCTTCATGGAGGATCTGATGGAAGAATTCAAGTTTGAACTTGAAGAACGGAAAATTAATTTTTACTACCGGAACAAGATGGAAGGAGATTGTCAGCTTAATATTGACAGAAAAAGAGTACATCAAATTTTCAAGAATATCATAGGGAATGCCGTTAAATTTGGCTCTAATCCCGGTTTTGGCATAAATGTCCAAATGAACCGGCGAGCTGAGGCAATTATTATTGATATTGAAGACAATGGGCCGGGAATTCCCAGTGATAAATTGCCCTATATTTTTAACCGGTTTTATAGAATTGACAATGAGCGGACTAAAGATTTAATGAGTACCGGACTCGGCCTGGCAATTGCCAAAGAACTTGTTCAAGCTCATGGAGGCTCGATAGAGGTTTCCAGTGCCGAGGGGGAAGGCAGCTGTTTTTCTTTAAAATTTCCGGTAATAACGACTATGAATGAGGTAGGCCATGAAACGAATTCTAATTATTGAAGATGATTTGAATATCGCCGAATTGGAACGTGATTATCTTTTCTTAAACGGTTATGCGGCGGAAATAGTCCAAGATGGCGGGCAAGGGCTGAAAATGGCCCTGACCGGTCGCTATGATGTTATTATCGTTGATTTAATGCTGCCTGGTAAGGATGGATATCAAATTACCAAAGAGATTCGTGGTAAATTTGAAATCCCGGTCATTATTGTATCCGCCAAAAATGAAGACATTGATAAGATAAGAGGCTTGGGTTTCGGTGCCGATGATTATTTAACCAAACCTTTCAGTCCAGCCGAATTAGTAGCCAGGGTTAAATCCCATATTGCCCGGTATGAACGGCTCAAAGGCAAAACCGTCTCCTCGGAGGTAATAAATCATCGAGGTTTGGAAATCAACACGGCCTCTCATAAAGTCTTCGTTAATGGCAAAGAGATTCCCATGACAACGACAGAATACGAGCTTTTGGTTTTTTTTGCCACCAACCCTAACATTGTCTTTAGCAAAGAACACATCTTTGCCACGATCTGGGGAGATGAGTACTTCGGAGATACGGCGACTGTGTCGGTTCATGTTCAAAAAATCCGCAAGAAGATTGAAAGAGATCCGTCAAACCCTGAATATATAGAGACCTTATGGGGAGCGGGATATCGCTTTAACTCCTGAACTTTTCCCGTTTAAAGCTTCTCCTCACACTTCTCTAAAACTGAGAATAGTGCTGAAACTCTCCGAATATGTTTGTTCAGGGCTCAGGCGTTTAGTTTTCTGGGTTTATCTTCGAGTTTCCGCACGTTACTCTTGTTTAAGAAGACTTCTCTGTCCGGGAAGCAAGGAGTTGTTATAGATCAGAAGAGTTTTTTTATAAATTTTAAAGAAAAGACTTGACATTCCTGCACAGGAATGTCAATATAATAAAAACTGCTAAAACGACGATGAGAGGAACTAGTACAATTCGCATTTCTATGTTAGAGAGCTGCTGGCCGGTGCAAAGCAGTCATGGAACAGGATTGGAACTCTTCCTTGAGTAGCCGACCGAAATTAATCAAAGTAGGCTCGGACGGATCTTCCGCCGTTAAAAGGAAGAGGATATCGGATGTTGATCTTAGCTGATGAATGTTTGGGGTTTGAGGCAGATGTTGATTCTTCTGATCGAACACTGACCGTGACTCAGGAACTTTGGCTATATCCCGTATTTGTTAGAGAAGACAGCCCTGGCTGTTAACTTGAGTGGTACCGCGAATTAACCCTTCGTCTCAATCAGAGACGAAGGGTTTTGATAATTTTAAGGAGGTTTTTTTATGCAAAAGTTATACGTATTTGATACGACTCTTCGTGATGGAGAGCAATCCTTAGGGATAACTCTTAATGTCAAGGAAAAACTTGAAATTGGTCATCAATTGGTTAAACTTGGTGTTGATATTATTGAAGCGGGTTTTCCTGCCTCTTCACCGGGAGATTTTGAGTCTGTACAGACTATGGCTCAAGAAATCAAAGGAGTCACAATTTGCGGTCTGACACGAGCGGTAGCTCAAGATATCGACCTATGTGCCGAAGCATTGCGCAAAGCAGAATATCCCAGAATCCATACCGGGATTGGGGTTTCTCCGGTTCATATGGCCAAGAAATTGAACTTAACACCCGAGCGGGTGCTTGAGCAGGCAGTTTTTGCCGTCAAATATGCCAAGAAATATGTCGGAGATGTGGAATTTTATGCCGAGGATGCTTTTCGCGGTGAGCCGCTCTTTTTAACGAAAGTCATCGAAGCTGTTATTGCCGCCGGGGCAACCGTAGTAAATTTGCCGGATACCGTGGGATATGCCAGTCCTTGGGAATATGGAGAGCTAATTAGCTTCGTGATTAAAAATGTCAAAAATATCGATAAAGCGGTCGTCAGCGTTCACTGTCATAATGATTTAGGAATGGCGACTGCCAATTCCTTAGCCGGGATCAAGGCAGGTGCCCGTCAGGTGGAAGGCGCTATCAATGGAATCGGTGAACGGGCCGGGAATACAGCGTTAGAAGAAGTTATCATGGCGGTTTTCACGCGCAAGGACGGATACGGAGTGGAAAACAACATTAACCATCGTGAGATTTCAGCTACAAGCAGACTTGTATCACGCATTACCGGAGTGACCGTTCCGGATCATAAAGCAATTGTCGGGGCCAATGCTTTTAACCACGCTTCAGGAATACACCAGGATGGAGTCCTGAAGGACCGGGGAACTTATGAAATTATCCAGCCGGAAACGATTGGCGTTCCTCAAAATATTATTAGTCTGACGGCAAGGTCCGGAAGGCATGCTTTGCAATTTCGTCTTGAGGAGTTAGGATATAGAATCGAAGGGGCTCAGTTGGATGATGTTTATCAGAGGTTCTTACTTTTAGCCGATCAGAAGAAAGAAGTCTTTAATCAAGATTTATATGTTTTGATGGGAGATTCGGGTGACTCGGAAAATGGCATTGTTTTTCAGAGTATGTCCATTGCAACATCAGGTGTGGGGATGGCAACGGCTACGGTAACGCTGGAAATTGAAGGGGAGATAACTACGGATGCCGCCTGCGGCAACGGTCCGGTCAATGCCCTCTTCAACACTATCGATAGAATAACAGGCAATAAGGCAACATTGGAAGATTATACGTTAAAATCCGTATCCCGCAGTAGTGAAGCTCTTGGAGAGGCCACGGTTAAGCTGCGTTATGGGGATGGACATTTGGTTGTCGGCAAAGGTTTTTCAACAGATGTGATTGAAGCCAGCGCCAAGGCATATATCAATGCCCTGGCTAAGAAAAGCTCGGGCGAGGAGCCGGCCATGGTGATTTAGCCCATTGCCGCCGTAATATTTGAGATTGAAAGTGTTCAACGGAAGGAAAAATAGGAAATTCAGCGAAAATAAAAGGAGGAGTGAATACAGGGATCAGGAAGGGAGAAACTGCACCATGGAACAACATTTTCTTGTGTTCAAAGAAGTAGCTGAAACAAAAAACATTACCTTATCCTCCAAAAACCTCCATATGAGTCAACCCAGCATTAGTTTACAGATTCAAAATTTAGAGAACTATTATGGCGCTCGATTTTTTGATCGCACTAATAAAGGCGTTACGCTGACTAAAGAGGGCGAAATATTCTATAAACATGTGCGAAGTGTCCTGGGGATTCTCGCGAATGCCAAAGAACAAATATGTGCTTTGGCCAAGGATCAAAGACGGCTTATTTATTTAGGCGCGACCTTAACGATCGGAGAATACATTCTGCCCAATATTCTGGCTTACTTGTTCAGGACTCATCCGGGGGTTGATTTTAAAGTTAAAATCGCTAACACTGATTCCATTATGCAAGACGTTCTTGAGAAAAAAATTCACATCGGCTTAATTGAAGGGCCAGTCCCCCATCATAAGGATTTGAATGTCGAGAGTTTTTGGGAAGATGAATTGGTCGTTGTCCTGCCCTATTTTCATCCCTGGGCCACCAGAAAGAGTATTACCCTCTCAGAGCTTCCTTTTGAAAGACTCGTTGCCAGAGAAGTCGGTTCCGGTACGCGTAAAGTGATGGAAATGGCCATCAAAGAAAGAGGCCTTGATCCGGCGCAACTAAATGTAACAATGGAATTAGGAAGTACTCAGGCCATAAAACAAGTTGTTGCTGCCGGTCTAGGCATCACAATCATCTCCTCTTTAACGGTTCGGAAAGAATATGACCAGAAGATTTTTAAAACCCTTAAAATCCAAGATGCTCCCGTTTATCGTCCTCTCAGCATTTTGACGAATGCGCAAAGTACTCAGTCGAAAGATGAGCGCCGCTTAACCGATTTACTCCATGACCGGGAGTTGCTGACCCAAATTTTAAGTAAAGATTATAATGAATTAGAGGACCACAGTAGGTCGGGCGCAGCCGATCCTCAGTAAAGGTCATTGAAATTATCTATAAAATATAATAGTGCTGCGTGAAAAAAGCCTTCTTCAGTCATGGATGCTGGAAGGCTTTTTTATACGTTTTTTTATTGTCAGAAGTGGTTCTTTGCATATTTCCCGGAACTGAATAAGGCCAAGCGGTGGTCGTGATTGATAAGGTTTTAATTCAGGCCTGCTTCAGGCGTGAAGATGTTTTGTATTGTCCATTGGGTAACCGGGAAGCTGGTCAAGGTTCGGGATGCTATTCCTCAGAGCAAAGACGACCACTTTTCTCAGGATTCTTTCCTGGATTGATGAAGGATCAGCCAATTTCATGCGTTTCATGTGACTGTAAGTTGATTTGGGAATCGGCCTGAAGAATTCTAAAAAGAGCCCTTTGGCCATTTTAAACCGGTGTCCCTTTGCTAAACTTTTTAAGGCTTTCAAAGATCCTCCTAAAGCCACGTCATCTTCTGTCAAGTCCGTGCCAAAGGGGAAGCTTTTAAAGACACCGTAGGCCTGATAAGGCTTAAGCAGAGAGGTTATTTCAGAAGGAGTGTTGTGTCTATATTCTTCCGGAATTTCGTAGTCGAGAGGGATTTTTCCCGCTTTTTTTGCCTGGTTTAATAATTGTGCCTGGAACCTGGAGTCTGCGATGTTAATAAGCTCGGCAATCACCTTTTTTTCCGGTTTACCGCGGACATCTGCGATCCCATACTCGGTGACAATAATGTCTTTCAGGTGTTTAGGAATAGAACAGTGACCGTAGCTAAAGACAATGTTTGACTTGAGAGTTTTTCCCGAACCCTTTGTGCTTTTAATCATCATAATGACCCGGGCATCGGGCAGGGCATGCCCCATAGCCACAAAGTTATACTGTCCCCCGATTCCGCTGACGACACGACCGTCTTGGAGTTGATCCGAAGCGATGGCTCCAAGCAAGCTGGCAATCATTCCGGTATTGACAAAGCGGGCGTCTTTTCTTTGCAGGCTTCTCAATTCTTCTCCGCCGTAAAGTTGATTGACCTTATCCACGCCGGACATGCCGAAAAGCTGTCTTTCCTCCTCGCTCATCTCATTTAAAGCTTTATAGAAGGCTTTGGGACCAACAAAGAAAGCCCCTAAGATGACCTGCCCTCCCAGCAGTTTCTTGCCAAGTAATTCTCTTATCCTTAAACGATTTTCTTCTGCCGTCAAGTCTGCCGAATAGCAGACTTCGCCGTCTCTGATCACACTATTTTCGAAGGCAAGACCTTTTTTTAAAATTCCGAATTTAGTCAAGAATTTAAAGTCGTCTTCATCTAATAGCGAATGAACCGCTTTTAGTTCAATTAATTGCTCCATAATGTCCGAAGGAATGCTGTCGGCTGAGAGTTTTCCGGCATTGATTAATTTCATAATCGGGATATTGTCAAAAACTTGGCGTTTGAGAATTTTGCTTTTGTACATTTGCATAAAAGCGTCAACGAACATTTCCGATGAGCCATAGAGCCCTTTTTCAAAGACCCCCGTGCCTCCCCAATTTTGAATAAGCTTTTCATAACGTTTCAGAATTCCGGATTTAGCGAGGATCTCCTGATACAAGTCATTATGTTCATTGCGTAAAATAAGTCCGGAGACAATAGCGTCCCCAAGGGCGCCAATTCCCACTTGGATTGTGCCGCCGTCTTTAATTAAGGTGCTGACATTAATTCCGATCATATGATCGGATAAGGAGACAGGGTCTTTGGGAGGGGCAAAAAGTTCATAATCAAACTGGGGCCCTTGAAGAATAATGTCGTAGCTGTTTCCTTCGATAACAGCATCTCCGTACATAAAGGGCATATTCTTATTGGCTTCTCCGATAAGGACGACCTTTTCTCCTTTGGCCCTTTGTTCTTTGAAAGAGCGAATGGCTTCCAGGCAAATGTCTGTGTTGCATCCCATAGAGTACATCCTTTTGCCGTCAATATCGCGGTAGCCGATCAGTTGCCCGAAAACGTTAACCCCAAAGTTGATAGCATCACGGCAAGCGTGGGTATAGTGAGTGGCCATGTGGTTTTGCTGAGCAACGGGATCATTCAAGTAGCCGCCGGCTTTACTGAAAAATTCATAAGCCTCAACATTGGGGGGGAGTTTCTTTTCCCGAAAATCCAGCATATAATCAATATCCGGCACGCCCGCAAAAACCCTGTCAACCAAGGGCTGCAGATATCTTTTTTCCAATTCCGTACTTCCTCTGGGCTTTTCCAGGGGAAGTGCTGTTAGAATTTTCAACTTGATTTCCGGGTCTTCTTTGGCTCTTCTATATAGTTCATTAATAAAGAGAATGGGTTTCCCCAAAGCGAGGGTCATAGAGAAAACAATGTCTTTTCCTACATAATTAATGACATCATCGACACACTTTTTAACATCATCATAGATCATTCCGGAGTTTTCCTGCATTATAGTCGCCTACCAATCCAATAATTTTTGGCAATAAAGAGCCTGCCTATAACGTTCCGTTGCCTGAATAGACTAAAATGTAAAAGTGTATGAACTTTTTGAATGATCATTCATTCAAAGAAATTTTAACATATTTTAGTTCATAATAAAATGAGTTATCAAAATTAATTAATCAATTTTGATAACTCACATTAATTAAATTTATGAAGTTTATTCTGTCTATTCAAAAGAATTATGGCCAAGAGAAAAGCAAGCATACCTAAGAGGCAAAATCGTCAAGTTTGAGTATTTCCCGGGCCTCATGGGGGGCGGCGACCGGTCGGTCTAAACTCCCGGCAAGCTGGACTAAGCGTTCCACGAAAGGAGCGTTTCCTTTAGCAAGTTCTCCTTTGCGCCAAAAAATATTATCTTCCAACCCGGTGCGTACGTGACCTGCCAGAAGAATACCAAGAGCGTTCATCGTAAGTTGATGCCTGCCAATACCGGATATCGTCCAAGTTGAAGCTTGTGGGATTAATTGAAGTAAGAAAAGAAGGTTTCTCGCTGTGGCTGCCATCCCGCCGGGTACTCCCAAGACAAAATTGAAGTGAAGAGGGGGCCGCAGAAGACCTTCCTGCGTAAGCAGCAGGGCGTTTTCTACCATGCTGCTGTCAAAGACTTCGATTTCCGGTTTCACATGATGACGATTACAGATTCTGACGAATTCACGGACCATTGGCAGGGGGTTGCTGAAGACGTCTTTGCCAAAGTTTACGCTGCCGGTACTCACAGAAGCCATTTCAGGGGCTAAGGTGACGGGCTGAATGCGTTGCGATGCCGTCATTCCAAGGGCTCCGCCGGTTGATACCTGGATGATAAGATCGGTTTCAGACCGGATATAGGAGATTGTTTCAGCAAAAAGTGTTTTGTCGGACGAAGGGTTTCCTGAAGCATCGCGCATATGCAAATGAACGATCGAAGCTCCCGCATCCCATACCCGTTTAGCTTCAGCGGCGATTTCCCGGGGAGAATAGGGCAGGAAAGGGGTTTGCTGGCGTGTGACTTCCGCCCCCACGAGGGCGGCAGTAATAATCAGTTTCTCCATAGAAAGGCACCTCCGCTTAAGTTTTAAGATCAGGAGTATTTAAGCCGGAACCTCTGGGGGGATTAAAGCGTTGTTTCTCTCTGGGTACCATGCAGGTGCCGCTGGCCCGGCAAACAAGAATAGGTTCGGTGAGAATTCCGGCTGTGGAATCGCTTCCCTGCAGGGGTGAAATAACCTTTTTGGCCTCAAACTGCATTTTACGGGAAGTATGGCCGTAGTGAGTGATAACGCCCGTAGCTTCAATGTAATCCCCGGCAAAAACCGGGGCTGAAAACTCGATCATATCATAGGCTACAAACAAACCTTCATCCCCGTCGCTGTAGATAAGCAATTCTGTAGCTACGTCGCCAAAGAGTTTCAGCATATGCGCCCCATCCACTAAGCCCCCGCCGTAATGGGCATCGCCGGAACTAATGCGCAGTCGGATTTTACTTACATACATTGTGATTGCCCTCCTTTTCCTCTGTTTTTGGTGCATGTCCCGTCTGAGGGGTCAGTTCTGGCTGCTTGGGAATTTTCGCAGGATCTTTTAAACTGCTCTTTTGCCTGCCTGACTTGGCCAGTGAGTTTCTATCTAATGGAAGTTTTTCCTTGAGCTAATAGTTGCTCAAGAATAAAGCCGGCCACGTCTTCGGCATAAGTGCCGGGACCGAAGCCGGCGTCATAGCCTAACTCTTTAGCTAATTCGTAAGTGATTCTCGGTCCGCCGGCAATGAGCAGAAAACGTTCCCGCAGCCCTTCAAGCTCAAGGATTTCAACCATTCGAGTAAGGTTTTGGAGATGGAGAGATTTTTGGGTGACAATTTGGGAGATTAAGAGAGCATCGGCTGAGAGCTCCAGAGCTTTGGCCAAAAGCTCTTCACAGGATACCTGGGCCCCCAGATTGACGGCTTGAATCTCCTGATAGCTCTCTAACCCTTTATGGCCGTTATACCCTTTCATATTCATGATGGCGTCAATCCCGACAGTATGGGCGTCACTTTCGATGCAGGCACCGACGACAATTATCCGGCGGCCAAGCAGCTTATGGATGCGCCTTTCTATTTCCGGTTTTTCCAGGCGTTCGTGAGAAAGCTTAGGAACCTTGATATCCTTGAAGTTCACGCTGACTGGAGAGCAGGCGTAAAGCACAAAGAAGCTGAAGTTCTCTCCGAGATTTTGGGCGTGGACGATCTTGGGGTCCTGAAAGCCGCTGTCTAAAGCCCAACGCCGGGCTGCCTCCCGCGCCTCCTCACCGAAGGGGACGGGCAGGGTTAAGGACAACTGAACAATTCCATCATTGAGGGTATCTCCATAGGGGCGAACCTTACTCAAATCAACGACTGTCAAAAAGACCACTCCCCTTCTGAGATGGTTCCCTAAATGCCGCTGCCAAGGGAATTGCTTTGTTTTCGTTTTGAAATAGAGTAAGAAACGGATTGAGATACCGGGGGTGTTTAGCAATAACTCCGTTCAGTCCCCGCCCTTCTGTTGGTTTGCGGGAAATATCCGCAAACATTCCCAATTCCAAAGCAGAAAATAAACCGATCTTCTGAATTTCTTCAAGCATGTTCACGGCTTTTTGCAAAGTTTCCCGCGCCCGCTGCTGAACTAGGCCGCCTGCCGCGAACAGGATGTCATCTTGGAGACGCCCAATGGTTTGGAAGACGAGCTTAGCTGATTCGAGACTAAGAAAACGATCCTGCATAAGAGGAGTATGGATGGCTTCAGAGGGCATTCCCAGCAGGTGAATGCTCTGGCCCGTTAATACTGAGGCAACATTGAAAAGAGTATCCTGGACATGTCCGCGAAAAATGTTGCCGGTCATATATTTCGTGGGAGGCATGTATTTGATGGGGGAACAGGGGAAAACCTCCCGGATCAGTTGGGCTTGGGCTATTTCATATAGGAAAGCATCCGGCACTTCCGGGTTGATTTCCATAGCATGCCCCAAGCCTTGTTGTTCCTCGGGAATCCCGGATAAGAAAGCAAATTGCTCGTTCAGGAAATCAGAGGCCAGGACTGTATGCGCGTTCTCCAAGGCGTCGGCCGTCGTCAGATAATTGTCTTCGCCTGTGTTGATAATGATGCCGGCAAAGCCGTTGATCAAGCGGGAAAAATATTGATCGATAAAGGTGCGCTGCATGTTTATATCGCGAAAGATGATTCCGTACATAGAATCGTTAAGCATGACATCAAGCCGCTCCATGGCCCCCATCGCGGCAATTTCCGGCATACAGAGTCCTGAGCAGTAGTTTGTAAGCTGAAGGTAGCGGCCAAGCTCCAGGCCCACTTCATCAAGCGCCTGGCGCATAATCCGAAAATTTTCCTGGGTGGCAAAGGTTCCTCCAAACCCTTCCGTAGTGGGTCCGTAAGGTACATAATCAAGAAGGCTTTGTCCTGTCGAACGAATGACGGCAATGATGTCCGCCCCTTGACGGGCGGCAACCCGGGCTTGAAGGACATCTTCATAAATATTGCCCGTGGCTACGATGACGTAGAGATACGGCTCGGGAGTTTCAGGCCGGCAGGCGAGCCGCTCTTCCCGGTTTTTGCGCTGCCGGGCAATTTGCTGCACGGCAGGTAAGGCCAGAGTGAAAGCCGTTTTAAGGATTTGATCTTCAGGAAAGGCCGGCAGATTTGCCAAGGAGAGCTCACCGTTAGCCAGGTGTTCGGCAAGGGGTTGAGGCTGCAGTTCGTAATGCAGGCAGGCTTTGGCCAGCAGGCGAGCGACTCCTTCTGCTAAAAGGCCAAGGTCCTGGCAGTGGTCAACAACCACATTGGGCAGAGGAATTCCGTCCGGATTAGTCCCTTGAATACCTAACAGGCGAAGCACTGCACGTTCGACGCTGACCGTGGTGTGGGAGAGAAGCAGCGGTGCGATTTGGCTTACTATTTTCTGAGCAAGTTCCCGGGCTTTCCGAATAAGCTGAGGGTCAAGCTGAAGCTTGGTTGGAGTGTAAGGACGAGTCATTAAATATCACCTCCTGTTCAACATTTTGCGGGCAGCCAGACCTGCCGGCTTTGAACATCCACCAGAGGGACTTGGGAATAAGGAAGGAGTGCTTCGGCGAGCCGGCATGTGGAGACCGGATTTCGTGGATGCCAGGGGCAGAGGGTGATCAGTGCGAGCTTAGGCCGTTCCAGCAGCTGTACGGCAATGCCGCCGGACTTAAGAATCTGCCAGGTATTGAGAGAAAGCAAAATCTGAGCGGGGCTGCGCACGACAAACTTTTGCGGCAAACGTTTTTGCGCACGGAGTGTTAGGTAAAAAGCATCTGTGAAGGCTCCTTTAAGATAAATCACCTCAGTGTGGGGAGGAATAAGCAACTCCTGGTGCCAGAGAGGGGCGGGCAAACAGGTCCAGGTATCTTGTTGCAGATAAGCGTTGTGCT
Organism: Candidatus Desulfosporosinus nitrosoreducens; assembly: GCF_030954495.1. Classification (GTDB taxonomy): domain Bacteria; phylum Bacillota; class Desulfitobacteriia; order Desulfitobacteriales; family Desulfitobacteriaceae; genus Desulfosporosinus; species Desulfosporosinus nitrosoreducens. The sequence goes on along the minus strand of NZ_JAVHUW010000006.1, from coordinate 6,354 downwards.
GTAAAGGAATGTCAGCCTTTAGCTTGGCATTTGCGGAATTCCTTTGGGATGTAAAGGTTGGAAGCTTAAAGAGCTCCAAGATATGGAGGGATTGTTCGACTAAAAGAGGCCAGGTATCTCCCCAAGCGGCTCCTAAACTGAGAATGATTCCCGTATCTTGAAATTCAAATTCAGCTCTTTCTTTTTTTGAGCTTAGAGCTGGCGAAGAAAATAAGCAGATGTGGGAGAGCCGATTTAAGGCACCATCAATATGAATTCTCGTTGCTCCGCAGTGGCGCAGGTTCGAGACTCCCAGCCGGAGCTCGGAAAGAGTTGAAGGTCCTGCCAGACGAAGATTGCCGGGAGCGGTTACCCTCAGAATAAGCCAAGGGCCGTACTGAGGGTGATTTCCCCATTTTTCAAGCAGATTGTAGCCTGCTTCGTTTTCAGGAAGAAAACGTTCCGCAGTGAGAACCAGTTGCCCGGGAAAAACAGGAATAGGGGGTTTAGGGTGATTGTCAATAGCGTCGAAAGCTTCTCCGTCATGGCCGATTGAGGTCAGTCCGAGGGGTTGGCCCGGAAATAGGGCATTCAAGGCGTTAAAGGCGGTCGTTTTGCCGGCGTTTTTGCTGAGGCCTGCAAAAATAAGCGCGGACAGTTGAGAAATTCTGGGTAATAATTGATATTCCCAAGCTCCGGTTTTAAGCATAAGTGCTGGCATAAAGTTCACGCAGCCGAAGATTTTCGCGTAAAATCTCCAAGGCGATTTCTGCGTGTCCCTGGGTGTAGCCATTGCCAATCAGCATAGTTATATCTTTGCCTATTCCTTCAGCTCCTAAGGCTGCAGCCGTAAATGACGTGGCCATACTGAAAAAGTAAACGGTCCCTCCGTTTTTAGTAGCCAGAATGCTCCCCAGTTCGGTCTGAGGGATGTTGACCGCATTTATCGTCAAATCTGCCAGTTTTCCCTTCGTCAGACGTTCGATTTGGCGCAATAGCCAAAGAGCATCGCGGGCATCTCCTTGAAGCGCAAGGACAGGAAGCCCTGATTTTTTCATCCGTTCCAGCCCGGCGGCGGAATGACTCAGTCCAATTACTTTGCCGGTGATTCCCGCTCGTTTGCAGGCCTCGTGCAGGCATAGAAGTCCGGATTTTCCTCCTCCCCCAATGACAAGGACTGTGTCTCCCGGTTTAACAATTTTGGCTGTTTGCGCCGGGGCGCCCGCCACGTCCAGAACGGCAAGGGCCAGCTTCTGAGGGAGGTCGGCGGGAAGCTGGGCATAGATGCCGCTCTCAAATAAAACCGCTTCCCCCCGGATTTCCACTTGGTCGGTTTCCGTATGGACTGAGATGATCTCATCGATACGAAGGGGAGTGAGGGATAAGGATACTAAAGTGGCGATGTCGTCTCCGACGCGGAGGGAACGCTGTTCCAGCGCCTTGCCGATGGCTTTTACTTTACCGACCAGCATTCCTCCGGAACCTGTCACAGGATTATGCTGTTTGCCTCGCCGGGAGACCGTTTCCTTGAGGATATCGGCAATGGCCGCTGAATTTCCCTTAGCTTGATGCTTGATTTGGGTAAAAGAGGCGGAATCAATATTGAGAACCCGGACTTCGATAAGTATTTCGTTGTCATAGAGAACTGAAAAATTATTATCCAAACGCAGGGCGGGTTGGGGCAACACCCCTTGAGGCTCAAGGACGCGGTGGGTTCCGTAAGGACAGCCCAAGGTCATCTGCAAAACTCCTTTCAACTGAGAATTTAATTATTTGGCATGACGGTGACGCCGGTCGAGGTTTGCCGGTTCCAGGGAAATTGTCTGGTGATTCAATAAGCTCAGTACACCTAGAGGGAGATCACTTTGCCGGCAATATTCACACTGGCAGGGTTCCTGCAGACGATTCGGCTCATCATACACGGTAATAACCCCCTCGTAGTTGCGAAGTATGACTTTATTGGGTCCCATAGATATAAGATATTGCGGACTGACCGGAATCTTGCCTCCTCCTCCCGGAGCATCAATGACATAGGTGGGCACGGCATAGCCGCTTGTATGTCCGCGCAGGTTTTCCACGATTTCAATTCCTTTGGAAACTGATGTTCGAAAATGTTCAATCCCTTTGGAAAGATCACATTGATAAATGTAGTAAGGACGAACTCTATTTTTGACTAATTCATGGACAAGCTTTTTCATTAATTTAGGGCAATCATTGATGCCGTGAAGAAGAACGGATTGGTTTCCCAGAGGGATTCCGCAGTCCGCTAAACGCGCCAAAGCGGCTTGGGCCTGAGGGGTCATTTCTTTAGGGTGGTTGAAATGGGTGTTGACCCAAAGAGGATGGTATTTGCGCAACATCCGGACAAGGTTGTCCGTGATGCGCATAGGCAGTACAACAGGCGTTCTGGTTCCGATGCGAATAATCTCTACATGCGGAATGGCACGCAAACCAGAGAGAATGTATTCCAGACGGTCATCAGATAAGGTAAAGGGATCACCGCCGGAAATTAAGACATCCCGGACTTGCGGGGTAGAGCGTATGTACTGCAGGGCCAGGTTGAAATGTTCCTCGGGAAGAGGCCGGTCCGTCTGGCCTGCCATTCTGCGCCGGGTACAGTGGCGGCAGTACATAGAACATTGATCCGTTACGAGCAGGAGAACGCGGTCCGGATAGCGGTGGGTTAATCCGGGCACAGGCGAATCCGTGTCTTCATGCAGTGGGTCATAAAGATCAAACTGTCCGACATGAAGTTCTGAAGAGGTGGGAATGGCTTGCTGACGTATTGGGCACTTGGGATCATCAGGGTCCATAAGCGCGGCATAATACGGTGTGATGGCCATGCGCAGGGTTTGCAGACAATGGGCGATGCCTGTCTCTTCCGCGTCTGTGAGAGGGATAACCTTTTTTAAGGCTTCAACCGTAGTAATTCTTTGAGAAATTTGCCAGCCCCAATCATTCCATTCATGTTCGGTGACCTTTGCCCAGATTGAGAGGTCTTGACGTAAAGACATAATCTAACCTCCTCAGTGTTAAATAATTGCCAATTAGGTTAGTCCTGCTTTCTGCTTCCACCTTGAGCTTTATTTGGAATTTATCTTCTTGCCCTGACGTGATGTGCAAGCCCTGAATAGGGGGTTAAAATATTCGTCGTTAGAAGTATATTCTGAGAAATTTGAATATGCCCCTCGCCAATCTCCATCAGCAGCTGATAATCTTGAAAAGAAAAGCGCCTGAGCGGATGAAGCCGCTCAAAAGAAAAGAGACTCTTAATGCAGAGTCTCTGAGAAAAATTTTTAAAAATAGTTTTCCCCGTATAGATTACGCCCCGGTAAGTTTGGGCCTGGCTTAGATTACTTAAAACCGGCTGTTCATTGCGAAGCGGTAGAGGATGAGTGGCCGACATTGCCGTGACAGGATATGCAGCTTACGTTGCCGGAAATCATAGGCTGGTGGCTAATAGGCGGAGCATTGGGGGCAGAGCCGGGAGCGAGAGTAATGTTCTTAGCGTTAGGATAGGCGCTGTCTTTTCCACTGTGACAATACAGACAGGCATCTATATGTGGCGTCCATTCAAGTTTCGCGGGAACTTGGTTGGTAAAATGGAGGTACAACTCTTTATAACTGCTTACCTTACGTACTATGTAGCCTAGGTTTCCTGGGGCAGCGTGACAACTTAAGCATTCCACATCTTTATGAGGTCCTGTTTGCCAAGAAGCGACTTGAGGTGCGATCTCATGGCAAGAGGTACAGAATTGCGGACGGGAAGTGTAATGCATTCCGGCATACGCTGCAACTATGAGCACGACAATTACAATTAAGCCAATAAGCACGGTTCTCTGGGCCTTACTGGCTTTGGCAGGCCGCCCTTCGTTCGGTGCCATATTTATCATCCCCTTTTAGAATGTTTTGTCGATTCCTCTCGTTATCCAGTTCTTAGTGTTACATTTAGTTCGCAAAAATATGTAATAATCTGTTCTGAAACATACTTCTTGTATGGTATAAAAGAAGTATTTTTCGGCAAACTATGGATGTTTAAGGAACCAGTGAAGGAGGTAATTTTAGTGCGTCGGCTTAAAATTTTTGTTCTATGCATCATGACCTTAGTCATTATCACTCTCGTTGCGGCCTGCAATACACAAAACCAAACGCCAACTCAACAAACCCCGACGACAAACGTGACTCAGACTGCGAACAATAATCCCACCTATGTCGGGGAGCAAACCTGTCAATCCTGTCATAAAAAGGACAACTTTGACAAAACTCACCATGTTCAGTCGTTTAAACCATTGTCTGATTACAAACTTGACAAGACCTATGGCACGGTGACTGTTTATGATGGCGCTGCCAATAATGCCAAATCGACAACTGTAGATTTAAGCAAAGCGCTTGGTGTGCAAATGGATACCTATGTTGTGGCCCAGATTCCCCAAACAGCCGGTTTTGCCAAGCAGTATTATAGAGTAGGGCATTTGATCAAGAACTCTGACGGAACGTATAAGATTGATAACCCTGGTTTGGTTACAGGTACTCAGAATTGGTCTGCGGGGGATTATACGTGTCTTGATTGTCACAGCCCCGGAATGGGTAAATCCGGTACGCCGGACTTGACAATTACCTGCGAAGCGTGTCATGGTCCGGGAAGCGCGCATGTTGCGGCAACTACAGACGATCAGAGAAAAGCCACCATGGTAATGCCGACGTCTGAAACTTGCCTGAAATGTCATCAAAGTGATCCAACGAAAGATTCCACAACAGGTGCAATCATTACCACGAATCACTACGGTACACGTGACTATACTTTCAGCAAGCACAATACCACAGGCATGATTAACGGTTGCTTGACGTGCCATAGCCCGCACGATCCGAATGCCAGCGGCCAGTTGCTTAAGAAAGATAATCCAAACGATATTTGTGCTACTTGCCATGCAGGAAAGAATTATGATGTAAATACCATCATGTGGAAGAACAAATCTGATCCTCACGGTCACACGACCGCCGATCACAGCTTCACTGCTGTTCCGGAGTCCGCCACAAAAGTTAATACAACGACAAAGAATGTGGAAATTACCGATCCTACCGTGCTTGACATGATTAAAAAAGCGTTGCCCGATCTGGCTAAGTAAGATTGCTTTAAATTAGTGAGATAACCGAGGCCTGACCCAGAAGGGTTAGGCCTCGGTTCCCTTTGTACATTCAGAAAGTATAACCTTCGGTTGTATACTTTCCTTCTGCATAAGGGCAACTAGGCAGCCGCCTGCGCCGGAGGCTTGGCGCCAGCCAAGTTTTCTTTAAGCCAACAAAACACAAGTATCCGCCTTTCACAGACAAAGTGGACTGAGGATACTTGTGTTTTGTTGGCTTGAGGCCTGGTTTTTACAAAGGATTGCGGTAAGGGAGAGGTTAAATTTCAGCTTGCTATCGTAACAATATTATGTTACATTAAGAAACGGAACAAAACATTGTTTCGTCTAATCTAGCGGGAGTGAATTTGATGAAAGAAGAGCTGTTATCCAAAAAAGAACTGCTTATTTTAACGGGAATTTCTTATGGTCAGTTGTACCGATGGAAGCGCCAGAATTTAATTCCTGAGGCCTGGTTTATTAAACAAGCCTCTTTTACCGGACAAGAAACGTTTTTTCCCAAGGAAAAGATTCTTAAAAGGGTTGAGATGATTCTGAATCTTAAGGATCAATATTCACTGGAAGAACTTGCGGATTTACTTTCGCCGGAATCCGCTACCAAAACGTTTACAAGCTCGGAGCTTTTAAAGCTCTCAAGGTTAAACAAAGGGGCCGTTGAACTATTCGGACGGGTTCTGGGAAAGAATCAATTCGCTTTTCGTGAATTATTGCTGATGGATATTGTTGGTGATCTGTGTTCTAAATATCTTTTAAGCGAACAAGAGCTTGAGGATATAGTAAGAAGTATTGCCAAGTGGTTGCCCAATCTTAAAAATACTTTATATCGCTTTACCCTTTGCCAGCGGGAGGAGCAGAAATTTTGTCTTTTATTGCAGCAAGAGGCTGCGCTTTATCTTGATCACCGAACGGAAGAATTGCAAGTCTATGATTTGGATGAGTTGGCTAAGGATCTGCATTTGGAATTGAATAAGGCCTTAGAGGAGGGGTAAATGCGGAAACTGTAAATAGGAATCGGACCGGGATGTTATGGCAAAGTGATTGAGCAGACATCATCTTTTCGCTGATAAAGTAGACTTGATTCCGGTGGGGTTTTTAACTCCATCTGAATCTTAGTCGCACTTATCCAGGGACTTAGCCGCTCTTAACTCACCGCTTGCCGAAGCGGGAGTCTTAGAGCGGATTAGTCAGCGGCTAAAAGTTTGACCGTTGAAAAAGCAATTCAAATCTAGGA
>NZ_JAVHUW010000032.1 GCF_030954495.1 Candidatus Desulfosporosinus nitrosoreducens | reverse complement strand
GTCCTGGTGACGGCATGTCCGTACTGCATCCTGATGCTGGACGATGCTTGTGCCGGACTGGAAAAGAAAGATGTCCTGGAAGTCATGGAAATGTCCGAACTCCTTTGCTCCGCTAGCAAGCCTTAATTCTTTATCTTATCTTTGTGGTGATGCCATTTCCCCATATGGGGGAGGTGTCCAATATATTTTAAGTCAGCCTTTGACAAAATAGAAAAGTTAGGAGGAGAAAGCATGAACATCATCGTTTGCATCAAACAAACATTTGATACCGAGGCTAAAATTGTTCTTGATGGCAGTGGCAAAATCGATCCCAATGGGGTCAACCTAATTATTAACCCTTACGATGAATTCGCTATTGAAGAGGGAATTCGCCTGAAGGAGAAATTAGGTGGCGAAGTTACAATAGTCACTATGGGAGGTCCTCGTGCTCAAGAAGCTGTTCGTACGGCTTTAGCTATGGGAGGGGACAAAGGGGTTGTTGTAAATGACCCGGTTTTGGACAGCGCGGATGAATGGGGAAAAGCCGAAATTCTTGCTAAGGCAATAGCTCAGCTTCCCTACGACATTATCTTATCGGGCCGAATTGCTATTGATGACGGTGCCAGCCAACTTGCAGTGCGTTTAGCAGAAGCCTTAAATATTCCTTCGGTAAACAGCGTTCTGAAACTGGAAGCTTCGGGAACTCAAATTACCGCAACTCGTGAAATTGATGGCGGAACAGAAGTCATTGAGGTTGCTTTGCCAGCCGTTGTTACCGCTCAAAAAGGCCTCAATGAACCTCGTTATCCATCCGTAGCAGGAATCATGAAGGCTAAAAAGAAACCTTTAAAATCAATGTCAGTTGCTGACCTTGGATTATCTGCCGGCGATCTGGCCCCTAAAATGACAGTTGAGAAATTTACCTTACCTGAGGCCCGCAAAGCTGGCCAAAAAATTCCGGGAGAAGCTGCTCAAGCCGCTAAAGAATTAGCACGATTATTGCACGAAGAAGCTAAAGTTCTGTAGAAGGAGGAATAAACATGGCAAAAGGAATATGGGTTGTAGTTGAACAACGCAACATGCAAATTCGTAAAGTTTCATTGGAACTACTTGGACAAGGACGAAAAATGGCCGATGAAACCGGCGAGCCTTTAGTAGCTGTTGTGCTTGGTCAAGGTATTGAAGGAATCGCACAAACGCTTGCTGCTAATGGAGCAGATAAAGTTATTCTCGTTGAAGATGAAAAACTGGCTGAATATACAACCGGAGCTTATACTTCAGCCCTAAACAAAATAATTCGCAAAGAAGAGCCACAAGCAGTTCTCATGGGCAATACTGCCGTAGGAAAAGACCTTGCTCCCCGTTTAGCTCAACGCTTGGGTGTAGGCCTTGCCTCCGACTGCACGGGTATTGAACTTAATTCTGCCAGCTTTATGACCTTTAAGCGTCCTATTTATGCAGGTAAGGCTTTCGAATATCTTAATTCAAACGTTCGTCCTATTTTAGCAACGATCCGCCCCAACACCTTTGCCCTGCCTGTAGCCGACGATTCCCGCAAGGCCGAAGTCGTTAAAGAAAGCGCTGAAATCGATAGTGCAGATTTACGTGCCGTCCTTAAAGAAATAGCTATTGCAGCCTCGAAGCGCCCTGAATTAACTGAAGCTAACATTATTGTTTCAGGCGGACGCGGGATGAAAGGCCCTGAAAATTATGTAATTTTAGAAGCGTTAGCCGATGTCATTGGTGCGGCTGTAGGCGCATCCCGTGCGGCAGTTGACGCAGGCTGGAGAGAGCAGAAGTTCCAAGTCGGACAAACCGGAAAAACAGTTGCTCCTACCCTTTATATTGCTTGCGGGATTTCCGGAGCTATCCAGCACCTTGCCGGTATGGGTTCTTCTAAATTCATTGTGGCAATTAATAAAGATCCTGAAGCAAACATCTTTAATGTTGCAGACTATGGAATCGTCGGAGATCTTTTCGAAGTCGTTCCTATACTGACCGAAGAGTTCAAAAAAATTGTCGGTGCTTAATAAATTCGACTCTTAAAGAAAAATACACTGTTATTTGAAAATTAAATAAAACTAATTCAGCGAAGCGCCTCAAAGGTGCTTCGCTGAATGAACAAGGAGAGATAGGAATGGCCACACGTCCAGTGTATTGGAACATTGAAGGAGAGCATTGGCTATATTTATTCTTCATCATTGCGCTTATTTTCTTCGGTTACGGAGTGTACAAACGTTTGTCACTTTGGAAATTGGGACAACCTGAGAATCGCTGGAAAGACGTATGGCAAGGCATAAAAGATATTCTTGTATATGGATTTGGTCACAAACGAATCCTTAAAGATTCTTATCCCGGCTTGATGCACTTTGGCATTTTCTGGGGATTTGTATTTTTAGCATTTGCAACAGCCATGATTACACTGCAAGCAGACTTTGGACTACATATTTTTCATGGCGGGCTCTATTTATTCATCAAGTTTACCGCTAACTTATTTGGCTTGGCTGCTATCCTCGGTATTTTAGTAGCAGCTTATCGTCGTTATATACAAAGACCCGATCGCCTGGACAATAAAAACGATGACGCAATTACTCTAGCTTTAATATTTATAATTCTGCTAACCGGTTTTGTTATTGAAGGAGCTCGTATTGCCGCAACACCTGATCCATGGGCCGGATGGGGATTCATTGGACAATGGATATCTATTCCGCTTAAGGCGTCTCTCAATGAAGCTCAATTATTGTCATTGCACAGGTTTCTTTGGTGGTTTCATCTCTTGTTAGCGATGACTTTCATCGGATATTTCCCTTATTCAAAGCTGTTCCACATAATACTCGGTCCTTTAAATATGTTCTTTCGTTATCGAGGACCCATCGGAATTCCGGAACCTATTGATTTTGAGGATGAAAGTCTTGAGACCTTTGGCAAAAGCCAACTACGTGAATTTTCCTGGAAAACCCTTTTTAACACCGACGCCTGCTTGCGCTGCGGACGTTGTCAGGACAACTGTCCGGCATACTTAAGCGGCAAGCATTTGAATCCGAAAAAAATTATACAAGACATGCGCCTTCTGATGGAGGAGACAGGTGCGGCGCTTAAAGCCTCGCAGAAATTGACTGTAAGCAGTCAAAGCGCGGACTTGGAGAGTGCTGCAGCTGAGGAGACTGAAGAAGTGACAGGCCGCTCTCTTATTGGAGAAGTGATTCCGGAAGAAGACTTATGGTCCTGTACCACTTGCCGTTCTTGTGAGCAGCAGTGTCCAGTTTTTGTCGAACATGTCGATAAGACCATTGACATGCGGCGTAACCTGGTTCTCATGGAAACCCGTTTCCCGGCCGAAGCTCAGCTGGCTTTCAGAAATATGGAGAACAACGGTAATCCCTGGGGGATTGGCTGGACGACTCGTGCCGACTTTTTAACAGGATTGGGTGTCAAGACCTTCGCAGAAGATCCGAATTCAGAATATTTGTACTGGCCTGGATGTTCGGGCGCCTTTGATGCCCGCAACCAAAAAGTATCGGCTGCAATCGTAAAATTGCTGCAAACAGCCGGTGTTCATTTTGCAATTCTGGGCAACGAAGAGAAATGCTGCGGAGACTCTGCCCGCAAGCTGGGAAATGAATATCTATTTTATACTTTAGCGTCTGAAAATATTGAAGTTATGAAGGGCTATGGCGTCAAAAAAATCATCACTCAATGCCCGCATTGCTTTAATATCCTCAAGAATGAGTATCCTCAATTAGGCGGGAATTTCGAAGTAATCCATCACTCTGTTTTCCTGCTGGATCTGGTGAAAACAGGAAAACTCAAACTGAACAACGTTGCAGGAAAATCGGTAACTTATCATGATTCGTGTTATTTAGGCCGCTATAATCAGATTTATGACCAGCCGCGAGAGTTGCTCAAGGCAGTTGGCTTGACTATTAAAGAAATGGCCCATACCGGCGAAAAGAGCTTTTGCTGCGGAGCCGGCGGCGGACGTATGTGGCTTGAAGAACACGAGGGTGAGCGTATTAACGTTATGCGTACCGATGAGGCAATTGCAACGAAAACTGATTATGTCAGTACCGCATGCCCCTTCTGTTTAACAATGATCGTTGATGGCATAGCAATGCGCGAGGCTGGAGAGGCCTTAAAAGCTTTCGATATTTCAGAAATTTTGGAAAAGGCTATATAGTTAATAAAGTTTGTCTTGTTTAATTTATTCTGTTTATTTACCTTATTTCTGTGTGGCAAGGTCGTTCAGCTTCATGACAATTAGGCTGCCGCTTTGCTGCACGGAACAGAATCCAGGGATTATCTTTTGTTATTTTATTATAAGAATGATGGAGGTTAAACAAATGCCAAGTTTTGTAATTGCAGAAAAATGTGACGGATGCAAAGGGCAAGATAAAACAGCTTGCATGTATGCTTGCCCCAATGACCTGATGTTGTTAGACAAAGAAAGAATGAAAGC
>NZ_JAVHUW010000039.1 GCF_030954495.1 Candidatus Desulfosporosinus nitrosoreducens | reverse complement strand
GAATATTGGCAGAAGCTCGGATTAGTCAGCCTCATGGACCGATATCTAGAAGTTCGTAACACTTGGCGAACCGCCGTATACCGAACGGTACGTACGGTGGTGTAAGAGGACGGCGGGGAAACCCCGCCTCCTACTTAATTTAATGATTTTTAAGGCTGGCAAAACAAAAGACCACTTATCCCAGAGGATAAAGAGGTCTTAGGTTTAGCAAAAAGAGTCTTGTCTAAGTTCATCTTAGACGAGCTCTTCCAAAAGGTCCCTCCGAATTGCTGTCCCCGGAGGGCAAATAGGAGCATACATGAAAAAGACTGAGGGATAAGACTCCCTTGGTGGTATTATACCATGATAATGGGTGTTAGTGTTCAGTTGCGGGACTGGTAAGTATAGGCAATATTCCTGGCTCTTCTTTTAGCGGGATTATTCCGCTTTTCTAAGCCAGCCGGCAGGTTTGGTAACCGAGCCGACAAAAAAACGCTGATGTTCTACCGTCAGACTGAGAACCTGGCGGCTATCTTTTTCATTTTGCTGAATAATTTCCACAGAGCTAGGGGTAACTTTTGTGACAATGGCTACATGACCATAAAGGCCGTTGGTAAAAACTAAAATGTCATCGGGCTTTGGTTCCATATTTCCGCCGTTCCTATATTGAAGTAAGTCCCTTTGCCCATTGAGATGTCCCTGAGGCACCGCGGGATCGAAAAAATCTTTGGCATTGCCAAAACCATTCGGCATGTTGACATGTTTTACGTCATGGTAAAATCGTTTGACAAATTCGACACATTGCCATTTCAGGCCATAATAGTATCCGTCAGAACTGAAGTTTTCTCCATGATTGGCGGTGTAATCAGGTCCATTATTGTAGACAAGGACATTTTTGTAACTGTCAATGGCTTTAGCCGATTCGTACTGTGGCTTTTTTAGTTGAGAATTGGCAAAGAAATAATGGAGTATAAAAGCAAAGCAGAGCAAGACCAGGCTGAGTTTGACAAGGATATATAACAGGGGGTTATCTCTCACCGGATTTCCCACTTAAGTCTAACTGTCATTGAAATATCTTTACTCCCTTCATAAAGTTATATAGTCAACTTTTGCAGAGCGAAAGTTGAGTTCCAACCCGGTTTACAAGTGAACTTTGGCACAATTAATTTGTTCCTTGGAGAAAACACCGTTCCAATTTGCTAAATGGAGTGACTGAACAACTTTTCAGCAGCGCCGGAGTTCGCAAATCCTATGGATTTCTAGTTCTGTCGTATTCCAAATCATTTTCCAGCTCATTTTTCAAAGCCGCAATCCCTTTCGTTTTCTTGAGGAGATCGTGCTGTCAGGGCTTATTAGTATAATCGGTATGCGAAAGTTGAGTCATATATAATGGATACTTAAAATTTTTTTGATTTATTGTCCATAACCAGAGCTAAGAAACCGGGTCAAAATCCTAAAACAGGATTTTTAAATCCTATTTTAGGATTTTGAGAAATGGTTCAATCACAGACTTTTAAGAATTCAAACATTATTATTTCTCAAAATAAGATAATTCTTAAAGAACTCCGATTGCAGGCATGTCTTGAAATGGGGATTTAATTAATGGCACAATTTTTGCAATAATTTCGGAAATCAGGAAATGTTGAATTTGAAATTACATCTTATCGAGGGAGGTAGAAAAAAAGAAATGTCACGCTATTTTGAAGAACTTTCCCAAAGTATCATCAGCGGGAGGCTGATCTGTGTAAAAAGCTTCTAGCCTAGTCGGTTTAGAAAGGAGAGTGTGTGACTTGTCCAAAAGCCAATACATTAGGGCCAACTATCAAGTTAATGCTACCCCACAATTAAAAATGTTAAGCAATGACCAATGCGAAATGGTCCTGAACGGCGCCCTGGAGGTACTGGAGAGAACCGGCGCGGAGATTCACAGTCCGGAGGCTTTGGAAGTTTTCCGCCAAGGAGGATGCTGGGTTGAAGGCAATATGGTGCGTTTTCCCTCCCATATTGTGGAGTGGGCGATCCGCAGCGCACCGTCACGGATTGTAGTTTCCAATCAAAAAGGGGAAAGGGCCTTATTTTTAGAAGGACAAAATATTTATTACGGCCCCGGTCCTACCAATACCTATACCATTGATCCTTTCACTGGGGAACGACGCCGTCCCAGAAAGTCCGATACCGTCAGAGCAGCTAAAGTCATTGATGCCCTGCCCAATATTGACTATGCCATGGACTGCGGTACAGTCATGGATGTAACTCCCACCTTATCCGATGTCCATGCCTTCCAGGCCATGCTGGAAAACACCAATAAACCCATTATTCACTGGGGATTTGGGATTGACCAGTATCAGGACATTATTGACATGGCCGCCGCTGTAGCCGGCAGTTTGGAAGCTCTGCAGAAAGATCCCTTCATTCTCCTTTATTCAGAATCCAGCCCGCCCCTGCGGCATTCCCCAGAAGCCATCGATAAGGCTATTTTTGCGGCCAAAAACAATATCCCCATCGTTTATACTCCCTGCACCTTTGCCGGCGGCGTAGCACCTGCCACCATGGCGGGAACTCTGGTCATCGCCGTGGCAGATTCCCTGGTCGGTCTGGTAGCGGGGCAACTGGTGCGTCAAGGTTCCGGCTTTGTCATGGGAGGCTTGATTTCCACCATGGATATGTCCAGTACCATTCTCTCTTACGGCGCGGCAGAACTCAGCCTCCTTTCAGCAGGCTTAACGGCAGTGGCCCGCTATATGAAAATACCTATGTTCAGTACCGGCGGCTGCACGGATTCCAAAGTCATTGACGTGCAGATGGGATTGGAAGCCGCCTTTTCAATTTTGATTGCCGGTTTAAGCGGCGCCAATCTGATTCATGACTGCAGTTATATGGAGTACGGCGCTACCTCCTCTCTGGAACTGATGACCATGGATGATGAAATTATCGGCATGGTGAAACGAATTCTTCAGGGTGTCAAGGTGGACGATGAACATTTAGCCCTGGATGTTATTAATGACATTGGTCCCGGCGGACATTACTTAGCTCACGATCATACCATGGCTCACTTCCGTGAATTCTGGACTCCGACCTTGATTAACCGCTTTAGATATGACGGTTGGAAGGCAGAAGGTTCCAAAACCATGGCCCAGCGCGTTAAGGAAAAAACTCAGGACATCATCAATAATCATCAGGCGGAACCTAAACCGGACCATGTCTTAAAAGCTATTCAGGCCATTGTGGACAGAGCGGAAGCTCGGGAAGCCAATAAACGATAGGAGGTCGATTAATCCATGTCAAATTTTGAAGAACTTTCCCAAAGCATTATCAGCGGGCAGCTGGATCGAGTTAAGTCCCTCACCCAACAGGCTATCTCGGCCGGCAGCAATCCTGTGGAGATTATCAACCAGGGACTGATTCCGGGGATGAGTGTGGTAGGAGCCCGGTTTAAAGCCGGCAAAATGTACGTACCGGAAGTTTTAATGTCAGCGCGGGCTATGAATGCAGGGATGGACCTTGTTAAACCATTAATTTTAAGCGGCGATATTCCATCCGCCGGAAAAATCGTCATTGGAACGGTTAAAGGAGACCTCCATGATATCGGTAAGAACTTAGTCAGCATGATGCTGGAAAGTGCCGGTTATACCATCATCAACCTGGGTGTGGATGCCGGACCGGAGAAGTTTGTCCAAGCAGTGAAGGAGCACCAGCCTGGGGTTATCGGCCTGTCCGCTTTGTTAACTACCACGATGCTGGCTATGAAGGATACCATCGAACTGCTGAAAGAAGAAGGATTGCGGGATAAGGTGAAGGTTATTATCGGAGGAGCTCCCATATCTCAGGATTTCGCCGATGAAATCGGTGCCGATGGTTTTGCTCCCGATGCCGGTTCCGCGGCTGATCTATGCAAAAAACTTTTGGCCTAGTAAATTTAGAAAGGAGGATGAAAATGCCTGTGAGAAGCAATTACACAGAAAATACCAGTCCGATGTTCAGGATTCTTTCCCTTAGACAGTGTGAAGAAATTCTTCTCGCTGCTCAAGAGGTTCTCGAACGTACCGGGGTGACTGTCTATGATGAAGAAGCCCGGGAAACTATGAAAAAAGCCGGCTGTTGGGTTGACGGTATTTTGGTGCGCGTTCCTTCCGCCGTGGTAAACAGGGCTTTACAATCCGTACCGAAAAGGGTCACTCTTTGCAATAGCCGCACGGGCTCCCGGGATATCCGCTTAGAGGGCTATAACGCCTATTTTGGCACAGGTTCAGATACTCCTTTCACCATTGACCCCTACACCGGCAAGCGCCAGCGCTCTACAAAGCTCTCCGTCAGCAACGCCTGCAAAGTCATCGACTCCTTGGAAAACCTGGATTTCGTCATGTCCCTGGGAATTGTCCAGGACGTGCCTCTCCTCATCTCAGACCGCCATCAGTTTGAAGCACAAGTTCTCAATACCGGTAAGCCTATTGTTACCACAGCTCATGACATTTATGGCTTTGCTGATATAATTGAGATGTGCGAAATCATCGCCGGCGGCGAGGAAGAACTGCGCCGCAACCCCTTCATGACTCTTTATGCCGAACCAATTTCGCCTCTGCAGCACGCTTGGGAGGCGGCTTCCAAATTAGTGCTGGCCGCTAAAAAGGGACTGCCTGTAGTTTATACCCCCTGTGTCATGGCCGGCGGCACCGTACCCGCAACCATGGCAGGAGTCCTGACCCAAGGCTTGGCGGAATCCTTAAGCGGTTTGGTAATCAACCAGTCCACCCGGGAAGGTTCTCCCTTCATCATGGGCGGCGTCTTTACCATCATGGACATGGCTACCACTATTTTCAGCTATGGCTCACCGGAATTCAACCTGCTCATGTCCTCCCTGGCGGATATGGCCCATTACCTGCACATCCCCATGTTCGGTACTGCCGGCTGTTCAGATTCCAATATCGTGGATGAGCAGGCGGGAATTGAAGCAGCTATGTCCATTGCCATGACCGCTCTTTCCGGTCCCAACCTCAACCACGATGTGGGTTATATTGAGTATGGTTCCACCTCATCCCTGGAGTTTTTAACCATCAACAACGATGTCATCGGCATGGCCCGCCGTTTGGTGCGGGGCATTGAAGTCACGGAAGAGACTCTGGCCTTGGACCTGATTCACAAAATCGGTCCCGGCGGACACTTCCTCAGTGAGGACCATACCATGCAAAACTTCAAAACGGAAACCTATTATCCTAATCTCATTGACCGTCAGCGTTATGAGTCCTGGACAGAAAACGGCTCAAAGACTTTATTTGAGCGGGCCAACGAACGGGTCAAAGATATCATTGAAAATTATCAACCTGATCCGCTGCCTAAAGACATCCAGCAAAAAATCAGGGGGATTGTTGAACGGTCTGAGCAAAAAATTGCTAAGTAGTAAGTGGGCGAAATGGAGTGACAGAAAATGCCTTTGATACTAGGGATTGATACTGGCGGAACCTTTACCGACGGGGTGCTTCTGGATTTAGACACCAAGGAAGTGAAGAGAAAAGCCAAGGCATTTACGACACGTGGGGACTTATCCATTGGTATTCGAAATTGCCTCGAAAATATGGGTGAGTTAGATCCACGTCAAGTTCAGCTCGTATCTCTGTCTACGACATTAGCAACGAACGCCATTGTTGAGGGTCGCGGTTGCCGGGTGGGTTTAATTCTGATTGGCCGGGAAGCCAACGGCAACCTCCCTGCTCAGCAGGTATTTGTGGTTAATGGCGGGCATGATATTAAGGGGATACCTGTTTCGGAACTCGATTTGGAGGCCATCCGAAGAGCAGTGACAGACATGCGCGGACAGGTGGATACCATTGCTATTTCCAGCTATCTCAGTATCCGCAACCCTGAGCATGAACAGGCTGCCCAGCGAGCAATCCAAGAGCTTTGGGATGTACCCGTTGTCTGTGCCCATCAACTGACAACCACTCTTGGTTATTATGAACGGACGGTAACCGCTTGCCTGAATGCCCGGCTATTGCCCATTATTGCCGAACTCCTTACCGCTGTAAGAGCGGTTCTTAAGGAAAAAGCCATCACCACCCCTTTGATGATCGTCAAAGGGGATGGTTCCCTGATGAGCGAAACCATGACCCTGGAGAAACCCATTGAAACTATTTTGTCAGGGCCGGCAGCAAGTATTGTTGGCGCAGTATTTTTGACCGGGAGTGACTCTGCTCTGGCCTTGGATATGGGTGGAACAACGACGGATATCGCCATTTTAGAAAACGGACGTCCCCGGATGAATCGCGAAGGAGCGACAGTAGGAGGATGGAAAACCCGCGTTGAAGCTGCAGAAATCAGTACCTTTGGACTGGGCGGTGACAGCTATATTCAGGTATCCAAGGACAGAAAGCTGATCATAGGCCCCAGGAGAGTCTGGCCCTTGTCAGTGATGGCCGATAAATATCCCAATTTAGTGGAAGAACTGCAAAAAGTAGATCCCAGTATTCAGCTCATCGACAGTCAGCCCGCTGATTGCTTCATGCTGATTAAGCAGCCTGCCGATAACGGTCAGTGGCATGAAACAGAATGGAAAATAATCCATGCTCTTCAAGAGCGTGCTCATAATATTTTCACCCTTGCCGATATTCTGGGCAAAGACCCTAATCTGTTGCCCTTAAAAGGCCTGGAGCAGGCCCAGGTGATAGGAAGGATTTCCTTTACCCCCACGGATTTATTGCATGTCCGGAATATCTTTACAGCGTATAATGTCTTTGCTGCCCGGGAAGGGGCCCGGATTCTGGCCCAGCGGCTGCGGATAGGAAGAGAAAAGTTCTCGGAAAAAGTCTTAAATGAGATCCAGGCAAGTCTTTGTATGACGGTTCTGCAGAGTTTTGCTTACCGTGATGGTTTAAAAGCTGAGCTTAATTCCGAGGCCAGCGTGGAATTCCTGTTAGGGAATCTGCTGCACAGAACTCATCAGCCCGGCTTTAAGACCAGTATAACCCTGGATTATCCCATTGTTGCCCTGGGGGCTCCTGTCACCGGCTATCTTCCGGCGGTGGGAAATTCCTTAAATACTGCGGTATTGATACCCACCCATGCTGAAGTTGCCAATGCCGTCGGGGCTGCCGCCGGGCAGGTAACGGAAATCATTCGCATCCTAATCAAGCCGGGGGTGGCCGGGGGGTATGCAGTCCACGCTCCCTGGAAACGGGAAGTTTATTTGTATCTGGAAGATGCCGAAAAACATGCCTTGGAGAAAGCGCAAGAAGTTGCTTTAGAAAGAGCCCGGCGTGCGGGAGTACTCAATCCCGAACTGTTAGTGGAAAAAGAAGAGGTAGTAAGTCATACTGCCGGAGGGGATGATATTGTTTTTCTGGAGACCCGCATTGAGGTTACGGCAAGCGGACATCCCACCTGGGAAGAGTAGGGGGAGGAGAAAGATGTTAATCGTTGGAGAACTTATCAATACCAGCAGAAAAGCTGTTAAACCCGCTGTAGAACAAAGGGACGCTGCGTTTATCCGGGATCTGGCCCAAAAGCAGGTTGAGGCCGGAGCCCATTATGTGGATGTCAACTGCGGAACCATGGTCCATGACGAGGTTGAAACCATGGAATGGCTGGTTAACACGATCCAAGAAGTTGTAACGGCGCCGCTTTGTATTGATACACCCAGAATGGAGGCCATGGAGGCCGGCTTGGCGGCTTGTAAAAACGGCCAGCCCATGGTTAATTCCATTACGGCGGAAAAAGAACGCTATGCCCTGGTTTTACCCTTGATTCTGAAATATAAGGCTAAAGTCGTGGCCTTGTGTATGGATGACACAGGTGTACCCGCCACAGCGGAACAGCGGATTACCATTGTCAAAAAGTTGGTGGGCGACCTGACAGCGGCAGGAGTTCCTGAAGACGATATCTACCTGGACCCCCTGGTTACACCCATTAGTACCGGGGATCATTGCGGCAACGATGTACTGGATACGGTTCGCTTTATTCGCCAGACCTATCCGAAAGTTCACGGAGCTTGCGGTCTGAGTAATATTTCCTATGGGCTGCCTAACCGCAAGGTCTTAAATCAGGCTTTCATGATTCAGACCATGGCAGCGGGAATGGATGCCTATATTTTAGATCCCCTGGATAAAGTGATGATGGGCTTTGTTTATGCCTCGCAAGCTTTGCTGGGACAGGATTCTTTCTGCATGCAATATTTGAATGCTTATCGCAATGGGGTGTACGAATAATCAGCAACCATTGCCCTTTTGTTGGTCAGGATGCAGTCAGCTGAGGAGTTACGATTCAGGTTTGGGAAGTGGTTTGCAGGTGATGGACAGCCGGACAAAGAGTGTTGAAGAACCAAAGAAACGTAACCAAACTTTAATGTGCTTAATGATCTTTTTAATTTCCATGGGTGAGGGACTGACAGCGCCGGCCATACCTTTACTGGGTAAAAGCTGGGGGGCCGGCTATCTGGAGCTCGGTTTGCTGATGACGGGTTATGGGTTAGCTTACATAGTTATGACCCTTATAGCGGGTCATCGCTCTGATCATTTTGGCCGTAAGATCATGTTATTAATAAGTCTGAGTTTATCCCTAGCCGCCTCAATCGGGTATTTTCTGGCCGGGAGTATGTTCATACTGGCAGTCTCCCGGATCACTGAAGGGGCGAGCCGTGGTATGTTATGGCCTGTGGCTGAAGCGGCTATTGCCGATAATTCTGATCCGGGCAATGCCGGCCGGGCAATGGGTACTTTTACGGCAGCTTATGGAATAGGCGTTACCTGCGGTACCCTGGCTGGAGGAACAAATATCTTCAAGGCAGGGTTCACTGTTTTTACCTGTTATCCTGTCTTGGGCTTAACGGCACTGCTGCTCATCGCTGTGGGCTTTACTAATAAACAGGTTAAAAATCATGAGGGGTCTTACCAGCTTGAAAAGACAATCAGGCGCAGAACTTTAAAATTGTTATGGCCCATTGGCATAATTGGCTTCGCCTATGGAGGATTCCTTTATTCAATTTGGGGATTGTTTTCCGCCTTAGCCAATGAATTTGGCGTGCAGGCAGACGGGATTGGAATTTTGTTCGGCTTATTTTGGGGTCTGCGCACTATAGCTTTTTTGGTCTGCCGGGTATTGCTTGACAATAGGGGAAGCAAGTTGACATTATTGTCAGGGCTGCTTTTTTGCACAGGTGGGGCCGGAATTCTTCTTTTGGCTAAGACCTTCCCTTTATTGTTGTTAGCCGTTTTTCTTTCCGGCGCAGGAACAGGACTGTTGTTTCCGACAGTACTGGTTTTAGTCAATGAGAGGACGAGTGAGGAAAACCGTGGATTCGGGATGGGCTTTCTGGAACTATTAATTGGCTTGGGCATGGTAGGTCAAACCGCAGTTGCCGGTTTTTTGGGTCAGTCAGTTGGGCCGGGTTGGATTTATTCCCTGATTTTTCTCTTTAATGGTATAGCTCTCGCAGTCGGTCTGAGGATGAATTTTAAACCCTTGTTACCGGGATAAAATGTAAGATTATGCATCTTGTTTAAATTGAGGGAATAAATTGGGCAATTTAGTATGCTCCTGATGTTCGAAGACAGAGGGGTAAAAAACCGCCGAATCGCTGGTATTTCCAGCGATTCGGCGGTTTTTAAAATGTTTTGTTAATGATGAACGCGAAATGACCGTCATAACCTGCAGTCTCCGCGATCCTCGCTTCATCCAGTCTTCGGCTTTTGCTGCCGACGATGGGCTACAAGATAAAACAAAGCTTGTGTGATGGTGTCAGGGTCCTCAGCAAGCATTCGCTCATAGGTTAAAAAAGCCCAAAACCTAAAACATCTGGGACGAGAAATTTTAGGAGGGTTAGAATATAAAGAATATTTATAATATATTGGATTTTTCCCTTGAAAGGTGTAAACTCAAAATAATGGATAATTTAATCAAAAATTGCCAATGCACCTTATTGGAAAAAGGCTATGACTTTATATCGTCGGAGATACAAGGAGGTAATAGCTTTGCGGAAAAATGGTACAGGCATATCCAACCTTAAGGCGGTTCAAGGTTATATCCAACGCGTGTCGGATGCCTTTGCCGCCGTACTTGATTTTGAAGTTGCTATTGTGGATGAACACCTTGAGGTCGTAGCAGGAACAGGAAAATATAAAGACCAAATTGGAATAATCTATGATTCGAGATCAATAAGCTATCACTTGCAATGCACCCAGAAGAGTTTTTTACTGTCTGATCCGAGTCAATGTCATCTATGTCAGAACTGCAGCCTTAAAGAGACTTGTAAGGTGTTGGCGGGTTTATTATATCCTATCGAGCTGGATGATAAAGGATTTGCAGGTACAATCTCTTTGTACGCCTTTAATGAAATGCAAAAGGAAAATCTTTTAAAAGACTTCGCGAAGCTCGAAACTTTCTTAAAACACTTAGTTGTGCTGATAGCGGGCAAACTAAATGAAATGACCTTATACAAGCAATCCCAAAAGTTGGCCGAACAATTCAACACCTTGATTAATTCCGTCTGCGAGGGAATTGTGGCGATCGATTATCAGGGCAAAATAACTCATATTAATCGCTCGGCTGAAAATCTCCTGATGACAGCGGCTCATCAGATCCATGGGAAACCGGTTGAAGAAATTTTTACCGGAATTACCATGGGCACTCTCCTAAAGATGACGAAGCCTTATATTGAACAGGATATATTTTATAAGTCCCGGCAACAAACGGTACATTTCATGAGTACAATTACAAAAGTTAAGTATAAAGAAGAGCTTAGCGGGTTTGTTATTTCTATACGCTCAATCGGAGAAATGCGTAAGTTGGCCGGGCGTATTATGCGGGAAGAACGCAAATATACCTTTGATGGCATTCTTGGTCAAAGCACGGCGATTACTGATATAAAAAAGAAAATGAGCAGAGTGGCGGCAACTGATTCGACAGTACTCATTACGGGTGAAAGCGGCACGGGTAAAGAGCTTTTTGCGCGTGCCATTCATCAAGAGAGCTTGCGCAGGAATGCTCCTTTTGTTGCGCTTAATTGCGGGTCTATTCCCGAAAATCTGCTGGAGAGTGAGCTGTTTGGCTATGAAGAAGGAGCATTCACAGGAGCACTGCGTACCGGCAAACCGGGAAAATTTGGATTGGCCAATGGAGGGACCATATTTCTTGATGAAATCGGTGATATGCCCTTGCATTTACAAGTCAAACTATTGCGCGTACTTCAAGATTATATGATAGAGCGGGTGGGCGGAACGAAACCCTTAATCGTGGATGTGCGGATTATTGCTGCCACTAACAGGAACTTGGAAGAAATGATCCAGACTAAACAATTTCGCAGCGACCTATATTATCGCTTGAGTGTCATACCTTTTCATATTCCGCCTTTAAGAGAAAGAAAGGAGGATCTGGATTTACTTATTCACTGTTTTGTTGAAAAATATAATTTGATTCTGGATAAAAATATTCAGAGATATACCAATGAGGCCTTAGCACTGATGTTCGAATACCCTTGGCCGGGTAATGTCCGGGAATTGGAAAATGCTGTGGAGTATTCCGCTAATATTTGCCCTGATTTGGTAATTGATGTGAACTATCTGCCGGATCGGATTCTTAAATACCTTTCGACCAAATCTCCCGCCCAGCACCAAGTGCGGATTCAATCGATAGCGGATTTGGAGAAAAACGCCTTAATTGAGGCTATAGCCCGGTTCGGTCCGGGCAGCCGGGGCAAAGAAAATGCTGCGAGGTCTCTGGGGATGAGCCGTTCAACCCTTTACAGAAAAATTAAAGAGATGGGTTTGGAAATTCAAATTAATGAGTAGAGAGTAGGGATTCAACAGTCGTAAACCACAAAATTTATCCGCTGACTAATCCGCGCTAAGACTCCCGCTTCGGCAAGCAGTGAGTTAAGAGCGGCTAATTTCTGGATAAGTGTGACTAAGATTCAGATGGAGTTAAAAACTCCACCTGAATCAAGTCTGCTTTATAGTGATCAAAAGGGGGCCGTGCATATGTTGCAAGGGCTCCCTTTGTCTTTGTTTCAAGACAAGAAAGATATATGTCCCAAAATGACATAAGGCGAATTGCGCTCTTGGGGGGAAATTCCCGGCTATTCATCCTAATTTGAGACATCCATTCCGATGCTGGAAAATCTTCGTCTGAGATTAGGCCTGTTTAAAGCGGGAAGGGACAGTTTAATGTTGGCATAACATTTGCAAGATAAATACGACAAAAACCAGATGAAGTTGAAAGGAGTTAAAATTAGTGGCGAATTTTGAAAAGCTATCCCAAAGCATAATCAGCGGCAATCTTGCCAAAGTGAAAAAGTTAACCCAGGCTCATATTGACGAGGCAGCTTCTCCTTAGATACTATCAACTCCGGAATTGACGGCCCCCTTTTGATCTCTGACCGGCATGAGTTTGAGCAACAGATTTTGCGCATCGACAAGCCTATTCCTGTCTCTCGCCCAGATGATCACAAAAGAATGAGGAAGTTAAGGATAATTAATTTTCAAAATAATTAGATTATTATGCTAAATTTCATAAGATTCCCCTTGAAGATCCCCAGGTTAAAACAATTGAGGGAGGGTAAAAAATGAACATGAAAAAAAATAGTCTTAGAGGTTTTAGCATTTTAAGTGTGATATTGAGCTTGAGTTTGCTTTTAACGGGTTGTAATACAAAGGCCTCCGATACGTCAAAATCAGCATCTTCTGAAGGAGATAAAATTTATATCGGCTGGGTTGCTCCTCTCACAGGCAGTGGCGCCAATTACGGAGAACAGATGTTGAACGGGGCAAAATTAGCGGCGAAAGAGATTAATGATGCCGGGGGAATTAACGGAAAACAGATTGAGATTATTTCTCAGGATGATAAATCTGACCCTAAAGAAGCAGCCAATATTGCCCAAATGTTTACCGGCGATAAGAGGTTGGTTGGTGTATTGGGAAATTATAACAGTTCTTGTGCTTTAGCCGGTGCGCCTATTTATGATCAAGGGAAATTACCTGTTATCCACGTTGGCACTTCACCCGTGTTTTCCAAACAAAAACATGACTATTTGTTCCGAATATCAGTAACCGATGCTTTCCAGGGTGCTTTTGTGGCTAATTGGATGAACGATGAAGGACTTAAAAAACCTGCTATCATCTGGGAAAATGACGATTACGGCCGTGGTCTTAAAGAAACCGTCAGTAATGAAGTTGCCAAGAATGGCGGCAAAGTAGTCGGCGACTGGAGTTATATGCTTAACCAAACCAAGGATTATTCGGCCCTTTTGACTAACGTTAAAGAATCCGGTGCGGATTCGATCTTTATCGGTGGTCTTTATACTGAAGGCGCACTGATAGGTAAACAAATGCAGCAGTTAGGTCTAAAACTTCCCGTATATGGAACAGATGGGTTGTATGAAAAGAGTTTAATTGATTTAGGAGGGGATGCTGTTGAAGGCTGGAAAACTTCAGGTTTATTCCTGCCTACAGATCCCAACCCAACTCTGCAAACCTTTATAAAAGCTTATACTGCCGCTTATGGCAAGACACCGGGAAGTTACGCAGCACTGCACTATGATGCCATGAAAATTCTGGCTGAGGCAATTAAGGCCGTGGGGACTGATCATGAGAAAGTTCAGGCTTATCTGGCCAAGCTGCCGGAACCTTATAAGGGCGTTACAGGTTCGGTTACTTTCGATGAACACCACGATTCTACGCGCTCAACCTTGACAAAACTCGTGATTAAGGGCGGTCAGTGGCAACTGTCCCAAAATTAAAAAACACCTTATGGTAAGGTCGGAAATATCTTTCCGGCCTTACCAAACTCTTTATTTCTTTAGAATAACGGAAAGGAGTTGCCGCTATGTTTTTTCAGCAGCTAATTAACGGCTTAATGTTAGGGAGTGTCTATGCCCTGGTGGCTTTAGGCTACACGATGGTCTATGGAGTTATGAAATTTATTAATTTTGCCCACGGTGACGTCTATATGTGGGGAGGCTTTATCGGCTTATTCCTTGCACGCCTTTTAGGTGGCAATTACTTTCTGGTGTTGATTCTTACTATGATTCTCACGGGAATCTTAGGCGTTCTGGTAGAAAGAATTGCCTATAAACCTCTGAGAAAATCCCCTCGCTTAGTAGTTACCACGAGCGCTTTGGGGATGTCCATCGTTTTATCAAATTTAGCTCTGCTGCTTATTGGCTCGGAAACTTACCCCATGCCCAAAATTTTGGCAGTCCGGCAAATTCATTTGGGTTCTTTCGCGGTGATTAATACGACCCAAATTTTGGTTCTGGTCATAGCCGTGATCTTAATGTTTCTGCTTAACTGGTTTGTAAACCATACCCGCTACGGCCAAGCCATTCGAGCGACCTCTGAGGATTCGGAAACAGCCGGCCTGATGGGGATTAGTATGGACCAGGTTTTGGTGGTTACGTTTTTTGTGGGTTCCGCGTTGGGAGGAGCGGCAGGTCTTTTAGTTGGAACGTATTATGACGCTATCTATTCTACTATGGGCTATGCAGCCGGATTAAAGGCCTTCACGGCAGCTATCCTGGGCGGCATTGGCAGTATACCCGGCGCTATGGTCGGCGGCTTAGTACTGGGTGTCGTGGAGAACTTTGCCGGAGCCTGGATACCTAACTATCGGGACGGAATCGCTTTTATTGTCATGGTCCTGGTTCTGCTGTTTAAGCCGGGAGGCTTATTCAACGCTAATATTTATCAAAAAAGAGTCTAGGAGGTATTGTTAATGACAAGGACAAGGCTCTTACAGTACCTAGTGATCGGTATAGTTCTCATCCTCTGCCCTATTTTTATTACAAGCAGTTATATCATGCATATTGCGGTAACTATTGCTATTTACGGAATTCTGGTTCTCGGCTTAGAGCTGGTCCTCGGCCAAACCGGATTGTTTTCACTTGGCCACGCGGCTTTTTATGGGATGGGAGCTTACACATCGGCGTTAATCGTCATGTCCTTAGGTTTGCCCATTTGGATCGGGGCTATAGGAGCGGTGGTTGCCAGCGGACTTCTCGGCGCCCTTTTGGGGTTTCCGACCTTGCGTCTGCGGGGAGATTATTTAGCGATTGCAACTCTTGGTTTTGGAGAAATCTTTCGTTTGATTCTGGTTAACTGGGATTCCCTAACCAATGGACCCATGGGGTTGCCGGGGATTTCACGTCCGCAATTGTTTGGGCATATGTTCGACGAGACAATGTATTTCTATATGATCGTGATCGCTTTCTTCCTCTGTTTAGCGGCGGCATACAGGATAAGCGGTTCTTTTTTGGGACGTGCTTTTCGGGCTATACGCGACGATGAAGATGCCGCGGAATTTGTGGGCATTAATATCTCCAAATATAAAATCATGGCCTTTACGATAGGCGGAATGTATGCCGGCCTGGCGGGCAGCTTCTATGCCCATTATATTACCTTTATTAGCCCGGACACGTTCGTATATCAGGATTCGGCAACCCTGTTGGCAATGGTATTTTTAGGGGGGGCGGGAACTGTCGTAGGGCCGGTGCTCGGGGCAGTTGCCCTGGTGATATTGCCGGAAGCTCTGCGTTTTTTGGCGGCATGGCGAATGCTCGTGGTGGGGGTATTAATGGTTGTCATGATGATTTACCGTCCGCAAGGGATCATAGGCGGAGGGATACACTGGCCCTGGCAGCGCAAAGAAACACTGGCGGCTTTGGAGAAAAAACAGTGAGGAGGAGTGGGGATGCCTATTCTGGAGTTTGATAATGCCTCTAAATTCTTTGGCGGAGTGCGGGCCGTGGATGCTGTGAGCGCCGAAGTTTCAGCGGGAGAAATCACAAGCATCATCGGACCAAACGGAGCCGGGAAAACCACTCTTTTTAACCTGATTACCGGTGCTTACAAGTTAACCAGCGGAGATATTCGCTTCAATGGAAAATCCCTGGCGGGATATCCCGCCCATAGCATTCATGCTCTGGGCATTTCCCGAACCTTTCAAAATATTCGCTTATTCCCTTCGATGAACGTTCTGGCCAATATCATGATCGGTACTCAGTCACGCCAGAAACCTAAAGTATTGGACCTCTTAATTCCCGGCCGAAATAATCGGCTTGAGAAAACTATGAGGCAGAGCGCCGAAGGCGTACTTGATCTTCTTGGCCTGACCTCGAAAGCCGATTTAATGGCCTCGGCCCTGGCCTATGGCGAACAGCGCCGGGTCGAGATTGCCCGTGCTTTGGTCAATGATCCGGAGATTCTTTTGTTGGATGAACCATCGGCAGGCATGAATGTCAAAGAAGCCAAAGATTTGATGGAATTCATTGCGCGCATAAAAACGGAATTACACAAGACGGTTATCGTTATTGAACATAATATGCGCGTTGTACGTCATATATCGGATAGGCTGATTGTGCTTGATCACGGGTGTAAGATTGCGGACGGGGATCCCGAACAGGTTCTGCTTGATCCGCAAGTTGTTCAGGCCTATTTAGGCAAAAGTGAGCTGACGACATACGCCAAAGTGCAGTAGCAAGGGGTGAAAGAATGCTTAAGGTCAGTCAGTTAGAGGTTAAATATGGTGTGATAAAGGCAGTACAAGGTATCTCCCTGACTGTTGATCAGGGTGAGTTTGTCGTTCTTATTGGCAACAATGGCGCCGGAAAGACCTCTACACTAAAAGCAATTTGTGGTGTTAACCCGGTGAGCAGCGGTTTGGTTGAACTTAACGGTGAGGTCATCACGGGCAAACCTTCCTATAAGATAGCTGCTAAAAAAATAGCCATGGTTCCTGAAGGCAGGCATGCTTTTGCCGGTATGACGGTCCAGGAAAATCTGAGCATTGGAGCTTATTTGCGTCGGGATAAGGCCGGCATCCAAGAGGATAAAGAAATGGTTTACGGTCTTTTTCCGATACTTAAGGACCGCGCCCGTCAGATGGCAGGGACACTTTCGGGAGGAGAACAACAGATGCTGGTAATTGGCAGAGCTTTGATGTCAAAACCCGAGCTGCTTTTCCTGGATGAGCCGTCCCTTGGACTAGCCCCCATAGTGGTTGAAACCATTTTTGAAACAATTCAGCGCATAAACCGCCAGGGTATCTCTATTCTAATGGTAGAGCAGAATGCGTTTCTGTCCCTGTCAGTCGCTAAGAGGGGTTATGTAATGGATTCAGGCGCTATTGTACTTGAAGGTTCTGCCGAAGAACTGATGAACAATGAGATGGTAAAGAGAGTTTATCTCGGACAAGAGGACCTTAGCTGAAGTGAAGCCGGGGGTCCCACTCCCACTTGTAGAAGTGGGAGTCTCACGATTGGATGAATTGGAGAAATGCCCTGGGATATATACATTCCTTGAGGACCCTGCATGATGCTGCTTGGGGTCTTTATTTTTACTCTCTTTTAAATCCTCAGCCCGGCTAGTTAGGGGCCAATAACTATCCTTATAGCAACTACATTGCCAATAACCCCGTTAGATACTGTTTGATCCAGATCCTTTTCCGGTTGTAGAATGACTAGGAAAGCGCCCCCTATCCGAGAAAGGGGCGCTGTCAGTTCACTCGTGCAGAATACCGAACTGAGTTTCATACAGCTTCTTGTACAGGGGATTCGTATCCACTAAGTCATGATGAGTTCCTGAGGCTACGATTTTCCCCTTTTCCAGGACAATAATCTTATCGGCTGCAAGAATAGTGGATAGACGATGGGCGATGACAATTGCTGTCCTGCCTTTGAGTAAAAATGATAAGGCATCCTGAATTTTTCGTTCCACGACTGTGTCTAAGGCACTCGTCGCTTCGTCTAAAAGGACGATTCTTGGACTTTGCAGCAAAACCCGGGCAATGGCCAGACGTTGCCGCTCTCCGCCGGAGAGGCGGTATCCCCGTTCCCCAACGACAGTTTGGTAGCCTAAAGGTAAATCTGCGATGGTGTCATGAATCTGGGCCGCTTTACAGGCAGCTTCCATTTCTTCTTGGGTAGCGGTCTCTTTGGCCAGAAGCAGGTTATTGCAGACCGTATCGTGGAAAAAGAAAGGGTCTTGGGGTACCAGTCCCATTTGGGAACGTAATGATTCCAAGGACAGAGTTCGGCATTCCAATCCGTCCAATAATAGCCGCCCGGATATCGGATCACTGAAGCGGGGAATTAAATTTAAGAGGGTTGTCTTTCCCGCTCCGCTGGGGCCGACGAGGGCAACGGTTTGTCCGGGTTCCACTGTCAAATTTATCTCTTGTAAAGCAAGTTTCCCATCGTCGGTGTTAGTTTCATTTCGGTAGGAAAAGGAGACATCTTTCAATTCAATGCGTCCCCGGACACTGTTGGCCGGGATCGTGACAGGGCCATCTTCAACTTGAGGTTTAATGTCCATGATTGCATAAATCCGCCGGAATAACGCTATGGACGAAAGGATATTAACGTGGATCTGAGCTAACTGGCTGAGAGGTCCGTATAATTTTGACAGCAGCGCAGTAAAGGCAACGATAACCCCAAGATTCATTTTCTGGTTGATGACTAACCAGCCGCCATACCCCCACAGTAAAGCCGGACCAATGGAGGAGAACATTCCCAGCCACATGAATAGCCAGCGTCCGATAAGTCCTTGACGAACTTGCAAATCCCGCAATTTATTGTTGGCAAGGGCGAATTTTTTTTCTTCACTGGACTCGCGGCTGAATATTCGAATTAGTAGCGCCCCGCTTACTCCCAGTGTTTCACTTAACTGAACCGTGACTGCAGAGAGCCATTGCTGAGTTTCAGCCTGAAGTTTCTGCCGTATTCTGCCTACCTTTTGGGTAGGGATAACGAAACCGGGGACAACAATAATCGCGAGCAGGGACATCCGCCAATTCATTTCAAACATTAATATTAAAGTGGCAGTAATGGTTAGCAAGTTGCTGATAAATCCCACGAGTGTGGAAGTGATGACATTTTGAATCGCTGTGACGTCGTTGATGATCCGAGATACAAGATCTCCGGCTTGACGCGAAGCAAAAAAATTTACTGTCTGCCGTTGGAGGTTGGCAAAAAGAGCTAAACGGTAATCTGCCATTATGTTTTGCGCGATTAAATTACTAAGCCAGTTTTGCCAAACACCGAGTAGTCCTGTAATGACCGCCGTTGCTATAAGGGCTATGGTTAGCCAGATTACGATAGACAGCCGGCCCTTTTGGATACCGTCGTCTATAATTTTTTGTGTCAGCCAAGCAGGTATTACGCCTCCTATGGAAGTTATGAAAATTATTATGGTAACCAAAACGGCTTTAGGCCGATAAGGGATAAAGGCCTTAAGCACTCGCTTAATGATGGTCCAGTCCAGATGCTCTTTACTGGCCAATTCTCTTAATTGCCAGCGTTTTCCTCCCGAACTGCCTCCTCCTGAACTGGAACCAAGTCCCATACTATGAAAGCCCACTCCCATTTAATAACACCTCTCTAACAAGTCATTTTGACTCAGCAACGATCAGAAAAAAGAATTGTAAATAATCGGTATTGGAAGCCGTAACCAGCAATCTTAATGGGATCTTGATATAAAAATCATAGCGA
Source organism: Candidatus Desulfosporosinus nitrosoreducens (assembly GCF_030954495.1). Lineage (GTDB taxonomy): Bacteria > Bacillota > Desulfitobacteriia > Desulfitobacteriales > Desulfitobacteriaceae > Desulfosporosinus > Desulfosporosinus nitrosoreducens. The sequence continues at coordinate 35,163 of NZ_JAVHUW010000039.1, read as the reverse complement.
GTTCACAATATCTTGATACCTATAAATTATGCTAAGGTTATGGATTCTGGATATATTATCCACAGCCTGGGGCAAGATAATCCATTTCTCTGAGGATGAGCCCTGTTGACAATATCTTAACATCTTTGCGAAATATATTCCTAATTGCACGGTTATCCTAATACTAGGGCTCTGGTAAATTATACAAAAAAGAGGTATGCTTGTGTCAATCAATAATTGTAATTGCAAAAACTCCAAACCAATAATCGTAGAGCAGATTCAACCTGATGATATACAAGCCGTTGTTAACTTGTACAGAAAGTCTTTTCGCAATCATTTTCTTGGACATATGGGACAACGATTTCTTACTCTTTTTGTATCAGAGTTTGTGAATTCCGCAGATAATTTTGGCTATGTGGCCTGGTTTAATCATGAGGCAGTGGGGTTTATCCTGGCCACTACGACAGATACGCTTTTCAGTAAATTTTATCGTAAAAACTTTCCGGTCTTGGCCGTAATTACTATGTCCAGATATTTTCGGGACCCTTTTATTCGGAAACATATCGGCAAGAGATTTGGACATATATATACCGCTCTAAAAGCTTTATTTTCCTTTTCCGCCAAACGTGTCAATAACTGCGGACAAAAGAGGAAATCACCTGTGCTGGCGACGGCCAGATTATTAGCGATAGCTGTTGACAAGCACTACAGGGGGCTGGGGGTAGCAAGCAAACTGACAAGTCATTTTTGCAAGGAAATGAAAGTCAAGGGTTTTAAACAGGTAGGCTTGTCAACATTGAGATGGAATCGCCGGGCGATAAATTTTTACCAAAAAGATGGCTGGACAGAAGAAAAATGTAATGAAACGTCAGTTTATTTCTCACGAATACTATGATTTGGTTTAAGTTACAATAATATGGCAAAATATTATGATACATGGAGGAACGTGAGTGCGAATCAAGCTTAAACAATATTTTTCAACCAAGTGTAAATTAAAGAATGTAAATTTTATATACATAATTTTTATCCCGTTAATTTGTTTATTAGCTCTAGAGCTATTTTCTTATGGGAATTTTTTTGATGTTTATACCTGGCTTCTACAATATCCTAAACAATTTTTCCTAAATTATATATTAATGTTTGGAATAATCAATGTCTTTTACATCTTTCCTCGCCCCGTTTATTTAACGGTCTCATGCATTCAAACGGGCTTATTCTCCATTTTGGGTTCTATTAGCAGAGAAAAATTTGTTGCCAAAGGCTCTCCCCTGGTACCTTCGGATTTTTCTTTAGCGAAAGAAGCTGTGGAGATATCCGCACGTTTTAAGGATATCTATATCTGGTTATCACTCATTGTTCTTGGCATCATTGTTTTGATTGTTTTAATTTTGAAGTTTACACCTCACGAGAACTATAAATGGCGCAACAAAGCAGCGATATTTTTAATCGCCGTTGCAATGGTGACTGCTTTTTACACGAAGTTTGGAGCCATACAAGAAACCTTTTCACTGGAATTAATTAATTTGAGCCAGAGGATGAATTATGACGAAAATGGCATGATGCTCGGATTTTTGCTTAATGCCGAATATCTTAAAGTGCAAGTTCCTGCGGATTATCAGGAAAGTACGATACAGCAGATCATCGACACGACGAAAAAAACTTATTCAACAGACCCTAATTTCAAGCCTAATATAATTTTCGTCATGAGTGAGGCATTTTGGGACCCGACTCTTTTGAAAAATGTGTCCTTCAACAAAGATCCCATTCCTTTTTTTCATTCCCTGCAAAAGTCCCAGACTAACGGTATCATGCTTTCGCCGGTTTATGGCGGTGGGACAGCCAATACGGAATTTGAGGCTTTAACCGGATTTTCCACGCAATACCTGCCCAGTGGCTCAATACCTTATGCCCAATATGTTAACAAGCCGATTGAGGCTCTGCCGACAATTTTACAGAGGCAAGGTTATGCGACATCAGCTATTCACACCTACGACAATTGGTTCTATAATCGAAATAATGTCTATAAAGAATTGGGCTTTGACAAATTTTTTAGTAAAGAATTCTTCAATGATCCGGAATATAAAGGGCAATATATTCGCGATACGGAATTAAGTCAAAAAATTCTGGACGAAGTAAAAGAAACCAATCAACCGGATTTTATCTATGCTGTTTCCATGCAGAACCATGGACCTTATTCTGATCTTGAAAATCCGCAAAACACTGTCCAGTGTACGGATAGTAATTTAAGCGCGGCTTCCAAAGCGCTGCTGGATAACTACAGCAACTCTGTTGCTGATGTCGATCAATCGATCAAGTTACTGATTGACGGCTTGAAACAGATTAATCAACCCACTGTCGTTATTTTCTATGGCGATCATCTCCCCATGCTTGGGGACGATTATAGCGTCTATAAGGAAGCCGGTTTTATCAATGGTGATAATTCCTATCAAGATTATTTAAACCTGCACAGCGTTCCTTTTGTTACTTGGAACAATTTTACGACGGCTAAGCCTACGCAAAACCTGCGTTTGTCGGCTAACTTTATGGGAACGTATGCCCTGCAGCTTGCCCAAAAATCCGGCAGCCCCATGACGGATTTCCTGTCAGGCCTTATGCAGAACGGTTCGGACGTTGTTCTTCCCTCCGAGTATTCAGGTCAGGAGAAAATAACTCCTAATGAAGCAAATCAATATCAGCAGTTGCAATACGATCTGCTTTTCGGAAAAGAATATGCCTATCAAAGTGGAGAAAACCAAAAACCCCCGGCGAATACCGGCTATATCCAGGGAGACGGAAAAGTAACCATTACAAATGCCGCAGCTGCCAATGATGCGCTGGAGATTTCCGGCGAAAATTTTGTGGAAAATGACAAGGTTTACATTGATGGCAAATTAATTAAGTCCACTTTTAAAGATTCAAACGGACTGTCCGTCAGTCTGGAGGACTTATCCAAATACAAATATCCCCTAAAAATCCAGATTGAACTATCCGATAGTATGAACAAAATCATCTCTCAATCCAATGTCTATCAATTGTCAAAAAAATAATCACAACATTTTTTCCTATCCTCAATTTTATTTATTGCGAGCGTATTTCTTTTTGCTTAAAAGCCCTGTTATAGGAGATTTTATAAGGCGCCAAAGAGGCAGATAAAAGGCGAGAAAACAGGCAACAATTATAGAAGCCGATGTTTGCTGAATATATGGAAGAAACCAGGGGCCTTAGTTCAGCCTTTAAGCCTCCAAAGGAAATTACAGACTATTTCGTGAAAAATGGTATTATTTAAAATAATACCAGCTATTTAAATTAAAATAGCTTTTCTCAAACTAATAGTTTCTACATAGAAATAACAAATAGCCTGCGCCTCCCCTGACAACTAATGCAAGAAGGATATATGTAGTATAATGGCAATAATTTAAGGAACAGAAAGAGGTGGAGGAATGTTTAGTTTTTTAAACAACGTATCCTGGAAATTAAAGCTGACCGTTAGCTTTCTTATACTAGCTTGTTTGGTCGGTATTGTTGGCTTTATCGGAGTAAAAAACTTAACAGCGATTAATGCCAATGGCAGCAAAATCTATTCCAACGATCTTATGGCCATGGAAGAACTCAATCGTGTGCGGGCAAACTTCTTGGAAAACCGCTTTTCAGCGATACTTTTTTATTACACAACAGATAAAGCTAAGCAACAGACCATAAAGCAATCAATCTCGGACGTCTCTAACGGTAACACTAAAGATGAGGATGACTACGACAAGAAATATGGATCTGGCCTTTCAGCCGAGGAAAAGCAATTATTTAAAAATTTCAGAGATAATCAAATCGAGCATCGCAACATACGGAACAAGATGTTTCAGCTGGTAGAGGCCGGGAATCTTACTGAAGCCGGAAAGGTTCTGGACCAATTCGCCCAAGCTACCGATAAAAGTTTAGGTGACATGGATAAACTAATTTCATCTCATGAGCGAGATGCCAGCCAACGGCAAATAAATAATCAAAGCAACTATGAACGAACTCTTGCTATTATGTTTACTCTGATTGGAATCAGCGTCCTATTTGCCCTGATTATTGGTTTGTTTTTATCACGGAATCTAACGAAACGCTTGGCTAATATCATTCGTATTGCGGAGGCTTTGGGTAATGAAGATCTAACTCAGCAATTAAAAATTTACGGCAGCGACGAAATTGGACAGTTAGGTATTTCCATTAATAAAGCCACCTCAAATATGGAAGAGCTGGTGACAGCGATCAGTGACAGCTGTCAAACTATGAACGCTCAATCCCAGGAATTGTCCGCCACCACGGAGGAGCTTTTAGCAAGCATGCAGGTTATTCAACAGTCCTCTCAGCAAATAGTTCAAGGTTCTGAAGAACTTAGTGCCAGTACCGAAGAAGTTGGAGCTTCTTCGCTAGAAATCCAGGAATTCACGAAACAATTGGCAACCAAAGCCGATGAAGGGCAGCATAATGCGGCGGGAATTAAAGAACGGGCCAGTAACGTTAAAAATCGAGGTATGCGAGCGATCCATGAAGCAGAAATTCTCTATAAAGACAAAGAAGTAAATGTCAAGAAAGCGTTGGATGAAGCTAAAGTCGTGGAAGAAATTAAAGTTATGGCGGAAACGATTGGAAGCATTTCCGAACAAACCAATCTTCTGTCCCTTAATGCCAGTATTGAGGCCGCCCGGGCCGGAGAAGCGGGTAGGGGCTTTTCTGTGGTTGCGGATGAAGTCCGTAAATTAGCGGAGCAGTCTCAATTAGCCGTCGGGAATATCCACAATGTTATCAGTGTGGTGCAGAGTGCCTTTAATAATCTGATCTTGAATACTCAGGAATTGCTGGGATTTATTGAATCGAAAGTAAGACCGGATTATGAAGCTTATGCCCACACAGGAACACAATATGAAGAGGATGCCCGCTTCGTAAATCAAATGTCGGAAGAGCTGTCATCATCGACACAAGCAATGAGTCAGGTCATTGCCCAGATCAGCCAGGCAATTCAGAATGTTTCCTCGACAGCCCAGGAGTCTGCTTCGAGCTCTGAAGAAATTTCTAAGAGTATAATTCAGACGACGATGGCCATTGAGCAGGTCAGCCAATCGGCTCAAGCCCAGGTAGAACTGTCCACAAAACTGAGTGAGTTGGTTGGACGGTTTAAGCTCTAACTCAATGACAAAGGTAAAATCCCGCCGAAACTAAAGATAGTGTATTAAATACAAAAGCAATGCGCATGCTATTCTTAAATAAGGAGGGATTAATTTGACGGTACAAGCAGATTTGGAAAAGGCAGTAGCCGCCGCACAATCGGCCCTTGGGACATACGAAACCTTTGCCTGTTCAACGCTCGATGAAACTGCCAAGCAAATGTTTAATGAATTGTCCACCGATATGGAGCGTCATGTCGCTCTACTTAGAGGTCGACTTGCATACGTAACCCAGAATAACACGATGAATAAGCCTTTGGGTTAAAACACAGCCTTCATAAATACCCGCTCCCGACAAATAACGGAGCGGGTATTTAATTGCCCTAAGATTACTACAAACCAGGATTATTTAGATTATAATAGGGAGGGATAAAAATGCCGGCCGCAGCAATTGGACAGTAATAGTGGGAATTTTCAAAAATGAGACATATGTAGTAAAACAAGCAAAAACGTAGTAATTGTCTAAAAGGAAAAGGTGTTATCATAAATTTATAGTTGTCTAGGGAGGGAGACTATGACTAAAATCGAAGTAAGAAATCTTGTAAAGGTCTATGGCTCTCAAACGAAAAAGGCCTTGGAAATGTTGCGGAAAGATGCCACTAAGGAAGAGATTTTGACTAAAACGGGGCAAACGGTTGCGGTTAATGATGTGAGTTTTTCGGTACAAGCGGGAGAAACCTTTGTGATTATGGGTTTATCAGGATGTGGCAAGTCAACGATTTTACGCTGTCTCAACCGTCTGATTGAGCCGACTTTAGGAAATGTAATCTTAGATGGGCAAGATATTACAAAGTTGAGTTCACGTGAGTTACGGCAAATCAGACAAACGAAAACGGCGATGGTTTTTCAGCAATTTGCATTACTGCCTCATCGAACAGTTTTACAAAATGCTGTTTTTGGGTTAGAGGTTCAAGGAGTTGCGAAGGAAGAGCGGGAACATCAGGCCCAAAAAGCGCTGGCTTTAGTGGGCTTGGCGGGGAGGGAAAGTTTTTATCCCGACGAATTGAGCGGGGGTATGAAGCAAAGAGTGGGCTTAGCGCGAGCCTTGGCTAATAATCCGGACATTTTGTTGATGGATGAGGCCTTTAGCGCTTTGGACCCCTTGATACGTGAAGAAATGCAAAATGAACTTCTGCTTTTACAAAAACAAGTGAATAAGACAATTGTCTTCATCACCCACGATTTATCGGAGGCACTCAAATTAGGTGACCGTATTGCCTTTGTCCGGGATGGCTCATTAGTACAAGTCGGCACGCCTGAAGAGATCATCAATCGTCCGGTTGACGATTATGTTGCGAAGTTCGTTAACATAATCATGCAGACAAAGGGAGGCGCTGGAGATGTATCGAATACCTTTGGGGCAATACGTTAGTACGGGAGTGGATTGGCTGCTCAGGCGTTATGGTCACGTCTTTGACGCTTTCTCAGCTGGGATCAATGTATTTATTCATGCTTTGAAAAACGGTCTGAGCCTATTGCCTTGGTGGCTGTTGATACTGGTGGTAGTGTTGCTGGCCTGGCGTGTGAAAAATTGGCGTTTAGCGCTTGGTTCAGGTTTAGGATTATTGTTAATCTATAATTTAGAGCTCTGGCCTTCTTTTATAGATACTTTGGTACTTGTTCTGATTTCCGCCTTGGTTTCCATGATTATTGGACTACCTATCGGCATAGCCGCGGCGGGCAGCAAAAGATTTGAACGTTTGATGTCTCCGCTTCTGGATTTTATGCAGACCATGCCGTCCTTTGTCTACTTAATTCCGGCTTTGATGTTTTTTGGTTTGGGAACCGTGCCCGCTGTTTTTGCAACGGTAATTTTCTCCATGCCCCCGGTCATTCGCCTGACAAATTTAGGAATAAGGCAGGTGCCTGTCGATTTGGTCGAAGTAGGGGAAGCATTCGGATCGACTCCTTGGCAGTTGCTGTGGAAAATCCAGTTGCCGTTGGCTTTGCCGACCATAATGGCGGGCATCAATCAGACCATGATGCTTTCTCTTTCTATGGTGGTCATTGCTGCCATGATTGGTTCCGGTGGTTTCGGACAGGGGGTATTGGCCGGAATATCTCAGATGGATATTGGCAAGGGTTTTGAAAATGGTTTGGCGGTTGTCATTTTAGCGATGATTTTAGATCGTCTAAGCCAGGGGTTTATTCGCAGCCCCAGAAAAATTAACAGATCTTAAACATGAGGAGGGAGAGTCGTGAAGAAAAAGAGAAGGTGGACCCCAATTAGTGCCTTAGCCCTGATTATTTTGCTCACTGTTTCCATAGCAACGGGTTGCGGACAACAGTCGGGCGGACAGGACGCTAAGCCCTTGATTAAAATCGGTTATATTAATTGGCAGGAAGATGTTGCGGTTACTTATCTCTGGCAGGAAATTTTACAGGAAAAAGGTTATCAGGTTGAATTATTGAGTGTCGATGCCGCACCTCTCTTTGTGGGCTTAAATAAAGGTGATCTGGATTTATTTTTAGACAGTTGGCTGCCGATAACTCAGCAGGCCTACTGGGAAAAATACAAGGACAAGCTTGATGATTACGGTTCCTGGTATACGGGTGAGGCTAAAATAGGATTAGCGGTACCGACCTATGTCAATCTTGACTCCATAACTCAATTAAACGACCAAAAAGCTAATTTTGGCGGACAAATTATTGGCATTGATCCCGGGGCGGGAATTATGAAATCCGCCGATAAAGCGCAGAAGGATTACGCCTTGAACTATGATATTGTCCAGGGCAGCGAAGCCGCCATGCTGGCGGCCTTAGACAAAGCGTACAAAGAAAAAAAACCGATTGTCATTACGGCCTGGAGTCCACACTGGATGTTCAGCAAATATGACCTGAAGTATTTAACAGACCCTAAAAAGGATTTTGGCTCATCCGAGGGTTTACATGTTCTGGCGAACAAGGACTTCACCCTGAAGCAGCCTGCTGTTGCCGCAATGCTGAAGAAGTTTAAGCTCAATGATCAACAAATAGGCACTTTGGAGGATTTGATCAACCAAGGGTTGTCTCCTCAGGATGCCGCCAAGAAATGGATCAGCACTAACCAAACGGTCGTTAACAGTTGGCTGAAATAGATCATTATAAATAATAATCCAAAAATGTCAGAACTCAGGATATTCACCTGAGTTCTGACATTTTCTGCTAAGTTAAAAGAATAATCGGAATTTTAAATATGGACTTAAATGTAGTAAAACGAGCATAAATGTAGTGAAAAATGGCAAGTGATTCGGTGTTAAGATAATAACAGGAGAAATAATTAAAAAATTGCACCAGGTTAAGTTCTTAACACTATGAATTTGGGGGAATGAATGATGCTTAAGTATACTTCGGAACAGCATGTCTACGATATCAATGGAGTTAAGGTAGGCGGACAACCTGGTCAATACCCCACAGTATTGATCGGCAGTATCTTTTATCGCGGGCATAAAATTGTTCAAGATGGGATGAAAGGAATTTTTGATGAAGCCGCTGCCAAAGCTCTCTTGGATCAGGAAGCCGAATTAAGTGCCGAGACCGGCAATCCGTGTATTATCGATGTTTTAGGTGAGTCCGTGGAGGCCCTGACCCGTTATGTGGAATTTGTCATGAAAAACTCGCAGGCTCCCTTCTTGCTGGATAGTATCAGCCCTGAGGTCCGGGTAGGCGCTTTGAAGCAGCTTGGCAAAGATCCGGAAATTCGTAAAAGACTAATCTATAATTCGATTGAAGAACATTACTCTGAGCAAGAATTAGAAGTGATCAAAGCAAGCGGAATTAAGACCGCGGTCATATTGGCCTTTAGCAATAAAGCCTTAAAGCCCAAAGCCAGAATTAAGCTTTTAACGGGTGACGGGGAGAAGGAAGGGCTTATAAGCGCGGCAAAACGTGCAGGAATTGAACAGTTCTTAATTGACCCCGGTGTTCTGGATGTGCCCAGTGCCAGTTGGACAAGTGAAGCGATTAACGTTGTCAAGGAGGAATTCGGCTATCCGGGAGGGTGCGCACCTTCCAATGCGGTTTACTTGTGGAAGAAGATGCGTTCGAAAGGATCGCCGTTCTTTGAAGTTGCCGGAGCCGCCGTCTTTACTTATCCGGTCACTCAAGGCGCCAACTTTGTTCTCTACGGTCCGATGGTCAACGCTCCGTGGGTATACCGGGCAGTGGCCACTACCGATGCTATGATGGCTTATAATAATAAACTATCCGGTACGAAATTAGGAACTTCCGACCATCCGCTGTTAAAGCTTTTCTAAACGACGAAGGTCGTTGCAATATTAGAAACTGATAAGGAGTGTTTGCCGTGTTACTAAAGTATAATGTTTTGACCCAAGAGCAAGTAACGCTGATTCATGATGAAACCATGAAGATTCTTGAAGAGATCGGTATGGAGTTTGAATATGAACCGGCCTTGGAGGTCTTCAAAGCACAGGGTCAAAGGGTTGAGGGCACACGTGTTTATTTTAAACGGGATTTTATCGAAGCTAAAGTTCGTTTAGCGCCCTCGCAATTCACTCTCCATGCCAGGAACCCAGAACACAACTTAGTCTGCGGCGGAGAAAATATCATCTATATGCCAGGCTACGGGGCGCCTTTTATCCATGAGGTTGACGGTACGCGCCGCAAAACGACCATGCAGGATTATGATAACTTTGTAAAATTAGCGGGTGCCAGCAAAAATATGCATATGACAGGCGGGACCGTCGCCGAACCCCAGGATATCCCCGATGAAATCCGCCATTTAAAAATGCTTTACAGTTCGATTACCAACTCAGACAAGTGCTTTATGGGCAGTGCGGAGGGTCGGGAACGCGCCGAAGACTCCATCGAAATGGCTGCCATTCTCTTCGGCGGTAAAGATGTCATTAAGGAAAAACCTGTGCTTATCTCCTTGATCAACTCCTTAACCCCCTTGAAATATGATGAAAGAATGCTGGGAGCAATGATGGCTTATGCTGAAGCCGGTCAAGCAGTTGTGATCGCTTCCCTGGTAATGGCCGGTTCGACGGGACCTGCCGCTCTGGCTGGGACTTTAGCCCTGCAAAATGCGGAGGTGCTGGCCGGAATAGCTCTCGCGCAAAGCATTAATCCGGGAACCCCGGTTGTCTACGGCTCAACTTCGGCGCTCAGCGACATGCATAGCGGAAGCCTCTCCATCGGCAGCCCTGAGTGTGCCTTGTTTATCTCGGCCAGCGCCCAGCTTGCCCGTTTCTACGAAGTTCCCAGCCGGTCCGGAGGAGGCCTGAATGATTCCAAGATTGTGGATGCCCAAGCCGGGTATGAGTCGATGATGACCTTAATGGCTGCCAGCGTCACCGGAATTAACTTTGTTCTGCATACGGCCGGGATCTTGCAATACTTCATGGCCATGTCTTATGAAAAATTCATGATGGACGATGAAATGGCCGGTATGCTCTTACACTATCTGAAAGGCTTCAACTTTGACGAAGACGGCATGGCTTTCGACGTTATTGCCAAGGTCGGACCCGGCGGGCACTTCCTTACCCAGAAGCATACTCGCAAAAACCACAAAAGAGAGTTTCGCACACCGCAATTAAGCGATCGGACAGCTTTCGAATCCTGGTCTAAGGAAAAGCTGGATACGAATCAAAGGGCATGCAAAAAATGGCAGGAAGTTCTGGCCAATTATGTCCCCCCTGTACTGGATGAGACGATTAACAGCCAGTTGCTGGATTTTATCGCCAAACGTTCGGAATAGGAGCGAAGTCTGCAGCAGTATTATGACTGAAGTCTGCAGCAGTATTATGACTGAAGTCAAAAGCAAAGAGTAAGCTTGAATTTAATATCTTATGGACAATGATAGTTTAAATAACAGGAGGAATACGTCATGCAAGAAGTTTTTGATGAATTAAAACAGGGAGTCATTGATGGAGATGAAGATATTGTCGGCGAATTGTCCCAAAAAGTAATTGATGAAAGCATCAACCCCGTGGATGCGGTGCAGCTTGGTTTAATCAAGGGAATTGAAGTTATCGGTGAAGCTTGGAAAGCCGGAGAGGCCTTTTTGCCGGATGTTATGATGTCGGCAGAGGCCATGAAAGTGGGATTAGGCTTGCTGGAACCGGAGATTGCCAAATTAGGCATGAGTGAGGGCGAAAGCAAGGGCAAGATCGTCATAGGTACCGTGGAAGGAGATATCCACGATATCGGCAAGAACATCACAGGAGCTATGTTTACGGCTGCAGGTTATAAAGTTTTTGATTTAGGGACAGATATTAAAGCCGAAGATTTTGTCTTAAAAGCTCAAGAGGTCGGCGCGGACATTATCGGGGCCAGTGCTCTGCTGACAACAACCATGATAGGGCAAAAACAACTCATCGATTATTTAAAAGAGCATAATTTGCGGGATAAATTTAAAGTGTTTGTAGGCGGCGGGCCAACCAGTCAAGTATGGGCTGACGAAATCGGGGCTGACGGCTGGGCCGAGACTGCTGATGAGGCAGTTACTCTGGCGGGACGTATGCTTGGCTAAAAAAGAAGTCCAAGAATCTCCTATCAAGCGATAGTATACTCTAGTCTTAGGGACCTTAAGAGGCTTAAAAATACTTTTTCTTTTAAAGTCCCTAAGATTTCTTTCAGTTATAACCTGATCTGAGAGCGGTTAAGTCTGGTGGCTCCACACTCCAGCTTAAATAACAAGCCAACGTTTACCTGAAGTTATGAAAGGAGTAGTGCTGTTCATGAACAATGGTAAGGGTTCAACACCAAATCGTACTGTCCTTTACGTCTCCTCAGTTATTATTTTATTGTTCGTAATCTTCGGAATGTTCGTACCAAAGGAAATGGGCAAGGTTGCCAATGCTGTGTTTGCCTTTTTGACAACTGACTTCGGATGGCTATACTTGCTGGCGGTTGCTTTTTTCACAGTGTTTGTTTATGGGATCGCCTTTAGCCGTTTTGGTCAGATTAAGCTGGGCAAAGACAACGATCAGCCCGAGTTCAGCAATTTTCAATGGTTTTCTATGTTATTCGGTGGAGGTATGGGTATCGGGCTTGTCTTTTGGTCGGTTGCCGAACCGATGATGGACTACTTGGCTCCCCCGATGGGGACTGCCGCCACCCCTGAAGCTATGCGCACCGCCATGAGAATTGTGTTTTTCCACTGGGGCATTCATCCTTGGGTTATCTTCGCCATTTGCGGTCTGGCTCTGGCTTACTTCCAATTCCGCAAAGACCTGCCTTTTTTGGTCAGTTCTGCTTTCTATCCACTGATTGGCGACAGAATTTATGGACCTATCGGTAAAGCTATCGATATCTTATCAGTGTTCGCTACAGTGTTTGGTGTGGCTACCAGTTTAGGCCTGGGGTCCAGCCAAATCGCCACCGGTATGCAGTATATCTGGGGAATAAAAGCGACGCCTGGAACTATATCGATCGTCATCGCGGTGATGACCATCCTCTTTACCTTAGCCACTATTTCCGGTCTGCATAAAGCCATGCAAATTGCCGCCAATATCAAGGTCTGGCTCTCGATCGCTTTCATGGTCTTTATCTTCTTGTTCGGAGGTACGGTTTTAATCTTAAACAACTTTACGGATTCTTTGGGCGCTTACTTGCAAAACTTTATCGGACAGACCCTATGGATGGGCAACATCGACTGGCTCAAAGGATGGACTGTGTTCTATTGGGCCTGGTGGATTGCTTGGGCTCCTTTCGTCGGACAATTCATTGCCCGCGTTTCTAAAGGGCGCACCATCCGGCAATTTGTTTTGGCAGTCACCTTACTGCCTTCCGGATTCTCCTTAATCTGGTTAGCCATTTACGGCGGCGCCGGCTTCAATCTGAACAAGATCGCCAATGGGGCCATTCAGGCTGCTGTTAAAGCGGATTATACGACGGCACTGTTCGCGACCTTGCAGCAAATGCCCATGTATGCGCTCACCGCACCTTTGGCAATCATCCTGATTGTAGCCTGCTTCGTTGCGGCTGCCGACTCGGCGACTTACGTTTTAGCCATGCTGACATCGAACGGCAACATGAACCCCGACAAGAAATTACGCAGCTTCTGGGGTATCATCCAAGGTGCTTTCACGATTATTCTGATCCTGGTTGGCGGAGGTACGGCTGCTTTATCCGTTTTACAGACAGTTTCGATTGTGGCGGCATTCCCCTTCATGCTGATCATGTTAGCCATGAGTTACAGCATTTACAAAGTCCTTCATCAAGAAAAACTTCCAGGCTAATATTAAGCAATACTCATTATTAAGAAATGGAACACCCAGGTTGTGGAGACCTGGGTGTTTTTAAAAAAGCCACTTATAACTTATAATAAGATATACAAAATCAGCTGAGGCTGCGAAGGAGGATAGAGGTGAGCATTAAGCTAATTGGTTGTCAATCAACTATGAATGAGGTTAGGGCTCTGGGAATTGGTGAAGAACTGGATTGTGAATTTCTAGATTACAGTTTCCATGCCAGACCGGATAAATTGCACGCCAAACTTCAGGAGATCATTAATCAGAGCCAAAGCTATGAGCTGATCATCCTGACCTACAGCCGCTGTTCAAATTCTGTCTTGGGGTTAGTGTCGCCCAAGGTCCCTCTTTTGCTGCCGGCAACCCACGATTGTATTGGCTTAATGCTGGGGTCGTCCGCCAGGCATATGAACTTATTTAAAGAAAATTCTCTTCGCTACTATTTTAGCCAGGGCTGGTTGGATTATGGCCGAACTCCTCTGGAAGAATACCTCGAATATAAGGATAGATACGGTGAAAAAAAAGCGCTGAAATTAATTAAAATCTTATACGGAAATTATCAAAAGGCTGTCTTTATCAGTACTCCGGGGATCAAAGATCCTGAAAGCTACCGGCAAAAGGTAAAAGAAATCGCCGACTTCTTCAAATGGGAAATAGAGGAGGTTGAAGGAGACCCTAACCTTCTTCAAGCCCTTGTCCAAGGGCTTAAGGTACCGGAAGCTATTTATGCGGAAGCCGGACAACCAATAACCTTGGAGCTATTGGCTGGAGGAAAGCCTGAAGATAAGAATAAGACCTGAAAATCAGGTTATTGATACTATTGGGGGAAAATCGCTTAAGTTTGCTTTGTATTCGAAGCCAGCAGCTTATTTAAGTTTTCTTTTAAGAAATCCCGGAATTGGAACGCATCTTCAAAGGTATAATCTGCTCCGATCTCCTTGGCAAAGGCATCTGTGATGGGCGCTCCTCCGACAATGATTTTCACACTGTTACGCAGTCCCTGAATTTCAAGTTCGGCGATTACATCTTTCATTACCGACATAGTCGTGGTTAGCAAGGCTGAAATCATTAGGATATCAGGTTTCTCCTTGCGGACAGCTCTGGCAAATTTCTTAGGCGAAACGTTAACTCCGAGGTCAATGATTTGAGCACCGGAGGACATAGCCATAGCTTTGACAATGCTGAGACCGATATCGTGCAAATCACCGGCAACCGTGCCCAAGATCATCTTCCCGAGCCCTTTTTTCGTGGGCGCAGTCAAAATAGGTTCAATCACAGAAAGTCCCGCGTGCATGGAATGGGTTGCCATCAAAACCTCCGGAACGTTCACTTTTTCATTGCGGTATTTATCCGCAATGATATTTATCCCCGTAATCAGTCCCTTTTCCAGGATGGAAGCAGCCGAATAGCCTTGGGCTAATGCTTGTTTGGTCAATTCCATGGTTTCCTCGGATTCCCCTTCGGCAATTGAATAAATGATGTCGTCAAAGATCATGATATCACTCCTAGAATAAGCTGTTCTTGTAGATTAGGGGAGTTACTCCAATATATTTTCGAAATATCTCGGCAAAATAACTCTGATTCTTGAACCCGATGGCCTTGGAGACTTGCGCCACGCTATACTCGGGTTTCTTTAAGAGTTCGACAGCCTTCTCAACCCGTACTCTCGTCAGGTAATCGTTAAACGTACAATCTAATTCTATCCTGAACAAACGCGATAAATGAGAAGGGCTGATAAAAAGGTAGTCGGCAGTAGCTTTGAGTGTTAAAGGCTTATAGTAATTTTCAATGATGAAATTGCGGGCATTGGTGACTAAACTGAGATGCTTTTTGTCCGCAAGATTAAAAATTCCCTCCAGAAATGTTGATATGACTTTGTGAACTTTAACGAAAAATTCCTCGACGCGTTCGATATTATCGATTTCGGTATTGAAATCCTTTAAGATTGCCATAGCCCGTTCCGGATCGGCTCCTCCTTCGACGGCGGCCCTGGAGGATAAGGAGGCCAGTTCAAGCACACGTACTTTGAGCGTAGTCCTTTCGCCGGCGGTTTTAGTTAAGAGGTCGGTCAACAGATCCTTCAAACAATTCTCAGCTCTGGTTTTATCACCAAGTCGTATATAACTTAAAAAACGTCGTTCTTTCTTTAAATATTTTCCGTAATCAATAAACTCGGCATTCGTATGATGCTTCTTCCTGTTCTCCAGATCGGTCTTGATTTGAAGACGTTTTTGATGATAGGCGGTTTCCTCCTCCAGAGTGTGGATGTTTCGTTTTACTAAGTGATTTACAACGACAAAAAGCATATCGGCGGCGGCTTGAGACTGCTCTGGTGAGGATATGGGAAGGGCTTTGACCTTTTGCTCCAGGGTTTTAACATCCAGATATTTAGAGTTGGATTTTTTTAATTCCCGCAGAAAGAATTCGTCGGGTTTCCACAATAATACTTGGCCGCAAATGATGCTTCCTAAAAACACGTTATTAAAGATTATCGGAACAGCCCAAATAATCATTCCGGCATGACAGCGGAAAAAATAGGGCTCATTCCATTTGGAAGCTTCTAAAATTGCCTCTTTATAAGAGGCTAAACATTTCTTTTCACTTTTAAGATTGCTGCGGACATACTGGCAAAAATCATTTCTTTCTTTATTGCCCAAAATCGCCAGGGTTTCCCCTTTTCTGTTAACAGCTTCTATGTGTAATCCCGTAGCTTTCGAGAAGCTGCCGAGGATTTCCTCCAAGTATTGCGGATCAAGGAAGGTTTCGATATTTTTCGTGGTCATTTACGTTCCCTCACTGCCTGTTTAGGATAAAGAAGACTTGATTCAGGTGGAGTTTTAACTCCATCTGAATCTTAGTCGCACTTATCCAGAGACTTAGCCGCTCTTAACTCACCGCTTGCCGAAGCGGGAGTCTTAGAGCGGATTAGTCAGCGGATAAAAGCAAAACGATGCAAGTCCCATGAAATTTATATTAATAGATAATATTTCGTCGCAACATTGTGAAAACCTCTTAAATAAGCGGAGAAATGAGAAAAATACTCTGTAAATTAGCTCTTGTCGGCAGTTTAGACCCAAGCAGTCAAGCTTGAGATTGTGAGGAGTGTTGTTGGATGGCAATAAAATCGTTGCTCATTCCCATAGTTTGTGTTCTTTTGAACGGTCTAGTTTTTTATTTGTCTAAGAGGTATCAGAATCTAAGCAGTTATGTTTTTATCATTGTCCAAATGGCAATTTTCGTTTTTGTAATTATTGGCGATCATCTGTCGTTTAAGTATCAAAAATCTCGAAATGTAGAAGCGGACGCCCTTGTCGATAAGCTGATATCCGGAGACCTTTCCAATACTCAACGAGAAATGGAGGACGGGATTCTTGAAGGGAAATTAGCAAAATACCTGAGCAGTATTCGAAAAGTTATTTCCGAAATATATGGAGTTGCTCGCATTGCGGGTAACACGGGGATATACTTAACTAAAGATATTAACAGCATATCTCAGGCGACAGAGAACATTGCCACTGCAGTGAATTATATGGCTCAGGGAAACTCTGAAGTTGCCAATTCCGTCGTGAAAGCATCGAACAACATGACGAAAATATATCAATTTGCCTTAGAGATCAAGGAACAAATAACGCTTATCCAGGAGAATTCTCAAAATACAAGACACACAGTCGACGAAGGCAATCAAGCTTTAAAGATTCAAAGCATCACTTCTTTAGAAACCATTGAATCATTTAAGCAGTTTGAAAGTGTGATCAGTCAATTAAAAAATATGGCTCATGAAATTAACCTGATCGTCGATACGATTTCCAATATATCATCCCAAATTAATCTACTTGCCCTAAATGCCGCTATTGAAGCCGCGCGCGCCGGAGAAGCAGGCAGGGGCTTTACGGTAGTTGCCAGCGAAGTGAAAAAATTAGCGGAGGATTCCAATGCTTCAGCGACGAAAGTCAGGAGTCTAATCCAAAAAGTCAATAGCAGTGTTGACAGTTCTATTGAGGTTATTAACAGCAATAAAGAAAATGTCATTAATCAGGAAAAGCATTTAAAGAATACCGAATCGGCCTTCGCGAATATTAGCGCGTCCATGAGTGTCGTGGAGGAAGAGGTTCTTAATATCTACACCAAAATCAATGATCTTACTGTTTTTACTGAGAGTGTAAACTCAGATATAGAAAGTATTTCTGCAGTCAGCCAAGAATCTGCGGCAAGTGCTGAAGAGATAAATGCCACGATGCAGGATAATGCCAATTCAATGGGGAATATAACCGAGCGCTTCAGTGAATTGACAAAGAAAATTGAAAGTATTTCCGGTCAGTTAGAGGATTATCAATATATTAAAATTGCTTACAACGAATATATTGAATCCAGTTTTCAAGTAGAAGTGCTTAAAGAAGTTATTAAACGGAAATTGAGTTTGGCTGCGGAAGGTATCTTGGTTAACAACCAGGAGATATTCAGAATGGTAGCCGAGGGCAAAGCGGATTTTACGGTTGCGCCGATGCTGCCTTCATGCCGGGGACTGGAGGAGGAATACGGAGACCGCCTGGAGAATCTTGGCTCCAATTTAGATGGCTGCCGGCTGGGAGTTGTCGTTCCTTCCTATGTCACCATTAATAGTCTTGATGAAATACAACCATATTCCCACAAATTCAGAAATAAACTCTATACACTGCAAAGGCGTACCAGTTTGGGCAGAATGGCGGGAGAACTGGCCGAGGCCTATTCCGTCAGTGGGCTTATGATTGAGTACAACGAAGAAGACGTGTTGCTGAAAGCTCTGCATAGCGCTATCAGCAACCAAGAATGGATTATTATTACAAGTTGGCAGCCCCACTATATGTTCAGTATTTACGACCTGAAGTATTTGCGTGATCCCAAACAAGTTTTCGGCAAGGAAGATCATTGCGCTACCCTCGTTAAAAAAGGCTTAAGCAAAGAAAACCCGGAATTATATGATCTTGTTAAGCATTTTAAATTGGACATGCCCCGTGTAAACAATGCTTTGCTGCAAATCAGTAAAGGCGCAAGTATCGGCGAAGAGGCCCTGCGCTATGTGAATTCTCTTAAGGTATGATTTGGAAAACCCCATAATTAAAAGAAAGCCATTTTAAATCAAAGTTCGCCAAGAGCCTTTAAAGGCTCTTTTTAGCTTTATTTATTTGTTTTTGTACAATTTGACATGAAGTATTATATATTGAATAACTATGAATGAGCACGGGCATAAGCGCTAGTGGATTAGGCTGGATGTGATGAATTCGGGAAAAGAAGAAAAAACCAGCGAAGTATTCAATTTAGCAGTTCGTAGATGCCAATAAGTATGAGCAAAGCTCCCGAGAGAGTTTGTGAATAGCGCTCAAAATGATTTGAAGCAGTTTTCCACCCGGTCCAGTATCCCAGACTAATGGACAGCATGCTAAAGAGACAAACAGAGATAGCTAAAGGTAAGGGAGCAAGTCCGGTAAGCCCGGCTCCAACTCCTGTGGCAATGCAATTGAAAGACAGGGTTAACCCCAAAGCCACTGCTTCTTTTGTAGAGATAAAGCCATTGGCGTCCATGTCGGCAAGTGAAGGGTTCTTTGTTATTTTAACGATAGTGCTTAAGGGTTTAATTGAAATCGAGTATGTTTTCATGGCGGGGATGGCCGCCGGCAGAGTATGATCTATTGTTGTCTTATGGACCGCGACCCAAATTCCGATGATAATAATCAGGCATGCTCCTAAAGTATTGGCGATTGCAATAAAATTGCTTAAAAAGTGACCGGTAAAGACTGCAAGCAGGGTAACAAGTCCTGATAAGATGGCGATAAAGAAATTGGAGAGGAAAGGAATGCGGATTTTTTGCGTTCCGTAACTGATTCCTACTCCAAAATTGTCGAGGTTTGCCGCCAGGCCTACAAGTAATGATGATATTATGTGCATTACGCTTTTCCCCCTTCTCGTGAATCCAACGATAGAATATTCAAGGGGAAAAGCTGTGGTGTTTGACTTAATAAAGATCAGGTATAAATAGATTGCATAGGCGGCAAGACAAAAGCGAGAGCAATTTAACAGCTCTCGCTCTTGGTTTCCAAGAGGTCTTTTATACTTGGGCAATGATCTGTCCTATACTGGATAGGTCATATCCTCCAATCCCTAACACTTCATTTTGAAAAGCGGGGGATTTCAGGATACTTATTAAAGCCTGGAAATGAGGACGCTCGAAGTCCTCTTGACGAATTACCAAATCGTAACGTTCCTTTTTCAAAGGAATAAAATCCAGATCATTAACTTGCATCGCGACTTTCTCGATTCCTAAACCAACGTCCGCTTCCGCCCGCGCAACTTTACTGGCAATTGCCAGATGAGTCATCTCCTCATCGTAATACCCGAGAATATCCTGGTGGCGGATTTTCAAGATCCTCAGTTGTTCATCCAATAATACCCTTGCCCCGGACCCTACTTCGCGGTTGACAAAGCGAACACCCGGTTTGGTTAAGTCATTCCAAGTAAGGATGCTTTTGGGGTTGCCTTTAGCCACATAAAAACCCTCAACTCGAAAAAGCAGATTGATTATATAAGTTGAATGTCCCGGCAAGATCCTTCGCACATAAGGAATGTTATAGTCGTCCGTATCACTGTCCCACAAATGGACAGCGACAACATTGGCAAGCCCGCGATAGAGGGACATGAGGCCATCAATGCTCCCTATGTAGCGTCTTAGGAAGCGAACGTGGGGGAACTGTTTCTCCAGATAACGGGTCAAGATATCCAGAACAATATCCTGCCCGCAGATAACTAAAGCCGCTTCGGACTCCCCTTGATGAAATGAACCTATAGATTGGGCAGGGGGTGTGTGCGAAGATACGGGGGAATGCAGTCCTTTTAATTTTTGTTTATAACTTTCAATGTCGGCTCCTTCAACACGGACTTTGCGCCCAATATGATAGGCCTTTAACTCGCCACGCTTGATAATTTCATAAACCGTAAACCTGGAAATCTTGAGGATTTTGGCGACTTCTTCGGGGGTATAGGAAACATCATTAGACATAATTAACCGCACCCACCCCTTGTCCTAAATTCTTTTAAAGAATGGCCTTTATTGTAGTATGTACAAGGTTATTTTTATATAGACCATTATAGCATAATGCATAACAAAAATAGCATCCCATATCGCGGTAACTGTTAACACGATATAGGATGCCTATAAAAGCCATAAGATGTTAGGCGGTTAATCTTGCTATCTTGTTAGCTATTTCATAAGGCATTTCAGTAATTTTGCCAGCGCCGCGAAAATAGGATTGGGGCAGCAGGGATTCTTAATGGGCTGATCTTGACTTTGACAAGTGCAATGCACAGGCGGAGGGTTAAATTCATTTGGGAAGGTTACCCGAAGCTGAAGCAAAATGACCATCTTTTCCTGTACAGTTCTAAAAATACCTTCTTCAAAGGGGCCATTTGCCATAGATACGCGGTCGAGTGGATCATTCATGTCCTGGATCTGACTGTAGATGAGCTCATAGTTGGGCAACGAATTATAGAACTCTTGGCTTACTGCGTTGAATTCGGTCATGTCGCCCGACATTAATTTGTCCTTTGTCGAGAAGCCAAGCGGAAGGGGTGTTGTGCTGGAAAATTCATATTCCTGCTGTCCGCTGAAGCGGGTGGGAGATATTCCATGGAGATTGCCAAGATCAACGACACAGGTGAAAGGCAGATCTATGACAAAGTCTTTTATAGAGCCTTCAACTGTGTTTACAGTTTGTCGTGCCGGTTCGGAATACTGAATGTCTTTGCGGACGAAACCTCCCAGGAATAATTTCGGAGTGTCATGAGGAATACACGGCGCAGGCGGAGGAGAATTAAAAAAGCGGCATTGTGTCAATTTTAGATTTTTCCTGATCATTTTAATTTCCAGTGCATTGGACGGCAATGTGAAAATCGATTCGGCAGGAATTGACACAGTAACTATAAGTGTGCGCGGGGCAACTTTTCTCAATTCCAGAGGGGCGCACATTGGGAGAGTTGACGAACTGGGGAGAACCGGATTGGGTGTGACCGGATTCGGCTGAGGAGAAACTGGAGTTGGAGGCATGGCCGAAACCCAAGCCGGAGTAAACGTTGAGCATTGAATCCACTCATGTGGACAACAGTTGCGATCTGTCATTATTTCTCTTCCCTCTCTTCAGATAAAATATGATCCTTGTCCTAAGTTAGTCTACGTTCAAACCAGCGTTTTTGTGCAAATGATCTGGGCAAGCAGTAAAATTTTTAGAATCCCATTACATCGAATCTCCGCTAAATCGATACGGCAGAAACGAGGAGAGGGATTTCAGGTGCATATTTTAGAAAATTAAATATTTTGGGACAACACTTACGTTAGCGAAATCTCTCCTGTATAATATAATCAATGCTGTTTTGTATAATTTATATGCGAATATGGGAACCTCTCGCAGTCGTTTGCCAGACGAGAGGTTTTTGTACTTCGTTTAGGAGTACAGGGAAAAGCTATTGTAAAACCTAGGTAGTAACTAACAAGTTGAGAGGGGAGAACTACTTGTGAAAATGTTCGAATACATGGGAAAGCAACTATTCGCAGAGTTTGGAATTCCGATTCCAAAAGGACGAATGGTTAGCAATCCAGATGAGGCTGCCCAAGCAGCGAGGGAGATAGGCGCCCCTGTTGTGGTTAAATCCCAGGTTTTGTCAGGTAAGCGGGGAAAAGCCGGAGGAATTCAGTTTGCCGATACCCCGGAGGAAGTAAGAGCAGCAGCCCGGGAATTGTTTGGGATGACGATACAGGGTTTGCCGGTAAGCCATGTCCTTGTGGAAGAAAAGCTTCAAATTGATAAAGAATTGTATTTATCCCTCACAGTTGACGCGTCAGCGAAAAAGCCTGTGCTCATTGCCTCTTCCCATGGTGGTATGGATATTGAAGAGGTAGATGAAGAACATATTATTAAACAACATATTGATGTGGAACTAGGGATGCAAAAATTTATCGCCAGTGATGTTGTTCGAAAAATGGGTATTGCCTTGAACGGCCCACAAGGCAAAGAGTTGATCAAGATTATTACAGGCCTATATAAACTTTTCGTTGAAAAAGATGCCGAACTTGTTGAAATCAACCCCTTGGTAATCAGCGGTGACAGGGTGATTGCGGCAGATTCCAAGGTAACGATTGATGATGAGGCGCTCTATCGGCAATCGGATTTGCCGCGGGTGGAAGAACGCACTGCCGCCGAAAAAGCAGCGCATGACCTGGGGCTTTCTTTTGTGGAACTGGATGGGGACATCGGAGTTATGGCTAACGGTGCCGGGATTACTATGGGTACATTGGATACAATTGCCTATTTCGGCGGCAAATCGGCAAACTTCCTTGATGCCGGCGGCGGAACAGGCGAAGAAGGGACCGCCAAGGCTCTTGAGCTTATTTTATCAAGAAACCCCAAAGCAATCGTCATAAATATCTTTGGCGGAATTACCCGTTGCGATGACGTTGCCAGAGCCTTTGCCTCAGTCAAGAAGAACATAGGCATCCCGGTTCCGGTGGTGATTCGCTTAGTGGGAACGAACCAGGATGCGGGACGGGCCATTTTAAAGGAAGCTGGAATTGAGGCTTATGATTTCATGCAGGACGCCATTAAAAAAGCAGTTGAGCTTGCCGGATAAAGTTCGGAGCGGGAGACTTTGGCACTCGTAGATGTTGAAAAGTTAAAAGGAGGGCTGGAAAATGGCCATCATAATTGATGAAACTACGAATGTAATGGTCCAGGGAATATCCGGCAAACAGGGTATTTTCCATACAAAGCAGATGTTAGCCTATGGAACAAATATTGTGGCTGGCACTTCCCCGGGGAAAGGCGGGTCTATTCTTGAGGGTGTTCCGGTCTATGACAGTGTGCGGGCAGCTTGTGAAGAGCATAGAATTGACGCGTCGGTTATTTTTGTTCCGGCGCCTATTGCCAAGGATGCAGTCTTAGAAGCCTTAGAGGCCGGCATAAAGGTTGTTGTAGTGGTCACTGAGCATATTCCGGTGCACGATGAAATGACAATTGTCGCTTATGCTAAACGGGTTAATGCGGTTGTTATTGGTCCCAATACGTTTGGCATTGTATCTTCCGGAAAATGCAAGATAGGCATACCGCCCAATCAATTTTTTATTCCAGGCTCGGTAGGTGTTGTGGCCCGTTCAGGAACTCTGACCTACGAAATCGTCGGGAATCTGACAGCCCGGGGCATTGGACAATCCACTGTTGTAGGGATGGGAGGAGACCGGGTAGTAGGACTTACCTTTGTAGATGTCTTGAGGAAATTCGATCAAGATCCGGAAACTAAGGTGGTTGTTCTCATTGGAGAGATCGGCGGAAACGCTGAAGAAGAGGCTTCCCTGTTTATTAAAGAAATGACGAAACCAGTGGTTGCCTATATAGCCGGAAAAAGCGCACCTCCCGGCAAACGAATGGGACATGCGGGGGCAATTATCGAGCGGGGCAATGGAACTTATAAAGGCAAAGTGGAAGCTTTGACTTTAGCAGGTGCAAGGGTAGCTGAATTGCCTTTTGAAGTTCCTGAAATTGTAAAAGACATACTGGAGAAACAGTAGCTTCCGAACAATCGGAAGGGAGCATAAGCTTAGTTTAAACTCTATACATGAACTATCCCCATCAGATTGCCGAGGTCAATTTGATGGGGATTAATTTTAGAATTCAGGGGCTTTTGGCAGTCCGAAGTCCTACCGGCCGGGCGCGGTGAAACTGTAGAAGTTTTGCTGCGCCCTTGGCCTGTTTTGGGCATTTAATGTGTTTCCGTATGACGTGGAGTTCGGTTAATTTCAATCAGTTTAATCACTCCCCAGGCTAGGATAGCATAGACGATCATGGCGATGATGGTTGAGGGTTCCAGTACAGACTGAGTTTCCAGACCTTTGGTAACAGCCGATGGGAAAATTCCGGAAAAAGGAGCTAAAAACACTTGGGTTATAGAGTAGATCAGAGATACGAACGGGCTTTGGGGGTTGGCTCCCAGAAGTTTAAAGACAAGCCGAAAAGCAAATAAGACCTCGATAACCCCCAAGACATAATAGACAATTTGTTTTGCTTTAAGGTGTTCTGAGCCGGGTTTTTTGGCGGTAATTTCGTCCATGTTCATCCCTCCATAAATAGATACAGTGTTATTTTCTCAAATTCTCTGCTAACTAAACGGCAGACTGACTCTCGTAAGCCAAATTATTGGCTGTCAATCCTCAATTAACTGTCGGAAAGTATCGCCGGTTCTGTTATAGCATGTACATATTTAAGTATTCTAATGAGCAAACTTTCTTTAGCAGTTAATAAAGGAGGATAGGCCATGCCTGAAACAATCTTAGAGAAGTCAGAGGGACGGGTAAGCTATCATAATTCTGTGGAGGAAATGCTGCCTAGAATTAGAGAAGATGGAATGTCTAATGTCTTTGACCGCTGGGCTAAACAGGAAAAAATTCGCTGTAACTTTTGCTTGCAAGGTCTTAGCTGTCAGCAATGTTCAAACGGACCCTGCCGGATTAGTGAGAAGAGCGGTCAGGACAAAGGCGTTTGCGGGATCGGAGCGGACGCTATGGCGATGAGAAAGCTGCTACTGCAAAATATTATGGGTGCAGGGACATACAGTCATCACGCCTACGAAGCGTTCCGAACTCTCCGGGCAACGGGAGAAGGGAAAACCCCTTTTAAAATTGCTGATCCTGATAAATTAAAATGGATGTGTGAGACGCTTGGAATTAATGCCAATCAGGATGCTAACCAGATGGCAATTCAATTGGCGGATTTGCTTAACCGGCAAATGAACATTGGGACGGAAGAACCGAATCTCATGGTTGAGGCATTTGCCCCCAAAAAGAGAAAACAGATCTGGAGAGATCTACATATTTATCCGGCAGGTGCCGTTCATGAAGAGCAGAACGCTGTGGCAAGCTGTTTAACGAATGTTGACGGCGATTATGTTTCTCTGGCTCTCAAGGCTTTGCGCTTAGGGCTGGCTACAATTTATAATGCTCAGATCGGACTGGAAATGGTTCAGGATATCTTATTCGGTACCCCTCATCCTCACGAGGTTACCGTTGATTTGGGGATTATGGACCCGGATTACATTAACATCGTTTTTAACGGACATCAGCCTTGGGCAGGTGTTGCAACTATTCAAAAGGCCAGAACCCCTGAAATCCAGGCGAGGGCCAAGGCAGCCGGCGCCAAAGGGCTGAGAATTGTTGG
Source organism: Candidatus Desulfosporosinus nitrosoreducens (assembly GCF_030954495.1). Lineage (GTDB taxonomy): Bacteria > Bacillota > Desulfitobacteriia > Desulfitobacteriales > Desulfitobacteriaceae > Desulfosporosinus > Desulfosporosinus nitrosoreducens. The sequence continues at coordinate 9,558 of NZ_JAVHUW010000039.1, read as the reverse complement.
TTCCATCGAAACAGGGCAGGAGTTGCTGCAAAGGTTTGAAACCGACGCTGTCTTTGTAGGGCTTATGGGGAATTGGCTCTCCATAGAGCCTCTGCTGGCGACAGGGACTGTTGATGTTTTAGCCATGGAGGAGAATTGTTCTCCGCCGGCCATTGATATGTATGCTGAAAAATACCAAGTCACTATGGTAAGTGTCAGCACGATTATTGGAGTTCCGGGTCTGGAACATAAAATACCGTATCACCCCTGTGATGTTGAAAGCATGGCGGATCAGCTTATTAATTTAAGTATCGAAAATTTTAAAAAGCGACATGGAAACATAGTTGCCAAGGTACCCCAAATCACTCAAAAAGCGATCGCGGGTTTTTCAACGGAAGCAGTTTTGGGAGTTTTAGGCAACAAGCTCGATCCGTTGGTTGATGTCATTGCCGCCGGAAAAATCAAAGGAGTTGTCGCCTTAGCCAATTGTTCCACCTTAAGAAATGGGCCCCAGGACTGGAACACTGTGAACCTAACGAAAGAACTTATTAAAAAGGATATTTTGGTTATAGCCGGAGGGTGCGGCAATCATGCCTTGGAAGTGGCGGGGCTTTGTAACCTTGAAGCTGTTAAGATGGCCGGTAAAGGCTTGGGAGAAGTATGCAGCGCTTTGAAAATCCCGCCGGTTTTGAGTTTTGGCACTTGTACGGATACGGGCAGAATCTCTATGCTGGTAACAGCACTGGCGGATCATCTGGATGTCGATGTTCCTCAACTGCCGATTGCTGTTACCGCTCCTGAATGGATGGAGCAAAAGGCCACGATTGATGGGGTGTTTGCTGTCGCTTATGGTGCCTATACTCATTTATCTCCGACTCCCTTCGTCACAGGGGCGCCTCAACTTGTAAAGCTCCTGACTCAGGATGTTGAGGGTTTAACCGGAGGAAAGATTGCTCTGGGAGATGATCCCGTGGAAGTCGCCAATAATATTGAAGCTCATATTTTAGCTAAAAGAAAAGGGTTAGGGCTAAGCTAACTAAATGACGAATAGGTGGACAGATCAGTAGAACAGTAGAAGATCTATCCACCTATTATTTTAAAGTAATTAGGTCTGTTAACCTTGACAAGACGACGGTTATGGCAAGAATTGACACTATGGCAGAGGTTTTGGGAAAAGGATAAGGCCCGCTATCCTTCGGCTGGGACATTGATGGGTCTAAATGGGAATCTTGCAAAGGATGTTTATCATTTCCTATAGATAGGGAAGGGCTTATGAAGGCGAGGGAAAGTGAGATAAGGATTCCTGGGGGTGCGGGAAATTATGTGGGCGATTGCTTTTACTTAGATATCTTAGGGATTGAGAGTTAGTGCTTGTCTCTCTGGGCTTAGGTTTGAAACTTTGCGGATGATTAATTTCTAAAGTCAGGTTTTTGGGCTTGAATAAACGTTCATCCCCTAAAGTGACGGCAATAGTGGTTTTTGTCAGGCCAAACAAAAGATGAGATACGAATGTAGCGAGTGCGTCTTGAGGCTTTACGGGGTATATTGTCGTTGCCCCAAGTTTGGAAACGACTCCGTATAGCGAGGCCCACTCTGCAGCTCCCAATCCGGCGCCTTTAATCAGAAACCTATCTTTTCCCATAAGCGTAAGCCAATATGTACAAGTTACCCCGAGTCCCACAGCAATCATATTGTCGGCAAGGATTCCCACGGCTCTACCGTATGGGGATGCAACCTTGGATTTTTTTAAAAAAATTCCCGCAGCAGTTGTATAACCATTCGTTTTCGTGAAGCCGATTCTATTAAACAGTTGTTCCGCCATTAATTTAGCTAAATTCCCTCCGAGGCCCGATATGGTGCCTAACCAAAACCTGTCATTTATCTTTCTCAAAATTATCACCTCGTATTTCTAAACGTAGCTTGCCCGGCTTTAAGAGAACTATTACGTTAAAATTTGCTAGAATAAAGTTTTTAAACGAAGAGAAGTTTTCTGGCGAGAACAGATTTTAGGTATAACACTGCGGCTTTCGGGGGTTCGCAGTGTTGTTTTTGGGAAAAGAAAAGGGAACTTGCTCCACGAACCGGAATTCGTCTTGCAATTCCCTTTTTCTTTATAGTGCAGATGGCAATTTAGCGGCCGCCTAAATCATACGGTGTTTCCTGGTAGACATAATAATTCAACCAATTTTGAAAAAGTAAATTCGTATGAGATCGCCACTTATGGACCGGGGTTTTTGTGGGGTCGTTGTTGGGAAAATAGTTTTTAGGGAGTGCAATGAGCAGACCTTTGGCGAGATCACGCTCGTATTCTTCTTTGAGGGTCAATGTATCGTATTCAGAGTGCCCGGAAACAAACACCTGACGGCCATCTTTGGAAACCGCGATATAGACCCCGGCTTCGTCAGACTCGGACAAAATTTCCAACTCCGGATGCTTGAGGAGATCACTGCGTTTAATTTCCGTATGGCGGGAATGGGGAACATAAAATTCGTCGTCGAAACCTCGCAGGAGCTGAGAACCATTGAGGCCGCTTTTATTGACATCGTGTTTGAAAATGCCAAAAATCTTTGCCGTTAAAGGGTATTTGGGGATACCATAGTGATAATACAGGCCGGCTTGGGAACCCCAGCAGATGTGAAAGGTAGAGGTGACGTGGTTTTTGGTCCACTCCATAATGGCCTGAAGATCATTCCAATAGGTAACCTCTTCAAATTCCAGGTGCTCCACAGGTGCCCCGGTGATAATCATACCGTCATATTTGTGATGCTTGATGTCATTAAAGCTTTGGTAAAAAGCATCTAAATGTTCCTGAGAGGTGTTTTTGGAAAGATGGCTTTCAATACGCAAAAGAGTGATTTCAACCTGTAAAGGAGAATTTCCGAGCAGTCTCAACAGTTGGGTTTCAGTGGTCTCTTTGCGGGGCATAAGGTTGAGAATCACAATTTTAAGAGGGCGGATATCCTGGTGATAGGCGCGCTCGTCTCCCATGACAAAAATGTTTTCACGGTTAAGTATCTCCATAGCGGGTAAATGTTCGGGGATTTTAATAGGCATTGCAACTAACCACCTTTGCGAGGCACGAGGCTCAAGACGCGAAGTGTAAAGCGTTGCTCAAGCCTGAGCGTGATACCTCTTAGCTTTTTTGACTGGCGTGTAGGGCTTGATCTAAATCGTAAAGAAGGTCTTCGATCGTCTCCAAACCAATGGAGAGGCGGATCATATCGGGTGAGATCCCGGCAGCGCGTTGGGATTCTTCGTCAAGCTGCTGATGCGTGGTGCTTGCCGGGTGAATGACCAGGGATTTGGCATCTCCGACGTTGGCTAAATGCGAGAATAATTTCAGAGCGTTAATGAATTTTGCTCCTTCTGCAAGGCCCCCTTTGACTCCGAAGGTAAAAATCGCCCCGGAACCTTTAGGCAAATACTGTTGAGCCAGAGAGTGATAAGGACTGTCAGGCAGGCTGGGGTAATTAACCCAGGTCACAAACTCATGGCTGCTTAGAAATTCTGCCGCCTTTTGAGTGTTAGCGACGTGTCTGTCCATACGGAGAGGGAGAGTTTCCAAACCTTGTAAAAACAAGAAAGAGTTAAAAGGAGAGAGAGCTGCTCCGGTGTCGCGCAGCAGAGACACCCTGGCCTTTGTGATAAAGGCTGCCTTACCGCAGGCCTCAGTATAGACGATACCATGGTAGCTGGGATCGGGTTCGCTCAGTCCGGGGAATTTACCGTTGTTCCAATCGAAATTCCCGGAGTCGACAATGACTCCTCCGATCGAGGTTCCATGCCCGCCAATAAATTTGGTGGCGGAATGAACAACGATATCGGCGCCATGTTCAATAGGCCGGCATAAATAAGGGGAGGCAAAGGTGTTGTCGACAATCAGAGGGAGGTTGTTTTCGTGAGCAATATCGGTCAGTTTCGCCAGGTCGGCAATGTTGATCTGAGGATTGCCGATGGTTTCAGTATAGAAGGCTTTGGTGCGCGAGGTGATTTTAGAACGGAATTCTTCCGGTTTGTCAACGTTCACAAAGTGGACTTTGATTCCCAATTTGGCAAAGGTATAGGCAAACAACGTGTAGGTGCCGCCATAGAGGGAGCCTGAAGCGATGATTTCATCTCCTGCCTGGGCAATATTGAGGATAGCATAAGTGATTGCCGCTTGCCCTGAGGATGTTGCCAGTGCTCCCACTCCGCCTTCCAGGAGGGCCAGGCGCTGCTCAAAAACATCTTGGGTAGGGTTCATAATCCGTGAATAGATGTTGCCGGGTTCTTTTAAGGAAAAGAGATTGGCCGCATGCTCAGTGTCGTTGAAAACAAAGGATGATGTCTGATATATCGGTACGGCACGGGCGTTGGTTGCCGAGTCCGGGTTCTGTCCTCCATGCAAAGAAATAGTTTCAAATCCTAACCGACGTTCTTCAGTCATTGTCAATTCCTCCCTTTACTATTGTTTTTTTTGAGCTGATGCCTTTGCCCATGCTCAGCACAGGCAGGTGATCTTAAAGCAACTTTGGTTTTGGCAGGCTGCCTAAGCTTCGGTTGGAGTCTCGACGGTAAATAAAAACGACCGCTTCAGAGAAGCGGTCGTTGCATTATTTAACACGCTACTCTCATCTTTCAGAACCTAGGGTTCTGTAGGAATTAGCACCTCATAGCTTAAGCTATAGGTTGCCGGGCATCATAGGGCCAGTCCCTCCGCCGCTCTTGATAAGAGAAATTAATATATAATTGTCTCACCTGGATTATAGCTACTATAAAACAAAGTGGGGTCTGTGTCAAGCCGGAAAATAGTGGTTGCTCTCGTTTTAGCTTTTGGCTTAAATTTAAGGATATGGTTTTTAGGAATTATCCATGGCTACGGACAACATCAGTTTGATCCGATTGAGCTGATTGACCTCACTTGCTCCGGGATCATAGTCAATAGGGGCGATGTTTGCCGCCGGGTAAGAGCGGCGAATCTCCCGAACCATACCTTTCCCTGTGATATGATTCGGCAAACAGGCAAAAGGCTGCAGGCAGACAATGTTGTTGACCCCGCTGCGAATCAATTCGACCATCTCTCCTGTGAGGAACCAGCCTTCGCCTGACTGGTTGGAAAGTGAGAGGTGATTGCGGGCATACTTAGCAATCTCTTCGATAGCTTTGGGAGGAGTGAAGCGCTTACTGGCTTTTAAGGCTTCTTTCATTTCGCGCCGGTAAGATTCAATCCTGCTGATAGTAAAGTTTCCGGAAACCATGCTCCAAAATTTGCCTGACAACTGCTCATATTTGATGCGGTTGTCAAAGGCACCGTATAAAAGAAAGTCTGCCAGGTCGGGGACAACAGCCTCAGCGCCTTCGGTTTCCAACAGCTCCACAATATTATTGTTTGCTGTGGGGTGAAACTTGACGAGGATTTCTCCCACGACGCCAACCTTAGGTTTGATCCAATCTTCGTGAATAGGAAGGCTGTCGAAATCCGCAACGATCCCACGAACATTTTGAACAAAGTCTCTCCGTTTGCCGGCCTTCAGGGACTCCTGGCATTGTTTGACCCACTTGTCGTACAAATTATTAGCCGAACCAGGAATAAGTTCATAAGGCCGTACTTTGTAGAGGACACGCATCAGAAGGTCTCCATAAACCAGGCCTTGCATAAGTTTTCTAAAGACGGTCAGAGTAATTTTAAAGCCCGGATTTTGTTCTAAGCTTGAGGAGCTGCCCGTGTTTAAAGCAACAACGGGGACATGTTCCAGATGAGCATCCGCTAAAGCTTTACGGATGAAAGCGATATAATTTGTGGCCCGGCATCCCCCACCGGTTTGAGAGATGATCACGGAGGTGTTGTTTAAATCATAGTTGCCCGACCCTAAAGCCTTCATAATCTGCCCGACGACAATAATAGCCGGGTAGCAGGCGTCGTTGTGGACGTATTTCAGGCCTTCGTCAATGGCGGATTTATCAACCGAGGGTAAAATCTCCAAACGATAGCCTGCCGTTTCGAAGCCGGTCTGGAGAAACTGAAAGTGAATAGGGGACATCTGCGGAACTAAAAGGGTATGAGTTTCTTTCATTTCTTTGGTAAAGATTACCCGGGGGCGTTTAGTGATGAGTCTTTGCGGGGTAACATTTCGTTTATCACGTTCCCGAATGGCGGCGATTAAAGAACGCACGCGGATTCTGGCGGCCCCTAAATTGTTGATTTCATCGATCTTTAAAACGGTATAAATTTTCCCGTAGGCTTCGAGGATTTCTTTAACCTGGTCTGTGGTAACAGCGTCCAGGCCGCAGCCGAAAGAGGTCAGTTGGATTAAGTCCAGGGACTCCTGCTGGGCGGCATAGCTCGCCGCCGCATACAATCTGGTGTGGTAAACCCATTGATCCACAATCCGAAGAGGCCGTTCAACTTGGCCCAAATGGTTAATAGAGTCTTCTGACAAGACTGCAAAACCGTAGGCTTGAATCATTTCCGGTATCCCGTGATTGATTTCCGGATCAATGTGATAGGGTCTTCCGCCTAAGACAATACCCTTAATTTGGCGGTCTGCGATATAGTGAAGGGCTTCTTCACCCTTTTTTTGGATATCCCTGTGGTAGTTATCTAATTCGGCGTAAGCTTTTTCCATCGCTTTGAGGATTTCAGCCTTGGGGATTCCTTCCGGGGCCAACTCCTCAATTAAGCGTTTGCCCATTCTGCGAGGGTTGTCAATGGGCAGGAAAGGGTGGTAGAAAGTTATATTGGGAGTTCGGAGAATGTCCATGTTGGCATTAATTGTTTCCGGGTAAGACGTGACGACAGGGCAATTGTAGTGATTATTGGCTTGGGGATCTTCAGTGCGATTGTAGGGAATACACGGGTAAAAAAGTTTAGTTACCCCTTTTTTCACTAAATCCGCAAGATGGCCATGGGCCAGCTTAGCGGGGTAGCAAGCGGATTCCGAGGGGATTGTATCCATGCCCAGCTCGTAAAGCTGTTTTGAAGATCGGCCCGAAAGAATGACGCGATAGTTCAATTCCGTAAAAAAAGTGAACCAGAAGGGGTAATCTTCATAAATGTTCAAAACCCTGGGAATTCCGATGGTCCCTCTCACGGCCTGAGCCGGAGCTAAGGGGACGTAATTAAATACCCTTTTATATTTATAGGCAAAAAGGTTAGGAATTTCAGACGTTACGATGGTTTTGCCTTCTCCCCGTTCGCAGCGGTTTCCGGAGAAAAATTCATTGCCGTTGGAAAAGCGCCGAATTGTAACAAGGCAGTTGTTCCCACATAATCCGCAGCGCTTCATAGTGGTTTCTGAAGAGAGTTCCTGAAGCTCCTCTAGAGGAAGGAGGGTTGTTTGATGACCGGTCACAAAACGTTCTTTAGCGAGTAAAGCAGCTCCAAAAGCGCCCATAATTCCGGCGATATCCGGACGTACGACGTCGCGCTGGGCAAGTTGCTCAAGGGCTCTAAGGACTGTGTCGTTATAGAATGTTCCCCCTTGGACAACAATCTTTTTCCCAAGCTCATCAGCGTTCCTCAAGCGGATTACCTTGAACAGGGCGTTTTTAATGACGGAAATGGAAATACCGGCCGAGATATCGCTGACCTCTGCGCCTTCTTTCTGAACCTGTTTGACTTTCGAGTTCATAAAAACGGTGCAGCGTGTCCCCAGATCGACGGGATGTTTTGATTCCAGTCCAATCTGGGCAAATTCCTGGACACTCATATTAAGGGATTGAGCAAAGGTTTCCACAAAAGAACCGCATCCCGAAGAACAGGCTTCATTTAAAGTAATGGATTCAATGACTCCGTTGCGAATGACTAAGCTTTTCATATCCTGACCGCCGATATCCAAAACAAAATCAACGCCCGGCAGGAAAAAGTTTGCGGCTGCGTAATGGGCTACGGTTTCGATTTCACCGATATCGGCTTTTAGTGCGGCTTTGATAAGATGTTCTCCATAGCCGGTAACCGTCGAATTGATGATGGCAATGTTGGCATTGAGCTTTCCGTAGAGAGCCTTAAGGGCTTCTATAGTTGATTCCAGAGGATTTCCCTGATTGCTGCCGTAAAAGGAATAAAGCAAGCTCCCCTCATCATCAATCAGGGCTAGTTTCGTTGTCGTTGATCCGGCGTCGATGCCTAAATAGGCATTTCCCGCATAGCTTTCTAAATCCACGCGTTTGACCTGGTGCTGAGCATGCCTCTTTTTAAAAGACTCATAGTCTTCGCTGTCTTTAAATAAGGGCTTGAGATCCAGATTATCCTCATTGTTGATTTTATAAATCATGGGGGCGCGCTCATAAAGGCACTCTTGGGTAAAAGGTTTCTGTTCGCGGGAAGAAAGGGCGGCGCCAATGGCCACAAAAAATTGAGAGTCCTCGGGAAAAATGATGCCGTTCTCATCAAGCTTAAGGGTTTCAATAAAGCGTTTTCTCAGCTCGGAGAGGAAAAATAAGGGACCGCCTAAAAAAGCCACGTTTCCCGTAATGGGGCGTCCTTGAGCCAAACCGCTGATCGTCTGGTTAACGACGGCCTGCAGGACGGAAACTGCAATGTCTTCTTTGGCAGCTCCTTCATTGAGCAGCGGCTGAATGTCAGTTTTGGCAAAAACTCCGCAACGTGACGCAATGGGATAAATAGTATGATAGTTTTTGGCCAGTTCATTCAAACCTTGAGCGTCTGTTTGCAAGAGAGAGGCCATCTGGTCGATAAAGGCTCCGGTTCCCCCGGCGCAAGTTCCATTCATTCGCTGCTCAAGGGAGTCTCCAAAATAGGTAACCTTAGCATCCTCGCCCCCAAGTTCTATGGCGGCATCGGTTTTGGGAATGACAATTTTAATGGCATTGGAGCAAGCCATAACTTCTTGAATAAAGGGAACGTCTAATGTTTGAGAAATGTTATACCCTCCGGAGCCCGTGACCATTAAGGTCAAAGGATGTCCCTGGAGAATGGCTTTGGCATCCTCAAGCATCATAACAACGGTATTACGGATATTGGAAAAATGTCTTAAATAGTTTTTATAAACTATCGTCCGGTTCTCTAATACCACAAGTTTTACAGTTGTAGAACCTACATCAAGTCCAATATTTAAAACTCTACTCATCTTCATCCTCCACTGGATATATTGTGCAAAATTATTCTACATTAAAGGCTGTTATCTTGGGAGGTGGGTGCAATGGTTGAGCGCTTCCTCCAAGATGATTTTTACGTGCTCATCGTGGATACAATAGCGTACGAGCTTACCTTCTTTGTGAGAACGGGCTAGTCCCAAATTTTTAAGTAGGCGCAAGTGGTGAGAAGCCGCTGAGACCGTTAAATCGGTAACCTGCGCAAGATCGCAAACGCAAAGATTGGGTTCTTGCAGTAAGGCATAAATTATCTTTACCCGCGTTTCATCTGCAAGAGCTTTGAATATAGGGGTCACGCCCTCCATCTGAATAAGAGAGTGAGTTAATTCATTTAAACGTCGCTGGGGAATGTGACAATCTACACTACAGAAATGATTATCAAGATGATTCAAAGCGATTTCCCCTTTTTTATTTATCTAATAAACATTATAATGATTGTTTGAATGTTTGTAAACAGGCTTTTAAAAAGCTTTACAGCAATTCTTT
>NZ_JAVHUW010000082.1 GCF_030954495.1 Candidatus Desulfosporosinus nitrosoreducens | reverse complement strand
TCCCATAGGAGCCTCAACAATTGTCAGGGGATGATCGTAAAGTTCCGCCAGAATCTCATAAACACGTTTTGTTTTTAACGTTCTTACTTTTTTCTCTCATATCCCTCTACTCCGGTCTATTAATTGCAGCTAATGCGGCCTCTGCAAGCCCTAAAATAGTGCCATAATTTACTGCTAATTAATTAATAATATAACAAGGCCAATCCCTTAGCACTCCACTGCGCCGCAGGGCGGTATACAAATAAAGAAGACTTGATTCAGGTGGAGTTTTACTCCATCTGAATCTTAGTCGCCCTTATCAGGGACTTAGCCGCTCTTAACTCACCGCTTGCCGAAGCGGGAGTTTTAGAGCGGATTAGTCAGCGGATAAAAAATTACGCTTTTAGGCTAAATGATAAAGCATAGCGTATTTAGGATCTATACAATAAACTGCTAATGCTATATAGTGTGTATATTTAGAATTGTTTTCACGAGAGAGGGTACGTCTGACTATGCTTACTGAAGGGATTTGATAATAATAGATGCATGATTATTCCAAAAAACCGCTGTCTGACAATCTCGCCGCTGCAAGCAGTCTCAGTCATAGTAAAGCCGGACTTAACAGTCGTGGTCTGGGAAATCAAGCCATGCTTACCATTCTTGGCCTGAATCAGCGCGGCGGCAATTCCAATCTTGTTGATATCATGAAAGGGCGAACACAAACTATTGAGACAGTAAACAGAACCGGATTGCCGGATAAGCTGAAATCAGATGTTGAAACTATGTCAGGATTATCTCTTGATGCCGTAAGAGTACAATACAATTCGGATAAACCTGCACAAGTAGGAGCGGCTGCTTATGCGCAGGGAACGGATATACATATCGCACCTGGCCAAGAAAAATATCTGCCGCATGAGGCCTGGCATGTTGTTCAGCAAATCCAGGGAAGGGCTCGGCAAACAAACAGGGCCTATGGGAAAGCAATTAACGATGATGAAGCATTGGAAAAAGAAGCGGAACAGTCTATTAAGCCCCCGGCAATTGACAACACCGACACCATACCGAGTGCAAGCAATGACACTAATATCCGTAACAACAACAATATGCCCTTGCAAAGAGTTGTGTTAAGTAAAGTTTATCCACTAGTCAAAGGTGGTGTTAGCAAAAAATACTTCTCAACTTTAGATTCCCCAAAAGAATTTGACAAGCTGGAGGAAGCCCTGGCACACGATGGAAATTTACTCCAAAAGTCTGCAGGGGCTGCGGCAGCGGGCCCGGATCTTGAGCAAAGATACCCAACTCTGAAAACATATCGGGGTACTGCTGCGCCTAATATTCTTACCAACAACAAACAAGGTCCTCACACATTAGCACATGCCTATATAGCAAAGAGGCTGCAAAAATCTCTTGAAAAGGCAACGCCGGAAAAACTGAAGAAATTAAGGGAAGAGCAAATTCCTGATCTGGATACTATAGAAAAATTGCGTGACAAAGTGTGGAAAAAGACTGATAAAGAAAAGAAAGACAGGTATGATGAGGATTATACAATACTCGGCGACCAGTTGGCCCATGAGATTGGTGGATTCAAAGAAGGCCAAAACACCAAAAACATTTACGAACTATTTATGAGATTGATGACAATGCATCCTTTCGCTGTTTATGGATCGGGTACTAAAATAAATTCGAAACAAACTATAAAAGGCAAAGGTGAAGCTAAAAGTGAAACGTTTTTTGAGAATATCGATGCACATTCAAAGGGAATCTTGAAAAGTAATCTAAAAAGCTTTGCAGAATTTTTAGGTATGAGGTTTAAATTAGCTGCGCCTGGTGAAAAAGAAACGGAATGGAAAAAATGGCTGTATCCTGAGGCTGATGAGAAAAGCCCAGGCCAGAAAAGAACAAGCGAAGAAGCCGACACAGAAGAATTAGATCCCGAACCGGAGGAGGAGCCCGAAATCAGGAAGCAAAAAACAACGTAAGAAGCTGAAGGCTTTGCCAAGCGGCTATACGCTGCGCATTTTCTTGCGCTGCTTATGTGAGATGCCGGTGTCAGAGGGAGGACAGAGGTTAAAATTGCGGATAAAAATGGTTGATTTTCCAAATCGCTTATGCAATAATGAAAATAATTTAATCCAATAATATAATTTAATCTAATAATCTCCATGTATTGTAACTTCAATTAAACTCCGTACCTTAATCTTAAGAACGGAGTTATTGTCTTTGGAGGCGGTATATGAAAGGTAATATTGAAAGAGTTGAACCATCTCCCGAAAGAATAACCGTTCATCTGAACATGGTGTCAATCTGGAATCATGATGGATATTTTGCCTAGAGAAGAAAATGGGGTTCAGGGATAAAGGCTGGGTTGACTATGCTTAACTATAAAAATACGCCAAAGGGAGTATATTCAATATAAAATTAGACTTATTTAAAAAACATTATCCTAACTATATAGTAAGGAAGTTTGTAAATGTCTAAAAAAAGCGTAGTTATTGTAGATGATGAAAAAAATATATGCAGGCTCGTGGAGTCTGCTCTTACTCAAAATGGTTTTGAAGTGACATCAATAAGTTCCGGAGAGGACACTTTGGAGATGCTGAAAAGCAGAAACGTTGATGTTGTGATCTTAGATGTTCTGCTTCCTGGAATTGATGGCTTGGAAACCTTAAGGCAAATAAGGGCCAACCCATCCTGGCAGCATATACCTGTCATAATGCTTACCAGTAAAAACAGTGAACTTGACAATGTTATCGGTCTTGAATTGGGAGCTGATGATTATATTGGCAAGCCTATCCGCTTCCATGAACTGGTGGCAAGAGTCAAATCAGTTCTGCGCAGATCTAAAAAGGAACACTATACCAAACAAACTATGATTGAATTTAATGATTTACAAATTGATATAGCAACCCGCTTAGTTAATTGTAAAGGTATTGCTTTACCCCTTTCTTACAAAGAATTTGAACTGCTGACCTTATTAGCGAGAAAACCGGGGAGAGTCTTTACCCGGGATGAGATTCTCAATAAAGTATGGCAGGAAGAGTATTCACTTGAAACCAGAACAGTAGATGTACACATTAGAAGGCTTCGCAGCAAACTTGAGAAACTTGGCGAAGAAAACAAAATCATCATTGAAACGGTAAGAAATGTAGGTTATCGCCTCACGAATTCAGGAGATAGTTCCCGTTAAAAAATATCTAAAGGGTCATTCCTGGCAGCCCACCTATCTGCAGACAACTTTTTCCGCAGACAGGCGGGCTGTTTCTTGTCCCTACGGACTACATGCCGCCAAACGGCACACTATGGCTGCCGCCTGCGCCTGATATGAGGCTTCTTCGCCAAGCTTACCCGCCGTGCGAAAACAGGGTCTGCGGGCGCAAGTCAAGTTTTGGTTAGACACTATTTTTATAGGCTGACTTCTCTGTCGGAATTTGTTGGGATAACAAAAATCGTCACTATTGTTACATAAATTTAACAATCTGTGTTAATAGATGTTACAAAAGGATGTTAGAATTATTTTGAACAGATACTTAGCAATGATGAACTGTTTTAAAAGGTTTTTTCGGGCAGAACTTGTTTGAGGTGAATTATTGAAAGATACACAGAAGAATGAGCAGGATCAGAAAAAGGAATATATCACTGAAAAAAAAGGCAGCCCAACGCACACATCCAAAAGAAACATGGAGGCTTCCTATCTTGCAGCACTTGCCCAGGGAACAATTCCCCAAACTTTGGGCGCGGAATTGTTCGCGGGACTCAGCAAGTTGGGTAATTCTGCTTTTCTGCAAGCCCTGGAGAGAACTAATGATCTAAAAAACGAGTTCCAAAAATATGTAGATGCTGAGACTTTTACAGAGGATAAAGTGAGCCTTTTAAAAGAGAGGCTTGCCGCTAATCCAACCCAAGCGGTAAATGAAGTTGAAATATTACCCGCAATGAATAAATACCAACCTCTTCCCAGCCCGGTAAATGAAGAAGATCATTTGTCGGCACTGGTGCCATTTTCTTTTGACCAAGGGGTTTCCAAAGAATAATCAAATTATTTTTATTCTTCACTGTTCTCAGAAAGGAAATTGGGATTAGCCGAATGACAAAAGGAAGAATTTATCAAGTCCAGGAAATCCTCGACAATGAAGCCTGGAGCTATGAACGCAAAGGCAATGATATCCTCCTCCTGGCCTCGTATCGAACACGAAAATGGAAGATTGTCATCAATTGCGAAAGCGAAAGCCGTATATGCTGTTATTCAGTGTTCCCCTGGCCTATATCCGAAAATAAGCTGGCAGAGGCTTTGAGAGCCTTGAATGAACTCAATCTGGCACAGCGCACAGGCTGCTTTATGATAAATTCAACAGATTCACGGGTCGTTTACCGCTGTGGAACCCAAATATTAGATGAGTTTACAAGTTGCGATTACATAAAATATGTTCTTTTCTCCAGTGTGGCCTCAGTTACCCAGGCTTGGGATTTGATTCACAGCGTAGCTTGCGGTGCTTATGGCAGAAAAGTCAGTATTTCAGGTTTGAAGAGGGAGAAAGGCAATGGAAAATGATAACTGGAATGTGAGGCTGAATAAATTAGATAAGCCCTATGGAGACCAGTGGGAGTTAATGAATGATTTCATGGCCATTCTGGATATTAGACTATATTACCTCTATAAACACCATATGTGGGTAGGACCTGAAAATACGCTGCAGAATATGATGGGTTTAGCCGTTTCGCGCGCTGAGTTTGAAATGAATCTCACCAAAGCTGCCGATTCTGTTGCCGGTCAAAACCTGACAAAGGAAGAAACTGCGGATATTGAGGTAATAACCAACTACTTTGAAGAACGATTCAAACATACTTCTGTCCTCCGTCCTGAGTTGGCAATAATTAAGCTGCTGAAAATGTTTTCCTTAAACCGTTTTGCGCGCAATTGCTTACTGCTGGCTTATGCCGTCCAAATTGAGAAAAAATATGAAAAGATCTTTGCTTATTTGCAGGATGACATAACCAAAAAACTGCCAACGGCAGAAATTGCGATTAAGCTGTTTGCACTGCCCGGTGAAATGATAGCCGATTACTTTTATTATTTTAGCCAAAATAGTGCCCTGGCTAAATTTCTTCTCGATTTAGAGGATAACTCGGGTCCATTTTATTGTATGCCGATTAATTTGCGGGAGCGGATTGTAGATTACCTCATTGGCAACAATTCGAGATTTGAGAATGGCTATTTTGAGCTGTTTCCAAAAAGCACTGAACTTCATGAATTGGTAGTTGACGATTTTACGGCTCGTTGTCTGGATTCCGTTCTGCTTTCGGCCGCAAATACTCATCAGGAAAACGGAGAATCGGTCCTTGTCTCCATGACAGGTAAAAATGGAAGCGGCCGCAAGTTTCAAATAAAGCATGCAGTCTCTAAGAACAATAAAAACTGCTTGTTTGTTAATCTAAAAGCCCTTCTGGAGGCAAGCGGCTCAATGGAAAGCAAAATCAGGGCGACGATCTGTGAAGCCATTATAAATTGCGCCTATCTCTGTTTCACAGCTTTTGACCCTTTGCTCGAAGAGAGCAGCAAAAATGAATTATACGGATTTATTGCCTCAATGGGTTCCAATGCTGCATTTTGGCCTGAGGCAATCTTTATAACCTCGGAGAAGGACTGGAAGGATATCAACCTGCCCCATAATTTCCTTAAAGTAAACATTCCAATTGAGCCGCTGGATGAAAGCTTGCGTTTGAACCTTTGGAAAGCTTTTACCAAGGGCAGAAACCTTGAGCAAGATGTTGATTTGGCGGAACTGGCTACAAAATTCCGATTCACTCCGGGTCAGATCAGAAACGCGGTGATTCAGGCCGCACGTCTTTGTGAAGTACACGGTCTTCCGGCTATCGATATTGTAACGCTCCATAAAAGTTGTTACGCCCAAGTTGTTGTACGGCTGGATACACTTGCCAACAAAGTGCAGCCTGCCTATACCTGGAATGATATAGTGCTTCCTGCGGATCAAGTAACCATGCTGCAGGAAGCGTGCTCACACGTTAAGTTCAGTCATACGGTGTACCAGCAATGGGGCTTTGAAAAACGCATCTCTTACGGCAAAGGTCTCTCCATGTTGTTTTCAGGACCTCCCGGTACAGGAAAAACTATGGCTGCTCAGGTTGTTGCCAATCAACTGCACATGGAAATGTACAAAATTCAGCTTTCGCAGGTTATCAGCAAGTACATTGGTGAAACTGAGAAGAATCTCCGCCAAATATTCGAAGAAGCAAAAGATTCAAATTGCATCCTCTTTTTTGACGAGACGGACGCTCTCTTTGGCAAGAGATCGGAAGTTAAAGATTCGCATGACCGGCACGCCAACATAGAGACTGCCTATCTGCTACAGCAAATGGAAGAGTACGACGGAGTTATTATTATGGCTACTAATCTCTTGCAAAATATTGATCATGCCTTTATGCGCAGAATTAATTTTGTCATTTCTTTTCCCTTTCCCGAGGCTTCGACCCGCAGGCTTCTTTGGGAAAAATTGCTGGGCACGGATGTGCCCATCGCTGAAGATGTAAATTTGGAGTTTATGGCCGGACAATTTAAGATCGCCGGTGGAAATATCAAAAATATTGTGCTGCACGCCGCTTTTCTGGCAGCAGCGGAAAAAACGGCGATTACCATGAAACAACTGCTTAAAAGTGCCGTTAATGAACAGAAAAAGAACAATATTATCATTGTTAAGGAAGATTTAAAGGAATACGCCGACTTGATATTTTAGTAAAGCAGGGTATGCGGCTCATAGAGGATAATCCTTGCGATACTCCGATAAAGGATGATTGAGTTGGGTTCAGGAGTCTATGTAAAAAGGAAAAAGAAAACCGCTGCTTCTTCGGGATACGATCTTTTGGATTCCCTGAAAAACAAAATTGAAAGGGACCTTGCCCTGGGGGCAGGAAATCCCGGGCTGAAAAGTTTAGATCCAATCTACTACATAGCGGAGAATTTCCGAACGACCTTTGACCTGTTCGGTCAGAACAATGCGCAGCGCATGGCAGAAGCCGGCAATCAATGGGCAGAGGGGAAATCTGAAAATGATCTTTCTGCTGAAACAGACTTTCCATACTACGAAAGTACGGCAGAAGAAAAAGCAAAAGGTGATTTTTACAGAAATTTTTCGGAAATCACTTTCCGCAACGGGCGGCTGGCCTCCGCGGTTTTGCAAAACGGCGGTAAAACGATGTTTGTGTCTTGTCTGAAAAGAGCCTTGGGACAATCCGCACCCACTAATTTTTTACAGAGTAAACTTTTTTCGGCCTCTTCAGCGCAAGTCCGCTTAAAAAATTCTTCCGCGCAGGTGATCTTTAACCGTTATACAAATAGTGCGCTTGGTCTTGTTGTGGAATCTATTCGCAGTGCCAGAGAAAACCTCAAAGTCTTTAAACGCTTGGCAACGGATGACTTCGAAAAAGAAATTCCCGGCATGAAGGGCAATACACTGCGCAATGTCTGTCCGTTTCTATCCATAGCCAAGGATACTGAAAGGTTGGTGGAATATGAAGAAAGACTCAGGGAGCTGACTCAATTGGCAGGAAGCCAAGGCAACCTAAACCAACGGCATAATATTTCTGCTCAGAAAGCAATTTTGACTGCGGGAATTAGCAAAACACGGGGGTTGATTGCCAAAAAACGTCAACTTGAGGCCCAGTTTATTCAGCGGCTGGAGCAGCTATTAGAAAATTCCCGGCAGGCGGAAAAGGATTTTAAAACTCCAGGTTTTGCGGAAACAGTCGTGGAGGAACTCCTTGATTTGTTGGAATTTCCCGATGACGGAAATGATGATGACGGTAATGACGGTAATGAAGAAAACAAACATAATCCGGAAGAACCCTAAAGGTCTGATCATTGAATTATTAAGTTTCCCAGCTGTAAAAATCAGCAAAAATTAATAGAGAGGGGGTAACTGATTCTGCCCTCCACAGTTCATGTCGAGGAGTAGAATTGGGAACAAATGCCCGAGTATTTATCACCAGGAGTATATGTTGAAGAATACGAATCCGGTTCAGTGCCGATGGCTGGAGTAGGGACCAGTACGGCGGGTTTTGTCGGCTTGGCGGAAAAAGGCCCGGTTATAGGAAAACCGCAGTTTGTGACAAGTATTAGTGATTACATGCGTATTTACGGCAGCTATCTTTCTGAATCAAAATATGGGGATAAGAGATTCCTCCCCTACGCTGTCGAGAGTTTCTTTGTTAACGGCGGCACAAAATGCTACATCATGAGGGTTGCTCCCTCAGATGCCAAAGCCGCGCTGGGTAAGGCTCCCGCAGTGTTGACCTTTGCGGCTGCAAGCCCTGGAGAATGGGGCAACAGAATCAAAATCAGTGTAACTCCCGCCAGCAGGCAAAAATCGCCGATCTACGAAGTACAGGGTAATGATTGTGTTTTCAAGACGACGGATGGTTTTTTTGTAGGGGATATTGTTGCTTTCGATGAGGGGAAAAGCAAAACCTACAATAAAATTAAAGCAATTCAGGAAAATACCGTAACCTTTGAAAATCCTGTCAATCCATCAATTGTGGACAAGGCAATTGTACCGACGAAATACGTTAAAAGCAGCGAGATCAACATTAGTATCAAATGTGATGATTTAAAAGAAGATTATAACTTCGTTTCCTTAAATCCAGACTCGCCGGATTATATTTTGTCCCGCCTTGCTAAGAGCGAACTGGTAACCGTAAATGTTGCCTTTAAAGAAAGTGAAACGGCAAAACCGCCTGAGAAAAAAGTTGAAAAGAATAGCAAAGGTGACAAAGCTGATGATACTTCTTCCGCCCCAAGCATAGCAGTACCGGAGGTTTCCGCTCCGGTTTCCGGCGGATTTTTACCGCCCTTTGAAGCTATTGGTGCCAAGGGTACAGGAATTACTGTTTTATTTGAGGGCGGTTCGGAAGGAAACATAGCCGGTATTTCCGCCGCAGACTATATGGGAAGCAATGCGGGTCCCGGTAAGCGTACAGGTATTCAAGCTTTTATCGAGGTCAGTGACGTCAGCATGCTTGCGGTGCCGGGAATCACAATTCCTGAAGTTCAGCTTTCCCTGGTAGCTCACTGCGAGCTTACGAAAAGCAGATTTGCTGTCTTGGATGTACCGCGAGACAAGAAAAAAATTGATGAGATTCTTGAGTACAAAGACATGTTCGACAGCTCCTATGCGGCTATGTACCATCCCTGGTTGGAGTCCTTTGATTCATTTGCTAAAAAGCGCTTCTATTTACCTCCTTCGGCAACCATGTGCGGTATTTATGCCCGCTGCGACTTGACCATAGGAGTACATAAAGCTCCGGCTAATGAAGTTGTACGGGCCTGCACCGGTTTGGAATATGACTACAACAGTTCGGAACAAGACCGGCTGAATCCCGCCGGTGTGAACCTGATCCGCTCCTTTCCCGGAAGAGGCATTCGGGTCTGGGGTGCGAGAACCTGTTCCTCAAATGGCAATTGGAAGTATGTCAACGTCAGAAGATTGTTTATCTATTTAGAAGAATCCATTAAAGCTAATACCAACTGGGTTGTTTTTGAACCGAATACTGAGATTCTGTGGGCACGAGTGCAAAGGTCTGTTGAACTTTTCCTTTCTTCCACCTGGAGAGCCGGAGCCTTGGCAGGCTCAACGCCAGATGAGGCTTTCTTCGTTAACATCGGCCGAAACACCATGACACAGGATGATATTGACAATGGCCGTTTGATTTGTGTTATCGGTGTTGCGCCAGTGAAACCGGCTGAATTTGTCATCTTCAGAATCGGCCAATACACGGCGAACAGCGGCGAATAATTCGCAAAGACAGGACTTGAACAATAAGAAGGAAGAAAGGGCTGAATAGGGAATGCCAGATATAAGATATCCATTTAAAAATTTTAGATTCAAAGTGGAATTTGACGGGGTAGAAAGTGCCGGTTTTTCAGAAGTTTCCGGTGCTGATATTTCCGTTGATGTTGTCGAGTACAGGGAAGGCAATGAGATTAGGACAACTCCCAGAAAGCTTGCCGGATTGACTAAATACGGCAATATAACTTTGAAATGGGGTGTTATTGGTTCCATGGAAATGATGGATTGGCTTCATTCTGTGGCATCCGATAATACGGCAGGTCCGACCGGGATTGCCAGAAAAACTTTGATTATCAAGGTTCTTGATGATACCGGTGCCGATGGGCCGTCTTGGGAAATCATCAATGCCTGGCCGATGCATTATACCGGACCAAGTCTCAACGGTCTCGGGGCCGAAGTGGCTATTGAGTCCCTGGAAATTGCCCATGAAGGCGTGAATCGTGTGGATGGTTCGGCTATTGACTCAGCCTCACCTTCACAAAATTAAAAGCAGAATAGCAGCTGAGGCAACTTATCTTTATTGTGACGTAATGTGCCGTTATACAGGATTAACCATCCTGTATAACAGCGCTTACCTATTTTTAGTAAGGTGGTGCAGCAATGTCTTTTCAAACCGACTATGAATTTGAACTTCCACGGGGTTATTTAGATGCTAATGGAGAAGTTCACAAGAAAGGGGTTATGAGGCTGGCAACAGCAGCCGATGAAATCTTGCCCATGCGAGACCCCAGAGTCCAACAGAATCCGGGTTATTTAACAGTGATCCTCTTGGCCCGGGTAGTTACCAGGCTGGGAACCTTGAATTCTGTGAATACCAAAATTATTGAGAACTTATTTACCATTGATATGGCCTTTTTGCAAGATTTATATCAGCGTATTAATATGGCGGATGCTCCTTCTTATAAGGTTCAATGCCCCAAATGTGAGCATACCTTCGAAGTGCCGTTGGATTTTTTAGGCGAGTAGAGCTTAATCTCTATTCGGAGGAGAAGCTCTACGAAGAAGCGTCATTTTTAGGTTATTATTTACATTGGTCTCATGATGAGATTATGCATCTGGATCACAAGGAACGGCGCAGATGGTGTGCAGAGGTTTCCAAAATCAATAAGAAACTAAGCAATAAACCGGAAAATATCTTTGAGAAAATATGATTTTTGGCAGGATGTTGAACATTATGGCGCGTAAACCATTTGGTCCGAAGGATATAAATGAATATTATGAAACAATGGGTGCCCGTCCGGAATCAGAGACTTGGGAAATGCCCTTTTACAACGATACTAGCGGTAAGCCGATTACGGGTGTGGGACGCAGAGCCCCCAAAAACAGCGGTAATTTTAAAGCTCCCGCCTATAACCATCAGGGCAAGCCTATCATAAGTAATAATGACGGCTCTAATACACAAAATGGGAGCGCTTACCGGGTTGAGGTTTTTCGTCCCGGACCAACCCGGAAGGATATGTTTACCCCTCCCAAATATAACGATACCTCCGGTAAACCGGTCATCAACGACAGTCCGCAAGACAGTAATTCAAATAATGTATTCCGTCCGTCCGAATTGAAAAAAACAGGAGTTTACAATTCTCAAGCGCGGCAGGAATCCCTCTTGGCACTTGGAGAGAATCGGAAAGTGTTCTTAAACAATAACTTTTCGGCTGAAATTCCGGGCGGACTGATTCCAATCGGCAGTTTCTCTAAAATTTCCGGGATAGAGGTCGAATGGGAATTAGAATCTTTCCGTGAGGGCGGAGAAAATAACTCAGAGTATTTATTTCCGAGACAGATCCGGAATTCACGCTTGATATTTGAATATGGCATGGGGTTTCTGGACCCTCTTTTCCGATGGTTTAACATGACTGAGCAGGGAATAATGCTTAAATCTCCCTTAATGATTTACCTCAAGAATGAGCATGGATTACCGGTGAAGTTATGGATGGTATTGGATGCTATGCCGGTTAAATACTCGGCACCGCAATTTGATGCTTTGGCTTCTGAAGTTGCCATAACCAGGTTGGAATTTATCCACGGTGGCTTAATCAATATTTTATAGCGCAAAGAATTGAGCGGCGGAGGATGTAATGGGCAGTATTACTGTATTGAAGAATATGCACTGTAACGTTCAAAGCAACAAATTCATAAGGTACAGACCAAATCCTGTAATAAAGCCGTTTTACACGCTGGCCGGGACGAAACTTTACCAATCGCTCCGGGAACGCTTCTCTTTGCGCAATTATAAGGGCTGGAGCCTGCTTTCCTTATTCTTTTTAGAAGAGACCTCTTCGCTTGGCTTGCCGCCTTTAATCCAGCAATTACAAAACATTTATCCGGAGATCATTTTCAACATCTGGCCCGGAACGAGAAACGTTAAATCGGCACAAGCGTCGGGTATCCCTTTGGGTTTAAAAGCTGGAAAGAACTTAAGTTCAGCGAGAGAAAAACCATTAACTGGCGGAAATTTCCTGAATACAGAAGCCTGGTCAGGCAGAGAAGCCCTCTACTATAAGGCGGATGATGCCGGAACGCCGCTTGACAGTGATAGGCTGAAAAGCGGGCCAGTGAGGGACAAGGGATTTTTCACAAAGGGCAGACTTGTAAAACAAATTCCGCCGGGCCTGACAATAACTAATTTTTTGTTAAAGAACCAGTTCACACTGCAAAGCTCCGGAACTAAGATCTTTGAGAAACTAAGGCAAAATGTCCTCAGAACCTACGTGGCAAAGTCTCTGAGTAATAAGGGAGCACAAAGCCAGGTCAGTGCTCAAGTAATACAAGACCCTAAAGAATACTACAGTCCAGAAAGAGTTGAGAAAGCATCCGAAAGGGACAATAGGTCCTTCCAGACAAGAGCCGGCAGAGTTGCAGACAGGCACTTTTTCCAGGAGAGGGCTGGCGGAGTTGCAGACAAGCGCTCTTTCCAAGTGAGAGCCGGCAGGGTTACAGACAGGAACTCTTTCCAAGCAGATGATGCCGGAACGTCGCTTGACAGTGATGGGCTGAAAAGCGGGCTGGGGAAGGACAGAGGATTTTTCACAAAAGGCAGGCTTGTAAAACAAATTCCGCCGGGCCTGACAATAACTAATTTTTCGTTAAAGAACCGGTTCACACTGCAAAGCTCCGGAACTAAGCTCGTTGTGAAACTAAGGCAAAATGTCCTCAGAACCTACGTGGCAAAGTCTCTGAGCAATAAGGGAGCACAAGGCCAGGTCAGTGCTCAAGTACTACAAGTACCTAAAGAATATTACAGTCTAAAAAGAGTTGAAAAAGCATCCGAAAGGGACAATAGGTCCTTCCAGGCAAGAGTCGGTAGAGTTGCAGGCAAGCACTCTTTCCAAGTAAGAGCCGGCAAAACTGCAGCCAAAAATTCTTTCCTGAAAACAGAAAGGGATATATCGGGATATGCCCTAATCCAAAATTTACTCAGTTTTAGATCAGAGCTTGTAATTTTGAAAAATCCCTTGGGGACTAAGGGACTGTTTAAAAACGCGCGGGGAAACGAATTTCTTCGTTTAACGCAAACAAAGGGCTGTAATTTATTAAACTTTACTGGAGCCGTATTTAGCAATATCCCAATACAGGAATCAGATCAGCAAACCGTCGTGAAGCACAGTGGGGTTCACGACTCACCGTTCCAGCTTTGGCGGAATAACCCCCGCATTAGCAGCAGTTCCTTCGAGGCAATGAACAGAGTGCTTTTAGAGCACCGGGGAACCGGAGAGACCAGAGAAGGAAGCAGAAAAATCAGCAGGATAGAAAGGGTGCCGCCGGCGCGGAGAATAACAGCCGGTGATCATGCGTCAGAACATTTATCGGGATATTTGTCAGGACGTATTAACCAGATACAGGAAAGCACCCTGCGGATTGAAAAAGGGGTTTTGGGAAAGCCGGAGAGACTGCTGATGCCTGGCAGTGTACTTTTGCTTATGCGGCAGAGTTTTGGAGCTAAGCTCCTTGAGAAACTAAGGCAAAATGTCCTCAGAACCTACGTGGCAAAGTCTCTGAGCAATAAGGGAGCACAAGGTCAGGCAAGTGCTCAAGTAATACAAGACTCTAAAGAATATTACAGTCAAGAAAGAGTTGAGAAAATATCCGAAAGGGACAATATGTCCTTCCAGGCAAGAGTCGGCAGAGTTGTAGACAAACACTCTTTCCAAGTAAGAGCCGACAGAGCTGCAGACAAGCACTCTTTCCAAGTGAGAGCTGGCAGGATTGCAGACAAGTACTCTTTCCAAATGAGAGCCGACGAAGTTGCAGTTAAGCGCTCTTTCCAAGCGGGAGTTGGCGGAGTTGCAGTTAAGCACTTTTCCCAAGTGAGAGCTGGCAGGGTTGCAGACAGGAATTCTTTCCCAGTAAGGACTGGCGGAGTTGCGGACAAAAACTCTTTCCAGGCAAGAGCCGGCAAAGTTGCAGCCAAGAATTCTTTCCTGCAAGCAGAAAGAGATATACCGGGATATGCCTTAATCCGAAATTTACTCAGTTTTAGATCAGAACTTGTAATTTTGAAAAATCCCTTGGAGACTAAGAGACTGTTTAAAAACGCGCGGGGAAATGACTTTCTTCGTTTAACGCAAGCAAAGGGCTGTAATTTATTAAACGTTACTAAAGTTGTATTTAACAATATCCAAATACAGGAATCGGATCAGCAAACCGTCGTGAAGCACAGTGAGGTTCACGACTCACCGTTCCAGCTTGGGCAGAATAACCTCCGCATTAACAGCAATTCCTTCGAGGTAATGAACAGAGTGCTTTTAGAGTACCGTGGAACCGGAGAGACCAGAGAAGGAAGCGGAAAAATCAGCAGGATGGAAAGGGTGCCGTCGGCGCGGAGAATAACAGCCGGTGATCATGCGTCAGAACATTTGTCGGGACATTTGTCAGGACGTATTGACCAGATACAGGAAAGCACTCTGCGGATTGAAAAAGGGGGTTTGGGAAAGCCGGAGAGACTGCTGATGCCTGGCAGTGTATTTTTGCTTATGCGGCAGAGTTTTGGAACTAAGATCTTTGAGAAACTAAGGCAAAATGTCTTTAGAACCTACATGGTAAAGTCTCTGAGCAATAAGGGAGCACAAGGTCAGGCAAGTGCTCAAGTAATACAGTACTACAGTCAAGAAAGAGTTGAAAAAGCATCCGAAAGGGACAATGTGTCCTTCCAGGCAAGAGTCGGCAGAATTGTAGACAAGCACTTTTCCCAAGAGAGAGATGGCAGGGTTGCAGACAAGCACTCTTTCCAACTGAGATCCGACGAAGTTGCAGTTAAGCGCTCTTTCCAAGCGGGAGATGACAGGGCTGCAGATAGGAACTCTTTCCAAGCAAGAGCTGGAAGGATTGCAGATAAACACTTTTTCCAAGTGAGAGCCAGCGGGGTTGCAGATAAGAATTCTTTCCAAGTACGGTTCGGCAGGGCTGCGGACGGGAATTCTTTCCTGAAAACAGAAAGGGATATACCGGGATATGCCCTAATCCGAAATTTACTCGGTTTTAGATCAGAGCTCGTAATTTTAAAAAATTCGCTGGGGACTAAGGGACTATTTGAAAACTCGCGGAAAGACGACCTTCCCCGTCTTAAACAAGCGGCTGGCCTTAGTTTTCTAAAATTTGCTGAAACGTTGTCATTTCGCAACACACAAATCTATCAACCCTTACGAGTTGCTAAGCAGGAAAAGAGCAGCGGAGATAATGCTCTTGTTGAATTAGTGGTTGAGTCTCCTCTGAAGTATAAAAATGGCCGGACATTAGACAATAGAACATTGCCGAGGGTGTTTACGACCGAAAAGAGCTTGGTGACAACCCATATAAAGAATAGCGCCCTAAAGAAGGAAGAGGGGCTCAAGGATAAGATCCGGCAACTTAGGCCAAGAAATGAACCCATCTCCATGGAGCAACGCCTCAGCATCAAGAAACTCTCTCAGTACTTAACAGGCTGGAAGGGATATTATGCCCTTGCAGCTGCCCGGCAACCGGAGCCGGAGCCGGAAATGAATGTCCTGCCGGGTCAGGCGTCTCGCTCAAAAGCGGTCTCAAGGAAGAAGATAAACAGCAGCCAAACGAAACTGGCGAAAGGTAGTGCCGGAGAAAGACTGACCCAAAAGCTTGTTCAGAAGATCGTCAAGGCCTGCCAAGAAAACCGCCTGGAACGATATTTAGCTCCGAAAAGAAAGTTTGAACAAGATCTGACCACAAATCTATTTTTTCCGCAAGACAAAGAAGCCGGCCAAGAAAACGACTTGCTTCAAAGCTATGCAAGTTTTAAAACAGAGTTGGCTTTTATCGAAAATCCATATCCAGCTGAAGTTCAAGCAGCACCTGGCAAAGAGTACTTGTCTCTACTGAAGAGGCCTGGCTCTGTAAACTTCAGAAATACGGTTGAACGAGTATTTTCTCACATTGTGACCGAAAAACTTAACCAAACGATCTATAAGAAAGAATACGTCAGGATACTTGAGCGGGAGAAAGAGATGCTCTTGCCGCTTAGGCAAAGCTCACAAAACCCTTATCAGCAATCTAAAGCTGTCAAGGGAAATCTGATCAAGCAGTCCGCACCGCTATTGGCGCAGGCGCGGGAGCACCTTGTGCTCTCGCATATCATCAGCCGTCAGGACCTGGGAAATGGCCCTGTGGAAATGGTCATGCTGGCTCCTCCCACAACAGCTCCTGATTATGGAGCAGGCTATGCAAGAAATCTGCCGCCGATCACGCATAAGAGTAAGGAAAAGACTTCGGAAAAGCAGGAACAGCAACGGGAGTTAGTGGTAAAATCTTTGAATACTCCGCTTGAACCTCGGAAAAAAGTCCTGAATCAATCCATTTACGATGTGGATTTAATGAATCCCACCGAACTCAATAAGTTGGTGGATAAGGTGTATCGGCAGCTGGAGACCAGGCTTGTCAGAGAACAAAGACGTTTTGGCTATTAGATTTTGCAGGATTCCTGCCAGCTATTATTCATTTGAGAAGGGAAGAGATCAGCCGGGATGATTCTTATGTCGAAAGCTTCTTTAAAATATAACGACGATAGCGGAATTGAGCAAAAGGTCTCCTGCTTATATAACCCGGCAGAATTGCAAATTCAGCGTTCGAACACCTATACCGAACATAAAGTTCCCGGACTCGATCGGCCCATTCTGCAGTTTATTAATGGAGAAGCGGAAACAATGACCTTTTCTCTGTTTTTTGACACCTACTCCTCAGGAATTGAGACCGGCCAGCTGGATCTGATGCTGAACAATAAAATGCCGACTCTGCTGAAAGCGGACGTCAGGAAGTATACCGAACCTGTTTACAACTTGATTACCGTGGACGAGAGCGAACACGCGCCTAAAGAAGTTACCTTCGAATGGGGAAAAATGAGTTTTACAGGATATATTGTTTCTCTTAATGAGAAGCTTACTATGTTTTCTTCTCTGGGTGTCCCTTTAAGGTCAACCTTGGAAATTACCATGAAATCTTCTGTTAAGGATAATATGATCCGTAATTCTCCGGATCGGACCAAACACCGGATTATTAACAGCGGTGATGCGCTTTATCGTTTTGCTTATGCAGAATATGGGGATTGTTCGGAGTGGAGAAGGATCGCCGAAGCAAACGGCCTTGACAACCCCCGGCGGATGAAATCCGGGGAGCGCATCGTGATTCCGGCCATTATTTGAGGGTAATATCCCGGGGGTGTGACATGGCATCATTCAGTGATTTTGAAGAAAAATATAAAGGATTTCAAAGACCCCGCTTTGCGCTTAAGGTTGACAATGAAGAGATCAAGATGGAGGAATTTCCCATTATTGATATTAGTGCTTTGATGTCAGCCGATTTTGGAATGAGTACCTGTCATTTCGTGATTGCAGGGATTTTTGATTTTGCAAACAGCAAGTTCAAACATGATATTTTCGAGACCTTCAAACCGGGAAAAGTTGTGGATCTTAAGATGGGCTACAATGACCCCACCAATTTGCAAGGGGTTTTTAAAGGATATATTAATTCGCTGAAATTTGATGTTAACGCCCGCGGAATGCATGCCATTGTCGAATGCCTGGATGCCAAGGGGGCGTTAGTCAACAATAAAGTCTGGGAAAATTATGGCGACATGGGGGTCGCAGATATTGTGACCAGCATCTTAAACAAATATTGCAAAAACTATGCAACTGTGCAAAGCGTTGAATATGACTTTAATAAGGGCGTCAGTAAAGATGATATCTCAGCCGAGATTAATAAAAATCAGGATTATTATCATTTTTTGATGTGCCTCGCCAAAAAAGTACGCAATTCTTTTTGCGTTATCTATGACCAAATTTATTTTGGACCTAGCCTGGCCCAGAAAAAACAAGATCCGGCCGTAGAGTTGGCTTGGGGAAAAAGCTTGCTGAGCTTTCATGCTGAAATTCATCTCACCAATCAGATTGGCTCCGTTGAGG
This sequence comes from Candidatus Desulfosporosinus nitrosoreducens, assembly GCF_030954495.1. GTDB lineage: Bacteria > Bacillota > Desulfitobacteriia > Desulfitobacteriales > Desulfitobacteriaceae > Desulfosporosinus > Desulfosporosinus nitrosoreducens. The sequence continues at coordinate 302,777 of NZ_JAVHUW010000082.1, read as the reverse complement.
TCAATTGGAATGATTACGATACCCAAGTGACCTCAACTTCTAAAGCGAATATCGACGGTTCACCCCTGGGTGGTTCAGCGCTGCCTGACGTCATAAAAAATAAAACGAAACAAATTAATGATCGGAATATCCTTAATAAGGATCAGGCTGATGAACTGGCGAAAAGTGAGTTGGCAGCTTCTTCAGCGAACCTGGTAAACTGCAGCGGTTCAACCATTGGCATCCCGGATATTAAAGCCGGGTCGAAAATTAAAATTTCCGGGATGGGGAAAGGCATCGACGGTGAATTCTTTCTCAATGAGGTGACTCACAGCATTAACGGCAATGGCTACCTAACGGAATTTAAAGCCAGTAGCTCTTGTGTAGCGACTTAAGGCCGGAAGACGGGGAGGAGAAGCAATGGGAATCATAGATAAACCTGAGACCAAAGATTGTAATCAGGAAAAGAGCATTGTTGGCGTTACTCTGGCAAAAGTAACTAATATTGAAGATCCCAAAAATCTGGGCCGTGTGCGCTGCGCGTTTTTGACTGCCAGCGAAGATGCCAAAGAATTAGATTGGGCCTTTGTTTTATCTCCTTTTGCAAGTAAGCAATCCGGCCTCTTCTTTTTACCGAATGTTGATGATCTTGTTTTGGTGGCTTTTGAGAACGGGAACATTCACAGGCCTTATGTGCTTGGCAGCCTGTGGGGCAGTCTGTCGGAGGCTCCGGTGAAAATCAGCGCGGGGAAAAATGAGACCTATTTAATCAAGACACCAAATCTAAGCAGTATCGAACTGGGGGATAAAAAAGGAGAGGAGACCATAACGGTTGCTACTCCTAAAGGCAGAAAGGTCGAATTAAACGATAAAGAAGAGCGGATATCCCTCTCAGATGGCAGTAATAGTCTGATTTTGGATGGCAAAGGCGGCGAAGTGACCATCAAATGCCAGAACAAGCTGACAATTGAAGTGGGCAGCGGCAACACGATTAGCATTGACGGAACCGCCGGAACTATCAAATTCAATGGAACTCAAGCTATCGATATTGAAGGAACCCAGATCAATCTCAAGGCAACTGCTACGGCATCCATAAAAGGCAGTGCTCAGGTTTCTATTCAAAGTGACGGCGTGACAGCCGTGAAGGGCAGTCTATTGCAGTTGAATTAGGAGGGAACAAGTATGTCATCCGAGTCAGACTCCAAAGGTTTTCTTGGACAAGGCTTCAAATTTCCTTTCTCCATAAACAGACAGACGGGCAAGATAGCGATGGTTGAGCATGAGGAGGATATCCAGGAAGCCATAGAAATAATCTTGAAAACAAATGTCGGTGAACGGGTCATGCGCCCGGAGTTTGGATCAACTGTCAGTAATTTTGTCTATTCCGTCAACAGGCTGGAGAGTGTTTCCGCTTTTGAAACTGAAATAGTAAAGGCCCTTGAACAATTTGAACCGCGCATTCAGGACATTAAGGTCGGGATTAATAATAGTGACGGTGATAAAAGCACAGTCATTGTCAACATCCAGTATAAGGTAAGAACGACAAACAACCAATTCAACAAGGTTTATCCCTTCTATATCTTAGAGGGGGCCGGGGCATGAGTTTAAGCATGAGTAATCCGCCGCAGATCGATCCGCGCCAGGCCGCGGATATCATTAAGAGCATAAAGCAGAAGGCTCAAATCTATACGCCCGAGTGGAAGTATGACCCGGATGAAGCTGAGGGTGGCGCCGCACTGGCTGAATTGTTCGCCTTGATGTTTGGCGGGACAATTGACCGCTTGAACAGGGTTGCCTATAAACATTATATAGAATTTTTAAATCTGCTCGAGGTATCGGCCCAAGCCCTAAACCCGGCGGCAGGCGTGGCTTTGTTTCAATTGGCGCAAGGCTGTACGAAAAATGTATTCATACGCAAAGGGACACAGATGTACTTTGACAGTGACGATGATCAGATCCGGGATACTGAAAGAAGGATTGTCTTTGAAACTGAGCGCGATTTTGCGGCAAGTCCGGCCAATATAGTTGGAATTTACTCGGTTGATCCGCGACGGGACCGGATTGAGAAGGTGGAACTGGAGCAGGCTCCGGCCAAATTCTTTGCGCCGTCTTCAGAGAGAAGTATTCAGCGGCATTGTTTCGCCTTTGCCTGCCATAATGTCTTCAATTTAACGAGTCCGGCCGAAATCGTTCTGAGCTTGGAAAACGAAAGAATCGGCTATTTAAATGAAGAATACGTGACTCGCCTGGCGGACCCCGTCTTCGCCCGGTGGTCGTATTTTGACGGCAAGAAGCAGATACCCTTTGAGAGGGTTTTTGTTAAAGACGGCAAGCTGTATCTGCATAAAGAGAGCTTCATTGCCTTACAGCCAGGTAAACAAGCAACAGAAAATGAGCAATCTGGTGAACAGATTTGGGTTTATTGTGAAATGAAAGCAGACGGAAACTCCGATGGCATCACTATGAACCGCATCAGCGCCGGCAGCGCCTGCCTGCGCCGGGAAAAGCCGGATCTGCCTATTGCCCCGCAGCAGATGTATGCCAATGACCTCTTGCTTGATCCTGAAGAAGGAGGCTATTGTTTTGGCAAGCAGCCCCGGGCCTATGATTGTTTCTATCTTGCTTCAGAAGAGGTCTTTTCCAAATGCAATGCCCGGATCAATCTTGAATTTAATTTAAAAACCGTTGTCCGGCAGCTAGGAACAGCAGAGGCTATGCCGCAATACAATTTCAACCGGAAATTCATTGTGGAAAAGGCGGATATTCCTATTGTGACCCCTGATGTCTCCTTTATCTCAAGAATCGTCTGGGAGTATTGGAACGGATCGGGATGGACGCATTTAAAAACAGAGGGTGATGCCAATCCCTTTCAAGGAGAAGAAGGTTCTTATAAAAAGCATATCTCCTTTCAGTGTCCCTCAGATATGAGGCGTAGCCTGCAAAATTCCCTGGCAAACTTTTGGCTTAGAGCGAGAGTTGTAGAAGTAGAGAATGCCTTTTCGGTCTATGCCAACCTGCTGTTACCGTACGTAGAGTCTGTTTCCCTGGATTTTGACTATCTGGATGCGCCGCAGCCGGTGGAATGGGTCTATACGGAAAATAATTGCGCCAAGGCTTTGTACCGCGCGCCGGATTTTTCCACATATATAAAGCTGTATCAGCCGCTGCAAGAGCATGATTACGCTGTTTACTTAGCTTTTGATCAGCTGCCTGCCGGTTATCCGCTTAACTTATACTTTAAGACGATAGGCCAAAGTAAACTAAGACACGCCTTAAGTTTTGAGTATTTTGCCGACGATCTGAAAGGTGAAGGGTCCTGGTATGAGCTGAAAGTAAACGATAAAACTGAGGGTTTGAGGGAAGAGGGGATCATCTCTCTTTATAATCCTCCCAATTTTCAAAAGAGCCTGTTTTTCGGACAGGAAGGGTATTGGTTAAGGATTGTCGCTAAAAATCTCAAGTTTTCTGAGCCTACTGACGATGGCCCTTTAATAACGGCTATCCTGCCCAATGTTGTGGAAATTGTTCAGAAGCAAACAATTTCTAAGGAAATGTTTCAGTCAGGAATTTATGAAGTAGGCAAAGTAATTTCCCTGGCCCATTATCCGGTCCTGGAATGTCAGGTATGGATCAATGAAATGAGCGATATTGCCAAAACGGATATGCAGCTGCTTGCGGAACTGAATCCGGAGCTGGTGGATATTCAATATAACAGTTCAGGCCATATCAGTGAATTTTGGGTTCGCTGGGAACGTTGCGACTCCTTCAGCAATGCGCGGGAAAACAGCCGGCATTACAAGTTGGACAGCTTTGCGGGCAAAATTTTGTTTGGCGATGGCAAAAGGGGAAAAGTTCCTTCAACAGGCGAAAATGCTACCATCCGGGTTGACTACAGTTATGGAGGCGGCCGGCGCGGCAACCTGCCGGCAGGCAGGATTGAAGGCTTGCTGGTTAATATTCCCTATGTCGGCAGCGTCAGCAATATCGAAATGACCTGCGGGGGGAGTGACCAGCATGATATCCGGATTTTAGAGAAGGTCGGACCCCTTAGGCTGCGTCATCGCGGGCAGGCCGTAACTGCCTCAGACTATGAAAGTATGGTCATAGAACAATTCCCGGAAGTCAGAGATGTCAGGTGTATAGCTCATCATGATTATCAGGGGCAACAAGCCTGGGGGCATGTAACCCTGGTCATACTGCCCTATGACTTTGAGAATAGAAGTTATTGCTTAAAGCTATGTAAGAGGATCAGCCAATATCTGTCTGAGAAGATAAGCTGTGAGCTCTTAAGCGGCGGAAGATTTTCCGTCGTACCGGCAGTGATTATGCAGGTTAGTATCGCTGTCTCCATAACCGTTGATAATTACGACCTGGCCGCCGAAACAGAAAAGCAGATTTTAAAGGTCTTGAATGACTATTTAAATCCGAGTGCTGTCGGCAAACAAAGGCTGGGAATAGAAGAAATTCCAACCGTGAGCTATGTGCATGGCCTGCTGAAGAAGATTAAAAATGTTGCCAGTATCCGGGAAGTTATCCTTGAAGGCCGTTATTATGATGGCCATATGCTCAAGATAGTGCCTTTGGATGATCTGTTTAAATTAAGATATGTTGTGGTTACAAACGGCGAACACATCGTCAGGATATTTTGAATGAAAAGAGACGATACCGCTTGCTAAACTTACCGAATTATGACGACCAAAGTTTCGAAGCTATTATGGAAGCGGCTAAACGCCGTATCCCTGTGCTTTATCCCCAGTGGACGGATATGAACGAGCACGATCCGGGGATTACAATCCTGGAGCTGTTTGCCTGGCTCAAGGAAATGCAGCAATTCTATTTAAACCGGATTACGATCCGGGGGTATGAAAACATGTTAGCCCTACTGGGCACAACTGTGGGCGAACCTGCGGCGGCACAAGCTTATTTGGTTTTTCCGGAGGGCGCCTCACAGGGATCATTGCCGCAAGGGATGCGCTTTGAAACGTCCGCAAATATCATCTTTGAAAGCCGGGACTCTGTAACCTTTAACAAAGCCGGCTTAAAGAGTATTTACGTTTATGATGGCCGAACCTTCAGAGATGTTCAGGACCTCCTCCGAGAACCGGGGATCTATTGCCAGGCTTTTGGCCAAAATCCCCTGGAGGGAGAAAGTTCTTTATATATCGGTGTGGATCAGTGGGAAGAGGAGAGGGAATTCAGCTTATTTCTCCTGTTCGACGATCATTACCCTGTGGCCAGAAATCCTTTTCAGAATAATTCGCGCGCACCAAGAGAGATTGTCTGGGAATTTGGAGCGGGCAGTACAGGGCAAATTGCCTATAAACCCCTGGAAATTCTTGCGGACGAAACCCATGCTTTTGCACAGACGGGAAAAGTAGTGTTTCGCCTTCCTGCGGGTGCTGCTGAATTCACTCCCGCTGAAGGACTTCCGCGGTTGTATTGGCTGCGGGCAAGACTGGCAAGAAAAGGGTGTGAAGAAAATCCAAGATTACAGAATATTTACCAGGACCCGATTGCGGTCTTACAGCAGCAAACTCTTTGTGAGACCCTTTCCTTCACCTGGCTGGAAAAAGGTGAGGCGGAGTTAGAGCTGGATACCTGGCTCTCTTTGCAAGGACGGCTGATGGTCTTTGTCCGTGATAAGCTGGGCTGGCGTCTTCACAATGAAGTCATTACCTACAAGCAAACTGAAGAAAACACTGCAATCCTTAGGCTGAAATTAAGGGCTTTGCCCCAGGAACTGGCCCTGGATGGGGCTGAAAACATCAAGGTCTTATGCTATGAGGAGGATTTTGCAAGTTCAATGGTTCTTGCGGTTTCCAGCGGTCTGCCCGGCCAAAGATTTTCTTTGCCAAACCAGGATACGCTACTGCGGGAATTACTGTCCGTGATGGTCAAGGAAGAAACAGACGAAGGACAGAAGTGCTGGAGTGAGTGGAACTATGTCGCTGATCTGGCCAAGGCCGGACCCTATGATCGTTGCTTTAGCTATGACCCAGTTAATCAGGAGATTGTTTTTGGCGATAATGAACAGGGCGCGGTACCTCAGGCCGGCGAGAATAATATTATTGTCACAAGGTGCGTCATCACCAAGGGCAGTATCGGCAATATACCCAGTCAGAACTTTAAGCCTCTTAACTATAGCGCAATTGCCAATCCTCTGCCGGCCTCAGGGGGAAAGGATGCCGAACAGCTTAATGAAGCTCTGGAACGGATCAAGGCTTCCCTGAAGAAAATTGAGAAGGCCGTGACAGCCTCTGATTATGAAACCCTGGCCGCTGCCACACCCGGACATAGGATCATGGGAGTTAAAGCCATTCCTTACTATGATCCTGATAGCAGATCGGTTGGCGACAAACAGGCGCCTGCCACTGTAACAGTAGTGGTTCTCCCCTATAGTGAAGAGCCTTTTCCGCTTCCGGACGAATCGCTTCTGCAAGCGGTGAGAGAACAATTAGAAGCCTACCGGTTGATCACCACGAATGTCAAGGTGATTAGCCCGCTTTATGTGAAAATTTCAGTTTATATTGAGGTTAGCATTGAGTACGGCCAGGAGGAAAGCAGCGAAACAGTTATCCGGGCAGCTATTGAACGATTTTTTGAGGGAATCCGCAAGGGAATTCCGACAGGAAAGCCGGAATTTGGCCAACCGGTGCGGGAAAGTATGCTCGCTAGAAAAATCGAACATCTTCCTGGGGTTGTTCAAGTTAAGAGAGTGGCTTTAGCTGTCAGAAACAATGACAGTTATAAGGATAACTATGGGGATGTTATAATTCCGCCCCAGGCGCTTCCTGCTCTGGGTGACCTGCAAATACGCCTGATAGTCTGATTTTAGGACAACTTTATTATAAGAAGGTAATGAGATAGTGAGGTGAGCTGAAGACATGGAAAAGGGCAGAAGGTATATCACGCTGAATAGAAATCGCGAGTGGAAACGAAGCATTTTGCTCAATCTCCAGCCCAGAGACAATCAGCTGGTATTTGCGGAAAGACCTGAACATGAACAGGGAATATTGGCCGCGGGAGTTATCATCACCGGGTCCATTGACAGTACAGAGCAGGACTTTCACTGGCAGAACATTATTCTTGATGCCGATATACCGGAGAACTCCGTCATCAAGGTGTCGTCTTATGCCAGTGATCGTCCGGAGGTTTGGCTGGGAAACAACCTGGTCAACCTCGACACTTATATCCGCGCAGGTTCCGGATATGGGCCAGCCGGTCTTAACGAACTTTCAGCCCTTTTCCGGCAAAGCTTTACCGGCTCGACTGATGGTCTGCTTCGGGTCAGAGGACGTTATCTGTGGCTGAAACTGGAGTTTCTGGTACCTCAGCCGGAAAGATTCAGTCTGCGGAAAATCAAGCTCTTGCTGGCCGAAGAAAAAATAATTCACTACCTGCCGGAAATCTATCAAAATAATCAAGCAGACAATGACTTTTTTCAGCGTTTTATGGAAATTTTTGATTCACTGTTTTTTGAGATCGAAGATGAGGTCACCAGGATACCGGAGACGCTGAATTTCACTCGGGCTCAAGGTGAGATGCTGAGGTATCTTGCCAGTTGGGTGAGCATTCAGGAGGTAAGGCGGCTGGATGATGAAGGTCTTCGGCAGCGTATTGCCGGTATCATGCCTGAATATGCCAGGATCGGGACCAAGCAGGGGATTGAACATCTTGTGGAGCGTGAACTGGGAGTCAAGCCAAGGATCATTGAATATTTTCACTATCAGCACATGTTGTTTCAGGGACGGGACAAAGAGTTATATAACGAGCTTTTTGGAACAAATCCCTATAAATTTTATCTTATGCTGCCTGAAACAGTGTTCCGGCAGAAAATCATGAGCAACTTTCTGACCATCTTGAAGCAAAACATACCTGCCCATACCGAAGCGGAAATTATTTTATTAAAAAACGGCATTATCCTGGGGAAGCATACCTATCTGGGCGTGAACTCAATGGTGGGAGAGTATAACTATGTAAGTATTGATGAAACTGTGGCAATATCTGATGATACTCTGATTGGAGGAAGTGTTCATGAAAAATAAAACCCTGTTTCCCCTGGAACGCAACCGCTATTTCCACGGAAAAATGCTGACTGCGAGAGACTTTGACACGGAACAAAACTATAACAACAACAAGCGCCGGCTGATCAACCGCTGCATTCTGGGAACTGGAGTTGTTTGCGGTCTGGGCGTTTACCTTAATGATGAGACATCCTTTTCCATGGAAACGGGATTGGCTCTGGATTATTCCGGCAGGGAAATTGCCGTGACCTCTCCCATCATCCGCAAACTGCAGATGGTTGAGGGATTTGAAAGTTTGGCGGGCCATGAACAAGCCTATCTTTGCCTTGAGTACGCGGAACAAATGCGGGAACCAGTCAACAACATCGGCGTGGCAGACAGTGAAAGTCAGCAGTTTAATAAAATTGAAGAAGGCTATCGCTTATCCTTGGATACCTGTGAGCCGGATGTGGAAACTCTGTTAGGCGAGTCCGGCAAGAATCAGGTTCAAGTCTTATACGCCAGCAGAGGGCTGGCAATTTATCAAATTGTGCCTGCCGCCGTAATGGCCGGTCAGGAGTTTTCCCTGCGCTTTATGGTGGTGAAAGGAACAGAACTGCCACAGGTATCCTTTGAGTATTCCTTTCAATCTGATTATTTGAAAAGCGCGGAAGGCGACAGGATTAAGATGGTTTTTAATGAAGACCAAAACTTAAAACGGGATATTCATATCGTTGAGTATACCTTAAGAGCAGCTTCCATATCGGATATGCAAGTGCCTCTTGCCAAAGGACCCGCAGCCTTGAAGGTGCGGATGGGGGACATCATTGACCAAATCGAGCTTTCCCAGAAGTGCGCTGTCTACATCTGCGGCAGTCTTTCCAGCTATGAGAAACTGCTCGATATTCAAGCGGGCAGCTTAGACAAACAAATGTCGGGGGAAGATACTCCCATCTATTTGGCTAAAATCGATTATGTTTATGCGGGCAATACCTATATACTCAGAAAAATAACGGGTCTTCCTTTTGGCCAAAGAGTGGCGGCTCTGCCGGGAAAGAGCGCCGGCAATCAGTTTTTCACTAACCCTGTGGAGGATATTAAAAAAGTTACAACCGAAACTGAGATCCTGAAGTATTGGCAAAAGCCGGAGATTTCGGCCAAGTATAATCCGCTTAAAAAAAGTATTGACTTTCATTTTGGCATTCCCTCGTCAGAGGCCTACGATTATGCAACTGCCTCCGGAATTGTGGACGTACGATTGTCCGGAGCGATCCGCGTCAATGGGCGCTACGTTTCGGATGAAATATCCCACAATTTAGGTATCGGCGATGTCAGCTTGAATTTTGCCGTGGAATTTGGCAACAGTGAGAATCGCAAGCTTTTGTTTGGCAATGGGGATGTTTTTAGTTCTAAAAACGAGGGTAAGGATATTCCGAAAGTAGAGGTCGCCGGAATATTGTATCCGGATAGCGGCACATTTCGTGTTGGCATTCGCTGTCTGGACCATGTGGAAGGCCATTTTCTCAAGGTGCGCTGGTTTGCTTACAAAGTGACCAGAGATAGTGCCAGTATGCGGGCTAAGGATATTGTAACCATAAAAATTAAGCCGGAGATTCATAAAATTAAGATCCTGGAGAGGATTCAATATGAAGCGGAAGTCAGCGGAACCGCCGATAAGAGAGTACTATGGAGCGTGCAAGATGATGAAGGCGGGAAAATTGACCAGAATGGACTTTACCAGGCGCCCAGTACGGCCGGAACCTATGAAATCGTAGCAGCCAGTTCCGCAGATGCGGAGGCCAAAACCAGTGCCTTTGTTATTGTTGAGGATTAGTTGCTTAAAAATCCTTTAGAGCTGGAAGCATGTCTGAGCACGCTTTGCCAGAAGGCTATCATGCCTAGATGAAGAGGATGAAAAGGCCACTACAGACAAGGGAGGTAACTATGCAAACTCTCGTCCAGGGCGGCATGTATCAGGTACTCGAAGTGCTTGAACAGCAGGAAGGTTATCGGGCTTGCCTTTGTATTGATGTGGAAACAAACAATCATTACAGGCCTTTAATTTTGAATATCTACGAAAACTACGATGATATCCGGCGCTTCCTGCCCGCCTTTTATACTATGAAACAGGAGGCGAATTCTGATTTTATTGATCTTTTATCAGGCAAGCACAGTATTACGGCAGTTTTTCAATATTATGAAGGAACCAATCTGAAAAATTATTTTCAGCAAGTTGACAAAGAGAATTTTGAACTGCGCTGCACCTATGCCTATCTGTTTTTGGAAGCCTGTCTTAGTCTGGATGCGATGGCCGATTTTATAGCCTATTCTTGCCTGAGACCCGAAAATATCGTGGTTGTGGCTAAGCTGCAAAAAATAGAGATCAATTATCTTATCCGGCCGCTGGAAGTTGCCGCTAAGCCCTTTAAACGGCAAAGGATAGCAGTCATTCTGGAAGATATTTTTGTAAAAAATCGTTTTGTTCCGGACGAACTTTGGGAGTATATCGATGAATTAAAGCAAAACCGGGACGAAAGTATTGCCGGCACATTTTCAGGTTGGAAACAAATCCACAACACCTTATTGGAAACGCACCGACTTCTTCAAAAAGAATCCTGGAAATCTTATTTAATTCGCAGGCTGAAAAGTTCTCTGCAAAAACGCTTAAAGAGGTTATATCGCCGGTCTGGGTCTCCCAGGTCTGAGAAGAGGAAAAAAAATGCCCCAGCGAAATAAGGCATGAAGCCGGAGGAATTAATTTGTTCAAAAAAGCAGTTAGTTTTATTGTGATTTTTGTGGCAATCAGTTCTTTAGTTTATGTATTTTTTGCCAATAATCTGATTGACCAACTCTTTTTTCAGCCCAAGAATGAGAATATCGTAGAATCTGCTCATTGTGTCGACCGCAGCGGAAATATTTATTATATTCTCCAAGAGCCAAATCAAGTATTCCTCGTCAGCTTGGATTCTACCGGGCGGCAAGTTTATCGCAAGGATATAGCGAATTTTGTTGGCGGAAATAATTGTATTTTTGATAATATTTTCGTGGATCAGGATAAAAACCTGCTGCTCACTACCTATGGTTTGGTTCCCAACTCCACCTTAATTAAGCAGGTGGGAATCTATATGTTCCATGATGACGGAAGTTTTGACACCCAAGTTTTCAAGTACAATCTCAGTCAATTTTATGACAGCAAATTTCGTCTTATCTCCTCGATGAGTGATGATGACAAGAATATTTATTTTGGCTTTTTAAATGACACAACAGTGGATGTCTATGCTTATACCAAAGGAAGCAAAGGCCCGGCGAAAACTATTCACGCATACCCAATGGGGGATTCAGCCGCTAAAATCAACGCTTATATTGTGCTTCCCTCAGGGGAGACGGTCCTCAGCATGGAAGGCGGGTCGCTGCTGAGGAAGTCCGCCACTAAGAAGGATACGCTCTACAAATTTGCGGAAAAAAGTATTGTGGATCATTTCTGGTTTGCGGGGAATCAGTTTTACTGCCGTGAGGCAGTGAGCGGCACTATTTATGTCATGTCTACAGCCGACCTCTATCCTTCGGCAGCCATCAAGGGCGACAAGATTATTTCAGACAAAGATAAACTGGAATTCAGGCAATTGAATTCTGTTGCGGTGGGCAATGTCGGCAATGTCATGGGAATTATCAACAATAATGGCCTCAACAGGATATTTCTGGGCGGGTTTGCCTTTTTGCCGGAAATAGGTAAGTATGATTCTTCAGACCGGGCAGATTTGAGGCAGTGGTTTCTCCTGGCCGGCATAATTATTGGCGCAATCATTGTGTCCTTGCTGCTCTGGGACTTTTACTTCAGCTTTTTACATATGAGGCTGTCTATTCTCTATAGACAAGCCTTCCTGGTCATTTTAGTCATCTTTATGGCCCTCTATTTTCTCACGAATTATGTGATTGTTCCCCAATCCGAAGAGACGCAACGGCAGATGTATCTGACCGATCAGGTTAAAGCAGGGCAGATGATCATTGCCGCCTATAAAGGCTATGCCGAAAATTCAAAGGACAACCAGGGGGACTACAGTAATTCCGGCGATTTTTTTGAGCGCTTCCGCAAGAATCTCACTTCCTTTTTGCTAAATGGCCGCGCCGACACTTCCGATAACAATCTCTACAATTTGCTCAATACAGCCGAGGTTAATTTTATCGTGAACTCCGGCGGGCAGTACCTTGTGACCGCTTCCAATGAACGGTATGAGGCAGGCTATCCGGCAAGTCTGCTCGGCTACGGTCCGGCTTTGAATACGCTAAGCAAAACGGCGGAGCAAAATAGGCTGGCTTCATTTGAAGTGATGACGCCACGGGGCAGGGTTCTTTGTCTTGTTATGCCTACCGGGCTGACAATCTCCGGTTCACCTGTGCTCCTGAGTATGGCGGTAGGCTTAAATATCCTGGACCGGAATATTTTTACCATGGCGGACACCGTAACGAACTATATGCGACTGATTGGTCTTTTGCTGGTTGTCCTGGTCATCATTGTGGAATATTTTAATGTTTTTAATGTCCGAAAGCTTAAAAAGGGCGTTGATTTAATAGCGGCCGGGGATTACGGAAGAGACCTTGATGTACACTCCGGTGATGAAATTGAAGACTTGTCCTATTCCATCAGAGCGCTGTCCTTAAATATTTTAAAGACAACGATCAGTCTGAACAAATTAAATGCTTCCTATTACAGGTTTGTACCGCAAAAGTTTCTGGAGATTCTCGGGGAGACCTCGATTGAGAATGTCGGTAAAAAATCCTTTGTCTCTAAGAAAAATATGATGTTATTATGTTTGCGTTTTCGCCTGCTCACTAGTATGGGGGAAAAAAGCGAGGCGATATTTGCCAACATTAATGACGTCTTCGAAAAAATTGTGCCCGTAGTCAGCGAAAATGAGGGCACCGTTTACAATTTCCGTCCTGATGGGTTCAATGCCGTGTTTGAAGGGACATCGGAACTGGTCTTGCAGACAGCCTTTAGAATCAGGGAAGTATTGAGTGCTTTGAACCAGCAAAGAGAACGCAGAGGAGAAAGTGGGGTCGATATTCGCATTTATATAGCTAAAGGCAACATTATGCTGGGCTTTGTCGGTGATGAAAAGCGCATGGAACCGGCGGCCATATCCAACGAAGCCCAAAAAGCGGACCCGATCCTGCGCATTTGTTTCGACAGCAATATTTATGTTGCTTGTACGAAAGAGATCCATGAGGGCTTGCAAAGCAGTGACTACAGGAGCCGAAGCATTGGAGAAGTGATGATTGAGGAAGAAAAAGTTCAGCTTTACGATCTCTATGACAGTGACCCTTATGCCTTATTGAAAATAAAGGAAACCCATGCAGACCGCTTTGAATTGGGTGTTAAACTTTTCGGCAAAGGTGATTATGCCAGGGCCAGAAAGATGTTTATGGATATCATTAAATATTCTTCCCAGGATGGGGCGGCTCGGAATTATATGTATGTTGCAGAATATAATTTGCGTTCGGACAATAAGCAAAGTACTTACACAACGATTTATGAGCTGGAAAGAATGCGTTAATTAGGAGGTTGCCATGTTTCTTAAGCTGCTTATCAGAAACCTTCAGATGTTGTACAGGACACTTAAAAGTGTGCTCTTGCGGCCCTTTACGATTTTCAGATACAAACTTTCAAGCTTAACCAATATCAGCAAGCTCTTAAACCGGATTCCTAAGTTTTTCTCGTCCTTATTGGCCAAGTTTAAGCTGAAGCCGGAGAAGCGGGAAGATTATGTCGATGCCGGACAAATGTATATCGCCAAATCCTTGCTGATCATTATTCTTACACTTTTGATTGCCATACCTTTGCTGGTTTATTTCGTCGCCTGGCCCTGGGTAGTCAGTATGTTTTTAACCGCCAAGTTCTACACAGGGCAGCCGCAGATTCCCAAATATACCGGCAAGGTTGCCATCTTTTATGAGCAAAAAATGGAAAATCTCCTGTTTAAGGGGCGCCTGAAGGATGGCAAGTACATTGACCTGGGCCAAGAATATTATAAAAACGGCAGGCCGGAATATATCGGCAATTATGTGAATGGCCAATATGAGGGCAGTGGAACCTTGTATGCGGAGGACGGCAAACAGATTTATACAGGAAGCTTTAAAGCCGGATTGTATGAGGGAGCGGGAGACTTATTGCTTAATGACGGAAGTACCTATAAAGGAGAGTTTGCGGCGGGAAAGATGGACGGGAAAGGAGAGATTTTTCAAGCAGGCAAGCTGTTCTATGAGGGCGATATGAAAGACGATCAAAAATCCGGCAACGGCAAAGAGTACTATTCCGACGGGAGTGTGGCTTATGACGGCTCTTTTGCTCAAAATGTCTTTGAAGGAAATGGAACCGAATACGCTCAAGGCGGAAAAATCAAGTACAAGGGGTCTTTCAGCGCAGGTTTATACTCGGGTCAAGGTAAGCTGTTTGACAAGAAGGGACCCCTTATTTATGAAGGCAATTTTGTTGAAGGGCTATTTAGCGGCAATGGACGCTATTACGACAGTAACGGTCAGCTGGTCTATGACGGCTCTTTTCTTAACGGCCTCTATGATGGCAAAGGAAAGCTGTATAATCAGGGCTCGCTCTATTACGACGGCAGTTTTTTGGTCGGAATGATGTCCGGAAACGGAACTCTCAGCGAGGATACTTCAGGCTTAAATTATACGGGCGCCTTTGAAAACAACGACATAGCTTTTGGCAAGTTATTCAATCTGAAAGTCGAAGAAATCTATAAAGCCTTTACCAGCGGCTTGACAGAGGATACGTCCCAGACGGATTATTTTTACCTCTACAATAAGGCCTCCGGTTTGGTGCTGAAGTTAGCCTATGCTAACGATAAAGACCCGGCAAAATTGAGCGATGTTTTCACGGTCCCTAAAATAGGCAGTCTTACCAAGATCCAAAGTGCCGAGGATTTTAAACTTCCGGGAGTTTATGAAGTCGGCCCGAAGGGAGACGGGGCAATCGATGGAACTATCCTCCAGCTATTGGGAGCCGGGGCAGATGCCACGAAGTTTTATAAAGCCAATTATGCCGGGTATGGAGTAACCTATTGGACCAATCCCACTACAGGTGATGTGGTTATGGTCGAGTACTACCCTTCGGCCCCAAAACCAGCCGGGACACAGGCCGGACCCGCAGCGCAAGCAACGGCGCAAGCGCTGAGTACAGGACCGTTAGACAGTGCTGCTTTACAGAAAGATGCTGTCTATTTCCAGGATCTGGGACTTGATATGGGGGACTTTGCCAGTCTTGACTATTAATAATTTATAGCGGGAGGCTCAAGCATGAGAAAAAAGATTGCCTTATTCGTGGTCTTATCTTTGATTTTAACGATAATTCCGGGAGGACCGTTAATTGCCGCCGATTCAGGCATCGGCACCCTTAATCAGGCTGTTCAGGCCGCCTGGAGTGTCAATTCACAGTCCGCGGCGGATGTTGCGCAAGCAAACACGACCGCTTTAAATGTGGCGGATACGGTAATCGATCTGGATTTCGCCCAAGCAAAGGTTGCGTCTTTAGAAACCGAAGAGGCAATGCTCAAGCAGCAAGCGGACCAAGCAGACATGGAGTTTAAGATGGGAAAAATTGACGCCAGAACCCTGGATAGCTGGCGTCAAGAAGTTACGCAGAACAAATTTGATTTAAACTTTCAGCAAATGAAGGTGGACAATGGCAAAAAAGAATTTCAGAAGTTAACAGGACAAGCTATTGCCCCCGACTTTGACTATCAAGCTGCCTACCTGATCACAGATGCCGGGAAGCTGTCTCTTCCCCCCTCGGCAGACCAGACTCAGGAGAAGCAACTAAACGATGCCATTGTCGCCTTCAGTAACCTGGGAAATTTGATTGCAGACTATATTAAGGCCGGAGATAAGTTAAACCAGACAGAGAATGACTTTAAAACCGGCAAGGCCGGCCAGGCTGATTTGGAGAGTGCGCAGGCTGATAAGGAAAAAGCCCGCATTAATGCTCTGGAGGGGAAAGCCGATTATTCCAAGTTATTGTACGGCTTAGACTGCAGCCTGCAGGGAGATATTTCCCGCACCCTGAAAAAATTACCGAATCCGATTTTTCGCTCTTCCAGTAATTAGACCGCCGCAACTTGGCGAAAAGGAGTTGTTCCAGCAATGGGCGATTATAATGCCATTTATGAAGCCGGGCAGTCTCTCGTAGAGTTGTTCAGAAGAGAAATCACACCCTTGCCCATCGATACGCCGGAAAAGATTGGCTTATGTCTGCCTCAGGAACCTGAGGATTTCCAACTGACGGTTTGGCTCTATAATATTGAGCACTATTATGACACAGGCATCCATTCAGGTTATGTCCTCGATCCGGCCAATCCCAATTCAGAACGCTACGTCTCTATGCAGCTGCGCTGTCACGCTCTTATATCGGCTCATTCTAAAGCGCCTATCCAGACCAGGCTGACAGATGAATACCGCATCCTGGGGCGTGCTATGCAGATAGTATGGGATACCCCGGCTATTCCTGCAGACAAACTTACAGGGTCGCTGGCCAATAGTGGGACTCCATTGCAGCTGCAATATCTAAAGCTCAATAATGATGAGCTGAATAAGATCTGGAACACTGCCAGCAAGATCATAAAGCCGTCTTTTGCCGTTTATCTCTCTTCCCTGAGTATTGAGTCCAACCGGACCAGAACTGTGAGCAGCAGAGTAAGCAGCGCACGTGTCGATTTTCGCCAGAAACAGTAAGCGCTAAAGAGGGGGGGCAGCATGCATACCTATATTTCGGTCATTTTCCGGCTTACAGATCGTTTCCGAAAAAGGGCTCTCCTGGCCCCGGAAGTAAGTTTTCTTTTAAACAAGCAGCGGAGACGGCCCTTATACAAAGCGGGAGGTTATTTTATCTTTACAGATCTTGATCCCGGTGAAGCTGATTTCGAGCTTGGTTCACCCTTTTTCCGGACAGAAAGGCTGGTTGCGGATATTCCTGAAGCAAACAAGGGCTATCTCATGATCCACCTTATGCTGAATCCAACGCGGAAATATCCTTTTGGCGGGCCGGTGACAACGGTTTTTGGCAGAATAACCAGAGGGGGAGAGGCTTGGGCTGAACAGCATTTTTACCTGCTTCCTGAAGACGGGGGTGAGGTGCTGAAGATAGCCGAGGATTCCGCTCAAGCCGGGAACAGCTGTCTTAAGCTTTTTGCAACCGTATCCGGACGTCAGCTTTCCATACCGGGAAATTACCTGATTAAAGCTAAAGAGGAAGAGAAACGGGAGTTTTGCTTTATTACCGAATATGCCGGCCAGGACGGAATGTATCCCCTGGCGAGAGGAATAACCTTTAGCCATGCGCGGGGAACTCCTTTGGTAGAGGCCGTGGAATGTGCAACTTCAGCGGAGGGCGGCTTCTTTACGGCACTGCCGGACTTAAAAGGTGAAAAGGCTCGTATCGATGTTTTGCTGCGGAATTCAGCCGGAAAAAGCCTCAAGCGGACCTTTGAGATTGAGGTGAAGCGGGAAAATAAGCTTGATCTGGAGCTTTGACAGGGACTTAGCCGCTCTTAACTCACCGCTTGTAGAAGCGGGAGTCTTAGAGCGGATTAGTCAGCGGCTCAACTTCAGAAACTAAGCAGGGGAGGTTTATCATGGGAATGCTGACAGTCAATACAGCTCTCTGTACGTGTTCTTTCGGAGCGGCACCGGTACCGCTCCTGGCAACCAGCGCACCAACGGTACTGGCCGTGAACCAGCCGGCGGCGACCATTATGGATTTGCCTGCGCTGCCCTTTGGCCTCTGTACATCCTTAGCCAATCCTGCGGTGGCTTCGGCTACTGCGGCCGCCTTGGGAGTTCTGACACCGATGCCCTGCACTCCTATGCCGGCTCCGTGGCTGCCGGGATCTCCGACGGTACTGATAGGCGGCAAGCCGGCGCTTAATAATTCCAGCAAAGCGATATGCAGTTTCGGCGGTGTTATCCAGATAACCATGACTCCTGCAATGACGGTTCAAGTTCCTTAATAGTCTAAAAAAACGTACAGGAGAATTATCATGGCAAAAATCAAACTGCGCTTTACCCTAGCCCTGGTGGCGCTGCTTTCAGTTGTGATGTGCGCTTCGCTGATCATCAAAAATCTCTCTATTCAGGAGGTGTATGAGGATTTAACCTTTATGCGCATTTCTCTGGAAGCCCGCCAGTATATCAGTCAGGTTGAATACGATATAAAGTACGGCAGACAGTTGGATAATTTTTATGATATGCAGACCACCCTTAAGAATGTGCAGACCTGCTCGTCCTATATGGAAGGGGCTTATATCGTTGCCACAGACGCCAAGCTGTTCTATCAGAGCGGGCTGAACCCCCAACAGCTTAATTTGAGTATTCCCCGGGAAGCGGAGTACTCGGCAGGGAAACTCTATACGATGACTGAAGACGCCGGCCACTACTATTTGACAGAACTCATCAATAACGGCGGCGGAATTGTTGTCGGCTATTTAATTATGTGCATTGACAAGAATGCGGTAAACAATACGCTTGCAAGCTACGACAAGCAGAACATGGTACAAACGCTTATGATAGCTCTGGAGCTGTTGGGAATTGCCCTTTTTATCATAAGAAGGATTCGGCCTGATACCCAAAAACCAATCGCTTTAAAATTGCTTTTAGTTCTCTTTATCACCGTGACACTGGCCGCCGCCCTTGATTCCGGCCTAGTCTTAACCAGTTTTTACTCTGTTGTCAATGATGCCGCTCACCAGGCGGCTGATAAAATGGCTCAGTCTCTGCAAAGTCAAGTAGACACGATCATTGCCAAAGGAGTTTCGGCTGACCGGATATATGACCTAAACGGCTGGCTGGCCAGAAACATCAGTGAGTTAAAAATTGTAACCTCATTAACTCTGGACCGGAATAACAAAATCACAGCCGCGGTATCTCAAGGCTACATTAACAGTTTTTTTAACCGCTTTTTATGGCGTATTTCAATGCTTTTGTCGGCCTGTGTGTGCAGCGGCTCAGCCGCTTATTGGCTTACCGCCGTCTACTACAGGCGGAAAGACGCCGGAAAAATTCTCAAACTTGAAAAGGAGAACAGCATTGATGCCTAAAGCAGTAACCGGCGAAACTAAAAATCTAAGCAAAGAAGTGTTATTGCTCAAACTACAGAGAAACAAGGAACAATATGCACCGCTTATTAATGTGGTGGAAAGAGAATGTCATGAGGAGGCAGAGGTGATCGGCGATTCCGTATGCCTCCGGGATAAAGCCAGCGGAACTTATATGATTGCCACGGAAAAATGGGACGAGTTGGAAGCCTTGCTGGAAAAGGGAGGGGAAAAGCTTGATACGTTTATGATTACACCCAATAATTATAAGCCTGAAATATTAGGGAAATTTCCTCAGGCTGTGGTCAGTGAGTATGAATTGTACATCATGCAGAAAGAGAACTATATCCCCTATAGTTGGGCCATTGGTGATTTTGAAGTTGTCAAGTTGGATATAGATTGGCTGGACTTCATTCTCCGGAATTATAACGATAAAGAATTTGGAAATGCCCGGTATATTTCTGACAGGATAGTGCACGGTCCCGGGCTGGGCTTATTGCATCAAGGTGAGAAGGCGGCTTATTTAATGCAGCATAAGGATGGGGAAATCGGACCGGTATTTGTACTGCCTAAATTCCGCGGCCGGGGGTTGGGGAGTGAGCTGACAAAGCGAATTCACGCCGTGCTTTGGGAAAAGAGCTCCGTTCTTTACGCGTTTATTGAGAAGAGCAACCGAATCTCAGCTCAAACTATAGTTAAAAGCGGTTACGCAAAAGTAAAGCAGGATATTTTGTGGGTGTACCGCATGAAAAACGGCACCTTATATTTGCCTTAAAAGGCACAAAAAACTAAGAATAGCAGGTAAGAAAATGAAAGACAAAGGAATCATTTTAAGGAAATTTTTTATCACGTTCTTAGTCACTGCCTTGTTTGTTTCCGGGTGCAGCAGTTTGTCAACTCTGGAAAGCAATCAAGTGCAGAATCAGAAAAAAGTGGATATTTCCAGCGAGTCCGGGCTCCACAGGTTTCCTTCCGCTCCGGTTAAAAAGCCGGGAGGAGGCAAATTCCGCATTGCTTATGTCGATATTAATCCTTATCCGGTTACCGGAAGCATGCTCTATTATGTTATAGAAAATCTAAAACAAGACGGCTGGCTAAACTATGACTCATTACCCTTCAATGCGGACAATGTCGATGCCAAAGCCTTGGTTGACTGGCTGGCCAAGCAGGATCTGGGCCAATACGCCGAGTTTAACACCTCAACAAATTATTATCTGGCAGACCAAGGGGAGGCGGCAGTGGCCCAAAGCTTAAGGAAGCATGTCCAAAACCATGAGATTGATTTGGTCTTTGCCATGGGTACCTGGCCCGGGCAATTTGTCAAAAAGCTGAATCTGGGAGTGCCGCTGCTTGTTTATGGCAGTGTGGACCCCATAGGGTCGGGCATTATTAAATCGGCGACAGATTCCGGGGATAAAAATATTTGGGCTAAGGTTGATCCCGCGGCTTTTACCCGGCAACTCCAGTTTTATTATGATACTATCCATTTTAAAAATATCGGGATGGTTTTTAACAACGAAATTATTGACTCGATTCCCGATTATGAAAAGGCTGCGAAAGCCAATGGCTTTAAGATTACCGCAATAAAGATTCCCGAACTTACGAGCAGTAACCCGGCAGATATCAGGGCCTATTATGCAAATCTAAAAAATATTTACCAAAACATGATCCAAAACGATAAAATTGACGCCTATCTGATAAACACCAATATCATTACGGACGATTCGAAAATCAAGGACCTTTTTTCCATCTTTTATCAGGCCAAGATTCCGATCTTTGTCCAGGCGGGAGACAATTTTGTGAAAAATGGCGCCTTAATTTTGCTCTCTCCCCAGGATTATATTGGCTCGGGCGCTTTTGTAGCCAGCACAATAGGCTCAATATTTAATGGGGCCAAACCGGGGAATTTGTCTCAGGAGTACGTTAGTTCTCCGTATTTAAGCCTGAACCTGGACACGGCCGAAACGATCGGCTTTACGCCAAGCTTTGAAATGCTGCTGTCCTGCGAACACATCTATACCAGTCAAAAGCAATAGGAAGGCCACGGCAACCAGAAAAATGCGGCCGCATTATGCTTGACAGGGGGAGATTTTTTGAAGATCAGTTCAAACCGCAAATGGTATATCGCGATTTTTACCGTGGTGATAATTATAGGGCTTTTGTTCGTCTGGTGGATGAGTTCCTCTGATTTTGAAAGCAGTTACCGGGAAATCACCCAGCAATATTACGGTGTGGTAGCCGGTCAGGTGGTCAACGAAATTGAAGGTTCCATAAAATATGGCAAGAAATTAGATTCGTTTTACGATGTCGGAAGTATCTTTGGCAAACTCACCAATTTGCTGCCGGCGGGTGTGAAAGAAGTGATCACCAACAGTAAGGGGCAAGTCCTCTATACCTCCTTTGACAATTCTGCGGATAAAACAACTTACCTTGCGGCTGTGCAAAACCCCAAGGTAGCGGAAAAAATAGCGGCTTTCCCTAAAAGTCAGAAGTATCTGGCGATAATGCAGGCGCCCTACGACATCTTGATCCTGCCGATTTTCGACAAGGATAATGTCCTGGCGGGCAGTTTTATGTTAATTTATCCCTCAGCTGCTATTAGCCAGGCACTTAAGCCGGAACAAATGGAAAATCTCCAACTATCCTTGTGGACGATGCTGGTTATGCTTATCTTGCTGACGGCTTATTTCCTCCGGGCCCCCTTGGAGAATGAGGCTGCCGGCGATCCTGAAGGGAAAAACCCCGGAAAGCCGGCCTTCTGGTCAAAACACCAGCGTGTGATCAGGCTGGTTCCTGTTTTAATTATCATGCTGGGCATCGGCGTGCAGAGCGCCCTGATGTACAATCAGTATCAGACGAAGTCAAGAAGCGCTCTGTTTAATGGGGCTCAGGGAATCTTAACCTATATAGAGAATTCAATTTCCGCCTTGCATCAGAAAGGAGTTCCCTATGAAAAAATGTACGGTCTTTCAGATTATCTGACTACTAAGGTCCAGGATACGCCCATGCTCTGGAATATACGGCTCTATAGTACTGTTGCCGATACTGAACAGGCTTTGCAAAGGCCCAATACCTGGCAAATTTCTGCTCCCTTGGCGCCGGAAGCAAAGGATCAGAACATGAAGGTAGAAATCCAGATATCCCAAGCCTATATGAATGAGAAAATGTTAAACATGCTGCTGGAGTTTCTTGCCGTCCTCAGCGTCGCCGCGGTTGTTATCTATGAGGTGATGAGGCTGCCGGATTTAATAATTTTCCGGAGAAGCAAGAAGTTTAACACCAGCTCCGCGGAACAGTATGCCGATATTTCAACCGGGTTGCGTATTTTGAATTTCCTGTCCTTCATGGGCATGTACGCCAGTATGCCTTTTTCAGCGATCCTCATGCGGCATTGGAATGCCCGTATTTTAGGCTTGTCGACAGATGTAACGGCTGCTTTGCCGATGACCCTGGAATTGCTGACCCTGATGCTGTTTTCGATGCTGTTTACCCGGCTTTTCCGGCGGCTGAGTTTGAGGGCCTCCCTGGGTATCTCCGGAGTTCTTGTGCTAGTGGGCAATATGCTCTGTGTGATAGCGGCGGGACCTATCCAGCTTATACTCTACCGGATGATTTGCGGGATTGGTTTTGCCGGAATCAAAAATGCAGTAAATGCGGTAATTTCTTTGGGTTCCGACGGGGAAGAGCGCACGGGGCACAACATTGCCAGTATGAATGCCGGACTTTTGGGCGGCATTATGAGCGGTGGTTCTATCGGCGCGATTATTGCCAATTCCCCGGGGATAGCTTATGCTTTTTTGTTTACGGCTTTGTGCCTGCTGCTTTTCCTGGGACTTATTTTCTATAACATACCCTGGAAGCTGTTGCAAGAAAACGAGAAACTTGTCAAGACGAAAGAGAAAGTATCCGGCAAAGAAACCTGGCGGGCTTTGTTTAATGTCAGAGTCCTGAAATATTTTCTAATGGTCACGGTTCCTTTGAATATCGGCTTAATGTTTATCGTAGCGTTTATTCCAGGCTATGTCCAAAAAATGAACCTCCCGGTCATCATGGTCAGCTATGGCTATCTTTTTAATGGCCTTGCCGGAATTTACCTGGGCTCAACTATGGCGAAACTCTTGAGCAAACGCTTGGGCAGAACATTGAGCGTTGCCTTAATGCTCCTCTTGGGGGGAGCGGGAATCTTGATAATCGGCTTATCGTCTTCCGTTGGCATCATACTTTTGTCCACGGCTTTGATGGGTCTCTTTGATGGCTTTGGTTCTCCGGCCGCCATGAATTACTTTATTGAAATTCCGGAGATTAAGGATAAAGTTGGGGTCATAAATTCTCTCGCTTTTTTAGGGGTCATGGGGAATGTGATCCAGATGATAAGTCCTCTGGGTTATGGCTGGATGATGCTGGCCTCAGCGACTTCCGGAATCAATGTGCCTGTCATTTTAGGGGCGGTTTATCTGATTTTTGCGGCTGCCTTTATATTTCCCGCTCGTAAGCAGAGGCCTAAACAGGATTTAGCGGCTTAGTAAGCGAAATTCTCCTGAACAAGGCAGACGGGATTGGTTAAAGAGAGGAAGCCAGGTCAGAAAAAGATGCTGGAAAGAATACACCTATTACTGGAGATGCTGAAACCTCAACAACACTAGTTATTAAACAAAATCTAGTTAACAAGTAACTAAATTATCGAGGTGGCATGACTATGCAGCTGGATGGCTATACAATCAAGGAAAAACTTCAGGAGAACTATGATACTGTCATTTACAGGGGCTTTGACCAAAAAAGAGAGCAGAGTGTTCTTATAAAGCTGCTAAAAGTGGGGCACAACTCTCGGGAAGCTCTTACCAGGCTTGAACATGAATATGCTATAAACCGAAAAATAGCACATGAAGGCGTGTTGCATGTTTTAGATTTAATTCTGGAAGATAGTATTTCCGCCCTGATAATGGAGGACTTTCCAGGAGAATCTCTGCATACTCTCTTGGAAAAGCAACCGCTTGAGCTGTCTCAGTTTTTAAGCATAGCTGTGGAATTGGCCGGAATATTAGAAGAAATTCACAGTTGCGGAGTTTTGCATAGAACGCTTAATCCTTATAATATCCTGGTCAATCTGGAAATGATGAGGCTTAAGATCACAAACTTTGCTTCAGGAGCCTTAAGCAGCGAAGTCAAAGAGGAGAGCCCGGACCGAAATTGGCCGCCGGAATCTCTGCCCTATTTTTCTCCGGAACAGAGCCGGCGTCTGGAAATTAGAGAAGATTTTCGGGCGGACCTCTATTCTCTGGGAATTGTCTTCTACCAAATATTGGCGGGCAGACTTCCTTTTGCTGCTCATGATCCTGTGGACGTTGTTTATTCACATTTAGCGCAAAAACCTGTTCCTTTATCGGAAATCAGCCCGGCCATACCCAAAGTTCTTTCAGACATCGTGGCAAAACTTTTGGCCAAAAAGGTGGAGGATCGTTACCAGACAGCCGGCGGGTTAAAAGCTGACCTGGAAAGATGCAGGAAAAATTTCCAGGAGGACAATCTGCTGGAAAGTATAGTGTCCTTTGCCATTGCAACGGAAGACATCAGCGGAGAGCTGAGAATTCCCAAAACACTGTACGGCCGGGAGAAAGAGCTCCGTTTTCTTCATGAATGTTTGGCAATGGCCGGCCAGGGCAGTTTAGAAATTGTCCTTGTTTGCGGTGAGGAGGGAATTGGCAAGACCTCTCTGGTCAATGAGCTGATCTCTGAGATCCGGAAGAACAATGGCAGATATGCCTGCGGAAAGTGTGATCAGTATCATAGAGACAGACCTTATACCGCAATAATTCAAGCTTTGAGTTTTCTAATCAAACGAATTCTGGCTGAAGATGAGGAGACCATTCTTTTCTGGAAGGAAAAAATAGTAAGACAACTAAATGAGAATGCCGCTTTAATAGCTGAGGTTATTCCTGAGATTGAAAGGATCACGGGCTTGCAGGCGCCGCTGCCCATACTTCCGCCCTTTGAAGCACAAATTCGCTTTAACACGGCCTTGCTGGATTTTATGCAGCTATTTGCCTCAAAGTCGCAGACGCTGTGCCTTTTTTTAGATAATCTTAAGTGGGCGGATACGGAAAGTTTAAAGCTTATTGAACATCTTGCCAATGATCAGGAAAAGAAATTCATCTTAGTCATAGGGGCCTACAGGGAAGAAGACGATAATTCGCAGTTTAAAGTCATGCTGGAAAATCTCAGGAAATCGGTAAACCGGCCCAAATACCTTGCCCTGAAACCCTTAGAATCATGGCATATCAATAATTTACTGAGCAAGGCTCTGCACCATTCACCCGACGTCACCTTGCAACTGGCCAAGGTTTGCTGCGAAAAAGTCAGGGGTAATCCTTTCTTTTTAGTTCAGTTTTTAGCTGCACTTCAGGATGAAGGTCTTCTTTGCTTCGACAGAAGTCAAAAAACCTGGCTCTGGGACGAAAAGAAGATCGCCCAAAAAAAGGTTCTGGAAAGTGTAGCTGAGCTGATGATCCAGAAAATAGGCAAACTGCCCTCGCCAACCAGAGAAGTGTTAATGACTGCGGCCTGTATCAACAATACCTTTGATCTTAAGACGATTTCCATTGTGCTGGCAAAGAGCCAGGGAGAAATCCGGCAGGATTTAGGCCAGGCGGTTGCAGAGGGTCTTTTGCTCATTCAGCAGGGACAGTATTTTTTTCCGCATGACCGAATACAGCAGGCTGCTTATTCCCTCTTAGACCAAGAGGCTAAAAAACATCTTCATAAAAGAATAGGAAAGCTTCTTTTGCAGAACATAGCGGACATAGAACTGAAGGATAGAGTTTTCGAGGTCATCGATCATTTCAATAAGGCCCGGGAACTATTTTCGCAGGAAGAAAAGGAGACTGCTCTTGTCTTGAATATTGTTGCCGGCAGTAAGGCTAAAGGAGCTTCCGCTTATGAGAGGGCTTTGGAGTATTTCCTGATTGCTGTCGAGTTGCTGGAAACGGATTGTTGGGCAAACTCTTACGGAAGAACTTTGGAGCTTTATATCGAAGCTGCCCAGACAGCGTATGTTTGTGCCAGGGTTGACTTGACGGAAACGCTGGCGGGAGCAGCTATTGAGAATTGCCAAAACTTATTAGATCGGGCCAGAGCTTATGAAGTCCTGATTGAAGCTTATGTTGTAAAAGAGGATTGGCGAAAAGCTTTAGAGACAGCGCGCTTGATTTTAATGGAGATGGATGTTTATATTCCGAAACACCCTACCCTCTACCACGTGCTGACCGGATATCTGAAAACAAGGGCTGCCTTAAAAGGAAAATCTATTGAGGATCTCAGAAGTGCCGGGCTTATGGAAGATGAGAAAATGAAGTTGATCCTGAAAATTTTAAACAGCGTGGGTATCGCCGCTTATTCATGCACCTACATGGTTGCGCTCTTTGTTTTTCAGGCCCTCAGCATCAGTTTGAAATACGGTATTACGGAAGAAACACCGGTGATTTATGCTGCTTACGGGTATATATTGGTCGCGATGATGGGCAAAACCGAAGAGGGGTATCAATTTGGCAGGCTGGCCCGGGATATTCAGGAAAAGCTCAACTTGCGGAAGTTTGAGAGCAAAACGGTCTTACTCTTCAATCTGAATATCGGGCACGCTAAGGAACCCTTAAACTATTCGCTTGGGGGATTTCCCTCCACCTATTTAAGCGCCTTGACTTCAGGGGATGTATTTACAGCAGGCTATTCCATCTTTCTGCATTTTGTTTACGCCTTTTTGGCGGGCAAAGAGTTGCCGAAGATTGTCAAGGAAGCGGAGCAGCACTGGAATGCTTTATTGAATACCGCTCAGACTTCAGCCATTCTTGGCTGCAAGGTAACCTTGCAAACGATATTGAACTTTATGGGCGATAATAATGACCCTTGCAAAATAGCCGGCCCCTATTGCGACTGTGATAAACTCTTGCCCCAAATTGCCGCTGCGCATGATCGCACCAATGCTTTTGTAGTGTATTTCAATAAAATGATCTTAATGTATTATTTCGGCAGGTCCAAACAGGCAGCGGAATGCCTGTTCCAGGCGGAAGTGTATCTGGATAGAGTTAAAGGGAGCTTTTATCTGCCGAATTTCTTGTTTTACAAAGGCTTGATTCTCCTGGCAGGTATGCAGACTATGCCGGTTAGCCAAAGGCTATGGAGCCTCGCTGCCGTGAATCATTGCCTTCGTTCCTTAAAAAAGCTTGCTAAAAGTTCACCCGAAAATATTTCGAATAAGCTCTACCTCTTATTGGCTGAGAAGGAACGAATCACCGGAAATAAGATTAAAGCGGCGGGTTATTATGATTTGTCTATTGAACAGGCCGCAGTCAACGGTTTCCTGCAAGAAGAAGCCTTAGCCAAAGAGCTGACTGCTGGTTTTTACATGGAAATCGGCAGAATCTATTGGGGCAAGAAGTTTATAGGCGATGCTTACGAGACCTATGTCCGCTGGGGCGCGCAAGCGAAGGTTAATGATTTATTGGCCAAGTACTCCGGGATTCTATCTCCGGACATAATCAGGAAGGAGCAAACCTTAGCCGCACAGAGGGCAATTAACCCGATGGCCGGTGTATCAGACTCTTTGGACTTGATTTCAATCATTAAGGCCAGCCAGGCAATTTCAGATACCATTGTTCTGGAAGAGCTGCTGGAGCTTTTAATGAAGATACTTTTGCAAAATGCCGGCGCCCAGAAGGCCATTCTCATCGTTAAAAAGCAAGAAAAACTTTTTGTGACCGCCGAGGGGACGACAGAATACACCCGAGTAGATGTGCATCAGCGAGTACCGGCTGAAAAAAGCGGCAGCATCCCTCTTAAACTTGTCAAGTATGTTGAACGTACAGGGGAAATCGTAGTTTTAAGACCGGAAGAAAATGCTGAGTTATTCGCGGGTTCGGAGGATGGGGAAGGGTATGTTCCCAAGTCGGCGATCTGCATGCCGATGGTGGCCAACGGGGAATTGCGGGGAATACTCTATCTGGAAAACAACCTGATTAGCGGAGCTTTTACCATAAACCGCCTGCAAGTACTGCGGCTTTTAACGACTCAGATTGCGATCTCCCTGGAAAAAGCGGAACTTTACCGCAATATGGAGAAAATAATTCAAGAGCGCACCGAGGAACTTAATTTTAAAAACATGGAGTTAATCAGGAACAACGAACAGCTTGAGGCTTCCAACCAAGCCATAAACCAATTCGTGGCTAATATCAGCCACGAAATACGGACGCCTCTGCATGGCATTCTGGGGATGATTTCTCTCCTTAAAAAGAGCATTAAGGGCGGAATTGAAAAGGATTACCTGGAAATGCTCCAAATTTCGGCGGAAGCTTTGTTTGAGATTATTAACGATATTCTGGATTTATCCAAGATCGAAGCCAATAAGCTGGAACTGGAAGAACGCTATTTTAACCTTGTTAAGCTGATGGAGGAGGTCTGTAATCCCTTTAAAATAAGTGCCGAGGAGAAGAAGCTGCGCTTTCTGGTCAAGTATGGAAGGGATCTGCCTGTTTTCTGCCTGGGAGACCCGCTGCGAATTAAGCAAGTAGTTAACAATATTTTGAGTAATGCCGTTAAGTTTACCGCTCAGGGAGAGGTTGAAATCAGCGTCATGCTTAAGTCCCTTCAGGGGACGCAAGCGGAAATTGCCATCACCGTCAGAGATACTGGCATTGGTATCCCTGCGGATAAGCAGGATCTAATCTTTGATAGTTTTACTCAGGCTAATGCCAGCATATCGAGAAGGTATGGAGGAACAGGACTGGGGCTTTCCATTACCAAGAGGCTGATTGAACTTATGAAGGGAAGGCTTGAGATAGAAAGTACCGAAGGTGTAGGCAGTACTTTCCGCTTCACACTCCCCTTGGCCGTGGAAAAAAGCCGGGATGGGGAATTGGCAAGAGCTGCGGCTGAAGCCGCCTGCGCTCAGGAAAACACGGAAATCGATCTTCATCCCTTGAGAGTAGCCGTTGCCGAGGACAATCCGATTGGCCAGAAATACCTCAAAGGTCTTTTAGAGTATTACGGTTGTGAGGTTGAAGTGGCGGAAAATGGACAAAAACTCTTGGATATGTTAGAAGAAAAGCAGTTTGACTGTGTCCTTATGGACAAGAATATGCCCGGGATGGATGGGAAAGAGGCTACAAAACAAATCAGGGGCAGGGAGCTTGGCAAAAATTCCGGAATTTGCATTATCGGACTTACTGCCTCAACGGTTGCCGGTGACCGGGAAGAGCTAATGGAGGCTGGAATGGATTTTTATTTGTCGAAGCCGGTTAAACAGGAAGAACTCTTTAGAATTGTGGGCTTAATAGCGGCGGAGAAAAGTCAGAATGCCCTAAAAAGTGAGAGCGGAAAAACAGCTGGGATGCAGGAGCTGATCAATCAAGAAGTTTTTCGCAAGGAGGCTCAACTATTTGGGGTATCTCTTCTGAGTGAAATCGGCAAGGAGTTCATAGAGGATTATGCCAAGAAGCTGGAAGCGATCAATGAAAACTGGAAGCACGGGGATCGCAAAGCAGTCCAATTATTAATTCATAAACTTGCCAGCTCCATATCTCCTTTTCATGCTGAGGAGCCCTTTACTCTTACGCAGCGTTTGGAAAAAGCTCTCATGACAGCAGATTTAGATACCGTTGAGGAAGATTATCGGCAACTATGCTCTATGCTTAAAAAGCTGGCTGAGGAACTGGAAGAATTATTGCTGGAATTATGAGGCGCTGAAGCTGCAGAAAATCGGGGAGTTAGCCAAAGAAAAAAGATAAATTTTGTAGATTAATCCGATCACAAAGGCAAGCCCTTAAGGGGTAAAATACGCCGAACGGCAGATACACAAATAAAAAATTACTCTTTATGCTAAAGCGTAGAGAGTAATTTTTTATTGGTATCTTAAAGATAAGCGAAGGACGCGAAGGTAAGGAAAAGGCCAGGGACACTTTTAAAAAGAGTGTTTTCTTCAGGCTGTGGCGAGAACGATAAGGCTCGCTTGAAGGCCAAAAGGTTGTCAATCCGGGTTGATACTCGGATTTTGAGATGCGGCGAAGCTGTTTCAGGCGAAAAGCTGTTCAGTGGCTGTTAAGTCTTCCCCCCTATACTAAAAGGGATCTGTTGCTTTTGTCTCAGCAGAGCTAAGGATTGTTGCCGGCCCAAATTTCCAACTGTGAAAATTCGGTTTTAACGGGCAGGGTCAAGGAAATGAACAGTTGCTGCAACCGGATGAAGACTTTCCGCAAATCTAGGAGTTAAGAAAGGGGGGAAGCTGATGGCTATGATTTTAATCGCCGACGATGAAACTCATATTCGAATTCTTTTGGAACAGACGCTGGAAGAACTGGAAGATGAAGGAGTAGACCTGATTGTTACGGCCAACGGTCAGGAAGCCTTAGAGAGCATTATAGCCAAACGCCCGGACCTGGTATTTCTCGATGTGATGATGCCCAAAATGAACGGGTTTGAAGTTTGCAGCAGAATTAAAAAGGAACTGGGCCTGCAGGATATCTGCATCATTCTCTTAACAGCCAAAGGACAGGAGTTTGACAAGCAAAAGGGACTGGATGTCGGAGCCGACCTCTATATGACGAAGCCCTTTAATCCGGATGAAATCGTGGCTAAGGCCAGAGAAATTTTGAGGATTTAGAGTGGGGGGAAGTATGTGTCTACACCGGAAGTTGTTAGAGTAGAGAAAACAAAATGCCGGCATTGCCTGGCCTGTATTCAGGTTTGTCCGGTAAAACTTTGCAATATTGTGGAACTCGACGGAATTGCAGTTCAGCCGGATCTTTGCATTGGCTGCGGAGAGTGTGTCCGGGTTTGCAGCGAAAAAGGTCATCATGCCCGCTCTATCGTTGATGATTTTGCCGCTTTTTTAGAAGATCTTCGGGCAGGTGTGCCTTTGGGGGTATTGGTTGCTCCCTCGGCGGCTGTGAATTATGATCCCTGGTTCAGGGAGATGATTACAGCCTTGCGCCAAATGGGCGTTAAAAATGTTTTTGATGTTAGTTTTGGGGCGGAAATTACGACCTATCTTTATTTTAAAGCCCTGCAAAGGGGGGTTAAGTTACCGCTGATTGCCCAGCCTTGTCCGGCCATCGTAAATTATATCGAAATCTATAATCCGGAACTTATTCCTTATTTAGCCCCCACCCATTCGCCGGCTCTTGACGCTGCAATCTGGCTCAAAAGCCAGCCTCAGTTCAGTCGGCTCAAACTGGCCTTTTTAGGCCCCTGCGCAGCCAAACGGCGTGAGGTGCATGACCCCAATACTAAAGGAGTTGTTTCCTTCAGCTTGACTTTTCAGTCTCTGGACAAGTATTTAGGGGAGCAGAATATTATCCTGGCTGATTTGGAAGCCGGGTATTTCGATACGCCCGAGGCTGAAAGAGCAGTTCTTTACAGTCAGCCGGGCGGGCTTACGGAGACCCTGGAACGTTTCGGGCTGCCTCTGAAAAAGTATGATCTCGGCCGGGCGGAAGGTTCGAACGAGCTTTACGCCAAATACTTGCCGGAATTGTCCGGGGATATTCGGCAGCATCAAGCCCCGGTCATTGTCGATGTCCTGAATTGCCTTCACGGCTGCAACTGTGGTCCGGCGGTCAGCCATAAGAAAACGAAGTTTCAAATAGAAAAAATTATGACGGAGCGCAAAGCTAAACAAATTGCAGAGCATAAGTGCTCCCTTGATCAGCTGCAGGCGTTTTTTCAGCAGCTTGCCGGCCAGGAGGCGGATTATTCCAGAAGCTATTCCGACCGCTCAAAATTAAACTTTTTGCGCCAACCGGCACGGGAAGAGGAAGAGGGCATCTGGAACTTAATGCATAAACTTACGCCAGAAGAACGGGAAGTGAATTGTTCTTCCTGCGGCTACGGCAATTGCCGCAATATGATGATCGCCATCTTCAATGGTCTGAATCATGTGGAAAGCTGCAAGTATTATTTGTTTAAACAAAATGAACAAAGTCTGGCCCTGATCCAAGGTCAGGCTGAAGAGATTGAGATGCAGCGCGATCAATTAGCCGCCTGGAATGAAGAATTGGAGGATACGGTCAGGCAGCGGACCGCCGATTTAAGCCAAATCAATCATAACCTGAAGCTGGAAATTGAGGGGCGGGAAGCTATCGAAGAATCTTTGCGTCAAGCTAAAGAAGGGGCGGATTTCCTGAATAAGGAATTGCTGGCGGCTAATGAAAAACTTCAGGAACTGGACAATATGAAGACTGATTTTTTATCGACGGTCTCTCATGAACTGCGTACTCCCCTGACTTCCATTCTGGGCTTTGCCAAAATTATTAAAAAGAGGCTGGATGAAGTTATTTTTCCGAATTTTCAAGCCGGGGACAAGAAAATGAGCCGCACGGTTAACCAGGTCCAACAAAACATCGACATCATTGTTTCCGAAGGAGAACGCTTAACCAACCTGATTAACGATGTTTTGGATATCGCCAAAATGGAGGCGGGACGTGTCGACTGGAATATGGAAAAAACAACGCTGATCGACCTTATACAGCAAGGGATGCTGGCCGTTTCCTCTCTGTTTGAACAAAAGGGACTAAAGCTAAGCAAGGAGATTGAGGACAATCTGCCTGAAGTGGTTTGTGACCAGGAAAAGATCATCAGGGTTATCATAAACCTGCTTTCCAACGCCGTTAAGTTTACCTCCGAGGGCAGCGTAACTTGTCTTTGCCGGAAAAGGGGAGAGGAGGTCATGATAAGCGTTGTTGACCAGGGGATAGGCATAGCCCGGGAAGATGAAGAGAAGGTCTTTGAGAAGTTCAAGCAAATTGGGGATACCTTGACCGACAAACCTAAAGGAACAGGTTTGGGTTTGCCTATCTGCAAACAAATTGTCGAATACCATGGAGGGCGGATCTGGGTGGAGAGTGAACCCGGCAAAGGAAGCTGCTTTTCCTTTACCCTGCCGATAACCAGAAAGGCAGATTTAAAAATAGCTGATGTCAAAGCCTTGTTTACCCAGCTTCCGGAAAGAGAAAAGAATGAAGACCGTCCCCGGGATACCCTGGAAAAGAAAATACTGGTGGTGGACGACAATGCCAATATAAGAATCTTTCTGCGTCAGGAATTGGAGGCGGCGGGTCATGCTGTTTTAGAGGCGGAGGATGGTCTGAAAGCTATCGCCTTAGTTAATAGTGAGGAGCCGGACTTAATTCTTCTGGATGTGATGATGCCGGGAATTAATGGCTTTGATGTAGCGGCGGTGCTGAAGAACGATCCCCGGACCCTGAACATCCCGGTTGTGATTCTTTCGATTGTTGAAGATGCGGCAAGGGGCTACCTGATTGGGGTAGATGGCTATTTCACCAAACCGGTCAATATAGATAAGCTTCTGGGGAAGGTAACTGAACTTCTTGTTCAGTGAGCAGCGTGGAATACGTATGAAGAGAGAATATCAGCTTGAAACCCTGAGGGGGGTAAAGTTTTGAAACTTGATCTTGGACGTTTGCGGAAAAAAGGCGTTTATGCTCTGATAGCTGAAGTCTGTGCGGAACCTTTTTTAGTCCAAAACGTTGAGGGCCGAATACTTTATGGAGACTCTGACAGCGACTACACCACGAAATATCCGCTGCTGTTTCAGGATGAGCAGTTTGGCTGGATTAGCGGGGGAAAGCGGGCTTATGCCATTTCCCGGCTAGTGATGCTGTTCGCCGCGAGTGAATGCGAAAAAAAGGAGTTAGGGCAGGAGACTTTGGCAAAATACCGGGAATTGATTTTCTTATACGATATAACCGAGAAGTTAGCGGCTAGTCTCCGTCCCCAGGAAGTGGCCATCCTGGTTATTTCCGAGGTCAATAAGTTAATTAAGGCCGATAAAGTATCCCTGATGCTTATCAATGAAGAGAACGGCTTATTGGAGGTGATTGCCAGACTGGGGGAAGAGGCCAAAACTAAACTGACTTTAAAGCTAGGCGAAGGGATAGCCGGCAATATTGCTCTCAGCGGAAAGGCCGAAATTATTAATGATACACGTCGTGATCCTCGTTTCCTGGAGGGAAGACATAAGGTGAGCTCGATGATGTGCGCACCTTTGCGGATTAAGGATAGGGTCATCGGTGTCATAAATTTGAGCAGTGCAGAACCGGCCAACTATACGGCTGAAGATTTGAAACTCTTATCCGTCCTGACCCTTCAGGCCGCCGCGGCCATCGAAAATGCCCGTTTGTATGATAATCTGAAGGAAGCATTTCTGACGACTGTCTCTACCCTGGCGGAAACCATAGATAAGAGGGACCCTTATACGGGCGGGCACACCAAAAGGGTTATGGAGTACAGCCTGGCCATCGGCAACTTCCTCGGACTTTCAAATCCGGAAAGGGAGCGCCTTAAATTAGCGGCAATCCTGCACGATATTGGCAAAATCGGGGTTCGGGATAATATTCTGCTCAAAGAGGGGAAGCTCGATGAAACAGAGTACAATGAAATGAAAAGACATACTGTTTATGGTGAGGAAGTTCTTAAATATATTAAATTTTTTAATGATATTATCCCCGGAGTAAAGTCTCACCATGAGCGCTACGACGGTAGAGGCTATCCGGAGGGGCTCAGCGGAGAGCAAACAGATATCATCGCCAGAATCATTGCTGTTGCCGATACCTTTGATGCTATGACCAGTGACAGGCCCTACCGCAAGGCTTTAAGCAAAGAGGCGGCCTTCGCTGAAATTAAAAAAAATTCCGGCTCACAATATGATCCCCAAGTCGTTGAGGCATTTCTGAAGGCGGTAGCCATGTGGTAACAAGGGTTTGAGGGACTGCAGGGTAGAGGAAGGGACGGAGCAAGCATGGAAAATAATTCGGGTGTTAAAGGTAATATTGTCACGGATGAAAGTGCCTGCCAAGGTTGTAACAAGTGTGTGAGAGAGTGTCCGGTCCAGGCAAACATTGTTTATATCGCCGACGGCAAGGTTAAAGCCAAAATTAACTATGAAAGGTGTATTGAATGCGGCCAGTGTATCAGCAACTGCGACCACAATGCCCGCGGCTTTCTTGATGATACGGAGGGATTTTTTGCCGACCTGGCAAGCGGCAAAAAAATAGCGCTGCTTGCCGCTCCGTCATTAAGAGTAAATTTCCCCGCCTATAAACGGTTATTTGGCTTTTTAGTTAAGAAGGGAGTAACGGTTGTCTATGACGTTTCTTTCGGAGCGGATATAACGACATGGGCCTATCTTAAAGTTATCAGCCAAAAGAATTTACCGACGATGATCGCCCAGCCTTGTCCGGCGGTTGTCAACTATCTTGAAAAGTTAAAGCCTGAATTGCTGAGTCAGCTTGCGCCCATACACAGTCCCATACTCTGCACCGCTATATATATTCAAAACTATTTAAAGGATAATTCTGCCTTAGCCGTGCTCTCCCCCTGCATCGCCAAAAGAGGGGAATTCCTCACTACGGGAAAAATTATCAGTTACAACGTTACCTATAGGAGATTAAAGGAATATCTCGACAAACATAAGGTTGACCTGAGTCAGTATGAAGAAGCGGGCTTTTTTGATATAGCCTGTTCCTTGGGCTGTCTCTACAGCAGGCCCGGCGGGCTGAGAGAAAACGTAGAAGCCCTCATTCCCAAGGCCTGGGTCAAACAGGTAGAAGGTTTGCAGACCGCCTATAATTATTTGGATATCTATGCCCGGAGAGTTAAGCAGAACAAGCCGGTTCCTCTTTTGGTGGATATTCTTAACTGCCAGCATGGCTGCAACATTGGCACAGCCTCCGTCATAACGGAAGACATCATTGATGATATCGACCACGACTTTAATCAAATGAAATATGAAAAATCCCAGCAGTATGAAAAAGGCAAATTTAAAAAGCCGCTTAAGCGGATTGCCTGGTTGAATCAGTATTTCGATAAAACCTTAAAACTGGAAGATTTTATCCGCACTTATGATCAAACAAGAAAGGCTAAGGATTTACTTAATCCCAGTGAGCCGGAATACGATCAGGTTTTCAAAAGCATGTACAAAGAAGACGAAGCAGCCCGGACGATTAATTGTCTGGCTTGTGGTTATGCAACTTGCCGGGAAATGGCGAAAGGGATTTATAATGGTTTAAATGTGCCGCTGAACTGTATTAATTATGCCCGCAATGAAGTTATTGCGAAAAATCAGAAGAATGCTGAGATCAACAAAATGCTCGCCCAAATTCAAAAGCTCAGCAGTGAGAGGCTGGAGTACAGTGAGAAGCTGGAAGTTGATGTCGCTAACATTAAAGCGTCGCTCGATGAAATAGCAAGTTCCCATGAACATAGCGCCCTTAATTTACAGAATATAATGACAAGAGTGACTAACAACACCAATACATCTTCCCTTCTGCGGGAAGATGTCGAGCAAATGAAAGAGAGATTAGTCAACTTTGCTAACTCTTCCAATACGATCGAGAAAATTGCCAGTCAGACAAATCTTCTGGCTTTGAATGCGGCCATCGAAGCTGCAAGGGCAGGCGAACAGGGCAGAGGTTTTGCTATAGTGGCTCAGGAGGTGCGCAAATTAGCCGAGCAGTCTAACCAAGTCGTCAAAGCTACTTTAAATGATGAAAAATCCATGCTCAATTTGATCGGGAGCATAACCGGGATTGCTGTGGACTTAGAAAATGAAATGAACGAAATGAGCAATCACGTAGAACAAATATCCGCCTCTCTGGAACAACTTAACGCCAAAAGTCAGGAGATTCTAGCCTTCGTAGAAGGGATAGTGGATAAGCAGCCTTAGATATAGTAGTCTTTAGAATAGTAGCCTTAGAATAGTTGCTTTAACATTGTTGCAAGAGAAACAAAAGTTTAATATAATGTGGTTAGTGCACCAAGGGGCGGGAGGACTGGCCATGAACAAAGAAGAACAGGTTTTAAGAGGTTTCAATGACTTGTTGAACAAGTGGATTTTTCTTAATAAGCTTAAGTTTAAGACAGAAGATGGTCTCAAGGAGTATAAGTCTTCTGAAATACATTGCCTCGAATACATTGGCAGAAATGCGGACTCCAACGTGACCAAACTTGCGGAGTCCTTTTATATGACCAGAGGGGCCATAAGCAAATTAGCTAAGAAGCTCATAAAAAAAGGTCTTATCGCAAGCTACCAGAAGCCGGACAACAAGAAAGAAATCTATTTTCGCTTGACTCCCCAAGGGGAAGCAATTAATAAAGTCCATGAGGAACTGCACAAAGAGTTTCGCGAGCGGGATAAGGCCGTATTTGAGCAGGTAACCGAGGAGCAATTTGAGAGTATGCTCAGCTTCGTGGAAAAGTACAGCAGGCATTTGGATGCGGAGCTAAAGAAACAAGGTGTCGATATAACCAAAGATTTAGATATAACAATGGGAAATGATTTTGAATAACGGGTTGTCTCAAAAAGCAATCTAGGGGGGGCGGTATCCTGCGCTGAAACGTCAGTGCAGGATACCGCCTCCTTTATTATTGACAAGGAAACAATAAAGTGATAGGATAATTATGTTGCCAAGGAAACATAACTGTGTTGTTCGCGCGGTATGAATTTCAAAGGTATA
Organism: Candidatus Desulfosporosinus nitrosoreducens; assembly: GCF_030954495.1. Classification (GTDB taxonomy): domain Bacteria; phylum Bacillota; class Desulfitobacteriia; order Desulfitobacteriales; family Desulfitobacteriaceae; genus Desulfosporosinus; species Desulfosporosinus nitrosoreducens. The sequence continues at coordinate 265,178 of NZ_JAVHUW010000082.1, read as the reverse complement.
GATTTACAGCAATAAACACACAATCTACAGCACAAAGTACCACTAAGGAGGAAAGAAGCAAGATGAAGATGATCGGAATTATCGCCAGTCCGCGGAAAGAAGGCAATACCGCCTGGATCGTCAACAAAATACTCGAAGGTGCGAAAGAACAGGGAGCCGAAACGGAGTCCTGGTATTTCAGCGATCTCGATATCAACCCCTGCCGGGGTTGTTGGGGCTGCCATAAGAGCGATCAGGGTTGTGTTATTAAAGACGACATGCAGAAACTTAATGAGGCGATGGATCGTGCCAATGCCATTATTTTCGGCTCGCCGATTTATCTGACGCAGATGAGTGCCCAGGCCAAGACAATCATCGACCGGATGTTTGCGCGCTTCTCTCCGCGCTACTCTCCGTATTTCAAAGAAGAGAGTACCGCCGAGAAAAAGCTGATCCTTACTTTTAATCAGGGCAATCCTGATTCCGGCCTGTTTCAGCCGTATATTGATTATACGAGGCACATGTTTGAGCTGCTGGAATTTACTGTTCAAGAGGTACCTGTCGTTACCGGTATGCGCAATGGACCGGCGCATGAACAAAAAGATCTGCACACTAGCCTGAAGGCTATCGGTTCATCGGCGGTTAATGATTTTAACTAATGGGTTTGTATTAGAGGAAGTACCAGCGAACCTGTCACAGCCCGCAAACGCATGGTTAAAATTCCTGTAGTGGCGCAGGAAAATTAGAAATGATTATAGAAATTTATGTTTAGAATTGCAAACGTTACAAAGATATGTGCCACCTAGTTTTTAAAGCAGGGAGGTTAGCGGATGCAAGAACATAAAATTAAGATCTCAAACATGCTGACAAAGGATAAGCTAAAGGAAAAGTTCTTAACTATTGTCAATGAATATAAGATTTCATTAAAAACATTAAACATAGTAACGCAAGTTAGTATTGAGTCGCTTTCGGATTTTGTCAACGGAAAAAAGGAAATAACTGATTTATTCTTAATTGAAAACCGAGGGCTATTCAATTTAATTATTTTTCTTTCAGATGGAATGCCAGCGTCTGTGGTTAGCGAAGATAAACGAGTAAAAGCTGTTATTGAGTTACTTGTACTATTATTTGGTCTTGAATATGAAACTATAGCACTCTATGCTGGGCTAAATAAGCAGGACATTGCAAGCTTTATGCAAGATACTGCCTCGATTGATTATGAGAAAAAATATAAACTAGCAGCCGCAAGTTTGATGTTGCATTACCTATTTAAAAATCCCAGCAATCCCTCATTACTAGGTAGGTAACTATAAGAAAAGGCTCTTCCCCAAGACTATATTCCTGGATATTAAAATTCCAGCAGGGAGGAATCTAACATGGCTCTTCCCCAAAAATCAGATCAGAATACAAAGGGTAAAGGAATATGAATCGAGTATTAAATCGCAACTTTTGTTATGTTGAGTTTAGAACAATGGTTGCGATTTCCGTTATTCCACTTTTTCGAGGGGATAGGCAAAATACCCAAGTTGCAGAAAACGGCCATGTGGGACTGATAGCAACTCTAGATGATGAGGCTCGCAATGTGCTTGAACGATAAATGGAGGTTTCCGACTGATGAACAATGGTACCAACAAGTCGACGCTCTCAATGGATTCTGCTGAAACTGTTCGCGGAACGTTGCTAAGCCCTTTAAGATCCCGGCAATTTACAATGTTGTGGATGGGGCAGACTTTCTCGCAATTTGGAGATGCCATCCTTTGGGTGACAATACCTCTTGCGGTGTATTCCATGGGCCGCTCTACGCTGCAAATGGGACTTGTCATGGCACTACTTATATTACCGCAGGTCGTGCTCTTGCCGTTTACAGGGCTTCTAGTTGACCGCGCTTCGCGTTCCTTGCTAATGATGACGACTGATATTTCTCGCGGACTACTGGTGGCCGTCATAGCCGTATTGGCGGGAACGCATCGGCTGACGATGCCTCTTCTTTATGCGTTCGTGCTACTTTACGGTGTTATGGATTCCCTGTTCCAACCGGCCTATTCGGCAGCACGCTCCCAGATTTTCACGCCCGATGTCCGAAATGCGGCGAACGGGTTAACCCAGGTAAGCCAGCAGGTTGCTAAGTTGCTCGGCCCGGCCGCTGGCGGGCTGATTGTCGGCCTGGCAAGTTTGGCTGTTGGATTTTGGGTTGATGCCGCAACATTTTTGATTTCAATTGTCAGCCTGGCATTTCTTCGACTAGACTCGCCTGAACGGATTTCTAATCGAGAAGCGAGTGGCCTGCGCCATTTTGCCCATGAACTTACGGGTGGGTATCAGGAACTGCGTAAACACCAATGGCTGTGGGTAGGTATTATTGCCGCTGCTTTCATCAATATTGCCAGTAGCGGAGTCACAACCATTCTGCTGCCTTGGTTAATCAAGGTTCATCTTGGTATGTCCGACGCCGTCTATGGCCTGATTGCCAGTACATCAGGGCTTGGAGGTATTTTATGCGCACTAGTGTACGGACGCCGGCAGCGCTGGCGCAAAAGGGGATTAGTCAACTATGGAAGTATGCTCGGTATAGGGATGGCGAGACTCGTCCTTATTTTCGCACGAACACCATTGGTACTCATGGCTATCTCTGCGGCATATGGTGCATGTCTTATGATCATGTCATTAACATGGCAAGGAAGTCTTCAGGAACTGGTGGCTCCAGAGGCGTTTGGACGTGTTGCCAGCCTGGATATGTTCGGGTCCTTTGCGCTCTTGCCCGTGGGAAGCCTGTTCACAGGCTGGTTGGCCATAAAAATAGGCGGTATCAAGACCATTATAGTGAGTGCCCTGCTTATTATCCTGGGGGCGACCACATTGCTTTGTCTACCGAAAATACGTCATTTTGATTGAGAATGGGATAGTGAGTTTTAATACTTACCTACAAGAAGAAAGACATTTGTTTTGACTCTAAGGAAGGATTGAGACTATACTTACTAATATCGAAAAATATGCTCCTTGGTTTACAGAATCAGAGTTTATCGTATTCCTTTTGGATTGTAATTATTATTAAGAGGGATGGTCATAAGAAATGGAAATTGATAGCATTATCTTTGATTTAGACGGCACTCTTTGGAATTCCATCGCAGGAATTTGTGAGGCGTGGCAAGGGGTCCTGGCAAGCTTCCCCAACATTACAAAAGCAGTAACCCCTGAAGATATGCAGGGATGCATGGGATTGCCAATGGACGAAATCGGCAAAAAATTATTCCCGGAATTAGATGAAGCTTCTCAAAAGAAACTAATGGAAGAATTCTGTGAAACAGAACAAGTTTATTTAGGACAGCGTGGCGGCATGTTATACCCTAACTTAGAAGAAACCCTTGCGAAGTTATCTCAAAAATACAAATTGTTCATCGTCAGTAATTGTCAGGACGGCTATATACAAGCCTTTTTTAAGGCTCATAGCTTAAATAAATACTTCAGTGATTTTGAATGTTGGGGTGTCACAGGGCTCTCGAAAGGGGAAACCAATAAAATCATCATAGCAAGAAATCAACTGAAAAAACCTGTTTATGTAGGAGATACCGACGGAGATGCCCAGGCAGCCAAAGTGGCGGAAATTCCGTTTGTCTATGCAAGGTATGGCTTTGGGAAGGTTGAAGACTATGATTATGTGATTGATCGTTTTGAAGATCTCTTAACTCTGGGAATATAAATGCCTATCCGAAATTGGATTAAGAAGTTCTTATCATCCCCAAGAAAATTAACAGCTGGCGCAGCGGAAAAGACCGTTGCGCCAGCTGTTTTTTGCCCAAAAGCATTTCAACCTTGACAAACAGAGTTCTGTATTGATTTCGTTCGCAAGATTGGTGGTGTTAATACTCTCATTTATAGTCTGGTTGCTGAGGCGGCGCGGGGTGTTGGAGCGGACAGAAATGGACTAAATCACCGGATTCTGATAGAGTATAATTACGACAGTGAAAACCACTTCGGGGCAGTTGGCCCGGGGCGATAAGGGCACCGATAGACATTAAGTTGCATAGCGGTTAAGGCTTGAAAACTATTTATACACGCGGCTTTTGCTGGAAATTAGACGTTCAATAAAAGTTGTTCAGAATATCTATATGAATATAATTAAGTCAACAATGTCATCTGAAAAATTGATATTGGGGCAGGTAGATCATGAAGATTGGAGCGTTTGCAAAACAGAATCAGGTCAGTATTGACACAATCCGGCATTATATCGATCTTGAATTGTTAATACCGCAAAAGAAAAACAAGCAGTATGAATTCGACCGGCAATGTCAGAATGACTTTAATGAAATCCTGTTTTTAAAATCGCTAGGATTTGCCTTGCATGAAATTAAAAATATTTTTATCGTCAAGCATCTTGGGAAAATGACCTCCTTTCAGGAGGACGAATATTATAAGAATATATTTCAAGCAAAATATCAACGGACACAAATCGAAATCGAAAAATTAAACGGTGAACAATCCCGCCTGAAAGAAGAGCTTCACAAGCTGGAAGTCAAAAACGAACATAGGTCATTCAAAATGGGCATTCAACTAAGCTGGATGCATTATCTGGCCTGTGATCGCTGTGGAGGCCCCCTTGCTTTAAAGCCCGGGGTCGTGGAAGATAACATGATCCTTTCTGGTAAACTGAGTTGTAAATGCGGCAACGAATATTCGGTTCAGGATGGCATCCTGTTTGCTTTTGGCGGCTTAAACGACGGCGATCCACCCCTTGATGTTTTGTCCTATATTCAAAATACGGATACTGAATATCTCAATCGGATTTACAAAGCATTGGAGTGGAATGCGCAACATGTCCATTCTGAGAATCTTGCGGAAAAAGTGATTCTGGAATTGGGCAGTGGGAGCGGCTTTTTCCTGAGGCGCATTTATGATAATCTGCCCGACGATGCTGTTTACATCGCCGCTGACCACGATCCCGGAAAGTTACGATTCTTAAAAGGGATTTTGGAAAAGGCGGAGAAAAGAAAGGGAATCCTTTTTATCTGCTGTGATTTTCCCCATATTCCCTTGAAAACCCGATCTGTGGATGTTTCATATGATTTTACAGGAACAAGTAATTTTAGCTTTGAGCACGGAGAATTTTTGCTGAGATTAGTTGAACGGTTCTTAAAAACAGAGGCTGAGTTGTTGGGCTCATATATCATTTTCCGGAATTTCAGTCCCGACAGCATGGTTCCCGTTAAATTCCGGCCGAATTTTCAGATTCATTCTCTCAAAAAGCAAATTGAAGAACTTGGTTTCATCAGGGAAGACGAATATACTTCCAACGTTGTGACCAAAGGGGGCATTTATGAAAATTATTTTCGCAGCGGTGAAAAAGTGTTGAATTACAGCTTCGCTGGAAAAAGATCGGGTTAACCCGACCTTTTTATTTTTTCCCTTCAAATTCGAGGCGCTTGCATACTTGACATCGTGTTGGCCCCGCGTCTTACAATAGCCTCATAAAAAGGAGGCCTTGCTGTGAGTGTGAGACTGACGAGCAGCCCAAAAGGTGAGCGACTCAATTTTACGATGTTTTTGACGGGGCGGAGCATATCCGTCCTGATGTCCTCCGTCTATACGTTTGCAGTAGGACTGTATGTCCTGAAAATGACCGGGTCGAGCCTTTCGTTTGCTATCACACTTTCACTTCAGATCATCCCGACTGTCCTGATTGGACCGTTTGCCGGCATCCTTGCGGATAGGTTCAGCAAAAAGATCATAGTAGTTTTAACCGACACGTTTAACGGGCTTCTCTTTATTACGCTGTTTATTATCAGCACAGGGGGGTTCACGCTTTTTGAAATCTATACCGCCACGCTGCTGCTTTCGATTTCGCAGGCGCTCTACAATGTCTGCATTGACTCGGCCGTACCTAATATCGTTTCAAAGGATAACATTATAAGGTTAAATTCGATCGGGAAGATTGTTGATTCGGCCGCAATCATTATTAGCCCGGGCTTAGGTGGGGTTCTGTATGCTGTAATGAATATACGATTTTTTGTCTTTTGGAACGGGATGGCTTTTCTTCTGTCAACTTTAACCGAATGCCTGATTGATTTCCGCCTTTATTATACCCCAATGTCCCAGAAGCTGAAATTGGATCTGCGGCGGGATTTCGTCGCGGGAATTAACTATATACGGAAAACCGATTGGATTAAAAGCACATTATTGAATTTTCTGGTGGTCAACTTTTTTAGCGCACTGTGTTATTCAGTTCCAATCCCATATATTCTAAACAATACCTTCCACCTTTCCTCAAAAGCTTATGGGATTGTTCAGTGCTTTACGCCGTTTGGCATGATTCTCGGCGCAATGCTTACCAGAAAAGTCACTGGCAGTCTTCCGTACAAAAGACTGATGATGATTACTGGCGTACTCTTTTCGGCATGTCTGTTTCCGCTTGGCATGTTACCTGCTCTTGCCCTTCATCCTTCTTCACAGTTGATTGTGCCCTATTACTCATTTCTACTCGCTTGCATCGGCTTTATTAGCGCTTTGATTGATATTCCATTTATCAACAATTTTCAGACCAGAGTGCCTGAAAATATCCGAGGACGATCCCTGAGTATTAGCATAAGCATCGTAAAAGTTTTCACACCAATCGGGTATATTCTGTCAGGCAGTATTATCAGCATTATTCCAGCGTTTTATCTACCTTTATGCGGTGGTATATTACTGCTTTTATTCTATATTGCAATTCATATAAATACGATAAGGCATGCTTTACCGTAATAACTCCGCCAAGCAGCGGCTGGGACGAGCTGGAGCAGACGAAAAGCAAGCTTGAAATCAGCCTTTTGCAGGAAGAAATGAAAATGTCCTGGTTCTTTGCGATATTAAATCCCTTTCTAAGGTACATAAGGCAGCTTTATTTCTGCAAGGGGAGCTTTGAGATTGAGGGTGCAATGATTCCTCAGGCCCTTATTAGGCGAACCCTTAGAAAGCTCCACTCCTTACTGCATTGAGTTTACTTGTTCTGTTAACAAAAAAGACGCCGGTTAAGGCGACACCTTTTTTAAAGCTTTTATTTCTCTTTCGTGAAGGGAAGACTCCATCTGCAAGGCTTCGACTTTAGTGCCTAATTTTCTGATCTCGTCTATAACCTCAGCGTTTGTCTGTTTCTGGCTCTCGCGGGCGTCGTAGAACAAGACATCTATTTTTTCAGTAAGATTAGTCTCCAATTGTACTTGTGACTGTTCTACTGATGTAAGCCACGATTCTGCTGATGTAAGTTTCGACTCTACCGATGTAAGTCTCGATTCTACCGTTGTAAGTTTCGACTCTACCGACGTAAGTTTCGATTCTACTGACATAAGTCTGGAGTCCACTTTGGAAAACTCCGATTTTACGTCCTGTTTGAAGGCTTGGACTTCACTAAATAGTTTAGCAAATTGACCAGCTATAAATTCTTGAAACTCGTTATTATCCAAGGCTCATCACCCTTACACTTATTATCGCCTAAGTATAACACAGCTGTCTGACAATATCTTGTCAGACTATGAAAGATGGAACCCAGATATGGTAAAATTAAGAGCAGAAGTTCTTCCGGAAGAAGGGAGGAAACATTAAAAATCCCTTCGCATTGAACTCCGGCTACTTTCTGAGAGTAAGCCATACCCAAACCGAAACAGTGAGTATATAAGGGGGTATGTGGAAGTGGAATAGATAAGGGTGGAGGAGGCAATGGCCAATTACATGATCAAAGAAGTGGGCAAGACATCGGTGAAAGAGAATTGACAGCGTACAGTTTCGCAAAATTCGTTGATAACGTGGGGATAGACAAACTCTACATTGGGGGAGAGTAGAATGAATAAACGCGAGATCGTTAGCCTGGCTTGCAAGATTCTTGGTGTCTATGTGATCATTCAAGGAATTGACATTATTGCCAATGTGCTAACTGCTTCAGTCATTAATCCAAACCAAATGGGGCTTGAAAATTTGATCGCTATAATTGTCCCTTACATATTTCCTATTATCTTTGGAGTTTTGCTTTGGGTTCTTTCAGGCAGGCTATCTTCGACTATGGTTGAAGCAGGGGATTTTACCAACGATAGTTCTTCTAGTATAAAGGCCGATGATATACAGAGAATAGTATTTTCAGCTATAGGGCTACTTTTGATAGGAAATTCTTTACCTAAGATTGTAACGAACCTGACGAGTATGCTTACGACGTCTGAGGTTCCAAACATGACAGCAAGATTATTACCTGGTATGGTAGGGGCATTAATTCAAATTATCTTTGGGATTGGAGTTTTTTTAGGATCAAAGGGGCTGGTGAGCCTATTGAATATGTTTAAATATGCAGGGTTAAAGAGAGATGAAGAGTCCTGATAAACAATGGCACCAGCAAGACGCGGTGCTATTGTCATAACGTTCTTTACCGGACTAAAGTACAATTTATAAGGGACTACACAGGGTAACGGTGTGATGGGTGGTATTCTGCCCGTCAGATTTTCCAGGTAATGTTCATCTTTCGCTGGCAGCTTCCATGATAGTAACCAGCAAATTCAGCACCCGCCGCTTATCGTCAGAGCTGACGGTTTCCCATGTATCCAGGTAGCAAAAGCCGTAAGGCGGCTTGCCGCCCATCTTGAAGCTCCGCTGGCTGTGGGAATAGTAAGCGTCCTGTACCCGCTTTTGTATCGTTTCCCGTTCCAGTTGGGCGAACACGATACAGATATTAACTAATTATCTTCCGCTTAATTACTTAGAAATGAGATTTATAGGAGGAAAACGTATTATGGCAGAAATGAAAAAGATTATTTATAAAGAAGTCGGAGAGCGCCTAATGGTAGGAATGTATCGTGAAACATCATTTTTTGAGGCTGGGAATGTATGGCAAGACTTCTTCCAAAGTAACGCTATTGAGAAATTGGACATGTTGTCAGCTGTAAAAAGTTGCGAAGATATTGACGCAAATGCTGGTATCGGTATGATGTACAATTTTAAAGATATGAATAACTTTGAATTCATTATCGGAGATTTTGTACAGGTTGGTACGGAAATACCAGATGGCCTGTTTGCAAAGTATGTTCCTGGTGGTTTAACTGCGCATATTCAAATTGAAGGAAGTAATGTTGTAGAAATACTTAATTCGGCATATTTACTGATTACGGAAGCAATTGAGAAAACAGGTCAAAAAATTGACCGCAATAATTTTTACTGGTGTGAAGTATACACGAACGAACGCTATTGTGAACCTTTAAATCGAGGCGAAAAGGTAATTATAGATTATGTACTACCTATTAAAACAGATAGCAACTAAATATCGCGCACTGCTGAATCTATAGATTTCGGTTTATAATTGGCCACTACGCCTATCCAGCCAGTCAAGGGACGAGTAGTACTTTGCTATCGCAAAATCTCCACTCTTAAACCCTTGACTGACTGGATTTTTGCCGTGCCATTGCGCCGGCGACAACGGCATTTGAAGCGGCAACGCTGACAGACTGGTTTTACAAGAAAATTTGTCTGTTTTGTTTTGCCCTCTGGCAGGCTATAATAGCGGTAACCAAAAATTTTACAAATGGAGACACCCTATATGAGCAATACACTGGTTGTCTATTATTCGCTTTTTCAAAATACGAAGAATTTAGCGTTGGAAATAGCAAAACAGACGAGCGGAACTCTAAGAGAATTAATCCCCGACAAGAATTACTCCTTTGACTATAATACAGCCGCCAAAGAAGTGAGAAATCAGATTTCCCGTGGATTTTTCCCGAAGCTGGTATCCGGAAATGAGCCTATAGATGCGTACCGGACTATATTTATAGGTACGCCCAATTGGTTTAAAACGTTAGCCCCGCCGGTTAGAAGCTTTCTTACACAGCACGATTTTGCGGGCAAAACAGTCATCCCTTTTTGTACTCATGGAGGCGGTGGATTTTGCCAAATTGAAAATGATATAGCCAGAGAATGCCCGAAATCCAAAATCCTGCCTGGTATTGCCCTAAACGGCGCTATTGCACCGGAAGAGGTTGAAAATTGGCTTAAGGCGATTGGATATAAGTGATAAGAATTCCAATGCGATCAGACGAAAAGAATTGCTGCCTAATCGCAAAAATCTTTTTCCTACTACTATTCCTCAACGACATAATAGTTTCCGCCAAGGATCATTGGGGAGATGGGATGAAAGCATTTTTGGGAGGTTATCATGAAAAATATGTTTAGGATTGCTTCATTTGTATGTTTAATCTTTTCTATATCAATTACCGTTGTTTGGGCAGTACAAACACGCATTGCCTACCAGGATTACATAAAGCATCCTGAATATTCAGCACCATTTTGGGCTTATCGGCTACCGGAATTCATTGCTTACAGCATATCACTAATAGTAGGATTAGTTTTAACCGCAGTGTTTAAAAGGATTAGTTCAAGGAAGTACTAGGTTCTCACATGTTTTAACAAGGGATTCACCGTGGATGGAGCCAAATCTAAAGCTTCGGTCTATTTTGGAAACTGTCCGCTCTTTAAGGGCTAGGGTATTTTTTAAAATTCTTCCGTACTTAATTCAAATCCTTCAAGAATTGCAGGATCGTCAATTTCAATGAGCAGGTACTGCCGCCCATTCTTCTTGACTTGCTTAATCCGTTTCAGCTCCTCATGACGAATCCTGATTTGTGCCACGTCGCTTTTGATTTCAATCACCTTACTGCTCGGCAGCAGGTTGGTGGCCTTAAATTCATAATTTGCCTTATCGGTATTTTCTAAAAATGCACTTTCCAGTTTACGTGTATCTTCAATTCCGCTTTTGACAAGAATTCGTTCGAGAGCTTTGACACCAAGGGTAGGGATCTCACCGTCTTCATTTGCTTCAACGATGCATTCATTTATCTGTTCATAAACATTGGCAATGACTTCAGGTTCAACTTTATCCCCGGCGACGTTCTTGAAAATCGTTAAAAATCGTTCTTTATCATCTTGGGCTGTTGGGATCATTTCACAATTCAGAACATGGTGAATGAAGGCTTCGCTCGGTTGATTATCTTTTTTGGTATAATAAATGACCTTATTGCTATCGGTATACCCGTCACTCAGGGAAGGGAAGACAAACCCCTCTTCAGGTGATAAGGCATTGATATAGACATTCATCGGAATATCAACTCTAAAGTTTTTCTCCTCAAAATCAAACATTAACGCCCGTTTGGGTATAGTCACCAAGCTGACGGTAACCATCATAAATTCAAAAGCATTCACCACGTCATTTTTGGCCACATCGTCCTGGCCTGTTTCATTTTGAGCAGGAAGCCAAAATTCCCCGCGTGTTAATGAAATCATATAATCCGCTTCGTAGGCCTCACCATTAGCTATTATTTTTTGCACAATGTGCCCAATCTGTTCTTTAAAATCCGAGTGGAGGGCCTCAAAAAGCACTTTTTGCTCTGGATTTTCCCCGAGTTTGTTGTCCGCAAAACTCAGTTCAAAAATCTTACTGTCCAGATGACCCGTAATGAGTTTTTTAAACCCTTTCAGGTAAAACTCCTGTTTTAATTCGTCCATTTGCTCGAAGTATTCAGTCTCTACTCCGAGAATTTGCGCGCTATCTTTTTTGATGTAAACGCTGCAAATTTCCTTTAATTTAAGTCCGTCATTGTCTGCCCTAAATTCTTTTCTAAGCTTGGCGAGATCATTTTTATCCATTCGTTATCCCCTTAGTTTTATAATAAGTTTCTCAACGTCTTAGATATTAACATATTTGGACAGGAGAATAAAAGAGCAATCGTTTGGAAGGAACTGCCGGGATTGCCGCGAATGGATAATGTATATAGGATATGGAGGATATTTCAGACCATGGAGGCTCAGCTTCCGGAAGGGATAGTAGAATGTCGAAGAAATATATTATGTTAAAACCTGAAGAAGAGGCTGCAGCGAAAGCGGAATCAACCCTCAAGGAGATGATTTGCTTTGGGGAAAATTCCAAGAACTACCGCTTTCCGGATGTGGAGGTCAATGAGGAAAATCAAAATAAATTGCAAAAGCTGGTAGATGAATACAGCGCCCTGATTGGGCAGGAAGAGAACAAGGAACTGGATCTGAAGACATTTTTTGCCGGGAAACAAATCAACATTGAACATTTAGATGAATTTGAGGAGCCACGGGATGTATTTATTCTGCTGGTCTATTTCAAAGAGGTCTGCAAGCTTAAGGATTTTGAGCCTGTAGCCGTTATTGAGACATTTGCCTAAACCTGATTAGCATTAAAAACAGAGGTTTGAGTATTCAGACATACTCAAACCTCCGGCGTAATGAGCCTGCAAATAGGTTTCATGTTTGGCACTTTTCAGAGGACTTTGCATAATAAGGAAAATCCTGGCGCTCTAATTTAGTTGCTTTTATACTCCAAAATATCACCTGGCTGACAATCCAAAGTCTTACATATAGCTTCTAATGTTGAAAAACGAACTGCTTTTGCTTTCCCATTTTTCAGAATGGAAAGATTCGCCATAGTAATTCCAACCCTCTCCGAAAGTTCTGTTACGCTCATTTTTCTTTTTGCCAACATCACATCAATATTGATGATAATCGCCATGATATTCACCTCAGATCGTTAAATCATTTTCTGATTTTATATTAATAGCTTCTTGTAAAAGTCTTTGGAGAACAGCAGCAAAGACGGCAATCACCATAGAGGCGAAAATAATGACTAATCCGATTGGTATGATACTTGGAGGGTCAACTCTTGCCGCTATGAGATAGTAGAGTGGCATACCCAGCAGGTACAAGGTGCTGATCGTGATGGCACAGTATTTTATGTTCTTTAAAGCCTTTACCGATAATTCCGAGAAGGCTTGGTTCTTATCAATATAGCTCAAAAGTTTAAAAGCTTGATATAGAGCAAAGTAAAAAGGGATCGCTGCCGCGTACATATCGATTAAAACGAGAGATTTCATATAAGCAATATCTGGATACAATTCTCCGGCAAAATTCCCGATCTTAGGCACCAAAAATAGGCACAAGGCAAGAACTGGGATTCCTATAAGTATAACAGCTAGCTTTAAAAAAAGGGTCGTAATTTGTTTCATAAAAAACACCTCGTTAATCATTTTTTGCTTTTAATTCAAGGACGTTTTTAATGGCTTTTGCAGTGCGTCCACAATAGCTATGATGATACTTGTTGCTAAAATACCCATTAGACTTAATGATATAGGACCTGCCGAATCATCTCCTGTGATTTTAGCAATTACCTTTAAGGTCACTATCCCTGACACGATGAAGAAAATGGTTGTTAAACCACATTTCTTTATAACCTTCAAAGATTTAAGTGCTAACTCGGAGAAAGCATTGTTTCTTTCGATATAGGTTAATAGTTTAAATGCTTGATACAATGTAACAGAAAACGCAATACAGCATCCATACGCATATACCAATAAGGGATAAAGCGAGTAGACCCCTGGATGTGCTTTTGGTTCTCTAATGGTTATCAAAGGTAACCAAAAGAAACACAAAGCAAGCACCGCAATTCCAGTCAGAAAAATAATTACTTTTAAGAAAGTGGTTGAACCTTGTTTAACATTCATTTAAAGCACCTCACTGATTCATTGACCTTGATTGATAAAATGATTTTAACACAGGATTTATCGATTATCAATAAATTTATATCGTTTTAACTGCGCTGTGATTGTTGGCTTTATATGCTTCAGGATTTGACAAAAATAAAAGGCATTTCTCGTTACAAAGAAATGCTCTTACTCTAGATCTTAAATTTACAACTATAAATCTTCTGATTGGTGAGACAATAAAATACGCCAAACGGCGGATATTCAACCTGAGAACTACTCTATATGATGAGCTATATAGAGTAGTTTTTGCTTCAAATACTATCTATGATAAAAGAAAGGAAAGGGTTTTCATGAGCAAGATTATCAAAGTAATACCACAGGATGATTATACATTGCGAATAGAATTTGAACACGGCCATAAAATCCTGTTCAATATGCAAAGATTGATAAAGACGTTTCCTTACCTTGCGTTAAATGATCTTGAGTGTTTCCGAAAGGTGGTGATTGAGGATAAGGCGCTCTACTGGCCGAACACGGGCGACCGGGAGCATACCATCCTGCCGGCCAGGCTTACCGTGGACAACATTCTGTTTACGATTCGGGATTAAACACAAGGATCACTGATACTCATAATCCCGGGGGAAATTGTCTGGGTAAACTGATATGGGAGGAATGGAGAGTGAAAAGGCAGGCCGGGCGGTTTGCTGATCTATTGCTTTTCTTCTAAATTCTGGCATCTCAGTTTCGATGCCAACTATCGCTACACCGGTTTACGCCGGGACTACCACCGTGAGCGGCAAGGCGGCAGCAGCGGGGGGCTCGCGTGGTGCTCAGTGTCAACGGCACGGCACAGCACAGACTGCGATGACAGCGGATGCAGCGTAATTTGCTTGAGACCTTATTTAAATGAAACGTGGGAAGACAATAATAATAGGAAACGCTTGTTAAATATTATACGACCTACAAAAAATGAAGAAAAAATTATGGGAATGAGTCCACATTTTATGATCGTATCAAAAAAATGATTGAACAGAGCAGAGACCAGTGATTATAATAAGGACAAGAAGAAAATTCCATAGTAGTTTTGAACTGCCAGTTATTTATCTGACATAACATACAAACGTCATACGGCGATTAAATTTGCAAAATATGATCTGACGGAGGTACAACTATGAGACTTACCCACAGTTGCATTATTACAAATGAGGTGAAAAAACTAAGCGAATTTTACGAAAAGGTGTTGCAAATCAAAGCTGAAACTTCTGGAGATGAATATGCGGAATTCCCAACTGATTGTGGTATTCTTTCCATATTTAGTTTTAGCTTACAAGAAAGTCTTGCAAAAGGATCGTCCCTACCTGGTTCAAACAGAAATCTCATTCTTGAATTTAATGTGGCTAATGTCGATGATGAATATATGCGCCTGGAAAAATTAGGGGTAGAGTTTGTAAAACCACTTACTACGCAACCGTGGGGAAATCGTTCATTCTATTTCCAAGATCCCGATGGGAACATGCTTAATTTCTATACGAAAGTTAAATAGGCATTATATGCAATAGTTTAAAGTATGAGCATAAACTATGCGTTTTGCCTTATGCGAAGGACAAGATGAAAGCCGCCACCCTATTAACAGGGTAGCGGCCTTCATCTTTCCGTCTGTTGGGTGTCTCCATTATTTGAGGGGTGAAATGCGATAGACTAATACTGTTTCCTGGTTATTGGATTTTAACCATACCCTAAGTTTGTTTTGGCCTTGAAATCTGTCAATACTGGCAGACCTATTGGGGCAGTTTAGGCCGGCAGAATACACTGGGAGAAATTAAATAAAAATAAGGAAGGAACTGCCGGGATTGCCGCGAATGTATATCGGATACCGGATATTTCAGATCATGGAGGCTCAGCTTCCGGAAAGGATAGTAGGATGTCGAAGAAATATATTATGTTAAAACCTGAAGAAGAGAGTGCGGCGGAAGCTGAATCAAGCATCAGAGAGATGATTTGCTTTGGGGAAAATTCCAAAAATTACCGCTTTCCGGATATGGAGGTCAATGCCGAAAATCAAGAGAGACTGCAGAAGCTGGTAGATGAATACAGCGCCCTGATTGGGCAGGAAGAGAACAAGGGCCTGGATTTGAAGGCATTTTTTGCCGGGAAACAAATCAACATTGAACATGTGGATGAATTTGAGGAGCCACGGGATCTATTTATTCTGCTGGTCTATTTCAAAGAGGTCTGCAAGCTTAGGGATTTTGAGCCGGTAGCTGTTATTGAGACATTTGCTTAGTCCTGAGGGAACTCTTCCAGACCTTCACTGACATGGACAAAAGGGATGATCATTAATAGAAGCTAAAACGGCAAGTAACTATGAGATTGAAGAAATGCCTTGTCAGTCACCGATTTGTGACATCTTCTGTTTATATTCCTCAAAAGAAATCCTGCCACCAAAAAAGAGTACGTTTATCATCTGTGCTTTTTCAGTCTTGGTATATGGTCTATCGCTATCTATCTCAATAGCCTTGTCTTCATTTCTAAGAGGTGTGAGAATATGACATTTTTGGTCATAGGCTTCATAGTAGCGCAGACCAAAAATCCTTTGGGATACAGCGTTTAAATGAATACCGTCCGGATTACAAGTCAATCCCTCGGCTGTGACATAATAACAGTTGTTATGACTGTAGGCAAACCTTTTAAGTTCTTCGTTGACTTGGTTGTATTCATTAAAATACTCTCCCATGATGCCGCCGCTGAGATAGTCACCAAGACCGCCAATGATAAGAGGAATTTCCTGAACATTAAGTACTTGGCGCAGTCTTTCAATAATTAGAAAAAACTTATCGTGATAGACACGATATTTTCCTGAATGAGACTCAGCTTCTCCTTGGTGCCAAATGATTCCGTCCAATGTGCTGATGCGTTGGGCAAGTTTTGTCTGTGCTATTGCATTGGCAAAGAGTGCATCGTCCACTGACCAATCATCAAGACTGCTGCCTCCTTCGGCGCAGGGAATAAGACCTATTTCATCCTGCTTGTTTTTCTTACACCATGCAGCGGCAAAAGATGCCGCAAGACCAACACCGGCAATTGAGCGGTCATAATTTATGGGTTCCTCCATAAATTGAAAAAGACCATTTCGGAGCATCTTTATGCGTTCATTATAAATAGGCGGAACATCATTTAAAAAACCTCGGCCAGCCATATTTGACTGTCCAATCATTAAAAAAGAATGAATCATTTGAAGTAAGCTCCTTTATATTGTATTTCTTAGCTGATTCTGAACGTAACAACCTTCATATTATATCAAATAATCAAGGGAGATATTTTGTATTGGCATACTCTGCCATTTAGCGTTTATCTTTCGGACTGTCCAAACTCCAAACGAGGCGGTCAAATTCGTTAACGATCAAGATAATATTTCTGAAATATACTCCCTTGCCAAGAGGATGCTGGCTTCTTCGGTCGTCATTTTTGCATCCTCAAGACAGGTTGAAATTAATTCGAAGCGCCTTGATTCCTTCACGGTTTAGGAAAATCCTTAAAAAATAAGGACTTCATAAGGAAAACTTAAGAAATTCATAAGTACTTATTTAAAGAAAGCCTATCCTATTTCGGTAGAATGAAGTTATCGAATCGGATAGACTTTCGCAATTTCAGAAAGGGGACCTTTCTCCTACCAAAGGAAACCAGATTTTACTTCCGCATCAATTTGAAATGTAAGACAAAAAGTAAAGGAGATTAGATATAATATAAGAAAGTTTTAACAAGAATTATCTCAGGAATACTTTATATCCATGACAAAATGCAATGAATCAAGTGGCTGAAACTCAAAAAAAGAATCAGAGGAAATAGCTTGAAAAATAACTCAACGTAGCTTAAAAATGGCCGTACTAAAACAAAGGCCCTATCGTCCTTTGAAAATTTAACAGCAAATTGCCTAAGCTACACTAATATCGGAAGCTTTTATTACGCCATTGGAAATAAGAAGTTTTACAGCTTGTTTAATAGCTTTCTCCTTCTGTTTTTCCAGCATTTCTTGTGGCATATCAATTTTGTACAAATCACTTGGATTCCAAACTTCACCAGTAACAAACATGTTGTAAATTGCTGTGAGTATCATCCTTGCGGTAGCAATAATGGCTCTTTTTTTGCCCCTCCTTTTGCAAAGACGTTCGTACTTGACTTTGTAGTAAGGAGACTTATCCGATTTCACGGCTGCATGGGCAACTTGCACCAATGCAGGTTTGAGGTAGACGCCGGCACGTGTAATTCGGACTGATTTCTTCTTACCAGCAGATTCGTTGTTGCCCGGGGTTAGACCCGCCCAGCAACATAAACGTTTGGAATTGGCAAACTGAGACATATCCGTTCCAATCTCGGAGATGATGGTGATAGCAGAGGTTCTTTCAACTCCGGGAATGGTACGGAGGAGAGTGATAGCGCTTTCATAAGGCGCAACCATCTTGTCCAGCTTTTCATCCAGCATGGCAATAGATTGTTGGACAAATTCCAAATGGGAGCGAACCATTAGGATACGTTCCTTTTGTTCCTGGGTCATCTGATACCCTTCAATGGATTCAATCACGGTATCTGCTTTTTTCTTCATGGATTTGTGAAGAAGGGATGAACAGTGTACGGGGTCAAAGGAATCAGACGAAACCAAATAGTCCGTGATGGAAGAGGCAGATTTGCCAAACATGTCGGAAACGACAGCATCAAGGGCTACATTACAAACAGTGAAAGCATTTTGGAAACGGTTCTTCTCACTGCTTTTGCAACTAACAAGTTTGAAACGGTATCGGGTGTATTCACGGAGAATACGAATTGGTTTTTTGGGAATATAACTTCCGGGTACCAACCCCAAACGGAAGAGATCTCCGATCCACTTGGAATCTTTGGTATCATCCTTGTTTCCCTTTACAGCCTTCACCCATTTGGGATTAGCGACAGTGATCCGAATGGTATCTTCCAAAAGATTGAAAACAGGTATGTAGTACTTCCCCGTAGATTCCATGCATACATCGAAGCAGTTGTTATCGATTAGCCACTGCTTGAAATCAAGAATGGAATTGTTAAACGTAGAAAACCGTTTTTTGGAATAATGGGGGGTTATCCCTTGGGAAGTAATAAGTGTGGCGACGAGAAAAGTTTTATGTACATCGACGCCACAGCAAATAGGGTAAACAACTTTCATGACACAGCCCTCCTTTCATAGTAGAGGAGGAAGACATTGACTGAATCACCACACATTTAACGAGAAGCTAAAACAATGATTAGCTTGCGGTCTTATAGAACCACTTATTTGTGCTTGTAAGATGATTCTTACACTGGTTTATATACTGATTTAAGCTGAGAAGAGCAGTCTACGACTCACCCCTCCGTGCTTTGTAGTGTATCTTCTCCTCACACTAATTATTGCCAAGTGGTGAATCGAAAACCACGAACCATTTTTCATTACTATTTGTGCCGCCAGCGACAGCGGCGGAATGGAGGTTTATATGAGAAAAATATTATCTAGGGGATTGCTAGCCTTATATTTAGTGATACTAATCTGGTTAGTATTATTCAAATTACAATACAATATCTTGTCAGTCTTTAATTATCATCATAGAAGTCTTAACTTGAATCCATTTGCTTTTCCCTTAAATTTAAATGGAAGAATTAATTTCGGAGAGATGATAGATAATGTTATAATTTTTATTCCTTTCGGCTTGCTTTTGCATGTCAATTTCAAGAACGTTGGACTTTTATCTAAGTTTTCTTTAATATTGGTTTTTAGTCTTACTTGTGAATTGACTCAATTTATCTTCGCTATTGGAGCGACAGACATCATAGATGTCATTACAAATACACTTGGAGGCTTTCTGGGACTGGAATTATATAGTTTGAGCAATAAGTATCTTAATAATAAAAAATTAGACAAAGTTATAATTTCTGTTGGTACACTTTTGCTCGTATTATTGCTCTATTACCGTATCCATATACTGAGACTGAGATATTGATTAATAATACCTTAAGTTTGCCTAAGGAATTTATGATGATATAAGTTTTTGTTGGACAGTACTATAATAATGAGTGTTTATCCGGAAAGAAGGGATAGAACTTATGAGCATCAATATTTTAATTGTAGACGATGAGCAGTCTATAGCGGATTTAATTGAAGTTTATTTAAGAAATGAAGGTTTTACAATCTATAAGTTTTATAACGGTCAGGATGCGTTCCGGTGTGTTGAGTCGGAACAGTTAGAGCTTGCGCTACTTGATGTCATGCTGCCGGACATTGACGGCTTTACTCTCTGCCGGAAAATTAGGGAAAAACATAATTTCCCAATTATTATGCTGACAGCTAAGGAAGAAGAAATTGATAAGATTACCGGGCTGACCTTAGGTGCGGACGACTATATCACGAAACCGTTTCGCCCTTTGGAACTCGTTGCCCGTGTCAAGGCGCAGCTCCGGAGATTTACCCAATATAATTCTGCGGAGTCAAACCGGGAAGAACACTTGATTGCCTTTTCCGGCTTGGTATTGGACATGGATACCCATGAATGCACACTGAATGAAAAAAAGCTATCTCTCACTCCTACAGAATTTGCTATTCTTTGGGTTCTTTGTTCCAATCGCGGACGGGTGGTTAGTTCGGAAGAATTGTTCCAGGAGGTATGGGGAGACAAGTATTTCACCAACAGCAATAATACGGTCATGGTCCATATCAGGCATTTAAGGGAAAAAATGCATGACAGTGCGGAACATCCTAAATATATCAAAACGGTATGGGGAGTTGGCTATAAAATTGAAGGGTGAGAGGGGTAAAAGAAGGAATGATTATACAAAATTAAAAGGAAAAGTACTTTTTCAAATGCTCCTGATTACAGTTGCCGCCGCTGCCACTGTTTATCTATTGCGCTATATTCTGCGTGGACGGATTGGAGATCGTATTGTGCGCTTTCTAGTCAAAGCTTTTCATTTTGGAAATTCGGACGCACTGACAATCTATCAGTTGGTGATTCGCAACAATATGGAAACCATCCTTTTTATGGTCATCCTAATATTTTTATTAGTTATCCTTTTTCGATTTTCTGTTGCTTGGTTCACAAAATATTTTGATGAAATCAGTGCGGGAATGGATAAACTTGCTGAGGAATCCGCTGCCGAAATTATATTATCACCGGAATTGGATTTTATGGAAAATAAGCTTAATCAGATAAAAAACAACTTGGAAAAACAAAAAAAAGCCGCCCTTGATGCCGAGCAGCGCAAAAATGATTTGGTCGTTTACTTGGCTCATGATATCAAGACACCTTTGACCTCCGTGATAGGATACTTAAGTCTCCTCGACGAAGCCCCTGATATGCCTCCGGAACAGAAGGCCAAATATGTCGGTATTACCTTGGAAAAAGCTTATCGCTTAGAGCAGCTTATCAATGAGTTTTTTGAGATCACACGATTTAATCTGCAAACGATTGTTTTGAATAAAGAAAAGATCAATTTACAGTTCATGCTCCGGCAGATGGCCGATGAATTCTATCCCCTGCTGGCTCCCCAGGAAAAGCAGGTGTCCGTCAATGTGCCTGATGGACTCACCCTGTGGGGAGATGCCGACAAACTGGCCCGTGTGTTCAATAACATTTTGAAAAATGCAATAGCCTATAGTGATGAAAACAGTGTCATTGAGATTTCTGCCGGGCAGCAGGACCAAACTATGATCATAACCTTTACCAATCAGGGAAAGCCCATCCCCCAGGCCAAGCTGGAAACTATTTTTGAAAAATTTTACCGCTTGGATTCGGCACGTTCCACAAACACCGGTGGAGCAGGGTTAGGTTTGGCAATCGCCCAGGAAATTGTCACGGCTCACGGTGGAACAATTTCTGTACAAAGCAACCCGGAGAATACTGCCTTTACAGTAACGCTTCCGTCATAAGAAAATCTTAAGAAGTTCATTTAGCATGGTACGAAGAGTCAAAAAGAAAAAGTCAGGAATAGGCAGATTTATAGCACTTCTGTTGATGGTCGGAATTGCTGCTTTTGTTTATCAAGCCATCATTATTCCAGGATACCGGCACATCTTTAAAGAAGAATATGATAAAATCACGTCATATGCTTCCTTAAAGAGAGCACCCGGTTCTTCTGAGGGCAGAACAGCATCAGCTCCCTTGTCAAACACAGAACGCGATCCCTCTGCTGCCATCTCCCCCGATAAGCTGAACAGTCCTAATGCGATTCTGATCCGTTTAAAGGATCAAACTATTTTAATGCAAAAAAATAGCGGAGAAAAAATCTATCCCGCTTCTTTGACTAAAATGATGACAGCCCTTGTTGCACTAGAAAATTTACCTGATCTGCAGGAAAAAATCAAACTGACCAATTCTGCGTTTCAGGGGCTGTACGGAGCAGATGCCTCGATGGCCGGTTTTCAACCGGGTGAAGTGGTCAGGGCAAGCGATCTGTTATACGGAGCAATGCTGCCGAGCGGCGCGGAGTGCTGTATTGGACTTGCCGACCAGATTGCGGGATCGGAGCAGAATTTTGTCAAATTAATGAATCAAAAGGCGGCAGATCTGGGCATGAAAAATACCCATTTTGAAAATGCCACCGGACTTCACAATGTAAACCACTACACAACGGTCAAAGATCTGGCTATTCTTCTAAACTATGCTTTGCAGAATGACACTTTCCGGGAGATTTTTACTTCAGCCCGTCATTCCACACCACCTACGAATAAGCACCCCCGCGGGATAACCTTTAACAGTACCATGTTTGAAGAACTCAACAGGCAAAAGATTGTTGGCGGGGAAATCTTAGGAGGGAAAACCGGATATACCGATGAGGCCGGTCTATGTCTGGCAAGCCTCGCCCAAGTAGGCAACCAGGAATACATTTTGATTTCAGCCGGTGCGCAAGGCGATCACAATACGGAACAGTATGATATTACCGATGCCTTAGCTGTATACAACAGTATAGGAAGACGCTGAGGTTTTTACAGAAGTTTGTTAAGGTTGGAATAATTTAATGAGATGAAGCTGGAGGAGGGCTCCCGGCTTTTCTTATTTTTGCTATACAGTAAGAGACAGTAAATGTATAATAAATTCCAAGCAGTAAATTCTGGTAAATATTTATAATTTACCAAAGCCATTAAACCATTGATTTTAAAGAAAGAAGGTAATCTATTGAGAAACATTACGCCTTTGCTGAAAATGCCGTTTCATGTTCCAAGCGATTACTACTGTGAGGATTTAGCGCCGCTGGACGAGCAGATTTGCGCTTTACTGGCCAAGCGCAAAGAGAATTCGAAGAATAATTCCGGCTTCCCGGGACTTGAACGTATTTCTGAGTGGAGCAAAAAGTATAATCTGGACGAGAGGTGGTTGCAGAGAATTTTTGCCTCATTCATGCAAAGTGAGATTCAGGTCAAGCCGCCGGTAGAACCAACGGGCTTTTTGAAATATGTTTCTATTTTAAAAGCAACGCAGCAAGAGGACATTTCTTATGCGGTAACTTACATGAAACAATACAGCAATGCCAGTGTTGTTTACGTCGAGATTGAAATCAATACGCCGGAACCCTATGTCAGGCTGGGACATGCCAGTTTTGGGCTGCTTATCTCTCCGGAATATCACTGTAGGACAAGCGGAGGTAGCGGGTCGGGTAAAGGCTGGCAGCACTCTTTTATAGTTGTGCCGCCGCTGCCGGATGATGTCGCTGAACTCGAATTCCGGCTAAGCATTAAGCCCTTTCCTGAGGATAGGGAGTTTAGGGAAGTAGTTCTTAAAGAAACTACGATTGCAATTAAGTAAATTAAAAACAAGAGGGGAGACGTTATAAGAACTGATTTACTAGCAAAACATAATTTAGCCCCAGCATTCTATATCAAGAAGAACGCTGGGGCCATTGATTATTGTGGCAGGGACTGCAATAATTTCCACAAATTAAGCAGGAAATTCATAGAACTATGCGAAATATAGCTGAAGGAGACGTTTGGATAAGGGGCGGCTTAGATGATTATACGACAAGAACAACCTGCCGATTACGATGAAGTTTACGAACTTGTGAAAAAATCTTTTGCTACCTCAACTAATGAAGGAGAATGGGACTATTTAAACGAGGTGCGAAAAAAAGATACCTTTATTCCAGAGCTTTCATTAGTAGCGGAAAATGATGATAGAACATTGGTAGGGCAGATAGTTTTATATAAAACAAATATCGCGAACTCTGATAATGTTTATACTGAGCTTTTATTGTCTCCAATAAGTGTTCATCCCGATTTTTTTTGTAAAGGAATTGCCCGTACCATGATGCTGAAAGCTTTTGGGATTGCCAAAAATATGGGATTCACCGCTATATTCCTTTGTGGCAATCCGGACTTTTATCATAAGTTTGGGTTTAAGCCGTCTTACGAATATGGGATATTTCATACTGCCGACAAAACAAAAAAAGCTGAATGGTGCATGGCTCTGGAATTGACATCTGGTGCCTTAGCAGATAAAGCCGGAACTATTAACATACAATAATTCTTATATAGACTCCTATGCCGCTTGTGCAGCACCATCAAGGAATGAAAAGGAGTCGCTGGGGTCGGGCAGCTTTTCCTACATCCGTTCACTCAGCATTCCGAGGCTCGCCCACGCGCTTTCGTGGGAGCTTCGCCAAACCTCCAGGTAATACCTGAGGTGAACCGCTGGCTTCGCTTCCCCACGAAAGCTTTGTGGTCTGTACCGCCTCTCCATAAAATTCGTTCACTCCTGTAGGAAAAGCTGCCTTTCGGGTCTACTGATTTTTGAGGATGTTTTTCAGGATAGAACAAACATTATAGGTGCTGGAGATAGGTTGTGGAACCGGTCATTCTCAGTGCTAAGACTACTGTGTAACATGTACCAACTGCCTGCAGCAACTGTCGGAAACCAGTGAAATGTTGTTGCCCCGGATCGAAGCGGAGAAGTACCAGCCGCTGCATAGGAATACGGAACGCTAGGGTAAGAGTCTAAGACTGATTTTATAGTAAGGGAGATAAAAATGATTGAGATAAGACGAGCAGAAAATGAAGACTTTGATCAAATTTGGCTTATTTTGCATGAAGTTTTTTTAAAGGGAAATACATATGCTTTCTCGCCAGATACAACTAGAGAAGAAGCATTCCATCTTTGGATAGAGATGCCTTTAGCGACATATGTTGCAACTGAAAATAGCAATTTAGTAGGCACTTATTTTATAAAACCGAATCAACCCGGTTTAGGTTCGCATGTTTGTAATGCCGGCTATGTTGTTGCATCTAATGCACGTGGAAAAGGCATAGGCAAACTTATGTGTGAACATTCTCTTAAAGAAGCCAGAAAATATGGATTTAAGGCAATGCAGTATAATTTTGTAGTTAGCACTAATCAAGTAGCTATAGAACTATGGAAGAAATGTGGGTTTGATATTGTCGGTACACTTCCTAAAGCTTTCAAGCATATTGAACATGGATTGGTTGACGTTTTTATAATGTATCAGTGGCTTAATTAATATAATTTGATTACCTCATGGTACTGTGAACTTGGCGTTTTACGGTTAGGTGTTTGCTGCTTAAGAGCTTGATTTAGACACATAGTCCCCACCGGAGCGTTGTGGTTTTTTTTGGAGTTTGAGGAAAATTGGATTTAGTGATTGGTCAGTTTGACTGTATTTAAGGAGATGATAGTTAGACGTGAAAATGGAAATTAGACAAGCCAAACCTGCCGAAAGCGCTGTCTTGACTTCATTATCCTTTGCCTCAAAAAGATATTGGAATTATCCGGAAGCATACTTCGCTGTTTGGGAAAAAGAGTTAACGATCGCACCTGAATACATTCATAACAACATTGTTTACGTCGCAGAGATTAAAGGAAATATTTCAGGGTATTTATCAATAGTAGAGGTTAAAGAGGATTTTTGGGCGGGTTCAGTGTTTGTCAGAAAAGGTCTTTGGTTGGAACATATTTTTATACTGCCGGAGTTAATTGGGAAAGGAATTGGCTCTCATCTAATGGCATTTGCCCTGGACATATGTAGAAAGAGGGCTATTGATCGGCTGCTTATTTTTTCTGATCCCAACGCGAAAGGGTTTTATGACAAACTAGGAGCCAGATTTATTGAAGATTCTCCATCAAGCATTGAGGGACGAACGGTTTTATTATACGAATTGGAATTATAAACGGCATTTACATTGCCACCGGAGCAGTTTGACAGGTTGAGCGTTTTAGGGTTCTTAACTGGTAAAATTATGCAAATAATAATGAATGAAAGTGGAATTAATATAAGGGGAAGGTTATCCCGAACTTGACCCTAAGCTGGGTTATGCTAAACAAAATTACTTCTTGACTGGATTCTTCATACTTAACTCTAGGAGAAAATAAAAATGGATAACTTACAGCAAACAATTACCAAAGGGAAATCTCCAGCGGGCAGATCGCTCTTGGTGTTCTTTGGGCTAGTCTTTATCCTTGCCATTCCTTTCTGGGTGATTGGTGGTTTGATAGGTCGACAACTATTACCAGGCCTACCTATAGATGCACTGATGGCAGTTTGTCCAGTGCTGGCCGCATTGATTCTTTCTTACTATGAGAGCGGGTCAGTGGGTGCAAAAATATTGCTCAAGAGAGCTATAGATTACAAACGTATCAGATCGAATCTATGGTATGTTCCGATTCTTCTGTTGATGCCATTTGTTATGGTTTTGTCATTTGGGGTAATGCGCTTAGCAGGAACACCAGTTCCAATTCCTCAGATTTCTATAGTGCAGACCTTGATTTTGTGCATTCTGTTTTTTGTTGGCGCTCTGGGAGAGGAACTGGGCTGGTCAGGCTATGCCATCGATCCGCTGCAACGTCAACTAGGGGGGCTACAAGCCAGTATTGTTTTAGGAGCTATTTGGGCAATCTACCATTTTGTTGCCTTAGTCCATGCGCACCGTTCGATATCGTGGATCGCTTGGTGGTCACTAGGCACCGTGGCACTGCGAGTGATAATGGTCTGGCTTTATAACAAAACCGGTAAGAGCGTCTTTGCTATGGTGCTATTTCATATGACGATTAATGTTACATGGCAGCAGTTTCCTATCAATGGATCGTATTATGATCCACGTGTTACTGGCGTAATCTTGGTCCTGGTGGCCATGACAGTTATCGTCATCTGGAGGCCCCGAACTCTGACTTAATGCACATATGCCGTATTCCCTAATGTTGTTGATGCCTGAAAAAGGCTTATTCAGAATGGCTTCCTGCACCAGGTTATGAACTTGCAAACCAACCTTGTATTGAGCATTTTCTTATAGCGTCACAATTCAAGTTTCACTAATTAAATGTACCAATAGTGGAAACACGGTGCGCTATATCAGTTTAGGCTAATAATCGAAAGTTTCCCAATCCCAATCTGAAACATATCCCAGGAGGTACTTATGGAACCAAGAAAAGCGGTGATCGGCGGCAAGTACTGCCATTTCAAGAATAAAATGTACCAACTGCTGGCAGTTGCCACTCACAGCGAAACTACGGAAAAATTTATTGTTTATCAGGCGCTGTATGACGATTTCAGGGTATATATCCGTCCTTACGACATGTTTATGAGCGAAGTAGACCATGTGAAATATCCTGAAGTCAAGCAAAAATATCGTTTTGAATTGATGAAGGAGCCGGATTGCTGATGAGGAAATTCGAACTGGGGGAAAAATATTGCTGGACAGAGCAGTTGGGATCATCGGACCAGCCGTTACCACTGGTGATTTTGCTGTCGGGTGACGACGGCATGCAGCAGCTGTCGGAAATCAGGGAAATGTTGTTGCCCCGGATCGAAGCGGGGAAGTGCCGGCCGTTTCTTATCACGGGCTTCGGCCCTATCGAATGGAACCGGGACTTTTCACCGTGGTATCTGGAAGACACGGGCGGCCGGATATTTGCCGGGAAAGCCGACGAAACGCTTGGCTTTTTAGAAAACACACTTCTGCCGGCGTTGCGGAGTCTTTTTTCCCTTAACGGGGAAGTGTATCCGGTTGGCTATTCTCTGGGGGGACTGGCGGCTTTATATGGTCACTGTTTGTTAGGTTTTAGGGGGTGCGGCAGTTGTTCCGGGTCGCTGTGGTTTCCGGGATGGCTGGAATTTTTGCAGAAGCACCCGCCTGCCGGCAAAGTCTACCTGAGCTTAGGCGGCAAAGAGGAAAAGACTAAAGATCCTTTGATGTGTGAAGTGGGCATAGCTACTCAGAGGTCCAAAGAGCTGATTGCAAAGTCCGCCAAAGTGACCTATGTAAAAGAGCCTGGCGGGCATTTCCGGGAAATACCTCAGAGAATCGGCAGGGCCATTTTATGGCTGCTGAATCCGTAAAGTCCTAAAGAATTGGCTAATTTCCCATTGGTTTCGGAGCCTTATGGATTTAGCAAATTCCGTTTTAAATCCAGTCTTGTCCATTAATCGAGGAGAAGCAGTTTCTTGAATGCTTACCAATTTGACGCTTCCTTTCTAATGCGAACTATAACATACTTCTTGTTCTTGAGTAGAAAAGCATTTAAAAGTTATAAATATGCAATAACCAATATTTGCATATTTATTGTGTTTTTCTGTTCCACATTGCTACACATCCCCCGCTGAAATTGTTATAATAAACACAGAAAATCAGAAACGACGCAGAGGTGACATTATGCCAAAGGCACAATTTCGCAAATCATTTGGAATCGTTCAGACAAAACGTCGCTCTACTATCACGATAGGCAAAGAGGTTCGTAAATTATTGCACTTGGCTGATGAGGGAGAGGTATTCGAGATAATTGTGGAAGACGGCCGCATCATTCTTGAACCCAAAAAACTAATTCCTGCTGATCAAGCGTGGTATTGGACAGAAGAATGGCAAGCCGCAGAACGGGAAGCTCAAGAGGATATAAAAGCTCGAAGAACAAAGCGATTTGACACGGTTAAAGACCTAATGCAAGATCTTATGGAGGCAGATGCTGCCGATGATAAAGATTGAGCGTACTTCTAAATTCAAACGTGCGTTTAAAAAGCTACCACGTGAAATTCAATTGCTCTTTGGAGACAAAATGGAACAATTTATTGATAATTGGCGCCACCCTTCTCTCCAGGTTAAAAGGGTCCAAGGGACTGACAGAATCTGGGAAGCCAGCCTCAATATGAGTATACGATTTACTTTTGAGTGGCTGGAAGAGAACGGTATCCAGATTTGCCTTCTACATAACATAGGCGATCACGATCATGTCTTGTGTCCCCCGTACTAGTGAATATTGCTTGTAACGCTATTAAATATTCTTTTCCTTAGCCACTGATTTTGATCAATGGCTTTTTTTATTCTCCCAACATCGCAAATCTCTAAGCTATTACCCGGACAACGTGTACCGCAGAACCTTCTTAACCCTGGCTGTGAATTCAAGTCTCCGAAGTTTAGGTTTGCCCTGGAGCTGTTGACAATCCAGGAGCGGGGTTGCTAAGGATAATTTTCGTATAATATGTATACATAAATGTATAAAAAATTAACACTATTTTGATTAATCACCGGCAGATTTAAAATTTAATGCTTGTCAAAGCAGTCAACAGAACGAGTTGAGGGAATATTATATAAATTCGACCAATTTCTCTGGTATAGATTTTGCATATTAACTGCCCAAAGAGGCTAGGTGTTTTCGACGGGCTAACTATTTAGGCTAACTATATTAACTGTATGAACTCTGGTCAGCTCAGAAGGTAATAGGGAGGAAATGAAGATGTCTCGATGGGCAGCAGAATACCAAAGTAAACTTGTTTCAGCCGAGAAGGCAGTGAGTGTTGTTAAAGACGGGGATTGGATTCAATATTCGTTTGCGGCAAACACAGTGCCGGTTCTCGATGCGGCTTTTGCTAAACGTATCCATGATCTTCATGATATTGTAATCGTTAACGGAATTTCAACCCGCCCGCATGCGGTGTATAAAGCAGATCCCAGCGGTGAGCATAGCATCTGGAAATCTACTCATATGACGGGGCTTGACCGCCTGTATGCCAAAACACGAACTGTGCAATATGCGCCTTTGAGATACTCGGAAGCTCTGCGCTACGTGCGGGAGAATTGTCCGCCCAACATTCTTATGATTCAAGTGGCTCCGATGGATAAACATGGATTTTTTAACATGGGGCCTACAATTACCCATTTCCGTGCCGCGGCCGATGTCGCCGATATTATAATCGTCGAAGTCAACGAGGATATGCCGTATGCTCATGGGGGATATGGCAATAATATTCATATTTCGGAAGTAACCTACATCGTGGAAGGCGGGCACACAGGGATGCCGCAGATTCCCGAAGAGGAAACGACAGACGTTTACCAAAAGATTGCTGAATTTATCCTTGAAGAGCTCAGGGATGGAGATTGTCTGCAGCTGGGAATTGGCGGGATGCCTAATGCTCTGGGAAAAATGATTGCCCAGTCCGACCTGAAAGATTTAGGAATTCATACGGAGATGTTGTGTGACAGCATGGTCGATATGGTCGAAATGGGAAGAGTTACAGGGAGAAAAAAGCAGATCGACCCGGGCCGGATTGTATACACATTCGCTGTCGGTTCACAAAAACTCTATGATTTCATTGACAATAATCCCATGTGTGCAGGTTACCCGGCTGACTACACCAATGACAGGTCCATTGCCAGCCGAAATAACAACATGGTCTCCATTAATAATGTGATTGAAATGGACCTGACTGGACAAGTCTGTTCAGAATCGAAAGGTACCCGCATGATCAGCGGCGCGGGCGGGCAATTGGATTTCGTTGATAATGCCTATAATTCCAAGGGGGGAAGAAGTTATCTTTGTCTGTCTTCAACCTATACCGACTCGAATGGAAAAGTTCATTCCCGCATCAAGCCGGTCCTGACCTTGGGTGCCGTGGTCACAGTACCTCGCCCTTTAGTGCATTATGTTGCTACGGAATATGGAATGGTTAATCTTAAAGGGCAGCCGATGTGGAAAAGAGCTGAGAAATTAATCAGCATTGCTCATCCGGATTTTAGAGATGAATTAATTCAAGAAGCTAAAGACTTAAATATTTTATAAGATGATCTTAAATATACAGCGAGAAGGCTATTGTCAGAGGATGACATAGCCTTCTTTTCCTTCATGGCGGCTTGAGTTAGCCCAAACTCATTTTCTTTCCCAACAAGGCGTATACTTTTTAAACACTTTTCAGCCCATTTTAACCTGCAGCGAAAGTTTAGCTGTCTGTGCAACTCGAAGAAAGGGTAAAGACCCCCCTGTAAGCAAAAGCCGCCGCTTCATTGTTGGGAGTGAAACGTGTTTTTATCCGCTGACTAAGCCGCTCTAAGACTCCTGCTGCGGCAAGCGGTGAGTTAAGAGCGGCGAAGTCCCTGGCTAAGGGCGACTAAGATTCAAATGGAGTTAAAACTCCACCTGAATCAAGTCCTCTTTATCCGGATTTTGGCGAGGTTCTTGCAAGTGTTAAGCATCAGCTTGACGTTTGCGCAAGATATGCCAGGAGTTTCCGCAGTCTGTTTGCAGAAAAACTAGCCGAGAGGACAGAGGTATACCTGAAAGTGTTCGAGTAGATGGGAAAGGAAATTTTTACCCAATTTGAGCTGGGGTTCCCGGGGAAAGTGGTAAGGAACCCTCATGAAGCTGTTGACACAGTAAGCGAAATGGAGAATGTAAGGAGGTAATGGAGTTGGCATACGAAACAATCATTGTGGCAATCGAAGAAGGGATTGCCACGATCACCCTTAATCGTCCGGAAGTGTTAAATGCCCTGAACAGTCAGGTGTTCGAAGAATTGGCAGATGCGGCCGCTAAGTTAGGTGCCGATGACTCAGTCAGGGCTGTGATCATTACAGGCGGGGACAAAGTATTTGCCGCGGGGGCAGACATCAAAGGCATGGCCTCATTAAGCGCTGTCGATGTTGCCGCGAGTGCCAGACCTTCCATGAAGGCTTTCAATCTGCTGGAGAATATGCGCAAGCCGGTCATTGCGGCAGTTTGCGGTTATGCTCTCGGCGGGGGATGTGAGTTAACCTTGGCCGCCGATGTGCGCATTGCCGCCGCTAATGCTCAATTCGGTCTGCCGGAAATTAAATTAGGCATCTTGCCCGGCGGGGGAGGAACTCAACGCCTGCCCCGTCTCATTGGCGCCGGTAAGGCCAAAGAATTGATCTTCAGCGGCGACTTTATCAGTGCCGAGGAAGCGCTGAGGATTGGCCTTGTGAATAAAGTGGTGCCTGCCGAACAGTTATTGCCCGAAGCTCAAAAAATGGCCAGAAAATTTGCTTCAAGAGGAGCGGTTGCCTTAGGACTTGCCAAGACCTGTATCAATGAAGGGTTGAGGATGGATTTAGAGCTGGGTTTGCAGTATGAGCATAAATGCTTTAGCTTGCTGTTTGCGACAGAGGATCAAAAAGAAGGTATGCAAGCCTTTATTGAGAAACGCAAACCAACCTTCCGTGGAAAATAATCCCCTTGCTCTTTTCGCTGAAGTGAGCAACAACCTGGGAAGGAACCATGTGTATCACCGAACCCGGCGGCGGTTCTGATGCAGGACGCCCTGGGACAACCGATGGGACCTTTCCGTCTCATGGATCTGACAGGTATTGACCTTTCCTACTATTCGGCAAGGGAACGTTATCAAAACAGCCGTGATCCCAAAGACAAGCTGTCACCATTGGTTGTCGAGAAATTCACTAAGGGAGAATGGGGCAGGAAGACCGGAAAAGGCTACTATACTTACGAGTAAACTAGGTGAAATTAGGAGGTCACAATGATGCTTAAGGAAGCTGTTATTGTTGCGGCAGTGAGAACTCCGATAGGTCGCGCCGGCGGTGCTCTCGGCAAGGTTCCCCCGGAAAACTACGGAGCGGACGTTATCAAAGAAGTGCTTAAACGAATAGACCTGGACCCCGGAGAGATAAGCGATGTCATTTTCGGCAATTGCCTGAATGCCGGCGGCAATATGGCGCGGTTATGTGCCCTCAAGGCCGGTTTGCCTATGGAAATCCCGGGGCTTACCGTTGACCGCCAGTGCGGCTCCGGCCTTAATGCCGTCAATTTAGCGGCACAGGCTGTCATGGCCGGGATGGGCGACATTTATGTTGCCGGAGGCACGGAAAGCTGCTCGCTGAAACCGTATGTTATGGAGCATATGGAATTTTTCAGCAAAACCGGTCCGAAGTTTCGGGCAGGCTTTCAATTGTCACCCGCTGAAATTGGCAATCCGCCCATGGGAATTACTGCCGAGAACTTAGCTGAAAAATATGGCATCAGCCGCCGGGAACAGGATGAGTTCTCTCTGCTCAGCCAGCAAAAAATGGGCAAAGCTATGGCGGCAGGTTTGTATAAGAGTCAGATTGTCCCCCTGACTGTTCCCCTGGGGAAAGGTAAAACGCTTGTTTTGGACAGTGACGAACACCCCCGTCCCCAAACAACGCTGGAAGGATTAAGCAAACTGCCGCCTGCCTTTAAAGCCGGCGGAACCGTAACGGCGGGAAACAGTTCCGGTTTAAATGATGCCGCAGCCGCAGTGCTTGTCATGTCAGCGGATAAAGCCAAGGCGCTGGGTCTGAAAGCTATGGCCAAAATCCGCACCTTCGCTGTTGCCGGTGTAGACCCCAATATCATGGGAATCGGACCGGTACCCGCTACAAGAAAAGCCTTGGCTCAAGCCGGCCTTACTTTAGACGATATGGATCTCATCGAAATAAACGAAGCTTTTGCCGCCCAGGTTTTAGCCGTGGACCGGGATCTGCATTTTAATATGGAAAAGGTGAATGTTAACGGCGGGGCGATTGCTCACGGTCATCCAATAGCGGCTACCGGAGCGATTCTGACCACCAAGTTAGTGTATGAGATGAGTCGGAGAGAGGTCCGCTTCGGTTTGATCACAGCCTGTATTGGCGGCGGGCAAGGTATCGCTACTATCTTGGAAAGAGTATCGCATTGAAACTGCTGGGAGGGATTGTGATGGAAAAAGGCGGCATTGCTAATATTTGCATTGTCGGGGCAGGGAATATGGGGCACCAGATTGCCTTATCCGCAGCTTTAGCCGGTTTTAAAGTGAAATGCACGGATGTAGACAAAGACGTTTTACAAAAGGCCGAGCAATTTGCAGCGGCCTATCTGCCGGAAAGAGTTGCTAAAAGAATGGGGACGAAAAACCGGAAAAGGATTTTACGAATACCCTGAAAAATAAGCGCACAGCCTTGAGGGGCAGGCCGGAATTTCTTTCACAGGTTGTCTGAAAAATCATGGTAGGAGGAACTGCAATGGAAGCAAGCCAAATAACGGCGGAAGAACTTAATATTATAAGACAAACCGTGCGCAGCTTTATCGCCAAGGAGGTTGAACCTCTTGCTCAACAAATGGAGGAGGAGGACGCCGTGCCCCGGAATTTGCTTGACAAGGCTGCGGAAATCGGTTTGTTTGGGCTAAGTACGCCTCAAGAGTACGACGGGCTGGGTGCGGGAATGGTCGGCAAAGTCATGATTTATGAGGAATTAGGCCGGGGACCGAATTGCTTTACTTCAATTATCGGCTGCCACAACGGTATTGGGAGTGTCGGTATTGTTGAGTGCGGCAATCAAGAGCAGAAGAAACGTTATCTGCCTAAAATAGCTGCCGGACAATTGATCGGGGCCTTTGCCCTTACTGAAGCATCGGCCGGTTCCGATCCCGCCAGCCTGAAGACGACAGCCGTTCTCAAAGGGGAGCGCTATATCCTGAACGGAACCAAGCAATTTATTACAAACGGTGATATTGCCGATATTTTCACGGTCATGGCGGTAACGGACAAGAGCAAAGGAAGCAAAGGAATTACCTCCTTTCTCGTAGAGCGTGGCTTTAAAGGATTTTCAGTCGGCAAATATGAGAAAAAAATGGGCTTGCACGGCTCTCAAACTGCGGAACTTATCTTTGAGGACTGCGAGGTACCTGTGGAAAACGTTTTAGGCGAGCTAGGGCAGGGGTATGTCAACGCCTTGAGAATCCTGGCCAACGGCCGGGCGGGACTGGCCGCCCGCAATCTCGGGTCCTGCGAGAAGCTCCTGGAAATCAGTGCTAAATATGCTTTACAGAGGGTGCAATTTGGCAAGCCAATTTTTGAAAACCAGATCATCCAGCATTATTTAGCAAACATGTCCATAGACATTGAAGCTTTGCGCAGTTTGACCTATGATGTTGCCCGGAAAATTGACGCGGGGAAAAAGGTCATCAAAGAAGCGGCCATTGTCAAAACATTTGGTTCGGAGGCTTATGGCCGGGTCGCGGATTTAGCAGTTCAGATCCACGGCGGTATGGGATACATGCGGGAGTGTGAAGTAGAACGTTATTACCGTGATGCCCGAATCGCCCGGATTTATGAAGGGACTTCGGAAATTCAGCGTAATATTATTGCCGCCCAGTTAAGAAAAGAATACGCGCTATAAGCAAGGAGGGAGAATCGTGAACGAAGCGGTTATCGTTGCCGGAGTTCGTACAGCCATCGGCAGGGTTGGCGGGACTCTGAAGGATGTTGAGGCGGACTATCTGGCCGCTCAAGTCATCAAGGAGGCCATTGCCCGCAGCGGAATTCCGGACACGTCTATTGATGAAGTGATTTTTGGCCATACCAAGCAAAGCGGGGATAATCCCAATTTAGCCCGGCTCGCTTGGCTGAGGGCCAATATGTCCGAGGCGGTACCGGCTTATACGGTGCACCGTCAATGCGGCTCTGCCCTGACGGCCGTCAATGACGCTGTCCAGTCCATTTGGGCAGGAACCCAGGAAATCGTCATGGCCGGCGGAGCGGAAAGCATGAGCACTGCGCCCTATTATCTGCGGCACGCGCGTTATGGCTTTCGTATGGGCAATGCGGAGATTTTGGATTCCAATACGGAAAGCCAGCCACGTTGTCAGCCCCAAGAGCGTTATGGATATTTGAACATGGGATTAACAGCCGAGAATCTAGCGGAAAAATACAAGATCAGCCGTCAGGAGCAGGATGAATTTGCCTTGATCAGCCAGGAACGGGCCTTGCGTGCCCTTAAAGAAGGGCTGTTCAAAGCAGAAATCGTTCCTTATGAAGTTAAAGGAAAAAGGGAAAGCGTGATTTTTGCCGCGGACGAACATCCCAGGGAAACCAGCCTGGCTCAGCTGGCCAAATTGCCTGCTGTCTTCAAGGAAGGCGGTACAGTCACGGCGGGGAATTCCAGCGGACGGAACGACGCTGCCGCCGTTTTAATTCTGACCACAGCGGCAAAGGCGAAAGAATATGGTCTGAAGCCTCTGGTTCGGGTGCTCGGTATTGGAGCCAAAGGCGTGCCGCCGCAAATTATGGGCATTGGACCAGTGCCCGCATCTGCGGCTGCTCTGCGGATGGCAGGCCTCACTTTAGAGCAGATTGATTTAATTGAACTGAATGAAGCCTTTGCGGCCCAGTCCCTGGCCGTAATCAAAGAACTGGGTTTGGACATTGCCCGGACGAATGTCAACGGCGGTGCGATTGCTTTGGGACATCCTTTAGGCGCCACAGGGGCTATCATCTTGATCAAATTAATCAATGAGTTAAAACGCACCGGAAAGCGTTATGGTTTAGCGACCATGTGTATAGGGGGAGGTCAAGGGATTTCTACAATTGTTGAGAACCTTAACTAAGGCAGCAAGGATCAGGGATTAATGAGGGAGCTTCTCGCAAGCTCCCTTTTATTCCCGGCTGCTTGTGACACTCCTGCCGGTAGTACAAGGATTTGCTTGAAAGAGATCCGTATCAATGTTTATTTTCCGCAGCTGCCGTCTTTTACAAGAACCGCGCTCCTGGGCCGCAGATTATTAGCGAAGTCGTGAACTGCTGCTTAGTCATTTTCAGCCTTTGAGCAGAGTGAAAGGAATGAGAGTTAAGATGGAATTCAAATACGATATCCGTGATTTAAAGTTTATTTTAAAAGAATGGCTGCCAACTGAAGAAGTGTTGGCCTGTGACCGTTTTAAAGACTTTTATGGCCTGGGGGATATCGACCAGATTCTTGCGGAGGGCTACAAAATATGCCGTGAGGTAATAAGTCCTATTAATGTAGTGGGCGACAGAAATCCTGCCGTTTTAGAAAACGGAGCCGTAACCTCCCCTCCGGGTTTCAAGGAAGTATTCCAATTTATACAGAAAAATGGCTGGGGTTCAAGCAGTGAGTGCATTTAATTTAGCCGAAATAATATGTAAGGCAGATCTTTCATGTTTAGAATGCCCTGAAGAATCGTTGATAGTCTGCTAGCCGGTGCAGAAGGATATCAGAAAATAGGGGATGAAATAATGATCGGAACTCATGC
This sequence comes from Candidatus Desulfosporosinus nitrosoreducens, assembly GCF_030954495.1. Taxonomy (GTDB): domain Bacteria; phylum Bacillota; class Desulfitobacteriia; order Desulfitobacteriales; family Desulfitobacteriaceae; genus Desulfosporosinus; species Desulfosporosinus nitrosoreducens. Next base: position 228,418 of record NZ_JAVHUW010000082.1, on the reverse strand, counting down.
TATCACAACATCTTACTTTCCTCAATGGGATTGTGACATGTTATTTAAAATCCTGGATAACATTCATGATGTAGTTTTAGTCATAGACTCGAATACAACTATTGTATATGCGAATCAAGCCTATGCCAAAATTTTGGGGGTTCCGGTTGAAAAGGTGTTAGGGCACAAGTTGAAAACAATAGAACCGGGAGCTACAACCATTAAAGTATTGCAAACCGGTGAGCCAAGTAAGGGAAGTTACTATCTTGAGTCTCTGGGAATAAATGTTGTCGGATATACATTCCCCCTGTTCAGTGGCAAGGATATCATTGCCAGTATTTCTATTTTCAAAAACGTAACCGAAGTTGTTGAATTAAACCGGGAACTGCAGCAATCTAAGGGTGTAGCTGATTATTTGAAAGAGCAGTTAGTTCAATGGGAACAGCTTCCACTGTCCTTTAAAGACTATGTAAAGCAAAACAGTCATCTGAAGGAAACTTTGCTGCTGGCGGCAAAGGTGGCACGAACTGACAGTACGGTGCTGATACTTGGCGAGAGCGGTGTGGGGAAGGGAGTCTTAGCCAATGCCGTTCACAATTGCAGCCGGCGTAAAGATAAGCCTATGATCAAAGTCAATTGTGCGGCAATTCCGGAGGAGTTGATCGAGAGTGAATTGTTTGGTTATGAAGAAGGGGCATTTACAGGGGCCAAAAAAGGAGGAAAGCTCGGTAAGTTTGAATTAGCCCACGGCGGCACTATTTTCCTGGATGAAATTGGAGATATGGGGATGACTATGCAGGCAAAGTTGCTGCGCGTGCTGCAAGAAAGGGAATTTGAACGTGTTGGCGGAACCAAAACTGTCAAGGTCGACATTAGGGTGATCGCAGCCACCAATCAAGATTTGGCAAGTATGATTGATAATGGGACATTTCGGCGGGATTTATATTATCGCCTTAATATTGTCCCGCTTAAACTGCCGCCGCTTAGAGAACGCAAGGATGACATCATGACCTTAGCCCGGAAATTTTTAGACCAGTACAGTAAAGTAGTAGGGCATGAGCTTACATTATCACCGCACGTAGTAAGGTTTTTTCGGGAGTACGATTGGCCCGGCAATATCCGGGAATTGCAGAATGTCTTAGAGCACGCAAGTATAGTCTGTAGCAGTATGACTATAGAACTCCATCACTTGCCTGCAAACATGCTGCCGAAACATGACTGCCAGAGAAGAAGTAAAGATAAATATTACGATATAAAAGAGACCATGGGCAGAGTGGAAAAAGAACTTATGTTGTCTGCCTTGGCAACTTGCAATAATAACCGAACTAAAGCTATGAAGGCATTGGGAATTTCCAGGCGTGCTTTTTACATTAAATTGCACCGCTATGGTATTGAAGCTGAATAAGAGAGCTAAGACAGAGAGAGGTCTGGAAACGATTCCAACTAAAACTTGCTGTCTCTACCTTTTAACAAGTTTGAGTGACAGACAGTGCAAAGACCAACCTCTGTTTTCCTTAAAGCTCAATTTCTATACAAGATAGATGAAACTCGTCAATGACTGATCGGATTTAAGGTGAGGTTTAAGCAAATAAACCCAGGAGCTTAATTCATTAAGAGTTTAAAAGCCGCCCCACAGCAAGGGCGGCTTTTAGTCTTTTTCATGTGTTGATATTTCTCTGATTTATGTCTTTTTCATTTCTTCTACAAACAGAATACAATAAAGTTCAGGATATTTTATCAGCTTAGCATCAAGAAATTATTAAGAATTGAAAACAAGTAACCACTTCACGTTACTGGAGTGGTTACTTGTTTGCTAACAGAGGGAGTTTTATCCGCTGACTGATCCGCTCTAAGACTCCCGCTTCGGCAAGCGGTGAGTTAAAAGCGGCTAAGTCCCTGGATAAGGGCGACTAAGATTCAGAGGGAGTTAAAACTTCACCCTAAATCAAGTCTTCTTTATCTAATGTGGGAATATTTGTTTAAATCTTGCAGGAATCGCCATTGAAAAGTAGAAGTGTTACGATACATTCTTATTGCTCCTCATCCTTTTCGCCATGATGACTCAGCCGGTAAAGTCTATTATTGCCAGTGGGACAGCGTATTGCCTGCATCCTGGGATAAATATAGGCCATCTGCAAAGAGCAGAACGTTCAGATGTTTGTGAAAAGTTATTTGAGGTGGTTGGAGGTTGAAAAGAGGTAACTACATAAAAGTAATTTCTGTATCATTCTGTATCCTTATTTTAGCGACATTTGGTTGTTCCTCAGGGAATCAGAAGTTAACCGGCAGTGCTTCTACAGATAATAACTTGGGGAATCAGTCCGAAGTTACGAGTTCAGTAAAAAAGTTGCAGCCTGATCAAACAGGTTCCAGCGGAAATGCAGAAAGTGCCTTAGACATTTCCTCCTTAAAATTAAGCAACAGCAGCTTTGAATTAATTGATGATCTTTTAAATAAGCAGGAAGTAATTACTTACGGAAATACTGACGTTGATGAAATAACCTATGTGAATGAGAAGTATAGCTTTAGCCTTGCGTTTCCGGCCTATTGGCAGGATCAGTATACTGTTGAAGACGTACAGGGTGTTGGTATAAGAATACATCATAAGCCGACATGGCTAAAAAATGGAGAAGGAGTTCTATTTCAAATCACAGTGTTTGATAAATCTATAGATGGCTGGAACGATCAATATGAGGGGTTAAATGCTGCAGTAGGTTTAAAAAAGATTTATGAAGATAACAAAGTAGTCGTTGGACTTTCAACGCCTACCGACGCACAGTATATAACTGATGATAAGATATTATACAGAGGGTATATGCAAATGGAAAATGACGTTACAAAGATAGCTGAAACCTTTAAGAAAATTGATTAGTAGTTGATTTTATTCAGCGACAAGCAAATCTAACGTTGCCAAAAAACAGGTTTCTCGCAGTTAGTAGGATTAGTGGAAGTTAATTTCAATGTCAATTGTTAAACATAATTATTGATTATCTACGAATCAAGGTTTTGCATGTTATGACATATTGAGTAAAACAAAGGTGAAATTGCCGTCGTGTCGAATGATTAATAAAGGAAAAGCGAACAAGTTTGCATTAATTTCATGAGACAGACAATTAAAGATAGTATAAATAAATTTGGCCAAACATAGCGAAGAAATTTTTATTAATCAATGGGGGTAATCGTGAAGAGGTTATTTTATATTTTATTGGTTCTATCAATAATAATAGGACTATTTGGCTGTGCAAGCAAAGGTAACGTAGAGACACATCAGCAGGTTGGTAATTTAAATCAACCTGACAAATCTGAAATAGAATTAGAAAATACGGCTTTAAAAACACAGATAGACGATTTCCATAATCCGAAGGATAATCCCCCAAATATACCCCAAGACTGGAAGATTTATCGATATTTAGAATGCGGATATGAAATTGCATACCCAGAAAATTATGAGCCGAGTATTTCTGGGGGACATAGTGTAGTAGCAAACCCTGAATATGAGGTAAGATTGTCTTTATATTCTAAAGAACAACCATATGTAGACATTGATTCAATAAGAATTGATACATACAAAAGTATAATAAATTTTATTCAGAACAATTTCAAAAATAGAATAGTTATTGATGGAAACATGGTTGTAAATAATGTAAACTGCAATATATATAAATCGGTCGAAGAAAATTATTATTACATATTCCTATCCAATAGTCGGTATATATTTCAGATAAGCTCAGAATCTAAAGAAACGATTGAAAAGGTGAGTAAAACTTTTATGTTTATATAAGGTCGGAAATATTTAGCAATAACTTGGGGCAGGAAACGTCATATTACAGAGAATTTACGCCACTTTGCTATCATCATAATTGTTCTAGTTATTCTTAATTTGTTACAGTGCTTCCCACTTACTGAACCTCCCATTATCCATAAAACCGGAAATTTCCGAATCATAGTCTGAAACATATCGCAGGAGGTACTTATGGTACCAAGAAAACCAGTGATCGGTGGCAAGTACTGCCATTTCAAGATCGACAATTACGGGTTTTTCTGCATTGATGATTGAGAGAGTTAAGACTCTCAATATTAAAGTCAATTGGAATAGTTACAAAAGTCGAGGATAGGCTATGTATTCTGGGAGGGATGAGTATGAGGAGAAGATTAATAATAGCAGCCCTTATTCTCAGCGTTATAGTCTTAGCTGTTGGATGTGAAAATAAGCCAAGTTCAAACGAAGGAACATCGGAACTCTTGGGGGTTTCTATGTTTACTGAAAAGAACCAGTATCCTCCTGATGTCAGTGAGATAAATGTAGTTTGGAAAAATGACAGCAATGAAGTCCTGATGTTTGGTAATCCTTTCACCATTCAGAAGTTGGTCGGCAATGAATGGAAAGCAATCGGAGATCAAGGAGCAGCATTTACTTCTATTGGACATAGGGTAGCCTCTCATTCTGAGGTGAAACACAGCTACAACATCCGACTTTATAGTGATAAGTTGGAGAAAGGGACATATCGCATCGCAACGGATTTTTTAAAAGTTCTGAGTCCTGGTAATTACAATAATTATCAGTTGACCGCAAAGTTTACAGTGGAATAATTTTCAATCCTATTCCACGATTTCCACAACGCCTTCGTTGGAATTTCCGTAGGGAAATTTAAGGAGAACTAATTTTTAGAGGTGATGATATTGCCGGGAAATTGTCAGGCGGTTGGCGAGAAAGAAATAGAAGAAATATTGGATACATTAATGAACGGTTATGGAATGAGCTCTGAATGCCTGTCGAATTTGTTAGGGGTAAAACTTGACGGACATAAGGTTGTAATGCCAACCGGTTTTGCAGAACGTAATTCTTTTATTAGTTTACTGTTGATGTTGGAGAATATTTCAAGCTATGAACCAGATTTTAGATTCAGGGCATTTTTGGAGGTGCTCATCGAAGCTCATAAGATTAGTGTTGATACCATAGCAAAATTTGCAAAAATCCCAAGGCAGGATGTTTGGGATTTTATGAATGATGGCAGCACAGTGCCGATTGAGAAAAAATATAGGCTTGCATCGGTCATTATGATGTTAAGAGTTATATTCAAAGTAGTTGAGCCAAAGATATAATTCCTACTTAGAGGGATAGATGCTTTAAGTAATCCACATAATTCTGAAGCCCATAGTGTAAGTTAGATGGCACTCCTTGGATACCCTAAAGCAAAGGGAACTCATACAGGGGGGAACTCGGTGTTTGATAACAATAAAATTCTTAATGCAATGGAAAAATGCCTAAATGACAGCGAAAAAAGTATTTTCCAGGCTAGACATGGTATAGAATCAGTCCCGATGACATTACAACAGCTGTGTTCCGAGTTCAATATCTCTCGCGATGTTTTAAGATCAATTGAAAGTAAAGTCATACGCTACTTAAAACAAGAAAGAAATTAAAACTATTAATTGTGTCGCCGCCTCTTGATAGTGAGGTAGTTGCTATGAAAGCGGGACTTTCCCAAGCGCCTTTGAGTCAGCTGATAGATGAACGTAAACTCGTATAGATTTTTATTTCCAAACTGTGGGAATAGTGTTAAAATTGTGTTCAAAAGGAGGGGGATTTCATGAAAATAGCTATTGTTTATTTTAGTAAGACCGGTAATACTCAAAGGGTTGCAGATCTTATAGCTGAAGGTGCGAAGAGAATTGAAAAAGTCGATGTCAAAAGTATGTCGATCGAAGAAATCGACAACGAATTCTTGAACGAAGCCAAAGCAGTTATTGTTGGATCGCCGACGATTGCGGGAAGCTTTGCCTCTCAATTAAAGCAATGGTTAGATACAGCTAAAAATGTCGGCGGAAAACTTGGAGCTGTTTTTGCTACGGCAAATTATGTTGGCGGTGGTGCAGAGGTGGCGGAAATCTCAATGATTGCCGAGATGTTGGTAAAAGGTATGCTGGTCTACTCTTCAGGTGTTGCTGAGGGACAGCCTTTCATTCATTATGGAGCTGTGTGTATTAAAGATGGGGATGATGGACAAAAAGAGCGGGCAAAAATATTTGGGGAAAGGATCGCCAGAAAAGCCGCAGAATTGTTTAACTAACACTAAAGGCTATGTGTGCCACCCCGCTTTAAGTTATTCAAAGGGTAATGATTCTACAAAATGGTTTCTTTAGTTGGGGAACATCTTCTTGAAGAACTTGGAAAGTATCTTGAAATTATCAGGAATACTAATGAAATGTAGCAAAGACCACAAGGCCCAAAACCTTGTGGTCTTTGCAATAGATCAGGTCTTATCAGGCAATGCTGTTCCCGCTGCGCTCACGGCAATATCCAGATCACTCATATTGAGGATGCGGGCTTCGATTTCCTGGCGTTTTTTCTCGATGGCGGGGAAGTCCATAGCGGCAACATAATAGGTCTCCAACAAATCATGGGTTGCTTTAGCCCGGCTGGAGTTCTTAATTGCCCGCTCAATATTTTTATTCACCCGTTCGCGGCAATCTTCAATATCGCCGGCAAAATCAGCAAGGCCAATCATGTTGACACTCTGATCAAAATCCAGGGTGATCTGTTGGCCGGAAAACTTCGGCGTATATTCGTAGGGCGCGGAAACCACACTCATAGCCAGGTGCAGTTCGGGTATGATAATCAGATCCAGCTTAGCCGGTTCAAGGATATTGTGATAATACTCGACGTTTAAGCCATAAGCACTGGCCCTTTCGGCAACATGGCTTAAGAAAGTCGACTTCCCGGTGCCCGGCTGCCCTTCCAGGGTATAGAGAGTGGTGATATCCTTCAGCAAAGTGTCAATATATTGAACTTTGCCTTGAGGGGTATGGGACCAGGCAAAAAGATGGCGTCCTTTGCCATTCCCGCCTTTGCCCTCTGTGAATAGCTTCTTTTCAATATTTAGAGTTATCTGGTTGATAACCTGCCAATTTTGGAACTCCTTCACGTAGAACTCCCACTCTTCCAAGGCTATTTGGGCCTCTCTTAAGGCCAAATAAGCAGCTTGGAAATAACGGCCGATCTGATAATTGCAGCGCATAATCTGCGGTTTTGCTTTTTGAATCACGCTTTCGTCCCAATATTCCCCCAGGTTAATGATTTCATCCACTGCTCCGGGATTCTTCGGATCAACAATATGCGGGGCGGTGCCGTCCATGAGGGCAATTCTTAAGGAGGGAATGACTAAGCCGTCGATGGAATTGTTGTCGGAGGAACAACAATGGTATTCAAGGTCATAACCCATTTTTAACATAGATTCAGCAATTTTTTTCATGAAGGTCGATTTACCTACCCCGGGACCACCTTTGATTACAAAAATATGTAGGGCATCCGGCTCGATAATGTAATTGTAGTAGGAGTAAAAGCCTTGGGAGGTTACAGCACCCGGAAACATCTTCCTGACAAACGGTTTGGCCATCATTGCGTCGCTTCCTTTCTACTTAAAACGTAGTCCTTTTTACTTAGCCAATTTATGCAAGAAAGTGACAGAATGTTCTTTAGCTCAATGCAAAAGAACCGGCTGGATTGCCAAGGCAGGAAACCGACAGATGTCATGAGAACGGAGCTTCTTATTGGGGAACAGGAGCGATAGCGATGTAACGCAGCACGGGCGCGAAGTGCTCATATATCGGGCCAAGTTGGCCCGATACGGCATGGGTTTGGGGCTGGCCCCAACAAGCAGATTTTTTGTGTTTTGGCCGCAGGGCAAAGTGCAAAAAATACGCAAGTGTGTTGACACTTGCCCTGCTTGCCGTTTTTCTTTTCCTTCGTTTTCTCCATCTTTAAAGGTATCATGGCTTCCTAAAGTTTGTGCCATTTATATGACTTTGTCATATAATATAATTGACTGAGGCAATAAAATTCGATATTATACTTCTAAGGGAGGTTTGCGATATGAACAGTAAACTAAAAAAAGAAGTAGGTATCATCAGGAGCTTTAACCGTTACTATACGAATGTGCTGGGATTACTTGACCAACATATTCTGGAAAGTGATTTTACTCTATCAGAGGTAAGGGTGCTTCACGAGATTGAAAAGACGGAGGATTGCACATCTAAAAAACTTGCGGAGATTCTTTGTATGGATTCGGGATATTTGAGCCGAATCCTTAAACAATTTCAGAAATATGGGTTGATAGAGAAAAGGCAGTCTCCGGAAGATGGTCGTTCACAATTCCTTTACCTAACCCAAAACGGCCAAGAAAAAATGGATGCGTTAAACACACGTTCGGATGAACAGATTTATAATTTAATTCAGCCGTTATCAGAAGAAAGTCAAGCCAAACTGGTACTCAATATGGCATCTATTGAAAATGTGCTGACCGAAGGCAAGAATATAAAGCCCGAAGACATAACCATCCGCCATACTATCAAACCGGGTGATGCGGGTTATATCACCTATATGCACGGCTGGATTTATAAGCATGAATATAACTATACAACCGCTTTTGAAGGGTACGTTGCACAGTCTTTTTTTGAATTCCTGCTCAACTATAATGCCAACAGAGACAGGCTGTGGATTGCAGAACATAATTGTGAGATCATCGGTTGCATAGGGATTGTAGGCCGTGGTGACAGAGCCCAACTGCGGTGGTTTCTTCTGCATCCGAATTACCGAGGCCTTGGTCTGGGCAAACGGTTATTGAATGAATCCTTGGACTTCTGTCGGGAAAAGGGATACAAAGCGGTCTACCTTGATACTACTCAAGATTTGGAAAAAGCGATTGGCATGTACACCAAAGCCGGTTTTGGCAAGGTGGGAGAAAAAGAAAATCATACATGGGCGGACCATCTAATGGAACTGGAATTCGAGATAAAATTAGAAAAACCTGAATAAGTGGATATTTTACAAAGGAATGGAGCCGCTCGGGGTGGGTAGAAGGAGACATATATGCTGTTGGGAAAAAAGCTGTTTATTATATCTGTAACGATGAAAGACGCCAAGGACTTTGTCTCTTGTGTCGTATGAGACATCCTAAACGAGAAAAATTTCATGGTTCCGGCAGAAATCATTTTTGATGGCCGGGACGTGATAATGTATAAGGACGAGCATGGCCTTACCTTTAAGCAGCGAATACGGTCTAAGAATGCAAAGCTTAAGATCGGTAGAGGTAGAAAATGTCTTTGAAGATATAAAGGGTAATTTTGGTGTACGACGATTTATCCTGAAGGGATCAGATAAGGCAAACTAGAGTGGGGACTATATTGTATGGCCCATAATATGAGAAAACTGGCGAGAAACAGGCTGTTTTGGATTCAACTGAAAGTTTTGTTGGACAATAGCGAAAAGTCCAATCAATGGACTTTCGCCAGATTTTTGTGTAAAATCTTTATTTAGAAAACTAAAATGGATTGAGTGATTTGAGATGGAAAATAAAATGAAAATGGGTGGACATCCGCACGGTAAAGGTGGTCATCCAGGTGGGCACCCAGGAATGAATGTTGACTACGATAGGAACCCGTTCATCGTAATCTGGGAAACTACTCGTGCATGTGGGCTTAAGTGCCAACACTGTCGTGCAGATGCGCAACCTGATCCGCATCCAGAGGAGTTAACGCACGAGCAAGGTATCGCGCTAATTGATGAAATCTACGAAATGGACAACCCGATGCTAGTTTTCACTGGTGGGGACTGCATGCTTCGCAAAGACCTTTTTGAATTAGCAGACTACGCTATTAAAAAAGGAATGCGTGTTTCGATGAGCCCAAGTGCTACTGTTGAAGTAACAAAAGAGCGCATGGACATGGCGAAAGAAGTTGGGATTTCTCGTTGGAGTTTCTCAATTGACGGTGCAGATGCTAAGACGCACGATGCTTTCCGTGGAATCGATGGAACTTTTGATTTAACAATCGAGAAACTTAAGTATTTAAATGAAATTGGTATTTCTCATCAAATCAATACTTGCATTAACAAAGCAAACTTACACCAACTTGAGCAAATGGCGGAATTGATGAAAGAGTTGAAGACTTCGGTTTGGTACATTTTGATGCTGATTCCAACTGGACGTGCTTCAATGGATGATTGCATAACAGCTGCTGAGCACGAAGAAGTATTCAAGTGGCTTTACGAGTTAAGTAAAGTTGCGCCTTATGATATAAAAACAACTGCTGGTCAGCACTATCGTCGTGTTGTATTCCAACAACGTGCTAAGGAAAACGGTACTACAAGTGGGGAAATCACTTTCGAAGGTACTAAGACACGTGACATGGCTCAGTTCATTGACGGTCTGGCAAGGGCACCAAAAGCAGTTAACGATGGAAATGGTTTCATCTTCGTATCACACACTGGTGACGTTATGCCAAGTGGATTTTTACCATTAGTAGTTGGTAATGTTAAAGAAAATAGACTGCGCGACATCTACCGCGAAAGCCCTATTTTAAAAGACTTGCGTTCACCAGATAAATACGAAGGTAAATGTGGTATTTGTGAGTACAACAAAGTTTGTGGGGGATCAAGAGCACGTGCGTACGGCGCAACTGGAAACTATATGGCATCAGAGCCATTCTGCGTATATATTCCAGAGAAGATGAGAAAGAAATAGAAATAGAATTATATTGTGAACGCCTGCGATTTTCGCGGGCGTTCTTTGTGCCCCCCTTACCAGCGCCCAGTGGTCAGAATCTAACCACGGTGGAATGTAAATTGCTTAAACCTTTAACGATTATATGCTTTTCCCAATACGGGAAAGCTCGTAATTAGCTGCCACATGGAATTTTCGAGTTTATGCTAACAGCCTTTTTGTTGAAAATCACCATAATAGCATACATGATTGCCGATAATATCCCGCAAATCAATCCCCAAGAAGTTCTTCCCTGTGACAAGGCTTGCCCGTTTACACAAACCATTCCGATTATTACAGCAAAAACCCAGGTAGTTTGGCGCTTGTCATCTTTTATATATCGCAGGAGGTACTTATGAAACCAAGAAAACCAGTAATCGGCGGCAAGTACCGCCATTCCAAGAATAAAATTTACCAACTACTGGCGGTTGCCACTCACAACGAAACTGCGGAAAAATATATTGTTTATCAGGCGCTGTATGACGATTTCAGGGTATATATCCGTCCCTACGACATGCTTTTGAGCGAAGTAGACCATTTTACATTTCCACTGGTATACATATAAGGCTATGGGGATATTAAGTATATCAAAACAATTTCAGAGCGGGGCATAGGGAATGGATAATATTTTTAACATAATACGTGATTTGGATTGGAGTAAGCCAGAAGATGTTCAGAAGAAGGCTATGGAACAATTGCAAGAAATAGATGATAGGGATATCATTTATTTAGCTCAACAGAATGAACTTAATTATAAATATTGCTGGCATAATGCGGCGTTAGTTTTGAAAGCAATTGGCTATCCACGCATTAAGCCAGTCCTGTCCTATCTTATGGAATGGTTCCAAGATGTTAATTGGCCTGGGGTTAGAACAATCGTTGAAATATTTCGGGCTATAAGCCCAACTGACCTTCTTTCTTCTATTGAGGATGCCTCAAAGCGTTCAATTAAAGAAAATGATGATTTTTGGGCATTTGGTTTAGTAAGCTTAATCAAAGATTTAGAACTGGAACATTTAATAAATAAGGATCTCTATAATCAGTTACTACAATTGTCAGAGTATGAATAGATCATTTTTATTGCTGGTGTATGATCTATATATTTACAACCGTATTATTGGTATAATATGGTTGTGGTTTTGTGAAAAACACGTTTAGAAACGAGGGATGTGTGATACTTAATTTTGTTAAGTTTGATGAAATGTTACGGGAGTTAAATTCATATCGGCCTCTTACCGAAGGTGAACTCCTAAGATTAAGGGAAGAGTTTTTAATTAATTTTACATATAACTCGAATGCTATAGAGGGAAATACTTTAACATTACAGGAAACAGCTCTTATTCTAAAAGAAGGAATTACTATCGACAGAAAACCTCTTAAGGACCATCTAGAAGCGGTAGGCCATAAAGAAGCATGGTTATATGTAGAGGAATTAGTCAAAAATAAGGTTCAAATATCGGAAAAAGTTATTAAAGAAATCCAGAGCCTGGTCCTAATGGACAGACGAGAAGACAGGGGAGTATACAGACGAGTTCCGGTAACCATTATGGGTGCTGCTTATACTCCACCGCAACCTTATCTTGTACCTTCATTAATGGAACAACTCGTTAAAAAATATCAGGAGATGATAGCTCTTCACATTATTGAACGAATATCAAACTTTCATCTGGCATTTGAAACTATCCATCCGTTTCTTGATGGCAACGGAAGGACAGGTCGATTATTGCTTAACCTTGAGCTTATGAAAGAAGGTTATCCTCCAATTAATATTAAATTCGCTGATCGCAGGCGATATTATGAGGCCTTTATAAGTTATTCAAAGGGTAATGATTCGACAGAAATGGTGTCCTTAATCGGGGAATATCTTCTTGAAGAACTTAGAAAGTATCTTGAAATTATCAGGAACGCTAATGAAATATAACAATTGAACACGGCCTTAGCTGATGCGTTAGCGAAATTTAAACAGGAACAATAACAAAATGAGATATAATGAAGGAAATAAATTTGAAATTGATAGGATACCAAATACGGAGGATGTTATTTTGAAAATCATTGACGCGCATTTGCATTTTTCATGTCGCCCTGGATTTAATGAAACGGCCAAACATATATCACAAGTGGAATATAGTGCTCAAGGGCTAAGACAAGAGTTTGAACAAGCCGGTGTTGTCGCTGGAATCATCATGTCAACGCCCAGCCGGGAGCCCAACCAACCTTCGGGGAGTCCGGAAGAATTTGTTTTGGAAGATGGGACTGTAGAAGGTTTACTTTCTTGTGTAGGGGTCAATCCTGAAAGGCTAAAGGAAGATCACAAAGAACTTGATTATATTGAAGGAGAACTTAAAAAAGGGGGGGTGACAGGGATTAAACTCTATCCCGGTTATTTTCCCTATTACGTGTACGATTCGATTTATGATCCCATCTATGAGCTTGCTCGCAAATACCAGGTTCCTGTGGCGATTCATTGTGGGGATACACAATCCCCAAAAGGGCTTTTAAAATATTCCCATCCATTAACGATTGATGAGTTAGCTGTAAAACAAGAGGACATTACGTTTGTGATCTGTCATATGGGCGTCCCGTGGATGATTGATGCAGCAGAGGTCACCGCCAAGAATCATAATGTTTACGCAGACTTATCCGGACTCATTGCAGGGAATAAAGAGCACGTGATGAAAATCAAAGATAAAAGGCTTTACGTCGAGTATATTCAACAAGCCTTAGTCATATCGAATTGCTATAATAAAGTTCTTTTTGGAACGGATTGGCCACTTGTACCGATTAAACCTTATGTGGAATTTATCAAGCATGTCATACCGGAAGAGTACCACGAAGCTGTATTTTATCAAAATGTGCTTACGGTTTATCCCAAACTAAATGGAATTTTGTAAGATCTGCATAGCCAACAACCTTGTAAGCCGAGAAACCTATATCATTATTGGTTAAAAGACTCTTAACTCAATTTGGAGAAATTCAAGCCTTACCAAGCAACTCGCTTTGCTTGGGGGTTCAGTGGGGGTTAACTGCATCCGGGCTACGCCCGGCACGAATGGAAAGCGGAATACGTGGCCTGAACGGAATGCGGAATACATGTACTCCCACTGAGTTGGATGCCAAACTGCCGAATTCATCTTTCGCTTCTACAAGCGGGAGACTGATTCGGTTTTAAAGTTAAATTCATAAACATCGGCGGAGTGACGTCGGGCATCATGACATTACCTATACTTTTTTGCTCTCATTATTATTCCCAAAGTGATTATAATGAGTATAGTCTTCTAGATCACGACGTACACGTAAATAATTTCCCTTAGTTGAAACAGGATAGCCCAAACGGCACGAATAGGCACGCTCAAAATATTCAGGGATACCCAGGATGCCTTTTATCTGCTTTTCATAATCATCGCTATAACCCACGGCACTGACTATCTGCAGACCTATTCCCAGAGAATGCGCCATAAGCCACATATTTTCCATAACACAACCAAGGCTAATTTTACCCAGAAAATCTCCTTCTGAGCCAGGAGCCCGTTTACGAGGATCATACATTACAATTAAAAGCACGCTGGTTGCGGTTATAGATTTTCTCAAATACTCATATAAAGGGTCTTTACCGTGTTCTGTTATGGCACTAGGCATACTATTCAAAATCCCGGACTTTCTGCTTTGCAGTTCTTCTTCAGAAGCAGACACATAGTTATTGTTTTCTTCAATAGCACTTTTTGGTCTGGTTATCTTGACATTTCCAATTGCCTCAAGAATCTTCGGATCATCAACTACAACTATTTCAAAATTTTGCATATTGTGGGCAGTAGGTGCCCAGCCTCCGGCTTCGAGAATCTTATTGAGGTCTTCTTTTGATATGGACCTGTTTGTGTCAAACAGACCTCTTGACGACTGCCTTGTCTTGATTAAACTTAATAAGTCTTCCATAATTTTACCTCCCTAGTAATTTTAACATCGACTAGAAGTCCCCGCCTCTAAGGTGGTGGATCGGAATAATCCTATTTTCTATTAGAAAACTGATCTGCAAACATTTTATCCAGATCGGCTCTGGACGCATTTTTCCAGTCATTGGTATAGTCGTAGCCTATTTCATAATTATTTTCTTCCATTCCTTTTAAAACTGCTGCTGCATATTCAGCAGGAGACGGGGTTGTAAAGTTCGGATTTTCTCTTCTGAATTTTATTCTCCCTTCCAAGTTTAATTCTGTATCCAAAATTCCCGGCGCTATCGCTTCAAAAACCCTGATGCCCATTTGTGCAAGCTGCTGCCTGATAATAACTGAGAACATGTGCATGCCGGCTTTAGTCGCGCTGTAAACCGGCTGATTTGCTGCAGGGAAAAAGCCCGAACCCGCTGTTACATTTACTATTGCTGCTTCATTTTTACCGGATAATAAAGGGATAAACAGGGCAGAAAGGAAAATTGGCCCTTCCTGGTTTATCCTTATTTCGTTTTCTCCGCTGAATAATTCTTCCGTGCCTTTGGTGAAATCAATATTTCTTTGAATGCCGGCATTGTTTATCAGAACGTTTACATCGGGAAAGTTGGCTTTAATCCATTCATAAAGTTCTTTTCTGCTTAATTCGTCGGCGACATCACAAACCTTAATACTTAAATCCGGATGTTTTTTCTGCGCTTCCAGAAGCTTCTGTTCTCTTCGCCCACAGATGATGACTTTATTGCCCTTATCCAGAAATTCTTCCGCCAGGGCAAACCCTATACCTGTTGCACCACCGGTAATCAGTACCGTATTTCCGCTTAATTTCACAGTTAGAACCCCTCCATTCAGTTGTTTTATATCAAAGCTCCAAACGCCTGGTACTCGTCCACGTCTATGCTTTGAATATTTATTAAAATGAGTGAAATCTTCCAGTGTTTCTGATATCTTCACTACTTCTCTTTTCTGTATTATGTAGTAATTCAGTAGTTATACGTTATAATATTACATAACTAATAATTCAGAAGTTATACGCTATAATATTACATAACTAGTAATTCAGCAGTTATGCATTATAATGTTACATAACTAATTATAGCCAGGGATACGTGGCAAACAAGTATCAAATTTGGAAATCTGTTGCATATGCAACAAAAGGAGGAATATGATGCAGACTGATTTAAGGATTAAGCGCACGAAGGCCGATCTGCGAGAGGCTCTGATCGACCTGATCTCCGAGAAGGGTTTTGATGCGGTCACGGTAGGAGATATAGCTGAGCGGGCGATGATTAACCGGGCCACCTTCTACCGGCACTACCACGACAAATATGAACTGGTCACCAGCATTTTTCAGGAGTCTGTTGATAAGCTGCTTAGCGAGCTGGGACACCCACCAGATGACATGGATGCAATCTACCAATGGCATAACGAGATTTTTGCTGAATCGTACCTAGAGAATCCCAACTCGGTTAGTCCCAAGGTGCAGTCCGCAATCGAGGCCTGGATCAAATTTTTTGAACACTTTGCCAAATATGCCCGACTTTACCAGGCAATGCTAGGTCGGCGCGGCAGCGCCTGGTTCACCGCACAGCTGATCGATTACCTAAAGAATAGCTTCTATAAAAACATCAAGGTTAAAAAAAAGTTGCCGCTTCAAAGATCAGACAACGATATGCCTCTTGATGTCGGGCTAGCATGCTTAGCTTCTTGGCCGGTAAGTGTCCTGACGTGGTGGTTGGAAAACGGAATGGAGTATTCTCCAAGACAGATGGCGGTCTGGACTCTATGTGGCACATACCGAGGAATCCATCGTGCCATGGGGGTTAACTTGACATCATCTAAGGATAAATAAATGAACTTTCCCATCCTCTTAAAGGAGATGGGAAAGTTCATTTATTAGTTAATTTATGTGTAGGCAAATACCAGACGTGGGGAAACTGCTTGAAATTAAAGGTGTGGGACTTAATTTACATGAATTCAATCTGGTTTTGGTTTTTTCTTAGGTTATTTCTGTTATCTTGAGAGGAAATGTAGAAAAAATGTGGAATGTATCGTAAAGAAACGAATTATTTATAAGGCTTAGAAAGCCATCTAAAGGTGCAGTGCTGGTACTTTTGGAGTATCTGACTCCTATAAAAATATATTAATAATACATAGCCCACCTGTCTTTAAAGTGTCAAATTTAAGCACCACAAAGAGAACCAAATTGAGGAGAAGGGATGATAAAATGAAAATTAAGGTGAAGCTTTTATTAGTGTTTTCTATCATGATATTTCTAACCATGGCCATTGTCAGCCTGAATTTAATTACTTATAAATCATTAGACAGTGATGCCGCCTTTGTAAACTACGCCGGAAAATTAAGAGCGAACAGCTACAGAATGGCATACCTATCAGAACGAATAATAATCGGTGGAGTTGATCAAGAAACAGAGAGCAAACAGCTACAGGAAAGGATTGTATTTTTTGATAACCTAATTAAGTCATTGATAAATGGGGATGAATCTCTTGGGCTAAAAAAACTGCAACAGCCAGAAATGTTGCAAAAATTGCAATCCATTGAGAGCAAATGGGAAAATCAGTATAAACCTGCCTATGAAGCGATAGCCAAAAATGGAGATAGACATGGACTAGGTAGCATTGAGGGTTCAGTTGACGGCTTTGTAACTGAAGTAGATCAATTTGTTGGCGGATATTCGGCCTTATCACAAAGTAAAGTTACAAATGCAAAGATTATTAGCGATATCATGCTATTAATCACGGTCCTCTTTGGCATTTTTGGCATAATAATGGTTAGAGTACAAGTTATACGCCCGATTGAACGACTTTCAAAGGAAATGAAAGAAATTTCTTCTGGTGAGGGTGACTTAACGACGACGATCAACATTGTAAGGCAGGATGAACTTGGAGAATTGATCAAGCATTTTAACGGCTTCCTGGCCAGTATCAGGGAGATAGTTACTAAGATTTCTAATTCATCTGATGTGCTTAGTAACTCGATGCAGGGCATCTCTGGAACTAGCCATGAACTATCTAAGTCCACAGAAATGATTGCTAATGCTGTAATGGAGGTTTCTGACGGCAGCGTAGAACAAACGGAGATGATTGGCGGTCTTAATACATTAGTAGAGCAGATGAATGTGGATGTGGGCAAGGTGCTTTATAAAACCGAGAATTTGCTTCAAGGTTCAGAGAGTTCTAAAGCTTCTGCAGGAGAAGGAAATCAACTTTTGAAGCTGCAGGCAAGAGGCTTAACGGAAGTCGTTTCAAGCTTAGGGGATGCCAATGATGCTGTAAAACTACTTGAAGGATATTCCAATGATATTATAGGCATCTTGAAGATTATCGATAGTATATCCAGTCAAACCAATTTACTGGCCTTGAATGCGGCTATAGAGGCCGCTCGTGCAGGTGAATCCGGAAGGGGATTCGCTGTAGTTGCTGGAGAAATTAGAAAACTGGCAGAGGGTACAGGTCAAGCAACAATTCAAATATCTGAAATTATTAACAATATAACAGGACAAACAGTCATGGTAAGAGATAACATGACGCTAATGGCTGAACGTATTGACAGCCAGTCTCAAAACATGGATGTTGTAATGAATAAATTAAGTGAAATTGTTCAAAAAGCAGACACTACTTATTCAGATGCAAAAGAAATTGAATCCATCAATTTGACAATCAAGAACAATTTTGAGGTAATCACAAATTCCGCCAGTAAGATTGCGGAAGTTGTTACGAATAACTCCAGCAATACGCAAAATGTTGCTGCTGCAGTACAAGAACAGACAGCTTCTTTTGAAGAAGTGAGTGCAAATATGAATACGTTGAATGACCTTTCGAGTGAACTTAACCTTGTCGTTGGGCGGTTCAAAATTTAGGCGAAGTTTGGTCACTAATTATCTCTCGATGTGGTACCTGCCCTCACTGGGAAAGGGACTTGCGGCCCTCATCTCCGAGTGTGACATGAAGGAACCAATTCCCCGTTTTTATTCAAAGAAAGTTTCTAGGTAACTGCCAAGAAGCAATTGAACTCTACACGAGAGCATTCTAGAAAACAGAGGCGATTGAAATTCATCGATTTTCTGACATGCCCCAAAATCAGGATAATCCTATGCAAATTTTCAATACTATCAGATGAAGGACGAGTAGGTAACAAATAAAAGCATTCGTTTTTTTACAATCTCAATAAGGGCGAGCTGCTTACAACGTAATCAACTCGCCCTTAACTCAAGCTTCCAATCAGTTCTGAACTAAGTGTACTATCTGTTTAAAAAGCATAATAAAACCACACACCACATTCGTCGGCCGCTACGAAAAGTGGTCACTTTGGAGCGGCTTTTTAAATCCTCTTCTCCGATAAGTTTATTTAATTATTGGCCAATTGAGAACTTGGCTCATAACTAGGAGTTATTTCACGGTAAAACATACTCGCATTAGATATTAATCCAGTCGCTTCGTACGAATACCTTTCAAGAACACTGGAATAGTTGTTCGCTTGAGTAACAAAGAGTTTAGCCATATTTGTCGCGTCTTCTAAAGTATCAAAAATTAAAAGATTATAGCTAAATATTACTTTGTTTTTTACGCGAAACACTAGGTGTGGTATTCCGCTCTTTTGAGCAAGCGCAATTAACACAGGTCTTCTGCCTACTCGCATTAAAATACTTAAAGCCTCTAAAGAAATGCAGTCTTTTGTCATAGATATAGATATAGCTGTTTGCATATTACACTTGTTGTTCACTTCAAGATCAATATTGCGCTCTACTGCCCACTCGTGTGTCATTTTATTGTACAAATCCCGAACCCCTACAACCGCAAGCGTGAACTTACCAATTAATGACTCCGGCATATTATCGAATTCTACAGGAGTAACGCCAATGATTATATTTTTTCTCCCCATTTAGTCCACCTCTCAACATAATTTTTGTGATGTATACATTGCAAATTATATTGAAATATTTTAGCTGAAATTTCTTTACAAACTATTCACTCAATTCATACTAATCTAACTTTTCTCAATCATAACACTTATTATAAATTAAATAAAATGACAATTTTGTATTCTTCAATCAGAAAATAAAATTACAATTCAATAAACTTTTCATCCCACAATTTACAGCATTTAGCATGTTGATAGTATAACCTGGTTCAATTTATCTATATTTTATATTCCCTATTAATCTCTGATGAAGTTCTCCAAGCACAAGTTCGAGCAGGCGCTCATAATACAGCACTTTAGCCTCTACTACTGTCTATCATTGATGTTACTGGCATTATGACCTCTTTCCTCCCACAACTATTGAAGCGCTAGAATATTCGTTACAGTCTCCGCAATGGGCAACTGGTACGGCAATAAGTGCCTTTGACATAAATTAGATTCCCATTGCTTTGAGCCGCTAGAAATAAAGAACAGTAGTACAAAGGAAAGCAGATGAATTAAAGAGTAATAATTCTTAAGTTTAAGGAGCATTATGTTTAGCGATTTTATTAAACATTATAATATCATTAGAGATATTCTCAGAGATTGTTTTTTATACGGATGTTTTTCGATTGATGATCTCGAAAATAAAAGGAATGTCAGTCCCAGGAAAGTAAGCTATGAAATACGGCGTATTCAACAGTATGTCGAAAAGAGATATGTCAAAGTAGATAAGGATGGGCGGTATAAACTTATTAGCCTTACATATGACTTTTTAAGACATACGGATAATTTCCTGGTGAATACCTTCATGACGAAAAGTTTTACCAGGACAGACCTTTACCTGTATTTTTTAATTCTTATGTACCTTCAGTCAAAAGACACTCCTTGTTCAGTAAATGCTGTTGTAGATGAACTGATTGAGAATGGCTATATAAACTTCGAAAAAATTAGCGTAAAGACAATCGAAAGAAAACTTAATGAAATGTCTAAAAAAATCGGTGTGCTTTCTTTTGATACAGAGAAAAGGGCAAAACAGTTCTTTATTGCCCCTGATATATTAGAACAATTTAGCTACGACCAGTTACTGGAATTGCTTAGGGCCATTGATCTTTATAAGAATATCATTTTTCCTACAACTATCGGTTATTTCTGTGAACAAACACTTCAGGATTATTTGGTATATGAAAGAAAACGTAGCGTTACTTTTAACTTGTTTAATTACAAGAATGTTCACTTTCATCCGATAATTGAGGAGCAGATTTTATGGGACATTCTAAAGGCAATCGACCAAGAAAGAAAAATTAAAATTTACTATCATACGGCTAAGAAACCGGATAAGAACTCCTATAGAATCTTAACTCCATATAAAATACGCTATGATGTACGTCATGGCAGATTTTATCTAATATCTTTCAATAATTATGGTAAGTGTATTATTTCGAGGTTAGATAGGATAGAGACTATTGAATTGCAACAGGAATCTTTCCGTAGGGAAGATTATGAAAAAAGCTACATGGAGCGTATAAAATATACTTGGTCCAGTGTAGCTTTAGCAGATGGAAAAGAACCAGAAAACATTAAATTGGAACTATTAATTGATGAAACCACTGAAGGATATTTGATTGAAAAAATTAAAAACGAAGCACCTGGTGGGAAAATGGAGAAAATTGAGGAAGGGTGCTATCACTATTCGATGAAGGTTGCTGACAGTGGTGAATTGATTCCTTGGCTTAGAAGTTATGCAGGTAATATTCGGGTCTTAGAAAGTACTGTGCTTGCAGAAAAACTCGAAGCAGACTGGAAGGAGATTCTTTTGTCCTATGGAATTATTTGATGAAGTAAAAAACAGATATTTCCATCTAGTATTTAGAATTATCAATGAAAGTGTCACTGGGAAAACCAAAGATGAAATTCTAAGAATCATTGATGATGGAGAATTTGAACAAAAAGTTATCAGGAAAAATCAACGTACTTTTGCTGATCTCGTCTTGAATAACGGAGACAAAAACGACAGCTTCAATCTATTAAAACAAGAGAACGATCTATTTTTTCCGAGCATTAGAGATACTGGAAAAATACCACTACCCGTTCGTTTTACAAATATAGAAAAAGCATGGCTGAAAGCGCTTCTTAGCCAACCAGGAATAGAAATGGTTTTAAGCGAAAATACTTTGTCGCGACTTCAAGCCATTCTTGGTGACATCGATACTCCGATTAAAAACGAATATCTGGAAAAGACAAATATCATTCAGCTGCCAGAGATTGCGGAACCAGATATTTACCAATACAATTTTAGATTGCTCTTAGAAGCGTTAATTCAAGAAAAACCTATTCGTTATGATAATAAAGATAGAAAAGGGAAGCTGCATAAGAACAATCTGGCCTTGCCGGTTAGCCTTGAATATTCAATGAGAGATGGTAGATTTCGAATATCCATGTTTTCGATTGATGATAACAGGCCGATTATGGCCAACCTTTTTACACTGTCAAACTTAAGGATCGTGAACGAGGAGGTACCCTTAGATAGGGAAACTGCGAGGGCACTACTTTTAGACAAATACTCCCAAGAGCCCATTGTTTTAGAAGTTACAGATAAAAAGGCAGCGATGGAAAGAAGTTTTATGTGTTTTTCTGGTATGGAGAGGTCAGCAAAACATTTAGGAAATAATAAATATGAGTTACGACTACATTACTACATATTTGAAGAAGAAAATTTAATACGGAATATTATTTCTTTAGGCCCCTATGTCAAAGTAATATCCCCTCGCAGAATTGCTGATGAAATAGTAAACCGAGTAAGAAAATCATTAGAGTTTGCAACAAGATAAATGTTGCAAACTTTTTGTCTTTTGACCGGTAAATTATCCCGGTATACTGAAAATGTTTCTAATTCCTTTACCTAGATTTCTGTATGATCTTGCGGTGCCTGATCTTGTTAAGATTTAGGTATGCCGGTATCGGAATATGGAACTCAATAACCGAAGAACGGAGGTTCGATTCCTCCATTACCGTAAGGTAATTAGCTCAGCGGCAGAGCCTTCGGCAATATGGGGTTCGAATCCCCATCAGATTTAAGGATCTGAAGCTATGGTTAGCTCTCAATGGTCACCCGGAGTATGAATCTTTGGAGAGAATCCTATGTTTAGGCAGTATAACTGCAAAGACGCCGGGATTTAAGCCATGAAGTGCGCGGATACCGAATAAAGCAAACCTAAACTTATCTGAAGCAGTTCTTGCCAAGGCTATGTCTGTGGCAGAAACAATTGATTCATGACAAAGATAGGTAAGCTCTGTTCTTAAGCAGTACTCCGCTAAAGTTCCGAAAGGATTCTCGAAAAAGATTCAGCAAAATTGTTAAGAAAAGGATGGATTAAAATGAAGGTAAGCATTAAGAATGATGAAAGAGGTTTATTATTCAAAGACGGTAACTATACGAAATGCTTAAAACCTGGAAAACATTACTTTAATCCATTGATCAAATATCAAGTTGTGACATCCGATGTTAACAAAACTTTTGAGACGAATGGTAAAAACATCAATCTGTTTCTTGGAGATCATGAACTTTTGCAGGAACTTACAGTTATCGATGTCCAGGACTATGAGATTGCGATCCATTTTGAAGATAATAAGTTTATTGAGGTGCTAAAGCCGGGAAAATATGCATTCTGGAACATCATGAAAAAGCATGAGTTTATTATCATAGATATACGCAATCCCGAAGTCCAATCGGATATAGATCCTTCAGTATATAGTAACCCGATGCTGGCCGGTTTTTTGACTTATTGTGAAGTTGCAAGCTACGAAAAAGGGATTCTCTATTACAACAATATAATTCATAAAATATTGGAACCTGGTAGATATTTCTTTTGGAAAAGTCCGGTACATATTGCCGTGAAAAATATAGATTTAAGGCAGCAGCAGATGGATATGACGGGCCAAGAGATTATGACGGAAGACAAGATCACATTACGACTGAATTTTGTTTGTCAGTATAAAATTATCGATCCACTAAAAGTCATTGAAGTAAAGTCCTTTGAGGAACAGCTTTATATCTTTTTACAGCTCATTTTAAGAGAGTATATTGGATCTTTAAAGTTAGACGATCTTCTTTTAAAGAAACATGAAGTAGGGAGCTATGTCCTTGGAAAATTTCAAGAGAAAAGCTCCAGTTATGGTGTTGAATTCATTTTTGTTGGGGTAAAAGATATTATTCTGCCCGGCGATATTAAAGAAATCCTCAATACCGTGTTGGTTGCGGAAAAGAAAGCCCAAGCCAATGTTATTACCCGCAGAGAGGAAGTCGCTTCGACCAGAAGTCTCTTAAATACGGCAAAGCTGATGGAAGAAAACCAAACCCTTTATCGGTTAAAGGAACTGGAGTTTTTAGAAAAAATCTGTGATAAGATCGGAAATATATCGCTTACCGGTGGAGGTAGCTTGCTTGAACAGCTGAATAATTTGCTCTCGGCTAAATCAATTAATTAATATGAGGTTTCTTAAAATCTCTCTGATGAACAAATGGCTAGTAGGAGAGATTTTCTTCCTTTTGCAGATGAATCGAAAAAGAAGGTGACTTAACGATGAAATATCAGGATAAGTATTCTGCACATCAGATTCTAATCAAGCCCCTAAAAATGTTCGGATTTCCGAGGGTTAAAGATAAAGTAGATGCCCTGCTTTGGTTAAGCAAAGATATCGATCTAAAGGATATTGAATATGTCTTTCCTCTAATTTTCATAAAAAATACAACGCTTGTTTTAACTTCTGCCCAAATGGCAGCAGGAATCATGAGTAAAATTGGGAGCAAGGACTGGAGCCGCATCTACGATCAAGTTAAATACACTAGAATAGACGAGAAAAGCCTGGTTAGCCTTTTAGAGTTTGAGACTGATATCTCCGTTCACCTGTTAGGTATCGCGTCACTCAACAGTAATGGATATGTTCGGGAGAAGGCTTTGAAATTAATGTCTGGTGTAAAAAGCCCAAGCGCTGTTCCATATATTCTTTTAAGGCTCAACGATTGGGTTGTATCTGTAAGAAATCTGGCAGAGCATATACTTAAAAACATGTTAATTCCTGAGAACATAGATTGTTTTATCGATCACTTTAATTTAATTAATAAATTACAAGATGCAGTACGTGTCGACCTTAAAAGTATAAAAACAGAAATTGAAGGTTTTCTTAAAGATGATTCGGTTCAAGATATGGTCAAGAATAAGCTAAAAGATCCTCAGGTTAAGATACGGCTATTCTGTTATCAGTTATTGAGGGGGAGGATTGTCAATGATGAAACCATCATAACCTCCGCTCTTCATGACAAATCATTTGAAGTTAGGATGTGGCTTGTTGAAGCAATAAAAACTCTTGAACCCCAGGACCGATACGCGATTATTGAAAAATTGCTGCGGGACAAATCCGCTAAAGTTAAAACGGCAGTACTAAGAGAACACGAAGATGTTGTCTGCCTGCATTTCAGAAGAATTTTGGAGATGTTCTTGGTAGATGACTATGCTTCCGTGCGAGAGGGCGCTAGATTTATTGTAAAAAAGCATTCAATGATCACAGATATTCCGGAATTCTATAGACTTCAAATTATAAAGAACCCTTTACCGGGAGCTATTGCCGGGCTAGGGGAAATTGGCGGCCAGAGAGACTATGATATTGTTTGTGAGTTCAAAACTCATGAAGATTCTAAAATGAGACTGGCTTCCATGGTAGCGATGTGGCAGCTATCGAAAGCGGACACCGTTGGTTTTATATTGGACGCTTTAAATTCTGATATACCAAAGATTAAAAAAACAGCAAAACGTCTTCTCAAAAAGACAAAAATGCCAACAATTCTATTTGCCATGAAGGAGAAATTGAGAAGCGAAGATCTTGATATGCGAATCTTTGCGCTTCAAATAATTTATAGTTACGGAGGGTGGCAGGCTCTTCTAGCTATTCTTTATGCCATCTCCAGAGAGCAAGAGCCGGTTTTGAGCGAAGCAAAAAATTTATTGAACAATTGGTTGCATAAATCTACAGGCTTATACTCCAGACCGGAGGGAGACACAGAGAAGGCAATCGTCGAACTTTATGAGAAAATATGCCTAAAACGATTAATCAGCGAAAGTGTTATAAAAGATTTACAATTTGTTCTTAGGATCAGAAGATAGTGAATCTACATTGCTATTTTCCGAAAGTTCAAGGAGGTTCACGAAATGTGGATGCAAATTAGCTCAGGGAAAGGCCCCGAGGAATGTGAACTGGCAGTCGGTCTTTTTCTGCAAAAAATATTAAAGGAAAATAAAACTACAAGAGTCATCGATGCAGTACCCGGACGCTATAACGGGACCTACAAATCTGTTCTTTTATCCATCGCTGCAAATGAATTCAAGGGTGATACTGACAACACGAAGGGTACAATCCTCTGGATTTGTCAAAGTCCATACAGGCCTAACCATCGAAGAAAGAATTGGTTTATTAATATTGAAGTATATCAGTCGGCTGAAAGGTTCAACTTTTCGGAAAAAGATGTAAAGATTGTTGCTATGAGAAGTTCTGGTCCGGGTGGACAAAATGTAAATAAAGTAGAAACAGCTGTCAGGGCGGTTCATATTCCCACTGGGTTAACGGTAACCGCAGGTGAGGAACGATCGCAATATATGAATAAAAAGCTGGCACTTGCTCGATTGTCAATCCTTATTAATACAAAAAACGAAGATAATAACAGTGACCATAAAGAATCTATGTGGAGGCAACACAATCTTCTTACCAGAGGAAATCCCATGAGAGTTTATGAAGGTAAGGAGTTTAAGCTTAAGCAATAACAAATAATAAATATCAGATAATTGATAAAGCAACGTATGATTGAAGTGAATTAATTCATTACTTTCGAAGAGGTTAAGCAAGATACGTGGAGACTAACTTCAAGCCGAAGAATGGGACTTTTATGAATCATTACCGATTATTTAAGAACCAAAAATATAAGAATGGAACGGTGTATTAGATGTTGCAAATAGAAGGGAAATTTAATATAGCAAAGGTGTATACCGATATTCTGGAAGAAGGAGCTGCTTCACAGATTGAGACCCTTTGTAACCAGGAGTTTGTAAAAGCAAGCAAAATCAGGGTCATGCCGGATGTGCATGCTGGAGCCGGCTGCACGATTGGAACCACGATGACCATTACGGATAAAGTGGTTCCTAACTTAGTGGGCGTAGATATTGGCTGCGGTATGGAAACTATCTCAATCAGCAACAAACGACTGGAACTGCAAAGGTTAGATAAGTTGATTTATGAGAACATACCGTCAGGTTTTGAGGTGCGGAAGACACCGCATCGGTATAATGAGCAAATTGATTTAACAGGGCTACGTTGTCGTAAAGCAGTGCAACTGGACAGAGCAGAAAAAAGTATTGGAACATTGGGTGGCGGCAATCATTTTATTGAGGTTAATAAGGATGAGGCGGGCAGCTTATATGTTGTAGTTCATTCAGGGAGCCGTCACTTAGGACTTGAGGTGGCAAAATATTATCAGGACGCCGGGTATAAGCAGTTAAACCATAATGGCAAATCAGATATGGAGGCACTCATTGTCCGCTTAAAGTCTGAAGGCCGTGATAAAGAAATAGAGAATGCATTAAAGGAATTTAAAAATCAGGTAATGACCGAAATTCCGTTTCCTCTTGCTTATGTAACTGGGAGTCTGTTTGAGGATTATATTCATGATATGAAAATCGTTCAGCAGTTTGCGGTGCTAAACCGTAAAGCAATGATTACTGAGATCGTGAAAGGCATGAAATTAGACGTAGCGGAACAGTTCACTACGACTCATAATTACATTGATACCGACACGATGATCTTACGGAAAGGCGCCGTGTCCGCAAAGAAAGGAGAAAGACTTTTAATTCCGATCAATATGAGGGATGGTAGTCTCATCTGTTTAGGAAAAGGCAATGAGGATTGGAACTGCTCTGCCCCTCATGGTGCTGGCAGGCTCATGAGCAGGACTAAGGCAAAACAAAGTTTTACCGTTTCGGACTTTAAAAAACAGATGAAGGATGTCTACACGACATCAGTTAATAAAGAAACATTGGATGAGTGTCCAATGGCTTATAAGTCTATGGATGACATCGTAAACCATATTGGCCCGACAGCAGATATTGTGAAAGTAATTAAACCGATTTATAACTTTAAGGCGGGAGAAGAGTATTAAGCAAGATCAATAAATGTTTTGGATATAAACTTCATCCGTTATTTGGTAAGATAAGATAGGGAAGAGGATGAAAATGCCTTGCTGTTAATTTATTACATATTAACCGAACAATACGTATAAAGTTCAGTTTCAAACAGATTCCTAATTGTTTAAGAGGAAAACCAGGTGGTATTATTTTATGTGAAAGTTTTCGTGTTTAAACTTATAGAAATGTGAGAACTATTAACTATGCACTAAATAGAAATTTAGTGCATAGTTAATAGAGGCTAATAAAGCATGTCGTTAGGTCAATATCTCTAATGAGCTAATTACATGGCTCAAATATCTATTAAAAACGTAATTCGATTAGTAAAGCATCAATTGAATCTTTTAGAATTCCAAATTTAGCACCTGAAAACTGACTCGTTCGTATATATCGATAAATATTCAAGACTTTAAATGGCTCCTGTAGCCATAGTTTACTTGGATTAGCCTAATCATATTAAGCATCAATTTCTAAAGCCTTACAGAGGCTCCTAGAGGCTAGTTTTTCATGACGGTTATCGTAAACCTTATAAACGAGTTCAATTGAATAGTAATGTCCAAACTGGAGCTTAATCTAGAGGATATCAAACTTGAAAGCCAAAAATAGTAGCAGTTATCAACTGAATTTATCTAACCGACATGTAATACTGATAATTGGATTAAATACCGAAAGCTTAAAAAATCGCTGATACGGATAAATCAGCTTGTAAAAATCCGTACCAGGATTTTCAGGCTATTTTAGTCTAACCGCCAAAAATTATACTCTACTTTACATAATATCTATTATCGGACTCAAATAATAATTTAAATAACTACCGTCTAAACAGTTGCTCTCGTTTGAGCCAATAAATTTAATTTGTTTTGCAACAGGGATGCCTTATATCTCGGCATTCCAGCATCAAGCTATATCGTGATGAAAATTCTTTAGCTCACAGGAAATCTGACTTTTTCCGTATAATTAAATACCTGTGAAAACTGGCTTTAAATCTATAAAGAGATCCGGGAAAATACTTATGTTAATTTTATCCTCTTCGGCGTAAACTTCCAGCCTACCATATCTGTTATTGTCCTGTAGCACGAATACACTCACGATCTTTGTCTCCGGTTCAACAATCCAGTATTCTTTTACCCCAGCTTTTTCATATTTATTGTATTTAATAAGCCGATCCATTTTTCCAGTGGACGGTGAAGTTATTTCAATTAAGTCAAAAGGAGCAGCAAAAACCTGCCAGGGTTTACCTTTCAAATACTCGAAGAATTGGCCAAATATATTACCGGATATTGCTTGATGCTGCCAGGTGGGTGCTGCTTGCATATAGGGCACTCCGTCGATGATTTCCCACCGTTCACCTTCTTCCGGCCAAGTTAGGTAATCGGCATAAGTATATTTCCCCTTTGATTCCGGTAAAGGCATAAAATCACTCCTTACATGTATCCGTTATCAACATATCCTTGACAAGGAGAGGAAAAAATACCTAGATCATCTGCTTTATTCCTAGATAGACGTCATGTCCAATAAATCCAGTCCGTAGGTCATTCCAAAACCTATCATTTAATATCTCTGGGTAGACTTTAGTATTTGAACTTACAATCTCTTTCTTGCTCAAAAAACGCGATTCAATTATATATTGTTCTGCAAACTCCGGATCAAAGCCTGTAACTATATCATAGGTATCTACTTCTGCGGTAAAGAATAGTTCAACATGGTGAACACCCTTCTCAGTACTTTCTAAAAACTCTCTCACATAAACTAATCTCCCGGGTTTACATTCTACGCCACACTCTTCCTTCACTTCTCTTACTAGTGCTTCGAGTGCGTTTTCATTATCTTCTAGCCCGCCTCCAGGAAGAGTCCACCATTCGTCACCTGTAATTGGACTCCTGTGAAATACGAGAAGAAGCTCTCCCCTCGCATTAAATATTATTGCTGCTGCTCTTACTCTAAAGGTCATGGTAAAAATCCTTTCTATACTACAAGTACCATAGTACTCTTTCAGCATTATTCTTTAATTTTCTTATAAGATATAGAATATCTTATAAGAATCAAAACTATGGGATGTCCTATAGTTTAACTTTCACACTAAAATAATTTCGTTGTGCAAATAAGCTCAATTACTTTATAATGTAATAAAAATAATTCACATGAAAAGGTAGAGTGTGTTGTGAAAAAAGCCTCTTTTATTATAGCAATCATATTAATCATTGTCTGTATAATAATTTTCAATTATAATAAAACGTTTTCAATTAACGATAACGGCAAACAATTAGAAGATGGCATTATGCGATTTATTAATAAAAATTCAGTAATTATCGAAAATATTACATTAAACAAACAATTTATGTTGATAATAAAGAATATGTTTTATTTATAAGTAATAGCTTTTCAGGTATAGGCGATGCAGTATTAAGTAAAGGCATAAATGCAAAATATAAAATGGACTTTACTGAATATGGAAGTGACATTTTTCATGTAAAAATAACATTGAATGGAAAAGATTATAAGATTAAGATACCACAGCAAGAATATTTTATATCTTATTGCCCTGTTTCAGATGACACAGAAAGTATATTTCCTGATAATGATATCCTTAAATTATTCAACAAAGAAGATATTGACATTACCAAGGAAATATATGGGAAATTCCAGCATTAATTCATGATTTTTTTTAAATTAGAGAGTTTGTTTAATTTTTCCTCCGGAACTCCTGTTTACGATATGGCCGGTGCAAGAATTGCTTCCCCAAAATAACAACCCAAAGGAATGCCCATGTAAGTTTTATATGCCTAAATTACTTCTGGCAAAGCTCAAGAACCGAGTACCTTGAAACTTAAGTTTTCCGATGTCATTATCAGCAAGTTGTCCATATTCATGACCGTCTACCATAAATTCTATTCGATCTCCGCTTTCAACCTCAAATGTAACAAAATATGTAGTATTAGATTGACTGTGATGTATTCCAGTTTCCCCAGCACTATTGTGAATAGTACTTGTTGTATGGGTTCTCTTTGATGTAACCTTAGCAACTACACTTAATATTGGTTGTGAGTTGTTATATCTCCATTGGCCAATACTTTTTATGACACCGAAAATGATTAAACCAAAAACTAGGATAAAAATCACAAATATAAACATTGGTACTAATGAAAACATTAAGTCGGCTGGACCAGTATTAAACACCCTATTCCCCCCCATGTAAGCTCTTTGCTGTCCAAACCCAGCAGTTTCGAATAACGTCTCTCCGGCGTTGCAAACCTTCTGTTATATGTATATTGAAGCCCTATTTGGTTATTTTTGCTTTATCTTGGTTTCTAATTGGTTGTATAGGGACTGAGTATCGGTTTTTGTCCGATCGTTAATGATAATTAGTCCGGTTGTGGTACTAAGAAAAATAAATGGCGGATGTGCTGTATCAATATAAACTGTTAAATCGCCATCTTTTGAAGTAAAATTTCCTTTGAGAATTGTCCCCAAATTAATACCAACAACTTTTTTCAGACCTTGAGGAAGATCATTTTTTAACTGCAGTCTCTTAATGTCCGGAAGGTTTATTGTTTTACCATATTCAGTAGAAATTGAAATTATCCTTGTTAAATCTTTAATATGTATCCACGAGAGCCATTGCTCTCCCGTTCCCAACGGACCGCC
This sequence comes from Candidatus Desulfosporosinus nitrosoreducens, assembly GCF_030954495.1. GTDB lineage: Bacteria > Bacillota > Desulfitobacteriia > Desulfitobacteriales > Desulfitobacteriaceae > Desulfosporosinus > Desulfosporosinus nitrosoreducens. The sequence goes on along the minus strand of NZ_JAVHUW010000082.1, from coordinate 197,167 downwards.
AAGATAAAATCTGAAGGGCATTGCCATTCTGTTCAACGCCCCTTCATTTCCTAATACCACACCAATCCTTATCGTTGCCACCCTAGTCAAATTGGGCTGAACTTTATACGCTTCTTTCTCCCACTCTCTGCATACCTGAGCTAAAAAATCTTCTCCTGCTTCTTCCGCCTCAGTTATTTCCTCATCTTTGTGAGGGCCATAATACCCGACCGCAGAAGCATTAATTAAAGCTTTCGGCAGAATGGCCCGGCTATTTATAGCTGAAACAATCGCTTTAGTAGTCTTAATCCTGCTGTTCAAGATTTCTTTCTTAACCGCATCCGTCCAACGCCGATTTCCGATTGACTCTCCCGCAAGGTTTATGATTGCGTCAGCATCTTCCAATTCGCTTAGAAAGGCTAAAGGCGACTCATCGGACCACCTGATCATCCGGACTCTATTTTCTGCCTTAGTTATAGATTCCACACTATTCCTTGTTACTACACTTACCTGATATCCATTTGCCAGCAATTCAGTGGTAAGATTTCGCCCAATAAAGCCTGTTCCGCCAAAGATCCCTACTTTCATCCCGCACCTCCATAATTTTATCGTTTAAGATTTATTATTAAAGGTAAGGTAAAATCAAACGGCCGAAACCAAATTCGGATGCGCATTCGAATTTGGTTTCGGCCGACCAATTCCCCAAGAATCAGAGCGGTATTCGTTATACCGCTCATTTTATGTCGCTCAGCCGTTTCTCAATACGAAATCTGTTCAGAGATTAAATCCAACTAATCTGCTTTCATTATTCTTAAACAAGATTAGGTTAGGTCCATTGAATGTTCCTTGACCCTCGCCATTGTTTTCAATATTGCTTGGAAATACTGTTAATGACAAAAATGTTTTTGTTTCTCCTGGATATAATATGAAACTCTCTTGTTCTTGAGAATTTGTTTCTGCTTTCAAGATCAAATCCTTATGAGGCCAATCCAATAATCCTTGATTCGGAGGTATTTTCAGGCCAAATTGGATTGTATCTTTCCCATAGTTGCTAAGTGTAATCGATGCAAGTACATCAATATTTTGATTATCGTTTTCGCTATAAATTTGAAAATGACTGTTTCTTGTGTCATATTCAATAGCGTTTAAGCCGTTTTGCGTCATATAGTAAAGTGGTTTTATTGAAGATAGAACCGGTGGAGCTAACAGCAATAAAATGGCTAAGAGTAATAACGTTTGGCCCACACTCAATACCCTTCTTGCTTCAAGGCATCCAATAATAAACAACGCAAATACTATAAAAAATGGTAAATGTATTCCTCCTGTTTGTCCATTTGTCCATGGAGCTATCCCTAGTGCTAAGAAGAGCTTATCTCCTAATGAAAACCCTGTTTCTGTTCTAGTACCTATTAATATCGAGGCAAAAATTAGTAATCCACCGATTATTCCATGCTTTGTGTTTTTCAAATATCTCCACCACTTTTTATATTTTTAAGCCATAATATGCTCAATCCAATAGAATACCCCTATATGAACTATATGCATCTAACGTTTAAGAATTTATGCCGCGTAATTCCTCTTTCATATCTAAAATTTCTCCTCCTTGTTGAGGGAATATTTCGACAGTCATTAATTAAATTCCTGTTAATCTTTAAATTATTTACAAGAAAACCAGACCATTCCATAGTTATTGGAACAATCTGGTGACTATCAACTAAACATGTACCCTCGAACGCAGATAGAAAACATTGCGCCTGTCCTTAGCGTGTATTGGACTTTGTAAATGGATCTAAACGTTGCACTAAACCCTGTAAGGTTTGTTCATCAGTATTCGGGAGCATTCCGGAGCCTTGTTCACCGAGATTTACCAATGGGCAATTAGCTTAAAATATTTTGACTAGTACTCAACAACTGGCCAGACTTATCTGGGCGCCTTCTTGAGCTTAGCGGGATGCTGGGTGGGCGGGAATGATCGAATATCAGGGCTGGAGGCGGAATTGATACTCTGGATTACTATGATGAAATAATATAATCACTAAGGATGTCTTGTACACTGTTGGCAAAAGAATCAGCCGCACCCCAGTCAAAATTAAAAATCATGCTTTCTGAACTGCCGGTAGCTATCGACCTGACATCCGTTTGTCCATGAATATTGTCAATTATTACGACGAGTGCCACCCTATTATTCACCCTCATGTAATATTTTTCAAATATTAATGTCCCAATGTAAATCCCGTTACCCAAATCATGAGTTTCCTCATGTACAAGTTCTGCATTTTCATTCTGCTTGACCAAATCCAATGCTTCAATTGGAGAAATGCTTATTTTAAAATTATATGTACTCATTTTTTGCCCCTCCTTTGAAATGAAAGTCACTATTTTCAAGTTATCTTGTAAACTTTTTCTCAACCAATCTTCTTATTCACACCCCTCGACCTCCAGCTAGCCTTTATACGCGGCGGGCTATTTCTTCTTGTGTTAGTCTGGCGGCGCGGGTAGACATGATAATTTCACATAGATGAGTGACAGGATGTTTCAGTTTGCAGAATAGTAAATTCTCGCCCCAAATGGTATGAGTCCAAGTTTAGCAAATTTAAAATGTTGGAGTCCAAACGGAATACCGATAATCGTTATACAAAAAAGTATACCAATAATTAAATGAGCTACAGCAAACCCCCAGCCAAAAACGATCAGCCATATTATATTTAAAAATAATCCCCCTGCTCCGAAGTTGCCAAGTTCTATCTCTTTTCCAAAGGGCCACAATACAAATAACACAATCTTGAAACATTGCACGCCAAATGGTATCCCGATAATCGTAATGCACAAAATCAGTCCTGAAATACACCAGGCAATACAAGCTATTAATCCGCCGCATAAAAGCCAAATAATATTGCCAATAATATTCATTGTTATCCCCCACTCATACCAGCCTAGTACACTGTCAACTTTTAAACTGTGGATCGAGTCGCTTAAGCTTAATTCGTGCAGCATTAGTTGTAAATTGCCAATCAACACCTTTTTGGGGTTATTCCTTGTAGATTCCCATACTGTTAATTCATCACGAAGGAGCTTTAAAGACGGAATTCTACGACCCAAGCATTGACGAGTCATCACGCCGAGTTCAATTTCAACAATATTCAACCAGCTACCCATGTTTTGGTGTGTAATGGATTTTTCCGGTCCGGGATTTAAGCGTGTTTATTTCAACCGCAATAACAGGTGGCATCCGATCTAAGGTAAAATCATTCATATTATTGTCCGCCCATTTCAGCGCTATATTTCCAGAATATGTGACTAAGCCCGGAAGTGTGAGAACCATGCAGAGGTTGTCCCAAAATCGACAACGTTGTCGATTTTGGGACAACCTTAACCGGCTCTTCTTGGGAAAGGAATGTTAAGGCTGTAACCTCAAGACAGGCAACGGTTTTTTTATCTTCTTTTCACTTCCGTTTGGGCATTCATCAGGATATGTATTTAAGCTCCATGAAAGTATATTTATCTCAACCTTCCTTAAGTTCCCATTTATCTGGCACAACATCAACGCCGTGGTTTCTAAGTCGTTCGACCAACTGGCGCTCCCTATCCGGATCGGTCCACCAGATAGATTGCCGACTTACCTCAATAAAAAACTTAAGATTGATATGGTTGATCCTATCAAAAAGAAGATTAGAGTTAACCATGTCCACATTTTCTTTAACCGCCCCGACTCATTTGCAGTAACAAAATAGGTATCCATAAATGAACTGCTAGAGTTATCTTCCTCTGAATGCACGTAGGTTATCCCGTCAATAACTTTACCCATTACACCACTTCCTTTGGGTTTAATTATCTCGTAACTTAATTATCTCATAACATTAAAGTAGACGCAAAACCACCAGTATTGCCCACCACACTCTCTTTCTTTTATTAAGGTTAAATTACTAACTCCTGCCCTATCTGGGTTAGTTCAGCAATCCTAGTTAGGGAGCCTTGCATTTTTTCCCTGAATCTCCTTGTGATTTCAGGACTGTCCCCGAAGTGCATGGGAACAAAAATCTTCGGTTTAAGCTCCCGGATGAAGTACTCACCCCCTGCACCGTAGTTTTCCTCCAGCCTTGGGTCCACGGGGAAGAAGGCAATATCTATGATCTCTCCCTTCAGGTGTTGGACCTCAGCCTTAAAATCTCGTTCAGCTTTAGCCATCTCCTCCGGAGTATCAATCCAATACCACCAATTCAGATCTCCGGCATGAAAGATGCGCATCCCATCCGCTTGGACCAGAAATGAAACGCCGATATCCGTAGAATTAAAGGCCTTAACTTTTAGGTCACCCAGTTCCAGTTCCTCATAAGGCGACAGATAATTGATGTTTTTGGCTGATTGGGAAATGATATTTTCCCGACTAAAGACATCCTGAATATCCACTCGATCCTTTTGCCATTCCAGAATCGCCGGATTATAATGGTCGGGGTGGCTGTGGTAACAAAAAACCACAATCTTTTTGGGACTTTCTTTAATTATTGGTTGAACAGCACCTTGATAATAATCAAATATCAGCAGATGCAGATCCGTTTCCACCAGAAAACCACTGTGATATAAATATTTAATTCGAATCGTTGGTGTCTCCATTGTTATCACCTCTTAACGATTATACAATAATTATGGATACTGGAAAATTAGTCTAGCGGAAGAAAACACTTAGTAGAGGAGGAAGATTTTACATGGAGTTTCGCTTTGACCATAACAACCTCAATGTCCTTAATCTGGAAAAAAGCCTAGAGTTCTACAAGGAAGCCCTAGGCCTGAAAGAGGTGAAAAGGTACCGGCAGCCGGATGGCAACTTTATTCTCGTTTATCTCGGCGACGGGGTCACTCCCCACAGCTTAGAGCTAACCTGGTTAAAGGAAAGAACTACACCCTATAACTTAGGAGAAAATGAATTCCACCTAGCTTTTAAGGTCAATGATTTTGAGGCCGCCTATGCACACCATAAGACTATGGGCTGCATCTGCTACGAGAATAAAGAAATGGGCATCTACTTCATTAATGATCCGGATAATTATTGGCTGGAGATTATCCCTGCAGTAAAATAATTCTCTCTATCGAGGATTATAATAACCAAGAATCCTTGGCAGGCTTATATGATATGTCTCCTCCAGGGATTCTTGGTCTATTTTTTATTACATAAACCTTCAATAGAAGTAACGCATGGGTTGATGTTACCGTATTGAAATAACAATGATGTCACATCGAAGTGTCTGGAGTTGCCAAAACATCGACTTTGCAAGCACATTAATTGTTCATCTTGACTGTTCTCTAATCGATCCAAATCTGTATCTACATTACTAGAACTTTTTTGCATCAGGACCCATCCAACATGAGGATCGGACTTAAGTATCCGTAATCGTTAGGTCAACGAGATTTTTACATCCCTTGACCTCAGTGGTTGATGCTTTTACCAATTTTTCGATTTTAACCGTTAGTTGTTTAGCTCAATCTTAAATTTCAAATCTTCTCTCAATTCCACATTATTTAGCGCTGTTGTGCTAACAGTATATTTCTTGTTTGGATCTAATGCTGTAAAAGCAATTGTGAATTCGTTGGGGTTCTGTTTGTCTTTCCGTTTAACATAGGTTTTAGGGATCAATATTTCCCCAGTATTATCTTTGAGAAAAAATTCAGTTGCCTGAAAATAAGGGGCTTTACCTTCTGCTGTGAAATTAATAGTGGTAGTGTCATTTTCTGTATTGATTTCATTAATAATCAGCTTCCCAAATCCACCTTGGGGAAGTTCAATAGGATATACTCCATCAATTACTTTGTTTATTTCTACAGGCTTCTCAGTTTCAACATTTTGCTTTGCTTCCTTACCATCCGCATCCATCTTCACACCGCCTCCGGCTGAAGGGATAATCTTACAGGGCACAATGGTTAAATATTTAGGTATATTTTTCATAGTCTCATAATCCATTTCACTGTGGAAAGTCTGCGTTGTTAAGTTACTGCTTCCTCCGCCAATACCTTTCGGTATTAGCTCTACTCCCTCATCATCAAAAGCGAGCCAGTAATTATAATCAAAGATACTATCTTTTAATTGTCTATTTTTATCCGTATAATTTCCGCTGAGCAAAATAGCTGTATCAATTGGTGAAAAGACTACTTTGTCGATAGTCACCTTACTATCTGGAAAATCAACTACTTTTTCAGGGTTAAATACAGTGCTATGTTTAGTTAATTCGTCCTTAGACACACTGAAGGCAAAATCCCATTTCCCTTTTATGCCCTTGATGTCATTGATATCAAAATCGACATTAAATCTATCTGAGTTTTGGGGCAAGTTAGTGTGAAATTCTTCACTGCCCACATAAGTATTGTCGTCTTGATAATTCCCCATACCACTGCCTTCTCCTGAAACAACTTTTCCATTTATCTTTAAGAATCTGGAAATCCCTAGTACCTCTAAATCATTAATTTTTTTAGCACTTTTTATTGTATATCCTATAATCAATTTTGAATTATCCGCAAGGGCTTCATTTATTGTTACTGTTATCCCATTATCCGTTACACTTTTATTGATCATTTGAGAGTATTCAGCATAATTTCCCTGATATCCAAATTGGCTATTAAGAGCTTGGCTGATCGAGTTCAAGATAGGAACATTTTCTGCAAAGGCAGGATAAGCTGTGCCGATTCCAATTAAGCACACTAACCCAACGGCAACCGCCGTAGAACAATATTTAAATAATCTCAAACTAAAATTGCCTTTAATCCTTTTATTTAAATGTTTTTTAATCTTTTCTTTTTGAAACTGTGATATTTCATCACAATCTAGATCATTTAACTCACTTTCGTTTTCCTCAAAGCTTACTTGATTAAATAACTTAAAGATATCTTTTTCCTCAAGATTAAAATCTTTGTAATTCATCTTATATCTCTCCTTTCAAAGAAATAAGCTTTCCTTTTAAAAACTTGCGTCCTCTTGAAAGCCTTTTATCAACTAAATTTCTATCAACATGAAAGGTTTTAGCTATACTTTCAATTTCTTCAAACAAGAAATATCTTCTGATGAATATTTCTCGATCCTCATCTTTCATATCAGATATTGCCATTAATAGTTCTTCTCTGTTTTCCTTGGAAATTACTATGTTTTCCGTACTTTCTTCGTTAGAGAAAGTAAAATCATGAATACATTCCGTAGTATTTAGTTTCAATAGCTTTCTTTTGAAGTCAATCGCTTTGTATTTCGTTACCGCAGTAATCCAATATTTAAAATTACCTTTACTCTCGTCAAAACTTTGAATATTGTTCCACACTGACCAAAAAACTTCATTAACACATTCTTCAATATGTTGAGAGTAGAAACTTGTATTCAAAACACTACGTACAACTTTAAAAACCAGATTGCTATAACTGTCAACTACAAATTCCAAAGCCCTACTCTCTCTCTTTTTCATTTTCAGGATAAAGTTAGTTTCATTTAATTCCACCCTTTAACCTCCCTCTTTTCAGTTAAGAAACTTCTCACTTTCTAATACGAAAGAACAAGTAATTATCTGACAAAATTATTGTTGATTTATAAAATAAATATGGTTATGAAAATCTCAGAATTACAAGTCCACATGAACAACTTCTTGACTCAATTCCGTAAACAGGCTCACCAAATTAAGATTTTTGGGGGCAAAATTTAGTAAAAATATTTAAACCGCAAAACCGCGGCCATTGTTAAACCTTATCTAGACGTATAATAGAGTGTCTAATTGATTTCAGTTTCTATTAAATAATCAGGTAGAAAACTCCTTTATTTCGAAATTGAAATTAATCTTGGATCAATATCCCCTCAAACCTGCGTATGCCTATGTTTTTTAGTGATAAGCGGTGGAAAAATAGCCTGACATAAAAACTGACATAAAAATTCGCCCAGATCTTCAGCCAATGAAAATCTGGGCGAATTTATCGTTATTAAAAAATCCTTCACTTGCAACGTATTTGATGTGCTTATTTATACTGTTTTGGGAATCAGCCTTTTGAATTGGTCATCTGAAAACAAAAATTATTGGCTAGTCTTTTCTCGCTTTCCTATTAAAACACCTCTAATTTGCCATCCTCAATAAACTTTTTCATTTCATATAATATTTTTTCTTCATCCATCGTTACGATTTCCCGGTTTTTCATAATCAAATTACCATGTACAATCATATGCTTTACATCATTTCCGCAAACACTTTCAACCAGTGAATTAACTAAATTTTGCGTTGGGTAAATATGTGGCTGCATCAAATCAATACCTATCAAATCAGCAAAGTAGCCTTCTTTAAGTTTGCCGATATTGTCTGAAAACAAGGAATTTGATCCACCTTGGGTGGCAATTTTTAAAAGAGTTTTTGATGGCATAATTTGATAATCGGCACTTCCTGTTCCAATAACCGCATTCATAATTCCTCTGAATAATCTCATATCTTTAAATAAATCTAATCCACCATGACCGCTACCATCTGTGCCAAATCCTACAGATATATTATTAGCAAGTAATTGCGGTGTTCTTGGCACTCCTTTAGCACTATTACTAAATGGACAATGTATAACTTTAACATCGTGATTTTTAATTATTTCGATTTCTGTTTCAGAAAGAAAAATACAATGTGCTGCTATAAACTTCCCAATTAGATTATTTTTCTCCAAATATTCAAATGGTCTTAGTTGATATTTTTCTATAAACTCAAATACTTCACTGCTATATTCATTCATATGCGTTTCAACAGGGATATCTCTTTTTTTTGCTTCAGAAAAAACCGCTGTTATCATTTCTTCAGATGCTACTGTTAATGAAGGTACCGAAAAAAAGACTTTCATTCGCTTATGTTTATTTTCATACTTATTGTAGAGATCGATAAGCCTATCTATTCCTTCTGTTACAGTAGTTCTTAATGATTCTGGGGCAAAGGGATTGTCATTTGTCATATATGTGAGTGCACAACGTAAACCAGACTTTTCGTAAACAGATGCAAAGTTTTCAACATATTTGCCGCCAATATCTACAAAACCAGTTGTTCCGCTTTTAATCATTTCCAAAGCTGCAATTTTGGAACTTAATTCTGATCCTTCCTCCGTCAATTTGCTTTCGTGAGGAATGTTTATTCTTTTCCAAATAACAGGACGTTCATCTAATAGTCTACCTCTTAAAAGTTGTTGGCTTGTATGCAAGTGTCCATCAACCAGACCTGGCATCCATACAATATCTTTACCGTCTATAAAATTATCAGATGTATAGTCGTTTTCCAGGCAATCAAATATTGATTCGATTTTCCCATTATTTATGGCAATATTTTTACCTTTTACAATAGCAAAATTTTCGTTTAAAAAACTTGTATTCTTAATTAAGATATCACAGTTCATATTTTCTACCCCTTTTGAAGTTGAAATAGTTTCCATATAGCAATTGCAATCGGAAATATTGCAATTGCTAATTTTAATGGTTTTTGAGGAATTTTATTTACAACGAGACTTCCGGATACTACTCCAATAGAAAGAGCTATACTACTTAAGATAAACAAATACATAATTGAATGGGTATTGGATTTTAATGTATATCCTACAAAAGCCGGAAGCGCGATAAATACTGAATCAAACAACGCAACTCCAATGGCAACACGAGCATTTAACCCTAACGCAACCAATAACGGCATAACTAAAACTGGACCACCTGCTCCGGAAAATGAACATATTATGCTTGTTAATAAACCAAAGGTTACAACAAATATATTGTTTGATAATATCTTATTAGGTGAATCATTTCTTTGGCTTTTAGGACTTGTGTATGTTCTTACAATAATAGATATTCCTGATAGAAGAACAACAACATATAATATTACTATAACTATACGTTCAGGAATAAGCGAATTTAAGAAAACTCCTATGATAGCCCCAACAAAACTTCCAATTCCCATCACACATGACAATTTTAAGTCTAAATCACCTTTTTTATAATAAATATACGAAGCAATAATCCCTGCAATAAAAAAAACAAAAAAGCTGACTGAAAGGGTAGCGGAAGCGTTCAATTTTAAGCTTTCATGATAAAATATTGGAAGTAAAAATCCAGAAACACTTGTACTTCCAAGTAAGAATCCGATTATGATATTAACAACAATAATAGTATTCATTGCAACCCCCATTACCCATATTCCCCTGAAAAACTAAGGAACTTTTGTCTCAAAACACCCCGAAACAAAAAGGAATTCATTAGGATTTTGTGGGAATTCAGAAGTGACCAAACAAGCAAACTCCACAACAACCCTTTAAAGAATTCCTTTATCTGTGATTTCCAAAGGGGCAGCAAAATCCTTTTCGAGAGGTACTTATCTTTAGATAGCTTTTTCCACGCTTAATTTTTCTTTTGCATTTAATGCTTTAAAATTTTCCTTTATTTCTTTAAAATTGAAGAGCAAGTTAAGCAACACAGCAATAATCACTGTACATATTACACCACCTGGCAAAATATCTTTCACAAAAGTTGGCATCTGTGATAAAGCTGCTTGTTTTCCATTAAATGCAACACCTACTCCTACAGAGATAGCTATGGTTATTACGTTTCCATAATAATCTAAATTAACTTGTTTTAAATTGATAATGCCAGCTACCAAAACGGAGCCACAAATTGCTAAAATACCTGCGCCAAGCACACAACTTGGGATTATAGTAATAAAAGCTGCTGTTTTAGGAATTAATCCAAAGGCTACTAAAATAATACCGCCTACGAAAGTTGTCCATCTTGAGCGTATTCCTGACAGCAATAAAATTCCTATATTTGAAGAAAATGATGTTAGGGAGAAAGAATTAAACATACCTGAAAATGCAACACATATACCTTCTGCTCTTAAACCACTAATCATTCTTTTAGTCGGCATAGGTGATCCGCATAAGTTTGATACTACACTGAAACAGCCGATAGCTTCGATTGAGTTGATTAAGGAAACAATTATAAGCAAGAGATCGGCGTTAATGTTTGTGAAAATAGGGGCTCCAAATTTGAAAGGCTGAGGCAATCCAATCCATCCGGCATTAATTACAGGAGCAAAATTTACAATTCCAGCAAAGATAGACACTACAAAGCCAATTAATATCCCGAACAATATAGCGACACTTCTTAATTTTTGATTTACGAATCTATATAGTAACACAATTGCCAGTAATGTAATAAGAGCTATCCAAATATTTTGGGCATTACCATAACTAGGTGTATTAGGAACTCCAACTATATTGTTTAATGCAGCATTAAATAATGATGAACCGACCGTTAATAGTAAGCACCCTATAACAATTTTGGAAAACAATGAAGACAGTCTTCCAAGTATAGGAGCAACTAAAAAAGCAACTATACCAGCTATAATTGTGGCACCAAAAACAGTTCTTAATGCCACAGATTGATCAATTGAAAGGCCCGAGCCGCCTCCGGCGATATTAGATGAGAGATTATTAATTATGAGCAAAATTGGTGCTACAGATGCCATACCACACCCTAAAACAATGGGTAATCTTATGCCTAAATATCTTTTTAAACCAATCGATTGAAAAGCAGTGCATATACCAGTTGCAAAACATGATGAAGCAATCAAAATAGCCATCACGTTTAAAGGCAATTTTAATGCTCCCGAAACAATAATCGGAATTGCAATTGAGCTTGCGAACATTGCCAACACCTGTTGTAATCCCAAAACAGACAATTTACCTATGCTCATCATTTCATCTGCGGGTGTGTTCTTAACTTCATCAAGATAATTTGAATTTGACATTTCTTACTCCTCCTTTGTTTATTAATCTATAAGCAATTGCGAAATCTCACAATTGTTGATTCGCCTAACTTTTCACCCGTTAGGCTTTTATATTTTCCTCGGCTTTGAAACAACGTTACCACACAAAATAATAAATCACAGAGAAGAAAATAAACATGTTTTGTCTTAAGACGTTCCAATTAAAGAAGACTTGATTCAGGTGGGGTTTTAACTCCATCTGAATCTTAGTCGCACTTATCCAGGGACTTAGCCCGCTCTTAACTCACCGCTTGCCGAAGCGGGAGTCTTAGAGCGGATTAGTCAGCGGATAAACTTGGATCATTGGCGGACCTTTCCGTTTTTTTCTATCCTTAAATTCATTAATGAGGGTGACAAGTAACTGCTATTTGTACCATCTGACAATTTAATTCAATTGTTCCGATTACCACCACCTTTAGGTTATTTACTGAAGTTCCCCATCCGGAAATTATTAATTTCTTTAAGGAAACTAGAGACCACAATAAGTTATTTCTATGAGAATTTTATCTCCAATATAATAATAAAAAATGAATTATTTCTTCTAAAAATTTTAAAAAATTTTTGTCTGGAAAAAGTCCTAATTAAAATTGAATTCTCAATATACTTATCTCTTATTTTGATCAGCTGCAATAATATTTAGAGTCTTTTCCAATGCTGACCTAATCTCACCGCTATTTAAGTTAATAATATACAAAAAGAGAACATCGATAATGGCGAGTTGAGTTAAACGATCCGTTGTTCCAGTAAATAGGGTTTCACAATTATTTACACCCAAAAGTTTATAATCACTTATTTTAGCCACAGGTGAATTTTTATTGCTGGTTAGGGAGATTATTGTAGCCCCATTTTCGCGAGCTAACAGCAGAATATCATAAAGGTTAGCCCCCATACCTGAAAAGTTGAATCCCCAAAAAACATCCCCAGGTTTCGCTAATGCTGCTTTCATTCTCTGCTCTCGTTGATCAACAATGACAGCAGAAGATAAGCCCATTCTGAAGAGTTTATAATTCAGATCCACAGCAATTGGCAATGTTCCTCCAAAAGCAAACAAATTAATAAATCTGGCTTCCAGCAACTTCTTAGCAATGTTTTCTATTTCTGTATGGTTAAGATTCGCAAAAACCTCATTTATAGCAATAATATGCATTTGCCGGACTTTTTCGGATAACGTTTTTATGCTGCCATCGTTATCAATATCTTTTATTTCGTTTTCTACTTTAGTAAGCGAATGTATTTTAGAAAGGGCCATATTTATTTTAAATTCTTGAAATCCGGTATAACCCAGCTTCTTACATGTTCTAATTATGGCTGCTTCACTTGCTCTTATTTTTTCAGCCAAATCAGTGAGAGTGTACCAAATAATCTCAGATTCATTTTTAATTATATAGTCAACGATTTTCTTTTCTATATTCGTCAGTAAATCATAATTTTCTCTCATGGCAACTTCAAAATTTATCTCTTTCTTACCGTCTATCCCCAATGGTTACAACTCCTTGTTTAAGTCTAACAAATACTTCAATACTTATTAGGCAGCTCAGCTTGTCCTTAATGGAGCAATTATATTTTATGAAAATATTTTATATTCACTTATAAGAATATTATACTGTAATAAATGTATTTTTTCTACATTTTTTTAAAATCTATTAATTTTTTCTTCATTCTCATGGGGCCGGAGGAAGTCATTGTGTCCGGCGCAAATATGGCAAAAAATTAGCGGGCATGTGCCTTCGATCGTATTCGCCTCAAGACTAGTTATCTCTCCGGAAAAAATGTCAAGAAAATTTGCTCCAAAAACGATTCGGACGAATACCCGCGCACATCTCTCTGAAATATATAAGAATCACTTCTTAAAGCCACCAATAACATATCGGCCTTAAACACAGTGTTCGCTTCGGTATGTTCGTCTCTGTTCATCTCCGCGAGCAGCTGAACGACGATTTCCTGCAGATTGAACTTAAAGTGACTATTCTCTAGTGCTCCCTCTTCAACACCTGCCAGCAACTGAAGTTTTTTCTCACGAAAACGCATAAAAAGGCTGAGCACCCCTTTTAAACGCTGACGCGGTGTAGCGGTCTGATGCTGTTCCAAGTATCTATCAATGTCCTCGAAGAGCAGCAAGATGTTGTCTTTAATTAAATCCAGACACAACTCACTTTTGTTTTTATAACGACGGTAAAGAGTCCCCGAACCAATTTGAGCTTCCAGCGCAATTTGGTTCATACTGACTTGCTTAACACCCTGTTGTGCAAAAAGCTTAATTGCCGCATCTAATATTCTCTGACGATTTTCAGCAGCATCGCGGCGTTCTTGTCGCACCTTGGTTTCTTCCCTACTCTTCACGACTTCCACTCCCAATAGTAAAATTGTAAATCTCGTTGACAAGTGGAGATTTCTCCGTTTATAATAAGTGGAGACTTCCCCACTTATTATATAGTAAAACGATAGGAGTGTAAAACATATGAGCAAGCCCTCACTTCTGGTCATGGACATGCAGAATGGAATCGTATCCCGTTTTCAAGCCAATCCTGAATTGTTGCTCCCGTTTCAAAAATCAGTGGAAACAGCGCGGCGCTACAACATCCCGGTCATCTTCGTACGGGTTGCTTTTAGTGAAGGATACCCGGAGGTAAGTCCCAAAAACAAGTCTTTCTCGCAAATTGCTCAATTTGGCGGCATGACAGTATCGGATCATGTAACTCAAATCCATGAATCGGTACAACCAATGAATGGTGAACCGGTCGTTACGAAGTATCGGGTTAGCGCCTTCGCCGGAAGCAATTTGGAAGTTATCCTTCGGGCGAAACAAATTGACACTTTAATTCTCACCGGCATTGCCACGAGCGGAGTCGTGTTGTCAACCCTGCGGGAAGCAGCGGACAAGGATTTTACAATCAAAGTGCTTTCGGACGCCTGCATTGATGCTGATCCTGAAGTTCATCGCGTGCTCATGGAGAAGGTCTTCCCTCGTCAGGCGGATGTGCTGACCGTCGACGATTGGATCGGCGGATTAGACTCAATGACCAAGGAGTGAACCAATCATGACAGGTGGCAACCCATTCTCTTGGAGGTTCGTGGCGCCTCTGTACATGGGGTCCACGCTTAATCCCGTCAACAGCTCGATGATTGCCACTGCGCTCGTACCCATCGCTGCCTATATGCATGTTTCAGTAGCTCAAACCACAATTCTGGTGACGGCGCTTTATCTGGCCTGCTCGATCGCACAGCCCACCGCCGGAAAGCTTTCAGCGGAATTCGGGCCCCGCCGGGTATTTCTGGCTGGAATTCTTATGGTACTTTGGGGAGGTTTGTTGGGTGGGTTTGGACGTGACTTGACTATGCTGGCCGTAGCGCGAATTCTCATAGGCATTGGCACGTCCACCGCCTATCCGTCCGCTATGCTCCTTATTCGCCGGCGTGCAGAATCCGCCGGGATGTCCAAGCCGCCGGGATGTAGACATCCTTCATCTGTTTTTTAAAGTCCGAAACGGTAAAACTTTGTTTTGCCTTAGTCCTGCTCATGAGCCTGCCAGCACTTATCTTACTTAATTATATTAACGATTCTTAAAGTGCTTAATTTTGTCACTTTTATATAATTTATATAAACTATTTAAAATCCCTTTTAAACAAAAATACTATTGAGCTAATTTACTCATTTCCTATACTATACAACTCTTTAATATCCCAGCTTGTTCCATATTTGCTGTCATTGAGTATAATGCCTTGGTCCAATAAATTGTTTCTTAATTTATCAGCAACTTCATAGTTTTTATCAGCTTTTGAATTAGCTCTTTGCAGAATTATATCTTCAATGTCCTCTGCAGAAATTCCTAATATCTTTAAATGCTTATTCCTAAGTTCATCGACAAATTCTTGCGGATTCTCGTTCAATAACCCGATTACTGAAAATACTTGAACTAACTTGTCTTTAATCTGAGATAGTGTCATAGAAATATCCTCTTTAGCAAATTTCTTGTTAATAATTAGTGAGTTAATATACTTGCAAATAGAGAATAAGTCCGAGATAGCTGTGGTAGTATTGAAATCGTCATCCATCGAGTCATTAAAGCTCTTTTGAATATTTTCAACAATTGAAGGTTCAATAGCCTTTCCGTTACTATTGTCATTGCTTTTCAGGAATTCATTTATTTTTAACAGAGTATTATAAAAGTAGTAAAGTTGCTTTTCAGCTAATGAAAATACTTTTTCATTCAAATCTATAGCGGTAGAATAATGTTTTTCAAGCATTGCATATCTAATTACTTCAGCATTATATTTCTCAAGAGCTTGCTTAATTGTCATTGAATTGCCAAGTGATTTGCTCATTTTTTGTCCATTAATTGTAATCAAGCCATTGTGAATCCAATATTTTGTATATGGTTTCCCTGTAAAGGCTTCACTTTGAGCAATTTCATTCTCGTGATGGGGAAAAATCAAATCCTTGCCACCACCATGTATATCTATGCTTTCTCCTAATGTGTCAATTACCATAGTTGAGCATTCAATATGCCAGCCTGGTCTACCTTTTCCCCATGGACTTTCCCAATATATTTCTCCAACTTTAGCAGATTTCCATAGTGCAAAGTCAATTGGACTTTTTTTACCTTCTTCTACATCTTTTCTAACGCCATTTAATAGCTCTTCAGTATTCCTGTTAGATAATTTCCCATACTCCTTAAAACTGCTTACAGAGAAATAAACATCTCCTCTTTCTGTGGCATAGGCATGACCTTTCTTGATTAAACCATCAATAAAATCTATAATCTTCTCTATATAATCCGATGCCTTGGGCTTTATATCTGCATCAATAACTCCCAGCGTTGATAAATCCAACTCTGCTTCTTCTATCTTTTTTTGTGAATAGGTTAATGCATTTATTCCTTCTGAATTAGCCCTTGCAATAATTTTGTCATCTACATCGGTATAATTTCTTACATAAGTTACATCATATCCTCTATGCCTTAAATACTGACTGATTACATCAAAAACAATCGCTTGCCGTGCGTGTCCAATATGGCAATCATCATATACAGTTATACCGCAAGCGTACATTTTTACTTTATTACTTTCAATGGGTACAAACTCTTCCTTTTCTCTACTATAAGCATTATATATCTTCATAAACCTAACTCCTTGAAAACATTATTTTTATTGCCGATACGTACTGTCAAACAAGTACGTACTATCTTTAACAAATGGTATATTATGTTAGAATACAAGTCAAGTTTTGGAGCATTACATCTATTGCTTTCACTAACCTCTATCCTTCAGTGTCCGGCACATAAAAAAAGCCACCCCATTGTGGGAGGCTCCCCAAAAAAGCTGGCTCCAACTTTATGCACCCGTGGGGTTCATTTTTCCAGAAATTCCAAACAGATCTATAGGGATTACTCCAAGGCCCGGGAGTCCTCCAGCAGGTTTTTCTGCCCAAGGTGCTCTTGATTATTAACTATTCAAGGAGCCATTCCTGTAATGTGCTGGTAACCCTAACCACCTGCACAAAACAGCATAAACTAGCTATTATATAACCTGTAATAATAAAAAGGTTTTTCTTCCGATTCGCCTGAATTGAGGATCATTCTTTCCTTGATTTTATTAAAGCCACACCTTTCAACAACCTTCTGTGATGCGGAATTATCCGGTTCAACTATAGCAATCAGATAATCAAGCTTTACATTATCAAATGCCCATTTTGTCATAGCTTTTGCGGCTTCACTCATATATCCTTGATTACTATACTCTTCGGAAATGAAGTACGCTATTTCCACCTCATTGTCTACTTCTACCTTATTGCCAATTCCAACCATCCCTATAACTTTACCGTCCTTTTCAAGTGTAACCGCGAGCATAATTCTTACGTTATCTTTAGTCCACTGGGAATACCGTTTTTCTTTTTGGCTAATCCAACGTTCAATGTCATCTAATGATGTTTCCCAGTCAGGCATCCATTTAAGAATGTATGGTTGATTACAAATTTTATACAATTGATTTGCATCATCCGGACTGAATTGCCTTATCTTAAGTCTTTTGGTGGAAATATAAATGCCCATTCTTAAGCTCCCTTATCTTGTTTATATGATAATTCAATTTTTGCCATGCTGGCTTCCGAACTAATAATATACCTTCCACATCTTTCCTTTATTTCCTCCCAAGATCGCGAAAATAATCCTAAGCGTAACAAATTCCAACTGAAGCGAATTTGCTGAAAAGGTCTAAGTCAACAGGCCCTAAATCACCCTATCTCCATTACCTGCTCCCCGCCCCTCCCGATCTACTTCATATTTCCGTCGTCAATCCTCGCGATAACAAGTCACAGGACCACCCGTTGAACGGGTGATCCTGTGACTTGTTGATATCCCCATAAGTATATCACTTGAATCTTCGCTGTCTGTTTTATTTTGGGTAGTATTTACGTGACCGTTTCCACCCGCCTTGAACGATCAAAAAAGATGCCGTTTGAACCTGGTGAGGCCTTGATGCAAATTAACCAAGTCCTAATAATACGTTAGTTTTCATGATAACGCATATATATGCTTCTCGGTAAAAAGCCCATACTCTCCCAAAATTTGATACCTGTTTTGTTCCATGATAGAACTTCAATATCCAAAGCCTTTTCACCTAATTCTTTCATTAGCTCAGTAAAAAAGGACTTTCCGCATCCCTTTCTCCTATATTCACGACATATGAAGAATTGTCTCAAATACTTAGGAGTAGAAGAAATTCGTACTAAAGCATATCCAATCACATTGTTATCTGCTTTATAGAAATAGGCATTATAATCTCCGCTGATGAATTCTTGCATTCGCTTTGCTAATTCATCTGTGTTCATGGGATTATCGTGTTTTTCATCTTCGATCAATTTCTTGTTCAGGATAGCGAGTTGCCTGGTATCATCTAATGTGCATTTGTATATATACATAATGCCTCCTTTAAATATTCTTTGCCAAAAGACAAACAGTCTCCATGTTCCCCGTATTAATGGTTACTTGGCGCTAGCTTGCAATATCCTATAGCATGGATAAGCCAAGGATTTTAAAAGAAACTGTTTTATTTGTAATTACCCATCATCGCCCACAAAGCTTTATAAATACATCCTCATGGTGGGCATATTCCGGATGCATTTTTTACTTTTCATCCTTTCAATGCTCTACCTTCTCCTAATATCTTACTATGGCGAATAAAAGTTTAAAAGATGTGCGGGAGAGAGGAACGTGTTTTAACATTGGCATTGTCTACAGATTGCCGTATCTTAAGCGAACATCAAAAATGATGGATAAAATGGCAGCATCCATAAATGATAGCATCACTGAGTTTTTAGCAAAAGATGAAAATAAAAATGTTTTTAAGAATATATCCTTTAACAAGGATTACTCGGAATTAAACGTCAAGGTAGACGCTGAACATTATGCTCCTCTCAATGAGATCAGCTTAATCGGCCTTCAGCTTTTTGGTTCAATATATCAGACCTTTAATGGCACAGAAAAAAAGGCAGTTAAAACAAACATTATCAATTATTCCAATGGAACAGTGATCAAAACTTCAACATCTCCTGAAAATTAGCCTTAAAAGTAGAATAGACCCTGTAAATATAAAAGCCCCTCTTTCATTTTAAGATGAGAGAGAGGCTTTTAATGATTTATGCTGTTTGTTGAATTGTTTGTGGGTTTTCACTCAACCCGCTCTCCAAATCTCCCTCACCACGCAAGCCGGGGGTGAATTGGTATCTACGGATGTGCCGGAAATGATGTTGAACTAACCGGGCGCGTAAAGACTAAATGCCTATACTTTTTCTATAATTCGTAATATGTGCTAAGTGATGATTTCCATGCCAAGCATATAACCCAATTGCCTTTTTAATATTTAAATCTCCATCCTCTGGATGGCGAAATTGACGATTAAGTTCAGTGCTTGACAATGACCTCAGTAAAACAGCCCATCTTTTATGTAGGGTTTCGACAAGATTCAGAGAAACCTCGACCGGTAAGGTTCGAGCGTCTTCAAGCTCTGCCCATAAAGCTTCGTTATACGACTTTATTATAGGAGTATCCTCAGTCAAAGCGAGTTTGAATCTAATATAACCATTCATATGACTATCTGCTATATGATGAACAACTTGCCGAATCGTCCATCCCCCCGGTCTGTATGAAGAATTCAGTTGTTCCTCTTTTAAATCTTTAACGGAATCAACAAGTAACTGTGGCACAGCCTCAATTTGAGCAATCAGCTTTTCAACCTGATCCAGACTAACATCTTCTGACATTTTAAATTGACCGATAGGATACCTGAGATTATCCATTTCTCAACACTTCCCTCTATAACTTTTCTTTAATTGCATCTAAAGTTCAAAATGCCAGTCGTAAGTATCGCCTGGTACATACGGGTTAGTAAGTAGAACTTTTCTTAACATAACATTCATTCCGACCTTTAATTATGATATTAAACAATTCAGTTTGGGTAATCACTGTAAGGAATTCCCTCCCCAAAACTCTGAAGCATTTCAAGCCCCCCAGCTCTCCCGGCGTGGCAGTAACATTGGCATCTCAATATATCTTACTAATTCCACTTCTATCCTTTATTTCCTGCAATAAGAATGCAAAAAGAGCGCCGGGATTTAGCATCATCTAATTTTTCTCCAGGATTACTTTCAATTGATAGTATGCTGTTTTTATAAGTGGATTACCTGGGTCAATAATATCAGCCGCGACATAAAGGCTCTTTCATCCCTTTATCTTTAATTTGAGTCCCTAAAAAAGGGCATAAATTAATTAAAACCTATTGTAACTGACGTAACGTCAGGTTGTACAATTTACATGTCGACAAATAAAACGTATTAAACGAGGTGAAAGGATGTCAAAGACCACTTGGAAAATTGGTGAGCTTGCAAGCCAGTGTGGAATTACAGTAAGAACACTGCACCATTATCACCAAATAGGTCTGCTAGTGCCCTCTGAATATACCGAAGCCGGGCATAGACTTTACACAAAGTCTGATTTATCAAAACTTCAGCAGATATTGTCTCTCAAGCAACTGGGGCTTTCATTAGAGGATATCCATGACTTCATTGAAGATCCGAGCTATAATCCAATGCTCGTAGTTCAAGCTCAGCTTGAAATCATAAACGAGCAGATAAAGTTAAAGGAAAAGCTACGCCATGAGCTTGAGCAGATCCAAGCGCTGCTGTCATTGAACAATGATATCAGTGCAGACCAATTACTAAAAATATTGGAGTTGATCCGAATGAATGAAAATAATTATCTAACACCGGAGTTGGTCGAAAAGTTGAAAGCTTTTCACGACAATCTTACGGCAGACCAAAAATCAAGGCTGAAAATGCAGCTGCCACTTGTTAATGAAGCACAAATACAAGCCTTAAAGAAAATGATCTTAAAGCGGCAGGACATGTAGCAGAATCAAAACAGTGTGAAACGAGAGCGGGTATGTCCGCAGTAGCTAAGACTGGAATCCCAAGCAACTAATGGGAAGGCATCGGTTGCGGTTCTATAGAGTTCATTTTCAAGTAAAACTAAAAACCTGTTCCAAATTCGAATGCGCATTCGAATTTGGAACAGGCCTGCCATTCACACTTATCTCTCCAGGCATCACTTTTCTCCTTGCTCACTTTCCCCAATTCCGCCAGCTTGAACTCCGTAGTGAAGTTGCGTATGGTAATCTTCTGATAGATTGCCTGCTTGGACATTGTGGCCCAACGCATCCGTAAAAAGGTCTTCATCGGGGCAGACCAAAAGATGAGTTTGCCCCAGTAGGCGCATTTTTCATACTCGGGCTTGATTTCACCGACCTCTGTGCACACGCCCGCTGCCGTAGCAGCGAGATGACGAAAATGGCGAGTTGCTTCATGTCTGCCTTGTTGTTCCCGCCCACATTGATGCCGCGCAAGAGGGCGATGTAGGTATACATCTATTACCCTCTTTCCCGAATCGGCGCTGTACAAAAGACTGAAGCAGGGGCAAAATATTAAAAATAACCAGATATTGTTTGGGGAAATTCCCCTTTATAAATCAGGGAATATTCTCTATCTACTTTGCCTCGGATAACATCTTTGTTAGTATTGGGCCCGGAAATGTCTAAATAAATTGGTTTATTCCATCCGCACGCAGGGTCCTGGCATTGGACGTAGCCCCCGTCGTAAATCAAGATATCTCCGCATAAGGGACAAGTGTTTTTATAATCTATCATAGTCATCACCTCATTTTCTGTACGTATCCGCTAAGCAAAAATGATTTTTTCCTGCACTTTTAAGAGAATATTTAAATTTTAGCATAAAGTTCTTAATAAATTTTGAAAATCATCTGAGTAATATCTAAAGATTTAGTGATAATTTTATCAACTCTTGCTCAAAAACACTCCGGTAGAATTAAAAGACCCTAACTACTATTCCTTTATTTTAAGGTCACTATTTTCAGCTCAGGATACTTTTCAACCGGGGATTGTGACGACTCGTTGCTTTACCCTATGACTCCATTAGTCTAAACCTATTTACAGATGACATCATTTCTTCTGTGGATCTATTTAGAATAGATGCGGAATTTGCTACTTCGTTTGTGGAAGTGCTTAGTACTTCAGAAGTAGCTGCTATCTCTTCTGACGCAGCGCTAACTTCCTCTGCCAGCACAGCTGTATTGCTTACTTTCTCGGTTATTTTCTCCTTTTCTTCATCTAAATCTGAAACTGACATGGTTACCCCGTTAATTTCCGGTATAATCAGTTCCACAGCCGTAATAATCTGTTTAAAGGAATCTAAGGATGTTGCCATTTCATTTGATTGTTCAACTAATTTATGATTCATTGTGTTCGTCATAGTAATTATTTCAGAAGTATCATTTTCAATATCTGAAGTTAGACCAGTTATGTTATTGGTTGCTTCCTTGCTTTGCTCTGCTAATTTTCTTATCTCCTCAGCCACAACTGAAAAACCTTTACCTTGCGCGCCGGCTCTTGCTGCTTCGATGGCTGCATTTAAAGCGAGTAGGTTTGTTTGTTCTGAAATACTATTAATATAATTTGTAATGTCATTAATCTTTCTTAATTTAACACCTAAGGTATTCATCTTTCCTGTAAATGCCCGGAATGAATTAATCAACTCAGTTAGGGATGCAATTAAAAACTCTAACTTTACGTCACTTTGATTAGCCATGCTATTGATAGTTTGGGAATTAAGATCGATGGCTTTTATAGCCTTTACTATAGTTTGCAGCCGTTTGGCAAACTCTTGGAGTTTAGAACTAATCTCAATGAGTTCTTCCGACTGAGATTCATTTGATTTTGTAACTTCCCTAACAGATAAGGTGACATTTTCTGAAGAGGTCGCCACTTCTTCTGACACAGCCAGCAAATTCTTTGTTTGTGCGTTTACGCTATTCGCAGCATCTTTTACGCTTTTGATCATATCTGATACATTTAGGATCGTTTTTTCCAAAGACGAATTCATTAAGCCAAACTCATTCTTATCGTTGGAAGTTAATTTTACAGTCAAGTCGCCTGCGGCAATCTGCTGTAAGTTCGTTATTATTTCCTTCGAAGATTTATTAATAACTAAAATGATTATGTAGGCAATTACGGTAAATATGGCTAGTGCTAAAACAAAGATAATTAATAGAAGTTTTTCACTGGCGCTATTGGCGGTAGCACATATTTCCTTATCGTTTAAGGCAAGCTGTTCTTCATAAGTTTGCAAATCTGACAAACTCGTTTCGATTTTGTTTTCTTGCTCTGTTATTTTAGTCATGTCTAAGGTTAAATTATTAGTGTCGGCATTATCCCAGATATTATTTGAAAAGTAATTTAAGGCTGTTGTAACATCATTGAAATCCTTAGTTTCCCGTTCATCCATTTTGGTTTTGGCAAAATCCGCGAGATATTTATTAATGTTATCTCTATAAGGTTTAATTTTGGCCGCCAAGTCATTGGATTTGGAGATTTCTGATGATAGAGATTCAATTTTTATCTGCCAAAAATTCGTTCTTATGTTTCCAATGTCAGCAATCGGAATAAGGTATTCCGAATACATTTCATTGATCTGACTGTCTAAAGCTTTCATATTAAAATATCCAAAGGCCCCCACGAGTAGAGTGGATATGATTGCTGCTACGGCTAGAGAAGTCACTAAATTTTTAAGCTTGATTTTTTTCAATTGATTGATCACAGTAAAACCTCCGTACTCTATAATTTTTAGTAATTAATTTCTTACTTTGTAACCTAGAAATAGCCAACGAAATCAGTAGAGCATCCTCTATTTGTAGTATCTTAATCCCTGAAAGCTAATTCCAATACTCCGGAAAATATGTAGGGGAATTTTTCTTACACTTATGCATGGCATGGTTTAGCCAATCCTGAGAGGTTACATCTTGAGTTACATTTTGAGCAACATTAGCCTGTTGTTGTAATCCATTTTCATATTGACTAAATCTCCAAACTAAATCTTTTGAGTAAAATGAGTTAGCCGCATTTCTCCTTTCGATGTGCTCCATAATTAAAGGCAAGTATTATTGAAAGACATACTAGGTAAGGAATAAAATACTTCGTGTTTACTTAATCTCTCTTTCTTCAATTCATTTATCCGCTGACTAATCCGCTCCAAGACTCCCGTTTCTGCAAGCGGTGAGTTAAGAGCGGCTAAGTCCCTGGATAAGTGCAACTAAGATTCAGCTGGAGTTAAAACTCCACCTGAATCAAGTCTTCTTTAGCGGAGGACAATGTAATTATAAAATTAGTAGTTGAATCTGGCCTGAGGAATTACTGAAAGATTACTGAAAAGCATGGTTCTCCAACTAAGAAGAGACCAAGAAGTTATTGCTTTTTCCCTATGTTGATAAAGCCCAAGTTGTAGAGCCGAATGTTGATATGCCTGCTGAAAATAAAAGACCATCTTTTAGCCGGAAATCAGCCTTTGAGCAAAAGAATTATTCAAAGGTAAAATTAAACAGCCGGTCCCAGATTCGAATGCGCATTCGAATCTGGGACCGGCCTGCCTAAAAAGCGCCGGTAAGGACAATTTTACCCGTCTGGAACTTAATCATCAACGATGCCCCATCGTAGTTCTTAAATACTTATTCCGTTTGAATAAGTTAGCGGTTTTTTTATAATAATACACTATAAAAATACAAGGAGGAAAATAATGGTGAAATGGTTTTTTAGGACAATAATTTTGGTCCTGCTGCTGATTTCTATTACTGGATGTTCCAAGGAACCTCAAGTTCAACCAACAACACTCTCCTCAACAGGAACATCTCAATTAACGGATGGGCACCCAGCGGAAACATCAACACAACCAGGAAATAAGGAAACTATCGTTGCTGCTGAAACTAAAATTAATAATTTCCTCACTAAAACTTACCCCGGCGATTGGAACGTTGCGGGAACAACCTTAAGTAAAGGGACTTACACCGAAAATGGCAATTATAAGATAGTTGATGGTCTCGAAAATCAGTTTACAGGAACGATGGGTGTATCGATTTTTGTTGGTAATCAAAGGATTTCAACCAGCGTAAAACAAGGCGCATCAAGAGTTCTAAATTATCCCACTCCGGCTGCGGTCGGAAAAGTGATGGCAAGCGGGGCCTCCGCTAGTACGCTCAGCAGCGGTTATTTAAATGTCTATATACCTCTAAAGTCAGATGGAAAAACTATAGCTGTTCTTACAGTTTCAACACCTGAATCCTAATTTATAACAACATTTATCACAAAACAATGTCCAAAATCCCTCTTAATTCAGCGGAGTCTATTTCGCTGCTGCAAATCTTCATAGAGGATGTCTTGTGCATCCTCAATCAGTTTGTTTATAAGCTTGCGGCCAGTCATGGCAGCTCCAACAGGTTGGTTTTACTCCTACATACGTATGACAGGATACGCAGAACTGATCTGATTGACTTTTCGACGGATCTGTATGGCATTTCAGGCATGTATTGAGGCTAATTTCAAAGGACTGACCTTGACTATTCACATACACGGTTTTGCCTTGACGGACCATTTCGTCTCTCCACTTCAGAAGCAATTGCATGTGATTAGCTCTCATCCATTCCGCCGGTTCAACACATTGTTTATTCGCAAGTTTTAGAATACCCGGTGTATTTAGATTTATTAAAGGTCCTTTATCTGTTTTTCCCCACTCATAAATAACAGGTATTGATAAAATAGCTATAAATACAATAAGACCTAATATTATTCTACTATATTTATTCATCCATTACCTCCACAAACTGCCGCTCTAGAGCACTGTACAGATTAAACTTTACTAAATTAAAAATTTATCTCAGTTATATTATTTTCTCAAAGTGATATTTATATGTAATTCAACATGTTCCCGCTGGTTCGGAAGAGTTCTTTATTCTAAATCAAACTACAAAACAATTCCCCTCATAAATAAGAGTGGTTTCTCACTCTTATTTATGAGGGGAATTGTTTGCTTAAAAACCGCCTCAAATTCATAAGTTTTTCATAACTTATTGATAAAATTTTCGTATTAGATTTGTTATGCTTCCCAAAGCGAGTCTAAGTAGAGAGTTTAATTCACCGGCAACTCACCTTGTTAGGAAAGATTGCTGATAATTGATCTTTCACTGTATAATAATTAAGAGTTTCTTTAAGTTAGGAGTGAGGCAATCTATGAAAATTTTACTGGTTGATGACGAAAAGAAAATCACTTCCGTACTCAAGGCCTACCTGCAGCAAGAAGGATTTCAAGTCAGTACGGCCTTGAACGGTTTAATCGCTTTAACCATGTTTAAGGAGAATTCTTATGACCTTGTCATTCTGGATTTAATGTTACCCGGTATGTCCGGGACAGAAATATGCCGTGAAATTCGCAAACTCTCTTCTGTTCCTATTATTATGCTCACTGCCAAAGTCGAAGAAGAGGATCGCATTCAAGGTCTGAGTATCGGTGCGGACGATTACATCACAAAGCCCTTCAGTCCGCGTGAAGTGGTTGCCCGTGTCCGGGCAGTTCTGCGCCGGGCCAATAATGACACGTCACCCCTGGCGGACGTCATTTCTTATGACAACGGTCTAACGATAGATAATATTCAACATGAGACCCGGCTTAATGATCAAGTAGTTCCGTTAACCCCTACTGAATTTAAAATCCTTGGAGTATTAGCTAAGCACCCCGGACGAGTTTACTCTCGAGGCCAGCTGGTTGAAATTGTCCAGGGCCACGACTTTGAAGGCGATGACCGGGTCATTGATGCCCACATCAAAAAAATACGCCAAAAAATCGAAGCCACTCCGAGTGATCCGCAAATTATCATGACGGTTTATGGGGTCGGCTACAAATTCAATCCAAGTGCGGGAGGATGACATGCGCCAAAAGTTATTTCTGTCTACTCTTGTCATTATACTTATAACGTTAATCTTCAGCATTCTTGCCGTTAATCTTGTCTTCCATCAAGAATTCAGCAATTACTTGACCAAGACGAATGAAACGGTTATCGAACAACTGCCCACTCGTTTAAGTGCAGTGTATGAAAGCAAAGGGAACTGGGATTCGGCATCGCTCCATGAACTTAGTCTATCCCTTCCGGCGGGAACGACAGTGACCCTAACCGATCCCGACGGCAAGCTGATTGCTACCTTAAATAATATGATGGATATGATGAACAGTCAAAGTGGAATGATGGGTATGAGTATGTCCTCTCAGGCCGTTACAAGCTGGAAAACAAAAACCTTAACGGTTTCCGGCTCTCAAGGAGTTATAGCAACGGCTCTCGTACGCTACCCTTCATCTGCTCCTATTCTTAACCCTCAAGATGTTCAATTCCAGTCCTCAGTCTTATACTCTTTGCTGCTTGCCGGAGGCCTGGCGCTTGTGTTTGGGATAATCCTTAGCTATTTTACAAGCCGTCGTCTTGTGGCACCCCTGAAACGCCTGATCTCTGCCACGGATCGCATAGGCCGGGGACATCTCGACGAGCGTGTTACAGTTCAGACTAACGACGAAGTCGGGCAATTGGCCGCAGCTTTTAACGTCATGGCCAATAATTTAAAACGCCAGGAAACAGTGCGCAAACAGTTTACTGCCGACATCGCCCACGAACTGCGAACTCCTCTGACTTCCATCAAAGGCTATATCGAAGCGTTCCAAGATAATGTCTTACCCGCGGATCAAGAAAATCTTTCCTCGATCCATGAGGAAATTGACCGCTTGGTTGACCTGGCCAGTGACTTAAAAGACTTGAATGTCGCCGAAATCGGGGCTTTAAAACCCATCTTCACAACTGTAGACTTGAAACATCTCATAGATAAAGTAGCGCATAGCTTCTATCCTCTGCTTCAAGAAAAACAATTAACCCTGAATTGGAACGCTCCGCCCAAACCCGTACCAATTCAGGGAGACGAACGTCTCTTGACCAGACTTTTTTACAATCTTCTTCACAATGCCTATCGCTATGCTAATGTTGGAGGGCAAGTAAGCATCACCTTGAACCCGGCGGCGGATTTTGCAACCGTTAAAATCAAAAATACCGGTGAAGGCATTGCGGAAAAAGACCTTCCTTTCATCTTCGAGCGATTTTACAGGACTGATAAATCCCGAACACGTGAAACCGGAGGAACAGGCATTGGACTTTCTTTAGTCCGGCAGATTACCCTTCTCCATCAAGGTACAATAAATGTAAGGAGTCATCTTGGGGAAGAGACGGAATTTATTGTTCAACTGCCCCAAAAGGTAACTATTGAAAAATAGTCTACCCCCCATGAAATTAACAATTTCTTGGGGGGTACTTTTTTGGTTCTGAGTTGAAGGTTCAACCTCAAACAAATCATTCTGAACCAAAACAACATCTCCGGTTTTTAAATTTGAGGCGGAAACTTCTCTCTTTGTCTCCTCAGTCTCTTTGTTAACCAACAAAGAGTTTTATGTCCAAAGAATTATATTATAAAATAGCTTTTCTTTCTTAAAGATCAACAATATGAATTCTTTCAAGCAAGCATTCCCTCTAGTATTCAACACCTGAATTTTAGTGAAGAAGCTTAGGACAACTCTCTTTTCGCAAATAATAACCCGGGTTATCACTGCTCCCCTTTCGCCTCTATAATCCCTAACACAAGAGCCCTTCTCTCACCTTTATTAAGTAAGAGAAGGGCCCTTATGACGGGCAAGGGAATTCAGCCATATTGCTAAAACCCTTTAATTTATTTGAGAAAGATCCTTTTTAAGGCTTAAGTATTCGTCTGTGTTTATTTCACCGCGGGCATAGCGCTCATTTACAATGTTCAGGGCATTGCTGTTCTTATAGCCAATTGTGGGAATCCTCCTGCCAAGCCAGCGAAATAAAATAATCCCTACGGCAATTATCAATAACCAGGAAAGTAATTGCATACTTAACCCTATAAGACTCGTCCACCAATAGCCACCACCCAAACCAGAGGCGAAAGCTGAACCATATCCATAGCAATATCCCGGGCCCCAATTGCCGTAACCAAATCCCATCATAGACTTCACACCTTCTTAGCGGAATAATTTCTTATAGTTTGAAAGTCGGATTCATATAAGTAGGAAACTTTAGAGGAGTAGTTTTACGAGCAGAATGAGACTATGTTACAAGAGTTTACCACATCATTCCGTAGCCACCATAGCCGCCCATCATTCCATACCCTCCGTAGCCCCCCATCATACCAAAGCCGTATCCGGACCCAGATCCAGACCCATAGCCGGGACCATAGCTGTTATTATTGCTGTTATCGCTATTATTGTTGCTACCGCTGCCGTTAAAATCATAGCCTCCAAATCCACTCATCATACCATGGCCATATGGAACAGTCCAGGTTGGAGGTGTGGTCGTTGGTGCCTGACTCGCTGCTGATTGATTCGTTGTATCAGCCATCGCCGGAATAGCCATGAGTCCAACAGCTAAAACCGCCGTTCCCAGGAGTAGTGAAATTTTTTTATTGAACTTCTTCATTGTTTATTCCCCCTTAATCTTACCAGTTCATAACCTCTTGCTGATATTTATTATGACGTTGCCTTTTGAACATCCTGTGAATTAATTATGAATAACTTATGAACGGCAAGCTGCTTTTCCGATCCACTCCCTCAGGCAAATGAGCAACGTCGGAGCCAATTGTGCAGAGTTCCAGGAAATCCCAGTCCATTAACGTGTTTGAGTTGTCAGGGCATTCAGGAAAATAAACAAAGGAATCAAGCTTAGCTATCTTGATTCCTTTGTTTATTTTCTTATGAAATTCCCGTTTTGGAGACCACATTCCTCCAACGCTCTTTGTCATCTATGAAACACACTATATGTAGTGGTTTTTGACCCTGTTTTTGGGAACATTCCCAAATTACAAACCTATCCTAAATTCGAAGGGATCTTTGAATTTGGATAAAATAAACCGCTGCGTAGCGGTCCAAAACAATTATTCAATCAAATTAGCTATATCCCTGCTTCTATACAGAATTCTTCTGACTTCCATCACATTGTCAATAACGACATAGAAGATAGTAAAATTATCTACGTAAATCCGATAATACGGATTTCTCCTTTTCCGATTTGATTGAAACGGTTCGAATGATAATGGACAGCTTAATCGTTCGGCAATTGAAATTTCGATTTTATTGATAAGCCTTTTTGCAGCATCCGGATTATGTAGCTTAAATACTAAATAGTCTACAATTTCATTAAAATCGGCTTCAAATCTGGGAATATATCTTAACGAATACCTACCTTCCGTCATCAATTCTCGCCTTCACCTTTGAGAAAATCTCATCATGAGTGTATCGAACATCCGTTGAATCCGCCTCTTTATCTGCTTCATCAAGTTTCATTTCCAGATCATCCGTTAGTTCGGCATACTTTTCCAAACTCATTACAACCATAGAGCCATAACCATTTTTCGTTAGATAAACTGGCTGCCCTTCTTTAATAACCAAATTCTCAATTTCCGGAAATTTATTTCTTAAATCTGAAACAGGTCTGATATGGATCATGCCTCTCACCTTTTCGCATTTCTTTATCATAAAAATATCATTATTTTATCATGAAGTCAACAAATATAGCTACACCTAAAAGAAATGAAATCATTTATCCGCTGACTAATCCGCTCTAAGACTCCCGCTTCTTTGCAAACAGTAAAGGGCGACATTTTCTTCAAAACGTCGGCCCTTTACTGTTTTTTGACAATGTATCTTTTTGGGGCAGTTTCCGTATCAGTTTCTTGAATTCCCCATCGAGTCAATTGAAATTATAAAGCACTCAAACCTGATTGGTCACCGATTTCTGATATAGTGATGAGTAATGTGTGGATTACTCGTTTTTCGTGACTGGATTTCGAATTGCTTTAGGGACGAGATAAAGGGAGTTAACTTTAGGTAGCCAAAGTTCCTTGTGTCAAAATCCGGGTAACGCTTACTGAGCCTGTTTCCAACTTCGCCCAAAAAAGCCCAACCATCTTCGTCTGAACTCTCCGTTATGATAACTTTTATCGATTCGATCAACTTTCCTATATTCGCTATATCTTCTCGAGGGGTATTATTCTTTTCCAATACACTATAGGTATCCGATTTATCAGAATCTATTGGAATCGGCATTAAGACTTCAAGATATTTAAATTTTTCACAGGCCGCAATGAAAGGCAAAGGCGTTTTCTTTTCACCCATACCGATAACATACATTCCGGCCTCTCTTAGCCGGGCAGCCAACTTAGTAAAATCGCTATCACTTGAAACAATACAAAAACCGTCTACATTATTTGAATATAGAATATCCATGGCATCGATTATTAAGGCTGAATCGGTAGCATTTTTACCGGTTGTATAGCTATATTGCTGAATTGGGGTAATAGAATAATTAAGCAGAACCGTTTTCCATGTTGCAAGTTGAGGCTTTGTCCAATCTCCATAAATTCGCTTGTATGTAGGTGTCCCGTGGTTGGAAATTTCATCAAAAATATACTTTATATATTTGTCGGATACATTATCAGCATCAATTAAAACCGCAATCTTCTTATCTTTTTCCACTAACATTCCCCCTTTATATTGATAGCACTACTCCGCAAAAGGCATGTTGGTATAGGTGACCCGCTTCGGCCTCAAATAATCGCCTTTTAATAATTCCATATATTTCCTTAATTCCCTTCTGGATTTTAAAAAAATCTTGAAAATAATCATCTGCTTAAAGTAGGGGCTAAATAATTTTTACTCCCAAAATCTGTACTATATCAACAGCTTGCATGACATTTATCTTTGCATCCTTAAGTTCGCTGAAGGTATCAGATAAGGTAATCCCCTCAATTATACAATCTGATAGGTCAATTCCTTTAAGAGGAGTTTTAAAAAAATCCGCACTCTGAAAATCAACCGCTTTTAGCTTAACTTTTTTGAACTTTACCTCTGATAGAAATGCTTCTTTAAGGCTACAATCACTGATCGTACAGTTTTCCTCCCATACTGATCCTGTGTAATTGGCGTAACGTAATGAACAATTGGATAACACTGCCTCTTTGAAATGACTTTGACTAAAGTTACTGCCCTCGCCTTTGCTTTCCGATATCTT
The DNA here is from genome assembly GCF_030954495.1 of Candidatus Desulfosporosinus nitrosoreducens. Taxonomy (GTDB): domain Bacteria; phylum Bacillota; class Desulfitobacteriia; order Desulfitobacteriales; family Desulfitobacteriaceae; genus Desulfosporosinus; species Desulfosporosinus nitrosoreducens. The sequence goes on along the minus strand of NZ_JAVHUW010000082.1, from coordinate 164,895 downwards.
TGATTTCTTCCAATAGCTATCTTCAAAGCTACAGTTTGAGAAATCGGAATTCATAAAGGTTACGTTATAAAAGCTGGTACGTGAAAAATTGCAATTAATAAATTGACACTTGTCAAACTGTACTGACTCAAATTCCATCTTTGAAATATCGGCATCTGTAAGAACTTCATTTTCAAATCTTACATTCTTGATATAGTTATCATCCGACTTTGCTTCTGAAATCATTTTTACTAGCATAGAATCGCCTCTTATACCTCAATATCCCGGATAATGAATTTAGCAAATTCTAGTTCGCCCCCGCTTACTAAACCTTCTTGAGCTTGGCAAGGGGGTCTTCTTTAGCCTTTGTTTAAAGAGTTTTAGTAAAATAATAACGTTTTCCTGTGACAGGATAGTTTTCTAATGCAAACACTTCCTTGTATCCATGCTTTTTATAAAATTCAGGTGCTTGAAAACTAAAAGTATCCAAAAATGAATACTTACACCCACGCTCTTTCGCTGTTTTTTCCGCCTGATTTAAAATATTGCTTCCAACGTTTTGTCTCCTTAATTCCTCACTTACCCACAGAAATTTTACAAACAACCAATTGCCATGTGTAATGCCAATTAGACCAGCAACTTTTTTACCTGCTTCATCTTGTAAATAAACGCCTAAATCCTTGGGGTTTTTGTCTTCAATTCTCGCTAAATTATAGTCTACTAAGCCTTGAAAAATAATATTTTTATCTTGTTCTTTAATTTCATCAGTAATCTCAATTTTCATTTAATTATACACCTTCCTTGTGTGCTCACGTTGTGCGCTTCATATATATTTCTGGGAAATTATCACCCCCACATTGCAATGTAAGACAACCGACTAACCTCATGTGAAAGCCTCTGGGGGACAACAGCATGTGTTTCGTAACATCCTCACTCCAGGTTCTGCCACAATTTCTCAGAAAAATTACCGGTCGCAACGCTGGAAACAGTTCCAGTCATGTAAACATGTCCATCTGAAAGAATTTTAATTTGTCTTAATATAACCCTGGTCAAATAGATACCTTGAGAAAATCCTGATTCCATTGCCACTTTTCTCTGCTTCACTACCATCAGGATTCAAAATTCTAAGTTTTAGACTTTCGCCTTCAAAGAATGGTCCATATAAAATACCGTCAGAACCTATTCCAAAATTCCGATGACAAATTAATTTAATGTTTTCTGCGCTAAGATTAATTCTAGTTTTATTTGGGTCAATTACTATGTAGTCATTACCCAATGCATGGTATTTATAATAATCTATTTTCATCATTATTCAACCTATCTTTGAATTTTAATGATTCTCCACTAAATTATACGGTGCAGTTCCGCAACTTTTTGTTCTGGGAGGCCGGCGCTTCCGATTGACCGACCGTTTAATCGGCTTGTTTGCAATTTGACGGCCGGGGTGGGATTTGAGTATTAAACCTGCACTAGGACACTAGCAAACACAACGCTTAAGACAAAAAGCATGATGACATTACATAACAGGAAAGTGCCAATAAATTGAAGCTTTTTATGAGGAAAGACTTGATAGAACAGCGAAAACGCAATGACGCTGGCAAGTGAAGCAATGGGAGTACCAAGCCCGCCAATATTGGCGCCATAAAACAATGCATACGCATAAACTGTAAACGGTGCAAGCATGACCGTACTGGGAACATTACTGATGATCTGGCTCAGGAAAAGAGCAGATACGTATGTTTTTAAAGGAGTGGTTTCCAGAGCTGCTATTTGTTCTTTCAGCACCGGAATATGGGAGATGTTGCCTACGGCAACAAATAGCAACAAAAAGGTCAGCAGAAGTCGGTAATCCAGTTTGCGGAGCATTGATCTGTTTATAATTATTGCAGCGAGCAGCACGAACACAAAAGTAATCGCGTAGGGAATCAGACCAAAGATACCGACAATCACCGGTACCGACAACAGAAGGAATGCCGCTACCCTCTTTTTTTCGGTCACAGGCGCAATGCTAAGCTCGGCCCGGATTTTTTTCGGGCGGATAAACAGGGTTGACGCCATCAGCAGAAGCAAACTCACAAGGCATAGAGGGACGGACTCTCTGAAAAAAGATACCGGACTCATCTTGTAGAACGAAAAAATGTAAAGGTTCTGTGGATTACCTATCGGAGTTGCGCTGCTTCCTAGATTCGCAGCGATGGTTGTCAGAACACATGGAAAGGTGACGGAAAGGCCGCACGTCCTGGAGATTGCGACTAGGATTGGGACAATCGTCAGGACCGCGACGTCGTTGGTGGTAAACATTGAAAGCAGAAAAGTAATGACACACAGAGCCGCCGTCAGCCGTCTTTCGTTCTTGCAGCAGTTCACAATTTTTACAGCGACGTGTCCGAGAAGCCCGTATTCTTCCAATGCTTTTACGATCAGCATCAGCTCAAACAAACAGACAAGCACTTTAACATCTATATAACCCCATCTGGGGATGTTGAAAAAGGAAGTAACAACTGCAGCGGTCAAGGAAATCGAAAAGAGAGCATGGCCTGTAATCTCATGTAAGAATTTTTTCCATATCCCGACCATAAGCCCTCCAATATGAGTTAAAAACGAAAAAAATCGATAAAACGTATTAAATGTTATACCCTCCTTTAACTATTATAATTTCTAAAAAAGGCATACAAATACCAGGCTATACGTTGTACAGCCCAAAAAGTCAGATCGGTCTGCGGCTTTCAAGCCATGGACTTTATCCGGTTGTATAAGTCATTTTTTCCAATAAGGCTGCAACGGGCCTTTTTCCGGTGGCCCGGATGCAGAGCCTTTCCGTAAATGAGGCGGAAGCGGGCGGGTCTCCGGCGGATGAGGCGGCATATGTCCATCCCTCAAATGCGGAGGCAAAGACTCTTCTGAATCTTCACCCTCAAGGAGTGCCTGCGCTTCAAAGACAGCGCAAAGTTTCTTCATGATGGTATAGAACATGTGCTTTTCCTCATCGGGCAAGCTTCCAAAGAGCATTTCCGCAAAATCTCCCTGGCTTTGTGAACTGTTTGCAAGTTTACGTCCCTCATCCGACAAAAAAACATGTGTGATGCGTTTGTCTGCTTCATCCTTTTCCCGCGTAATCAGGCTTGACCGCTCCAGCTTGTTCAAAAGTTCGGACATGGATGCGGAGCGAATATCCAGAAGCTCGGCAAGCTCTTTCTGATTCAAGCCGTCGTTGTCTGCAATAATGTTCAAGACCCTGTTTTGGCCCCGGTAAGGCACATACGGCAGCCTGGCACGATACATCCCCTTCTGGTAAAGCCTGATGAACTGACTCAAGGTAAACAACAACTCATCAAATGAAATTACGAGATCTTTTTGCTTCTGTTCGTTACTATATTCAGCCACAATAATTCTCCCCAATATTATATAGGTACCTATCTATATTCTATTATACTGGAATCCCGCAATATGTCAAGGTACCTAACTAAAATTCTAGCCTGGCAAAAATCATGCAAATAAAACCCGCTCAATAATATAGACATTGAAACGGGACTTCTTCATCTTCATAATCTGCAAAAGGTGAATTCTCCGGAAGGTTTCCTCGATGCGCATGGTACAGGCATCTACGCAGGCCGGATTTCTGCCGGCGTCACGAAGATCCTTGCAACTGTCACATTTTTTTACTATTCTACGTTCTTCAATGAACTGGAGATTCTCATAGGGACAATTCCATTCTGACTAGGCTTTATTAATACTCCTCCCTCCTTCTCATAGATATTTTCAGTTTCCAATTCCTTGAAGACTAGCATTGTGGGGTATCATACTTTTCCAAAGTCTGAACCAACTTCGCTCTGACAGCTTCTCTAAGTTCTTCCGGTTGAAGCACAATCGCCTCTGCCCCAAACGAAAAAAAGTATTCAGCGAAAAATGGTATTTCTGAGGCAAGAATACCTACCTTAAGTATACCTATCCCCTCATCAGAAACAATGACGTTCCCCCAAGGGAACAACCAACTCTTATCGCTGAATAGCTCAATTCCTTTTGCCGATAATTTCACTTTAACATCGACACTTTCAAGTTCGCTTTGAAAATGAAGGCCAAAGTTCGATAAATTTACCTCGCAAACATCGACTGGGGCCGATATCGTTTCAACATCGGCTAAAGCGGCTGACCATATCCGATCCACTCGGAACAAGCGGTAGGCATTTCGCAGATAGCAGTATGCCGGGCAAAACCAATATCCCTCATGCGCGTATATTCCAATAGGTTGAACAGTTCTGAGTGTGGTTTCATCTGTCCGAACACCATAATTGATGGTCACGGGTAGCCTTTCAATGGATGCTTGGAGCAATATCTCAAGATATCCCGCTCGTTGTGGGCGCTTATGCGTAAAGAAGTCAACTCGATGCCGTATCTCATCTATTTGCTCTTTCATGTCGTCTGGTAAATACGCGAAAAATTTTCGGAGAGCAGAGTCTGCAGATGCTTTAAAGGGCAATGAACTATAGTGTCTAAGTGCGTGGCAAGCAAAGAATATTGAGAACGCCTCGTTCTCTGTAAACGAAATAGGTGGGAGGTTGCGCTCTGTAAGTACTCTGTATCCCCCTCCTGCGCCAACCTGGGAGTATAAAGGCACACCCATTCCACTCAATTCCTGCAAATCGCGCAGCATGGTTCTGGTAGATACGCCAAATTCTTCAGCAAGCTCTTTGACCGTGAATTGTCGTTTCCGATTAACCGCCATCATTAATTCAATCAGGCGCCTCGACTTGCCCATTCAGTTCACTCCCTAAATAATAGTGACATGTTCTGTCATGATTTTATTTTATACTAAAAATAAAACAATTAGAACAGGAGAATATCATTATGAGTAGAGAACAACGTAAAGCAGTAAATGAAATGCTACGGCGCCCTCAAACTTCCAAACCAAAAACCGTCGAGAAGATGCGCGCGGATTTCGCTGCCATGATGACGGCGATGAAAGTACCTACAGACGTGCGAATCACTCAGACGGCTCTCGGTAATCGGCCCGGTTTGCTCGTCGAGCCCGCACAGGATGCTCGTTTGGGAATAATTCTCTATTTCCATGGCGGTGGATATGTATTCGGTTCCCCCGAGACCGCCATGTCCCTCACCGGGAACCTCGTAAGCAGGACCAGTATCCGGTCTGTCTCGCTCGATTATCGCCTTGCTCCGGAACACCCGTTCCCGGCGGCACTGAACGATGCGCTTTCAGCCTATCGCGCACTCTTGGAGACCGGTGTTGAGGCAAAGTCCATTGCGTTCGCCGGTGACTCTGCCGGCGGCGGTATCGCTGTCTCAACGTGCCTCATGGCACAGGATGCTGGTTTGCCAATGCCCGCAGCGGTTGTGGCGTTCTCGCCAAGTTTAGATAAGACACTCTCCGGAGCGAGCATAGATAGCAAAGCCGGGATCGATCCGTTCTTCACTCGTAAGAACCTTGCTTACACAACAGCAATGTACCTCTCCGGACAGGACCCGAATCAGGAACTCCTGAGTCCTGCTCGATTTGCCAATCTTGCGGGATTCCCACCGCTTCTGCTTCAAGTCGGAACCAATGAGGTACTTCTTGACGACTCTGCGCGGATGGCAGAGCGCGCACGAGCAGCAGACGTGGACGTGATCCTCGACGTGACTGCCGATGTCCCACATGTTTTCCAAGCGTTCGCCGGTATCCTTGATGAAGCCGATCAAGCCTTAGACCGTGCCGCATTCTTCATCATACAGCATCTTAGTTAGTGTTGTGCCGGATTGGCAATTTCACGTAACAGGTGCAACAAAATCTCCTGATAAATGCGGTCTCCAAAGAATACCTTATCATGGTTCTTAAGATTTAACCATTTTAATCCTGATGCTGTACAAGTATGCAACTTAGCGGCGATTTGCGGGTTGGCACCGGACATATCAGTGGTAAAAAATATCCTACGCCCGGTGGTTATCCGGGGTAGGACAGATAGTTCTCTATTGGCTGGATTGCAAGTCAATTGTTCTCCCAAACGGAGTGCCAGTAATGGATGCCATCAACTAAAAAGGATATCGTTCAGATTTTTCTCTATTGGACTGTAGCTGTTGAGGTACTGACAGTACTTCCGCCCAAATCCACCAGGATCTTTTGAGCATCCGTTATTAGCTGATTTCTGGCGCTGATTTGATTATTTAAATCGGTGATGATGTTTTGCAAGTCTGTGGTTATATTCGTTTTGTTTTTGGCCTGACGATCAATGTCCAACTGGAGCTCATCTTTTCTTAGAGTTAACCTGTCAGTAAGTGCTGTGGTGTAATCATTCACCATTGAAATTTGGTCATTTTTTACATTTAATAGCACAGTATAATTCTTTTGAGTCCAATCTGTCTTACGTTGGGCTTGAATATTTTGTCTTAACCCTTGTAACGTATCACTTAAACCTTTGTCCGTTTGGCGCAGTGCCTTGATCTGTGTCCAATATGTGGAGTTGGAATTAAGAGTAGGCGCGACTGGTGCCGTTGTATCAGCCATAGCTGGCAAGGCAGAAAACAGGCAGGAACCTATCACCAATCCCGAGGTCAGTAAAACTTTCAAATTACGCATTAAACATCTTCCTTTCTGATTATCGACTAACTTTATCTTCAAACATAGTCTAACAATCAAAACTGAGAGTTCCCTGAGAATTAAAGTAGGACTTAAGTCCTGTTTTAAGAATTCCAGGCTGGACTTTTCCTTTTCTTCAGCTATATCTTCAGCAAAAACCATCTACAAGCATTCAGCTCATATTTGAGTTTAATGTGATGGTATAATTTTACCCATACAACTGGTTCTGTTAAAGAGCCAGTATACCCTGATTTTTACAGAGCCAGTTGGAGGGGTTATGTTAGGAATTGAATTGAACCGGAAAAGTGAATTGCAGCTATGGCGTCAAAGCAAGCTGCTTATTGGATATGGGCATTTGGAACCTGATATAATCAACAACGTTGTTGCGCTATTATCTGATATTATTAAGAAATTAAATAACTGAGTTTATATCGCGCCGGCAGTTTCCCGGTTCGGCAGGTAAGACCACACCGTTGCTATGAAGTTGACGGAATTGACCAGGTTTGCTACTTCAAATTGCTGTAGATCGTTTAAAAAAATCAAAAAAGCTTGCCGCATAAGTTTCAACTAAAAAGGTTAAACAGATTCTGGGAGTCTCGCTTTCTGAAATTGACTCAGTTATGATATTATTTTGGACAGGAACATAGGAATTTGTCGGGCAGTTTTATACTGCAGATTATTCACATTATCCGTTAAGAGCAATGGAGATTTGGAGAAAATACGATGAATAACATATCGGATATAAAAATTTCGCTTGTTCCCATCAATGAGAACGAGCGTGCTAATTTTATAAATGCTTTGCAAGCAGCATTTACTGTTGCTGTAGTAAAGGAGTTTGGCGAATCGGCAGGTGAGGTAATTCCCAAAGAAGATATTGAAAAATCTATGGATGCACCAGGTGCTGAAACCTACCATATTGTGCTGGATGGTCAGATTGTCGGAGGTACGGTAATTGTGATTCATCCCTCAACTCAACACAATTCGCTTGATTTACTATTTGTGAATCCGAACGGTCATGGCCGTGGTGTTGGGCTTGCGGCCTGGAAATCCATTGAACAGCTTCACCCTGAAACCGAGATATGGGAAACGCATACCCCTTATTTTGAAAAGCGGAATATTCATTTTTATGTCAATAAATGTGGATTCAATATCGTTGAGTTTTACAATCCCCGTCACCTTGATCCGCACACACCGCGTGAGGATATTGCCGGAGCAGAATACTTTTTCAGATTTGAAAAGGATATGCGTAGAAGATAAATTAGTTTGTTATTTAGGTGGAATTCCAAAAACCCAAATTGTCCTTGACATGGGGTACACATCAATTTACTAAAATTGAAAATTGATACTTTATGGATTATTGCCGGAGCATTACTCTCCATAGTAATTTTCTGAAATAGAGAAATACCCAGGTTTTAAACTACAGAAATTTTAACCGTTGGATATTAAATCTTGGAACTTAATTAATTCAAGCCGATATACTATAAATCAGCCGATTTCCCTCTCATAAGAGGATTTGCCAACCTGGATCGGCTCTATCTTCCCCCACAAAATAGATGCGGCAATCAGTTAACGTTTAAGGGAGAATGCGCTTTACTCGACCCACTATTCCACTCTCAAGGCGAACTTTTATTCCGTGAGGATGAGTAGGCGAATTAGTCAGAATGTCTTTAACAACACCTTCAGTTAATTTTTCCGTTCTCTGATCTTGTTTTTGTACTATCAAAACGTGTGTACCGCGCGTGATATTTGCTCGATTATTTCCATCCATTACTATGACCACCTATTCTATGAAATCAATTTTACTGTTGCCTAACGTCCTTCACCCTCCAACCGCCTTCGGTTCTCTCCGTGGGTACCGGGAGCAAGTCCAACGATCTTTGAGGTTAAATAATAGGATAAAGTCCCCCATCCATGGGAATTATTGCTCCAGTCACATAGCTTGCCTTATCGGAGGCTAGAAATAGAGCCACATTAGCTATTTCCTCCGGAGTCGCATAACGTCCCATTGGGATCTGTGCCTGATGCTCTGCCAGAACTTGAGATTCACTAATATTACGTAGATTAGCTTCCAGGCTGATTTTGACATTGGTCCGTTCGCCCGTCGTAGTATTCGGGTTAATGGCGTTAACTCTTACTCCTTCACGCCCATATGCTTGAGCTAGGCCAACCGTGACAAGCATTAGAGCAGAATTAGCTGCTCCACCCGGTAAATGTAAGGACGAGGCAACTTTTCCGCCTAAGCCGATAATATTGACAATTGCTCCTTGCTTCCGGCCAACCATACGGCGTCCGACTGCGTCAGCTGCATTTGTATATGTGAAAAATTTAGCATCCATGGCATCCCGCCAAGCCTGAGAATTTAATTCTTGTATTGGATAACGCTTCGCTGCTCCTGCGCTATTTATTAGAATGTCAATAGGACCTAAATGGTTTTCTACCATTCCGGCCATAAGCTCTGCTTCACTTGCTTCTGTCAGATTAGCAGGGCAAGTGTAAACGGAAAAGTCCTCGCCTTCCAAATAAAGCTGGGCTGCATCTAAATTTTCGCGCGCACGTGAGACTATAGCGACTCTCGCTCCTTCAGCGAGGAAGGCTTTTGCACAGGCCAGGCCAATCCCCTTACTTCCGCCAGTAACCAGCACGACCTTAGACTCTAGGTTTAAATTCAATATAGTTCACTCCTATCTTCTCTTCACTTTCACCCTTCCGTTTTGTATTAGAGGAATAGGCGGTCTCATGACGAATAACCCTGTGGAGAGTGATTTCATTTGAACTCGATATTAAATAAGAAGTACACACGACGCAGAATTTTAGGGTTAGGACTCTTAGGAACGCTTTTCTTAGCAGGAGGATTTACACCTGCAGGTAAACTTCTGACTGAGCATTTAGCTGAAGAAGTTGAACATGAAACTACCACAGCCAGACTTCACCCTACTCCCGGAAAATGGTCGGACAACGAGGTTACCGTCGCCTGGCTTGGGCATGCCAGCTTTTTGATTAATTTTTTCGGTACAAGAATCATTGCCGATCCGGCTTTGGGTTCCCGTATTGGTATTACTCCCATTGGGGATCAAACTATAGGGCCAAGACGGTATATAACTGCTGCCTTAAACAGCGGACAAGTTGGACCTGTCGATCTATTGCTTATCTCTCATGCCCATACGGATCATTTCGACTATCCAACGTTGCGTCAGTTACAGTCGCCAAAGACAATCGCTGTTACTGCTAAAAATACATTACCCTTATGGCAGGGCATGAAATTCCAATCGATCGAAGAAATGCACTGGGGTGACAGCAGGTCGTTAGCTGGAGTAAATGTAAAAGCGATTGAAGGGAAACACTGGGGTGCCCGTTTACCTTGGGACAAAAGCATGGAAGCCAATAGCTTACTTTTGTCAAAAAACGGTGTCACTATATTTTTTGGTGGAGACACGGCGTATACAGACCTAATTAAACATCAACTTGCTGGGATACCCATAGACTTGGCAATTATGGGCATTGGCGCCTATTCACCTAAATCCTTCGAAAGGATGCACGCCACTCCCGAACAAGCCTGGAAAATGGCTGAAGATATGTCTGCCAAATGGATCATTCCTATGCACTGGGGAACTTTCAAATTATCCAACGAACCTATGGGTGAACCAATCGTCCGCTTTCGCCAGGCTGCCTCCGGTCAAATAGAGAAGATAGCTATTCAGGAAGTGGGAGGCACATGGGTACTACCGCACTGAGGGGCAATCATTCCTCTATATTCATTTTACTTTCTAAAATTTTTATCTCTTCATACCGACGGTTGCCAAATATATTACAAACTGCTCCTTTCCATCAAGTCCTAGTAGCTGATTCAACTCGTCATCCGAATAAGCGGCTATTGCGCAGGCTCCACAATTTATTGACTCGGCACTTAGGTATAAGTTTTGGCAAACATGTCCTGCATCGAGATACAAGTATCGATACCCTCTTTCTCCATATCTCCAATTCATCCTATAAGGTATGACAGTCCAAATAAAAGTTACCGAACTGGATTTGATAAAGGTCTGGTTAAAACAGGCCTTTGTGACTTTGTCCGAAATATATTGATCTAACGAAACACTAATTAGACTGTGTTCTAACGCTAAAAATCTGTATAAACCAGGGGTAATTCCTTTGACATTATTAATCAGTAAATACGTTTCAAACGCATGTCGTGCTCCTGCCGAAGGAACGTTACGTAATGTTGATATCCCTTGGACGACTGTTTTGACTCCTTGAGTACACCATAACAGATATGATAATTGTTCAATTGTTAAAGCCACTGTAGAATAATTCCTGATACTTTTGCGTTGCTCAATCACTCTTCGTAATTCCACGGGCTCAGTTACTATTTCACTCGGTTTGGGTAATTTAATGATGGGTTGAGTCTCATTAAATTCCAGTTGAATCGGTGGATTCGGCTTACCTAAAGCCTGATCTGATGGCCCAAGTTTGTTATGTTTTGTTCGATCAATAAATTGTTCTCCTATTGAGTCCATTATTTCAACTCCCCTTAGCGCAATATTATCCTAAATCAAGAGATAACTAAACAATAGCTATCCTGGTCCAACCTTAAGGTTGGGCTTTTTATTTACGAAAGTACCTAGGTTTTGACAATTACATTATAGCGTACTTATTTGGAGGTATGAGTTCAGCATTTTGCTTAATTCTTGTACTCAAGATAGCAAAACCAAAGCATTTGCATCACAATAAACTTTTTATAGCTCTCGTTAAAACAGTATCCCAAGGTCTTGAGTCAATCAATCTAATATCCTTTTGATTACAAGTATCTGCTATCCACTTTCCATATGCAATACTTATTTCGGCTCTGTAATGCTGTAACTCGCTACCTTCTCTTGATAAATAATTCTGCAATATTTGATTTATGTTTGGTTCATTCACAAAAATTGATTTTACCTCTGGATTATCGAAAGATATTGTAAATTCGGGATAGATAAAATCGCCCTCAATTATAACTGACAATTTATCTTCAATATGCCTGTTTACAAGCTCTTTCAATACCGGAATCATTTCTTTGCTTACATCAATCAACCAGTTTACATTGCCATTAACTCCAACGTCTTTCCAATTTACGCCAGTATCCCAATAATGTACTGCGGGAAAACTTTCCTTTGTTGTAACCGTTTTTACAGATAGCTGGATATCATCTACTTCCAAGACATTCACGCCATAGAATCGAGCAATTTCATAAGCTATGCTTGATTTGCCTATTCCCGAAGCTCCACCAATAAATAAAACGGTCCAGTTTCTATCCTTATTCACTTATTAACCTCCATTATAAATTCCTGTTTGCCTGTTAAATATTTCAATTTTTAAAATATTATAATACCTTTTGCCACATAATAAAAGACACCTTTCCTTAGCGGAAAGGTGGTCTTTTTTTGACGGAGATTTGGAGACTTATACCTCTCTAGTTAATACCTGTCTGGCCCGCTATAAGTAAAAATCCAGAGTATATTATCCGTCCTGGATTACATTACATTTTTTTATTTCCCGCAAAGCCGTTTAGATTATTTAGTTCCTAACCCCGCTGTTTGCGCTAGCGTAAACAGCATTGTACTTTACTGACGCTATTTTACGCTAGCAAAAACATTGTACAGAGTGTTCTAGCCAATGATCTAAAGGTTTATGAATATCTAGTCTTTTATTGAAACAGATGCCGAATACCGATTTAAGGTACCACCCCAACCAGGCGGTAACATGACCACTCGCATCAATAACAGTACCTAACCTCCCTCCACCAATACCAGTTGTGTTTAAACTACCTATTACTGTACCATCTGCATAATGTCCCACCGGTTGATTAGTTACTGGAGTGTTATACGGAGCGTCCGGTCCATAATATCTAGGCTCCGAAGTGAGTGATGGTAATTGTGAAGAAGTAGGCGAAGGCTAGGCGGTTGGCGCGGGAGGATTGATTATCCGGGATGTGACCGAGATATTTCAACATGTCATCTTGTTTATAATTTTTGTTTGTTTAATTCACTATAAGCATATACGTAACTCATAAAGCGATCAGAACGATTATCAATATCTTCTTGTGAGATACCCAACCAAACACGCAATTTATTTAAAAACCGGAGATTCACTTCACCTGTTTCATCATCACCTACGAAGGAAGCAACAAATATGGCGGATTTCACTTCAATACGAATATTCACATTAAATTGGGCTATATGTAATGCAACAAATTGTAAGTCGTATTTTTCAGAAGGGATATCCCGAACTATTTTTAACCTTTGGCCAAAATTTATTGGGAGAAATTGAGAAAAGCCAGGATCAAGAATCTTAAGAGCAGCATCTTTTAATGATAAATCCTCGAAACGTTCAGGAATTTCAGCGGCATTAAAAACCTGCATTAAAAATTGCACTAATTCTTCTCCAGAATGTGGCTCTGGTCTGGATTTTAATATGTCATCAATCGTTTCTTGCACATTAATCACCATTTTGACACCAATTTTCAATCGCCATACCCTAAACCTCCTTATGCTTACCCTACACCCGTGACCACAACACTCAAACATCATCGGCGTCAAAATAATCAAATACTGAATGTACCTTTCAGACGTGTTTATAAGCTAGCAAATCATCCACTCACCTTCGAAAGGGGCCTTCTTTTGTGAAGCGGAGAATCATCTCGGTACTTGACCTCTGGCTCGGCTTGATCATAGTGGTTATTTCTTCTTGAGCTTAGCATGGCACGTGGTGGGCGTAGAGGGTATCGATAACGTATAATTCAGCTAGCTTCTATTCCACTCACTCAAAGTTTAAATAGACAATTTCCATCAGTCTTCCTCCTGATATGTGCATCAAACACGTTTAATGGTGAAAGAAAAGCTTTGTCTATATCAATCTGATCTGATATCTCATCTGATATTAAATTATACCACTACACCCGAACATGCGGAAAAATTTCAACATCTCTCGTTTTTGCCTATAATAGTGAATCCAGAGCACACGCCCTGGATTACATTTCCCGCAAAGCCGTTTAAATTATTTAGTTCTTAACCCCACTCTCGCGGGTATAGAGGAAGCTCAGTATAAAAAAGCTAAAATACAATATGCAAGACCTGCTGCCATTAGGGAGCTTATAAAATTGACCATATCATTGCCGAAAAATTCAAAGCCTTTTACCATCTTGTTTTGCACTCTTCCGGTGGCTCTTTGTTCCGTGAGCTTCCCTTTGCTGTCAACGTAGGCAGGTTGGAAAAGCTCCCCTAAGGCACTGTCTATAACAGCCCCGACAAATCCAAATATCACAATAATTGTACAATCCCTTATCAGTTCGAGGAAAGGAATACGTACAAACATAAATATAGTATATATTCCGGCAATAAACAAAGCACCGCAAGCACTTGCAAACAATCCGAGAAATGTCACCCCACCAGATATCCCCCTTTGAACAGGTTTAAAATTTATAATGGAAAAAGGGGTTGACCTGCTCATGATACCTATTTCCGAAGCCCACGAATCAGCATTACATGCCGCTATTGCTACAAAATAAGCTACTAAAAGCTGTTTGACAGGCATCAGGAAATAAGCTGCAGCAATGATAAATGCCGCCCCACCGTTGGCTAAGACCTGAATATGGTCTCTGTTTCCTCCCTTTTCATACAATGCCTTTTCGAGCTCTTCCTTCTCCTTTGCACGTAATTTTGTAAAAAAGCTGGAGGATATAAAGAATCCTAATAAAGTAGCTAAGAAAGGAATACCACCAGAAATATAAAGCCCAACAGTCAGGAAAAAAGCAAAAACAGCTCCCAAAAGCGTGAGTGCCTTCGCCTTATACGCCAAAATACAAATTGCTATAATGCTGGCAATTATTGAAATATCTATCCAAAGAGTATCAAAAATCATTTTCTTGTAGAACCTCTTTAGTTTATTCTCTTATAAAGAATGATACGGGCGGTATACCTCTTTGAGCAAGATGTTACGCTGAGAGCGCCCATCCATTTCTGCTTGAGGTTAACAAGGGTGCCGGTGGGCAGAGTTGAAATAAGACCTTACACGATCAAATTTTTCTCAAGTTCTAATATTGCAAAAGAGTCATTGGTAAACACTTTATCTCCAACATATTTTGTAATTTTATTAAACCCTAATTTATTCCAGAAATAAATTCCGTTCCGATTTTTTAAATGTTACTCCAGGTCGGGCTTTAGAAAAGTCCAATTTCCTATTTATTTTAATAATTCAGTCGTAACCTCTTGTCCATAACCCTTGTTTCGGTAATCCTCACGGTTAGGTTAGGTAAGGACAGCCCGCAGCATTAGGCGTTGGGTTCCATAGCCATTCAAGGTCTCCGCATTACGCAACTCTTCGGCGCACCAGACCACCTGCTAGTCTTTATGCGGCTATTTCTTTTGCTGTTGGCGGGGGGAACGGATGGTGTGCTCTACCTACATGCTACCTTCCAAAGAGAACTTTCTTTTGAGAAGAGGCGAAATTGTATTAAAACATCTCATATTCAGATTTAAGCAGTGAAAGAACAATTGTATCTGTGTAGTTCCCATTGACAAAAAAGTTCTGCCTTAGTCTTCCTTCTTCTTTAAAACCACATTTAATGTAGCACCGAAGAGCCCGAATATTAAAATCACGAACTTTTATTTCCAACCTATTTAGATTTAACCGGTTAAAAACATATCTCTGTAAAAGTTTAATTGCTTCAGTGCCATAACCTTTACCTCTATTCTCTGCAGCACCCAATACAATTCCTATTTCGCCAGCTCTATTTTTCCAATCTATATAAATTAGGTCAATTTGTCCCAAGTACTCTTCAGTGTCCTTTTTCGCAATTATAAGGTTACAAGAATCCTTATGCTCGCCTTTTAACACGGAATTAACGAAGTCCTCTGTTATATTGATAGTATGTGGAAATAGGAAAATATCCGATAAAAAATCTACAACTTCAGGATCATTAACCCATTTTCTCATATGTTCAATATCTTCTTTTCTATATTCGCGTAGGATAATCCTCTCACCAAGTATTCTTGGCATATTCTACCACCTTCTATTAATTATAGCTTATACTAATGTAATTAGAACTACTGTTAATCAACCGCACCCAACATGACCACTTCACCCCAACCTTCAAAACTAGCCATCTTCTGTTCCCCAACACTCCCCACACATATAACCGCATCCCCTCATCCTCCAGCTTTCCGGTTCGGCTATCCGATAGGTATATTCATCATGCGGGATTGAAAGAGTCCGATAGCTGCCCACCAGCTAACCTTTATCAGGCGCTATTTCTTTTTGAGGTTGCTACTCTTCCCAGAAATAAGCATTGCAAACGTCATTAGGAGCAAGTAACCCAAAACGATAAAAGGTCGTGTAGATATGCTCATGTTTTCAGTCCAAATAGCAAAAATCATAAATGCAGTTGCTATGACCATTAGCGCAATTGATACTACTTTACTTTTTGATTTAATCATTGGCTTCTCCTTCAATAACATAGAAGTATAGCCCATACTTTTGACAAAAAACGGTGTTACTATATTTTAGGGCGGAGACACGGCGTATACAGACCTAAAGCTTTTATATCACAATTCCAGCAATTTTCCTTTCTCGTCATATTATTATTCACCCTCCCTATCAAAATCAAAATTCTCCAAGCCGTTTAAATTAAGTATTTTTCTTCTAGAAAAGCATGGAAAATACCTTTAAATATAGACGCACTGGTGCTATTTTACGTATTTTGGTCCTAGATCTTATAGTACCCTGTCAGCTGGGCTTTCACTTACATCTTTAGCATTTTCTATTACATCGACCAGGGATTCTTCTTGCCGGATCTGTTTTGTTTTAGTGAAGACTTCGTGAAGATATCAATACCCCAACGCTTTAAGAGTGGAATATGCCAAATGATTATAATGAAGAACCCCCTTCCAACCTGGCCTGATACTATAGCAAAGCCAACAGTAGGAAAGGGGTTCATCAATATTGAACCTTGAAAGATTTACTGGTTTTTAAGATTTAAGATTCTTTGAGGAAGTTAAGATAATCCTCGCTCGTTAGAAGTTCATCGAGTTCGCTTAAATCATTCGGTTTAACGATTATCATCCACCCCTCTTCATAGGGATCTTTATTCACAGTATCCGGTGTATCTGCCAGGTTCTCATTAACTGCCACGACCTCTCCGCTCACCGGCATATAAAGCGCGGAGACTGATTTCACGGATTCAGCCTGTCCAAAAACATCCCCTTTTTTCAAGACAGCCCCGACACTTGGCAGCTCGATGAAAACAATGTCACCCAGCTGATCTTGAGCAAAGTCACTGATTCCAATAAAGACTTCGTCTCCTTTAATTCGCGCCCAGGCATGCTCTGAGTCATACCGTCGATCTTCTAATAGGGTCAGTTCTTCCAGTTCCTTTTTTTCAACCATGTTGCTTGTTCCTTTCTTGATTTATATTAGGACTAATCTAAGCAAGAGAGGAGTCCGGCGACTTTATGGCCTAAATTCTCCAGCGTGTGAGCACCGTCAAAGAGAATCGAGTTAACAAACAAGGTCGGCGGCGATTTGATCTTATGTTTTGTCGCTTCGCGGTACTCGTCCATCACCGCACTTTCCACCGCAGGGCTTGTTAAATCAGCGCTGAATCGTTCCGGATCCAGTCCGATTTCCTGGGCATAGACCCTCAGTTTTTCTGTTTCTAAGTCATTATCCGCAGCGAACATACGAGCGTGCATTTCCCAGAACTTCCCTTGTATTCCTGCCGCTTCAGCGGCTTGCGCCGCCATAATGGCCAAAGGATGGGCATGGCGCATCGGGAAATGCCGGAAAATAAACTGCAGCTTATCCTTATAGATAGGCATTAAGTCTTTAACGACATTAAAAAGATCGCGACAGTGACTGCATTGGTAGTCGCCGTATTCAATCAAGACAATCGGTGCATCCGCCGGTCCCAGGCGCCAATCATCGGCTGCTATAACTGGAGGTTTAGGCGCGTTGCTTAGATTGGTAATGGCCCGCAGTACCATGGCCGGGTTCGGAAGTCCTTCAGCGGGGTCCGGATCAAAGACGCGGCGGATGACGCCTTCCGGATCGACGACAAAGACGACCGGCAAAATCTGACCGCCATCAACCACGCCATAGCTATAGGCTGGTCCCCCCGTCAGATCGGAGTGAAGGATGGGAAAAGTCAACTGCTTTTCCTCCGCAAGGTTTTCTAAAGCGTCACCGGAAGCATTCGATATGCCAATTAATCTGGCCTTTTTGACTTCATAATCCTTGAGTCGTTCCTGGTAATCCCCCAATTGAGCTGTGATTGGCCCGGTCATCTCCGAGCCAAAGAATACAAAGACGCTTACTTCCGCCGGATGGCGGCTGTTGATCTCTTCGCTTTTCCGGTTAATCGCCGGCAAGGTAAACTCTGGCGCAGGAATTCCCGGTTGTAATATTGGCTTAACGGACAATTGTATTCTCTCCTTTTCATAATTGGCATGTAAATTGCGCAATTCGCTTTTCCAGCTCGGCTTTCTTTTCTTCATACCCCGGCTTACCTAAAAGAGCAAACATATTCTGCTTGTACGCCTCAACTCCGGGCTGGTCAAAGGGATTGACCCCCAGGAGATAGCCGCTGATGCCGCAGGCTTTTTCAAAGAAGTAAACCATTTGGCCAAAGTAAAAAGCATTAAGTTGCGGAATACGAATCATTAGGTTAGGAACTCCACCGTCGGTATGGGCCAGTACTGTTCCTTCCATCGCGCGCTGATTGACGAACTGCACGCTTTGGCCGGCCAGAAAATTAAGGCCGTCGAAATTATTTTCATCCTTGGGAATCACCAGTTCCGCCTGGCTCTGTCCGGCAAACACGACGGTCTCAAACAAGTTGCGCAGACCATCCTGGATATACTGGCCCAGGGAATGAAGGTCGGTGGTGAAATGAACTGCGGCTGGGAAGATCCCCTTCTGATCCTTCCCTTCGCTTTCGCCAAACAACTGTTTCCACCATTCGGCGAAATACTGCAGCGAGGGTTCGTAGCTGACCAGCAGTTCCGTGGTTTTACCTTTACGGTACAGCAGATTACGGATCGCCGCGTACTGATAGCAGGGATTTTCCTCCAACATGGGTTGTGCATAGAAGCGATGTCCCTCTTGGGCGCCCGCCATAATCTCGTCAATTTCAATCCCTGCCACAGCCATCGGCAGCAGCCCGACGGCAGTAAGCACGGAGTATCTTCCGCCGATATCATCCGGTATGACAAAGCTTTCGTACCCCTCTTCCCCGGCCAGCTGCTTCAGGGCGCCGCGTTTCCGGTCCGTAGTGGCAAAGATTCTCTCCCCGGCTCCGCTTTTGCCGTATCGTTGCTCCATATACTCCCGGATGATCCGGAAGGAAACAGCCGGTTCCGTGGTTGTCCCGGATTTGGAGATGACGTTGACTGAAATTTCTTTGCCTTCCAAGCTCTCCAGAAGATCAGCCAGATAGGGGGAGCTAAGCTGCTGCCCTAAAAAGTAGATTTGGGGAGTTTTTCGTTGGGCAGCGGACAGCTGGTTATAAAAGCTGGGGGTCAGCATTTCCAAGGCTGCTTTCGCTCCCAGGTAAGAACCGCCAATTCCGATCACCAGGAAGACCTCGGACTGAGCGATTATCCTTTGGGCTACCTGCTTGATCCGGGCATATTCTTCCTTGTCATAATCCCAAGGCCAATCCAGCCAGCCTGTATAAGTATTCCCTGCTCCGGTTTTCTGATGGAGCAAGTTATGAGCGAGTGATACCTGGGACTGCATCTGCCTTATTTCTTCCCGTCTGAGAAAAGGCAAGGCCCAGGAATCATCAAAAGAAATCGTATCCGGCATGAGCTACTCTCCTTTTGGCAAATCCTCTTCTTACAACTCTGATGGCCGCATTCATTCCGGGGGCATCTCCGCCGCTGGTTAAAACAGCTATTTTCTGCAAATCTGTCCCTCCTTTCTCTTTCCCTTTTCGGACTATACGCAGCGATTGAAGATTATTCGTTTAGTTATTCCGGATTTTTGTAATAAAGGGAATCTCCTTTTCCACAAAGCCTTTGATTTCTTCAGCACTGTTTAAGGCTAGGACTGTTTCTGCCATTCGCCGTGCCTCCGACCGGGTCAATTGGCTAAGTAAAGCCCGCGCAGGTAAAAGCGAACCGGCGCTCATACTGAATTCATCCAACCCCAAACCGAGTAAAATGGGTATCGCCGTTAAATCTCCGGCCATCTCCCCGCACATTCCAACCCATTTGCCTTTTTGATGAGCCGCTGAAATAACACCCTGGATCAAGCGCAGCACAGCGGGATTATAAGGCTGATACAAGTAGGAAACTTTTTCATTCAAGCGGTCGGCGGCCAGGGTATACTGCACCAGGTCATTCGTGCCAATACTGAAAAAATCCACTTCCTGGGCAAATTGCTCGGCTAGAACAGCAACAGCCGGGATCTCCACCATGATGCCAACTTCCATGGCCGCATTGAAAGGGATATTTTCTTTACTAAGATCTTGCTTAACCGCTTCAAGAACTTCATAGGCTGCACGAAGTTCCTGGAGAGTAGCAATCATGGGGAACATCAGTTTAATATTTCCATAGGCACTGGCCCGCAGAATAGCCCGCAACTGAGTTTTAAAAATGTCGGTGCGGTCAAGGCAAAACCGGATTGCCCGATAGCCGAGGAAGGGATTCATTTCCTTAGGTATATTTAAGTAGGGTAATTCTTTGTCACCGCCGATATCCAGGGAACGAATGACAACCGGCCGCTTCTGGCCGAACATTAAGGCAACCCTTTGATAGGCGCTAAATTGTTCCTGTTCTGTAGGCAGGTCCTTACGCCCCATATACAAGAACTCTGTACGGTATAAACCGATCCCCTCAGCGCCTGTCGCCAGCGCTCTCTTGGCGTCTTCAGGGTTCCCGATATTGGCCGCCAGCTCTACTTGCACTCCGTCCCGGGTTAGAGTGGGCTTATCAATTAACTGATTGAGCTCTTCGTTAATTCCCGTCAGTTCATTTTGCTTGTTCCGGTAGGTTTGAATCATATTTTCCGAGGGATTCACAAATACTTTTCCAGCATTACCGTCGACAATAAGAAAATCCCCGTTTTTCACTTGAGCCGCAATAGTTTGCAGACCGACAACCGCCGGGAGTCCCAGGGTACGAGCCATAATGGCGGAATGGGAAGTCCTCCCTCCAATATCCGCAACAAAACCGGCAACCTTGCTCCGGTCCAGCCGAGCTGTATCCGAGGGCGTCAAATCATGGGCGACTACAATAACTCTTTCCGTCATAGCTGACAAGGAAAGCGACTGAATTCCCATCAACCCGCGCAGCAGCCGATGACTTACATCCCTTAAATCTGCCGCTCGTTCACGGATATATTCATGATCCAAGTCAGCGAAAAGAGTCAAAAATTGCTCCGTTATTTCTTGCACCGCTGCTTCAGCGTTCATTTTTTCCGACCTGATTTTTTCTTTAATGGCGCCGAGGTACTCCGGGTCCTCTAAGACAAGGATTTGTGCTGTGAAAATTTCAGCCTCATCTTCGCCAAGTCTTTGACGGGCGGCCTCCTTGATCCCGGCAATTTCCCGAATAGCCCGGCTTACACTGTCTTCTAAGCGCTGCACTTCTATCTCGATAGAGTCCGACGGAATAGTTTGCCTTGTTATCTGTAACTGTTGATCCTCCAATACGTAAGCCGGCCCCAGCACGTAACCTGAGGCCGCGGCTATTCCTTGGTATTCCATTGGCCTCCTCCTTTGCCTTATTCCCCCGCTTCCAGTAACTCTCCTATCGCCTGGATCGCTTCAGCTTCTTTTTCGCCCGCCGCAATGACCGTAACGCTTTCATTTGCTCCGATTCCCAAGCTAATAATACTCAGGAGGCTTCTGGCGCTGACTCTTTTATCCCCTCTTGTCAAGCTGATTTCACAAGGGAAAGAATTTGCTTTTTGCACCAACAGAGCAGCGGGCCGCGCATGCAGCCCTGAGGCATGTTTGTTAATAAAACTTTTTTCCAGCATTTCTTACATCCTTTCATTGATTTAACAAATAGGGTACGTTCAGTTCTCAATTTCCTTAGTTAATAACTTCCTGTCATAGCTCTTGATAAAGGGAATATATACGATAATGTCAATTCCTAAGATAATCATCCACAAGAGCACGGCTTGCCAATCCATGGTGCTGAGAAAAGCCGCAATCAGACCCGGTGTATTGACCGGCAGATAAAGATAAACCCCGCCTACGAGATGAAAGGCAACCGCTAAATAAGCAAGAACAGCATTTAACATCGGCAGAACTACAAAGGGAATGAAGAGAGTTGGATTCATAATAATTGGAGTACCAAAAACAAAGGTTTCACTGATTCCGAAAATTACCGAAAGAAACCCGTTTCTGGATATCCCTTTCAGTTGCTCTGACCGCGCCACGATAAGCATAGCCAGAGCTAAACTCAGAGCAGCTCCCGATCCTCCGATATTGACGAAGGTATAGAAGAAATTTCCTGAAAAAATATGAGGCAGGGGCTTTCCCAATTCCACTGCCTGGGCATTGGCAGCGAAATTGAAGGTAAGGAAGGGGATAAGCAGACTTTGCACAACGGACCCGCCATGAATGCCGAAAAACCATAAAATGTTGATGAGAAGTGCTGCCAAGATAACTATCCCCATGCTGTCCATGGTATTTGTAAGAGGAGTCATTAAGTTCAGAACGGCCTGGGGAATATCTACTCCCCAAAAACGCATCATGATGCTATTTAAACTCATAAAAAGAACAACATTGATAATTACCGGAATGAAGGCATTTAACGGAACAGCAACGACCGGAGGCACACTTTCAGGCATTCTAACCTTAACGCCCTTGATATCTAAAAGCCGGACAACTTCCACAGTCAAAAGCCCGAGAATAATTGCTGAAAAAAAGCCTTTAACCCCCAAAAATTCTGCCGCCAGGAATAAACCATTCGGGTTCGTTTGCCCGGGAGCTACAGTTGGAACAGCTAAACTAAGAAACGTCAGCAAAGCAGAACTGCTTCCCAGCACAGGATCCAGATTATAGCTCTTGCACAGCTGGTAGGCCAGGACAATGACTGTAAAGAGACTCAATAGCCCTATTGTCAAATGATAGAGAATCATAAGCGTCTGCGACCAATTTGCCGCAACCGGCCTTCGGGCTAAAACCAGAGCAAATCCTCCCAGCAGCATCAATGGTTCAATAGACAAGATAGTATCTTTTAGCGCAGAAATATGTCTTTCAGCATTAATTTTACCGGCTAGAGGCGCTGCCTTTGATTGCAGCAGATCTTGTACTTTTAGAAGAAAATTATAAGCTTCAGACATCTGTTCTCCTCCAACAATTGATCCGGTTATCCGGTTTCAGGGGAATTTCCTCGTGCTTAAATTGGTATAATCCAAACGCAGCATCTTGACATTGTCCCATTTAGCCTTTTCCAAGAACCTTCGCTTTTGGGCCAAAAAAGCAGGGGGCGAATTCTCCCTGCTTTTTTGGACGGCAGTATCCATCCTGATGAACGTTTACCCTCAACAGGCGGGGAAGTCAGCGTTTTTTGCCCGCAAGTGTCCGCAGGATGCTATTTCATCAAAAAGAATATACTTTATAACCAAGGCCGGGGAGCGTTAAATTTATCGGATATCCTTAAGATTCGTTAGCATCTTCGCTTATTGCAAATTTCCGCCTGCCGGCAAGATGTTCTTCGGGAGTACCTATTTCTTCAAGCCACTGAACATAGCGCTGGTGTATTGCCAGCGCCCGTTTTTCGTTGCCCTGGATCAGGTTATGCTCCTCATTAGGGTCAGCAGGCAAATAAAACAAGGCCGGCTCTACCCGTTCTTTTTTGGGATTAAGTTCAATCAGTTTTCTGTTAACCTTGATCCCCTGCTGTACTTCATCCGTATAATCTCCGGAATAGTGCAAACACCAGCCATCCTCCGTCACGACCGCACACTTCGCCACAACGGGTGTGTGGTGAATCAGCGTGTTGGAACTGACCGCAATAGCGCGCAATTGTTTTGTTTCTCCGCGCAGGAGCGGCATGATGGACTTGCCATGGATCTCTTCCGGGTTAAAATGCCAATCGTTCGTATAGAAGATACCACACTGCAGTGCTTGCACATTGGTTTTACCACTCATGGTTTCCGAGGCTACTAAACCCGTCATTTCCAGAATTGTCGGCATTAAATCAGGGGATTGGACCAGTGCTTCAAGATGCTCGCTTTTTTTCTGCCCCGGGAGGTGAACAAGCAAAGGAAGACTGCGTATTTCATGATACATGCGAAACGCTTCATAGTAGCCTTTAGGAGGATTGAAGGCCTTGCCGATACGTTCATGTTCGCCGAAGAGATGCCCATGATCACTTGTAAAAATGAAGACAGTATCTTCTTCCAAACCTAATTTTTCGATCTTATCCCGCAACACACCAATCCAGCGGTCGACCATGCTAACTTTAGCCCTGTACAGAGTCTGAATATGCTTAAGTTCGTCCTCAGAAAGAAACTCTTTCCAATAATCACTATAGGGATAAATAACCTCTTCTCCGTGATACTCATCCTCATACATTTTAACGTATTCTTCTGATGGGTCCCAGGGTTCATGAGGATCAAAGAGATCAATATACAAGAAAAACTTTTCCAGTTCCTGCCCTTCATTTTCCAGCCATTGGCAGGCTTTTTTAACCGACCGGGCAGCAAAATGATCTTCATCAGACTTCCACCAGGATGTGTTGCGCAAATAGTTTTCTACGGTAATATGAGCCTTGCTTAATTTGTCCGGATTGGCAGGCAAATCGATATCACGCGGCGTCACCTTCCAGTGATCCGATTCATGCCCTCGAATCCATTCCCAGCCATCAAATCCCCGCTCATAATTATACCCATTTTCGATTAAGTGCGGGTTGTCGGCAATCATTTGAGTTACTATCCCTGAAGCGCTGAGAATTTGCTGCAGGGTAACCGTATCCTTGGGAAGAGCACCCCACTCGGAGTTGATAAAGCTGAAACGTCCGCTCATGATATCCAAACGGTTAGGCAGTGTGGGAAAAGAACCTAAAAAAGCATTGTCAAAGACATAGGATTTTTCAGCCAACTTATCCAGGTTGGGGGTTTTGACTTGAGTCGGTCCATAACAGGAAAGGTTGTCCCGACGAAAAGTATCTGAAATAACCAAGATTACATTCATTTTTTCCACCTCGCTGTAGGATTATATTGCCAAAAGGTACACATACTCTCTCCGGCAAATACAACTTGCTTGCAATAGTTATCAATTTCTTAGAATAAGCTTTATAGCCAATCACCGAACCACAGATAATACAACTAGTTACTCATGCTGATATCTTCAAGCGACCGGTTGCTTGTGTCTGCCGGCCGAAGGATAATACCCGCTATGAGTCCGGCGAACATGATAATCGAAACTACCTCAACCGTACCTGTCCAGCCAAAGGAAACCTGCATGAGCGGAAAGGCAAATGAGGCGAGCAAAGCTCCTAACCTGCTTACCCCTGTTGCCATTCCCTGGGCCGTAGCTCTCAGCATCGTGGGGAAAAATTCTACAGACCATGGATACAGCGCTGTCGTAACAATCTGATTAAAGATTGTTGAGCCCATAAGTAAAGCGACAAAAACAATCGGTTGACTCTGTGAAACAAAAGCAAGAGAAAAGGTCAGGACGACATTAAATGCCCAACCGATGAGAATGACTGATCTTCTTCCCATGCGGTCCAAATAGATAGCCGTGAATAGTGATACGATGGAATAGACCAAATACATTACCGCGTTGACTTCTAAGGCAGCCAGTTTTGCCTTGAAGCCAAACATTTGCAACAAAAGCGGAACATAGGAATTAAAAGTACCGCCTCTGTAAAGTGCTAAGAACCAAAACAGCAGCACGACCGATAATGAAACGGCATAACGTTTACTAAATAAAACCTTCAAACTTGAATTCTGAGTATCAGATGTTTGCATAGTTTCATTACTTTTAATACCGATTTCTTCCGTGTTGACCTTCTTGCCCTGAGCCATTAACCAGCGCGGACTCTCAGGGATCCGGGTCCGGAGTCCCATAACAATTACTGCAATGACAACGCCAAGTCCGATAGCCCAGCGCCAGGCATTGTTGTTCCCGCTTGAAAGAAATACAACAGCGATCATCGTGGAACAAAAGGCTCCGAAAAACCATAAAGGCTGCATGAGTCCCGTCAGGAAGCCTCGCTTATTTTTGGGACTGATTTCGGCTATCAGTGAGGTGCTGATAGGCACATCAGCTCCTATGGCCACCCCAATGATCAGACGACCCACAGTAAATATAGTGATATTAGTGGCAAAAGCACTTACAAGTCCCCCGATAACAAATAACAAGAGATCCAGTACAAACGAGGTTTTACGGCCAAATTTATCGGTCAGGCGACCGAAAACAAATCCTCCTACCGCCATGCCAAGAAAGGCTATAGATCCTAATAAACCTACCTGTGCGGCATTTAACTTCCAGGCTGGTTGAATTATCAGAAGTGCCGCCCCTATAACCATGTTGTCATATCCGTCTAAAAAGGCCCCCATCGCTGCAACGAAGGCAATAAAGCCAATCCTTTTAGTAATCCTGTTACCGTCTAAGGTGTCAAGGACATTGGAGCTCATTAGCAATTCTCCTTTCTAATTGGACTAAATCACAAGATTCCTACCAATATCTTCAGGTTTCTCCTTGCATCCGGAGGAAGCGAACGAATGCCGGAGAATCAGTCTTCCCTTGGAAGATTTAACGCTAATAACCCGGGAGATTATGATATAATATCTACAATCCCCTGGGTGTCGGACAAACCGTCTCCAAGGGGGCCCTCCTCCTTTGCTTGAGATTTGACCGGCAAAACCAATTCTCAGCTTAAAGCAAAGGAGGATTTATTTATCTCAGGCAATTATGCAGTGCTTCCCTCTTAGAAGCTAACTCAGTTCCCGGTCCCCCCTTCTGATCATAAATTTACGTCTTCCGGCAAGATGCTCTTCAGGAGTACCTATTTCTTCAAGCCACTGAACATAGCGTCGGTGTATTTCCTCAGCCAGTTCCTTATTACTTTGAATCAGATCATGTTCCTCATTAGGATCGTCGGGAAGATAAAAGAGTGCGGGCTCAATGGGTATTTTTTTGGCCTTAGGGGCAATCAATCTCCGATTAAGGATAACGCTGTCTTTTAATTCTTCCGGATAATAGCCTGCATAGTGGAGGCACCAGCCATCCTCTGTAATAATTGAGCACTTTGCCACCACGGGTGTGTGATGAATGAGTGTATTTGAACAAACGGCGATCTCGCGAACTGATTGAGCTTCCCCCCGTATGAGCGGCATTAATGATTTCCCGTGGATCGCTTCCGGGTTGAACTTCCAATCATTCGTATAGAAAACACCACATTGCAGTGCCTGGATATTCGACTTACCGCTGAAGGACTCTGTAACCACAAGACCACTCAGTTCCAGGATGGTCGGCATTAAATCGGGGGATTGAACCAGTGCTTCAAGATGCTGACCCGTTTTTTGACCGGGCATATGAATCAGCAAAGGAATCCGCCGGATTTCACTAAGCATCCGGAATGCTTCGTAGTGGCCTTTATCCGGGTGAGGATTATACGTTTTCCCTAAAAATCCATGTTCACCGAAGAGGAAGCCATGGTCACTGGTGAAGATAAAGACAGTATCTTCTTCCAAGCCCAATTTCTCTATCTTAGCTCTTAATACCCCAACCCAATGATCAACCATTGTCACTGAGGCCTTATAGAGCGCTTGTATATGCTTTAGCTCGTCTTCACTGAGAAATTCCTGCCACACATCGCTATAGGGGTAAAAGACATTATCGCCGGAATAGTCTGATTCATACATTTTGAGGTATTCCTCCGGGGCGTCCCACGGTTCGTGAGGATCAAAGATATCAACATACAAGAAAAACTTTTCCAGATCCTGACCTTCGTTTTCCAGCCAATTACATGCTTCCGTAACCGTCCGTGCGACAAAACGGTCTTCCTCAGACTTCCACCAGGATGTGTTGCGCAAATAGTTTTTTACGGTAAAATTAGCTCTGTTTAATTTATCCGGGTGCGCAGGCAATTCAATATCACGCGGCGTGACCTTCCAATGATCCGATTCCTGACCGCGAATCCATTCCCAACCGTCAAAACCGCGCTCATAGTTGTACCCGTCCTCAACTAAGTGAGCATTATCAGAGATCATTTGTGTCACGACACCCGAAGCGCTGAGGATTTGCTGCAGGGTAATCGTATCTTTAGGTAGAGCGCACCATTGGTGATCAACACAGCTGAATCGTCCGCTCATGATGTCCAGCCGGTTAGGCAATGTGGGAAAAGAGCCCAAATAAGCATTGTCAAAAACATAGGATTTGTCAGCTAACTTATCAAGATTTGGAGTTTTAACTTGTGAGGGGCCATAGCACGCAAGGTTATCACGACGGAACGTATCAGAAACAACAAAGACTACATTCATTTTTTCCACCTCGTATGTTTGTTAAAGATTCTCTGGAAGCTCAGGGCCTGATTTCTAGGGGGACCTTGAACTTATGGTCCATGATTTTTGAGCAATCCCTTTATAATTGATCCTTTTCCAAACCAGGTTGTAGACCATTCTCTCCTTCCTTTCTTAGGATTTTTTGCCTGAGGACTTAAGTTCCTCTCTGGAATCCGCAACTGTCATGATGGTTTACCCTAAAATTAAGCCTCAATCTTTTATCACAGAGTCAATACCTTTTGCAAAACTTTTTCTCCGTTCATCAGGCCGTAATCGACACTGTCAATAACATCGACAACGATTCCTTTGGGTTCATAGGTATCTTTTAGCTTCTTGAGCATAAATCCCACTTGAGGACCGAGAAGCAGAATATCCGTATCATTTTCGTAGTCTTTGAACTTGCTTTCCGCTGTAGCCCGAATTTCAACGTCCTCTTCCAGTTTGGCGGCTGCAGCTTTCATTTTGTTAACCATTAAACTGGTCGACATACCTCCGGCACAGACCAAGGTGATTTTTTTCATGGCTATTCTCCTTTTTATCCCATTTTCATTGTGAAAAGCTTTTCGTACAGGTCGATAAATTCCTGAGCCAGATCTTTCACTGTGATGGCGTTCATGAGATGATCCTGGGCATGAACCATCAGAAGCGTAACTTGCTTGCTTCTCCCTGCCGCCTCATCCTGAATCAACCTCGTTTGCGTTTCATGCGCCAGATTCAAATCATCAACGGCCTTCGCCAATTCATTCTCTGCCTCTTGCATATTCTTCGACTTGGCTAAGCCGATAGCGTTCATGGCATGGCTTCTGGCGTTCCCGCTATTTACGATGATCTGCATAATGATTTCTTCATAATCCATTCGTAAATCCCCTTCTGTAATCAATGAATTGAAGTGTTTCGCTCTATAATGCATTGCAAGAAACGTGCCAAAACACATGGTCTTGCCTTCAGTTATGTTAAACAATCCCAGGCGTGAAAATTCCGAAGGTAACCAAAAAGAAGACAACCAGCCTGGGATTAGCTGGTTGTCTTCTTTTCCGAATCCCGTATTCAGGGTATCGATTCACTCAATATAAGGCAGGAAAAACATCATGATATAACAAATTTCATCTTCCGTAATGCTCACTCTATATTTGTCAGCCAAAGCAGCACACGCTTTTTGGACTCGAGTATAAAGTTGAGGATATTGGGCCATATACTGCTCTTTACTCTCAAA
Organism: Candidatus Desulfosporosinus nitrosoreducens; assembly: GCF_030954495.1. Classification (GTDB taxonomy): domain Bacteria; phylum Bacillota; class Desulfitobacteriia; order Desulfitobacteriales; family Desulfitobacteriaceae; genus Desulfosporosinus; species Desulfosporosinus nitrosoreducens. Next base: position 135,637 of record NZ_JAVHUW010000082.1, on the reverse strand, counting down.
GGGCACAATAGTTCCCCCGGACAGCAGTTTATCCAGCATACAGCCGATATGAAGAGCTACCCCAATTAATACTTTCGTATCGACTTTAACCTTTAACCCGTCTTCAATCGAATGAATCAATCCTTTAATGTCCTTTAAAGCGGTCCTGGCCTTAATATTGGCAAGCTGGTTTTCCAAGGCCTCCCCGATTTTATAATAGGTGACTTCAATCTCCACCAGCTCTTGAATTGTTGCTATGGCCTGTAAATTCAACACGTCATTAAAATCAAATTGGGGGATTTTCGTTTCAACTCCCAAGGGGCTAATAATACACATTATTCTATGTGTTTTCCCGATCGTTTTAAGCCTTTCCTGAACATCCTCTTTGCCAACCAAGTTGACCGGTATAATCTCCACGATATTCCGGTCCAACTTAAGTTTGCTCTCGAGAATATTTTTCAGGACAAGAGCGCTGCCTTTTCCGGTAGTACAGCAGGTGACGATGGCAAGTTTATCTGTCTGCTCCTCAAGCAGATTGACATTTGGGGAATCGTCACCCAGATAGGTGTTCACCGCTAAGGTTTCCTGATACACCTCATCAAGGGAATACCCTAACATCGCTTTTCTTGTAGCCACAATCACATGAAGAGTACTGACTAAAGGAATCGTTTTCGTATTAATGCCAAATTCTTGTTCAATTTCTTCCCCAAAATTAATCAGCGATCCCATGTCTACCAAAAATAAAAGATCCGATTTTATCTTTTCTTCTTTAAGGAACGTTTTCAGCTTAACGATGACCTGCTGTGGTTTTTCCTCAAGTAGGGCATTAATACCTACCGTATACTGAACCCCAAGCAGACGATTGGCCGTCTCGGCGAGGGAAGAAGCCGTCGAAGTTCCGTGAGCTATAACAATTATTTTGACTTCCTTTTTTTCTTCCGCTATTTTTTGATCATTATACACGAGAAACATGGTCAAAAAACCCGCCTCATCAATAGGCATCGAAACGTCGAAGACCCGGTCAATTATTTTCAGGCAGTCAACAGCAACAAGGAACTCCTCACTGTATTCGACCCTGATTTTGTTTAACTGTGGATTGACTATTTTTCTGTTCTTTCTCAGCCTTTCAAGGGAATTGGGAATGTGCACGGCCATCGCATAATAAACCTTTTTACTGATGGCTCTGCCCAGTCTTTCCTCGCTAAACTTAATAATTTCTTCGACAACCCGAATAATTTCCGAACCTACGATATTCTCAATGCTTGGCAAATAACCTGATTGATCAACTTTGTACAAGTATTTTCTATAGTAATCCGCAATATCTTTCTCCATCCGGGACTCCAGTTCTTCGGCACTGAGGCCTTTGCTCCTCAGCTCATGCACTCTGAGGTCAATCATGTCGTAAATGCTTCCTTCGTTCTCCCCTTCTTTCAAAAGCATGTTTTTTTCACCTTTAGCGAAGATACAATACCTTTTGTCAAAGCCAATGAACTTGTTGTACAACTGACGGTGTTCCGTTTCTTTGTAGAGCCCTTCCCGGATGTAAGGCTGCAGATCCATGCTGCTGACTTTGATTTCTTCTTTTTTGCGGGAGACAAAATCCGCATAGGCCTTAGCACAGGCCAGTTGAATATCTGTTTTTAACTGCCCGATATTATTAGGGCAGCGATAGCTTAAAAAGGCCCGCATGGAGTTGACCGATACCATAATTTGCTTTCCGAGCCTGGAGGATTCCTCTCTCATGAACTCACTGACGAGATTAAATCGTTCTTCAATCGTTCGTTCGTCAAGGCTGGGTAAGCGAAGAATCATGGGAATCCGCCGTGTAAAGGTCCGCAGCAGAGCCGAATCAGGATTTTCGGTCGTAGCCGAAACAATCAGCACCTGAGCCGTCCTGTCAATGTCTGTTTCTCCCAGTCTCCTGAAGATCCCCCGGTCCATAAAAGCAAAAAACATTTCCTGTCCTTCCGGGGGAAGCCTATGAACTTCATCGAGAAAAAGCACCCCGCCGTCCGCTTTTTCAATCAGTCCCGCTTTATCAGCATCTGCCCCTGTATAGGCGCCCTTCATGGTGCCAAAAAGCTGACTGATCAGGAGTTGGGGATTGTTGGCATAATCGGCGCAATTAAAAAGCACGAAAGGTGCCTCGCCTGTCATTTTGCCCATCTCTACCGCATACTGGTGGATTAAACCGGCAAGCATCGATTTACCGGTGCCGGTTTCACCCAGGATCATTATGGGCATTCCTTTCGGAGGATAAAGAACGGCGGCCTTAGCTTGTTCAATAACGGCAAAAAGGCTGGGGTTTTTTTCCGCAAAAGAATCCAATGTTCTTTCTTCGCTTTCCGGTCCACCATCCGGCACGATTCGAAAATATATTGGTTTTGTTCCTTCTTTACGAACCTTTCCCTCCTGAAAGAGTAAATTCAAATCGTTGCTGACATTAGCTCTGCTAAGTTCAAGCGCGTCAGCTATTTCGCCGGCAGTTGCCCCCTTTCCCTGATCAAGTTCCTTGAGCTTTTTATAAACAGCATCTATTCTCTTCATTGCTTAATTCTCCCTTATTATCCGGAACGTTATCTTTAACATTTTATATAGTTATCATAGAGACAACAAGAAAACGGCCTGAGTCATAAAGATAGTTCGCTATTGTATTCGTTATTCCTTCCGTCAATAGTTATAACTCCTGTTAACTCCAAATTGCAATGTTAATTGCCAAAACAGAGAGGTTGGATACCTAGATTCCCTCTCAATGTGTTTTGGCATAATTATTGCATTTGCTTATAGTTTAAAACACTTCACCCTTTAAGGAGATTATGCAAATGGACAGGAAAGAAAAAATAATCAAGGAACTTGAAAAGGGTCTCATTGTATCCTGCCAGGCCAAAAAAAGTGATCCTCACTATTGTGAAGATATTACTTTATTAATGGCCAAAGCCGCAGTATGGGGAGGGGCTGCCGGATTAAGATTAGATACACCGCAAGACATAAAAAAGATAAAAAGAGAATGTAATCTACCTGTTATTGGGCTATGGAAAGTCTTTAGTGATAAAAGTGAAGTGTTTATTACACCGGGTATGAACTATGTTCGGTCATGTATTGAAGCGGGAGCGGATATTATAGCTGTAGATGCTACAAATAGGCTTGTAGAGGACAATCGTTTGGCATACGATATTATTCCTGAAATAAAACGTGAATTCCCCCATACACCTATTCTGGCAGATATACGGAATGCTGAAGACGCCCTAATTGCCATAGAAAAAGGGACGGATATGATAGCGCCAACCCTAAGCCGATTTGATCCTACTTACAAATCTTCTGCAAAACCAAATTTTGAGCTTCTTTGCCGATTAGTTGATTTATGCAGAGGTAAGGTTAAGGTGATCATGGAAAGTCATATAAACACACCTGAGGATGCCGTTATCGCCCTATATCATGGAGCACATAGTGTCGTTGTAGGAAATGCCATTACCCGGCCCCACATAACTACTCAAAAATTTTATGATGCAATCCATGGCTATAAAGATAAAAGAAGCTTATTTTATTGGGCAGAAAAATAAGCGCCGTCGCGCCGGAACCCACTGCAGTTCGTAACAAACCGTTCCAGCCCGGGAGTGTGAGAGCCGCTTAAGGTTGTCCCAAAATCGACAGCGCTGTCGATTTTGGGACAGCTTTAAGCGGCTCTTCTTGGTAAAGGAATGTTAAGGCTGTAACCTCAAGACTGGCTTGGACATAAGATGAGACGGACTGGTTGAGTTAATGAAACAAAAAGAGACTGGGAACTGACATGAGGCCATTGAAAAAGTTCTTAGATACAGAAAAAAAGGTACGGCTCTCACTTTTCTTGAGTAGCTGTACCTTTTCTTTTTTCAGTGGCCTCCGAATGAAGCGTGGCCGGTTTACCGATACGTAAAAATCAGGGTTCAACGTCATCTATTACCCATCCTCTGGCTAGCGGATAAAATAAAGCGTTGCCACTATCAAGCCTATAACCACTACCATCCAGCGCAAAACAGCCGGCTTCACATGACCGGCCAATTTTCCGCCGAGCGCGCCGCCAAGCAACGCCCCAATAGCCATCACCAGCGCGACCGACCACACTACCTTTCCAGAAAACACGAAAAAGAGCCCCGCGGTTAAATTAGTACCTAAAGCAATGGTCTGCTTCAATGCATTGAGTTGGGTCAGCGAGTCATCAACGGTAATACCTAACACAGCAAGCACAATAATACTTAACCCGGCACCGAAGTAGCCGCCGTAAATAGCTGCAATTCCCACCGGGACAACTCCCCATAAATCTGATCTCGGTTGAGCTCCGACGGTCTCGGTTCGTTTTGTCAAGTAGGACCGGACTATAGGCTGAAAGACTAGCAATGCTGTGGCAAGTAGAATCAAATAGGGGACCAACTCACGGAAAAGACCTTCCGGGGTGATACGCAGGAGAATGCCTCCCAGTAAACCGCCAACTATTGACGCCGGGATGTACAGCCATAGACGTTTTTTTTGGTTCTGCAGATCCTTACCCTGCGAAAGGCTTCCTCCCAGATAACCGGGACATAAAGCCACGGTGTTGGTGATATTGGCCGAGACGGCCGGTATACCCAGGGCCGTAAGCACCGGAAATGTAATCAGGGTGCCACCGCCGGCAATAGAATTTACTGCGCCGGCTGCCAGAGAGGCTAGAGCGATTATAATGTAGTTTGAGAAATTAAGCATTTCTTTCAGTGATCCTTTCCAGAGCCTAGTACAGGTTAATCGATATTATATCATGGGTAATGCAGTTATTGTAGACGACGGCAGTCCAAATTTATATAGTTTTTGTTGTATCTAAATTTTAGATATTTTACAGTTGCACGCTTGCCGTTTCAACATTTCAATAAACTCACGCTATCTATTTTATTTCGCTTCTTCCCATGTAGTTGATGGTTGGTGGAATATTCTTGTACCTGATATTTCCATAACTCACATGACTGCAGGCTACCCTTTATGCGAGGCGGCTATTTTTTCTTGAGGTTAGCTGGTCACGGCGTGGCGAGGGGGGTATTATTAAACACCGGAATGTTTACATGATTCCGGTGTTTAATACTTTCTAATACATTATAGGTACCAAGTTGTAATTTCAGAAATACTCGGATATTCCGGTTTCGGTGGATGTTCAGATGCAGGATAACCTATCGCACAACCATCAATTTTATATGCACCATCGGGTAAATTAATAAGTTTACAGAAATCTGGGTTGTCACCCATCTGTCCGGTAATTGACACGAGTTGGAATCCTAATCCAAGATCTGTAGCCTTAAGCCACATGTTTTGCATGCAATGAGCAATAGACTGCATTTGAGCATCGGGTATCCCTTTAGGCTCAGCAACAACTATATAATATGGAGCCGAGCCAATTCCTAACGGCCCTTTCTTCATAGTCATTTCTAACCTTCCCAAAAAAGTCTTAGCTTTTACTCCTAACTCAGGAACTACTTCTATTTGCTTGGATAATTCTTCAAAGGCCTTCTGTGCATGCTTTTTAACAATCTCTGCTAATTCCATAAGCACCGGATTACTTCGAGATACAACGATGAACTTTCTTACATATTTGTTTGAGCTACTTGCTGCAGCGAAAGGGGCAAGTCTTCCAGCATCAATCACTGATTCAATTAGATCTTTAGAAGGAATTTCATTCGAAAATTGACGAATAGAACGACGGTTTAAAATTGCTTGGTCTAGAGTAATCATGAATTAGCCTCCTTTAAATATACATTCTGTACCATACCGTTCCCAACACTCTGCCGGCTAGAATACTTATGCCTTTTCTATAATTTTAATATGTGCCAAATGATGATTACCATGCCAAACATATAACCCTACTGCCATAAACTGTTCAATCCTCCCATTCCAATAAGTCAAATAAGTACTCTCTTCCCCCTAATATCTCGTCTTCCTTTTCTATCAATGGATCAATCCAATCTGCTTTATCACACGCCCATTTAATAAAGCTTAGTACCTTCATCATAGGTATGGTCAGGGTATACTGCCAGAACCATAGTTACGTGAGATGTACCATAAAATACTGAATCACCCGGCTCTGGGGCCGTGCAATTCTGGGCCAGCCTGCCAGTGTCACCGAAAAAGACCTTTTGGTTTTCTACCTGCTGAGCAAAATAAGAAGTGGACGGGTTGTTTCCAGCGAAGACGGCATAGTGATCTGGATGTATTTTATAATCTACAGCCATCAGGCTACCGATGTCAATACTGCCCGCTTGATAACTCAGGCGCGGGACGTCGGTATTTAAGTCTCAGCACTGGATAGCAGAGAGATCAGCAAAAGAAATAATTCTCTTCAAGCATTCAACATTTTCCCAGAAATTCCTTCTAAAAATCTTACGCAAAAAATTATCATTCTCCCCTGAATAAACAAAAAAGCCAGACCGTCCATAAAAAAACGATCTGGCAATTCCTAGCCTCTCCTGTTTTCTAAATCATTAACTGTCTCAACGTGCCTTGAATGGTCAAAAAAGATGCGATATATCCGTTGGTGTAACTCACGGTTTTATTGCGGCTTGGGACAGGCGGGAATTTAAGCATATAGCTATTGCCCTCATTGCTTTAGAGTATTGACAGCTCCTGTCTATTACGATAGACTTGCACTAGAGTCTATCGTAATAGACAGGAGGACATTATAGATATGGACTTAAAATTGTACGATGCTGAGTTTCGCTTTGCCTGCATCGTTTGGGAAAATGAGCCGATTCAGTCGGGTGATCTTACACGGCTTTGTGAACGCGAGCTTGGTTGGAAGCGCAGCACTACCTATACTGTACTGAAGAAGCTCTGCACCCGTGGAATTCTTCAAAACGAAGGCTCCGTCGTCACCGCACTCGTTAAGCGGGAGCAAGTACAGCAATACGAGAGCCGCGCCGTGATGGAAAAGAGCTTCGGTGGTTCACTGCCGAAGTTTATTGCGGCTTTCCTCGTGGGCGAAAAGCTCACTGAAAAGGAAGCCGAGGAAATCAAGAGCCTAATCGACCGATATAAAGGGGGGTAAATATGGAAGCGTTTATCGAGGGCCTGTTTTGCTCTGTGCTTAATATGAGCATTACGGCTTCCGTTGTCATCGCCGCCGTTATGCTTTTGCGGCTGCCACTTAGAAAAGCGTCTGGAGCGGTATCCTATGGACTTTGGTTTGTGGTACTATTCCGGCTTCTTTGCCCTGTTTCATTAAAGAGCGCCGTCAGCATTTTTGGTCTTCTTGGTTCCAACACCGCGATGAAGCATATTCCGACAGATATCGGCACTATGGTTCAGCCGCAGGTGAACGTGATTGTCCCGGGCGTCACTAGTGCGATTAACGATGTACTCCCCGCCGCGACGCCAACAGCAAGCGTAAATCCTATGCAGATCATTCTGTTCGTGCTGGCAACAATTTGGGTGCTTGGTGTTATCATTCTACTCGCTTACAGTCTAGTGTTGTATCTGCTTCTCAAGCGCAAAATTTACGCAGCCACACTCATACATAACAATATCTATCAGACCGACCGGATCAGCTCGCCCTTTGTCTGTGGTTTTTTCAGACCGAGAATAATCCTGCCCCTTGCTCTTGGATTTGGTGAGCGGGGTTACATCATCCGCCATGAAGAAACGCACATCAAGCGGCGCGATTATCTTGTAAAGCCGCTATGGTTTCTCGCTGTGTGTATCCACTGGTTTAACCCGTTTGCTTGGCTGTCCTTCCATTTGGTGAGCCGTGATATGGAGATGCGCTGCGACGAAGCGGTCATCCGGGAAATGGGAGAAAATATAAAGGCGGACTATTCCTCTTCACTCCTCACGCTTGCCAAAGTTCATAAATTTTTGCCAGGCAGCCCACTGGCTTTCGGGGAGACGGGCATCAAAATGCGGGTAAGGAATGTGCTTAATTACAAACGTCCGGCCTTTTGGGTCATTGCAGTTGCTGTGGTGGCAGTTATCTCCGCAACTGTAGTTCTAGCGGTAAATCCTAAAGAAACAAAAACCGGGCAGAGCCTTGCTGAGCAATTTTTACAATACAAAACCGATTATGTGGGTAACAACTCAAAGGTTGGCGGGATTATATCGCTTTTGGAATTTCCTGAAAACGTCAGCCGTGATTCCTTTGAATTGAAAACAGACGCGGAACCCTATGCAGTTACAATAAAGCTCAACGCCGGCCCCTCGCTCAAAGCATATTATTCAGATACTTCAAGGCAGCAGCAATTTAAGAACAACGCGGCTGTTATGCTTTCACTAATTGGCAATGTTGAAACAATCAATTTCAAGCTGTCCGACGGCAGTGACGATAGCAGCCCACTGGAACTTGTTTACACGAGAGACTGGTCTGATACGCAATATGGACAGGACGTGCGCTTATTTACCAGAAACCGGGAAGAGTTTGAAAAACTTCTCTATGCGCAGGCAATACAACCTGTACAGAGCAACATATCTGCTGTGGTCAGTTCGGCAAGTGCAGACCATACTGTTCTTGACGCCTGCGTCGGAAACGCGATTTTAAGTGAGAACGCCAATTTGTACCCCAAAAGCGATTTCGCGGCGGAATCCCATGTAACTTTGAAGACTGTGGAAAATGGGAATATGACCACCGTTTATACAATGGCACTCTATCAAGAGTATGAATATTCTGGCGGCGGATTATCCAATACTGGCGGCAGCCATATGCCGGTGGCCATTACTTTTGCAAAGAATACGGCCGGACAGTATACGCTTATCGAATACTGGATACCGAAGGATGGAAGCTACTATGCTCCCTCCATCAAAGAGAAGTTTCCCGCCGACATTTACAAGGACGCGCTTGACACGCAGAAATATATCATGGCTCAGGAACAGGCCTGCTATGAACAGGCGATTGCAAACGGGAAAGTTGACGCCAATGCGGTTATTAAAAAGCTTTTGGAAACAATAGCCTCGTCCCCTGCCCAGGCATCGAATCCGGGTGCTTATATAGAGGCGCACCCAATCGAGTACAGAGAACTCCTCTACTACGGCCAACACACGCTTCAGTATTGTTTCAGTCTTTTCGAGCAGGGTGGGCAGACCGATTTGAACGGTCAGATTATGGCGGCTGCCTGCCGTAGTATTCTCGGAGATGAAGACATTCAGCTTCTTGCCGATACCGGGCAGAAATGGTACGATGCTTTCAAAAGCAATGCGGAAAATCTGCGCAATAAAAACGGCGACGACTATATGAAAAAGCATATGCCCAGGTCTTATTTACTTTTACAAACGCTTGAATCGACAAATAAATAAATTTTTTATAAGCTCGTAGGGAAGCAAACAGCTAAATGTTTTGCCGCCCTTTTTTGCGTCTAACAAAGAAAGGTAAGCAAAATCTGAAGCGACAAGCGCGACGAAGCAATTGGAAATTTCAATCTTGATCCAGGATGGTTTCCATATACTCGATGTCAGCAGACTTAACAAAATAAAGAAAACTACAAAAACCAGAAGACCCCACCAGGTTTTATTTTACCAAAGTTATTGTAAATGTTACCGGTTGATCTACTATGATTTGATTATTTTCTCCACGTATTTCTGATAATGTAACTTTACCAGCTAACGGAGCCGACTCATCTAACCTTATATCAAAAAAATAAGTATATTCAGTTGGCCAATTCTTCGATTCAAAATGCCAACTGGATGGCTCAACCAATACTTTCATTAGTTTCTGTTTGGATAGAGAGGTTCCCTTTACTTCTATGAATATTGGGATTATTCCATTACCATACGGAACCGAAATAGCTTGCCCTGATTTGATAGTTTTTTGAACAGGCATCCCACCTATCTTAATTGACACATCTTGCGGAGCAAATATTTGGGATGATTTATCCGCATTTTCGTATTGCTTTGGTATACTATCTGATTTAGATGTTATTGTCTTTGAACAAGCTGTTGATGAAAACACCAGTACAAGCACTAGAATGTAAAATAACAATACTTTCTTCATATTGAACCTCCGTAGAGCAATTTTGAGTAGTACCGACATTTGCCATTTCATATAACTAATTGTCTGTCTCATAAATTTAATACGAACTTGTTCCTTTAATTCCTTTATTGGCATATTTAAATCATTCGATGGCAAAAAGTAATTCACCTTTTTCGAATTGAATTCTATAATCAAAATTCGTAAAGTTAAATTTTCATAATAATAAATAGAATTGGCAAGAATGGCTGGAAATCAAACAATTTTGGGGTTTATGAAGTGGAACCATATATAACCCAACTTTGGCGTAAAATTTTCCAGTACCTGTCGTAGCAAGGCTTTGAGGCATATATCGATAATTGGTCAGTGAATAACCGGGTTAGCCTTTAATACCTACTTGATTTAACTGGCAACTTTGCATTTGCTTCAAAACATCTATGGGGGATATTGAATGTCCAGCCCTCTTAATCATCATCTCCATCATATTTACTAATAGATAGGCCAAGATACAAACGCTTACATGAGCCTTGACTCGCTCAGTACGAGTTAAAATAAATCGGCCTTAGAGCCAATTGGGATTTCATTTCCCGAAACGCTTCTTCTATTTTGTTCTTTTCTCGGTATCTTTGAATGATTTGAGTTTGTGGAATCGTCGTATCGTTAGTAATGAAGAAAGTTATACCATCCAATCGTCTCATTTCCGTTTCCCCATTCTCATCAATCATCGCAGATAACTGATAAGAATGGGCTAAACGTATCTAGCCGTCTTTTTTAAGCACTTTAACCTCAATAGGCGTAACAGATACCTTCATCAATGACTTGAGTTTTCTTTTGGAAATTATTTTTTGCACCTTTCGCTCTACAGCTTCCTTTTGGCGGGATTTCTTAGAAAGAGCCAATTTGGCGTTTTGTTCGGCAATCCAAGATATGGTCTTTGAGATCCGTCTCCAATAAAATGGTGGACCCTGCGGGGTAACCATGAGTGCAATGACGATTTGTTCTCGATCGGGTCTGTGGTCGTGGGAATACCCTAGTTTAGCAATCACGCATTGGCTTCCTTCCATATAGGTAGACGTAATGTCATAGAAAAATCCTTCCCCAACACTGGGGTCAAAACGCGTAAGTTGAGTATAGAGATGGGTTTACAAATCGGTTTCCTGTTGATTAAGGAAATCCAATTTCTGGTATACAGCATAATCATCCGGTATCCGGGGAGCCTCAACTATAGGGGGTAGCACAGTACTCTGCATCCATTCCACGACGTGGATTTTGCTAAGGGGCTTAATACAACGATTGAGTACCATGTCTTGAAAAAATCGATGTAACTGAAAGGTTTCCCGAGGGAATGCAACAGAATAATGGGAAAAACATCCAAATCCTTGTGACTACAATATCGGAACTTTTAGCTAAAACCAGTTCCGAATCCTGCCCAGATTCCGGATGAGGCGGTGCTTGGGTTTTTTCCCGTCTTTATCCCTATAAGAAGCGACGATTTTAAAGTAATTGTAGGTTTTACCTTCTTGCTTTATAGTAACTTTTTCAGAAACATTGTAGCTCTCCAATTCGATTATGTTAGGACCACAATAAGAATACCATATGCGGTAAATTCATATAATTAGCAGCGTATTTTGCCATTTATTCAGGACTACAGATCAGGGTTGAAGCTTCGGAAGCCCTGGTATATAAGGATTTAGTAAAATATGTCGACAAACTTGGATATAAGTTAAAAATTGGCGACTTCCCTTAAAGGATACCGCCAATTTTTCGATATTCTTACTGGCTTTTCAACGATCGAGTGGCAATATCGAAGGTATAAGTGGTTCCTAATGCTGCCTTTAAGGTTAATACATTACCGTTCACCGATACAATATTCAGACTACCATCTAATGCAGAAGTCTTGTAGTTTTTAAGACTGTCTTGGTTTAGAATGCTACCATCCGGTTGGAAAACCAAAACCCATAAGACTCCTTGCTTTGGATTCCCTGTTTCAGACCCTTCAGCCCCAGCATAGACTACGGTTCTAATATTATTTATATCACCCACCCAACTATTAGCTAGTGTAAATTGCCAAGAATGAAGCATACCAGGATTACTATCGTCGTGCGATAATATACCTTTAGGTCCTTGCACTGGAGTTCCTAAATCTACAGGTGGCGCATAGGTTTTGGATGCTGGAGGTCTTTTGGCAATCTCATTTAACGCATTCTCCTTTATTTGGTGCTCTTTCAATAATGCTTGGTACTTATCAACCGGAATATTTGCATTTGCAGACAGTCCCGCTTCCATTTTAACCTTGCTTTCAAGAGGTATTGTACTAGCAGAGAGTTGAGTCGCACTAATCGCAGCTGTAGCAATAAGAAATCCCGTTAAAATAGTAATTGTTGTCCACTTCTTCATTTAGTTAAACCCCCTTCTTTTTAATTAGCCCAAGTTATATCAGTCGAATAGGTCATAGCTTGACCCGTAGCGTTAGATAAAGCTGTCCATCCCTGAGAAGGGGTGAATGTGCTAGAATCCGCTGCATACTCCGTTAATGTACCCATAAAGTTAATAGCAGCACTTTTGTTAGCAACTGCCCATTGATTCATTGGACCCCAATCCAAGGTAGCGCAGTTACTATTATAAATCTCAGGCACAGGCCAATTCTTTGGAGCACCGTAGGCCACGTACCAAACATCATTTGCTGTCCAACCATTACCAGGATATAATCCTCCCGCATCGTCACCATAGTCATAAAGTCTATAGTTTGCTGTGCTATTATATCCGTCAACCCAGTTTCTAGTAGTGCTAGCTGTATTCCAATCAATTTCCATATCGTTTGCACCAATAGCAGTTTCCTGAGAAGTGAAACCTGCGCTAGCAATATATGCGTTAACTGCATTCACTGAATTTCCCCAGGCTTGCCCGGTGGCATTGGTAACATTACTACCACAATTATTAGTACCAATAGCCACGGTTACATGCGGCCATGAAGGTGTACCTGCCCAAAACCCACCAAGAAAATTTTCTGTATAAGTAACAATCTGGGCGGTGGTAAGGGAAGTACCATTAACCAATAAGCTCCCAGTCGCCGTGGGTTCTCCGAAATCCAATATAACAAGACTGTCGGCTGGTCCACTGTTGTTTGTGGCTGCTTGTCCTGCGGCATAACCCCAATTATAAGCATTACTAGGATTAGTAACATATCGAGATACTGTATACACTGGTGCAGCGCTAGCTAAGGTTGGAGTAGGGAATATGGGTACTTGAGCAGCTAACAGACCAAGTGACATAACGAAAACAGAAATTTTACTTAATAATCTCTTCATCTAATTTCCCTCCTATTACCGATTAGACTCTCGGCATTCGCCGATCGCCGAGTCTTATGGCCCAAGGCTTAATTGAACCATCTTTATTAAATTGTTACTAAAGATATTTTCATGGGATCAAAAAGCGGAATAAATTTCCCTCCTTCAAAAATTCTCCCTTCACAAATATCCCCAGAAGGTATAGTATAAAAATACCTACTATTTTGTGTAGGGGCGAACGCCTTCAGATCATTTGTTACTTTGTCGGTATTGATGATCTGAGGGCATCTTTATTTAAATGGCCGTAGCCATATAAATACAATCAACATAGCACTAAAATTGACTTAACTTATAAAACCGTTTAATTTTTTTACTAATAAAAGACTATCACTAATTTATGACTTTGTCCCCCGTGATTCCCAATAAAATGCCCCCGTGTTTTACGCTAAATTATTGCATTCATCGACGATATAAATACGCCATGAAGGACTTATCAATTGTAAAGTCCTTCATGGCGTGAACACTTAAGTTAATTTTCTTTCTATACTCTAAGCATATTAAGACTTTTTCTCTTTACTAACATCTGCCCATTTTAAAACAGCCTCAAACCGCTTGCGTACTCCTAATTTGGGAAGAATATTACTAACGTGGAATTCCACAGTACGCACTTTGATACCTAAAAGCTCTGCAATTTCTTTATTGTGAAATCCTTTTGATATCAATTCTAATATTTCTAATTCTTTAACGGTCAATATTTTTTCAAGTACTTCAGGGTTCTTAGAATTGTTATCTCCATTATTATTAATCAATAAGTCTAAACCTTGTGAAAAATATGCCCCCTTATTAAAAACTTTAAAGATTGCATCAATCATATCCTCTACTGAACAATTTTTGAGCAAAAAACCATTAGCACCTTTTTTTATTGATTCTGTAACATAACCTTTGGGATCTTGTCCCGTGAGCATAAGAATCTTCATTGCTGGTTGAACCATCTTCATTTTTTCTATGATATTAACTCCACAGATATCAGGAAGATTGATATCCAGCATCACGACATCAACTTCTGTTTTGTTTATAAATCTCATACATTCCATTCCGTTTTTTACAATACCTACCGCCAAAATACTGGGTTCAACACGTAATAAAGAAACTGTTCCTTCTGAAAAAAGCGTATGATCATCAACGACTAAGACTTTTATTTTTTTTGATTCTGTTTTATTTATCATTCCCATTGATCCTCGCTTTTCAGAGAACTTTTTATTTCATGCCCTGACATTAATTAATCTTTATTAAGAACTTGGGATAATTGCCTTTAGCATTGTGCCTCGTCCATTTGATGAACTTATTTGAAGGTTCCCCCCCAAACTTTCTAATCTTTCCTTCATTCCTGCTATTCCATAATGAACACCTGTCATCAGCCAGTCATCTATTTTATTTGTATCAAATCCTTTACCGGAATCTTTTACTATTAGCTCAATTTTAGATTCTTTCATTTCAAGATGGACCTTTAACTCATTTGAATTCGAATGTTTCACAGCATTTGATATACCTTCCTGTAAAAAACGATACGCTGCTATTTCTACTTCTTCATCAAAACGGTCTTCTCGATTAATACCGACTATTTCTAACGAGATTAGTATTGGCTCATTAAGCATTATTTCCTCACACATCAATTCAGTAGCGGAAAGTAATCCTAGATCACTTAAGGTAGGAGGACGTAACCCTTTGCATATTAAACGGAGTTCCATACTTAGCTCTTCTACCAGCTCTCGCATATACAAAACGTCTTCTACCATTTCGTCTTTTGCGGAGACGTCTTTCGTAAGTTTCTTCAGGCGTCGATCCAAATCCAACACAAATTGTAAAGGGCCATCATGAATCTCATGTGCTATTGATTTTCGCTCTCTTTCAAAATTTCTAAACAATACGGCAGTAATACCATGTAATCCTTGAGTTTTTCGTTGTAATTTAAAGGTTTGATTGGCCAAGTCTTTGATTTCATTTGACAACTCTTTTGTAACAAGTGCAGATGTCAAGCGTTGCGCTAATTGGCTGGAAATTAACGTAATAAACGCTAGATCTTCCTTCTTAAATTTTATCTTAGAATAACGATGACCTAAAAATATTCCGCAAATATAATTATCTGAAATGACGGGAATATAGACTTCAGCTTGCGAATCATCTGAAAGCAATTTCGCCTCTAAGTTAATTTTTTGTTCAGTCCGAAAATATTCTTGTAATTTATATCGTTCATTAATATTTTCCGCAAACATGCCTACACTCTTGTTAAAATTTCTACTTTTATCATCCTTTATGATAATAAAGGCACCCTGAATCTTTAAGCTATTTACAAACTCTTCTAATATACTTTCTTCTTCATGGATAGAAATCAATCTTTCGTTTAGGTCAAGAATTCGTTTCTTAAAAGCATGCTTTCCTTCTGGAAATAAATATGTATTAATTATCTTCTTTATCGTGATTCGAAGAAACGTTATATAAACCATAAAGGCTAATGTTAGGGGTAAAACAGCAAGAAACTTTTCTATATTTAAATTACCAAACACATTTACAAAAAAGAGTACAAATGTAACAACAATGCTAGTAATTACTCCTTCAATCAAAAAAATTAGTGTATATTCCAAGAGTTGATGACAGTCCAATAAATATTTATTAACAATGACATAAGATAAAGTAATCGGAAATGCAGAAACAAATAAATAACTGATCTCGGTGTTAACAATGGGTTGAGTATTTAATATAACCGGAATAGCCGTTAAAATAATAAACGGCAAAAAAGCTAGGGCTATACCTAATAGCACAATATTTACTTGGTTTTTTTCCGATGTATCATTTGATGTCCTTATTGATAACCATAGATTCATCAACACTAAAAGAATACCTACCAACAAATTTGTTAGTATTAATTTCTTTATCGAGCTGTTAATGTGCAGGATACCCGCTGATTGTAATACCGTAAGAGCTATTATTAATACGCTCGTAACAGCTAATATATTGCGACCAACCCAATTGATCCGGTTTCTATTTTCGCTCGGGAATACCGAAAATAAATCTACAAGGGTCAATGGAACCAGTGACATGACAATGGATTCCAAATCTCTGGAAAACATCAGTACTCGACTCGAAGCCGGAGTTAAGATGATAGCTAAACCGATAAACCAATTAGCCCAGAATAAAGCACGTGCTTGAATCATGTAAGGTCTTTTAAACCATGTGAAATATCCAAAAAACATAAAGACCAGTCCTAAAATGGCCATAGGTATTTCGCTGAATACCATCAATTTACTAGGGCGTTTTGGTATTTTGATGATATAATCCGTTGATTCAGTGCTTTTTTGAAATTCTATTACTGAAGCACCTTCGGTCTCACCCCATTTTTGGACGAAGTGATAATCTCCTGTTTCTTGATTATTAATTCTTAATATTATATCACCAACACGGACTCCTAGCTTGTACCCCTCACCATAAGGATCACTGTCAGCAACAATCCATTTACCATTATGATTATTAAGATCAAGGCCGACGTATGGGTGATTAATAATTGCTACAAAGTACATGATCGTCAATAAAACAAAGGCGACACTAGCAATGTTATATGCCTGTCGCCAAATTATTTTCTTCAACAAGTTTGATCAACTTCTCCTTGTGTTTTTCGGAAATTAACATTGTTTGAATAATTTCCATTGCCTTTTCCCGGAACATTTCATACATCACTCTACAATAAAGTGTAACCCCTTCATCCATTGCTAGTTGTTTTAGATAGTCTTGTTCTTCTTTACCAAAACCTTGTAGCCCATTGGCTTGTAATTGAGTTAGTTTATTAAATTGTTCAGCCGAATTACCTTTCAGAACGTTCAAAAGGTAGACATATGGCAAAGTTTTTTTATGATTAACAAAATCCCTTTTCTTCTCCAAGCTTAAAAAGTCATTTAGGTCATTTCTAATTTGGCCCATGATGCCTAGATAGTTTCCAAAACTGCCCAATTGAATTACCAGTTCTTCCGATGCACCACCTAAAATTGCGCCTAATTTGCACGCACATGACGTTAGACTTCCTGACTTTTTCTCAACAAGTTTAAAATATTGGTCAAGAATAACTTGCTCAGAGTTGTCTAAGAGAACCTCTTGAAATTGCCCATCACTAGCCGTTATCCACATATGACTAAGCATTTGGCTAACTTCCTTATAAAGTCTGTTATCCGTATTATCCGATAACATAGAAAGAGACCTGTAGCTCAGCATACTTAAACAGATTGCTAAATTCAAAGCATTAGCAGTTGGAATTTGACGCCATGGCAGATTATCATTATCCTGGTCTTGAATATCATCAAAAATATCTGCTGCCAGAGCAGCTAATTCCATAGCAACGGCACCTGGCAGCAAGACTTCATTCACTCCACTTACACATTCACAACCTAATATAGTCAGGTGTGCCCATTTAAATTGTTCACCGTTCTTGACTTCGGCATTTAACGAGGATTGGATTAAGTGCATCATTTCAGGGCTGAGATACGCTCTGTTCAGTATATCATTTAGTATGGATGTGATTTCACAATCGAGATGATGCGTCATCTTCCTTATTCCCACATGCCCTCTGGGATTATTCCAATGGTTACAGCATCTCCAGTTGCTTCATATTTGGAAAAAACTCTTTGGATTATGGAAACTTCATTAGGTAATATTTTTGCTGAAGATACCCCCTGCTCACACAATGCCATATTATGGTTATTTTTGACTAAACTGTGGACCATTTCCGCTATTATTTCGTAGTTCAATATTAAAACATCCTTTCATTTTTTATATATTGCTATATTTGACGCCATTTCCTAAATTCCTGTTTTCACATAAACTTTTATAGTATTTTGTATTTCAAAAATTAAATTAGCCGATTGTCAAGTTTATTAACAAGCTGAGTCTTTTTTCTCTCAACCAATAATCTCTATCTAACCAATATCCAATTTCGGAATAAATTACAATTAATACAACGAAGCCTTGTGAATTTTAAGTATTGGAATCCTTAGAATAGAAATTTTGAATTATCTACATGCTATCATAGACTTACTAAATAGTCGCCCGTAATTTTCGACAAACAAATACCAGTATTTTTAGTCAAATAATATTATTTTTCGACATAGAAAATCAAACAATTCATCAAATGAAGACTTGCCAATCAAAAAAATCTACCTTCTTTGTTTTCAACGCAACTGAAATATAGTATCCGCAGTACCCCTAAAGCCTTTTATTCTGAGAATATAAACTACACCAAAATAATAGTTAAAGCTTTTATCTTATCTCCGCCTTTACCCCCTGCTCTACACCGTGCATGACAGTTTCCTGCCACACCGCAACAATCATTACCTATAATAACATGTTATGTAAAACAAAATAGGCGACATGTTCCCATGGACGTAGGCGGAAAAATTACGCCTGTTTCCGATTTAATTAAAAATATTCTAGAAATCTACAGGCGTCTTTCAGAGTGTCTGTTTCCTTAAACTTGTCACAGTCTCAACGTGCCTTGAGTGCGTGAGAAGATGTCGTACTCCTCTGGCACCCCCTTGGCGGATAGCCATAAATCAGATAAGTCTTTCACCTCTCCATTAGTTTTTAGCTCAACTACCTTATAGAACCGATTTGTTTTTCAAACATCAAATCCCATATATCAAGACATTTTTCCGCAATATCTTTTTTCTCTGGCAGCGATGAACCGGATGTCTCATCATATAATCCAATTATCAACTTGGAAACCTCACTTTCTATTCCCCAAACACCTTTATCTTTGCTAATTCAATCATTAATTAGAGTAACTTCCGCGCTAGTGAATATGATCCCATTTGAATCAGTTCTTTGTCATCCGACTCATAACATTTTTTATAATATTTAATACACGCTCACGGTATTTGGGATACAACAAAAAAAGCATGCTTTTCGTGCCATGGAAGCCTGCAAATCTATAATCCTGTTCATACAAATTATAACTTTTTCCGATGCCCAATCTCTTTCAATATTATAACAGGGCCATAAGGCATATAAGCTTGCGAATTTTACTGCCGAATTTTCATCTAAGGTTAATACAAGATTTATCATCCGAGTCGGTTCTTCAGAAACTGTTTTAATAGCGGCGCCGTAATGTTTTTTTTCTCATTATAACCTCTTTCCCCCTCTTATTTCAGAAGAAAGAGAGGTCTGACAGAAGTATAAATCTCTGAATTTAATACACTTTTGGTGAGGTCATTATGTCAGTAATATCAATAGATAAACAGTAATAGAGGCTAAAGTGCTGGGTTTCAAAGGCGTCACGGATAACAGCATCGTGTTCTTCGAACGCGTTCTTAGCACAAGACCACCAGCTAGGCTTTATCGAGACCGCTATTTCTTCTTGAGGGTAGTGAGGCACGGATTGGTCTGGGGTGAATTGCTCTCAGATTGTAGTCGATATGCGTAAGATTGCATGTTGACATTTTAATGGACTCAAGGATCTAGTTACCAATTACTCCATATTGTTGTAGTTTTTTATAAATCGCTTCAGCCTCTTCTTTATTATTGGCTGGCACGGTAATGAACAAATTTTCACCCTTATAAGGTTCTTTCGTTAAGTCATAATAAATTTGTTCATTGTTTATTTCAAATGTCAGCTGTTTTAAATCTTCATCTGCGTAAACTTGCCCCATTAAATATCTTCTATCTCCTACATAACATATCCACATTGTGGCTGGTGAAAAAAAGCAAGGTGTATATTCATTATTATTTATGCACAGTTTGCCATCAAATTGCTTGGAATTTCTATTATATTGACCATCTAATTCAACAGTAACCTTTTTATTAAATTTTGAATCATTCAACCTGTATGCAATTCCCACATATTTACTTTTTATTGAAATCGGCATTAGTAAAGAAATGTATATAATAAAAGTTACACCTATTAATATAATTAAAATTGATGCATTTTTTTTCAATCTGTATTCCCACCTCATTATTATTTCCTTCCCTGCCCCTCCCGATCCGCTTTACATTTCCGTCGTCAACCCTCGCGATAAGAAGTTAATAACCTTCTCCTTATAAACTTTATGCGTATCCGGATCTTTCGCGGCGAAGCGCTTCATTTCCCGGGTCAGTTCCTTGAAGGTTTTGTCCAGATTCTCATTCAATTCCGGCAGCGTTTCTTCCAGCGCTGGCGCTCCGGCGGTCAGGGAGACGGACTGCTTGGAGGCATAGGCCTCGAAGAGGCGGATAAGTTTTTCGGCCGTTTTCTGTGAGTAGCTGAACGACGGGAATAAGGGACATTCGGATAGTTAATACAACTACGAATGACCTGTTTGATCCGCTGCAGGCTTAAGCGCAGGGATATGAAAGTGGTGGCCGGGCGGCCGCCGCATCTTATTTCCAAAAGACAAAGCACAAAACCTGACACCGGCCCTTTTGCATCGCCCTTAATTGGCCTGCAAAGCTTTCATTGGACAAAAGGAGACACACTTTTTACATTGAATACACTTGTCCTGGTCAATCGTCGGGGCGGAATAGCCGGTTTGATTGATTGCGCCTGTGGGACAGACGCGGACCGCCGGGCAGGGGTGGTTCTGGGGGCATCTTTTTTTATTGACGGTAATCTGCATCATTCAGTTCTACTTCCTCTCTAATAATTTTTCGTTTTTCTTTGAATAGCTCCATTAAATAAGGGGCAAAGCAATGAGCGAAACTCGAATTAAAATTCATTTTATCCCTAATACCCCGCAGGGGTATATATGAAGTATAGTAGTAAGCAAGCAGATTTGTCAATAAGAATTTACAGGAAGAAGCATTACCACAGAAAAATTCAGCGAAGACTAACAACCGGTCCCAATTCGAATGCACATTCGAATTGGGACCGGCCTGACATGGGTAAGATTTGGCAACAAAGCCCTCTGAATGATTACTTGCCACCTGAAATGATTTTTATATATTCCTCAGTAGATAACAACTCTGAATTTAGACCAGATTCCACTTCATCTGATAATTTAACGTTTGATGCAACTTGAAATCCGGCTTGCTTTACAAACGAAAGATATTCTTGTACTTTTTCTTGTATATCGGCTCTACTCATCCGAAGTAACATGCCATTATTCCTATATATCTCCAATATCGGATTTGAGGATTTCATTACTTCATGCATAGTGCGAAAATTATTTTCACCCGGGAAACCAGAGTTTGATATTACTATCATATCAGGTAATTTCGATAAATTATTTTTCATCTCAAAATTACCCTCACTTTCCACTACATTGGGACTTTTTAGAGGGATTAACCTATCTGCAAAGTTTTTAAGGCACGCTGTCATATTCCAAAGGTAAACAGGGGTAGCAAAGCATACAATATCTGAACTTTTATATAGCTTAAGCAATTCATTCATATCATCTTGATGGATACATTCCCCTGGAGTTTTAAACCAACAAGAAAAACATCCTGTACAATGCTTAATATTTTTATCAATCAAAAAAATATTTTCCGTTTCTGCACCGGCTTTCCGTGCCCCTGCCAAAAATGCTTCCACAATCATATTTGTATTACTATTAATGCCTCTTGGACTTCCGTTAAAAGCAGTAATTTTCATATTACCATCCCTTTAATTATAGTTAGCTGCTGATCGACCATTTCTTCGTTGACTGTCAGAACAGATGAGGAGGTCTTCAAGCCATCAAAAAAATAGATAATATGTGCTGCTACAATAGAACTATCAAAATGTTTAAATTCTCCAGTTTCTTGACCATATCTGAATAGATTGCCAAGTAAATCAACAGACAACGCTACCCTTTTATCAAAATAGGCACGCTGTTCAGGTTCAGCGAAAGCAAATTCGTGAGCAGCAAAAAACAACCCTTTATTGTCACTGAATATGGCATTTTTCTCATGATCTAAATAATGCTCAAATATTACTTTTGCGGGTACTTTTTGCTCTATTGCTTGCTTCACAGCCTTTATGTCATCGTCTATGTCCCCGTCAAGCATCGCTATGAATAGTTCTTTCGTGGAAGAAAAATAACGGTACAAGCCCCCTCTGCTCAGACCGCAGCGATCACAAATATCTTTCATAGTAACAACTTGATAGCCTTTATCAGCAAACAATTGTAGAGATGCATCAATGATATTTTTTTTAGTGTTATTACTTTTATTTGACACGATACAGTCTCCTTTCTGCAAAAGCGACACATATGTCGTTTCTCATATTTTACGACACACGTGTCGCTTTGTCAAGTCAAACACAATTACAATGCTTCTCTATGTCAAAACACAACGGTCTCAAATCCCTCAATAGAAGAATATCAATTGCTCAAGCTCTTGTCAGCGAAATCTAATTTATCTTAGCTATCTAGCCAAATTATTCCCACATACTAAAGCTCTTGGGTGCTCACTTCACACCCAAGAGCTTCAATACATTGCTATTATTCACCTTCACAGTCTTTCCAAGTAAAAAATACCCAAGCGTAAATCCGTACAATCACTCATCCTTTTTATAAAAGCAACGCTTCATGATGTCTGAATACTTTTCCCATTCTCCAAGCGGGTCCATATCGATCTCATTAAAAGATTTTAATTTATCTGCTTGTTGCTCTGCAAAACTTAGCAACGTCCAATTAATAATATTAATAGTTTTTTGAACATTAATATCCTCACGAAATTTAGTCAAATCTATATTTTTATAACTTTTTTCGAAGCCACTATCAATGACATACTTACCCATTTTATCAATTTCAGTTTTAACTTCAGCGGCATTCTCATGACCAACCGTTGTCAGAAAGTCAAATGCTTTCGGGAATTTTTTCATGATTTTAAACTTAATTAATCCTAGGTCTCTAATCCTTTTAAAAAGATCTGTTTCATTCCAATCCACCTCGTCGTAAATTTTATCAATAATCTCAAGCAAATAATCAAGCAAAAATAGATATAATTCCTTTTTGTTATTAAAATAGCTGAACAATGAACCTTTGGCTATATTCGCTTCTTTAATAATCTCGTTTGTAGAAGCCCTTTCATAACCACTTCGCGTAAACTCTTTAAGAGCTGCATTTATAATACGTTCTCTTTTCTCTGGTTCCAAACTATAAAATTTCGGATACATGATAGGCACCTCATTACTTCGTTTGTCTGACCACTTCGGTCAGATATTATTTTATAACAAATGACCGAAGTGGCCAAGAGCGTTCAATAAAAGACTGTGGAGTTTATCTCCCGGCATAAGTCTCATACCTGCCTAACCATTCCAGAATAGACGCGTCTATCCTACCCTCGTACCATCAAATGGAAATGAGCCCGCATCACGGATTGTAGCTGTACCCGCGAAAAAGTCGCCGTCGATCGTCCCCTCCCAGGTGATGGTTACAGGAAACGGTTTCGTCATGACTGTCGTGCACGTCACATGGTTCCCGTTTACCTTACCCTCCGAGAACGGCACGGTGATACCCGCCGCCTCATTGGTGAGCGTTCCGGACAAAACATCATCCCTTGTCACCATTACAAGCTGGAGTTCCTGCGTCGCGGCGGGGTGGTAAAATTTCAGCTGCCATATCCCGTCCGGTTTCGCCTCTGATGGTGCTCCAACCGTAGAGGTGCTGGCCGGTCGTCTGGAAGGCGCAGGTGCCTCGTAAGACATACTCTGTCCGAGGCGGGGGCGCCCGGGCTCGGCCTGCACCCCCAGAGAATTCAGAAATCCGGCGTTCATCCGATAGAAGCCAATCAGCATCAGCAATTCGATGATCTCTCCCTCATCGCGAGTCGCGGTCAAAGCCTTCCAAGTCTTCTCCGAAGCGCAGTTATCTGCGCAAAGGTCATCGACCAGATTCAGTACCGCCGCGTCAGCGTCGGACCACGAACCCGTAGCGTTCGCAAGGGCTTCAATCTCAGATGCGGTTACGCCGGCACTGAGGGCACCGGGAACATGGTTGGCCCACTCATACTCGCACGAGGAGCGGAGTCCGACCCGTAAGATCATCAGCTCGCGCGTCCGGAAAGGCACTCTCCCTCCGGTTGTAAGATGCCCTCCAAACTCCAGCCAAGCCGTCATCAAGTCTCCACGGTGAGCAAGCGTTCTAAGGACATTCGACGCTCCAATTCCAGCCAGCGTGCGCTGTTCTTCCGATAATGCGGACACATCCATCAGCGGGATGCGAGCCTCCGTCGGTCTCTTAATCTCTCCCCGTCCTTGCCAGACATTCGCTGGTGCCGCACTGTCCATTTTGTTCCTTATTTCATCGTTCATTTAATTTTCCTCCTTTTTATAATAGCAGCTCTTCATTAGGTCCTGATTCTATACCACAAAATTTCGGATAGATGATAACCGCCTGATTAATTAATATGACCGATCCGGTCACTTATTATTCTATACCGAATGACCAGAGTGGTCAAGGTCATTTTTAAAACTTTATGTACCAAGTATCTCCAGCCCTCCTGACTTTGGGAGATAGAAGCCAAAAAATCGCCGAATTCCTTGGGGCGCAAGAAATTCGGCGATTTTAAATTGTCCTATTATTTTAGGTTTATTTTAGACCAAACTACCTGAATTTTTTAAAGGAGTGATTTTTAATGAGCTCTCAAGATTCCAGGCCGGCCAACCTATACACTAAAAACGGACCAAAACCCAGACTACGCCAAATACAATACCGATAATAAGATAAACAATTAACTGAATTTTGGTTTTATGCTTAGACCAAAATATTGCGCGGCTTGGGTTACTAAGACCGATTATAAAAGCTATGAAAGCCGTTACTGAAATGATCAAAAAAATTATTGACATTTTTAGCTCCTTTTTACTTAATTCTTGTTGATATAAAACATGTTCTGATTGTACCCCTTATGCCACATTGCAACTTCCTCTTTTGA
Source organism: Candidatus Desulfosporosinus nitrosoreducens (assembly GCF_030954495.1). Classification (GTDB taxonomy): domain Bacteria; phylum Bacillota; class Desulfitobacteriia; order Desulfitobacteriales; family Desulfitobacteriaceae; genus Desulfosporosinus; species Desulfosporosinus nitrosoreducens. The sequence continues at coordinate 110,560 of NZ_JAVHUW010000082.1, read as the reverse complement.
AAATCTGCGTTTTGCCATTTTAAAATTTCCCTTACAGCACTCTCTTCGCAAAGGGAATTTTCCGTACAAGCCAAGCAAGCCCGAAGCAGACCGGCAGACAGACGACCGCCGCCAGCAAGAACTTCAGCTGAGGCAGCGCCTGCAAGCCTGACAACGCCGGCACCAGGAAAACGATGACCGGTACATGGATGACATACACGGCGAAGGAATGCTGGGAGAGGAACCGGCCGAACTTCTTCCCGCCGTCGAGGAAGCGGCGGAAGAAAGTAATCAATGCCAGGCTTATGCCCACGGCAAAAATCGAATCCCACAGAGCAAATACAGCCGACTGCCAGCTCCCGTAGCCTATCCACATGCTGTTGGAGCCGATGACCGAGACCGGGAATAAAATGACCGACGCAAGTATGGCTAAAACGAAACCCAGCTGCCCGAGCGAGCCTGGAATTGACCGGAGCCAGCCCTGCCGGAAGGCAAGCATTCCGATCAGGAAAAAGCTCAGGTATTGGGCCAGATACCCAAGCGACGGGAATTCGAGCACGGGTATGCCATAGGGAATGACGATCCGCAGCAGGTAGCTGGCCGCCGCCAGCGCCAGCGTGAAGAGGGCAACTTTGGAAAACGTAAGCTTCTTGGACGCACCGCCCGCCGGGCGCTCCGGCCTGTTTTTCACAATCGTCCGCCACACGAGATAGCCCAAGTCGAATATGAGCAGCATCACCACGAACCACATCTGATCCAAGACAAACAGATTTCCGATGGGCTGATGCGTTATTTGATGTCTTCCCCAGACCATCAAGGGGCTGATTATGAAGACGTAAACGAGCGTGGGTATGGCGAGCCGCAGCAGCCTGTCCATGAGGAATTTGCCGGGCCCCTTGCGTTCATACGCCCCGGGAGTGAAATACCCCGAGAGCAGGAAGAGCAGGCCCATGAAGTAAGCCGAGTTGATCATCATGAATAAATACAATGTGCTGTAGACTTCGGCCAGGTGCTGCAGCACGACGAGGATCACCACCCACGTGCGCAGGTTGTCGGCAAAGAACAGACGTTTTGCCGGTTCTTCCGCAGGAAGGGACCTCGGCTGATTTCCCTCGACAAGAGACATTGATAATATGCATGAAAGCGCCAGCAGAACAAGCCCCAGACCCAGTCCGACCGCCGCGGCTGTGAGACTGGAAGTGAGATTCTGGACCGCCGGGCCCGCCTGTTGCAGAAGGTTCGTTTTTCTCGTCAGGACGAAGAGGATGACGAAAAGCAAATAAAACGGCAGGTTGGAAAAGATATAGACCTTGGAGAACGAAAATTTAAAATACAGCGGAAATATCACCGCGGTCATCAGGCACGCATAAGCAAAGCCAAAGGACAATAAGGTCAGAAATTCATTGCTGTTTATGACATGGCCAGTGACAATCGAAACGATATATGCCACTAACGTTGCGATGATGCCGTTTATGACGATGAGGCACAGGGCGTACAGGTGTCTGCCTATGACGACATCAGATTTCTTGAGCGGCAATATACCATACAGGTTTTCGAGGTTATTTTTTTCGTATACAGAAAAAATCTGGCCGGCAATGGGCGTCGAAACGACCATGATAATCAGGGCGCCATACATGGGTATTTTGCTCATTACAGCAAAGAAAACCCCGATAATGTCAATAATGAACATAAAATAACGCGACTTCGCGATATTGAAATCGAGCTTTACCGATTTGAGAATACTACTCATAATGATTCCCTCCTTTGCTGATGGATACGAGAATCTCGTCTATCGTAGGTGTTTCCGTAACAATCTCCGGAGCCAGATGTTTCATCTCGGAAGTCGGCAGCAGTCCGGCAAATCCCGCGATATTGGTGGTGAGCCCGATAAGGTTTTTCTTCAGTTCATCCGTCAGGTCGTGCGGCCCCCCTCTAACGATGCAAAACCGTTCCAGCAGATCGTCTTTGGTTCCGGAATAAAAAATACTCCCATGCTCGATCACCGTAATATAATCGGCAATCTTTTCAAGGTCTGAGGTGATATGGGTGGAAAAAAGGATGCTTTTCTGACCGTCGGCAATATACTTGCTCAGTATTTCAAGCAGCTCTTCTCGTGCAACTGGATCAAGTCCGCTCGTCGGCTCGTCGAGGATCAGGAGCCTGGCCTCGTGTGACATCGCGACAGCCAGCATCAGCTTCATTTTCATGCCACGGGATAACTCTTTCACCTTTTTATCCAAAGGCAGATGAAAGCTGCTGAGATATTCATTAAATTGTTTACTGCTCCAATTGCTGTAAAAGTCCTTGAGGGCTCTCTCTACTTCCCGGACTTTCCAAGTGTCGACGAAATAGGTATCATCGAAAACGACCGCAATGTCCTGCTTAATTTTCTGTTCATCCTGCATATTATCCAAGCCGAATAGTTTTATTTCCCCTCTTTCCCGGTCAATCATATTAAGGATCAGGCGGATCGTGGTAGTCTTACCGGCGCCGTTTTGACCGACGAAACCCATGATATAGCCCATCGGTAAAGAAAAAGAGACATTATTTAGTGCAAAGTCTTTATAGTTTTTACAAAGTTCGCGTATTTCAAGTGCATTATTCATAGGGATTTCCCTCCAACATAGATTTAAGCATTTGGAATAATTCCTTTTGAGGCAATTTAGCTATCTTTGCGGCATTTATGGCAGCCGCAAAACCATCTTCAATTTTACGAAGCAGCTGTTCACGTACCAGTTCACTGTCCTTCGGGGAAACGTAACAGCCTTTGCCTTGTATGTTGACGATAAAACCCTCCTGCTCCAAATCAGAGTAGGCTCTTGTTGTCGTAACGACGCTTATTTTCAACTCACTGGCAAGTTGCCGGATGGATGGAAGTATATCCCCCTCGCTTAAGTCGTCGCTGAGGATAGCCTCCTTGATTTGTTCTTTAATCTGTTCATAAATAGGTTTCCCCGATGTATTTTTAATAATTATCCGCAATATTTAATCACCCTCATCACTTGAAATGGTGTCCGTATTGTAATCACTGTATGTACCGGATAATAACACTTGAGATATAGCATGTCAATAACTTTTGATTTTATACATTTCTGTAAAATAATAGTTATTATCCCGTATGTTCAATGTCATTTATAAAAATAAGCAAAAAACGGGCTGAAAATTGCACTTTTTTCAGTCCGTTTTTTGCTTATTTTTTACTGCAAAACCATTACATATAGTGGCTGATTTGGCTCATTTGCCCTTGGAACCACTATTTGTCATCAGAATTACCGTCTCCACGTGCCTTGAGGATATAAAAATACTACCGTGTCAATCTGGTATCCCTTGGCGGGGAAATGTCACGATTTTCGGTCAAAACCTTTCCCCTCTTGAACACCCAACGTATATTCACGTCTCCCGGAACTCATTAAGTACCCTAATTCTATAAAGATTAGGATACTTTAGTCGCCTCAAGATAGACAAGCGGAAAAGTGGCTCTTAATACTTTCCGCCGGCCAACAGAAAAACCATTTTTCTCAATAAACCCAGTATATTCCTCCGGTATCCACTTCGAGTAAGTTTCAAACCCGATGAGTTTCAGTATTTTAGCGTTCAGATTCCAGATGGAGTTTTTTAGGTGCCCATGCGCAAAGGTTGGTGCTATCAGTAATCCACCAGGTTGCAGTACCCTGCGGATACTCATAAGCGCCGCTTCGGGGTCTGGCATAATATGCAAAGCATTGGAAATGATGACCGCATCAAATGAATCATTTGCAAAGGATAATGCCACAGCGTCTTCGATGGAAAATTTAACATTGGACGGAGCAATTTTCTTTTTTGCGGTTTCAATCATCTTGGAGGAGAAGTCCGTCGCTTCAACTTGCCGGACAAATTTGGCTATGCCAAGCGCGATTAAACCGGTTCCAGTGGCGACTTCCAAAACCCGCATATCGGCTCTCAGCACTTTCGACATCAGATTGTACATTTCTTCGTATGCCGCTTTGTTAAACCGATTAATCTCGAAGTCATACAGCCCGGAATACCGATTCCAAAACTTTTTGTTGTCGCGCATTGTCAGTTTACTCCCTTAACCTAAAATTTAATCGTCAAAGTATAATTATTATTCATCAAGCAATTTTCGTAATTCATTAATAAGTCGCGTCACTTCCCAATCAGATATAGCCGGTCCTCTGCATTCATTAGCCCGACTCACTAAAGTTTCCACATATTTATTTATTTCTTTATTTTCGCTTTTGATAATCGCTTTGACTCTAGCCGCAAAAGATGCCGAAGTCTCGCCCTGAATAAGGTATTCATAGCTCTCGGTACTTAAACACAAGAGTAAAAATTCAATAATCCCTTTTTCCAGATAATGATTTTTCGTCAACTCCATGAACTTGGATTTATCGAGTTTGAAAATCGGATTTAGCCAAAACACTCTGAAATCTCTGATCCTAGCAAAATCATCATCCGAATACGAAATTTTTTCACAAAGCTGATATACATGCTTTGCGAAAAAGCTTTCCCGCAACAGCTCCGGAGTTTCCAGCATCTCGGTGAAGAATCCCGTTCCCCAATTCGAGCCGGATGGTTTTTCGATTTTATCAAAATCGAAGTTATAAAAATCAATCGGATAGCTTGTGCTGTCTGTAAAAATATATATGAATTTGAGAAGCTTTGCGTATGTGATATATTGATCCGTCAAGCATCTGTGCATAATCCTTTCGTTTATCTGATTTATCTTAATATGATGGCCAATCCACCGGATTAACTCTCCCTTTATCCGATGCCCAATATTACTTTCCGCAATTTTAGTACATACAAATTCCAGCACCTCTTCATCCGCAATGGATTCATCCGCCCAGTCGGCATCGATGATCCGGCGAAATAATTTTACTTCCTTACTCCACTCATGATCCGGCTTGGGATAAAGCATATGATATATAACAAGAGCCGCTTTATATTTGTAAGCCAGCCTCTCCGCCAGAAAAACGAAGTATTCTTTATCTGACTCCGTATAAGCCATATCCCGCATGTACAGATAAATGGCATTGCTTAAACTATTTTCTCTGGCTGCTCCCCGCTTCAATGATCCGAAAAACCAGAAATCACTTTTTCCTTTCAATACATCCACATAATCCTTATAACGATCCAGCATTTTCTTTAAATACGCGTCATAGCTTTCTATCAGCAATCTTTTGGAATCCGTTAATTCCGCATCATTTTCTTGACGGATTTTTTGGATAATCTTATAACCTCTTTGCTGCGTAATATGCTCGTGGATTTTTTCGAGGTCGTCCCAAGAATTAATAGACTTCATAATGTTTGCGGGCAGCTTAAAATATGTACATTCTTTGTTCCAGAACTTCTCTTGCATATATCTGTCGACAAGCTCATTGATAAATATGTTATCCCTTAACTCGGATTCTTTATTTTGAGTTTTGATATAGCTGTCAATAGCCTTACATATAGCATTATCCTGGATTTTGTGAACCTCTAATAATTCATCAAGCTTTAACTGCACAGAGCTTTTTGCGAGTCGTTCAAATAACTGGACAAAAAAATTATATAAATAGATCAGACGATTCCACTGTTCGTTTTCCTCATTTCCTATAAATCTCTCCAGCACGCTCCATCCGCCGGGCGTAAATTCTGTTTCAAAAAATATTTCGTTTAAAATGTGCATTATCATTTCTTGTTGTTTATTCGCCTTTAAGTCTTCCGCCTCGGCAAATAATGAATTGAAAAAGATCTCATAACGATTCTTTTTATAAGCATATTTGAAATTTCTCATATATTCTTCTGTTACTTGTTTCTTGATTTTCCATCTCAATGGCTCTAATTTATATTTCTTGTGAACATCGTATAAAATACTCATGCCACTTAGGCTCTGCAAAAATAAATATACATACAAAATAAAAATAATGAACAGGCTTGTTTCCCACAAAGCTTGCAGAACGCTCCCTGTGATACTTAACTTCTCCGTTACTGAAACGATTGCTTCTTTTATATAAGGGTAAATGCCCCCATAGACCAAAAGAAACCTAAAAAAAACAGAACCAAAAAGTTTAAATCCTAGTTTTTGGACAAACAATTCCCCGATAATACTTCTTCCCCAATACAAATCATTTTCTTTGTCCTGCAGCGTGTAGTTGATAATGAATTGTAAAAAAACATACAATATGCCATATAAGGTCAATATCCCTAGGACAAGCCCCGTGTATCCTTCACTTTTCCCAAAGTTAATAATGCTGTATTTCTGTTGAAGCGCCACCAGAACAGCGAGCGAAATCAAGGGCAAAATTACCGGAATAACCTTCTTAAAATATCTTTCAAGTAAGACGTTCCCGATTTTGCTCTTTTCAAAGCGATATTTCATTTCTATGTATGGTCTGCGCCATATTCCAACAATAATCTGACCTAAAATGAAAGCCAGTAATACCGCAGAGAAAAGCTTGATATTTGTCCAAATCAGCTCAAATAATTTCACACGCACTTACTCCTTCTGCTTTTAGCTTTCAGCTTCCTTATTCTTGGTCATCTCCCGCTGCATTTCCCCAATATCAATGTATTTGGCGACATATTGTTTCCTCAGTAATGCCGGCGGAACAAAATCATTGTATTTTCCCTCGACCTTTATCTCGTCAGGGATGCTTAAGTCGTTGATAGACAGCGGCACAGTTTTTATGTACTCTAATGTTTTTAAGAGCGCATCATGTCCGACGTTTTTGACAATAATGAAAGGCCAGTAGGGGGGCGTATACTGTCGTTGGGGTAGCAGCGCCGTCAGCGCAAGGTCGAGAGCGTTTGCCGCCTTTGTTCCAAGCCACAGGGCCAGGCCGAAGGTGTCCGGAGAAATTTCAAACACCGCGTTTTCTAACAGCCGTGTCTGACGTACTGTCAGCCGTATTTCCTTAAGACGGGATGCCGCACTCGGATGAAGATAGGGATATTCAGTACGGCCTGCGACGACCTCACGCATTTTTTGGAGGACTTTGGTATGTTCAAAGCCACCGCAAGTACCGTCCCAAACAGTCGGCGGCTTACCTTTGGCACTTGTGACATAAATGATCTTCTGTTCTTTATCAACCTCAAGGATAGACCACGTTTTCCCGCTTAGCACAAAGGTGGTGTCCGGCGGCAGCGGATTATTTAACATACCAATTTCCTGGGAACCGTCTCGCACCGAATATTCGATGGGGCTTTCAAAAACAGAATAAAAATTATAATGATTCGTCAATAGTTCGCCTTGCGCACCGACTAAAAGACTGCCGGAAGAGGTTCTTTCAATTTGCTCTTTTTCCAGCATATAGCGCAGCAATGTTTTGTAATCTTCCTGAGAGACATGGGCAAACACCGCCTCGCTCAAGAGCGACTGCGCTAACAGCTCCGGCTTCGCTTCACCGCAGCTGTAGAGAAAGCTCATCGTCTGATGATATAAAACGCCATAAGGATAGCGGTCTGCTACGATAGGCTCAAGCCAGTTCTCGCGGTATAATTCAATCAACGCAATACATTTTACCAAAAGCCAGTTAATGGATTTATAAAACTCTAGACCTGCTGATTCCTTTTCTTCCTCAAAAACAAAACACATTTCCGAGACTCCGCTGCGGCGACCACTGCGACCGAGTCTTTGCGACAAACTTGCCACCGAATGCGGGCAGCCGGTTTGCACGATGCGTTCCAAGTCGCCTAAATCGATACCCAATTCTAAGGTAACGGTCGCTCCCGTCACAAAGGGCAGATCAGAAAACTTCATCTGCGTTTCGGCATACTCGCGGTTGGAAGCGGAAATACTGCCGTGGTGTACCAGAAACACATCAGGCTCGCGGCGTTTTTCCGCGATGTCTTTGAGGTTCACAATGTTGCGCTCCACGTCGGAGCGGGAGTTGGAAAAAACGATGCTTTTTTTCCCTCGCGTCAGGCTGTAAAGCGATTCGAAAAAGGGCAGGACACTTTGGCGTTCTTGATCAACAGAAGGATGCAAAGTATAAAAATGACTGATCATGATCATCGCCTTGCGTCTTTCCGTCCCAACATCCGGCGTAACACAGGTTCTTGGCGTTCCGCTGTTTAACCATGCTTCTGCTGCCGGTACATCGCCCAGCGTAGCGGAGAGACCGATGCGCCGCGGCGAGAAGCCGATCAGATTCTGTAGTCTCTCCAGAAGGGAAAGCAGCTGAACCCCTCTGTCCTCAGCGATAAAATTATGCACCTCATCAATAATGATAAAGCGAAGATCGGAAAACAGCTTCATCGCCTGCTGTTTTCTTTTCATCAGCAGCGCCTCTAATGATTCAGGGGTGGTCTGCATGACACCTTGGGGATGTTTGAGCAATTTATTTTTCAGGGATGGCGACGCGTCGCCGTGCCACTTGGTTACAGGGATATAGGCTTCTTCCAGCAATTCTTCAAGGCGCACGAACTGGTCGTTAATCAGAGCTTTCAAAGGGGCGATGTACAATACACCAACGCTGCTTGAAGGTTTGTTGTACAGTTCAGTAATAACCGGTAAAAACGCCGCCTCTGTCTTGCCAGATGCAGTCGGCGTAGTAATGAGAAGATTGTCAGCCGTATTAAAGATAACATCACAAGCCGCAACTTGGACTTCACGCAGTTCTTCCCAGTTGTTGCGGTAGATGTAGTCTTGAATAAAGGTTGCTAACTTCCCGAAAGCGCTCATATCTCAAACCCCTTAAATTCCTCCTGAATTTTTTCGTCGTTTTCAGACGCTGCGGCATACTCAAAACTCTCGCCGTCTAAAATGCCTTCCAGCGACTTTTCAGGATGTTGGAGAATGATATTCAGGATCTCAATAAAATCCCGGATGATTTCCCGCGGGGTGATGTTTTGTCCCGCGCCAACCCGTGTAAACTCCCTTTTGATGAAATACTGCAGTGACGCGGATTTCAGCTTCGGCTCGTATTTATACACAAGTGCATGGATAGATTCCAGCTTTTGCACAAGGAAATACATCTCTTCGGGTGTAAGGGTTTTGAGCCTGATGATCGGCGCCAGCAGGTCGCGGGTAGCGCCATCGGAAAAACGGCTGGATTCAAGCCGGGATTTCAGTGCCTCATAGCTGAATACGCCGCGCCTCGTATCTTCGATGCACTGTGGCGTGCCGCCCATAATCACGCCTAAATATTGGGCCTTGCCCTGCATAACATCGTTGTAGATGGTCAGTATCTTTTCATAATTGTTCTGACGCGCAACCGAATTAGGGATTCTGACCAGATTGACCAATTCGTCAATCATCATAATCATGCCCTTATATCCCGCTTTCACGACGAACATAGAGAACAGTTTGATATACTCATACCAGTCGTCATCCGTTATGATAACGCCGATACCCAGTTCCTGCTTCGCCTCTGTTTTGGTAGGATATTCGCCGCGCAGCCATTTGAGGGTTTTCCTCTTTCCTTCATCGTCCTCGTTGACCGTTGCTTTCCAGTACAGCGCAATAATCCGCGCAAAATCGAAGCCGTGCACAATGGTTTCCAGTTCATTGACGGTCTGATGGATCTTTAGCTCGACTAATCCGTTGAGTTGCGCACTGTCTGCCGGGAGCGAATTTTCGGCCATAACTTCCGTTTTAAGCGCCGCTATCCACTTCTGGAGCAACAGGCTCAAAGCGCCACCGTCAGGGGCGGTATGGGTAGACAGGTTTTTCATCAGTTCCTTATAGGTAGCAAGACCCTCCCCCTTATTGCCGACGAGGCGGCGTTCGGGAGACAGGTCTGCGTCAACGACCACAAAACCGCGTTCCATGGCGTAGTTGCGGATTGTTTGTAAAAGAAAGCTCTTGCCCGCGCCGTATTTCCCGACGATGAAGCGGAACGAAGCCCCGCCGATGGAAATGGTCTCAACATCGTGCAAAAGCGCATCAATCTCATCTTTTCTTCCCACCGTGATGTAGCCAAGCCCCGTGCGCGGGACCACGCCGCCTTTTAAGGCATTAAGCAGTGTGCTGGCAATCCGCGGCGGAATTTTGTTTGTTACACTCATCTATTGCCCTCCCAACAACAATTTCAGTTCGTCGGTATAATCGTCATACACATACGGCACACTCTCGGAATAGTCGATCATGTTATCGGCAATCGCCTCAAGTGCCTTGGCATTAATTGTTTCTACAAGCAGTTCGCTGTTGGGCGGAACTTGTCCTCCGTTAAGCAACGCAATCAACAGGGTTCGTCCTTCTTCAGGCAGAGAATCTACGAAACCGGCCATTCCCGCCATTTCAAGATCAGGCGCTATCACAGCAGGACGTGGAACTTCAACCACCGGTACCGGCGGTTCTTCAGCAATGAGCTTTGCTGCCGTTTCCAGGTGTTCTTTTTCGATATCCTTAAGCTTGCTCAAATCTATCTCAACAGGCTTAATCTCCTTAACCACACCGTTTACGATAACGAGATGGGCCAGTTTGCAGTATTCGGCAATAGCACGGGTGATTGCCAGCTCAAACTCGGCGCTGCTTATGACGGAGAAGGCCCTCGCTTTCCATACTTTCAGCCTGCCCATGGTCGGGCGGGTTGGATAGGTGAATTTATCCGGTTCGCTGTACAAAAAACTATTTTCCACCTGAGAAATATTCGGCATTTGCAGGTTTCGCTTGTAACCGAAGTGTTTTCGCATTTTGACTTCGATACATTTCAAGATATATCCGATCACAGACCGGTACTGGGCCAAGGTTAAATATTCCCGATACCAACCCCTGCCGTTTAGTTTAATCGTCTCAAACTCGTCAAGTTGTACCGTTATCGGCTGTATGGCTGTATTCCTATGTACAGCACCTCTGAAGAGAGGGTACATTTTCTCCCTGCGGTTTTCAAAAAACATATTTCTCAAATCCACGCCGCTACTTTTGAAAAGTTTAGCAAGCTCCTGTATTACAAAGCAAGCGCATTTTTCAATCATCGCCTGATCGGCGGCTTTGTAAAATTGCCCGTTGGTTATCCTAAATGATGATGACGCTTCGATAACTCTCAAATCATCCCAACGGCAGGACTTTGCCTTTGCCATCAAAGTTACATCTTCGACGTGATACGGAACAGGAAACCTGCTGCTAAAAGCTGAGAATTCAACCGCTAACTGTGGTTTATGAACCACATAATAATCCCGTATCCATTGGCGCAAATTGGTGTCCATTGTTTCATGATACCGCCTGAACAACCTCCAAAGTGTCATCAATTTCTCGATTGCCTCAGCGGGGCTGCTCACACCGACATCATTAAGCAGTTCAAATATATAACAGAATGCATAGGATAACGAGGTTTCCTCAATAACACCCTGACGCACCTTTGTGCGCCAAGTAAAGTAAGTGCGCAGTTGCGCGTCGTCCATTGTGCCATAAGTAGCGCAGTAAGTATCAAGCGGAATCTTCTGGTCATAATTATCCATAAAATCCTTCATAAATTGCGCTTGCTTAAAAAAGATCTCAGCATTATTAGCATAATAGCTCATGTATTCTTCTCGAACACCGCCGACTTGCCTCATCTTCTTAAAGGTCGCGTACGGTTCGGATTGCTTTCCTCTTGTGGATGGCTTTTGCGTTATTTTTTCGGGAGAATATCTACTGCTCTGATTTACTTGCGGCGGCTGCACGGGCGCAAAATGTTCATTATTCTGACTGACATCTTTTAGGGCAAGCCGTCGGATGAACTCAGCGATATTGTCCCTGGTGCAGTTCTCCTTGGGGAATATTTTGTTGATCAGCGTCATGAGCGCATGAATATTTGCCATAAAATACAACTCCTCATCACACCTCATTCACGACTCTTTTCCTCAAGTGCCATTATTCTATGATCTTCTGTCAGAAGTTTCATTTGATTTATTGCAATGGCATTTAGCTTTGTAAGTCGTTCATTTTGCGGCATCCCTTCACCGATAAATACGGCATTCAGGTTCTCCATATTGGAAAGACAAACAAGTTGTGAAACATTAGCGTAATCACGGATATTCCCTTTGAGTTCAGGATTAGCGTCTCTCCACTGTTTTGCAGCCATTCCAAACAAGGCTACATTTAGCACATCGGCTTCGCTGGCATATACCTGATTTACCTGTTGGGGCGTAAGCTGCGGAGGAATTAAATTTTCTTTGATTGCATCCGTATGTATGCGGTAATTGATTTTCGCAAGATTGCGTTTAATATCCCAGCCTAACTGTTTGTATTCTTCCTCTTTCAGACGTTGGAATTCTTTAATCAGATACAGCTTAAACTGGGGAGATACCCACGAGGCAAATTCAAAGGCAATTGTTTCATGTGCATATGTACCACCGTATCTGCCCGCTTTTGCTATGATCCCACGAGAATTCGTTTTCTCCGTCCATTGTTTTACAGACAATACAAACCGATTTAGCCCCGCTTCATTTTTAATTCCCTCGAATTCGGGGGAATTAAAATCGGGATTGTACATTTCTTCCCATATTCCCAAAAACTCAATTGTGTTTTTATTCCGTAGCCATTTCTCAATTAGAGCTAGCCCATTTTCCATATTTCTAACCATGTCGGTAAGAGATATATAATCTTTTTCTTCGAATTGAACAACTGAAATTTCAGTTCCGTCTACTGTCATTTTTTTAGCCAACTATCACACCTCCTTCTACCGAAATTAATTCGTTCGATAGTGATTCGATAGGTTTAAATTCACATACAAATTATACCAAACACATGTTCTGCTTGCAAATAAATATTGGTACCTGTGATTTTGCAATGCAAAGTATATCGTGCAATAAATCTGCTTTGTTTTTGGGATGCGCTATCTTAAAATCCCAATAATCGCATTTACGTTTTTTCTGTATAAATTCCGGTATCATTATGATATAAATCAATATTCATCTTAATCACCATTTGCTTTTTTAATAGTACCAGAGAATGAGAATTTTCTTATATCATGCCATATTTTGGGCAAAAATGACAGAGTAGTTTGCAAACACTGCAACACTTCATTATTACCGTCTCGCTGCCCCTTACAAACCTTTCATCCATCATTTAATTTGATATTGATACACAACTTATCTTTATAGCAAATTGAAATATGCTCCTTCCACTTCGCCGCAATCCACTTTTCCCAACGTTAAAAAATACGCTGGCAAAAGTCCAGTCAGGATGACTTTGTATCATCCTGGTATAAGTTTTTATCTAAAGCTCCAGGCTACGAGGCTGTGCCGGTCCATACCTGCTCACCCGGCAATAGTGAATATGGCGGAGCACGGTGTCGCTCTTTTCTTTTTGTTTTCAAAGCATCACTCTCCTTGGAAACCCAAAGCGATAAACCTATGCGACCGAAGGTCGCGTATGGGGCGGAGCCCCATGAGGCCATCAGGCCTCGTCCGTCAATCCTTTTTTCTTGCGCATTGGCTTTTGCGCTCGGTACTAACCCAACAATATGCTGCAACCCTTAGTTTTCCAGTATTCTTCACAAAATTTTTGTAGGAATAAACGTAATCTTTTTCATGAAAACATCCTCCTTATTATTAAGATTTTTTAGTTACTCTAAGAAAAAAGAGCGCAAAAGCAAAATTGCTCTTACGCTCCAAAGTTTATTACTCATTTTCAACCATTAACGATTTTAGCGTTGCAACAGGACTACAACTTCTGAATGCCCCGTCTACGGAAACATAACTGTAAAACTCAAAATTTCATGTACATATAACTTACATACAGGAGGAAACTATTGAATTCTTTAATTTGATGAATACGTTTATCCCTAAAAGCTTATCCGATAACACGGTAATTTGCGCCTGTGGGACAGACGCGGACCGCCGGGCAGGGGTGGTTCTGCGGGCATCGTTTTTTATCGACGGTCATTTCCATCCTTTAGTTCAACTCCCTTCCCTGACAAGAATCTAAGCAATCATCAACTCAATTAGCGCAAACCGAATTAAAGTCTCGTCTTACCCAATGCCCCTCAGGGGTAATGCCTTTTTCAGCGCAGAGTCCCGTCTGCTTCATTGCCTTGAGCACCTCATTGGGTCAAACCACATTCTTTTTCTTTGCTTTTGCTCCCAATTCAGGCAGGAACAGCATGACGATGCCATAAATGAAATAACCGGCGGCGATATATAAAAACACTTTATTAATATCCGGTCCCGCCAGCGGGATAATGACGTAGGAGGATATAAAAAAGGCGCCGGCCATTTGAAACGTACTGAGAATTCCTCCCGCGCTCCCGGCATAGACCGGCCCGATTTCCGGAAGTGACATAGGCAAGGACAAAATAAGCGGAGGAGTCATACCGATGAAAAGGCCGGCGAGGATAAGAAATACGGTGGTAAGGGGACCAAAGGGAACATTCCAGGCCAGGTAGGAACTGAGAGCGCAAAGGATAGCCGTTGGAGCTAAGAACGGCCTGATTAATCCGGTTTTATGAGAAATTATCGGCCCCAGCAAGCCTCCGACAATAAAAGCAAGGGTCAAAGAAGAGGCAACCAGGCCGGCTTGAACCGGATTAATGCCCTTGGCCTGAACAAGGGCATTCGATAAGAAGCCACTCTGGGTAACATAGGTTCCCATCATGAAAAATATTGCCAGCGCACCAAACCAAACATTTTTGCTTTTAGCCGCCACACCCAGACAGTGTGTCATGGACAGAACCGGCTGATCAGGCGCTCCCGCAGGTTTATTTTTAATGAACAGCAGCCACAAAACCGTTACGCAAGTCATAGCAATTGCCGAAGTAAGAAAAGCGCTGTGAATTGAAGGGAAAAGCGGAGACGTCGCTAAGGCGATCGTAATCCCCACTCCGGCGCCTACGACATAAATTCCCATCGCCAACCCCATCCGCCGTATAGGGAACCAGGCGCCCAGTAATTTAGCGGCATTGGAATTGAGAACGGCGATACCAAAACCAATCAACAACATCCAGGCAAAAAGCGCGCCAAAGCTGGCAGCGCTGATGCGGGCAAAGCTGCTGACGGAGCTGATAATCAAACCGAAGGCCGCTATGCGTTTAACGCCGAAGCGGTCTGCCAGAGCGCCGGCGGGAATTCCCAGTACGGCACTGGCCAGCATGGGAGCGGACAAGGCCATGGCAAGCTGGCTGGGCTGCAGATGCAAGGCAGGTATTAGCTGAGCGGCCATTCCGCCTATCTGGAAGCTTAAGACATTCAAGAGCACTTGACCTAAAAAAATGATGGCCAGGATGACCCACATGTAAGAGTTCTCTTTTGATGTTTCCGTTACATTCATCCTTTTACCTCCCCCGTATAAACTTAAGGATTGTTCATAGATTTCCTTATCTTTTCTTATATTCTTATATTAATACAGTTACCTTGCTTGTGACATACTCCCATCCATATTTAGCAATAAGAATTTAGAGCAAAACGAAATGGCCTGTCCCAGATTCGAATGCGCATTCGAATCTGGGACAGGCCTGAAGGCAGACATCTGATTTAATAACCGGGCAGCCTGGATTTTGCTCAATGCTCTTATTATGCTCAAAATACTTAATTCTGCCGGCAGGTCTCCAGGGCCGACTCCAAGATCTCCAGGCCTCTCGCAAGCTGGGCGTCCGTCACAACCAACGGGCACAAAAACCTGATCACATTGCCGTAGATTCCGGCGTTCTCCACGATCAAACCCTGTCCGGCCGCGGAGGCGATGATCCTGGCGACCAATTGGGGATTAGGGTTCCTGCTGGTTTTGTCGGTCACGAATTCCAGGCCCATCATACAGCCTATCCCTCTGACGTCGCCGACCTCCTCATACTTCTCCTGCCACAGCTGGAACCTCTCCCGACACTTCCCTTCAATCTCCAGCGAACGGGCGCACAAATTATCGCGCTCGATAATCTCAATCACCTTTAAGGCCGAGGCGCAGGCCAGGGCGTTGCCGCCGAAGGTGCCTCCGATAATCCCGCTCTTAACTCCGTCGAAAATCTCGGCCCGGGCCGTGACAGCGCTCAGGGGAATGCCGCCGGCAATGGATTTGGCCGTGGCGATAATATCCGGAGCAAAACCGGCCTCGGCCCAGTAGTTAGCAACAAACATCCTGCCCGAACGGGCAAAGCCGGTCTGAACTTCGTCGACGATCATCAGGATGCCTTTTTCATCGCAGAGCCGGCGGACAGCCTTGGCCCACTCCAAAGGGGCGGGAATAAAACCGCCTTCCCCTTGCACCGGCTCGAAGACAATGGCCGCCACGTATTCCGCCGGGGAAGCTTCTTCAAAGACTTTATACAATTTTTCCAGATAATAAGCAATGCTTTCTGCTTCCGTATACCCTTTCGGTCCCCGGAACAAATACGGGAATTCCGCCCGGTATATTCCGTCGGGAAAGGGACCCAGCCCGTGAGCGTAGGCTTTTTTGGAAGTCATGGTCGCGGCAAGCAGGGTCCGGCCGTGAAAAGCGCCGGAAAATACGATGATATTAGGTCTCCCGGTATAAGACTTGGCTATTTTAACGGCGTTTTCCACAGCTTCCGCGCCGGAATTGACAAACATGGTCTTGCTTTTTTCTCCCTTGACCGGGATGATCCGGTTCATTTTTTCGGCCAATTTGATATAGCCTTCATGGGTCACGATGTTCATCATGGCGTGGAAATAGTTGCCGGCCTGTTCTCTCACGGCTGCGATGACTTCCGGATGGCTGTAGCCGATATTCAGAACCCCCACTCCCCCGACCCAATCGAGAAAGATATTGCCGTCCACATCTTCAAACATGGCGCCCTCTCCCCTTTTGATGACGCAGGGATAAACACATTTGACGGCCTCCGGAACGGCCTCCCCTCTTCTGGCGATAATCGCTTTAGCCTTGGGGCCGGGCAAAGGCGTTATTATTTGGGGCAAAGCATCTCTCAGCATAAGAATTCTCCTCTCAGCAATATCAGGTTTACGGGCAGCCGGGACTTAGATGGCTTCCCGGTAGATCCTCTTTATCTCTTCCAGGCCGAAGACAAGCGGATGATTGCTCAGGCCGGCCGCGGAGATTTTCAGGCAATTTTCCGCCAGCCAATCCACGTCGGCCTCGCTAATTCCCTGTTCGCCCAGGGTTGTTGTTAAATCGAGCTTGGACAGCAGCTCCCGGATTGTCTCCGCGCAGTCCTTTTCATCCCTGCCGCCCAAAAGTTTGGAAATCAGGGCGAATTTCTCCGGCGCCCCGCCGATGGACTGTTCAAAAATCAGCGGCGTCAGGGCCGCCAAGCCTTTGCCGTGGACGATGTCCTTCAGACCGCTGGCCGGATGTTCCAGGCTGTGCGGCGCGGCCACCCCCGCGCTGTTGATCACCATGCCGCCCAGGGTGCTAGCTAAGGTCAGCCGCTCCCAACCCTCAAGATCGGAAGGGTCCTCATAGACCTGGCAGAGGCTTTGGGCGCAGAGGCGGATGCCTTCCAGAGCCTGGATCGTGGTCAGGGGCTGGGCCAGCGCGGACAGATAGGCTTCCATGTTGTGACAGAGGGCGTCAAAGCCCACGCAGGCCAGAGTGGATTGGGGCATGGTCGTCATGAGCAGCGGATCGATGATGGAACAGGCAGGTACAATAGCATTGCAGCGCAGGGATTTTTTATCCAGGGTTTGCGGATTAGTCATTACGGCAAAGCCGTTGCCTTCGCTGCCGGTGCCGCAGGTGGTCGGCAGGGCGATCAGGGGCAGGGCCGCGGTACTGACTTTGCGGCCGAAAATAAAGTCATTGATGTCCCCGCCGTTAACCGTCTGAAAGGCGATACCCTTGGCGGCGTCGATACTACTGCCGCCGCCGACGGCGATGACCAGATCACAGCCCTCTGCGGCGGCCAGGGCCGCCCCATCGTAGACGGTGGTCGTCAGAGGATTCGGTTTCACCTTATCAAACAGGACAGAGGAAACTCCCTTTTCCCGCAGCAACCCTTCAACTTTGGCCAGCAGTCCCGAGCGTTTGGCGCTGCTGCCGCCGGTGACGATCAAGGCGCGCTTGCCCAAAGCGGCCGCTTTTTCTCCTACAGCGTCGGATTTGCCGCGGCCGAACAGGAGATTGACCGGCAGATGGTACTGAAACTCCAGCATAGTTACTCCTCCAATGACTCCTCAAATATTCCTCAAAAAGACGGAGAGAGAGGCCCGGCATCTCTCTCCGCGTTCGTTCTTAACCTAAAGCTTCAGCCCTTACTTTGCTGTTTAAGGTGCCGGTATTAATGTTTTTTTACTTGATGTTTCCTCAACAGGCCTTTTCTCAACTAATGTTTCTTTCTTAATAATAAATAGCTTTTTCCTGATGTTCTTTTACTTAATGTTTTTGGTGGCGCCGTCATTGACATCGACGAAATAATCTTTGGTCAGCCCGTAATTGGTCAGTATTTTCATCAAAGTTCCGTCTTGCTTCATATCGTTGAGAGCCTTGTTTACTTCCTTGATAAAATCTTCATCGGCAAAGCGGACCGCGGCGCCGATCTGACCGCTGGCCTCCGGCTGGTAGGGGGACAAAAGCTTGAGTTTGAGGGAACTGTCCTTCGACAGGGTATAGCCGGCGACAATTCCGTCGGTAACGACGGCGTCCACTTTGCCCAGGTTCACGGCGGTCATCAGGGTTGCCTGATTATCGTAAGCGACCAGATTGCCGATCTTTCCGTCCTGCAGCCATTTTTGGGCGGTTTCATAGAAAGCGGTGCCGGGCTGGGCGCCGATGGTTTTGCCTTTCAGGTCATCTTTGCCGGCGATGCTGGAATTAGCCGGAATGACCACGGCTTCCCCTTCCTGGTACCACTTGTCGGTGAAAGCGGCAACCTTCAGCCGTTCGTCCTTAACGTACATGCCGTCCACGACCATATCAACGCTGTTATTATTCAGTTCGACCAGCAGATTGGAGAAATCAACCTGTTTCATTTGAATATCCGGAATACCCAGGCGTTTGCAGATTTCCCGCAGGATTTCGATATCGATGCCTTCCAGCTTTTTGCTGTCGACGTCTTGATAGGCAAAGGGGGCGTCGTTGGAGGAACCGATGACAATATAGCCTCTTTGTTTGATTTTCTGCAGCAGCGCGGACTCCTGGCTTCCGCCCGACGCGGTCTGGCCGCCGGAGGCCGTTCCTTTGCTGGTCCCGCAGGCCGTCACAGTTGTCAGCAGCAGAACGGATATCAGGCACAGAACCATTAATTTTAGGTTTACCATTCGTTTCAAACCAATCTCCTTCTTTCTTTGCCCCTAAGGGTATATTTGTGATAGTACATTTTGTACTATTTAACCAACCTGCTTCAATTTGCGCTCCACAATTTTGCTGAGCTGTGAAAGCGGTATACTGATCACCAAATAAAAAAGGGCCAGAATGGTGTAGGCTTCCACTGTCAGAAACGTCTGCGAGGCATAGGTCTTGGTCCGCAGCAGCAGCTCCTGCACAGAAATCATCGCTAAAAGGGAAGTGTCCTTAATCATCATCACCAGGTAGTTGCCGAAAACCGGCACGGAATTGCGGATTGCCGGCGGGATAATGAAGCGGAACAAGACCTGCTTTTCACTGAAGCCCAGAGCCAGGCCGGCTTCGCGCTGCCCGTAATCAATGGCCAGAATCGCGGCGCGGATGACTTCCGACATGTAACAGCCGTAATTGATGGCAAAGCCGATAATACCGCAGGTGGCGGGCTTGAACTGAACGTTTGTCGCATAGCCGGCCAGGGAGGCAACACTATTGAGAAGCACGGGGATGACGTAATAGATGTAAAAAAATTGCACCAGCAGGGGCGTGCCCCGGATCAGCTCAATGAAAAGGCTTAAAATCCGGGTCAGGACTTTATTCCTGGAGAGCTTGCCGATGGCCAGGAGAAGAGCGACAACCAGGGCCAGGGCAAAACCAAAGAGGGTAATGTAGACGACAATGCCGATTCCCTGCCAAAGACTGGGGCCGAGAGTGGCGAAGGCTTTATCAAAGTGCAGTTCCATGGTAGTTCACCTCCTCTTACAAAACTCTGGCCAGAAATGCCCGGGTTCTTTCATTTTTAGGATTGGAGAAAATCTCCGCAGGCCTGTCGACCTCCACCACGTAGCCGCCGTCCATAAAGATCACCCGGTCGGCCACCTCGCGGGCAAAGCCCATTTCGTGGGTCACTACGACCATCGTCATGCCTTCGCCGGCCAGCTGTTTCATAACCTCCAGCACATCCCCCACCAGTTCGGGGTCGAGAGCCGAAGTCGGTTCATCAAATAAAAGCATATCCGGCTTGATGGCCAGAGCCCGGGCGATAGCGACCCGCTGCTGCTGCCCGCCGGAGAGAGCGGCAGGGTAAACCTCCGCCTTGCTTTCCAGGCCTACTTTGTGCAGCAGCTGCATGGCCTGATCCTTAGCCTCTTTCTTCGGCAGTTTGTTGAGCTTCAGCGGCGCGTACATCACGTTTTCCAATACCGTTTTCAGGGGGAAGAGATTAAATTTTTGAAAGACCATGCCGACATGCTTCCTGTAATCCGTGACTTGTTTGCCCAGCTGGGTGATATCCTGCTCCTGATAGAGGATTTCACCGCCCGTGGGGTGCTCCAGCAGATTAATGCAGCGGAGCAAAGTGCTTTTGCCCGAGCCCGAGGGACCGATGATGACCACGACTTCTCCTTTTTGTACGGAGATATTGACGTCCTGCAGGACTTCCAGGTCCCCGAAATATTTGCAAAGATTCCTGATTTCCAGCATCGACATTTTTGACACCTTCCTCCTGCCTAAAGTGGTTGTGGTTTCTGAGAGTTTTTTCGTCCTCCCGCCCGGGGTAATAAAACAAAATGAGGCATTTCCAATTAGAAATGCCTCATTGCATCGTTCTTGTCCTTAGCTTAGGGACGTGTTATTGCCAATTAAACCGTTTCCTGATGATTTCCACCAGGATAGCGCAGGTTCCCTCATCCCCCAGCAAACTGGAATCCAGCATGACATGCTTGAAGTCCTTGTCGGACATGGAGTAGCCGCAATAATGTTTGTGATAGGCCTCCCTGGCCTTGTCGACATCGGCAATCATTTTCTTGGCTTCGGCGGGCTGCATGTTGAGCTTCTCCACACAATTGCAAAGTCTTGCCGTGTAAGGTGCGTAAATGAATACGTTCATGAGATTGGGATAATCTTTTAAAATATAATCCGAACACCGGCCGACAATGATACAAGACTCTTTTTCCGCAAAGTCGGTAATAATCTTGCGCTGAACCGCAAATATTTCATCCTGAATTTCCGTGGTCCCCATTCCCAAAGGGTAGCTCATATTGAAGAAGGCAGATTTAGCGCTTTCCTCTTCTTCACTGATGGTCGAAACCGGAAGATTCAGCTTCTTGGCAGTAAGGTCCACGATATCTCTGTCGTAGTATTCAATGCCCAGTTTTTCACTGACCTGGCGGGCAATGGGGCGGCCCAGACTGCCAAACTGTCGTGCTATCGTAACCGCAAATTTTTGTTCCGTAGCAAATCCTACCTTTCAGAGCGAAATTGTTATTTGGTATGTTAGTATTATAGCACAGGGAAAACTAATTCCAATGGCCTCACGCCACAAACATTTCGCTCTTCTTTGTATTTACAGCACAAGTCTTTTTTGGTATACTCGAAAAAATTCTTTGAGGAGAGACGCCCGATGCGCACACAGGTAAAAACCTTATATGACTCTGCCAAAAGCAAATACATGCTGACCCTCCGCGGCGGAGAAAACGGTCTGAACAATGATACGTCCTGGGTTTATGTCGCCGAGGATATTCAAACCGTCTCCTTCTTAAAAGGCGGCGAGCTGGTCATTACCACGGGGCTTTTTACCCAAAGCGGCGTCAAGCTCTATAATTTCATTCGCACCATCGCCTTGCACAATTGCAGCGGGATTCTGATCAATGTCGGCAAGTACGTCTCTCTCCCGGACCTCACCCCGGAAATCATTGAGTTTTGCAATGTCAACAAATTCCCCATCTTCACGATGCCCTGGGAAGTGCATTTGGTGGATATTCTGCAGGATTTCTGCCGGCTGTTCTTGGATGAGAACCACTGGGAAAACCAATTGAGCGCCACCTTTCAGAACGCCATCAACCAGCTGCCGGTGCCGGACAATACCCTCCGCACTCTCAATCAATTCGGCTTTGCGACCGCGGGGAATTATAGAATTTTTGTCATCCGCAATCTCATTGATAAGACCAGGATTACTTCCCCGCTGAACAGATACGGCTGGAAATATCACTTGTTTGAGTATGAAAATATGCAGGTTTTGGTCCATAACACGGCGCAGACGCAGCTTTCCCTGGAGGGGATGATCGAGCTGCTCTGTTATTGCGACAGTATCAGGCTGGGTATCAGCGATGCGGCCCCTTCCCTGGCGCAAATAAGTTTATACTACAAGCGCGCTCGTTTTTCCCTGGCTGTTGCGGAATTCCGGCAAAAGCCGTACGTGCGTTTTGATGAACTGGGACTGTTTCAGATCTTGTTCAATACCTCTGACCCCGGTTTGCTGGAAACCTTTTACCTGCGCCACCTGGGGGCACTGGCCAATTACGATCTGGATCACGATTCGGATTACCTCAACACCCTGAAAATTTACCTTATGTCCGACTGCAGCCTGCTGGACACGGCCTCCCGGATGCACACCCACCGCAATACCGTCATCTACCGCATCCGAAAAATTAAAGAGATCTTAAAGACCGAGCTGGACAATGCCGCGGAGAAATTCAATCTGCTGCTGGCCTTTTATATTAAGGAATATCTTTCCATACAGTGAGGAAACACAAGGTCCAGTTCAGGAATTCCGCCCATTTTCCTTCATCAATGTCCATAAACTTTACTCTCCGGAACCTTTAGACAAGAGGCGGCTATTTCTTCTTAGAGTTAGCGAGGGGCTGGGGTGGCGGGGGAAATTACCCAGTCTTATACTTTTACTTTAATTGGCACCCAAATTTCTTCTTCAGAAGTAGGATCATCATTCTTATATTTATCCCCTAAAATATCAAAATGAGGTCTATTATCCAAATCATAGCCTGAATTTGGCAACCAGGTTCCGAATATGTATCGGTATGTTCCGGGGCCTGTACTAGCAGCTCCTTTATGAATGAAAACAGCATAAAGTCCACTTATTATTGTAATGGTTTCCATTTCATCTGGAACATTATCGAAATCAGTTACTTCTACTGCAGCCCATTTCTCAAATTTCTTATTCAAGTCAAATTTGTTAAAATCAAAATCATTGCCATAAACTTGTAAACAATATAGATCATTGCCAATGCTATTATTAATTTCTTTTCTTCTGGGCATAAAACTTTGCCATAGCTCCCGGGTTTTATCTTCTGAAAAAGACATGATAACTTTTTTTCCAATAAATTTTTTCTCGTTTAATGTCTCTATTCTTGGTTCCATTAAAACAACCCCTATAGTTTGATTAATCTTTAAGTTGTCCAGTATTTCTTTACGCTAACCACACTCAACACGCAAGACCCGGCACTTGCCAGGTCGGCCGGAGGGATTTCACCACCAGCCGCCTACAGAACCATGCATAAACCTCTCGATTTAAACGGCTCGTACCAGCCTTTCTCTTTAAGCCTTACGGCTGCAAGACGACGCAGAAAGTTGAACGCTCCTCCCGATTTCTCAGTTGGCCAAACTTCCTTTGAGCTGATACATCCTTAATTCCTGAATTGAGAGAATTAGCGGAAGCCTTGAAAATTAGCATGATTATAAATTAAGCGCGATATTGTCTCCAATTAAGTTTAGTAATTCTAATGTAACTAAATAAAAAACTACCACTATCAAAGTAATAATAATCTCCTTCTTGAGTATTCCGAGATTTTGAAATTTAGCCACTTTTATACTCAAGAATATGGGAATAGAGAAACAGGTTAGTAAAATGACGCTTAAAAATAGGGCTTTGAATATCATATTTGGATTACCTCTTCAATAGATGTGACGCATCCTTCAGCCTCCATGCCACATTCGGAACACTTTTAAGTACCCAGTATCCTTTCATCCCAACCCACCTTCAAAAGGAGCCTTCTTTTGGAGAGCGGGGAAGTTAATTAGATCATAACTCGCAGGAATCGCCAGTGATTGTTTAAAGATCAATCCGCAACAGTGGAAGATACAATCCATGTATTGCCGACGATGGTAACTCTCCAATCCGAACAGCCCCCATCTCAGTGTAGAAACCTTCGGCATTTGGATCACTTTTTATAATCATATATTTATAACTGATATCTTTTGCAGTTTGAATTGCATCTTCCCACAGTGACTTACCAAAACCTTGCCCGATGGCCTTGGGATCTAAAAACAACCAAAATAGATTTGCCTCTGGGATTTCGCCTCTTAACTCATAAAAGCCAACGACTTCCTGATTTACTTCAAGCACATTAACTATGTATTCAACTAACTCTTCAGGATGAATAATTAAATCATTTCGGCATCTATCCATGTATTTATCATCATAACCCCAATAAGCCTTTGAGTTAAAGGCAATTTCTGCTAACAATTCACTCTCATAGAACAGGGCACGCCTAATAGTATATGAAGCTGATTTGTCCACGCATATCCATCAAATTCCTTGAATATTTGGATTTCCCCTTGCATGATCCGCCCAAGTAGTACAACCCTCAACTTAGAGTTCCCAGAACCTTCACTCCTTCACTCAACCAACTTCGAAAGGGGCCTTCTTTTGGGAAGCGGGGAATTAAAAGACTCGTAACCTAACTACTGGCTAGAGTTTATCAAGGCGGTTATTTCAAACCTTCTAGAACTAAGCAAGGCGCAACCGGGTGGGATGGATAAACAATCATTGGCACTTCAACTACGGTTTTGGAGGCGTTGTGCGCGTCATTTGCCAGTCCACCGTACAAAAACTAACGTATAAATTGCAATTGCAGCTATTACTAAAAACAACCCAATAATAATTTGCTTTAGTTTCAATTTCTCTTTCCTCCATAATTACAAGTAAATGGTGTACCGACGTTGCTCCGTCGGTATTCGCCCTATCTGCCCAATTGCCACTCCCCAAGCCAGGTAGTCCGGAGGAATTTCGCCTCCAGCTCCGCCTAGAAGGGCCACCTTCGACAACCCCTCACGCATGACTCGAGCACTTAACTGCTGGCTAGGCTTTATCCATGCGGCTTCTTGAACTTAGCAAAGGGCACGCATGGTGATTGGGTATCTAGATCCAAAACATGTAACAGAGCAGTACATACTTCATTAGGCTTTTCATAAGGGGTCGTGTAAACAAATATGTCACCAAGGTTATGGCGACATGAACCAATTTTTTCAATCATTTTTATTTGGATTGGCTCTAATTTGCTCCACATTTCTTTATATTCTTTGTCAGTCATATTGTTCTTTTCCATGTTCCCACCACTTTCTTTCTCCAGTTCCTAATTTGCTATCGATGATCTGTCCAGTATAACGCAACGTGGCAGCTTAAAAATGTTTGAATACTAGGCTTCTTTCTTAAGATAATTCCACTATTATCCTCAATTTCCTGAAACAAGAATACAAAAGCCAGAGCTCTACAAAAACCCTCCGGTTGTTAGATAATAATCCCTTTACCTCCACTAGCCCATCCTACCTTCAAAAGGGGCATTACTTTGGAAAGGTTATGAAATTGGCTCGGTACTAAATGGTGGCTAGACTTTAGGTAAGGTGATTGGTATTTGCTACGTCCAATACTTTGAAGATTATTGTTTTGGAGAACCTTTTGATCCTAATTCGTGGCTATTAGCTGGATTGCTTTTCTGATATCCTGATCTTCTGTTTTACAAACACATAAACGTATACCCTCTGGATGAGGAAATCCCTCAAGATAGCAACCATCCGTACTACTTAAAAGCACATTGTATTTGGCAAGCCTGTTTATAAGAATATCGGCTGAAGTGCCGACTATATCTAAACTGGTATAGATTCCTGTCGGAGGAAAATAACATTTTACAATATTATTTAGATCACATGCTTCTCGCAAAATATTCATTTTTTCTTGATAATATTGTTTTGTTCTTTGCACATGGAACTTGTACATACTACTTTGCAGGTAAATTTCCAGCGCTCCTTGTGTCAGGATTGGGGAATTAAGATCAATGCTTCGCTTATAGGCAATAAATTCATTTTGTAGTTCTTTCGGCACGATGGCCATTCCCAAACGCAATCCGGGCAACAGTGCTTTAGAAAAACTCCGAATATAGATTATCCATTCTCTCTCACCAATAGCATACATAGGATCTGCTTTTGCATCTACCTCTAGATCTGCCAAATAATCATCCTCAACAATGAAAACCTCATACTGTCTGGCTAGATTGATTATCTCCTTTTTTTGTAAACTATCATAGCAAAATCCCGTAGGGTTTTGATATCTTGGCATTGTGTAAAAGAATTTAATATCACCTTGCTTAAATATTGCTTCCAACTCGGAAAGATCAATACCTTCGTGTGTTCTTCCAATGCCAACAACCGATGTTTTAGTACACTTCAATACCTGAAGCATTACGGAATATGTCGGTTGTTCAACAAGTACTTTCGTCCGTCCGTTGGGAAAAGGGATTGCCGCTAGAATATACAATGCTTGCTGTGAGCCATTGGTTATAAAAATATCTTGTGGTTTTGCAAAGACCTGAAAGTTTGCCATGTGTTTAACTAAAACATTAATCAGTTCCGGCATCCCCTGGGCCGAAGAATATTCAAATAGCTTTTTCTTATATAGCGAAATAGCTTTCTCCATACAATGATAAAAATCCTTATATGGATTAACAGAATCAGGCGGACAAGCAGTTACCATATCAATTATGCCATTCTTTTTATTTACGGGAACTGCGGATTTAACAACATAATAGCCGCTTTTGGGAGAAGCATAAATTAAGTGTTCATCCTCAAGCAACTTATACGCTTTCACGATAGTATCCGAATTATAGGACAATTCTTTGGAAAGTGTCTGTACTGACGGCAATTTTTCGCCTGGCTTAAATATACCGGAAAAGATCTTTTTTCTTATAAAATCAGCTACAATCATATATTTATAGGTCATGTATAACCTCATTTCTATACCGGTACAGATTGGGATTTCTTTTCTAGCTTTAACCGACCTTCATCAACTAAAATTACTCTATAACATTGGAAAAATTGAATATAGAAAGGAGTTTTTTTCAACCCATTGTTTTGGTAAAGAAGGAGGAAAAAGAATGGATCATGTTCTGGAATGCTCCGGGTACGATTTTGTTAAAGCAAATATTGTTCGAGGGCAGGGTTGTTACCTGTTTGATGATCATGATAACAAGTTTATTGATTTCGAAGCAGGCGTTTGGTGCACTTCTCTTGGCCATAATCACCCGCTTATCAATCAGGCCATTAAAAGACAAATTGATGACATTGCGCACCTAGGATTTAGATATACCAATGATATTGTTGAAGAAACAGCAGTAAAAGTGTTAGATACAGTAGGTCTACCGGATGGAAAATGCGTTTTTCTCAGCTCAGGCAGCGAGGCGGTTGAATTAGGTGTGCAGATTGCCCGATGCTTATCAAGTCGGCCTTTGTTTCTTACTCTATCTAATTCTTACTTATCTGCGTACGGAGATTCAGGGAAAAGAAACAGTGATGGTTGGTTTTGCTTTGACTGGGTAAAATGCAATGATTGTATTACATCGAAATGTACTCCTCAATGTCTCTGCCTGAAAGAGATACCAATAGCAAACATTGGTGGGCTAATACTTGAGCCTGGTAATACATCAGGATTAGTGAAATTACCTCCGAAGAAATTGGTTCAGGCTCTGGAAGCCTTGATTAAACAACAAAACGGGATAATTATGGTTGATGAAGTGACAACAGGCTTAGGTCGTACGGGAAACTGGTATGGATTTCAACACTACTCCTTACAACCAGATATCATTGCCATAGGAAAAGGATTAGGCAACGGTTATCCGGTTAGTGCAGTTATAATGACTGATAACATTGCATTAAGATTAGAAAAAACTGATTTTCATTATGCTCAGTCTCATCAAAATGATGCTTTAGGTTGTGCTGTAGCCAAGGAAGTAATCACGGTTATGCAAACTGAAGAATTAGTTAAAAGAAGTAAGCTAGTAGGAGATAAATTCCTGAATGCACTCAAATTATTGGCACAAAGATATAGTTCCATCAAAGATGTTCGAGGTAGGGGATTAATGTTGGCAGTTGAATTTAATAGTAAAGATAAAGAATCCCCCTTACCACTCGTGTTTGAGAAGTTATTGGAGAAAGGGTTTTTAGTTGGATACATACCCGTTGCAAATCTGATCCGCTTCTATCCAGCATTAACGATAAAAGAAGCAGATATTGAAAAAATGTTAAAAGTATTTGAACAGGTTCTTGGAGAAATAAGCAAATATTAAGTATGAGAATAGTTGAACATCAATAAAGACATAAAAAGCATATCTATAGAAGCTATTAATTTATATAAGAGATTCAACGTGTTTCCTAAATATTCCTTCTATACTTGTGTAAAAAGTCAGACCTTCCATACAAATATGGAACAATCTGTAGACTACTGTTTTCTAAATCGTCATAGTCTCAAGGGTAGTCCTAGTTGAATTGTTAAACAATTTATGTCTTATTTATAAAAGCCGCTCCACAAGCGGCTTTTAATCATGTTAATGTTTTCAAACTTACAACGCACTCCACGTGCCTTGTCCATGGGATAAAATCTCCAAAATAGAGAATCGCAAGACTGACCGCAAACAACCGTCCCCATCAACCCCGGTCCCAATCAACCAATATACTTTCACCCCAACCACCACACCCAATCTTCGGAAGGGGCCTTCTTATGGAATGCGAGAGGAATTGCTTCTCAATTCCTTCATGGCACATCGGAGGCGAAAGGTATGAGGGATTCGTAAAAAATATAATCTTAACTTCGCTAAGCAACTTTTTCGTCACCCGGAACAGCATAGTATTATTTTTAGCTCCTCTTACCAATATATGCCTTGCTTATTCGCATTGGCAACTAAAATAATGTTATCTACTTAATTCAACATTATTCATTTCTTCGTTCAAGAATTGAAACTTTTTAAGTAGCAGATTCCTTAATTTGGTATTTGCCGTAGCAAAAAATATTTGTCTCTTCTTTTCTATGGCAAGAAATCTTAAATAGTCAATAAACGAGAGCATATTTAAATCGTCCACATTGGCTATTGGATCATCGAACAATAAAATTTTCGGTCCGTTATTAATCTTATTATTTAGGGATAAAAATAAGGATAGTGCTAACGCAGATCGCTGACCAGAACTTATTTTAGTTAAAGGAATAGGAGTTTCTTCTCCTTCACGTTTAAGTTTTATTTCACCAACTTCGAAAATAATGTCCTCGAATTCCCTGGGTGAATGAATCTTTTTGAAAATGTCAACAATTTCTCTTCTATTATTATCAATAAACTTTTTAAAGAAATCCTCTTTACTAAAGTTTTTAATAATATCATCTAATACTTTAAAGGCAGCATTTGCATTTATAATTTTTGAGATTAAAACCTCTCTTTTAGATTCAATAGCTTTGATTTTATCATTGCATTTAAGAGAAATAATATCTTTTGCTTCTCTTTCAGCTTTTGCTTTCTTATATTTTTCCAATATGGTTAGTAAATAGTCAAAATCATATATTATAGTAGATAAATTATCATTATAATCAAGGTTTATTTTATTTGATATTTTTTTCAATTCCTCAAAAGATCTTTCTAACTTACCTAATTGCTTTTTAAATAAATTTAAATTATTTAAATTTTCATTTATTAAAAATTTCGATTTGTTTGTGAGTAAATTAATTATTTCTTGATTAAATTTTTCACTTCTACTATTACAGTTAATTAATTGCGAAATAATTTCATTTTGTTTATTAAAAATAATTTTTATTGATCTAGGATCAAATTTAAATTCCGTTTCTAATTTATTAGTTATATGTTTAAATTTGTTTAATTCTTCTTCAGAAAGGCCTTTATTTCGAAAATAATTTTTCAAAGATTGCAGTTCTTTGAGTTTACTCTTAGAACTATTTATCATACTAAAATTTTGTTCTAAATCTTCAATTATACTTTTTAAATTAGATTCTCGATATGAATAAGTATTTTGAAATAATATGTTGCAAATATTTTCAATCTTATATAAGTCATCAAGTAATTCATCTATCTCAGTTAAAGCTTTTTCAACCTCTATTACCTCACTTTGAAATATATCCAGTAATGAACGATCAATAGCAGTTTCATAAGTTTCAATGCGTTTTATTAATTCATCTTTTTGGAATTTAGAATTACATAATGGGCATGAATCAACTTTTTCATTAGAAAAAATATAAGCCTTACCTAATTGTTTGATATCTGTTAATAACTGTTCAAATTTAGTTAAACTATCAACTATTTTGTTTATCTTTATATTTAGATCGTCCCTCTTCTTTTGACAAATTGTTTTTTGATGATTTAATTCATCTCGATATTCCTCAATTTCTTTATTTTCAAACTTAAAAAAATCCAGGTCAATATTATTTAAAATTTTTTTAGAAGACTGTAACCGTGATAAATATTTCAATTCATTTTCTATTTGTTCATCTAAGCCGATTAAACTTAATATATTAGGTTCTGATAAATATTTTACAATCTTGTTAAATAATTGCTCACTTTTTTTAAGGTCTATTATTTCTTTATCAACATCTTTTTTCTTTATCTCAAGAATCTTAATATTGTTATTAATCTTTTCTAATTCGTTGAGTTTGTATTTATATGTATTTAATTCTTTACCTATTATTTCAAGAGAAATATTTGATAACCAGTTTAATTCAACATCCACAGAATTTAGAAATATCTTTACTGAGATAATTTCCCGTTCGAATTTATTTATATCCTCATTCATTTCCGCTGGAAAATACCCACGCCACCTTCTTTTTGGAACTTCTTGTTGTAGCAAACTAAATAGCTCCTCGTGTTCATTGGGAATATTTCCAAGTTGTTCTAATGTTTCAAATTCTACTTTTAAATATTCTTCCAGTTTTTCTATTTCATTACCAAATTCTTTCACTTTTTCGTGGAATCTTTGGTGAAAGCCCTTTATGCGATTTTCTATCTCATTAATATTTTCGCCCAGCACTATATCCATAAAAGCTGTTTTAATCTCAGTTTGATTATCGCTTTTGGATAAACGATAGCCAGCATCAGAGTCAAAGAAATTATATTTATTGAAACTCTCACACAGTCTATTTCCATGTGAATAAACTTTATTGTACCATCTTCTATCTCTTAACCGGAATCTTTTATTATCTGCTGGATTATATTCCTTAGCCTTGTTACTTCCTTCAAAGTAAAGTTCTATTTTCCCCGATTGAATTGAATTTTTTTCTTTAAGAGTCTTTCCGCAATAAAATAATTCTATCGCCTCAAGAAAAGAGGTCTTTCCACACCCATTTGCACCATTTAAAAGATTAAAAACACCCAATTTAAATTCCTTTTGATTTGGATAAGGTCTATACTTATCAAACGATATTTTTGTAATAAAAGACGTGATTTCTCTATCTTCATCTTCAATGACTTCAGTAAATATTTTCTCTTCTTGTTGAAGGATTGGGTTTCCATCTATATATCTATTAACTCCATCAATGTAACTAACTTCATTCAAGAATACCACATCTAATTGATTTTCTTTTATCTTTTGCATCCAAACTGATCCTAAATCATCTTTTGAGAGTTCCGCAGTCGGTGCATCTGAAATCTTCATAAATGCAGGTAAATTTATCAGGTCATGTGGGGTTACAACATATTTTCTTGTATATATTTTGTTTTTTTCTATCTCAAGCGAATTAATCTTTTGTATATTCTCCGGACTGCAAATGTAAATTAAATAATAGTTCCATTGAAGGTAACCTGGATGAGTATAGTAATCTGTAGAGATATACCTTTCCTGGTAAGCATTTAAATCAAAATCAGAATTGATGATTTTCTCACTAAGATCAAAGTAATAAACAGCCAAGGGCTCATTATTGAAATTTTTAACTGTCCTAAAAATATATTCATCAACATGAATAACTTCATCAAACGTATCATTAAGTAATTTATTAATTTCTCCGATATTCATAATTAAGCCCCCCTTGTGATAGACCTTATATCTTCAGACAAATCAGCATCATGCTCTGGAGGCGGGCTACAAATTATATTTAATTTTCTATCTTTATCAAACCAAACTACTAATCGTCTTCTAGAATCTTCATCTAAAAATGAGAACATCGCATCGAATATTTTTTTTGCCAATTTTTCGTGTGTACTTCCTACATATGCGACAGTTGCGGGGGGATTCCCGTTAAGTGAATATAAATTGTGGTTAAAATTAGGTACAACGTATCCTATGGAGCAGCCATTTACTAGGTCTTTTATACAACCGGGAAAATTATCTTCACATAAGATTATGTCATTCATTAAAGCCGAAAATAAGCTTAAATATTGTAATCTTTCCTTTTGTACTTCTCCCTTCCCATCTTGCGTTACTGTAATTTTATTTATCTTTTCCTGATCATCTATTATAAGGAACTTTAGTATTTCTGGTTTATGCCAATCGGTCATTAGTGCTTCCCCTGAAGATAATGCAATTAGACGTTCCTTATCTATATATGTTAAATCATTGAGAACTGTATCAGTCAGATTCGTATCTTTTAATAAATCTAAAAAACCATCATTTGGTATGATGTCACCTGCCCACTTATTCTCATCCCAAATAAACGTTTCAATCATCTCAGGGCCTGTTCTTTTCTGTTGCTCAGGAGTTCCCAGGTCTTGTAAAACTTTGGTGGAACGATAATGAAACACATATTCATCCGAATTAAAAAAATAACTATTTACCTTTTTGCTTTTCCAGTTAGTAAAGTATAAACCTTTCTCGTGGTTATAATTTATTTTCTCATCTCTTCTATCTACTTCCTTCGTTTTAACATAATGAGCTGACCCAGCAAAATCAATATCATATACATTAGCAATGTTTGTAGATTTTGCCCAATTTAGACAAAGAATTTCCTTCTTTTCTTCCTTGTTAGCATATAAATCGTTTCGATAATTCTTAAAGTTGTCGCCACGTGGGTCTGGGTTCATCTGAATATGCATTATTAAGGTTGCTTGTTGTTTATTAGTTAATTGTTCTCTTCTAAATCCTAAACTGTCTGCACAGATTAGAGTTAGTAAATATATTGAACTTTCATCGTTTCTTAGTATATAAATTAGATTCCCAGGAATGTAGTTGTCTCTTTCTAACGGGCTACCATGAACACTCATATGAGTGGTTTTAAATTGCAAAGTGAAGATTATTTTCTCGTTCCCGTTTGTATCTTCAGTTTTAAAAATATATAAAAGAGGGTCAAAAAAATTACCTACCTTCCCCTCGTTATTTACTAATTCATCTTCGTATATCCAAAAGACCTGACTATGGGTTGTAATAAAGTGTCGTAACTCATCTCTTCCAATAGATTCGCAACCTAATACCCATAATTTTTGTTTATTAGGAAAAACACCTTTGGATATTATATGATCTATAACCGACCAAGGGCATGAGTATTCAGGTGTCACGACTAGATCAATATTTTTCTGAGAAGCTAAGTCTAGAAAACTTTCATATTTTCTAAAAGCTAATTGCTGTTCTCTATTTCCTATAAAACTTATGTTTGCCTCAATATCACCTTGAATCTGTAATAGAAGTATTTCGTATAGTCTTGAATCGGGATTTAAAGCCTCTAAGGAAGGTGCTTTGAGGTTTCTAACAGCAAGAACAGTATCAAGGTATTTGAGTTGCATATAAATCTCCTTCCAGGTACAAAAATATACTATTGACAGAATGTTCGCTTGTTTTACTTTATGGTTGATTTCCCTTAAACTATTACGAATTAGAATCACGTCTTGTATGAATTAAATTCCTATTTCATAAAATCCAAAACCCCTTGGTTTTAAACAAGGCTACTTATAATTTACTATTAATCTTTCCACGAGTTTCCTTCATTTCCTCCCTAGAACATGAAAATAATCCAAGATAAAACAAAAAATCCAGACCGTCCAAATAAATATGGAGTAATCCGGAAATTCTTAGCCCCAACTAGTTTCTAAATTCATAGCAGTCTCAATGGTAGTCTTGTTAAATTGTCAGAACATTTCTAAACCCTGCAACCAGCATGAATAGCGGGTTTTCATTATGTAAGTGTTTTCAAACTTGTAACGGTCTCAACGTGCCCCGTTCACGGAAACATAACTGTAAAACTCAAAAATTTTAGGTACATATAAATAACATGGAGAAACCAGCATATAACCCGAAATTTAAAACATCTGCAAAAAATGAAGTCCACTATTTAATTACTTGCGTCTGTTGGATCTAAAGTCAACAGGCGCTAAATCAATTCATTCCCTGCTCCCCGCCCTCCCGGTCTATTTCACATTTTCGTCGTCAACCCTCGCGATAAGAAAATTCCAAACTTATCCTTATAGACTTTATGCGTATCCGAATCCTTCGCGGCGAAGTGCTTCATTTCCAACGTCAGTTCCTTAAAGGTTTTGTCCAGATTCTCATATAAATAGGCGATTTTCTATTGGCGGATATCTTGCTGTACGCTGCTTTAAGGTCCTTTTCAGTCCTTTCGAGCTCCTTTGTAATTTACACTTTGTTTAATTGAGGTCCGTTCCTGCTGCAGTTTCCCTGTTATAGCCTTGTTCTCTGCCTGGGACTTTTTTAAATCCTCTATTTTTGTGTTCAATTCGTCGCGCTCCATGCTGAGTCGGGCTATTTTGCCCGTCTGATCATCCGGGGCTTTTTGAAGGTCCGTATTTTTCCGCAGGGCTTTGTCCCGTTCCTTAATCGCCTGACTCCGCTCATTCACCGCCTTTTGCAGCTCGCAGGTGGACCTGTTTTTAATGTCAAGCTTGGCAATAAAATACGGAAATTTCTTTATCATGAAGATATCATTATTTTAGGGTGAGAACCCGTACAAAGGTTGTCCCAAAGTCGACAACGTTGTCGATTTTGGGACAACCTCAACCGGTTCCTCCAGGGAAAGGAACATTGGGGTTATAACCTCAAGACAGGCTTGAGCATAAGATGAGGCGAACCGGCTGAGTTAACGAAACCGACCAATTGGAATATCCCTTAACTGGCCTGCAAAGCTCTCATTGGACAAAAGGAGACACAATTTTTACATTGAAATACATTTATAGTTGTGATCAACCATTTTTGTCAATAAGAATTTAGAGCAAAACGAAACAGCCAGTCCCAAATTCGAATGCGCATTCGAATCTGGGACTGGCCTGAAGGCAGGCATCTGGTTTAATAACCAGGCAGCCTGGATTTTGCTCAATGCTGTTAAGGACCTTGCCTTAAATTCCGGTGTTCCCTACGTTCAAACCTTCAGGAACTCCGCCCATTTTCCTTCATCAATGTCCATAAATTTTACTTCTGGAAACGCTGCTTCTGGTCATAGGGAACGGTGCAGTCAAAAATCGCTTTGCAGGAAATACCGACATCACGGATACTCGCTGAAAATTCCGGACTGCTGGAGGGATCAAGAGGATGGCACCTGACTCCCGGAATAAAGATCGCGTCATTATCGCCTTGAAATCTAGTGGTCATTGCCCACATCACGTCACTCATAACTCCTATCAAATTTCTCCCAATCCTCCATCTACTGTGATTTCGCCACCGGTCAAATACGATGAATCCGAGGAAGCCAGAAAGAGTACAGCTTTGGCTACTTCTTCAGGTTGCCCCCACCGCTTCATAGGTACACTAGACTTAATATAGGCATTAATGGCCTCTTTCATCTCAGGTAATTCCTGCGCAGTGAGCGGTGTTTGAATAGCACCCGGGCTTACTACATTTACGCGTATTCCCCTTTCAAGAACTTCCTCATCAACAGCGAGTGTCCTGGCAAGACTGCGGACAGCGGCCTTGCTTGCCGAATATAGCGGATCTCCCGGCCGGCCTTTTTTATTGGCCACCGAGCTTGTAAAAATAGCAGAGGCTCCACTGCTAAGAAGTGGCAGCGCCCGAGTAAAAGTAAAGAAAACGCCTTTTACATTAATACCCATCATGTGTTCGAAAAACGCTTCGTCAGTTTCCTGAATAGGCGGGCATTCTGAAATACCTGCATTTGCAAAAAGAATGTCTATTCTGCCAAATTTCCCACGTACCTGATCCATTACATGGTCAATGTCCGCAATCTTAGAAACATCCGCCTGAATCGCAAAGCTATTTTCTCCAAGCTCCTTACGTGTGCTTTCAAGGGTCGCTAAATCTCTGCCGACAACTATGACGCTTGCTCCTTGTTCTTTAAACAATCTGGCGGTTGCCAAACCAATACCACTGTTACCTCCAGTTATTACGGCTATTTTGTCATTTAATTTCATTTCACTCATTTTGATATCCCCTTTCGTATTATGCTAGTTTTTCCGAATGTTTTTAAAAAATTAAAATTCATGCCTATCTTTTTTCTTCATTACTGCATTACTGCTCTTGCTCCAACCCGTCAGGACCAGACCTCGTTATGAAAAATGCACCGCATGCTCCGATTATGGATATGATAACTCCCGACATCATGGCCGCATGCATGCCAGACATAAACGCGAATTTAGTTCCTTGCTGGATTGACACAGCAAAGTCTGAGGATGTATTGATGGGAATTGTGGCTATCCCCTGACTGATTGCCGCGCCCCCCTGTTTGACAATACTGTCTATCAGTTGTTTCGGTAAATGTGCATCTATCAAATATTTCTGAAACGTATTTTGTGAGACACTGGACATAACCGCACCTAAAATAGAAATACCCAAAACTCCTCCAACCTGATTAGCTGTTTGTTGTACACCTGACGCAGCCCCAACCTGTTCAATGGTTGCAGCTCCTACAATCGCATCAGTGGAAGCCGGAATAACTACACCGAGCCCGATACCTAGGACGGAAAGCGCGATTGCCAATATCATATACGAACTATCGGACGCCGTGAAAGTTGCAATAAATAATCCGGCAGCCATAATAATCATGCCTCCTGTAAGAGGAACTCGCGGGCCATTTCGTTTTATCAAAGGTACAGAAGCTATCGCACTAATAAGAAGTCCTAACCCAAGCGGCAAAATACGCAACCCTGCGGAAAACGGTGAAATTCCCTGAACCTTCTGCAGGTACAGCATCACGAAAAAGAGTGATCCCATCAAAGCAAACATTACCAGAACAGTCATTATGACCCCGATGGATATGGACCGATTACTGAACAGACTGAGGGGAAGCAGCGGATCTTTGGCTCTCATTTCAACAAGGATGAATCCGATCAGTAACACCAGAGACACAGCCATAAGAATCAACGTACTCGTAGAACCCCAGCCATTAGAAGGTGCCCTGATAATGGCGTAGGATAAGGCGATCAGAGTTCCCGACAACAGCAGCACCCCGCCGATGTCAAACCGGACAGCGGTATGAACCTTGCTTTCCAGAAGCAGGAAGATCCCCAACACGGCGCTGATAAAGCCTATAGGTGTATTGATAAAAAAAGCCCACTCCCAGCCCAATTTTTGTACAATTATCCCGCCAAGGATGGGCCCTACTGCCACGGATAAGCCATTGGCCGATGAAAAAACGCCAACACCTGCGGCAAGCTTTTCAGGCGGAAATACGACACGGATAAGGGACATGGCATTGGTCAAAATCAACGCCCCAAATATCCCTTGTATGACGCGAAATCCAATAATTAAGTCAACCGCTTCAGATAACCCGATTGCCAGTGAGGAAAATGCGAAACTCAAAACAGCTATTATAAAAATCAACTTGCGTCCAAATCTATCCCCGAGTTTTCCCGCTAAAACCAGGCTGGCCGCTGTTGCAAGCAGATATGCATTGCTGATCCACTGCAGTTGTCCTAAACTAGTATGCAACTTAGCGGCGATTTGCGGGTTGGCAACGGACACTATAGTGCCGTCAAACCCCACCATCAGCGAACCCAGCATAATTGCAATAAGTGCCAACCAAGGGTTCTTGCTGGATTCACAAGATTGTCCGGGTTTTAACCGTGAATTACTCTTTAAATTTCGACTAATAATAACTACTCAGCTCCTTTGTTATGAATTGTTAATTGCTGTTCTGTGAATATCATATAGGAACTTTTTAAACTGAATATAAACAATGTCAAACATGAAATAAAAAAAATCGGCTAACAAACCTTCAGTCGATTACGTTAGTCTTTGTTGCACTGATATGCTTTCAAAACATATAAAACTACCTCTCCATGAACGGTAGTAACGCAGATACTTGTTTAAATTCAGTTTACAATAATCTGCTATCATTCTTCATAGCATGCTCAAGCATTATCTTGAACTATGGTTAGTATTAAACTAAGTGCCTCCATACCTTCCTTTTATTTTATATAAATACGTTTTGAATCCGGAAAGGAATAAGCGAAAATGAATAATATATTAATTGTCGATGACGATCAACATATACGCGAATTAGTAAAAGTGTTCTTGCGCAATGAAGGGTTTGAAATATATGAGGCTACCGACGGTATTGATGCTCTTTCAAAGCTTGAGTCTATAAAAACGGATATGGTTATCCTTGATATCATGATGCCGCATATGGATGGCTGGCAGCTCTGCAATGAACTTCGGAAGTATTACGATATCCCTTTGCTCATGCTTACTGCAAAAGGCGAAACAAGCCAAAAAGTAAAGGGATTCCAACTGGGAACTGATGATTATCTGGTCAAACCCTTTGAACCACAGGAACTGGTTGTCAGGGTTAAGGCCCTACTGAAACGTTATCAAATCTCCACCTCTCAGATGATCCAAATCGGTGAACTAAAAATGAATCGCAAAACATATGAGCTGACTGTAAATCAAGAGCGTCTAACCCTTCCTCTTAAAGAATTTGAGCTTTTATTTAAACTTGCTAGTTACCCAGGGAAAACGTTTACTAGAGAACAGTTAATTGAGGATATATGGGGTTATGGTTATGAAGGAAATGAACGAACGTTAGATGTTCATATTAACCGGCTGAGAGAGCGTTTCTCAGGAGATAGCTATTCTTTTGCAATCCGGACAATTCGGGGACTGGGTTACCGCATGGAGGTATGAGCATGAAAATAAATGACGTTATCCAGACAGTTGTCAGCATAGTTCTCTTGCTGGCTTTGTTTGCTGTCTGCTGTTTAGCTTCCTTTTTCGCAATGCCTTTATTTTATGCAAGTATTGGCTTGCACCCACCGGATGTTCTTGTTCAAGTTATTAATTCATTAATGGGACTCCTTTTGGCTATAGTCATCATCACCTTGCTGCGGTTCAATCATATGGCTCAATACAAGAAAGCATTTAACTCCGTTCTTCAAGCAACGGAAAAAATTGCGAAGGGAGATTTTGATGTCGCCATGAACTTACGTTTTCAAGATGATGAACAATTTGATAAACTAGTGAAAAACGTTGATACAATGGCTCTGGAATTAAATCGGATGGAGAAGATGAGGCAGGAATTTATCTCCAATGTATCCCATGAAATCCAATCTCCTCTGACATCAATCCGCGGATTTGCCCAAGCGCTGCGAAATAAGCAAATCAACCTTGAAGAGCGGCTGCACTACTTGAGCATTATTGAAACTGAAAGTAGACGTTTGTCCAAGTTGAGCGACAACTTATTAAAGCTCGCTTCTCTGGAAGCTGCAACGATCCCCTTTGATCCCCAAGACTACCGATTAGATAAACAGTTAAAAAGCCTTATTTTATCCTGCGAACCCCAATGGCAGAACAAACAGATTGATATGGAAGCTTCTCTTGAGGAAATAACGATCAAAGCAGATGAAGATCTCATGAGCCAGGTATGGATCAATCTTATAGGCAACAGTATCAAATTCACCCCCAAAGGCGGACAAATACGTGTTGCTCTGCAGCACCGGGGAAACAAAGTTGAATGCCAAATAACCGACACTGGAATAGGGATAAAAGAAGACGATCAAATTCATA
Source organism: Candidatus Desulfosporosinus nitrosoreducens (assembly GCF_030954495.1). Taxonomy (GTDB): domain Bacteria; phylum Bacillota; class Desulfitobacteriia; order Desulfitobacteriales; family Desulfitobacteriaceae; genus Desulfosporosinus; species Desulfosporosinus nitrosoreducens. Next base: position 70,764 of record NZ_JAVHUW010000082.1, on the reverse strand, counting down.
TATTTGAACGTTTCTACAAATCTGATATGTCTAGGGATCGCTCAAATAAAGGCAGCGGCTTAGGTCTTTCAATTACCCAAAAAATTGTAGCTATGCATAATGGATCTATTAGAGTTCAAAGCGCGCTGGAAAAGGGAGCTACATTTATAGTTTCTTTACCTAAATGACCATCTTTACGACGACGTTATCATCACATTCTAACTAAAATGGTATAAAAGACTCCTGAGAAGGCAATGGCATTCTCAGGAGTCTTCTGTATGCAAAGCACAAGTCCGGACGATTACCAATTATGCTTGCTTATTTGCTTCAACGGACATTCTCTTCCTGAACAAAACTTTGAAATCGTTAAGTATACTATACACTACCGGAACTATAAACAAGGTAAGAAACGTGGAAGAAATCAGTCCTCCTATGACCGCATAAGCCATTGGTGCACGCATTTCTGTACCGGCACCTGTAGCGGTCGCGATGGGAATCATACCAAATATCATTGCAAGAGTCGTCATTAAAATTGGACGAAACCGCACCCGGCCAGCATCTATTAAAGCTTTATTGATACCCGCACCTTCCCTTAACTTTTGTTTGGCATAATCGACAAGAAGGATGGCATTTTTAGCAACAAGTCCCATGAGCATTATGATACCGATCAATGCCATAAAATCTATCTTGCTTCCGGTTGCATACAAAGCTGCAATAGCACCTATAAGCGCCAAAGGAAGAGAAAACATGATGGCTATGGGGTCAATAAAGCTTTCAAACTGTGCTGCCATAATGAGAAATATGAACAGGATTCCCATGCCTAAGGCGATCAAAAGGCCGATAAAGCCTTCCTGCATGTCTGCACCCATCCCCCCTTCTTCTACAGTTATCCCTGCCGGAACTTTCATTTCATGATTGAACTTCTTCAAGTACAAATTCATGAAGTCTCCTGTAGCCATGCCAGAGACATTTGCCGAAATTTCAATTTGTCCGGTTCGGTCATGCCTGTTTAATGCTGTAGGTGTTGTGGTTAAAACTTTGCGAGTCACCTGGCTAAGAGGTACCATTTGATTGTTGGAGCCAGGTACACTAATACCACTCAGACTGTCAAGGCTTGTGCGTTGTTGATCTTCCATAGATAATCGAACATCATATTTGTTTTTTCCGCTATTGTATTGACCCACAATAGTACCATTAAATAACGTATTTAAAGTACCCATTGCCAAAGAAGTGTCCACTCCTAAGTCCGCTGCTTTATCCCGGTCTATATCCAGTTTGGCCTCCGGCTTACCTGCCTTATCGCTGATACTGACATCTCTTGCATAGGGATCCTGACTCATTACCCGTTTTGCTTCAAGGGCAAACCTCCGGAGCTGATCATAGTTATCTCCTTGAATGTTGATGACGACATCCTTAATATCGCCAGAGTTGGAAACAGCATTTATAGCAAGTTCTATGCCGGGTATTTTTTTCAGGTCTTCTCGCATCTTGGATGCAATGATCTTAGCACTGTCTTTACGCTCCCTTTTATCACTCAACTTGACGAAAAACGAAGCCTGTTCTTTTTGTACTGTAGTGTAAATTGATTTTACCTCAGAGTACTGGCGGATAACCCCTTCAATATCTCTCGCTTTTTGACCAGCCTTCTCCAGAGACAAGCCTGAGTCGAGACCTGTATTGATACTGATTTCACCATTGTCTGTCGATGAACTGAACTCGATGCCCAGCGAAGAAATCATGCCGATGCATCCAGCAAACAGCACCGTCGCCAATACCATCGTGATCAGCCTGTGATGCAGAACAATACTCAGGAATTGCGAATATTTCTCAGCAATCTTATCAAACATGCGGCTAAAGTTGTTTAATGACTTGCCAAAAAATGTTTTATTATGTTTCTTTTCGGTTTTTAGTATCCTTGATGACATCATCGGAACAAGGGTAAAGGATACGAGTAATGAAAACAACATACTAAAAACAACCGTAAGTCCGAATTCAATGAAAAATTTCCCGATGATTCCATTGACCATTGCAGTTGGCAGAAACACTGCCACAACAGCTAATGTCGTAGCAAGTACGGCAAGCCCAATTTCGGTGGTAGCCTCCTTTGCCGCTTGAAATGGGGTTTTTCCCAGATGCAAGTGGCGAACAATGTTTTCCACAACAACAATAGCATCGTCAATGAGCAAGCCTATAGCCAGTGATAATGCCATCAACGACATGGTATTGAGTGAAAAGTTCATGACTTTCAAGGCAATAAAAGAGCTTATTATGGAGGTAGGAAGTGATAGGGCACTAATCAGTGTGCTCTCCCATTCATTTAAAAACAGGAATACGACAATAATTGCCAGTATACATCCTTCCAGCATACTTTTCATAACTTCGTTTACCGAATCACTAATGGATTCCGAATTATCCCTGACAATATCAACGTTTACTCCGCGAGGTATGTAAGCCTTGAGATTTGAAAGTTCCTTTTTCACTGCATCGGCTACTTCTACCGTATTGGCACCCGACTGCTTGACAATATCAATGCCGATTGCCTGCTTTCCTTGATACATGGAAAGGCTATCGGCATCTTTAAACCCGTCGATCACTTCGGCAATAGCATGAACCCGTATTTCTTTTCCGTTTCTTTTTGCCACCAGAAGGTTATTAAAATCTTCAACCTTTTTTACACTGCCGTCGATGCGAAGAGAAATTTCATTGCTTTTATCGGTAACTGTACCTCCTGTTCCTTCGAGATTGCCACTCTTCAGATTATTGATCACTTCTTCCACAGTCAATCCATAGGCTGCCATCTTATTTTGATCCAGCTTAATCTGAATCTCGCGTTTGGAATCGCCGTGTATATTCACCGCTCCTACACCTTTCACCGTATAGAGCCTCTTTGCTATCACATCATCGACAACCTGTGAAAGCTCTTTTGTTTCTTCCGTTCCACTAACTGCGATAGATAGAATAGGGCTAGCTGAAAGATCAACTTTGGAAATTATGGGATCGTCGATATCTTTGGGCAGCTCTCCGCGAATGGCCCCAATATTATCTCTGACTTCCTGTGCGGCAACATCGGGAGATTTATCCAATGAAAACTCTATGGTTGTATTGGAAACACCCTCTGTCATAGTGGAAGTAATATGCTTTACTCCGGAAATCTGCCCTACCGCCTCTTCTACTTTTTTTGTTACATTGGTCTCAAGTTGATTCGGAGATGCCCCACCCTGGGTAACGGTAACCGTGACATACGGTAAATCAACCTGGGGCATATCATTAATGGTTAAATTCGTATAACAGAGGATCCCTACAACGACAAAAGCTATCATTACAACTATGGTAAATACAGGCCTCTTGACGCTAACATCTGCTAAAATCATCGATTTCCCCCCTGTTCAGAAACTACCGTTATTTCATCACCATCCTGCAGCGTATTCACATTTGTACAAATGACACTATCCCCGTATAGAACCCCAGATTTGATTTCCACCCTATTTTGGGTCGTATCGCCAATTGTAACACTGCGGCGGCGAGCCACCCCCTTATCATTTACAAAAATATAGTAATTCCCTTCATCTCCAGCTAAGGCTTCGAGCGGAATTGTCATCGTTTGTATCTTTTGCTCATTGGGGATTTCAACTTTGGCATAATCACCCGGATGAAGTAATTTATGTTTATTATCCACCAGTATCTTGCAATTAAGAGCTCTAACAGAAGGGTCTGCCGATACATCAATACTCTTTACAACTCCCTCAATTGAGTCATTACCATTGTTGATAATAGCTTTTTGTCCTAATTTTAGATTGTTCACATTTTCCTGTTCTACCTGTACTACTGCATATAGTAAAGATATATTTTTTACTTTTGCAAGGATTGGTCCCGGGGAAGTTATCTGCCCAAGATTTACACTTTTATCATCCATAACACCACTAATGGGTGCTCGAATTATACAATTCTCAAGGGAGTTATTAATACTCTGTAACGTGACCTTCTCAGATTCCAAAGTGACTTTTTCAGATTCCAAATTAGCCTTGGCCAGTTTAAGAGATGTTTCTGCGTTTTCATAATCGGCCTTCGAAATAGCTCCATTCTCAAATAGTGCTCTCGTTCTGTCATAATCTCTTTGAGATGATTCCCAGCTCGCTTCCATTTTTTGAACTGTGATTTCATCTTTCTGAACAGTCATTTCCGCTACCTCGAGTTGGTTTCTTAAATCTTTATCATCCAAAACTACCAAAGTCTGGCCTTTGGAAACACTGTCACTATTGCTAAACAAAATTTGAACTACTTGGCCTGATATCATACTGCTAACAATGCCTTCCTCATACGGTTCCAAGGTAGCGTTGTATGTAATCCCTGATATTATTTCGGCTTTTTCCGTCGCTTGAACCTGAACAGAAGTCTTTTTGTTTACGATCGTCGGCTTCGGGGACACTGCACCAATGCTTCTATATACTCTAATACCTGCGAATGCTATTAAAATAACAGCACAATACGCAACAATTTTCTTTCCTTTCTTCAATGATTAAATCCTCCTTTACTTCATTAATTAAATACTCTAACCTATCACGCTCATACCTTTTTACTACCCCCGCTTATAACATGGCATTGTAATCATATGATAGTTTTATAAACTGAATTTAAACAACTTAATGGAATCATTAAGGGTATACTACGTCTGTTAATCGTCGAGAGGCTGTGCCTTATTAACTCCTTTCAATCACTGGAGGTCATAGCCGCAATTGTCGGCCCACCTGGATAGAGTGTTTTTCCGGAGAAAATCCCTAAAATTAAAAAGCCAAACCGTTCCAATTAAAAACGGTCTGGCAAATTCAGGTCCAGCAATAGAAATCTTTTACCTTTTTCGGTAGAATCTGATAAATTAATCTTTGCTTTACTCCATGCTATCTACCTCAGTCACCTCACCTGTATGTAGGTTTCGAGCGTGTCCATTATTCCTTAACCTGTTCCTTTCCTCTGCTTTTTCTATTCCTGGATAACGGAGACGCGGCATCCCTGCCTTCAGTCCCGATAAGGATCATGCCGGCGATTACAAGAAAACCGCCCAACCACTGCTGATAATCGGCGCTTTCGCCCAACACTACGGTCGATAGCAGCAAGGCAGTAAACGGCATCATGCCCGAAAAAGCCGCAGCTGTGAACGCGCCGCATCGCTTTATTCCAGAGTACCAGCAGATAAATGCCAGAGCCGTTACAAATACGCCGTACCAAAGAAGAGCCGCCCATTCCATCAGGCCGATTCCTGAAAGTTCCTGCAAAGGATGCTCCAGCATTGCAGGGATCAGGCATAAAATCAGAGCAATTGCCGTTACAATTGTGGTCTGCGCAATAGGACTTGAAGACTCTTTCAAGTCCGCCGCAGCCTTAACGGCGGAAATACGTGACAGCGTGTTGAAGGCGGACTCACAAGCCGCCGCACAAAGTACGAGTATATTCCCGCCGAGGTGTTCTAAGGATAAACCGTTTCCCGGCGTTAATATTCCTTGAATGATCAGAATGCCTCCTACAGTACAGAGTATTCCGGCAAGTTTTCTGCGGCTGACCGGCTCCCTTAATACAACCATAGCGAGAAACGCTGTTATGGCGGGCGTCGCGCCTGTGAGTATACCCGCTTCTCCAGCGCTGGTATAATAAAGGCCGCTTAGTAAAAACATACGGAACAAAAAAATCCCACATAAGGCCTGCAGTGACAAAAAAAGAAAAGTGCGAAATGACATTGATGGAATATAGCGGACAAGTTGCTTACCGCATAATGAAACCAAAAATACAAGCGCAAAAAATAGGCTTACTGCTGTGATTGTAAACGTCCCAAGCTTTCCCATAACAAATCTGGCCGATATGACGCTGGTTCCTGCCAACGAAAAAGCACAAATCAAATATAATTTCCCGTTCAAATAATCCATTCTAACCTCCATTCCGCCGCTACCGCTGGCGGCACAAACAGTAATGAAAAATGGTGCGCGGCCTTCAACACTGGCAATAATTAGTCTGAGGAGAAGATACACTACAAAGCACGGTGAGGTGAGTCGTAGACAGCTCTTCTCGGCTTAAATCAGTATTCTAACCAGTGTAAGAATCATCTTTCAAGCACAAATGAGTGGTTCTATAAGACCGCAAGCTAATCATTGTTTTAGCTTCTCGTTAGATGTGTGGTGATTCAGTCAATGTCTTCCTCTACTATGAAAGGAGGGCTGTGTCATGAAAGTCGTTTATCCTATCTGCTGTGGTGTCGATGTGCATAAAACGTTTCTCGTCGCCACACTCAGTACTTCCCAAGGAATCGTTCCCCATTATTCCAAAAAACGGTTTTCTACTTTTAACAATTCCATTCTTCAGTTCAAGCAGTGGCTAATCGATAACAACTGCTTTGATGTGTGTATGGAATCTACGGGAAAGTATTACGTACCTGTTTACAATCTTTTGGAAGATACCATCCGTATCACTGTCGCCAACCCAAAATGGGTGAAGGCTGTAAAGGGAAACAAGGATGATACCAAAGATTCCAAGTGGATCGGAGATCTCTTCCGTTTAGGTTTGGTACCCGGAAGTTATATTCCCAGAAAACCCATTCGTATTCTTCGTGAATATACCCGATATCGTTTTAAACTTGTTTGTTGTAAAAGCAGTGAAAAGAACCGTTTTCAAAATGCCTTTACTGTTTGTAATGTAGCCCTTGATGCTGTCGTTTCCGACATGTTTGGCAAATCTGCCTCTTCCATCACGGACTATTTGGTTTCCTCTGATTCCTTTGATCCGGTACACTGTTCATCCCTTCTTCAAAAGGCCTTGAAGAAAAAAGCAGATACCGTGATTGAATCCATTGAAGGATATCAGATGACCCAGGATCAAAAAGAGCGTATCGTAATGGTCCGATCCCATTTGGAATTCGTCCAACAGTCCATTAACAAGCTGGATGAAAAGCTGGACAAGATGGTTGCTCCATATGAAAGCGCCATTACTCTCCTCCGTACCATTCCTGGGGTTGAAAGAACTTCTGCTATCACCATCATCTCCGAAATTGGAACGGATATGTCTCAGTTTGCCAATTCCAAACGTTTATGCTGTTGGGCGGGTCTAACCCCGGGCAACAACGAATCTGCCGGTAAGAAGAAATCTGTCCGAATTACACGTGCCGGTGTCTACCTCAAACCTGCGTTGGTGCAAGTTGCCCATGCAGCCGTGAAATCGGATAAGTCTCCTTGCTACAAAATCAAGTACGAACGCCTTTACAAAAGGAGGGGCAAAAAAAGAGCCATTATTGCTATCGCTAGGATGATACTCACCGCCATTTACCACATGTTTGTTACGGGTGAATTGTGGAATCCAAGCGATTTGTACAAAATTGATATGCCACAACCTATGCTGGAAAAACAGAAAGAGAAAGCAATTAAACAAGCTGTAAAACTTCTCATTTCAAATAATATAATAAAAGCTGCTGACATTACTGTGGCTTAGGTTAGCTGTTATTAAATTTTCAAAGGATGAAAGCACCTTTATTTAAGTGCGCCTATTTTTAACTTACGTTGAGTCATTTTTCAAGCTAACATCTCTCCGAAAATGCATTGCATTCATTTAATGTGATGGTATAATTTTACCCATGCAACTGGTTCTGTTAAAGAGCCAGTATAGTGTAGATTTTACAGAGCCAGTTGGAGGCGTCATGTTAGGAATTGAATTGAACCGGAAAAGTGAATTGCAGCTATGGCGTCAAATATATCAGAACTTAAAAGAACTGATGCTATCCGGGCAACTGAATGCGGGAGAAGCTCTGCCGTCCACACGAGCATTAGCAAAGGAACTGAGTGTTTCCCGCAATACAGTTTGCGAGGCTTATGACTTGCTGATTGCAGAGGGCTACATTATAAGCCGGCAGGGAGCTCCCACGCGGGTTGCTGACGGTTTGTGCATTGAACCGGTCGAACCGGCATTATTGCCAAAAATAAAAAGCCAGGCAGTCCGGCCACTTTCAGTGAGTTTTCGGACGGGCCGGCCCGACTTGAGCCAATTTTCCAGGTTCCTTTGGCAGCAGTTGTTATACAAGGCTTCCTTGGAACTGCCACTTGAAGCTTTTGGTTATACCGGACCGCAGGGATTGCCTGATCTTCGGGAAGAAATTGCGGCTTGGTTGTTCAGAAGCCGAGGTATTAAGGTTTTACCGAATAATATCTTTATAACTGCCGGTGCAACACAAGGGCTTCACTTGATTGCAGACCTTTTGTGCGGGGGCGGCCAAAAAATATTGATGGAGGACCCCTGTCATACCGGAATGCTTGCTACATTCATAAACAAAGGCTGCACCATTGTTCCCATACCGGTTGATGCCGAGGGGATGCAAACAGATTACCTGTCAAAGTGCGGAAATGCAGGCGCAATATATGTTACACCATCTCATCAGTTCCCGTTGGGCGGAATTCTTCCCGCGTCCCGCCGTGCCGCGCTGATTCGCTTTGCCAGAGAAAACGATCTTTATATCATCGAAGACGATTATGACAGCGAATTCCGTTATAGCGGCGAGCCCATTGCTCCGCTTTATACGATGGACACGCAGCGTGTGATTTATGTTGGCACCTTCAGTAAAACCGTTTTTCCGGCGCTGAGGATAGGCTATGTAATTTTGCCCTACCAGCTTCAAATGCGCTGGCGGGATCTGCGTACCCATCTGGATGTACAAAATCCGCCCTTTGAGCAGGCTGCTTTAGCGGAATTTTTGAGAACACGCAAGCTTGACAGGCATGTCCAAAAGATGCGTAAAATTTACAGTCAGCGCCGGCAGGTGCTGTTGGAGTCACTGGAAGAAACCTTTGGCAGCGAGTGGATTACTTATGGAGATTCAGCCGGGTTACATGTCGCCATAGATTTTCCCGGAATGCGATTTGACGAGGCGTTTAAAAGCAGCTGTCTAAACAACGGAATATATATCACTCCTATAGAAAGCCACTGCATAGAAAAAGGCCGGCATCAAAGCAAGCTGCTTATGGGATATGGGCATCTGGAACCTGATATAATCAGCAACGGTGTAGCACTATTGTTTAATATTATTAAGGAATTAAATACCTGAGTTTATAGTACGCTAGCAGCTTATTAGCTATAAATGAGCAATTCTCGTAACAAATATTTACAGACGATTAGTTAAACTTCTCCTTAAGCAGCTTTTAGAGATTTTAAAACGGCATCTAAAGGTATTTCGTTTCTACCACAATCATAAATCCATTGAATGTATTGGCCTTTTACGTCGTTTCTTACTTTTCGAAGTCCATCACCAAAGAGCAGGGGGTGCCCTAATCCAATGGTGCAGTACAAATGAGTGAAAGCAAGTAAAGCCCAAAGTCTTTCAATGGAACGGATCGAGCGTACTTGGTAGCCTTTGAAACCAAGATTCCCCTTGGCTTGTCGAAAGAAGATCTCAATCGGCCATCTCTTGCTGTAGTAATCTAAAATGGTTTGTGTTTCTAGTGAAACATCCGTGCACAGAAATGCATGCAAGGCTTTGGGCACTTGAAAGGCTTCTTTCGGCCAACAAAATAGGACGACGGCATTTTCAATACTATTCAGAGCCCCTTCATAGCGATAAACCCAGTAGGGTGAACTGTTCACGGTCACAAGGTGAACTTCCTTTTGGGTCACATAGGAGGCAAACGTATCAAGGCGAACCCGAATCCCTTGCGGATAAAGAATACGATTCGTTTTAAGCGCTCCAATCAGTTGGTATCCTCTTGCTGCATAGGTGTTCATGAGTTTGGGGCATGTATACCAAGAATCGACCAAAGCATAGCCTGACTTAGGGGGGATCGGCATGGTTTTAGCCAATTCACAGGCATCATCAAGCTTGCTTCGCTTGGTCTTATCGTATCGATGAATATCATATGAGCGAGTGGCCATCGCATTGAACAAGGGTTGCTTGGACTTGGTGTCCCCAAACACTTTTACCCTCTAAATGCGAAAAATGAAACTCTGCTTGCTCGATAGGACGTTGTGCCTGTGACGAAGGTTTCGTCTTATGACAAACTGTGTCATCATGAATCACGAAAATGGGTTGCTCAGTCTTTTTTGAATGAGATACGACAAATTGGAGGGATTCTTGTTGAACAATTTTTTGGATATAAAACTCATCCCATACCCCATGGGAGAGAAAATGACCAATGGATGTTTGGTGAACCGAACTCCATTCAGCAATGTCCGCTACCTTACCACACCACGATGTCCTTTCGCTGTAGCAGCCACGATAAAGTCTTGAATATGCCGTAAAACAGGCTTTGAAAAATATAGTGGCAGCCTGTGGCTTTTAAAGAAATTGAACATTGCTTCGTTATTTGGTAAGATAGCACTATGAGACATTTGCTTCCTCCTTGGGATAGATTTGTTGTGGTGACTTATTTTATACCACAGAAGGAAGCAGATTGTCTCTATTTATTTTTAGTAAAAGAATGGAAGCTGTTTTGCTCATTCATAGTTATTAGGCAAAAGGTGATTCTATGGACGGATCTCTTCATTTAAAGTTGTGATCAGCCATTTTTGTCAATAAGAATTTTGCACAGAACGAAACGGCCAGTCCCAAAGTCGAATGCGCATTCGAATTTGGGACTGGCCTGAAGGCAGGCATCTGGTTTAACAACCAGGCAGCCTGGATTTTGCTCAATGCTGTTAAGGACATTGCCCTAAATTCCGGCGTTTTCTACGATCAAACCTTCAGGAACTCCGCCCATTTTCCTTCATCAATTTCCATAAACTTTACTCTCTGGAAACGCTGCTTCTGGTCATAGGGAACAGTACAGTCAAAAATCGCCTTGCAGGAGATACCGACATCGCGGATACTCGTTGAAAACTCCGGACTGCTGGAGGGATCAAGAGGATGGCACCTGACCCCCGGAATAAAGATCGCGTCATTATCGCCTTGGAATCTGGTGGTCATTGCCCACATCACGTCACTCATATCGAATAAATCCACATCTTCGTCCACCAGGAAAACATGCTTAAGTTCACTGAAGGCAGAAAAGGCCAGGAGCGCCGCCTGTCTCTGGCGTCCCTCGTCGCTGGGCACATTCTTTCTGAACTGGATGACAACGACATATTTGCCTCCTCCGCAGGGTGCCGCATAAACATTTTGCAATCTGCCGGGCATAGCCCGTTCGATCATTTGAATGATGCTGGCTTCTGTGGGAATGCCGGCCATGGACACATGCTCCTCACTGGGTCCGATGCAGGATTGCATAATCGGATTGACCCGATGGGTCACGGCTTTTACCTTAATAACCGGAACTTCTTTGGCATCCCCTGTGTAGCCCGGGAACTCGGGCATAGCTTTACCCGTCTTGGTATTCTGGTCTTCTCTGACATAGAAATTAGGAAGCAGTTCTCCCTCAATCACATATTCGGCGTTGGCAATACAATGTTCCCGGATTGTCAGGCACTTCGTCAATTCCACAGGTTTATGGCGGAGAGCCCCGGCAATCTGCAGCTCGTTGAAGCCAATGGGCGTGGTAGGCGGCTCAAACCCTGCGGCTATTTCAATGGCCGGATCGACGCCGATACTGATCGAGATGGGCAGCGGTTTGCCCATGGCTTCCGCCTTCTCCCGGAAAACGCCTAAATGACGGGCGCCGGGAGTGAAGAACATGCTGATTTCATCCTTGGACTGCAGGCAAAGGCGGTGAATCGTGATATCGCTGTCTCCGTTTTCGGGATCGCTGGCATAACACATGCCCATGGTAATATAAGGACCGGCGTCCTCCTCTGTGTTGGTCGGCGCCGGGACCAGCTTCCGCACATCGAAGCCGGGTTCATCGGCATAGTGCACCACTTCCTGGCAGCGGGCATATTTATTGTCAATCACCACCGGCGGTAGAGGATTTTTAACGGAGTTGGCCAAATGGAACCCCAGTTTTTTGGGATCTGTATCCAAAAGCAAGCCGACGCGTTTCCTGCTGGCCAGCACGCCGATAGCCACTCTGGCCTCAGCAAAGCCTTTGAGGTTGTTGAAAATCATGGCCGGACCTTCCTTAGTCGGTCTCATGACAGTTCCGCCCGCTCCTACGTGACGGTAAACTCCCGCCAGCTCGGCATGAGGGTCAACTTCAATATCCGTCTGAATTAATTGTCCCGGAACCGATGCCAACAGCTCTAAGGCAGATCTTAAATCATGGACCTCTTTCTTTTCTGACATTTGTCTATTCCCCCCTTGTATTCTTCAGCCTTTACTTTATAAGATAGCCTTTACTGCATAAGATTAGGAGTTCCCCTCCCGGTTGCTTTTCCAGGCAATGTTTCTCACCTTCGGGAAACAGTATAACTACTATACAACATTTTATTGGTTTCGGAAAATGGTTATTGCTGTTCTGCCTTGCTGCGTTGCCTCCAAGCTCCCCATAGTTACCCAATGAAGAAATAGATAAAGTGCGTTCCGCCTTCAGAACGCACTCGCACTTTACAACCTTAATTTTAGTCTCCTAAGCAACAAAAAGCCATGAACCGGTTGTCGGTGCCGGCCGCTTCTTACCTCTTAGAGGAAGTGTCACGCTTCCCAAAAGGTTACGGTCCCGGGAAGGGGCTGAACGATCGAGGAGACTGCCGGAGAGAGCCTGCCGTCTTCTCCTATAGGATAGGTTGCCACCTCGTGCCCTTCGAGCGCCGCAAGGATGAGAAAGCGTCCGTCGGGAGAGACCGCGCAGCCTCTGCCGCCGGCGCAGGCCTTCTCCAAAGCCTGCACCAGTGTGAGCCGGCCAGTTTTCCCGTCGATTTTAAAAACTGAAATCACATTCACGACTCTCAGGAGCGAATAGAGATAGTGGCCGGATTTTCCCAGGCAAATATCGGATTGCAAAAAACCCTCCGGCGGGGTTATCTGCGGCGGAAGCGCGTCAACAGTCCAGATATGCTCCAGTTTCCCTTCCTCGTCATAACGGAAAGCGCTGATAATAGGCTTATTTTCCTTGTTCACAAACAAATAGGGCAGCTGCGGATGAAACGCGCTGTAGCGCGGCGCGGAACCGGGTGAACGCTGCAAGGGGCTCCCCGGGCAGGGAACGATCTTTTGCCTGTCATAATCAAGCTTGAACATGAACACCTGGTCACCCCCCTTATCGCAGACCGCATACAATTTTCCCAACGGAGACCTGCGGATGGAATGGGCGTGGGCACTCAGCTGGAAGGGCTCGGGGCCTTCACCGCTAAGGCGGAAAATGTCACAAGGCTCCCCGATAGAGCCGTCTTCCCTCAGCGGATAAAGAACAACAGAGGACTCGTCACGCAGGACCCTGAGAAAGAGCTTGCCGAAAGCATCCTGTTCGGTTTGGGTAACGGTGTTCCTATAGCCGTGGTTGGTAACCAGCAGATAATGCCCGGCCGGGTCCGTCACGAGAGAAGAAGGTTTGGCCCCGTAAGAAGGCCGGCGGTTTATTTCGGTCAGATCTCCGTTTGCGGGATTGAGGGCAAATGCCACCACCTGTCCGCCGCCGCCCGCCCGCAGGCCCGGATAATCCACCAGCTCGTCCGTGCAGTACAGCACATTGCGCTTCGTATCAAGATACACAGCGCCAATGCCCAGGGTTTGATAAACATTTTTCAGGTGTTGGAGTTTGCCGCTTTCCTCCTCATACCCGCATATGGCTATGCCGCTTAGCGGCTGTTTCTCCGTTCGCCGGTTGCCTACGTAAACATACGACTTCCCCATCGTCACGGTCTCCTTTAAATGCACAATTTATTTTCCGGGCCTTGCTTTAGGCAAAGCCGCTTGATCCTGATTTGCCGGTCAGTTATCTCCATTCCTGGTGTTTGATACTTACTTTACAATATTAATCGTGCCGTCCTTACGGGGCGGCGCGCTTGATTCCCTGGCAATGTACCCAACCGCTGCCGAAGCGCAGATGGTATGTTCTCTGGGGATGCCCAACTGAAAAAGATATTCGCGCAATTGAGGATCATTTCTCAGCCAGTGCAGCTGATTAAGATAACAGCTGCCCAAGCCCAGGGATTGCGCCGCTAAAAAAAGGTTTTCCAGAGCCAGGGCACAGTCTGCCAGGGCATTTTGATAATTCGGCCGATTCGAGGCAATGATCAGAGTCGGCGCCTGGTAGAAGAAATCAAAACTTTCCTTTTGCGCAGCGGCTTTAGCACTGATTTTGCCGGGATAACCGTCATCAGGAATCCAGTTTTGAAATCCCGTCTTCAGCAGTTCGTTAATCCTGGCAAGAGCTTCTTTGTTCTGGACTGCGGTGAAGAGCCAGCTTTGGCTGTTGCCTCCGCTGGGCGCCCAGGTAGCTGCTTCCAGTAATGCTTCCAGTTCCGCATCTTTAATCTGCTCTTTCTGAAATTTACGGGTGCTTCGCCGCGCACGGATACAAGCGAGTACTTCATTCTGAATCATCCTTTGACCTCCTGATTTATTTTTTCGAACCTCCTGCCTGACTCCCGGAGGCCGGCGCAACCGTCCCCTTTTCCTCGCCCCAGCGTTTGGCAGCCGGCCCGTCGATGCCGGCCTGATCTAATAAGCAGCCCACGGTCCGATTCACCAAATCTTCGCTGGTTCGGGGCAGGTGATAAAACATGGGGACCGGCGGCACGATAACGGCTCCCGCCTCAGCCGCAAGCCCCATCAGGCGGATGGGCCCGCGGTGCAATGGCGTTTCTCTCAGGTTGCATGCTTCCTTGTTCCATCTGCTCGGGGCAGAAAACGGCTGACATCGACTTCTTTAAATTTTGAGCGTTTGAAATGCTCTTTGAGGTGAAAGGGCACAGTACAATCAAAAATAACCTTGCAGGAAACCCCTTTATCGCGCAGCAAAGGATTGTACAGGGGACTCTGCGTGGGGTCCAGGGGATGACAGCGCACTCCGGGAATAAAGACGGTATCGATATCCCCCTGATAGCGTGTATTAAGGGCCCACAGCACATCATTGCTGTCAAAAGGGTCCACGTCTTCATCCACCAATATGATGTGTTTTAACTCGGAAAAGGCGGAGAAGCCCAGCAAGGCGGCCTGTCTTTGCCGACCCTCGTCACTGGGCACGGTTTTCTTGAATTGCATGACCGCCATATATTTTCCGCCGCCGGCCGGGTGGGCGTAAACATTCAGGAGGCGGCCGGGCATGGCGCGTTCCACCATATCCAGGATACTGGCTTCCGTAGGTATCCCCGCCATACTGACATGCTCTTCACTGGGTCCGATAACCGTCTGCATAATCGGGTTGCGGCGGTGGGTCACCGCTTTGACCTTAATGACCGGTATGGAAGCCGCCGGTCCGGTATAACCGGGAAACTCCGGCATGGCCATACCGGTATTGGTATTTTGATCTTCTCTCACCCGAACACCGGGAAGCAGTTCGCCTTCGATCACATACTCGGCATTGGCAATAGCCTTTTCCTCAATCGTCAGACATTGAACCAGCTCCACGGGACGTTTTCTGATCGCTCCGGCCACACTCAGCTCGTTATAACCCAAGGGAGTCGTTGGCGCCTCAAAACAGGAGCCGATTTCAATGGCCGGATCAACTCCTATACTGATCGAAATGGGCAGAGGCTTCCCGGCGGCCTCCGCCTTCTCATAGAAGGCCCCAATATGACGGGCACCCGGGGTAATCCAGATTGAGAGTTCATCCCGGCTTTGCAGACAGAGCCGGTGAATCGTCACATCCGATTCCCCTGTCTCAAGATCGCTGGCATAGCACATACCCATGGTGATATAAGGGCCGGCGTCCTGCTCGGTATTCGTCGGAGCAGGGATTAATCGGCGCAGATCAAAGCCCGGATCATCCGCATAATAAACAACTTCCTGGCAAACTGCTTTTTCCGGGGGGATGACAATCGGCGCCAGCGGCGTTTTAACGGCATCTTTCAAAAGGCAGCCCAGCTTTTCCGGCGTCGTGTCCAGCAGATAGCCCACCCTTTCCCGGCTGGCCAGCAAGCCAATCACTACTTTGGCGTTTTCATGCCCAATGACGTGATTAAAAATCATGGCCGGCCCGATCCGCGTGGGGCGCTGCACGGTGCCGCCTGCTCCGATGTAACGGTAAACCCCGGACAATTCCGCGTGGGGCTGTACCGGCTCATCCGTTTCGATTAATTGTCCGGGGATGGATTTTAACAGCTCCAAAGCTGAGCGTAAATCTGTGACTGCGACCTTCTGACTGCTCATGGACAGAACCTCCCTTAATTTCTGTGTCATAGTTTTCGTACTTAACTCATGCCGGGCGCTTCGCCCAGTTATCCCTTTGCCTGCTTATTTAGAAAGGTACACCGCATCCGCTGAGGGCGGAATTAACTTTAGGCTAATAGCTTGTTAACCATAGGTTGACAACCGTTGAAGGCAATCTTTCCTGTGGCAGGCATGCTTTAGGAAGTGACAGCCACTTTAGAGTGATACGGCCACCTTATCCAGCTTTTCCGCCAGGCTCGCCATTTCTTCAAGCGTGGCCGTCACCTCCTGGGTAGCCCCGGCCACTTCGGCGACGGTTTCCAGTGTTCCCGCAGATGACAGGGTTGTACTGGCAATTGATTGACTTATGTGGGCTGTCAACTCTTTTATGCGCAGGGCATTCTGCTTGGATTCTTCGGAAAGCTTCCTGATTTCTTCGGCGACAATTCCAAAGCCCCGGCCCGCGTCCCCGGCTCTCGCCGCCTCTATGGCGGCATTGAGGCCCAGCATTTTGGTCTGATCCGCCACTTCTTTGGTAAAGACCATGACTTGGTCAATTTTTTCGGTTAATTCCTGAACTTTTTTGATCTCTTGATTTAATTGGTTTTGGTTGTCGCTGACATTTGAAGCCGAGGCCGCGATTTCCTCCATGGCCGCCGATACCTCTGTCAGCCCGCGCCCCAGAGTGTTGGCCATTACTTTCAGCTCCTGGGCCAAAGACCTGGGCAGCATCAGGCCGAAAGTTCCTACAACCTCCGAGTTATCGTCGTCGAACAAAGGAAAATAGGATACCTGAACCGGGACACCGTATACCGATTCCGGCATGTCTCTCGTTATCTCTTTTTTGCTTCTTATGGTTTCCACGGCTGTCTTCTCAAGTTCAGCGCCTTTCTGTATCCTCGCTATATCAAATTTCTTCGAACCCTGTCTTGTCACGTATTTCTCCTTATCCGAAAGGAAAAGCAGGCCGCCTTCCGTAAACATCTCCGTCATTATCGGCGCAAACTGATCAAAGGCTTCGACCAGTTTATGCCTGTGCTGCATCCTTAAGATCCAGCATCCCTCGACAGAGGATTTGTCGTCGGCCCAGATAGGGCCGCCCAACATAGTATCCCTGCCGCCGGACACTTCGGCACTGCGCTTTCCCCTCTTTTCTGCCTGACTTTCGATAATTTGGTCGGCAAGGCCCCCTTTGGTATTGCGATGTCCTATTTCAAATTTCTGCGAGGTGAAATTATTAGCGGTCACAAAGATTAACTTTTCTCTGTCATGCAGAAAGAAGGCAGCTCCGCTTTCATAAGTTTTGACAAGCTGACTAAATAAAATTTTCAAGGCGTCAAGATCCTTCAGTCTGATTTTATTCTCTTCCAGAACCTTTCCCCTCCGTTCATAAAGCAGTGCCTTTAAGAAACAACCGGTTATCTTCCTTTAAAGAATGGTTTTCTCTTTTCTAAACTGGTCATTAAATAAGCCGGCTTACCAAAGCGTAACTATCCGGGGATTGGCATACCAGGCCCTGGTTACTGGTTGGAAAGTCGGCTGAACACTTACGTTACAAAGAGACTTAAGTGATTATTCTGTTTTTCCTTTTACCGCATCAGCAGATCAGGTCGATCAGCTCCGTCACATCATCGCAATTCTCCAAAGATTTAACCCGTTCAACGGCCTTCGCGATCTTGTCTTCGGCCAGTCCGGTGCTGCGGGCATTTTCCGCGAATTTGACGTAAATCTCTTCATCCGCCAGCTGTTTTCGGTTCGCGGCCTCTTGCCGCTTGGAAATGAGACGGCCGTCCCGGAGACGGATATCGATCGTCACAAAACGGGATTCACCCTGCAGCCTGCGGGGCTTGCCGGCGCATTCGGGATGCTGGATCACCTGGATCTTGTTCATCAGTTCATGGACTTCGGGACGGTTGAATTTCCCAGCGCTAAAGGTGTTCAGATTGACGAAACCATCGATCAGGCAGCTAGCGATATTGTAAGTAATGCTGAAGCGGCCCTCCATGGGGGTTCTGGGCTGAAGGCGGAAAGCAGGGCCGGGAGGCGTCATAGAGGTGGCAACGACAATCTCCGTGATCTGATCCGCCGGGATATCCTGCCCGGCCAGCAAATCGTACAGGGCGCTCAGAACTTCGTAGTTCCCGCCGCAGCAGGCCCATTGCTTAAAATGTCCTCTCTCCGCAGCAACCGCCAGAGGCTTGCCGAAGTTTTCAGTCAACTGCTTGATCGAGGCCTCCTCCTGCCCGTAAACGTAATAAAAACCTTTGCTCTCTTCGAAAATATAGGGATCGCCGGTGCTGCCTTCCCGAGCCAGCAGAGCCGCCAGCACGCCGCTTTCAGCTGCCCGCGCGACCTGAATCGGCTTGCTGTCCCAGCCGAAACTCTGGAGCATACCGGAGCTCAGTGACGTTGCGATGGACATGGCCATCCGCGTTTTCTGAAGGTCCAGTCCCATCAGCTTGGCGGATTCTGCCGCCGAGCAGATCACTCCCAGAAGGGCGGTTGCGTGGAAGCCCGCGCCGAACTGGAGATCGCCGAGGCTGTTCCGGAGCCTGGCGCCAAGCTCATAGGCTACGGCGTAAGCTTCGATGATCTTTTTGCCGGAGAGTTTGTATTTTTCACCCAGTGCCAGGGCCGGGGGAATCATCACGGCGGCAGGATGTCCGAGGGAACCGCCGTTGTCATAGTCCATGGCATGCAGGCAGACGGAGTTGATCAAGGCGGCATTCAGCAGAGAGGTGCGCTGGCCCGTTGCCCAGAGACGTGCCTCAGGCTCTCCGCCCCGGCCGCTGACGACCTGCGTCATAGCCTGCCCTACCGGCTCCCTGTAACCCAGAAGGCCTGCGCCGATAGAGTCGATGATCGCGGCCTTGGACTGTTTTATACCCCGCTCGGGGATGGAGTCGTAATTGAAATCTACGATAAGCTTGGCTACTTTTTCAGTGGTTACCATGACATTCCCTCCTTTTTCTCTTCGATAGGCTGACCCGCCGAGGGAAATTTATCTCTCGGCGGGTAGTCGTTGCTAAAAACATCTTCTATAATATAGTAGGAAACTATATTTCCGTCTCAGTTCAGCGTCTTCATCTGACGCCAGGGTCGGGGGGAATCATCACGGCAACAGAGTGTCCGTCTGTTGTCACTATAAATTTCCTCCCTTTCCTGCGCCCGGCGCTGGGGTTTTATACCGGGAAGACGCTCCACAGGCCAAGCAGCGCCGCTAAGGCGCACATGCCCCAGACCACAAAAACCATGCCGAACTGTTTAGTAACCATGCGGTCCTTCAGTTCGTCAGGAGCAAAGGCAATCAACTGGGCGCCGGCATCACTGAAAGGCGATATGGAGGTAGCGTCCGCTCCGATCATAATGGAAGCATAAAGGCCGACAGGATTCAGCCCCATCGCGGCGCTCAGCGCCGGCACCATGGAGAATAACAAGGGCGCAACCACGAAGTTGGCGCTGGTGAAGATCGTCAGGAAGCTGGCCAGGATGGAGAGGAGCGGGGCAACCAGGAAAGCGGGCAAGGCCTCGTTCTTGAACAAACTCACCAAAACATCGAGCAGTCCGGCTTTCGTGGCAATTCCCATCAGGAAGGAGACGCCGACAATCATCAGGATAGCGCCCATCGGCAGTCTGTTGATGACTTTTTTAGGATCGGCCAGTTTCATAATATTGGCGATAACAGCGGCGATCACTAAAATAGCTTGCGGCTTGCACAGATTGACCAGATCGGTAAAGAACCAGCCTTTAGGATGGAACCAAGTGCTGACGAGGCTTGGAATCACGATCACCAAGCAGGAAATCAGGATCAAAATGAGAGTTTTCTTTTGCACTGGCGTATAATCTGCGGGTTTCTCGATTTTGATCTCCCGGGACTCATTTCCCTGCAGGCCCTTATTCCGTTTCTTTTTGATGACATTATAGAAGACATAGAAAATAGCCATAAAGATAATCTGCTTGATAACAAAGGTTAACCAGACTCTCATATAGATCTGGGACGCCGAGGCAGCTCCCACTGCCGCTGCGTTCTTTTCAATCAATCCCAGCATAATGACGCCCGTACCGGTCCAGGGGTTGTACCCGCCGGTGATATAGCCCATGCCGACTCCAAAGACAATTAACATAGGGTCCACGCCGGCGGCTATGCCAATGGAGTAAGCAATAGGGGTCACAATGACCATCGTCGACGAACCGGCGCCCAGAAAACCTAAGAGCATGGCGACAAGAAAAATCAGAATGGGGATGAAATTGATATTCTTGCGGAATCGCCACAGGAGCTTGTCGCCGAACATTTTCATTGTGCCGTTTTCCGCTGCGAAGCCAAATAAAAGGCAGGCGGCGATCAGGAAAAATACAATGCTATTCGGCCAAAAACCGAAAACTGTGGCAACCGTATCCCCCTGGAACATACAGCCGATCAGAAAGGCGAAACTCATGGCCATAAAACCTAAATTGACCTTCCACTTGTAGGTGACGGCAATACTAATTCCGATTGCGATCAGGCAGCTCCACAATACTGCAGTGTTGCTCATTTATTCTTTCCCCTCTCTAGTTGTTGGTAGACGTTCTCAGCAACTCCTCCCAGTTTGCCGGCAAGTCTATCTTTTTGCTTGTCGGTGGGCCTATAAATCCGTTTTCGGCGCAGACGAGGACATGATCTCTGCCCGGGTCACCACTGACGACAATCTGGATATCCTCCGGGCAGGCAACCATCTGAACAAAGCGGCCCTCACTCATATCTTTGGAGGTGCCCAGCAATTCGGGATAATTGCCATCTTCAATGCCCTTCTGGAAGCGTTCGACCATCCTGCCGCTCAGGTTGCTCAGCCTCAGCTTGGCATTCTTAAAGAAATGCTCTTTCACCATAGCTTTTGTGTACCCCTCTTTGACCAGAGAGTCGACGATGAGAGGGGTCATAATAATCATGGGTTTTGTATGGTCTCCCCGGAAAAAGAACTGGATAAAGAGGTGGTTGTCCGCCATGCGGTTTTCGATGTTTAGGAGAATCCCTTCCGCCGTTGGCCAGCCCGCTTCGATAGCCTGGGTTCTTTCCGTGCAGCTGAGAATGGTTATGACGTTGTCCCCTGCCTGGAAGCCCCGGTCAACACTGTACGTCTCCCAGCCCACACTGGCAAGATAATCTTCATTTTCGGCCAGAACTATTCTGAAGTTATCTCCGTAGCAGCCTTTGTCAGTCTTATGCGGCAGGAATCCCGCCACATTCCTGAGATACATGCGGAAGAAACGGCCAATGCTGGTGTTGGCCCGGAATCCGGGACGGAGAACCCCCTGGGTGTAGTTGAAGTCCAACTCCTTGATAATTTTGCCGCTGAGGACTATCAGGGTCTCTGTGCCGGGCGTATGCCCCAGCGACTCGTGGGAAAATGCCGGATCGCATAAAGCCTCGACAATCGCGATCAGCACCGGCATATACTCCGGCCGGCAGCCGCACATCACCCCGTTGACGGCAATATTCCAGATGGTGGCCTGACGGTTTTCCGGCTTAAGAATCCCCAGAACCTCGTCAGCAGAACGTGGTGTGAATTTGAGGAATTGTTCCACCTTCTCGACGGTAGGCGGCACAACAGGCATGCCTTCACTCCATTCACGATCATAGAAAAAGTCGTTGACTTCTTCGAAGCTGCCGCTGAAGATGACATCTCTCAGGCCCGGCTCTCTGGGTGGTTTCGCATCCGCCGGCTGTACCGTCAAAGCTTTGACCACCTGATCCGTCATAATTTCGGCGGCATGTTTATAAACCTCTTCATTGGGCGTTGTATTGACATGGCCCGGATGAACGGCATAGGGCAGATTAGGATACCCTTCTCCCTTGGCCGTAAAGCGGCCTGCCGTATGAAAACCATCACAACACAAGGTTACTGTGGGAATTCCCAGTTTTTCAACCAGGATGCTTGTCCGCGTCACGGCGGCTATACAGCTCCCTCAACAGCCGACGCCACAGATGACGGCTTCAACGCCAAACTCCTTTAATTTCTGGGGAAGAGCCGCCAGTACCTCTTTCTCATGGGGTCCGTGAATTTCGCCGAATTCCCGCCAGCTGATGAGCTTGATTCCCGGGTATCGTTTCGGCAATTCTTCTTCAAAGGCTTCACACATGATGTCGCCTTTGAAAACCCAGTCCCATAACTCGGCGACCACTTTGCCTTCCAGCGTATCCAAACGCTTCGCAAGTTTTGCACCTGACACCGTACTCTTGCCGCTAGGCCAGACAACATCATAAACATTTGCTTCTTTCATAGAACTATCCCCCCAATTATTATTAGCTAACACCCAAACATCAAGCGCTTGGGCCTGCTTATTTATGCGGCAGGAAATCCGGCAGACAGCCTTCTTTCCCGCTGCTATAAGCCCTCACTCATGCGGTCGCCCTAACAGGTGTAAGTCCTTAAACTCATAAATTATATAATTTTTCTTCCTTATATAACTGTTCCGCCTTGTCGCTCTTTTCTGACTTTTTTGGTTATAAATGGCTATCGTTTTATGAACTCTTGCTAAAGCAAAATGTGTCGTACAACCTTTAAGTCTATTGGGGCTTTCCTTGTGAAGATCTTGGCATTTCCCAAAATACAAGATCATATTTCTGTATCCCTTGCCATGTTTTTGTTGTTTTATAGTGCACAATTAAAAACATAGTTCAAGGGATACGTCTGTCTGTAAATTACAATGAAATGATTTCTTATTTTTTATTAATGCCCTAAAGTGAAGCAAGATAGCGTCCCAAGGCCATGGCCGCGGTGACGCCGTCGCCGACGGCAGTGGCCATTTGCGCCGGTGAGTGGAAGCGAATGTCTCCGGCAGCGAAAATCCCGGGAACAGCAGTCTCCATGGTTTCGCTGACCGGAATCTGACCGCCGGGGCCGGGTGTCAAGAGGTCCTGTAGGAACTGCGTGTTGGGAATCAGTCCGATACGCACAAAAATCCCTTCTACTTCCAGGCGGCTCTTGGCGCCCGTGGCTGCATCCTGAATATCAACGCCAGTGACCCATTCCTCTCCAACAATGGCCTCTATCCTGGTGCCGCAGATGATTTCTATATTAGGGTTGGCAGCGGCTCTGTCCAGCAAGACCTTGGACGCTTTGGGCTGGGACATGAGCTCGACAATCGTTACCTTGCAGCCCAGTCTTTCCAGATACAGCGCTTCGGTTATGCCGCTGTCCCCTGCTCCGGCCACGACAACTGCTTTACCAG
Organism: Candidatus Desulfosporosinus nitrosoreducens; assembly: GCF_030954495.1. GTDB lineage: Bacteria > Bacillota > Desulfitobacteriia > Desulfitobacteriales > Desulfitobacteriaceae > Desulfosporosinus > Desulfosporosinus nitrosoreducens. Next base: position 47,438 of record NZ_JAVHUW010000082.1, on the reverse strand, counting down.
CACACTGGGCGCCGTCGCAGGTGGCGCAGTAGAACACGCCCCTGTTGGCCAGCTCCTGCTCACCGGGCACTTGCAGCTTCCGCGGGTGGGAGCCGCTGGCGAGGATGACGCCTTTGCAGGTGTAGGTCTGGTCGGCAGTCTTAACTAGTTTGACGCCTGCTTTGTCCTTTAAAGCGCTGACTTCGCCGGTCTCGATTTCAGCCCCGGCATTCGCCGCCTGCTCCAGCATGGCAGAGCCGAGGTCCGGTCCCATCACGCCCGTGGCAAAGCCGGGGTAATTCTCAATCAGCTGCCGGCTCATCATCTCGCCGCCCATGGTTTCTTTTTCTAGGATGAGGGTTTGGAGTCCGGCGCGGCTCGTGTAGATACCTGCCGCCAAGCCGGCGCAGCCGGAGCCGATAATAATCACATCATAGTCTGTATACATAATTTCTCCTCCGAATTAAAGCGGTTTGTCGTATTCGGCTCTCGAAACGAGCTTGACAATAAAATCAGCCTTGGTATGGACAACGCCATCCTGATTCTCACCCCAGACGTTCAGTTCCACGAGGTGTTCACCGTTCTCCACGAACTTTCTCCCGACTTTTCCCTTGACAAAGGTCATATCCCCGAAGAAGACCATGCGTCTGTCCTGCGCGTCCATAGATTTTACGAAACCATCATCCCCCATCCAGTCCGTCGCCGCGTGAACGAGCATCATTTCGTTCTGAATACCGGCCGAATTGGCGTAGGGATATCCCAGAACCTGGGCTGCGTGATCCGTGTAGTGCCAATCGCGGCGCATGAAATATTCGCCGGTTTCCGGGTCGATGGGGTGGGTAGCGAGGTGTCCTCTCATGCAGGCCCACTTGATGGCATAGGCGTATTGGTAGCAGCTTACGACAGTGCGGGCGCAGGCATCCGAGACGTCGACCGGTCCCTTGATGATAGTCGGGATTTCCTCCCCCTCGGCAACATCCTCCCAGTAGCGGGTCTTAGCGCCGCGGCGAAAAACACCGGCGAGCTGGTCGTCATAATTCTGATGGATAACGTCAAGCTCTGCCTTGCTGTAAAGATGACGCACCTTGTCCTGATACATCTTATTTTCCTTGGCTTTTTTCGATAAATTTCTCTTGCCGGGCGGCGTTGCCATATAGATGTTGCGGTGGATTTCAATAGCGGCAACTTCATCTCTCTGATTGACATAGTAGCGGGGGACACTTTCGATGAACATCCGGTAGTTCTTGCCCGTGACCTGCTTTTCCACAAATCCCTCGTATTTGTCGTAAATAGAGAAGGTGTCGCCCGGGCGAATGGGTTTATTATAGACGTGCTTGCTGCCGCCGGCCAGACGGGCAATCCCGGGCATGCGCAAACGGCCGCCGAAAGCGGAACCGAAGGCGATGCAGGATTCATACGTCGGAGGTGCGATAATGCCGCCCCAACGGGTGCTGGCAGCATAGGTGGGATCGCGCCAGAAGGGATTCGGATCGCCAATGGCATCGGCATAGTGCCTGATAAGATCCTCGGTCACCAATTTGTTGTTGATCCCCCGTGTATACTCTTCGTCCATAATCGCAATGGCCGGAGGCGGGAGCTTCATTTCACCGCGGCCCTCATTGAACTCGGCAACGCGCTCGTCCAGCCTCTTGTTCCATTCTTCGTCGCTCAGACTGTCCCAATCAAATTTGGCAGTGTTCTCCGACATTTTTTCTGTCTCCTTTTCAGCCGATATTCCCTCAGTATCTGTGGGCAGGAGGGTTAGACTGCTTTTTGGCCACATCCCTCTTAATCTGTTCGATTTCAGGCACCTCTTTAGCTGCCGGCAGCGGTTCTCATCAACTCCTTCCAGTTCGATGGCAACGCGCTATCTTTTACTTACCGGATAGCCAATAAATCCATTTGGGCACAGCAAGGGAAGTTCATTATCACCTAGCGGCCCCGCCACTCAGGCTTACGCTTTTCCAGAAAGGCGGCTACTCCTTCCGCCTTGTCGGCACTGCCCGAAACAATGGCGAAGAGCCGGTTTTCGAACTCCAGGGCTGTCTCCAGGCTCATGTCTGTGCCATAGTCCACCGCATCTTTGGCCGCCCTCAAGGCCAGGGGCGGCTTGGCAGCCAGTTTCTTGGCCAAAGCTCTTGCTTCCTCCAGCAGATGGGCAACGGGCACCACCCTGTTGACAAGGCCGATGCGGAAAGCCTCCTGGGCGTCAATTAATTCTCCCAGGAGAACCATTTCCATCGTCCGGCCCTTCCCTATCAGCCGGGCAAGGCGCTGCGTCCCCCCTAACCCCGGGATGATGCCGAGGTTAATCTCGGGCTGGCCGAACCGCGCCGAGTCCGCCGCGATCCTGAGGGTGCAGGCCAGGGCCAGTTCACAGCCGCCGCCCAGGGCGTAGCCGTTTACAGCGGCAATACTGGGCTTGGATAAGTGCTCCAGGCCCGAGAGTACCGCGCGGCGCAAGCGGCTGTTCGGTCCCAGCTCGGATAAGGTATTGCGTGCGCCCACCTCGTTGATGTCCGCACCGGCGACAAAAGAGCGATCTCCCGCCCCCGTCAGAATAAGCACCTTCACCTCCTCATCCAGGTCTGCCTGATCTATCGCCTCTCCGAGCTCGGCCATAAGCGCCTGTGTCAGTGCGTTGCGCAGCTCGGGCCGGTTAATGGTAATAGTCGCGATCCCCTCGCTCTTCTCGTACAGAATGAACTGATAATCCATCTCGTACCTACCTCCAGTCTTGCTAATACCAGGCTGCGCTTTGGAATCGCAGCCGCGGAGACCCTTCCCCGCTCTTGGCCCCATTCGTTCTGCACGAATTTCCCGGCGGCAGTGAGGAGGGTCCGGGCGAATGGATCGCCGCTCTTCCAGTGTCGCTCCAGGCCTGCTTGTCAGCTGTATTATGTATTTCATATTTTACTATCCCGGTATTTACTGCGGAATTAGCTTTAAGCTAACTCATTGTCAACCAAAAGTTCACGATTAGGGTGATGCCTATAAATGACCGGAACTGAAATCACTTTTAAAAAACAAAAACCGAACCTCTCTCCCAGCGGAAAAAGGCTCGGTTTTGCTTGCTTTGAGATGCCAGCGGCGAAAGTGAGCAGCGGGTCAAGTTCTTGAAATCTGCCGGTCTCCGCAAAGACATCAATCACTCCCGGGTAGCCGGCTTTGCCGGTGCCGCTGTTCTCTTAACCAGACATTTAGAGGGAAGCAAGATAGCGTCCCAAGGCCATGGCTGCGGTGACGCCGTCGCCGACCGCGGTGGCCATCTGCGCCGGTGAGTGGAAGCGAACGTCTCCGGCGGCGAAAATCCCGGGAACAGCAGTCTCCATGGTTGCGTTGACCGGAATCTGGCCGCCGGGGTCCAGGGGCAAGAGGTCCTGCAGGAACTGCGTATTGGGAATCAGTCCGATACGGACAAAAATCCCGCCTGCTTCCAGGCGGCTCCTGGCGCCTGTGGCTACGTCCTGAATATCAACAGCGCTGACCCATTCGTCCCCGACAATGGCCTCTATCTTGGTGCCGCAGCTGATTTCCAGGTTGGGGTTGGCAGCGGCCCTGTCCAGCAAAATCTTGGCTGCTTTGGGCTGAGGCATAAGCTCGACAATCGTTACCTTGCAGCCCAGTCTCTCCAGGTACAGCGCTTCGGTTATCCCGCTGTCCCCCGCGCCGGCCACGACGACCGGTTTACCGGCACATAGGACACCGTCACAGGTGGCGCAGTAAAACACACCCTTGTGCGCCAGCTCCTGCTCGCCGGGCACCTGCAGCAGCCTCGGGTGGGAGCCGCCGGCGATGATGACACCCTTGCAGGTGAGGGAGCCGTTAAGCGTCTTGACGATTTTGTAGCTGCCCTTGTCTTGGACGCCGGTGACTTCACCGGACTCGACCTCGGCTCCGGCATTTGAGGCCTGGGCCAGCATGGCGGAGCCAAGATCCGGCCCCATCACGCCGTTGGCAAAGCCGGGGTAATTTTCGATCAGCTGCCGGCTCATCATCTCGCCGCCCATGCCCCCTTTTTCCAGGATGCCGGTGCTGAGACCGGCACGGCTCGTATAGATACCTGCCGCCAACCCGGCGCAGCCGGAGCCGATGATAATCACGTCATAATCTGTAAACATAGTTTTCCTCCTCTGAGCGTTTTGCTTTTCGCTGCCGGGTTAATTACAGGGTTTCACCCTGTTCCTTTTGGGAAAGAGGCTTGGTGCTGACATCGCTCTTGGTGCGGCCTTGCCCTGAGCATTGTTCCCAGGCCTTCAAGTACTTCGGTTTGTTTTATTTATTCTAAATTTAATACAAAACAAGCGGCACTGGAATTGACTTTATGTTCATTAACTTAATTGTTAACTAAAAGTTCACAACAAACAAAAAATCCAAACCTCTCTCCAAGCAGAGCAAGGTTCGGATTATATTCTGGTAGCCGCAACTCCCTCAAAGTTGCGGCAGACTTTTTGGCACCACAATGTCGGTTTCCTTTAGAATAAGGTGGCAAACTTTATTATATCCATCTGAATTTTATTGCAATTAAGATATGTATAATAATTATTGTTGCTATTCCCCGGCTATTTTTATATACTTACTGTAAATAAGCACCCCTGTCCTGTGATTCAACCACGTGCGGTTTGCCTGGAAGCACAACCCTTGGAGTTATAGAGAAGTCAAGTACTATCCCCAAAAGGGCACAATCAACCAGACTGCTTAACTTAACTTATCGTCAACCATACGTTTACGATTGGGGTGGTGCATATGAACGATCAGCAACTGAAATCACTGCTCAAAACAGTTGAATGCGGCAGCCTCAGCAAAGCGGAGGAGGCCCTTTATCTTTCCAAGCAGGCAATTAAAAAGCAAATCGACTCCCTGGAGGAAGAGGTCGGCTTCTCTTTACTCATGCGCACTCGCCATGGCATCTCCTTAACCCCCGCCGGCGAGGAATTCTGCCGCGGGGCCAGGAAAATACTCGCCGAAATAGACTCGGTCACCCAAAGATGCAAGGAGCTCGCCTTTCATCAGCAGACCATCCGCATCGAAAACCCCTATCATCCGCATCTGCTGCTGGAAAACGCCTTCAACGAGTTTGCGCGCAGGTTCCCCGACATTAAGCAGAAGGTGATCCTGCAGGCGAGCAATCATTTTGTCGAGGATATCCTCAACGACCGCGCCGACGTGGCCGAATGCACTTACCACCCCGAGCTGGAAAGCTCCGGCGTGAAATACACCAAGCTCTTCCCTATGCCCTATAAATGCCTGATCACGCCCAGCCACCCGCTGGCCGGGAAGAAAACCATCCGTCTGGAAGAGCTGTCCGGCAACCGTGTCGGCCTGCTGAGAAAAAACACCGAGCTTTTGTCGCAGCTGAGCCAGTGCTGCCAGGACCTTGAGCCGGAGATCTTTACAAGCAACGACCTGCAGAGCATCATCAACATCTGTTATAACAACGGTGTTTTCATCTCCAAAGCGTCCTTCATCAATTCAATGCAGCCCTTGGTCGCCATCCCGCTGGAGACTGACCTCGTGCCCATGGGGGTCATCCTTCACCGCGAGTCGCCTTCACAGGTCGTCAGGGAGTTTCTTAAAGTCGTCCAGGACCTCTACCCGCAGGGAAGCGCCGGGCCGTGAACAAGCGGAGCTATTTCCCGTTTGCACCGTGACGTATCACTCATCCACTGAAAAAAGATAGGAATCCGAATCCTTTAAGGACCTCGTTGGTTAGAGGTTGACCGAGCTATTGGATGTTCTCCGGTAGCTCTTTTTGGTGCCTGAGGATTCCCCTACTTTCCCTTCAGAAATACCAGGGAATTTAAGCATCTGCCCTTAACTCTCACAAGTTAATTCCCATCAAGAGATTCAATGGTCTTAATAAAATTTTTGCTGACGGCGGACAAGTAGGTATTTTTCAGCCAAATAACCGCGGTCCTGGTTTCCAGTGAGTGGTCCTCGATTTCACGGCAGCGCATCTTGCCGGTCTCGAAAATAGACGCCGACGGCTTAGGTACGATGGCTACACCAAGGCCGATGCCGGCCCAGGACATGATCGAACGGGTGTCGTCGCCTTCACAGAATATATTCGGTTCAAAGCAGAGCTTGCGGCAATTGTCGGCGATGATCTTTTGATACCGGCGGTGGACAATCAGGGGAACATCTTTAAGGGCCTCCAGGGTGATGGGGCCTTCCGGTATAAACCGCTCCCACTTCCCCGCATAGAGTATAACCATTGGATCGTTCTTCTCCACGGCGGAGTGAAACATATAATTGTAGATCTCAAGTTTGAAGGGCGTACGTACGATCCCGATCTCCACAATGCCTTTGTTGACCAGATCCATAATACGATGCGTGTCGCCTTCCCAGATCCGAAAGGTGACCCCCGGAAATTTTTCCTGGAAGCTGCTGATATATTTGGGCAGAAGGAAGGTGCCGCAGGAAGAAACGGTTCCGATGGACACCGTGCCCTGTTTTCCCTTGCCCAAGTCTTCCAGTGCTTTTTGAGTGGAATTGACGAGTTCCAGGATTTGTTCCCCGCGTACGACCAGAACCTGCCCGGCATCGGTCAGCTCAATGTACTTGCCCCCGCGCTTGAACAGCGTCACACCCAGTTCCTCTTCCAGCAATTTGATTTGCTGGCTGAGCGGAGGCTGAGCCATATTTAAACGTTCGGCCGCTTTCGTAAACTGCCCTTCCTGGGCCACGGCCAGAAAATAGCGCAACTGTCTGATATCCATGGATCACGCTCCTTCTATATCCGTTTCATATAGCCTGAGACGAAACAGATATTTTTAATATAGTACTGCATCTCCTATAATAAAGGCAACCAGAGGCCCTGACATTTGTCAAGTTAATTGTAGGAGATGAGTTTATTTTGAAAAAAGGCATGCTTTATATTCTGCTGTCCACCCTCATGTTCAGTACCATGGAAATTGCGCTGAAAGTTGTCTCCGGCGACTTCAATCCCATCCAGATCACCTTTCTCCGCTTTATCATCGGCGGCATCATCTTGTTTCCCCTTGCCCTCAAAGGGTTAAGGGCGCGAAATTATCATTTGCAGCGGACAGATTTTACCTTCTTTGCTCTGACAGGCTTTATTTGCGTCATCGTCAGTATGATTCTTTATCAGATGGCCATCCTCTCAGCGCAGGCCTCTGTGGTCGCGGTTCTGTTCAGCTGCAACCCGCTATTCGTCATCCTCTTTGCTTTTGGGCTATTACGTGAAAAAATATACATGCGTACAGTCGTCTCCCTCTTAATCAGCATGAGCGGTATTATTGTGATCATGGACCCGTTGCATCTGAGCGGCAACGCAACAGGCTTTATCTTAGCTATCTTGGCGGCTGTTACCTTTGCTCTGTACAGTGTGATCGGCCGCAAGCGCAGCAAAGATTACGGCGGTGTCGCTCTCACCTGTTTCAGCTTCTTATTTGGCAGTTTGGAAATGCTGATCCTCATCTTCATCACAAGAATCAGCGGCGTTGCCGCCTTTTTCACGGGTGTCGGCCTGAAATCCTTTGCGGCCGTTCCGATTCTGCAGGGAATTAACGGCCGAACCCTGCCGGCCCTGATTTATATCGGCATTGGGGTTACGGGCCTGGGCTACGCTTTTTATTTCCTGGCCATGGAAGAAACCTCAACCGCGACTGCCTCCCTTGTCTTTTTTATCAAACCGGCCCTCGCGCCGCTGCTGGCTCTCCTGCTCATTCATGAGCCGATTACCGCCCCAATGGCTGTTGGGATTGTTCTGATCCTTGCCGGTTCCCTTGTTTCCCTTATGCCAGCCTTTAAACTGCCGCCAAAGAAGGGTTCCAGAGTGAATTATCAGCGCAGACTGCAAATGAGCTCAAGTTCGAAGTGAAGGAAACCAGCGGCAAATCCTGACGAATGAATCACTATTACAACCTCAGCTATCAGTTAAATTTAAAACATATGGAGAGTGCATAGGCACTATCCACAGCTAAAATCACCGCTTAAAACAGTGGAATGCTGCAACTTCAGCAAAACAGAGGAAGCAAGTCTAAAAAACACAGCTTGCGCTGAACCTTTTCGATAGAGTAGCCCGCCGAGAAGAAGTTATCTCTCGGCGGGTATTTCTTGCTAAAAACAACCTTTAGAGATGAAGCATCTCTATGACCTTGGTCACATCATCGGCACTGTCCAAATCTATCAGCCGGCTACAGGCTTCGTTCACCTTTCGAGAAGGCAGAATGCGAGAAGCATTATCCTTGAACTTCGCCATCAGCTCATCATCAGTGATGTACGTGGCAGGATCTGCAGTGATGGTTCCCTTAATGAAGGCCCTTTCCGCAACGAAGGTTCTGCCCCTGGCCGCTACCTCCACTTTGGATATCCGCGTATTGGCGTCTTTCTTCAGAGAGTCAACATACTCCGGATGTGGTTCGAAGGTAACCTTCTTCATAAACTGACGTATTTGCGGATCATTCATTGTGTCCAAATCCTGCCACCGAGCGCCTGGTTTAATACCGAATGCGAGTACAGACATGTTATAAGCCACGCTGAATTGGGCATCAATTTGGTTTGCTATGTTAGGATTGTTGAATAGAGGCTCAACGCAGGTTGCCTCGAGATAAGCATGGATACCGTCAATCTCCTCAGGCCGGAGCTTATTCTCTTCAAGGATGGCTGCCAGGCAGTCAAGCCCTCCATGCATCATGCGGCAACAAGGATACTGCTTGATAGGGACCTTTCGCACAAAGCGCCACTCCTCGCCCAGCCCGGAAACCACCCAATCGGGGTCCCATCTGGTAGAGCCGGTAAAACGCCAGTAACCGTAATCCCCATCGAGAATGACGATATCGCCGCGGTGCCCCGCTTTGATAAGATATGGGGCAGTTATTGCGGCCTGGGACGCCCAGCCAGCCATTAGATACTTGCCGGAGTTTGTCGGCAGGTCTTTGTGCATAGGGGTCTGAGTTTGCACTGGAGAGATGAGGCCGGCCATGCCTAATGCTTGCGCCACCTCGTCCCCGGAAAATCCCTCCAGCTTTGCAACACCTGCCGCGCCGCCGAAGACTGCGCTGCTGTGGCCGGTAACCGGGGGCAGTGAGGTCTTGTCGTCTTTAATATCCCGATAGGACCCCAAAGCCAAGCCAATGCGCATACCCACTTCAAGAGCCAGGGCGCAGGCGGTGATAAGCTCCTTGCCGCTTACCCGGTTCATCTCGGCTGTAGCCAGGCTTGGCGGGATGACAAACGGTGGCAAGTGCTTCCCTGCCGCATCGTAATCCAGCGCGTTAATCAGTTCGCCGTTGACGAACGCGGCGCCCACGGCAGACATCCGGTCGCCCAGCCCGAGCACCGTGGCCTGAGGAGAGCCGGCAAAGAATTTCCGTGAAAACTCGATCCCCCACTTGCCCTTGTCGCTGGTCACCCCGGCCAGAGCACAGCCTAAAGAGTCCAGAAGAAGCCGCTTTGTCTCGTGGACAACGTTCGCCGGCAAATCGGCAAACGTGATGCCGTCAATGAAATCCGCCAATTTTGTTATTGTTGTAACCATGATTGATTTCTCCTTCACATTAAAATACAATTCTCAGCAGCAGATAGCCGACCGTGCCGCACAGCACCAGCGCGACGAGCGTCTGCACAAAACCGTATTTAAATAAATACTTGAATTCCACAATATCGGTTTCTCCATATATCATTGCCACCGCGGAGGTGCAAGAAGGCATCCATATGGCCGCGGAGGTCGTGATGGCAAGCAGGACCGTAAGGCCGCCCATGTCAATGCCCGCGGGAAGAACTTTAGCCATCACACAGAGGCCGGAAACAAACACGGAATCGCAAGGGCCAATGGTCAGAAACTGCGAGAGCAAACCGCTCAATATACAGACCACGAACACAAAGGGAAACGGAGCCAGGCTCATCAGGCCGGAGAGTTTGCTGGAGACCAAAGTCGTGAGACCGACGTTCTTGCTGGTGAGGGCGGTTATGAGCGCCATCAAGGTAGCCACCTGAATCAAAACATTCCAGTTCACGTATTTCCCAATCTCTTTAAGCGTGGTGACTTGCTCACCATCTTGCCTCCACACCAGCAGCAAGGCTAGAATAAGGAAAGCGCAACCGGTCGAGCCGAGTGTCCCGATGACGGGAAACGACACCGGAACAAAGCTGGGCAGGAGCATGGCAACGGCCAGCGCAATCAGAAACTTGACAGCCGTCTTCTGCTTTTTGTCCAGTCCGACTTTCGTGGCGTCCACCACGTCAATATCGCCCAGACAAGAGAAGTCTATGCGCAGGATGTACCTGGCCACCAGGTAGACCCCCAGGATCAGGACGACGCACAGAGGCAGCGCAAAAAGTGTATATTGAAGCGCGTCGACGGTTTTTCCGGTCGCCGCGGTGTAAACCGCTATCCGGGAAACGGGCTGATCCTTGAACGCCATGCAATAGGACCCTATGAACGCCGTTATGACCATCATATGCATAAGCGCGCTAGACTCCTTGGATTTCGGTTTCATGCCCGTTTTCTCACACATATCCCGAATCAAAGAGATAAAGAACAGGATGCAGACCCATTGCTGGCTCGCAATGTCGACGATGACCACGGCCAGAAGGAAGAACAAGATAAACATCCAAGGGCGGTTCCGGAGGAACTTTCTGCTCAGTAAGTAATTGACGATTGCAGTATGCAGGTTCTCATGCTCGATATAGGCCGTAATCAGGAAAAGGACAATGATCAGACCCACTGTGGAATTGCCGAAGCTGGTCTGGATCACGCCGTTAATATTCGTGTAGCCGCTCATCGCTAGGGCGACCAGACCGAAGACATTCGATATGCCCAACCCGACGAATACCCAGCCGTATATCGTGCCTGCGAAGGCGCCGATCACTTTCATGCCTGTCACAGGCAAGCCGCCCAGCGGCGGTAAAAACCCGAATAAAAACTGCAGCGCAAGCATAATGATCACGTGGATGATATACGAGGTTGAAGATTTCTCATTTTTCTTAGCAAGTTCTGCCATCGTTCAAATTCTCCTCCCTAAATCACGATATGCCCAGATTCTCGCAGACCAGAATCACACTGATTCGCCCTTTCTCCGCCGGCTGGCATCCATCGATGATGGACGTATGCCGGCAAACCCTCCATTCATAAAAGCAATCCGTGCATTTTCCCAGCTTGATGCATGGGCGCTCGATTGCTTCGGCCTGCCCGTGCTTCGCGTAATGCCGCAGAGAATTGATTATCGAAATGGAGTTATGTATTCGCTGCAGCGCTTCTTCGACATCATTAACAATTTTGTTGCCTCCGGCGATGACGACAACCTTCTTCGGGCCAAACGACATTGCAGCGACTCTGTTCCCGGCACCGTCTATGTTGACCAGTGATCCCCCAAGCGTCAACGCGTTGGTGCTGGTCAAGTACACATCGGATAAGAGCGCTTCTCGCTGCCGCTGCCGCCTTTCCTCCTTAGGAGGGTGATGCCCCTCATCGTCCGTTTCCACAGGATTAATGATTCTGTTCTGTCCACGTCTTTGGAGCTCTTCAATAATGCCTATCTGGTTCAGTGTCACCGAATCACCGCGACCAACAACGGCTTCAAGAGGAATCAGAGACATGACAAGCTCCAGGGCTTCCTGGCGATTGTGCACGAAGTACCCATCCATGTTCTTTCTTTCCAAGTTTTTTATCGCGGCTTTCGCGCGTATTTCGTAGAACTGGTTCAGTTCAGAGCAAATAGTAGTGTCAGCACTCATTAGACTATCTCCTTTGCCTATTAGTTTTTAGCGGACGGTTCTCATCAACTCATACCAGTTCAATGGCAACGCTACCACCCAGGCCTGGCTGTGCAAACATCATTTGGGGGATCTTGATTCATTTTTCCTCCTTCCTGATTCTCTCTCACATATAGAGCAGGCATTTTTTCTGTGTTTCAGGCGTTTCCGGATAGCTCAAAACAGCTGCACTTTGAGAAAAAGTTGCTTAATTAATCCAGCAAAATGCCTTATCGTTTGCTATTTTTTCATATTGCTAAATGCAAAGCAAACCGTTTTTTGATATACTTCAATGCATAAAATGCATCGGAGGTAGGTCAATGAAGCTGAAATACCTGGAAGAGTTTCTGATGCTGGCAAAGGCTAGTAACTACACCACCGCCGCGGAGAACATATTTCTTTCCGAATCGACGCTCTCTCGTCATATTATGTCGCTGGAAAACGAACTTGGCGTTAAGTTGTTCCACCGGGGTTCCAGAAACATTTCGCTCAGCGAAGCGGGTACTTTGCTTGTTCCTTACGCCGAGAAGGTAACGTCCGCCATGGCGGAATATGCCAGCCTACTGGTTGTGGATGATGCTCTCACCCGGCAGAAGTTGACGATCGGCTTTGCTCAATCCGTCACGGATTACGGCATCATGGATTACCTTGTTCGTTTCCGCCGCGAAAACCCGGATATCACCGTCCTCCTCACCGAAAACAACTCAGAATCACTCTGGCGGATGGCCAAAAACAAAGAATGCAATTTTTCCTTTTGCTACGAATACGCCTTCTTTGACAACAGCGGCCTTCAGTTGATGCGCCTTATGAAAGACACGATTGTGATCGCTCTTCCCACCAAGCATCCTCTTGCGGAAAAAGAACGCGTCACTCTTCGACAGCTGCAAAACGAGAACTACATCTTACCATCAAGAAATGGCTCTGCTATGTACAAGGTCTGTATGAATCTTTTTCGAGAGGCGGGCTACAAGCCAAAGGTGTTGACCTACACGGAGCGTCGCTACTATATGCTGGATATTGTATCCCAGGGGACTGGCATTACATTACTGGACAAAGAGCGCTTCCGGTCCTACTGCACGCCCGGTGTCCAAATCGTCAATCTGGAACCGACCATCGAGAAGTATCTGACCTTGATTTATAAAAAGCGCGATCTCAACGCCGCGGAAGAGAGGTTTCTGTCGTTCATCCAGGACAACCTGAGCTGCCAGTAAACGCAACGCAGTATTTGAAACGGAATTTCCAGGAAATCTTTCGCTTCTGATCCGTGAACCCTTTACGAAGTGAGGCAACCGGAAAAGACCCGCTTTTTTGAGTGGACTGCCCTGAAAACTTCTGCACTTTAAACTAAAAAAGAGCATAACAAAGAAGCCTACCCTAAAAAGGTGGGCTTAATTATTTGTATCCATGGGTAGAACTAGTTGATATACACTCCCGTTTGATGTACAAGTTCAGGCCGCAGATAGGATGACCAGCCGTTTTGCAGCCAAGTCGCATAGCCCCCAAGAGACTCGGCAGCAAGGCCGGAGCACCAGGGGGCTATTTCCAACAAGATCAACATTTTCTCTTAAGCGGGTTACTTCTTCTCCCTGTAGTCGTAAAAACCCTGACCGCTCTTGCGGCCCAGCTTGCCCTCCTCCACCATGCGGCGCAAAATCTCCGGCGGCTCCATGGCCGGGTCATGAGTCTTCTCATAGATAGAAGACGTGGCATAATAGGTGACATCCAGGCCAACCATATCCTGAAGCTCCAGGGGACCCATGGGGTGTCCCAGACCCAGCTTGGCTGCCGTGTCGATATCCTCGGGTGTGGCGATGCCTTTTTCCACCATGCGCATAGCGTTCAAGCGGAAGGGGTACTGCAGGTAGTTGACCACGAATCCGGGAGAGTCCGGCGCCTGAATCGTCACTTTGCCCAAGGACTCCGCAAACGCTTTGGCCTGCTCCGCCACGGACCGCCGCACCAGCGCGGTGCGCACGATCTCCACGAGCTTCATGGCCGGCACAGGATTGAAGAAATGAATCCCCACGAGCCGGGTGGGGTCTTTCATGCCGGAGGCGATCTCCGCCAGGGAGAGGCTGGAAGTGTTCGTGCCCAGGAGGCAGTCCGCGCCCACCAGATCCTCCAATTGGCTGAAGACCTTCTGCTTGATCTCCACTTTTTCCACCACGGCTTCTACGATCACATCGCGGTCGGCCAGCTCCGCGAGGTCAACACTGCAGCGGATCGCCGCAAGCGCCCGGTCCATCTCCTCCTGCGCCATCCTGCCCTTCTCCACGCGCTTGCGCAGGGAAGTTGCAATAGATTGCCGCGCCTTTGCCAGCTGGGCTTCCGCAACATCATAGAGAATCACGTCATAGCCGTTGAGGGCGGCGGTCTGACCGATGCCGTTGCCCATGCTGCCGCTGCCCACTACTCCAAGCTTTTTCACTGCTCTGACCTTCCTTTCATCGTTTGTTTTTTGTCATTGAGTATTGTTTAGTTTTTTAATCTTAAATCTTAAATCTTTAATCTTTAATCCAGGCCAAGTACACCGTGCCCTAAATCTTCAGCCTATCTCTTATCTCAAACTGTCTCTGCCCGCAAATTCCCTGTTTCTAGTTCCCGCGTCTAGTCCTTATACCTATTCCCTAATTTCAAAGGCCATAGACATGCCGAGCCCGCCGGCCACACAGATGGTGGCGAGGCCGTGCTTCGTGCCGCACCGGCGCATTTCATAGAGTAGCGTTGTGCAAATCCGCGCTCCGGAGCAGCCCAGAGGATGCCCCAGGGCAATGGCCCCGCCGTTGACATTGACAATCTCCGGATCGAGACCCAGCTCCCGGACGCAAGCCACGGACTGGGCCGCAAAGGCCTCGTTGATCTCCACGAGGCCGAAGTCTCCCAGCTTCAGACCTGTCTGCGGTGTGAGACGGCTCATGAGCTTGCGCGTGGCAAGCACGGGCCCGATGCCCATGTACTGCGGTTCCACGCCGGCCGCCGCGCCGCCCAGAATAGCCGCCAGCGGCTTTAAGCCCAGCTGGGCGGCCTTCTCCGCACTCATGAGAAGCAGAGCCGCCGCACCGTCGTTCCGCCCCGAGGCGTTGCCGGCGGTAGTGACGCCGCCTGGGAAAATGGGACGGAGCTTAGCCATTTTCTCCACACCGGTGTCCCGTTTGGGATATTCGTCGGTCTCGAAGCGGAGAGGGTCGCCCTTCCGCCGCGGTACATCCACCGGGACTACCTCGTCCCGGAAGCGGCCGGCGTCGATGGCCGCCACTGCCTTATGCTGGCTCGCCAGAGCGAAGGCGTCGCAGTCCTCCCGGCTGACACCGTACTTTGCCGCCACATTGTCGGCGGTCTGAATCATGTTAAAGGTTCCGTAGATCGTTTCCGGCTGGCTTTTAGGCTGGCTCTCCACATTGGGGTCCACAAAAACTCCATTGCCGTTGCCGACACCGAAGCGCGCTCCCCGCACGTAAAAGGGCGCCGTGCTCATGCTCTCCACGCCGCCCGCGAGCACCACCTCGGAGTACCCGCACTGAATCTGCTGTACGGCGCTGAGCAGGGCCTGCATGCCAGAGGCGCACTGGCGGTGCACCGTGTAGGCAGGCGTGGACTCCGGCAGGCGGATCGCCAGGGCGGAGACCCGGGCAATATTCGGCGCGTCGGTAGTCTGCTTGGCCTGCCCGGCGATAACCTCGTCGATGACCTCCCGGTCGACGCCGGACCGCTCGACAGCCGCTCCCAGCGCCAAGGCAAGAAGATCCTCCGGCTGCATACTTTTGAGCGTCCCGCCGATCGACCCGATGGGTGTCCTGACCGCGGACACAACGACTACTTCCTGCATAGTGATTCCTCCTTTTTTCCTGGCAGGAAAAGCATATCTTCGCTCCGCCGGCCTCTCCCTTGGCGGCGACAGGATATGCTCTCTGCCGGCCGGCTCCTGAAAAGCCGGCCGTCCTGCTTATTTAATTTGAATATCGTTTATTTGCTGTCGAGGGACAGAAGGCCCAGGGACGAAATAGCCCTAATAAATAATCTTCTCGGCGGCCAGCTTCTCCATCTCTTCTTTGGACATGCCGAGCAGAGAAGCAAAGACCTCCTCATTATCCTCGCCTAAGAGGGGCGAGGCCTTCCTGATCCTGGCAGGCGTCTCCGAGAGTTTCCAGGGCGGACTGATGACTGTCTTCTTACCCATCACGGGATGCTCCACCGTGGTAATCTCACCGCGCGCCTGGGCGTGAGGGTCGGAGAGGATTTCCTCGGCGCAGAAGGACGGCATGGCGGCTACCCCGGCACTCTGAAGCAGTGTCATCACCTCATAGTCCGTATAGTTGATGGTCCACCCGGCCAGGAATTTGTCCAGTCGAGCCCGGTTCTGCCAGCGGCTGTAAACATCGGCAAAGGCTTCGTCCTTTGTCCATTCAGGGTTTCCCATGGCTTGGCACAGGGCCTGCCACTCTTCGTCCGTGGCCACGGCAATGCTGACCCACTTGTCGTCGCCTTGGCAGCGATAGCAGTTGTGGGGCGCCATGACGGAATCCTGATTCCCGCATCTGCCCGGCGATCTTTTATTCATGGTATACTCCATTAGTTCGCTGCCGATGAGAGCGCTGACAGATTCTGAAGAAGACAGGTCGATATGTTGGCCTTCGCCGGTTTTTTGCCGGTGGATCAGGGCTGTGAGCAGGGCAAAGGCCGATACCGTACCCACTCTCAGGTCCATGACCCCGCTCATGGTATTGGGCTCACCGCCTTCATAGCCCGTGAGGTAAGCCAGTCCGCCGAAGGCGGCAAATATGGGGGCATAACCGGCATAGTGACCGTAGGGGCCGGCTGAGCCGAAGCCTGATGACGAAAGCATGATAATATCGGGCTTTACCTTCACAAGCTCTGGGTAGCCTAGTCCCAGTTTGTCCATCACCCCGGGGCGCATGTTTTCAACGACAACATCGCTCTCGGCGACGATTCTCTTAGCCAGCTCGACGCCCTGCGGGTTTTTGAGGTCAAGGGTGATACTCTTTTTATTCAGGTTGGCATTGTTGAAAGCCGAAGAAGCGTTGATGTCCTCGAAATCCTCGCCCATGGTAATGGAACCCTGCCGGGTTTGGTCAATACGCTTGCGGCTTTCAATCTTAATCACTTCCGCGCCCAGAAAAGAAAGCAGCAAGGTGGCGTACGGCCCTGCCCAGACCCAACTGAAATCGGCAACTCTTATTCCTTTTAAAGCATCTTTGTTCATCTGCAAAATCCTCCTTCGTTCCGGAGCCTGTTGACATGAAACGGCTTCAGCCCTAGATAACGCCGGCCTCCTTAAATTTGACCAGGTCTTGCTGCGAGTATCCAAGGCGGTGGCAGTACACTTCCTCATTATGCTGCCCCAGGAGAGGCGCACCCTGATTGTCACTCGGGGCGGTCCTGGAGAGTTTGTAGGGCAGCCCGGGGTACATCAAGGCCCCGGCCGCCGGGTGTTCTATCTCCAGATAAAAGTCCCGGGCCTTCGTTTGCGGCGACTTGAACACCTGCTCCGCCGAACAGACCGGGGCACAGGCCGTGCCTTTGGCTTGGATTCTGAAAAAGAGGTCTTCGGTCTCATAGTTCAGGGCTTCTTTGCCCAGGCGGACTTCGAGATCATCGAAATTGGCCTCTCGCAGTTTATGATTGCTGAACTTCTCCTCTTTGGTCCATTCCGGGGTGCCCAGGGCCTCGACCAGACCCTGCCATTGCTTGTCCGGATGCACTACGACTTTGACATAACCGCCGTCGCGGCAGCGCAGGAGAGTATCGCGGAGACGGTTGATCTTTACCCGGGTGGGACTCTTCCCGAGTTCATAGTAGCGAACGATGTTCATCCTCTCCAGGGACATCTCCGCCTCTTGCTTGGAGATGTCGATATACTGTCCGCTTCCCCCGGCATTGCGCCAGAAAAGCGCTCCCAGAATGCTCACAGCCGCGCAGACACTGACGTCACATTCCCCGACAAAGCCGCCTCCCTTGATCGGTTCCCTCTCCGCGTTCGGCGAGTTGGCCGGCAAGACATAGCCGGCGCCGCTGGCGTGGTAGGTATTGAGACAATAGGCCTTATAGTCGCGGTACGGCCCGTCCTGGCCGAAGGGGGTGATGGAGGCCATGATGAGAGAAGGATTGACCTGCTTAAGGACTTCGTAATTCAGTCCCAGTCCGGCCATCTCGCCCGGCGGTCTGTCCTCGATCAGGATATCGGCTTCGGCTGCCAGTTTTTTAAAGATTTTGCGTCCTGTCGGCGAATCCAGGTTGAGGGTAACTCCCAACTTGTTGGTATTGTGATAGAGAAAAAGCCCCGAAAGTTCCGGATCGGGTTTATCGCCTAGAAACGGCCCCCTCCTTCTGGCCTCATCCCCCCTTGGGGTTTCGACCTTTATCACCTCGGCGCCGAGATCGGCAAACAGTTTGCTGCAATAAGGCCCTGTGACAAAACTACAGTATTCGAGCAGTTTTACTCCGCTCAGCGGTCCCTTTGCCATTCAATTCACTCCATTCTTACGCTTATTTCAAACCGGGCCGGAAAGCCGCATCTTGAGCGCCCCTCCAGTCTGGCCCATATTGGCTGCGCTTGGGGGCGCAGTGGAGAAATTTTTCCCCAGGTTTTCCGGCCCTGCCCGCCCTTCAGGTACTTCGCGGACTGCACAGCGACAGTAAAGAAGACCTGTCTGACTATAGTTAACTTTACTCCTTCCAGGCTTGACAGCGGAATTAGCTTTATGCTAACATGTCGTTAACTAAAAGTTGACAATTAATCTGGCGAATTTTAACCATAAACAGCTGAATCACTGCTCTAAAGCAGTGAGGCTGCGGCAATTTCAGCAAAGCGAAGAAAATTTTTTATGTTTTTCCAACCGGGCGATCAAGTGAAATTAGCTTTATGCTTACTCATTGCGGTTAAACCTTCATAATTGGGGTGGTGCATATGAACGATCAGCAGCTGAAATCACTGCTTAAAACAGTCGAATGCGGCAGCCTCAGTAAGGCCGAAGAAGCCCTTTATCTTTCCAAGCAGGCAATTAAGAAGCAGATCGACTCCCTGGAGGAAGAGATCGGCTTCTCTTTACTCATGCGCACCCGCCACGGTATCTCCTTAACCCCGGCCGGCGAGGAATTCTGCCGCGGGGCCAGGAAAATACTCGCTGAAATAGACTCGGTCAGCGAGAGGTGCCGGAAGCTCGCCTTTCACGATCAGATCATCCGCATCGAAAACCCCTATCATCCGCGCCTGTTGCTGGAAAACGCCTTTAACGAGTTCTCGCGCAGGTTTCCTTATATCAAGCAGCAGGTGATCCTGCAGGCGAGCAATCATTTTGTCGAGGATATCCTCAACGACCGCGCCGACGTGGCCGAATGCACCTACCACCCCGAGCTGGAAAGCTCCGGCGTAAAATACACCAGGCTCTTCCCTATGCCCTATAAATGCCTCGTCGCCCCCGGCCACCCGCTGGCCGGGAAGAAAACCATCCGTCTGGAGGAGCTGTCCGGCAACCGTGTCGGCCTGCTGAGAAAAAACACTGAGCTTTCGTCGCAGTTAAACCAATGCTGCCGGGACCTGGCGCTGGAGATCTTCACGAACAACGACCTGCAGAATATCATCAACATCTGTTATAACAACGGCGTTTTCATCTCCAAGGCCTATTTCGTCAATTCAATGCAGCCCTTGGTCGCCATCCCGCTGGAAACCGACCTTGTGCCCATGGGGGTCATCCTCCACCGCGAGTCGCCTTCCCAGGTCGTCAGGGAATTTCTCAAGGTCGTTCACGACCTCTACCCGCAGGAAAACGCCGAAGCGTAAACGCGCGGGACCACTTGTCACTCTTTGTTCTGTGCCTTCTGAACTAAAAAACACACCGAATTGAGAAAGAGCCAAACGGTGTTGCAGCTAACTTTACATCCCCGGCAAATAAGGGGTGTAAAGTTTTTTTATTTCTATATAAATAGACATAGGCCGTATTCCGCCAACCCAACCGGGTGTGATATTTCCGAACAGTTAAAATCCAGCGTTATTAATTAGTTAAAATCCGGCGTAGTAAGCTTATTAACTGTGAACTTTTGGTTAACGGCACGTCAGCATAAAGCTAATTCCTCCCTCCGGCCCGAAGGGAGTAAAGTTAAATTGACACGCGGACATGCCTCTGCCCCACTTCAGAAGAGAAATCCCACGTTGCAAAGGAGAGATAATAACTATGGCCTCACCTATTTTGACCAGTCTGGAAAACCATGTGCAGATCATTACCCTCAATCGTCCCGAAAAGAAAAATGCCTTCAACCGTGAAATGATCGAAGCATGGGTAAAAGCGCTCCAGGATGCTCAGGCTGACGATCAAGTTCATGTTATCGTGGTAACCGGTGCGGGGAACGCTTTTTGCTCCGGCGGTGATGTCGACGGCATGGGGGAAAACCAATCTCCGCTGGCTAACAAGAATAAGCTTTGGCAAACCATTCACAGGGTTCCCCTGACCTTAAAAACAATCGATAAGCCGGTAATCGCGGCGATTAACGGTCCTGCGGTAGGGGCCGGCCTGGATATGGCCTTAATGTGTGATATCCGGACCATGGTCAGTGCCTCTAAGGTCAGTGAAGGCTATGTCCGGGTGGGTCTGGTTCCGGGAGATGGCGGAGCCTTCTTTTTACCGCACATCGTCGGCGAAGCCAAGGCCTTGGAACTGTTGTGGACAGGCAAATTTATTACTTCCGCAGAAGCCCTGGCCATAGGGTTAGTCAATCAGGTTTATGCCCCGGAAGAATTCATGTCAGAAACTATGAAGCTGGCAGCCCAAATAGCCGCAGGACCGCAAACAGCGATCAGAATGGCCAAAAGAGCCGTGCGCTACGCCCGAACAATGGAATTGGAACCGGCTTTGGATCTGATCTCTTCCCACTACGCGATCATCAAAGAGACCGCGGACCATAAGGAAGGCGTAAAGGCTTTTCAAGAGAAACGGCAGCCGGTATTTAAAGGAAATTAGCATGATTTCCAAACTGGATTTTGACAGACCATTTTCTTCCTTTATAAGTATAGGTAGCGCAAAATTGTAGTATCTGTAAGGAATAGCAAATGGAACCCCTGTCTTTGGTGCAGTAAAAAAACAGTTGGAATGATCGTTTTATCATTCCAACTGCATCTAAGCTTGTTAGTATGCCTTTAGGGCTTCTCAACTTATTGACGCTGACCTACTGATGTTGAGCTGTTGACGTTGGTTTTGCAGCGGCCCCGGTGAAGGAGGCTGTGAAACATCGGCGCTGCTTTAGCAGGTGATGATCTATAATAATACATCTAATATATCCTATATCCGGATACATCCGGGCGTCCCCGGTTATCTCAGGAAGCCAGTTCCTTACTTTGGGTCACCTGAGTCCTGCTATTTTCGCGGTCCGGGTTATGGAAGAGGATAACCCCGATCACCGAGCTGATATTAAGCACAATCACCAATATGAAAGCCCCTTGGAAGGAGCCGCTGACCTGGATAATAAATCCGGTTAAGGTAGCGGCGATCAAGCCGGCAACCGCGAAGAACAAATCCGTGATCCCCATGGCCGTCCCGGAGCGTTCTTTGATAATATCAATGTTAACGGCGTAGAAAATAGTGTTGGGGGCCATATTGAAGCCAACACAGAGGGAGATCGAGAGCAAGGCAACCCCTACGGAATGATAGTAAAGAATCGGCAAAAGACAAATTGCGCCTAACAGTTGGGTAATCCACAGCGGATGAGAACGGGCCAGACGGTATTTCCCGGTGGACTTCAGGATGCGATTGGAAATAACGCCCACGAGGTATAACATAATGGCCGCCGTGATCCAGGGCAGGAAGGTGAAACTGCCGACCTGACTGAGGTTCATGTGATAGGTCGTGTTTAAGAACGTCGGCAGCCAGCCCATAAAGAAGAAGAGATTGTAGCCGAAAACGAAGAAAGCCCAGTCGTTGGAAAGCAAAGTCGGATTGGTCAGCAGGAATTTCCACATGCCCGGCTTGGAGGCATGACTTTGACGACGGGTTTCTCTTTCGGAATTGCGGGAAATTTTGTCGCTTTCCTTAATATATTTCAGTTCGGCATCGTTAACTTTGCCCGAATTCTCCGGAAAATCACGGAAGCAGAAATACCAGATCGGAGCCCAGATTATTCCCAAAGCCCCCAGAATAATGAACATGCCCCGCCAGCTAAATAAATTCGCCAGGAAAGCAACGATCAGGCCGCCGAAAGCCAGAGCAAGGGGTACGCCCACCAGGGCATTGCCCAGAGCCAGCGCCCTTTCCTTACCGGGCAGCCAGTCCCCGACCACACGGTTCAAAGCCGGGAAGTTCGGGCCTTCTGCCAGGCCCAGAATCAAACGAACGGTATATAACATGGCAAAACCGGCAGCCGCGGCTGTGGACAAAATACTCAAGGACCAAACCAAAGCCGTGATCATCCAAATCTTGCGGGAACCCCACCTATCTACCATAAGTCCGCCTATGAAAACCATAATTGCGTACCCTATATTAAAGGCGCCCAGAGTCAAACCGATATCCTCCGGAGTCATATGAAACTGTTTGCTGAGCAACGGCATGGCAAACGCAATTGCCGAGCGGTCAACGTAATTTACCATAGTAATAATAAAGACCATGAAAATAATAAACCAACGATAATTTGTCTTCAACATACTCATCCCCTTTACTTCCTGTCAGTGAAAAACTTTGTCCGGCTATCAGAGCGGTGATGATTGAAGCGACCCTCCTTCCTCTTATTTGATTGTTTATACGGAAAATTCAGACTAAACATATTAGTAGCAATTATCATGCCAGGATTTCCGCAGCAAAATCTTTTCTTAGCCGACCCGCCTTAAGTCCGCTTGAATATTGGGTTTTGTCTGAATATCCTGCCAAACGGCGCAGAATTTGTCGCAATCAGAAAACTAAATAGACAGAAAAATGTGGCTACTTTTTGGGCAGTGTGCCTAAAAAGTAGCCATTAAGCTTCCCGCATAAGAGCAAAGAATTCCTGGGAGAGATGGTCCGGCCTGAAAGCTTGCGGGGGAAAGCGACGTCAGAGGTTTGCTTGAGTTATTGATTACCCGGAGGTTCGGCAAAGCTCCGCTGAGAGCGCCTGAGTGAGACTGAAATGCCGCGTGAACAAATGGGCGGGAAGCAGACCCGGACGCCGCTTAATCCGGCAAAGGTTTGCCTTTAGTTTCCTTCGCCCAAAAAAGGGCGACAATCCCAATAATGTAAATCGCCGAAACGGCGGCCACCGCTTTGGCATAAGAGCCGAAGCTATTGACAAGGAAACCTGTCAGCAGCGGGCCGGTGGCGGCTAAAATTCTCCCAAAGTTAAAGCAAAACCCCTGTCCGGTTGCCCGCAGTCTTGTCGGGTAAAGTTCGGCCAGATAAATCGGAAACCCCGAGAAGATTCCGTTGTTGAAGAACCCCAAGACCGGCAAGAGCAGTATCAGCATGGTAAAGTTTGTGACATTGTAAAAAATATAAGGTGCTAAGAGAAAACTGCCCAGAAAAAAAATCAGAAAGGCATTTTTGCGTCCGACACGATCGGCTATGGGGCCAAAAAAGACATAGCCGAGGATCGCTCCCGTATTCAGGGCCATAATAGCGTAACTCTTATAGTCTGAAATAACCGCTTCCGACAGATGATGGACATGCAGCAGCTCCTCGACGAAAGTTGGAGTCCAATTCGTCACGGCCCACAGTCCGAAGGTAGCGGAAAAGGCCAAGAGCGTGCCGACAATGGTATCGCGCCGGAGTTCCGGCCAGAAAATCTGCTTTAAGGTAAGTACCGTCAGATTTTTGCTGACGGCGGCCGTATTGCCCGAATTCTTCAGAATCTCCCGCTTTTTCTTGACTGCCAGCCATTTCTCGGGTTCCTGAACTTTTTCCCGGATAAAGGCGGCAAAAACGGCCGGGAAAATGCCGATAATCAAGACCGCCCGCCAGGGAGTAAATTGATGAGCACTCGCCAGCGGGACAACAACCAAATTGACTAGGGCCGCGAAGAAAAAGCCTACCCCCCAGGCGCTTTGCATCAGACTAAGTACCTTTGTCCGGTATTTGTCTGAAAAGGATTCCGCTACCAAGGCGGAACCTGCCGACCACTCGCCGCCGATGCCGAGCGCCGTGAGGAAGCGAAAAAACGCCAACTGTTCCCAGCTTTGGGACAGGGCCGCCACTCCTGTGAAGACTGCATAAAAGAGAATGGAAATGGCCAGGGTTCTGCTGCGTCCGAAATAGTCCGCCAGCGTCCCGAATAGAGTTCCTCCGATTGCCCAGCCCACTAAGAAAATTGCTAAAATAATTCCTCCGTGCGAGGCTATATCCGCTTTATTGGCCGCGGATGCCAAAAGGTCTTTTAAGGATGAGGGCAAAACCATAGCGTAAATGGTGGAATCCATAGAGTCAAAAACCCAGCCGATCCAGGCAGCCAGAAGGACCAGCCATTGCTGCCGGGTAATATTTTCAGGCAGCCAAAAGTTTCTCTTTCCGGCGGTCACCTCCTGTTGGGCTACTTCCCGCTCAGTTATTTTCTGCTTAGGCAATGAGGTGAAGCACAAATCATTCTTGTCCATCGCTTATCTCTCTATTCTATGCCATATTCTTCGATCTTGTATTGTAAAGCCCGTCTGCTGATACCTAACACCTTAGACGTCTGCAGCTTATTTCCCCCTGTCTTTTGCAAAGCAGCGGCAATAGCGTCTTTTTCGAGAGATTTTACCATGGCCCGCAGGGTCTCCGGCTTTCCTTTTTGAGCGGAGAACTGGGATTTGGGGTCCGGGACTATTTCCAGGGGCAGGTCCTCCGCCAGGATAACCTGTCCGTTCCCCATCACAATCGCATGTTCCATAATATTTTCCAATTCCCGCACATTTCCCGGCCAATCATAATTCTGCAATACTTCAATAACCTCCCGGGAGATCTTTTTCGGCTGTTTCCCAAGCATAGCGCAGAATTTATCCCGGAAATAGGCGGCCAGCAAAGGAATATCTTCTTTCCTTTCCCGCAAGGGCGGGATAAAAACGGACACAACATTTAAGCGATAGAACAGATCCGCCCGAAAGGTTTTTTCCGCTATGCTTTTGCGCAAATTTTTGTTGCTGGCCGCGACCACCCGGACATCCACGACTAATTTTTCATTGCCGCCCACCCGTTCAAATTCACGCTCCTGCAGCACCCGGAGAAGCTTAACCTGCAGCGCCGGACTCATTTCTCCGATTTCATCCAGAAAGATGGTGCCGCCGTCGGCAAATTCGAATTTCCCGATTTTCCGGCTGTGAGCGCCTGTGAAGGCACCTCTTTCATGTCCGAAAAATTCGCTTTCCAGAATTCCTTCCGGAATTGCACCGCAATTTACGGTCACAAAAGGTTGGTTTTTGCGGTTACTGTATTGATGCAGGGTGCGGGCCACCAGCTCTTTGCCGGTACCGCTCTCTCCCTGGATTAAAACCGAGGAATTGCTCGCGCTCACCCGGCCAATCGTCTTCAACACTTCCTGCATGAGAGAACTGGAGCCGACAAAGGAATCCCTACGCAAATTGCTTGCCTGTTGGGGAGGGGCACTTTGGACATCATGCTCCAGCCGGGAGGAAAAGGCCTTTTCGACAGCGGTTTTTACTTCCGAAATATCAAACGGTTTAGTCAGGTAATCGAAGGCGCCCAGGCGCATAGTCTCTAAAGTCGTTTCTACCGTACTGAAGGCCGTCATCATAATAATGGGCAGGCCGGGATACTCGTTGCGCAGGGCTTTGAACGCTTCCATTCCGTCTAATTTAGGCATCCGGATATCCATAATCAGGAGGTCAAAGCTGCGGTTTTTGACTTTGTCCAAAACTTCTTCACCGTTCTTTACAGTGGTGACCGTGTAATTCATTTTGCTTAAGACCCGGCTTGTCAAATTGCGTACACTTTCTTCATCATCAGCAACCAGGATTGAGCCCTTGGACTCAGACATTCAGATCACTCCCTTGGCGAAGCGGTAAAATAAGTTTAAATTCTGTCCCTGCGTTAAGTCGGCTGTGGATTTCAATTTTTCCGCCGTGAAGTTCAATCAATTGATGGGCAATGGCCAAACCTAAGCCGGTGCCCTCCTCTTTGGTGGTAAAGAAAGGGTCAAACAGCTTATCGATAATAGCCTGGGAGATCCCCGGGCCGGAGTCAATGATCCTGATAACGGCCTGCTCCTCTTTCTGCTCGGTGACGATTCTGATCGTCCCTTGATCCTGAATGGCTTGCCCGGCGTTGATGAACAAATTGAGCAGGATTTGTTTGATTTGATCTTTATCAACTTCCGCCAAAACCTTCTCGCCGTACTCCTTCCGCAATTCAATCCGGTGCTTAAAAGCCGGCTTTGCGATTAAAACCAGAGTTTCTTCGATAATCTGGTTAAGATTGACGAGTTCAAAGCGACTGGCCGAAGGTCTGGCAAAATCCAGAAGTCCCTGAACAATCCGGTCAAGACGATTCACCTCTTTCACGATCACGGCGGTGTATTCCCGTCTCGGGTCATCAAGCTCCAACTCATCATCGAGAACCTGAGAATATCCTTTGACCGCCGTGAGCGGATTGCGGATTTCGTGAGCAATTCCCGCCGCTAATTCTCCCAGACCTGCAAGCCGGTTAGCGCGCAGGACCTGGGCCTCCAGGAGGCGCTTCTCCCGCAAATCAATGATGATGGCTAAGGCACCGACGGTCTCTTCCTCATCATGCAAGCTTGAGGTGGAGATCGCCACGGCAATGGAATTTCCATCAGGCCGGGAAATGATTTCTTCCTTCGTCATATCGGTGGGCTGCTTGGTTAAGGCAGCTGCCAGCGGGCGGACTAAAGCGGGAGGTAAACCAATCTCCTGATAATTTGCTCCCAGAGCCGTGCCCGGCGGAATACCGCTTAAGCTTGAAGCTGCAGGATTAAAGAGAATGATCTTGCCGAATTTATCGATGGTAATAATTCCGTTAGGACTGCACTCCAGCAGTGCGTCTCTATGACTGCGGGTCTCACGCAATTTCTCAGCCAGTTGATTAATTGAAGTGGCGATTTCCCCCATAATCCCCCGCTGCACGTCAATGGCCGTATTGGCGTCATGACTTAAATTATCCAGGCCTTGTTTGATTTTATTGACTGATCCGGACAGTTCACTCGTGAAAATTCCCGCGCCGGTTAAACTGACTACCGTTCCGATGATCACAATATAGACTATATTTTCCCGCAAGCGGGCTATCTCTATTTTCTCCAAGCTAAGTGGATACCCCGTTTTAAGGTTCTGGGCCTGTAAAGCCCTGTCCGCGGCTTCCATGGTGACTAAACTGGTTATAACAATGGGCGTCACGACAAGCAAGAAAACAGACAAGATCAGATTGGCGCGGAACTTCATCTAGGTAAGCCTCCATCTTTAGTCGTTGCACTATAATTCGCCTGTTACCCTTAGTTTTTTGAAAAGGCATACAATAAAGTGAGCTTGCAAACGATGACAAAGGAGCAGCTTTCCGCACACCCGTTCACTCAGCACGTTAAGGCTCGCCCAGACACTTGCGTAAAAGCTTCGCCAAACTTCCGGGATACCTGAAGTGAGCTAATGGCTTCATTTTCTCCTGCAAGCTTAGTAGGCCGAAGCGCCTTTCCATGCAATTCGTGCACTCCTGTGCGAGAAGCTGCTTTGGGGAAACCGTGAATTTTTCAGGATGTTTGCAAGAAATTCCTCTAAAACTTTTCCGCAAATTTTCTGCAAATTTATTTATAGCCCCTGGGGCACTTTTAAAATGCCCTTATAAACTCCGATATTGAGCTTTCCCTATCTCATAAAGATTGCTGCCATAACAATCAATGACCACGATCGCCGGGAAATCCTTGACGACCAGGCGCCGCACCGCCTCCGGTCCCAGCTCGGGATAGGCAATCACTTCGGCGGAAACAATGCACTTGGAGATAATGGCGCCCGCTCCGCCAATCGCGCCGAAGTAAACGGCGCCGTGTTTTTTCATTGCTTCGACGACCTCAACGGAACGCAGTCCCTTGCCGATCATGCCGGTTAGCCCCTGAGCGATGAGCGCAGGGGAATAGGCATCCATCCGCCCGCTGGTTGTCGGGCCGGCGGAGCCGATCACCTGACCTTCTTTGGCCGGTGTCGGTCCTACGAAATAGATAACTTGGTCCTTCAGCGGAAAGGGCAGGTCGGCGCCTTGGGCCAAAGCCTCGGTCATTTTCTTATGGGCCGCGTCGCGCCCGGTGTAGATGACGCCGCTGATTAAGACACTGTCCCCCGCTTTCAGCTTTCTGAGCTTTTCCTGGGTCAGGGGAGTTTCAATCCGTAAGGGTTCGCTCATCTGCTTATCCTCCCTTGCAAGACAATTTCTTTATGCCGGGTCGCATGGCAGCCAATGTTGACGGCAACGGGCATCCCGGCGATATGGGTGGGATAGACTTCCAGGTTGACGGCCAGGGCCGTCGTCACGCCGCCGAAGCCCTGGGGGCCAATGCCCAGACGGTTAATGCGCTGCAATAATTCCTCCTCGATCTTCGCCAGACGTTCTTCCGGGTTATGCCGGCCTACCTCTCGGAGCAAGCTCTTTTTGGCCAGCAAGGTCGCTTTTTCCATCGAGCCGCCGACACCCACGCCGACAATGATGGGCGGACAAGGATTGCCTCCCGCCCGGTCGACGGTGTCCACCACAAACTGCATAGCCCCTTCTAAACCCTCCGAAGGCTTGCACATTTTCAAGCCGCCCATGTTTTCACTGCCGAACCCTTTAGGAGCCACGATCAGGCGCAGGGAATCGCCCGGGACGATATCATAGTGAATAATTGCCGGGGTGTTATCCCCTGTATTCACCCGCTCAAAAGGATCGGCAACCACAGATTTGCGCAAATATCCTTTGGCATAGCCGCGGCGCACGCCTTCATTAATGGCCTCGCTTAAGTCGCCGCCGAGGATATGCAAGTCCTGACCCAGTTCCACAAAAATGATGGCCATCCCTGTGTCCTGGCACATGGGGACTCTCTCCCGCTCGGCAACCTGAGCATTCTCAATCAGCCGCCGCAGCACCTCGGCCCCTAAGGGTGAACGTTCTTCCTGCAAGGCTTTTTGAAAGCCCGTCATAATGTCTGAGCCAAGGTCGTAATTGGACTCTATACAAAGTGTTTCAACCGCCGCAATGATTTCCTCAACATTCATTTCTTTCATGCTTTTCCCCCCAATATTGTGTATTAATCCCGGTTTTCTTTTATTCTGGCTCCTTTCTTACTTAGCGCTGCATTTGAGAACTATGTCTCAAATTCTGCCCGCCATAACCCCTTATCCGATCTGCCGGCGCATTTATCTTTTTAAGCTATGATCATATCGGCTCAGCATAGAGTGTTACGGCTTTCTCTTTCTTTAAGGTAGCAAGAACCATGCCAATAAGTACAAAGACGGGAAATGGCTCAAAAGGCAGAACGACCGGGTTTTCAGAAGTATCCCCCGGAAATCCTGAGGACATTATTCTAATTTCTATATTTTATATTCAGAAAAGTAGAAAAGTCCGGCAGAGACAGACCGCCAGGCAGCCTTAGGATCAGGCCGGGTTATCCGTGGCAAAATAAATTTCTAATAATTAGATTTTAAGGTAGGAAACCGACTTAATATAGCGAATATTTTAAATAACATCTTTCTTAATAACATTTGTAGTCAAGTTTAAGAACCAGTATATCCATCTGAACGACAGAAACTCTTTGATATCAGCACTTAACCTAAACTAGAACTTAACCTGAACTAGCACTTAACCTGAACTAGCACTTAAGCCAAACTGCCAGACCAAGAGCATTTAACAACCGACAGGAGTGGAATCTATGGCTCTCAAAGTAAGAGTAGGCATCGTAGGCATGGGGCGGGGAGGAACGGCAGTCTATAAAACCCTGAGCAAAATTGACCATATCGAGATCATTGTGGTTTGTGACCGCAGCGACAAGAACCCCGGACTGGAAACAGCCAGGCAGGACGGTGTAGCGACCTGCCTGACTCTGGAGGCTTTTCTTAAAGTTCCGAATCTCGATGTGATTATTGAAGCAACCGGCAGTCCCAAGGTACAAGAAGAATTAGAGCGCAAGAAAGCAAAATCCAGCGCCTTAATTGAAGCCCAAGGCGCCAACCTGATGATGTATATCATTGAAGAAACCGAAAAGCTGGCCAACATCAAGCATCTCAAGGGAGAACTGGACGCGATTCTCAACTCGGTCCAGGAGGCCATTGAAGTCGCAGGGACTGACGGGAAAATTAAATATATCAACCCTTCTTTCAGCCGTGTGACTTCCATTCCTGCGAGCCAAAGAATCGGCAGCAATATTTTTGCGGCCTCGCCCGACGGCGCCTTGGCCAGAGCCTTGCGCACCCATGAACCCGTGTTCGCTCACAGGTCACAGGTTGGCGGCTCCAAGGTCGAAGTCATTTCCAATGCCTCCCCTATTATCGTTGAGGGGAAAATAGCAGGCGCGGTCGTGGTCTTCCAGCCGCTGACGGACATTTACAAGCTGATGGAACAGTTAAAAGCCTCCAATCAGGTGATTGACGACCTGCAAAGCCGCATCAATCAAATATCCACCAGTTCCTATACCTTTGATGATTTAATCGGCAGTCACCCGGAATTTAAAAGCGCCTTGAACTTGGCCCGCAAAGCCGCGCAAAGCAGCTCAACCGTCCTTATAAGCGGGGAATCCGGCACGGGAAAAGAACTGTTTGCCCATGCCATCCACAGTGCCAGTTCGCGCTTTGACAAGCCTTTCATTAAAGTGAACTGCGCGGCAATTCCCGAGACCTTACTGGAAAGTGAATTTTTCGGGCATGAAAAAGGCACCTTTACCGGAGCCTTAAAAACCAAACTGGGGAAAATGGACCTGGCCAACGGAGGAACTATTTTCCTGGACGAAATCGGGGATATGAACCCCTATTTGCAGGCCAAGCTTCTGCGCGTTTTGCAGGAGATGGAATTCGAACGGGTTGGGGGAACGAAAACGATTAAAGTGGATGTCCGGGTCATTGCCGCAACCAACCGCAATTTACCGGCCATGACCAAACAGGGGGATTTTCGCGAGGATCTTTATTACCGGCTCAATGTCATCGAACTGCGCTTGCCGCCGCTGCGCAGCCACAAAGAAGATATTCCCGCCCATGTCCATTCCCTCATCGGCAAGTTTAACCGCAAGTTCGGCAAACACGTCGTGAGTCTGACCAGTCAGGCCGAAGAGTTGCTGCTGAAGTATAACTGGCCCGGCAACATCCGCGAACTGCAAAACGTCATGGAACGCGCCATGCTTACCTCTGATGAAGAATTAATCAGTCATCAAGCCATTCTTAATCTCTTTGATTCCCCCTCTCCCCTTCCTCAGGACCACGGGATCGGGGAATTAATGCCCCTTGAGGACATGGAAAAACAAATGATCCGCTTGGCCTTAGACCGCTTCGGCGACTCTGCCGCGGGAAAGAAGCAAGCTGCCAAGGCCTTGAAGATATCTCTGGCGACTCTCTATAATAAGCTGAAGACTATGACCTGACCCGCAGTAGCCTATGGCAGCCGACCTTGTCCGGCTGGCCCCTGTCCAACCCAACCCTTGTCTTCTCTCTGATTCTATTATTTAGAATTTTCCTTGCTAAATTCTAAATAATAGAATCTTTTTGTGTTTAAATTTTGATTAATGTGAATTTATTTTATCCTTTTCGCAAATCCCAACCGGATGTTTCAGCGGCTGAACCTCAAGGCAGATCAGGCTTTGCCCAACCTCCGGGATAAATATTTTTAAATACGCTCAAATCATCCCAAGTTGGCACACAGCTTGCTACTTACTTTCCCGCATGCGCTATATCA
The DNA here is from genome assembly GCF_030954495.1 of Candidatus Desulfosporosinus nitrosoreducens. Taxonomy (GTDB): domain Bacteria; phylum Bacillota; class Desulfitobacteriia; order Desulfitobacteriales; family Desulfitobacteriaceae; genus Desulfosporosinus; species Desulfosporosinus nitrosoreducens. Next base: position 15,927 of record NZ_JAVHUW010000082.1, on the reverse strand, counting down.
CAACTTGAGAGGAGAGGATCAGGGATTTATGAGTACACCGCAAAAGCCTTATCATTTCTTAATTCGCAGAGTCCATTCTTTATTAGGGTTAGTGCCCATCGGTCTGTTTTTAATCTTTCACATGTTCCTTAATCTTTCCGCCCGCGGGGGGCCGGAGATGTATGACAAGGTCATCGGCACCATGCGCAACTTTCCCGGGATTATTATCGTTGAACTGGTGGTCATCTTTATTCCCATTTTCCTGCACGCTGTTTATGGCATCTGGGTGGTTTACACCGGGCAAGGCAATGCCCTGAACTACAAGTATGCCAGAAACTGGTTTTACCTCATCCAACGCATTTCCGGCATTTATACGGTTATCTTTATTATCGCTCACGTTTGTCTTCTGCGTTTTGGCGAGGCCAGTTTCGCGGCAATCCATCAGTTCTTAAGCAATCCCCTGGGACTGATCTTCTACGCCCTGGGCGTCCTGCTGGCCATCTTTCATTTCGTCAACGGCTTATGGGCCTTTGCCATCACCTGGGGAATTACGATTGGACCACATTCCCAAAAAGTGCTGTCTTATGTTTTGGCGGCAGTCTTTATCATTATATCCGTAGTTGGCTTAACAGATCTTTCGGCTTTCCTATAAAAGAATTTTGTCCATTCTGAAAAGGTTATCCGTCTGAAGGCGTATTCACTCTGAAGAGATATTCAGTTTGCACAAATCCTTAATGTTCATCGTCTTATTAAATTTTTAGGAGGGTCAGAGATGAGCAAAGTCATCGTAGTAGGCGGCGGCCTTGCCGGGCTGATGGCAACGATCAAAATGGCTGAAGCCGGTACGCACGTCGACTTATTTTCATTAGTGCCCGTTAAACGGTCCCACTCGGTCTGTGCTCAGGGGGGGATTAACGGAGCGGTTAATACCAAAGGAGAAGGAGACTCCACCTGGCTGCATTTCGACGATTCGGTCTACGGCGGGGATTTTCTCGCCAACCAGCCGCCGGTGAAAGGCATGTGTGACGCGGCGCCGGCAATCATTCACATGATGGACCGCATGGGCGTCATGTTCAGCCGCACTCCGGAAGGACTGCTGGATTTTCGCCGTTTCGGCGGAACTAAGTTTCACCGCACCGCCTTTGCCGGGGCCACTACCGGTCAGCAGCTGCTTTACGCTCTGGACGAGCAGGTCCGGCGTTACGAGTCTGAAGGTCTGGTGCAGAAATATGAACAGTGGGAATTGCTCTCGGCGGTCATCGACGCCGGCGTCTGCCGGGGGATTGTCGCTCAGAACTTACGGGATATGAGCATCCGGGCCTTTGCTGCTGACGCCGTCATTGTGGCCACCGGCGGGGCGGGCGCCATCTTCGGCAAAAGCACAAATTCCACCATTTGCACCGGCAACGCTGCGGGAGCCTTGTATCAGCAAGGCGTGCATTATGCCAACGGCGAATTTATTCAGATCCACCCTACCGCCATTCCGGGAGACGACAAGCTGAGGCTGATGTCGGAATCGGCCCGGGGTGAAGGCGGCCGGATTTGGACCTACAAAGACGGACAGCCCTGGTATTTTCTTGAGGAAATGTATCCGGACTACGGCAACCTGGTTCCCCGCGATATTGCCACCCGCGCTATTTATGACGTGGTCCTCAACCAAGGTCTGGGCATAAACGGTGAAAACATGGTTTACCTCGATCTCTCCCATATCGATCCGGACATTTTGCAGGTAAAACTGGGCGGAATTCTGGAGATTTATGAGAAGTTCGTGGGAGATGATCCCAAGAAAGTTCCCATGAGGATTTTCCCGGCCGTCCACTATTCCATGGGCGGACTGTGGGTTGATTACGACCAGATGACGAACATTCCCGGGCTTTTTGCCGCCGGAGAATGTGAGTACCAATACCACGGCGCCAACCGCCTGGGCGCCAACTCCCTGCTTTCCGCCATCTACGGCGGCATGGTCGCCGGGCCTAAAGTTATGGAGTACATCAAGAAAAATAAGATTCAAACCCCCAAGGGCAACGAAGCGGCCTTCTTAAGTGAAACGAAACTTCAGGCTGACAAATGGGCGGAGGTCATGGCCCTGAAAGGTCCGGAAAACCCCTACCTCATCCATAAAGAATTAGGGGACATTATGACCCTGAACGTGACCGTTGTGCGCTACAACGACAAACTGGCGGAAACCGACCGTGTACTGCAGAATCTCTTGCAGCGCTGGCACAAGATCGGACGAAGCGATAATCTCGAATGGGGAACTCAGGAAGGAACCTTCATCCGTCAGCTGCGCAATATGCTGGAGCTGGCCCGGGTGATCACCTTAGGAGCCTTAAAGCGCAACGAAAGCCGGGGCGCGCATTATAAACCCGAATACCCCGAGCGCGATGACGCCAATTTCTTAAAGACAACCATAGCCCGCTGGACACCCGACGGCCCGGAACTCAGTTACGAGGATGTTGATGTCTCCCTGATTCCGCCGCGTCCGCGTCATTATTAGAAAAGTAGGAGGCGAAGAAAAGAATGGTCCAGCAAAAAACAATCCATTTTAGAATCCGCCGTCAGGACGGACCGGGCAAACCGAGCCGTTGGGAAGAATTTGATGTTCCCTACCGGGAAAAATTAAATGTCATTTCCTGTTTAATGGAGATTCAGAAAAATCCCGTCACCTCCTCCGGCCAAAAGACGACACCTGTGGTCTGGGAATGCAACTGTCTGGAAGAAGTTTGCGGAGCTTGCACCATGATCATCAACGGCAAAGCACAACAAGCCTGCTCCGCCCTGATCGACCATTTGGAGCAACCCGTTGTCCTGGAGCCGCTGACCAAATTCCCCCTGGTGCGGGACCTCATGGTCGACCGGCAGATCATGTTTGACAATCTGAAAAAAGTCCACGCCTGGATTCCCATTGACGGGACATATAACCTGGGTCCGGGACCGCGAATGGCTGAAGTCAAGCGTCAGTGGGCTTATGAACTGTCCAAGTGCATGACCTGCGGCTGTTGTATGGAAGCCTGCCCACAAGTGAATTCACGCTCCAAATTTATCGGACCGGCGCCCATATCCCAAGTCCGTCTCTTTAATGCCCACCCTACCGGAGAAATGAACAAACACGAACGCTTAGCCCCCTTGCTGGATGAAGGCGGCATCGCGGATTGCGGCAATGCCCAGAACTGTGTGCGCGCCTGCCCGAAAAATATACCCCTGACCACGAGCCTGGCGGATTTGAACCGGGAAGTCAACAAATTCGCTCTCAGCCGTTGGCTGCGAAAATAGAGAAATTACCGAAGGGAGTTTGATTTAAATGGGAACCTTAAGAGAAGATGCTTTAGAGCTTCATCGCAGCAATGCGGGAAAACTGGAAGTGCGCAGCAAAGTACCTGTCCGGGACAGCCGGGACTTATCCCTGGCCTATTCCCCGGGAGTTGCCGAACCTTGCCTGGATATCGCCAAAGACAATAACCTGGCTTATACCTATACCAACAAAGGCAATTTTGTCGCCGTTGTCTCCAACGGCACGGCAGTCCTCGGCCTGGGAAACATTGGAGCTCAAGCCTCCATGCCCGTCATGGAAGGGAAATCCGTCCTCTTTAAGACCTTTGCCGGAGTCGATGCTTTCCCGATCTGCCTGAACACTGAAGACATCGACAAAATTGTGGAGACGGTAAAGCTCCTGGAACCGACCTTTGGCGGCATCAATCTGGAGGACATCAGCGCACCGGCCTGCTTCGAGATTGAAGAGCGGCTGAAAAAAGAAATGAATATCCCCGTTTTCCATGATGACCAGCACGGCACGGCAATCGTCGTCATGGCCGGACTGATTAATGCCCTTAAAGTAACCGGCAAACGCCTGGATAACATTCGCGTCGTCACCAATGGCGCCGGCGCCGCCGGTGTGGCTATCATTAAATTGCTCCTGAGTATGGGCGTCAAGGACGTGATTATGTGCGATACCAAGGGAACCCTTTATCAAGGGCGCCCCGTCGGGATGAATAAATCCAAAGACGCCATTGCCGCAATAACCAATCAGCGGCGGCTGGCGGGCACCCTGGCCGATGCTTTGGTCGGCGCTGATGTCTTCATCGGTGTTTCGGCCGCCAATACCGTAACCCCCGAGATGGTTAAAGCGATGAATGCCGACCCCATCATCTTTGCCATGGCCAACCCGGTTCCGGAAATCATGCCCGAGCTGGCTAAGGAAGCCGGAGCCAAGGTTGTGGGAACCGGACGTTCCGATTATCCCAACCAAGTCAACAACGTCTCGGCTTTCCCCGGCATTTTCCGGGGCGCTCTGGATGTTCAGGCCACGCAAATTAATGAGGAAATGAAAATCGCCGCTGCCTATGCCATTGCCGGCCTGGTCAGCGACGCGGAGCTCAGCACTGAGTACGTCATCCCCAAAGCCTTCGATCCCCGCGTCGCCCCCGCCGTGGCGGCAGCCGTGGCTAAAGCCGCCATGGACAGCGGTGTGGCCCGGATAACCGTTGACCCGGAGGAAATTTCCCGGAAAGTACGGGCTATCCGCCCGGAGTAGTCTTCCCGGAATAGTCTTAGCGAACCCTTCCGGCACGCCCTTTGTCAGACCTGTTGGAACTTGAAATTGCTTGATGCTCTAAAGCCGCCGGCAGCCTTCGGTCCAAAACCGAAAACTGCCGGCGGCTTTCATTCATTACCCTATCCCGAAATTTCATCGCCCTATCCCGGAAATCACACTGCCAAATCTGCTAGAAATGCTCCCCCCAATCAGGAGGAACGCTCCACGTTCTTCAGCTTAGTGTCTATAATACTTTTAAATTCCTCCTTTTGGCGGCTGTCGCTGAAAGCACGGACCGGAATAATGTAAGCCGCTGCTGCCCCTACGTAAATAAACATATAATCCCGGTTCTCAGCAATTCGTTCTACTCCTCCCCAGGTGGTTTTCAGGGAATTATTCTCTGTATTGGCTGTAATCCCCTCCTCCGTAAGAGTTAATTCGCAGTTTCCCACAAAACCAATGGTTTTCCCATCCTCAATCATCTTCTCCATTTTCTTCCTGACCACTGCCTTAAAACCTCTCTTGAAGAAGGTCATGACTAATACCAATAAGACAGTAAAATAAATATACCCTACCGGGCGGGCTTGACCACGCATTGCCAAAAAGGCCACCCCGATAACCATTGTGGCTAAAAAAAACCGCGAGATTAATAGGGATTTTCTCAGTTGTACGGAGTTGTCCAGGTGAAAAAGATTAAACTCTAAGTAATCCTGATTAGAAATGTTAAATTCCAGATTCAAACCTCTTTCACCCCCCTTTACTCATTCCCTGAAAAGCTATTTTCTTCGGAAGGTCCAATATTGCTCTTTCTTTACTTTCTTTATTGAATTTCCACCCGCGCAGTTTCCAGCCATTTATCCAGGGCGCTTTTGCCAAACACATAAGTGTTGCCGCTTATTTTTATACAGGGTATTTCTGAACCCGGATCATCAGCAAGTTTGATTAAACTTTCCTTAGAAATACCTAAATACGAAGCTGCACTATCCAAGTCATAAACAGTCTTGCCATCCGCCGCGGGATTATGGGCTATGTTGCTCCCTATATAATTTAAACTTTGGGCCGTACCGGATAACCCCGCACTGACATATTCCCCATTCCTTTTCATACCGCCGGCAATGATCAAAGCGCTAATAAGCAAAGAAATTGCCAAACAGAAAATAGAAACCGGCAGCGCCTTCTCTTTGAACATCACAACCCCTCCCTTTCGTTCATCACTATACATAGTTCTAATCCGCCGGAGCATGCTGCTGCCAAGCTTCTAATAGCCTCTTGTACAGCTGAGCAGTGTCCTCGGCTTTTTCAGTATTCACGATCCGCAATCCAGACTTGGCGTCGATGAAAATGAAAGGAGGCTTTTGCGTATCGATAAATAATTTTGCCTGCCCGATTCCCTTCAGATTAAAATAGCCCTTCATTTTGCTGCCTAAACCTGAACCATTAGTTTTAAGCAGGATTTCCGGGATCTGCTCCTTCAGAGTTATGCCCTCGACATCGGAAAGTTTAATTGTTTCTCCGTATTGGCCGCTGATTTTCAAGGTGCCGGCCTGAATGAAATATTCCGCCGGTTTATTGCTGAAATAAAGGAGTGTGCCGACGACGCCTAAAATTAATATTGTGCTAAGAGTAACTAACCCTCGGGTCAAGTTGCTGCTGGCTTTTCCTGAACCATCCGGTTTTCCGCTATTGCCGTTTATTGCCACTGTGGGACATTTGCTGAGGATTAGGTTAATAAACCCTTCCTGATCCCGGGGAGAAATTAGCGCGTCATTCCCTTCTTTGTAGCTTATTTTCAGCCTATCCAAAGAAAGAGCCGGTGAAGATCTCGGATTTCTCGTCCTCTCGATTGCCGTTATTCTTTCCAAAGGAATGGTCAGGCGAATCGGGCCGGACTTAATTTTTAACTCATCGTCAGTCACTCGGTATCCTGTATCAAACCAAATCCAGGCCGGAAGCCCCACAATTAGCACTAAGAAGCATAGATTAATTGGAACAAACTGACCTTGGCTTAAGGATTTTCCGCTTATATAAATTACACAAACAATAGGAATCCACATTAGTAGGCCCAGCCAGGTGTCTCGTTTGGATGAAAAATACATGTTCCTCCCTCCAGGCATCTTAGATTTTTTGTCCTCCATGAGCCACATTAAAATTTGGCAGCGTCAAGCTATTCTTTTCAGTCTGCAAGAAGAATCTTTTTGGTCACTTTAATACAAGTTCAATTTTCCAACTGATCTCGCAACCCGCGAATTCCGTACAAATACTTTGACTTTGGCAAAGGTACCTGGTTCAATTTCTTATTTAGTTCAAGCTGATAAAAATCTTCATCCTTGAAGTAAGCGTTAGTTGCCAGGAAAACCATATCATTCATCTGACCAAGTATACTGCGGTCATAAGTCTTGGTATAAATAACCTTCTGGATATTTTCCAGATAACCACTAACAACTTTTGGCTTAAGCCCTTCAGCCAAAAAATTATTTTCAATGGCCAGGACAACTGTCCTGCCAAAATCAAGGAAATGCTCTTTCTTTAAACCATATAAAATAATGCAATACCGTGTCTTATTATTCATTAAAATACAGCACTTGCGTCTTCTATAGATAAATTTGTTGGCATGCCATTCATAAAGTGGATCACCATGGAATGACAGAACATCCAGGCTTACCTTAAGCTCATCCACTAATTTTTTAGTACACTCTAATATGAGCATCTTCGCACTCCTCTTAACCTTTGCAAACTGATTTTCCTGCCAATTTCCTCTTTACTTGATCGTGACACTTGTTTTCAACAGGGATATTTCTTGCAATTTCGGCCTTTCAAAAGGTTTCACATCCAAGCGGAATTCGAGTCCTGAAACATCATCCGGCAATGTTGGTGTAACGACAAAAGCATGCTGAATCCCTTTAGCATGTCCACTACCATGGCTGGACCGGCACTGATACTCCGGGGAAATAAACAGTTCAAAATTAGCGTGTCGAAGCTGAACGAAGGGGTCAGGGGCATTCAATTCGGCTTCGACATAGACCACGCTGGCGTTGCTGTATTGTTTCAGATGCGTGACAGAATAGGTCATATTCTCAATTGTTACCGCTTTTAATACCGGAACAAACTTTAAAAAACCAACGGGTTCGACAGGCGGCTGAAAACGTTCTTCACCAAGCATATAAACGGCAAAGATTCTTCGCAGCCAATCTTCCTCCAGCCCAAACGTCTGACTCCAGGCCGAGATCAAATCAAGGCCGGGAAAGCCGGGATTGTTATTAGAAATCTCTTTACGTTTGGCAAGTAAGGTGCAAATCTGCTCATCCACCTGGGCCAACTCCCGGCAATAATAATCAGTGGGTGGGGAAAAGGGCATTCTCATCAAGGTAATAACCTCCTTATTTTACAGGTATCCAAACATGGTTTTTCAGTAAATTTTTCACAACTGGGTTTATATTTTAGTTACGCTCATTATTGTGTAATTATATAACATATCGAGAAGTTTTCTTAAACTAATATGTCGATTTTTGTAATGGAAAAGTTATTTATCCAACCTTTTAGTATTGTTTCATGCATAATTATACCGTTTTTACGCCAAAAAGCCCATTCACTCGAAATGAACAGACTTTTTCAGTGCCCTGATAAATACTGGGTTTCATGAAAATAAAAAGATTCCATAATCACACAAAATTACCACGAAGAAGAGTAATTTTGACTTTACCCATTAAAAAGACGGTCCATTAAAGCTATGGGCAACTCAATTACCCCATATGTGGACCTGTTATTAAAAGAGGCTTTTTAAATATTCCCAATGGAAGATTAATCAGAAAGATACTGTGCCATCCGGCAAAATGAAACATAGTTATCGTTGCAGAAAACGCACAGATTGCCGAACCCACTGTGAAGAAAGCGATGTCTAAAAGCCAGATACGTTTGCGTCCAAAACAGTCGCCAAGCACACCGCCTGTCAACATGATCGCTTAAGGATAAACTACTCTGTCAAATCATTCGTTATAAATAAGCCCCTCTTCAAAGCTGCCCATTTGTGTTGCAAAGCCGTTTAAAAACTCCTGAAGAAACAGTTTGTTTTCTTCTGTAGCATTTTTTAATAGCCCATCCATTAAAGAATCAAGTTTTTCATGAAACTTCATATGATTGGCATCTGCTTTCTTCCCTTTGGGCGTCAGGGTAACCACTAATTTCGATGTATTTCTGCTGTCCTCCGTCTTTTCTATTAACCCTTTTTTTTGCAGCTTCATAAGAATTTGAGAAACGGCACCCTTTGTAACTCCCAGTTTTTCAGCCAGTCCAGTAATATGGATACCCTCATTCTCTCTTATGACACCGAGCATATTAATTTCCGAAGGAAAAATAGGTACATCGGTTCCATAATGACGAGTTTTCTTTTCCATCTCGTTAAATTCACCGATAACCCCTAAGAGGCTATAACTTATTTTGTTCTCACGCTTAAAATAATTATAAATCATCATGATTTCATGATATAGCAGCTATACGCTACTGTCAAGAAGTGGGCAACGTTGAATTTGGCGAAGAGATTGTGTCAAAAAATCCGCAAATAAGTTTTTAATCTTAAAAAAACTTACAGAACTTTATGATCATCTTTCGCGAGTCGTCCGGCTCATAACACTCATAAAGAAGTTATAGTAATTCACTTTGGAACTTCTTTGCTACAAAAGAAACAGCATCTACGGATTACAGATGCTGTTTCAAGTTTATGGTTTTAAAGATTTTCCACAATCTGAATTTTAAAGCCGTTGGGGTCCAGCAAAAAGAAAAACTTTACATTAGGGTTGGGCTGAAACGGACCGCTATGGATTGCCAAGCCTTTTTCTTTTACCAGCGCCATTACCTTGTCGAGGGAATCGACTTCAAATCCCCAGGAAATATCCTCACCAACCTTGATTTCATCGCTGGACCCATTACATATCAGTTCGATCTCCGTGCCTCCGTCCTCTATCCCCAAAAAGGCAATTTCCATATTCGGGCCGGCAGAAAATCTGCGCCTTATTTCAAGCCCCAAGATCTCCTGATAAAACTTTAGCGATTCTTCCAGATTTTTCACCTTTAATGTACTCCAGCAAAATTTCATAGACAAATCCCTCCAATATTATGGATTGCCGTTTAAAGTATCTTAATCACAGTATATAGCAGCTATACGCTCGACGTCAAGAGGCTCCAGTCATTTTATGATACGAGAAGATTCGCAGCATATTTTCAATCTCCTCACTGTAGTGACCGCCGCCCATCTTTTCGTCACCATTTTTTAGGGTTATTACAGCAGAAACCTGTCCGCCCGGCTTTAAAATGCGAAACCATTCTTTGGCAATTTCAACCGGAGTAAGCAATGTCACTTATTCTTCAAATCTATTTTAAACAAACACTCGATAGAAATATTTTACAATATACATTTATTTATTTTCGCAACCTATTTACCCGCGTTTCCCAAATAACATATAAAGGCCTAGCGCCAAAAGTGCCGAAACACTTGCCTTGATATATGTAACTATATATAGTACTATGCGTGTAGGGGATGAAATAGTTGAGCAAGCTTAAAAAGTTACTTGAGAGAATCAAAAATAACCCTCGACAAGTACGATTCGAGGAATTAGATAAGATACTGCTACATTACGGATTTTCAAAGAGGCAACCCTCAGGTGGATCAAGCCACTATACATACAAACTTGGGGAATCTAGATTAACTGTACCGTTCAAAAAGCCCCATATTGGTGAAGCCTACGTTGAATTGGCACTTAATGCTTTAAAAGGAGTGATAGACGATGAACAAGACGCTTGATTATTATATGGGTTTACCGTATAGCATAACGCTTCATCCATCTCCAGAAGGTGGCTATGCTGTAGCAATTCCAGAACTGCCTGGCTGCATCACACAGGCCGATACCGCTGAAGAAGCACTGACCATGATCGAGGATGCTAAGAAATGCTGGTTGGAGTCTTGTATTGAGGATGGTATCGAAATTCCGGAACCAACTAAAGATGACTACTCTGGAAGATTTAATGTAAGGGTCCCAAAGAGTCTCCATAGGTATTTATCCGAACTCGCCGAAAAGGAAAATATAAGTCTTAATCAATTAATCCTTTATCATCTTTCGAGGAGTGCCGGATTTAAAGGTTAGTGAATTAGAGCGAGGGGCTGTCTCAAAATAGAAATTTATTTCTATTGAGGGTCGGTCCCTTTAAACATACAAAAGCATTTACGACAGGCTAATTTACATAGTCTTCTTCACTCCTTCGCTCCTATGAGTAACTCTGAACCCGCAGCTGTCAACTTTAAACCACGTTTATCGCGGATAAATAGTTGTGTACCTAAATAGTCTTCCAAATCGGCAATTTGTCTACTTAAAGCCGGTTGTGCCAGGTAGAGATGTTTGGCCGCTTCAGTGAAGTTTAAATACTTTGCCGTAGCGATAAAATATCTCAATTGTTTGATGTCCATCTAATCGCATCCTTTTAATTATTTCCTATAAACGAGAAAAATAGCTTCCGTTCTTTTAGCAAAAATAAATAAAGACAATGTGCTTCCCTCCCTGGTATAAAATAAGTCTACCACAACCAGTCCATCCCAAGGAGGAAGCAAAATGTCTCATAGCGCTATCCTGCCCAAAAACAAAGCCTGTTCAATTTCCTTAAACGCCAGCGATTGTCGTTATATTTTTTCCAAACCTGTTTACGACCTATAAGTCTAATTTCTTATTGGTAAATATTTGTTACGAAAATTGCTCCTTTATAGCAATTAATTTAAGCAACAACCCTCATTGCTCACGAAAGAAACGACGAACCAATCCCCGAAATTATCTCTTGATTTATCTTTCCACATTAGCGCTTCATTTCCTTCGATTATTTCTGCAATAAGCCAAGAAAAATAAGGCAGCGTGGCTTAAAATGCGGCTACCTTCATAATCTTACGCTTCATTTTCACCTATGAGCTTGGCCTGAGGAACCTCTGTCACACCGACCAGCCGCCGGCTTGGGCTTGAATGGTCCACAGCTTATGATAGAGCCCCTCCCTGCTCATCAACTCGTCGTGCGTGCCTTGCTCCGCGACTCTGCCCTCCTCCATGACCACAATGTTGTCTGCGTTTCTGATAGTTTTCAGCCTATGGGCAATGACAATCACAGTCCAGCCTGTGATCAGTTCTCCGATTGCCTTCTGCACCTCCAGCTCATTTTCCGGATCAAGGGAGGCGGTGGCTTCGTCCAAAAGCACAACGGGAGCGTTTTTCAGAATAGCCCGCGCTATGGAAATACGCTGCTTTTCCCCGCCGGAAAGCGTGCAGCCGCCTTCCCCCACCATTGTCTCCAAGCCTTTAGGCAGTGCCATGATAAAATCTAAGCAGCAGGCCTTCTTGGCGGCGGCCATGATTTCTGCCTCGCTGGCATTTTCCTTGCCAAAGCGGATATTGTTGCCGATCGTGTCCTGAAACAGGTAGACGTCCTGGAAAACCATAGATAGTTTCTGCATCAGCTTTTCAGGATCAAGCACCGCCTCGTCCAGGCCTCCAAAGGTAACCCTGCCCCAGCTGGGATCATAAAATCGGGCGCAGAGTTTCAAAACCGTACTCTTGCCGCTGCCGGAAGGGCCGACCAGAGCCGTCAGCGTCCCCTGCTTCATGCTGAGAGAGACATCATGCAGCACCTCTTTGTCGCCATAAGCGAAAAAGACATTTTGGAAAACAATATCCGTGTTGTCGCCGGGAATTTGGGCGCCGCTCATTTCCGGTTCCTTCATCAGGTTCAGGATACGTTCCCCCGCCCGCTCATCGTAACGGAGCTCGGCAAATTTCATGAGGGCAGAAGTCAAGGGGTCATACACCCGGGAGCCTATCACCAGGAACATGACGAAAGTAAGCAGGTCCAGGCTGCCGCCGACGAGGAGATAAGCGCCTGTCAGCACCATCAAAGTAAGCCCGGCGCGAATCAAGGTAATGGTCAGAAGCATAACCGGACCCGAAAGGGCCTCGTAGCGAATGCTCTCCTTCATCTGTTTGCGGAAGGAGGATTCCAGACGTTCAAACTTTTCCCCTACCATGTTATAAGCCTTCATGACCCGAATACCTAACAAATACTCCTGAAGGCGGTTGCCCGCATCAAGTTTGAATTTCATCTGCCGGTCGGCCATACGCTGATTGGTCTTGGTGTTGAGCCAGAGAATTCCGACGGCCACAGGCAAAGCGATAAACATGGCGACGGACATCCGCCAGTCAATAAACAGCAGAGAAACAAAGGCCAGCACAGGCATGACCAAGGCTCCAAACAATTGCGGAACAATATGGGATACTCCGGTCTCAACCAGAGTAAAATCTCCCATCAACATATTGGCCAGATCTCCGGGATCACGGCCGGTTATATAACCCAGCGGCAGCTTGCGCAGATGCTCGCCCAGACTTGCTCTGCCGGCCGCGGAAATATCATAGGCATCCCGGTAGCTGTGACGGTAAGCCGGCTTTTCCGCCCAGAACATAACAAGCATATAAGCGAACAGGACAGCGCTGATCGCCCATAGCCTGCCGCTGTCCAGCCCTTTGTCCGGGTAAGCAAAGGAATGGAAAATAATTTTTACCGTTTCAATGGACAGCATAAAAGGTACGATGTTGACAAGGTTGGAAAGAATGGTAAAAGCGATAGGCTTGATTAATTTTTTCGGCTGTCCCACCGTAATATTTTGCAAGATGCTCATCCTTTGACACCTCCGATGCTTAAGGTCCAGTCATAGGCGCTGGTGTAAGCGTTCCACATCCGTTGGTAAAGCCCCTCTCTGGCGGTCAGTTCCTCATGGGTGCCAACCTGCTTCATTTTTCCTTTTTCCAAAACAATGATCTGATCGGCATTTTTAATAGAAGCTAAGCGGTGGGCAATCATGATCACCGTTTTGTCTTTGATCAGTTCTTTTAAGGCCAGCTGCATCTTATATTCATTTTCCGGATCGGCAAAGGCAGTTGCTTCGTCCAGGACAAGAATAGGGGCATTTTTTAAAATAGCCCTAGCAACCGAAACCCGCTGCTCCTCGCCGCCGGAAAGGAATACCCCGCCCTCTCCGATCAGGGTATTATAGCCGTCGGGCAAACTTTGGATAAACTCATGGCACTGTGCCGCCTTGGCCGCCCTGTAGACCTGTTCCGCCGTGGCTTGAGGATTGCCTACTTTAATATTTTCCAAGAGGGTGTCATAAAACAAAAACGTATCCTGAAAAACAAAGGAAACGGTGTTCAGCAAATCTTCCGTGGCCATATCTTTAATGTTCACACCGCCGATTAGAATTTCCCCCGCAGTGACATCCCAAAAGCGGGGAATCAGGTTGGCCACGGTGGACTTTCCCCCTCCGGAGGGTCCGACAAGGGCGGTAATTTGGCCGGCTTTGGCCGTGAAGCTGATATTGGACAAAGCGTCTACTCTGCTGGCCTCGGCCTTGTTTTCATAGGCAAAGCTGACCTGTTTAAAGCTAACATCGTAGCCGGCAGGCTTTTGCGGAGAAAGGGCTTCTTTTATGGGTTCCTCGCTGTAGATATGATCGAGACGGCTGACCCCTTCCAATATTTCCTTGGTTCCGGAAGCGAGCATGGTAAACTTGTAAAGCGGAGCCGAAGCCCCCGGAACCATGATAATAAAGAAGAGATAAACAAGGGCAAAGGCCATATTGCCGGGGTCCCGGCTAAGCATCAGCAGGCCGGCCGGCAGAATAAAGGTCAAAAAGGAATTCAGGACGACTGTAAAAATCGCCATGCCGTTTTCGAACCTGTCACAATAATTAACCGCCCAATCCCGGTATGCATATAAATCATCGTTGAAGCGCTTAAAGGAATGAACCGTCTGACCGAAGATTTTTACAACCGGAATTCCCCGCACGTACTGTATGGCGGCTGCGTGAATCCGCTCCAGAGAATCAAAATAAGCTTTCATCGTCTCCTGGGACCCTTTCCCAAACATCATGGAGGCCTGCATGCCTATACTTAAGACAAAGGCAGCGGCCACAATAAGGGCCAGCCAGCCGTTTAAGCTGAAAAATATGGCAAACATGACGACAACCGTAGTCGCGGCATTGACCAGATCCGGGATCGTATGGGCCACGAACAGCTCCACCCTGTCAACATCCTGTTCCAGGTTCTTTTTCACCGTACCCGTTGCCGTACGGTTTAAGAAACCCAGGGGCAATTTGCCGATATGTCTTGCCAGCCCCATTTTTATCCCGTACAAAATCCGAAAGGCCGCGACGTGAGAAAAGATAATTGAGGCATAGAGGAACAGTAAACCTCCAATAAGCCCCCCTAAGGCCAGCCAGCCCCAATGGATCATAAACCCGCTGTTGACGCCGGACAAATGGCCCGCGTTTTTCAACAGTTCCCCCAGGATTTGATACACGGACAAAAAGGGCAGTAACATGCAGGCGGCACTAATGGCCGACAAGAGAGAGGATATGATCAGCAAGCTTTTTTCCCCGCCGGCAATAGCCAGCAGGCGCGGCAATCCCAACTTATTCTTTTGGCCTTTCTCCATACAAAAGCTCCTTTCCATAATGTTTTCTCTAAAGAAGACTTGATTCCAGGCGGAGTTTTAACTCCATCTGAAGCTTAGTCGCCCTTATCCAGGGACTTAGCCGATCTTAACTCACCGCTTGCCGAGGCAGGAGTCTTAGAGCGGATTAGTCAGCGGCTAAAACTAATAGGGATCGGTTAGTTATGACTAACCGATCCCTATTATAAGATATGCAGTTTGCTTTCTCTACTCCATGCGGCTGAGTTTCGCTCCAATCGGACAGCAACCTATTTCCCAATTACTGATTGTTGGCAGATTATTACCGGCCCCCAGTCCTCTAACCTCTCCCTTACTCTCTTTCCGAATTGAGGTCATAGAGACAAACGGTGTTTATTGCGGTACTCTAAAGGCGACACTCCCATAATTTCTCTGAAGGCGGAAGCGAATTTACTGGAATTAGCATATCCGACTTTAGACGCAATGACGGAGACCGTATCGCTACTCTGTCTCAGCAAAGCCGCGGCCGCCTGCAGGCGATAAGCGCGTCTGAAAGCATAAATGGACGTCCCATAAACACCTTTAAAGCAGAGTTTCATAGCCGTAAGCGAAATGCCAAAGCGAAGAGCCAGCTCAGCCAGAGTTTCCTGGCACTCCAAGTTGCCGGTCAGATGCTCCTTGATAGCCTTGACAATTTCCACCTGCCGTTTCTGGAAATAGGGCCGCTGTTCCCGATTGTCCGCCGCATCGACAATGCTGAGAAACACTAACAGCTCCAAGACCCTTAATTTGCAATAAACCCGTTTTATGTTATCCGGAATTCTGTAAAGCTCAGAAAAAATATGCTCCACAGAATCCTTGGAGCGCATGATGAAGCAGCGGTTGTCGGCGCAAAGCTTGTCGCGCAGTCCGTAAAGATCAATAGAAACGTC
>NZ_JAVHUW010000077.1 GCF_030954495.1 Candidatus Desulfosporosinus nitrosoreducens | reverse complement strand
TATTCAAGCAATCCCAAAAATAAAAAAAAATGAATAAATATCAAATAAAAAGAAACTCTCATAAAAAGTTAAAAAATACTTAAAAAACTCCAAAATAAAGGGTAAAACCAGTTTTCATGAAACAAAAGTCACTATAAAAATAATTCATATCCATACGGCATAAGCGAAGACAATTCCGGCCAGCCGTCGAACATCACGACCATGGAGGCTCATTGCAAGCTCGCGGATTTATACAAAGAACTGAATAACTATGAAATCTGGAGTATCTCTATGAAAAAGTTATGTAAGAGGGTGATTTGTCCAAAATTGAGGGGTCAAGCCGCTTTGCCCCATATGTATACACATATTTGTTCCATTATTTATTCTATTTAATCTGCTTTGACTTCTCCTATGACACTCTGTATCTATGAGTGCGTTAAAAAGTCTATTCTTTAGCCTTTAGAATATTTTCACGATACATCGCATCTAAAATATTTTTAGAATATCCATTGATATATTGGTCAATGGAACTTTTGAGTTCATCTACATTATAATAAATTTCATTAGGTTGTGGGTATAATTTATTTTTACTAATTCCTTTGTTTAATTCATATTTTTCGTATATATTTTCATAATCTTGATAATTTTTATTAATTACATTACTTTTAAATTCTTCTATTGCTTTATTAGTTTCTTGACCATAATATTCTTGACAAATTATAAATTTATTAAATAACCTATCCCTTGATGGTTCTAATTGTAAGTTGTTATTATATACCTCTGGCTCCATTTCCTTTATTTTTTTATCAATTTTTGAGGCATCTTCAACAGTTTTTTCTTTATTATGATCAGTATATTGGTCTACAAGTGCTTGATATTGAATGCTATATCTAATCGCTCTTTGGTATTCAAGTATAGCTGAAGATACTTCATCAACTAAGCCCATACGTTTTTCTATTAATTTTTCGTTGTACTCTGTAGTATGCTGATTATGCCAAAGCCAATAATTAAAACCGCATGTTATTATTACAACTAACAACGGTAAAATTATAATTGTCCAATCTTTAATTTTATTGCTAGATTGTGCGTGATTATTAGTATGCATATTTTCACTTCCTTCTAAGCTTATTATAACTAATGAAGGGGAACAGAGAAAGAAACTATTCGAGATGATACTACCTATCTTTTGTTCTTGCCTTGCTCCTCTTCATGGAATTAAGCAGCTGTGCTGTTGACCACCTCAGTAACAATCTCTTTAAGATCGTACAAATTTGGTACCTGTTCGAGCGTGTAGGTGCCTGCCAGGATTAGGCTTACCCAGACCTTCACTAAGCCACTATCCTTTGTAAATGTCAAAATAATCGCCTCCTTTTATTTATTAAAAATGCTAACACCTTAAGTAGTAGGCGTTAGCAAAGATGACAACATGATGGTTAGCTCTGCCATGGATTCATTGGCTGTTGCTAGATCAGATTGGAGTTGGGCTATTTTTTGATCGGCGGTCATTTGGTCTATTGTGATGTCGGGATAAACCCATGTTAGGACTAAGGTTTGAGGGTTGATATGGAGTTCTTGGCCTTTATTTGTTTGAGGCGTAGGTTCTGGAACGCTGTCAACCATTATTCCCGTTGACCGTTGATCCTGGGATACCCCGTGAAAAGGATCATCGGGAACAAAATTCTGGTAAGTTACTATTCCGTCGGTATCTGATATTTTTTGAAATTTAATAAATACACTCATAATTTTTACCTCCTATCCTGAAAATTAAATGACCCCAAAATAGGCAAAAAACAAAACCCATAAAACCAACTTGTATATCCAAATTATGGTTACAACTTGGCTCCTGCTAAAGTTCAAATACTTCTCGTTATGCTACCTCTTCAACCGTGACTTTATATCCTAAAGCCTCAAGCTTCTTAATTGACTGTTTTAGCACTGTATGACGTTTTCGCTCTTCATAATAGTTGGGACCAAGCTCAATATAAGGCAGCCTTCTCTTTAGGATGTAGTAAGCAATGGTTAAAATGCTATGAGCAACCGCCAAGACTGCCCGGTTTGCTCCTCTCCTGGCGGCTATCCGGTGGTACTGTGACGATAAGTATGTTTCCTTCGTGCGGGCTGCTGCTCGGGCTGCTTCAACAAGGGCACTTCGTAACTTTTGGTTTCCTTTTTTGACTTTGCCAGACTTTCGCTTTCCGGCACTTTCGTTGTTACCTGGAGCTACCCCTGCCCATGAACATAAGTGGGCCGCGGAAGGAAACTGATCCATGTCAGGACCTGCTTCTGCTAAGATTTGTTCAGCAGTACGTCTTCCCACTCCGGGTATGGTATCTAATAACTCCAGGTCTTCTTCAAAAGGGAGCATTCGTGTCTTCACTTCGTCGTCAAGCTTAGCGATCAGGTCATCCAAGAAATCAATGTGTTTAAGTTGAGCATCCAACATGAGTTTTTGATGATTACCCATTAAACCATGCATGGCCTTTTGGAGATCAGCCTTTTTGTTTTTTAACTTACCTTTAGCAAGTTCGGAGAGTGTCTCCGGATTCTCCTGACCTTGAATCATGGCCTCGATCATAGCCCGTCCGGATTTGCCCAAGACATCAGTGGCTACAGAAGAAAGCTTTATAGTTGCACCCTCTAAAACTTTTTGTATCCGATTGATTTCCCGTGCTCTTTCGTCAATCATGCTTCGTCGATAGCGGATCAGTTCTCGTAACTCTCTCTGATCGCGGGAAGGAATGTAATTTCCTTGCAGCAGTCCATGTTGTAACAATCCCGCAATCCATTCAGCATCTTTCACGTCGGTTTTGCGTCCCGGCACGTTCTTGATGTGCTTAGCGTTAACCACGATTGTCTTGATGTCTTCCAGTTCAAGGAGGTTGTAAATCGGTTTCCAGTAAGATGCCGTACTTTCCATCGCCACGTGAGTGCAGCCTTTGGTTTTTAGCCAGTCGGCCAATGAAATAAGGTCATCCGTCAGGGTTAAAAAGGTACGGATTTCTTTCTCTACGGGGGTGATGGCACAGGCGACAACATTCTTCTTATGAACGTCTAAGCCGCAACAATGAGTGTAAATAACATCCACAATAGTCCATCCCTTAGGCTGTTTCAAATTGAAGGCTGGTGCAACAACCACTCATGGATCATTCTATCCTGCGTGCTCTCCAAAGAGGCAACAATCTGTGGTGCACCTGGTCGCTGTGGTCTGTCTATATTACGGGCTCGAAGCACCATAGAACACCGACCTACCTTCGCCAGCCAAAGAGAACTTCGACACGAACCAATTTTCATCCTTCCGATGGTGCTGCGTCAGCGGCATGGGAGTCTATATTGCTATTGCAATATTTTCTAAAACCCTAAAAAATTCATTATATCCAGAACCGTTCTGGCTCCAAATTAAAGCTGTTAATAAGTTTAAATTCTTATTGTAGACAATTGAGTTAAACCGATTATAAGCGGCGGATTGCAACGTGTATAGTAAAATACCCGATGTACTTAATTTAATTGGGGAGATACACCCACTATAATAAATAATTACACTATTAACCATAAATACAAAAAGTGTAGGCGTAGACAATAAACCATGAGTATATTTCCACAGCAACACATTAGTTGTTAAGTCATAACAATATATATGCTGTATCGGATTTATAATAAATGTTATTAACAAAGTCAATATAGTTTGTACCAGTCATGGAAGTTGTAATTGAACTTATTTGATTTCCTGTTGTTAAATCAAATGTATAAAGATTATGAGTCGAAGTTCCAGCATAACCGTCAAAATAAAAAGTTGTTCCTACTATTACTAGATTACTCATAACATAACCAGCAGTAGCGTTGCTGTAAAATTGTTTTGTTGTAATTGTCATATATGTCGTTTGACTAGCTATCTGTAAGCATTCATAGTAACCACTTAAGCCATTGGACGAATAATAAACAGTATATAGATAAGAACCAATAACTTTTATGAATCCTACACCACCAACTATATTACCCGCATAAATTGCTTTACTCCAATTGATTACCCCACTTGATATCAAGATGCTATAAATATAACCTTTTCCGCCATAGGATGGTTCATTGACCACTTCATAATACCTTGTTCGCAGTGTTTCGTTCTCTTCCTCCTCTTCGCCTGGTACCAGTACATCCTCAAGCTCTGCTCTGGCCAGACCGTCGACCTGAATAATGGGGAGCAGATTCCCAAATTGCTGGTTACCGACCACTCCGGCGGTTTCACACTCTAAAATGTAGACACCGGTACTGATTTGCTCTAAAGCTGTATATGCAAGTCCGCCGATTCCGTAACGACTACCTAACGGAATATCCATAGGCATACCATTGCTGTCGAAAAACTCACCCTTGCGCTGCGCTTTTGTCGCCTCTTCACGGTTCACGCCAAACTCCGCAGTACGGCGGGTCAAGTACTCGTCGGTAGCCGTATCAGCAAAGGAAAGGGTTGTGTTAATATTTAGTTCCACATAAAACTGGGCCAGTTCCGCCGCTACAGCTGCCAGGGCGTCAAAGACCAGGGACCCCTCGCGTTTATCGACCTTATCCGAGACCCGGGCCAACATTCTTGTTAGTATCGCATCATAGGTTTGATCCTCATACACTTAGGAGATCACCTCCCGCACCATCTCAAATTCGCCATACGTACTCACCACGATAAATTCGATCAGCAAACTATCTCCCATAACCGTAATGACGACGTTCTCAACGCTGGTGATTCGGTCATCCTGAGTCAAGGCTTCCCGGATCATCCGGGCAGCTTCTGATTTCACAAAGACCTGATTCATTCCAATCAAGGTCTCCAACTCAGAACCATAGTTTGCCGTATAGATCAAGTAACAGAAACGAGGGGTTTGCAAGATCTTAAGAGCAGCCTGCTTAACCGCCTCAAGTCCGTCCAGGCTGCCGATAATTCGTTGTTTCTCCACGTCCAGCTTCCAGGTGAGGGACGGCTGCACTGTTTCTTCGATCACACCATTACTGATACTTCCACCGGTCGGTATCATGTCGTCACCACCTTGTCGAGAATCAAATATCTTTGGCCGCCCTGAAAACGGAGCAATAAAACCTTATCCCCTGCTTCAAGCCCGGGACGGATAATTAGTTTAGTTGTCAATGCCTCAGACGTGGTTCCTGAATTACTATCATCTATATACTGATGAGTATGCCTTAGATCAACTTCATACCGAGTGAGGCTTTCCGGCACAATTAAAAAGTCCGCCGGCAGCGTAAAGCGTTGATCGACTTTTACACTCAGCGGATCTACTGTAACGGCTTCTCCAAACATCACATGTACTGGATTGGAAGCTCACACAGCATCCATCCCCGCGGTTTTAATTAGGTCTAACAGGCTGGCCATCATATCACCTTCAAATCTAAGCTCATGGTATGATCTATTCCGTCAAAATTATGCCGGGGTCATATTTTAGGGAACTCCGTTAATAAGTTCCCGGCGCTCATCTTCCGGCCAGGTCAAATAGTCCGAATAAGTATACAATAGCGACGATTCTTTATGAGTAGATGGCATGTAGCATTCTCCTTCATTTTTCTATATCATAACATCTCAACATAGACTCTTATAAAAGACCAAACATCTTAACAAGCTCGGTCAGATCTGAAGTTAACTAATTAATCTTCATCATAGAATCCTTCCTTGGAGAATCCAAGTATAGCTCATTTCATGAATAAACCACCCCAGATCCAGGTTGGCATTGTCCTCATCGGGGTTGACCTGGTGCAGCATCAGCCAAATCTCCCTAAGCAACATGGAATCAGATCGATTAAATCATTAAAATAGCTACTTCACACTCTTCAATGGTGCAAAGTAGCTATATATATTTAACATCTTTAATTATTTTCTTTGTTCAAACTCCTTGAGCAGGCATATCGGGGCCCGATACATGGTGGCAATGCCCTGCATCCATCGTTGTATAAAAATTCCAATCATGTACATGCCAACCATCTGGTAAAAGTAAGGACGGCCCGGAGACAGATTTGTAATAATGAGAGTGTCCATGCTCATACATAACCCAGCTTTCAGAATGATGAACATGACTTCCATCGGGTGTCGGAACCGGCGGACCCGTAATATCCAAGCACTGATGAACATGCCCTTGGGCACAGGAGGTATGCGTTACGCTTCCGTGATTATGGCCTCTGGGACTCTGTTGATAAACTGCCATTCTATCAACCCCGTTTCAATGAATAATCACGCTATTGTATGCAAGGGAAAAAAACTGTGTGCAGGCAGGTCTGCCCATGCCGTCAACGTAAGGAAGCAAAAAACTATTCTTTAGAGTATTTTTCCAAAGGTTTTGTCGTATTTTAAAACCAAAATGTACAAATTCCTAGAATCCAAATCAGAATCCCGGAAATAACTCAAGAAAAGACGTCAATTAGGCTGAAAAATGATTCCCTAAATCTAAAGGGCCACCGTAAACTATTGTATGCTTCAAGCATAAAGTGTAGGAGGTTAATTGATAATGATTATCTTTTAAATAAGGAGGACGAAGCAAAATGTGTGGAATTGTCGGTTGGATAGATTGGAAACGGGATTTATCGTCTCAAAAAGAGGTGCTGGGGCGAATGACTGAAACCCTTACGCCCCGAGGACCGGATGCTGACGGGTACTGGCTCTCGCCTCACGCCGCCTTGGGACACCGCCGTTTAATTGTCGTTGATCCGGAGGGCGGGCTGCAGCCTATGATTCGCCAACGTGGAGAACATACTTATACTCTCATTTATAATGGTGAATTATATAATACTCAGGAAGTACGCTCGGAACTTTTAAGTCGCGGCTATCATTTTGAAGGACATTCGGATACTGAAGCCGTACTTCTCTCCTACATGGAATGGGGACCATCCTGTGTGGACCGTCTTAACGGAATCTTTGCTTTCGGCATTTGGGACGGCCAGTCTCAACATTTATTTGCCGCAAGAGACCGCTTGGGAGTGAAGCCTCTCTTTTACAGCGAACAAAACGGTTTCCTGCTCTTTGCCTCAGAACTAAAGGCATTGCTTAAACACCCCGAACTGCCTCCATTGATCGGAAAAAACGGACTATCAGAAGTCTTCTTTATCGGTCCGGCCCGCACCCCGGGCAACGGAGTTTTTGAAGGTGTTTCCGAATTAAGGCCCGGCCACAGCATGATCTATTCTAACAACGGCCTGAAAATTCATCAATATTGGGCCTTGCCTAATAACATCCATGCGGATGATCTTGCCAAGACCTCTACGAAAATTCGGGACCTTTTTCTGGATACTGTCCAACGCCAACTCGTATCCGACGTACCGATCGGGACCCTGCTTTCGGGCGGACTGGACTCCAGCGCCATTACAGCCATTGCCGCCAACACTTTTGCCTATGAAGGAAAAGGACCCCTGCCGACTTTCTCCGTAGATTACGCAGACAACGATAAATATTTTAAACCAAACGATTTTCAGCCGGACGCTGACGGCCCGTGGATCGAACGGATGTCCCAAGCTTTTTCTACCCTGCACACGAAATGCACCTTCACGATCCCTGACCTTGTTGAGGCTTTAAAAGCAGCGGCAACGGCACGTGACCTTCCCGGCATGGCGGATGTTGATTCCTCCCTTTTGCTCTTCTCCCAGGAAATTAAGAAACACGTTACTGTAGGACTATCCGGAGAATGTGCCGACGAGGTTTTCGGAGGCTACCCTTGGTTTCACCGTCCGGACTCTCTCGCCGCCGAGACATTCCCTTGGGCACTGCATGTGGAAAATCGTCTGCAAGTTCTGTCCCCCGAACTGATCGACTACCTGCAACCCTACGAATATATCCGCAATCGGTACGAAGAAGCTTTGGCCGAAATCCCCAAACTCCCCGGCTCTGCGCCTGTACATCAAGACAGCAGAACCGTCAAGGAGCAGCAGCGCGAGGCCCGAATCCGCGAGATCTCCTATTTAACCATCACGCGTTTTATGCCTACGTTACTTGACCGCAAAGACCGCATGACTATGGCTACCGGCTTGGAAGTCCGTGTTCCCTTCTGCGACCATCGGATTGTCGAATATGCCTGGAATATTCCTTGGGAGATGAAAGCCCTGGAAGGCCGGGAAAAAGGAATCCTCCGTCACGCCCTTACAGGAGTTCTCCCCGACGACGTACTTTGGCGCCGTAAAAGCCCCTATCCCAAAACCCACCATCCCAACTATCTGGAATCCGTTCGCTCCTGGCTCCGCGAAATCCTGTCCGATCCCAATTCTCCTCTTCTGCCCCTCATTAACCTTCCCGCTTTGGAAGACCTCATGAAACTCTCCGATACCTTGCCCTCAGGCCGTCCTTGGTTCGGTCAGCTCATGGACATTCCTCAGCTCTTTGCCTTCTTGATTCAAGTTGAATTCTGGCTGAAAGAGAAAGAGATCAGGATTCTGTAGGAGAAGACCCTTAACACCGAATGGGGCTGTGTTAAAACTTATTTATGTTGTTTTCACAGCCCCATTTTGGCCTCTATCGTTACAACATTCGAAAAACGCCCTCACTTCACTTTGAACTGACAGTGAAAGGAGGACGCTTTTCGAACGTTGTAACTACTTTGAATTTTGGGGGCTGAGTTTTCATACAGCCTCATCAAGGTTCATCATTCCCCAGGATCTCTACATCACTTTTAGGTTGGAGCGGTTTGCGCGTTACCTTAACTTTAGTGATTCTAAAGCCGTTGACTTCCAGAACCTCAAAGAGAAAACCGTCAAAATATACGACATCTCCTTTTACCGGTTTACGGCCTAAGCGGGAAAAGACGTACCCGCCAATAGTGGAAACAGTTTCTTCCTCAAGCTGAATTTCCAGCAGCTCGGAAACTTCTTCCATTAACACCCGACCGTTGAGGATATACTCTTGATCGTTCAGCTTTTCAATAGGCGGCTGCTCCAGCTCAAATTCATCATAGATTTCTCCCACCAGTTCTTCCAGCATATCTTCAATCGTGACGAGGCCGGCGGTTCCTCCAAATTCATCGACGACAACAGCCATATGGGTCCGTTGGCTGCGCATTTTTTGAACTAAGCGTGAAATAGGCATCCCCTCAGGAACGGCCAGGATATCGCGCTTAATCTGGGTGATATCCTTTTCCGCGGATTGTTCCTGGAGCCAGAAGATGTCCCTCATATGTACCAGCCCTAAAACATGATCCTTATCATCATCGCAAAGCAGGTAACGGGTATGTCCATATTTTTTTACAATCTCGAGAATCTCAGGGAAGGTATCCTGAAGAAAAATGCAGACCATATCTTGCCGGGGAATCATAACTTCACTGGCAATGCGATCTGAGAACTCAAATACGTTGTCCAGAAGTTTTCCTTCCATTTTATCCAAATAACCGTGCCTTTGGCTGGCATCAACCAACATCCGCAGTTCTTCTTCACTGTGGACAAGATCCTGCTCGTTAGCCGGCTGGATTTTCCAGAGACGCAACACTAAATTGGCCAGATTATTGAGCGCCCAAATGACCGGGTAGAAAACCCGATAAAACCATTTTAGCAAACCGGCTGTCGATAAGGCCGTAAGTTCATCCTTTTGAATAGCCAATGATTTCGGAACGAGTTCCCCAAGGACGATGTGCAGGAAAGTGATGGCTAAAAAGGCTATGACTATCGAAATGGTTTCTGTGTAAACCTCTCCCCAGCCGCCCAGCCCTGAAAACAAGGGTTCAATCAGGGTTGCAACCGCTGGTTCCCCCAGCCAGCCCAACCCCAGTGAGGCTAAGGTGATCCCCAGTTGGCTCGCTGACAAATAAGCGTCCAGTTTCGAGGTGACATCCAGAGCGGTTTGAGCCCGACGGGAACCATTCTCCGCTAATTCCGCCAAACGGGTTTTGCGGACCTTAACCATCGAAAATTCAGCCGCCACAAAAATCCCATTGATTCCTACCAATAAAAAAGCAATCAGAACCTTGAGAAGACTCCAAAACAGACCTTCTATGATACTTTCCTGGTTAAGCAACTCGGAAAACCTAACCTTTTCCTTTCATAAATTTTCAGCAATCTTCCAAGTTTAAATCCAGCGTCAATAAATCGTACTTTCATTATATATGATGCTAACTCACTTGTAAAAATTCCCCCTCCCTCATTTTTAAGGAAGAGAGAATTAAACTTTTGCCGCTTACTTCTTTAAATCCTGCGTAGCGGAACTCCATGGGGCTTCTCTACCCTGCCGTCAAATGAAAAAAAATTTGTTTAACCATAGTATAAAGAAAACCCGGCTTCGCCGAGCCTTAGCGAAGACGAAACCGTTGGTTGCACTTATGCAGAAGGAAAGTATACAACCGAAGGTTATACTTTCCGACTGTATAAAAAAGGTTGGCACATTCTTCTTAACGCCGGATGTGTCAACCTTTTCTTTTTAAACTCACTATCATGAACCTTATACTATTTGGCGTTTGAAATATTATATTGATTCCCTTTTTATGATATAATTGATACATACTAACGTTTAAAGGTGTGTATCTGAAATGAGAAGGAAAAGTTTTACCGAAGAGCAGATTGAAGAGATCTTAAAAGCAGAAAACGAAGCGGACAACAAATTTGAAATAAAGCGGTTACTTGTATTACGACTGAGGGCTGTAGAGAGTATGCCGTCAAAAGACATCGCGAAAGTTGTTGGATATCCTGCCGCAACTGTAAACAACATTATCAGCAAGTATTTTAAAATAGGCCTTCAGCCAATCCTTGGAGAAAACCGTAAAGGAGGCAATAAACGATACCTGACTGAACTTGAAGAAAAGGAACTTCTTCAAGCGTTTGAATCACAAGCAAACGATGGAAAGCT
>NZ_JAVHUW010000075.1 GCF_030954495.1 Candidatus Desulfosporosinus nitrosoreducens | reverse complement strand
TTTAGCAAATAACTGGCGTTCCTCCGCAGTTGTGATATAGCTTTGATGACGATTAGAAGTCTGGGAGATCTCATCAAGTGTAGCATTTAATTGTTTTTCAAGATCTTCTTTTTTATCGCTGGTTTCCAAAACATAAGCTTCTGACAGTCTTTGGACATCTGAAATGTCCATGTTTATAAGATCTACGTCCATCATACTGGGCAGTTGTTTCTGGTCTATGTTATTGACATCGGTTTGCATCTGATTGATTTGACTAAGGGTAAAAATATTGCCCAAAAGAAAAATAATTATGACAATTAAAATCGAGCCGAGCAGTTTAGTTCTAATCTTCACTCTCTTTTCCGCCTTTCCTGATAGCCAAGATGATTCATCTGAAGCTATACCACATAATTACCGTAATTTAACTCTATTGGTATAGTACCAAGTAATCAAAACTTATCTGTGAACATTGATTAAAGAATTTGTGAAAAAATCACCAAGACCTAACACCTGTCATCCATCATCTTTTCAATTACCCTGCTTGTTGGCGAGTTTTAAAAAGGACAACACTTGGCTCAGCCGTGCTCATACCGCGGCAGATAGGGTATACAGCGCAAAGCAGCTTTGACATAAAAAATCTTCCCCTAATTAATATCCGAGGAAGATTCCAGTAAAATTAAGAGACTTAATTTTTAATTCGTATTTGGAAAAAACGTGTGAAGTAATCAGACTATCTTTGTCGTCCACTCTTCCAGATTCCAGACATCCGTCACCCAATCTTGATAGAATTCCGGTTCATGGGAAACGACAATCACTGTTCCTTTATAATCAGTGATCGCTTTTTTCAACTCTGCTTTAGCTTCCACATCCAAATGATTCGTCGGCTCGTCCAAAACCAGCCAGTTCACATCCTTAAGCATTAGTTTGCATAAGCGGACCTTGGCATTTTCTCCCCCGCTCAAGACCATCATTTTGCTGGCAATATGCTCGCTGGTTAAACCGCATTTAGCCAAAGCTCCCCGGACTTCGGCATTCGCCAAACCGGGAAATTCATTCCAGACTTCTTCTAAAGCCGTCTTCTCATTTTTACGGCTTGACTCCTGTTCGAAATAACCGGGATAGAGGTAATCTCCAAGTTCGACCACTCCGGAAATCGGATCGATATAACCGAGAAGGGTCTTGAGCAGCGTGGATTTTCCTAAACCATTAACCCCTCGAATCGCCACTTTGCGGCCTCTCTCCAACGTCAGGTTCAGCGGCCGCGTCAAAGGCTCATCATACCCTAAAACAATCTCTCTAGCCTCAAAAATCATTTTGCCCGGCGCCCTTGCCTCTCGGAATTTAAAGGTCGGGGTAATCTTTTCTTTAGGCTTCTCCAGAAGATCCATTCTATCCAGCTGCTTCTGACGGCTCTTAGCCCGTCCCGTCGTAGAAATTCTTGCTTTATTGCGGGCAATAAAGTCCTCTAAACGGTCAACTTCTTTCTGCTGCTTATCGTAAGCCTTAATCTCCTGCTGCTTGCGAATTTCGACAAGCTGCATAAATTGTTCGTAGTTTCCGGTATAGCGAGTCAAACTGGCATTTTCCACGTGATAAATGACATTGATAACCTCATTTAAGAAAGGAACATCATGGGACACTAAAATAAAAGCATTTTCATAATTAATCAGATAACGCTTTAGCCACTCTATATGCTCAACATCCAAAAAATTTGTAGGTTCGTCTAAAATCAAAATACTCGGACTCTGCAATAAAAGCTTTGTCAGTAAAACCTTTGTCCGTTGTCCCCCGCTTAAGTCCGTGACCTCTTTGTCCAGACCAATCTCTCCCAGACCTAATCCGTTGGCAACCTCTTCAATCTTGGCATCTAAAGTATAGAACCCGTTATGTTCCAAAATATTCTGGATTTCTCCGACGTCTTCCAAAAGTTTGTCCATTTCCGAGTCAGAAACATTGCCCATGCGCTCATATAAGGTCATGATCTCAGCTTCCAAATCAAACATTCCCTGAAAAGCTTCCTTAAGGACATCGCGAATAGTCTTCCCTTTACTTAACACCGTATGTTGATCCAGATACCCAACCGTGACCCGATTCGACCATTCCACTTTTCCTTTGTCCGGCATCAGCTTTCCCGTGATGATATCCAAAAAGGTGGACTTTCCCTCTCCGTTAGCCCCCACAAGGCCTACGTGCTCGCCTTTCAGCAGGCGAAAACTAACCTCTTCCAAGATTTTACGCCCGCCAAAACCATGGCTCACATTTTCCACATTAAGTATGCTCATTAAACGTATCTTCTCTCCTTACTTATCAAACATGCCTCCGACTTTACGCCGCTTAATACCCTTTCTCGCTTCACCGATTTTTGGCGTAGCCTTAACCGGGCCGCCTTGCTGCGAACTCTTCAATTTTTTATCCGCAAGAATCTTTTTCATCTGCTCAAGAGTTTTGTCATCCATCAAATTATCTCCCATCAGTCATTACTCGATACAAGTTTGCCTAACCGTGACTCTTAGCATATCACAACCCGCCACTAAACGGGTATTCCCAGGCCGAAATCAGCAAACAGCAAACGGCCCTCATTTTACAAGAACTCTAATCTTTACATTAGTTATCCGCAAGGCTAAATCGCTCCTTTACCCTGAGCAATTTTTTCGGCCAATTCATTAAGGTATGTCCAGCGTTCGATGAGTTCATTTAGTTTTTCTTCCAGTTCCTGCTGAACTTTGGCCAGCTCGGTCAGCCTTGTAAAATCTCCGCCGGCCTCATTGAGCATTTGCTGGTTACACTGCAGAGCCTCTTCAGCCTGAGCTATTTGAGCGTCAATTTGCGCGAAATCCTGCTGCTCTTTAAAGGTCATCTTGAGGGGACGTTCTTTTTGGCGTTCCGGCTCGTGCTTATCCTCCTGACGAGCAATGGTTTTGCGCAGAACCTCCTGCTGAGCAACCTGCGTTTTCAGCTGCTCGGCGGCATACACTTGTTCCCGGTAATCCGAATAGTTTCCCACATAGGAACGAATAGAACCTCCCCCTACAAAAGAAAAGATCTTGTCTGTCACGCGGTCCAGAAAATACCGGTCATGAGACACAGCAACAACTGCACCGGGAAAGTCATCAAGATAATTTTCTAATACCGTCAAGGTCTGAATGTCCAAATCATTCGTCGGCTCATCCAATAAAAGGACATTGGGAGCCCCCATGAGAATTTTCAACAGATAGAGCCTTCTTTTTTCACCGCCGGAAAGTTTGCTGAGCGGAGTCCACTGCAGAGCCGGAGGAAACAAAAACCGCTCCAGCATTTGGGAGGCCGTCAAAAAACCGCCGTCAGACGTCGGAATCACCTCAGCCACAGTTTTGATTTCCTCAATGACACGCAAATCAGGATGCAGCGCCGCATTTTCTTGGGCAAAATAGCCGATGTTAACGGTTGACCCCACCTCAACCGCACCCTGATCCGGAGCCAAGCGCCCGGCCAGCAAATTTAAGAGAGTTGTTTTGCCGCTGCCGTTCGGGCCGATAATCCCTATCCGATCGTTTCTCAAAAAAACATAACTAAAATCCTTAATCACCAGGCCTCGGCCTGAGAACCCCTTTTGCACCGTGTGACATTCCAGAATTTTTTTCCCTAAACGAGAGGCCCCCGCAATGATCTCCAACCGCTCATTATGCAGCGCCGGTTTACTTGCCTGAAGCTTTTCGAACCGCTCGATCCTGGCTTTTTGCTTAGTCGTCCGGGCCTGAGCACCGCGCCGCATCCAGGCCAGCTCATTGCGGTAAAGATTTTGGCGTTTTCTTTCGTTCGACTCAGCTTGTTCTTCACGTTCTACCTTTAATTCTAAAAAGCGGCTATAATTTCCGGGATAAGCGTACATGTTGCCTTGATCCAACTCTATAATCCGGCCTACTACCCGATCAAGAAAATACCGGTCATGGGTAATCATAACCAAGGCGCCTTTACGTTTATTCAAATATTGTTCCAGCCAATCGACAGTGTCATTGTCGATATGGTTGGTCGGCTCATCCAAAACCAGCATATCCGTGGGATTGATCAAAGCGCTGGCTAAAGCCACACGCTTTCTTTGTCCACCCGACAGAGTTCCCACGAGCAAATCAAATTTAGAAATTCCTAACTTGGTGAGGATCGTCTTGGCCTCATTTTCCAGCTGCCAGGCATCCAGTTCATCCATCTGCTGCCCAAGGGAAATTACGGCTTGTTGGAGGCTTGCATTTTCCGGCTGCTCATTTAATTTTCCCAGAGCCATTTCATACTCGCGCAACAATTTCATGACGGGGGAATTTCCTTTGAAAACCTGCTGCAATACCGTCGCCCCATCTTCAAACTCCGGGTTCTGAGGAAGAAATTCTAAACGAAGATTATTCCCCATCGCTACATGACCTTGATCCGGCTGCTCAACACCTGCCAGGATTTTAAGCAGTGTGGATTTACCCGTTCCATTCACGCCAATGATCCCGATTTTTTCCCCTTCGTCTATCCCAAAGGAAATATCCTTAAAAAGAACCTTTTCGCCATAACTTTTCGCTAAGTTCTCAACCGCCATAATGTTCATTTCCGTTCCTCCAAACGATCTCATTATATCATGATTCGACAAAAGATTCCCCTGTATACCTTCTGACCCTTTCGGTTTTCAGAAGAGGATGAACATGTATTTTAGCAAGAAAACTTAGGGTGCTTAGGCGGCCGTCTGGTTACACATTTATAAAAGCCCCACAGCTAATGCAGTTTCACCGCATTGCTATGGGACTCTTTTTTGAGGATTTCAAAAATCCTATCAGGGCTTTATGACCCGACTGCATACTTAAAGTTATAGGAAACTTAAACCTATTGACCCTTACTTAGCAAACTTTCTTATTGACCATAATATCAAGAATAATCCGGTCCATTTCCCGGCTGCCCTGAGCAGCCAAACGGCCGAGGTTTTCAATCGTTTGCTCGGCGGTACTCTCAATAATTCCGTCTGTGGACTGAATGGCTATTCCTGCCATAGCCATAATCGCCGACTGAACAGCCGTACTTGTACAAGTCGAGAGCTTTAAAGCACATCCCGCTTTGGCGCCATCACAGAACATTCCGCTGACATTGCCCTGCATATTCTGAATGGCTGTTTTGATTTCCCCCTTGCCTCCCCCAAGCAAATAGGCAATCCCACAACTCGCGCCTGTCCCCGAGGCCGTTGCCCCGCAAAGAGCCGAAAGCCGACCGATCCTTGTCTTAATATATATGGCGATCAAATTGCTCAGAGTCACGGCCCGGAGGAGCTGCTCATGAGAGACATGCAAATTCTGCCCGACGGCAACAACCGGCAAGGTGGCGGAAATCCCCTGGTTGCCGCTTCCCGAATTGCTCATAACCGGCAGAGTGCTTCCCGACATTCGGGCATCTGAGGCACCTGCTGTCAGAGCCATGGCCTGGGTTATCAAATCATCGGCAAAGATCCCTTTGCGAACGCTTTCCTGAATCGTCTTACCAACTTGCAAACCATACTCATTGGCTAGACCTTCCATAGCAATGTTGGTATTAAGCTCAATGGCCTTTTCTATAATGCCCAGATCCCGAAGGTCAACCGCCTGCACAAAATCCCATATGGCATCAAGGGATAAAAAAGAGTCCGTTTTCTTTTCCCGCTCATCCCGCGCATCTTCGTTAAGACGGTCAAGGATGATGTCTCCGTCGGCTTCCAAGTAAACCACTTGAGTATGCTCGTCGGCAATAACCACTTTCGCGGAAGATTGAGACGTTGCCACTACAACTTCAATGTACAGTTTTTTCAAAGTATCGGCCACATCGACTCTGATTTTTTCTGCTTTAATCATTTCCTTGGCCATTTCAACGTCCCGGGGCATCAAGCCGTTCAACACTTCAAGCCCTTTGGAAGCATCTCCGGCAACAACTCCTAAAGCAGCCGCTAAATTGACTCCGCTCCCTTTTGTGCCGGGAATCGTAACCGCCATGGCATTTTTTATAACATTGGCGCTAGCCAGAACGCTGACGGAGGAAACAACGTCACCCTTGACATGCTTCCTGGCCAAAGCGGCCGCATAAGCAATCGCCACCGGCTCCGTACATCCCAGGGCAACGACAAGTTCTTTCTCTAAAAGTCTTAAGAATTCTACATAGTGCACTGTCCTATCCCCTCTTTCTTTGCTGGCCGACCAATAAGCTAAGCGAATAGCGTACATGATCCTTTATGTACTATTCTTTTGCGAGTAGTAAAACTCCTCTTTTTGTTCCCCTTGCAATAAATCATTTTTAGATCGTAAATCTTCTTGATTAAGAAAAACAAAGCACAAAAACTTAAACCTCTGAAATTTTGACTCGTTACATAAAAAGAAAACGTTCTCTCCCCACTGTTCTAAATTTAAAGAGAGGACGCTTTCCTTGCTCATGCCGTCATACTTATCATCTTAGGCTATTTTAAGTTACATTAAGGCCGATTAAGCCTCCCAAACTATCTTGCCGCGTTTTATCACCATGTTCACAGGGTTATGCCCGAAATGATAGGGCAAATAGTTAAGATTGGGCACGTCAAGAACAAGAATATCCCCCTGCTTGCCCACTTCCAAACTGCCCGCCCGGTCGGACCTGCCGACAGCATGGGCGGCGTTGATGGTTGCCGCGGTCAGTGCTTCTTCCGGGGTGAGACGGAGATAAAGGCAAGCCAGGGTCAAAACCAGCGGCATGGACTCCGTCGGTGATGATCCGGGATTGGAATCTGTGGCCAAGGCCAGAGGCACATTGGCTTGCAGCATCGCCCTTGCCCTTGCATAGGAGTTTTTAGCCAGATTAAAGGAAGTCGCCGGCAGGAGCACCGCAATGACCCCCTGTTTGGCTAAAGCTGCAATCCCTTCGTCTGAAGCCTGCAGCAAATGATCGGCACTCGTAACCCCCAGTTTAGCCCCTAACTCAGCTCCTCCGGCGGAATCCAGTTCATCCGCATGGATTTTCAGCTTTAAGTTCAATTCTTTGGCTTTTTTCAGAATCCTTTCACTTGATTGAACACTAAAAACCCCCGGTTCGCAAAAAACATCGCAGAACTCGGCAAGAGCCTCAGAAGCAACTTGGGGCAGCATATCATTGACAACAATATCCGTAAACTCTTCTTCACTGTATCCCGGCGGGACAGCATGGGCCCCCATAAAGGTCGGGACAAGATCGATTGGCTGCGCCTGATCCAATTCTTTGATCAGGCGCAGCGCTCGGAGCTCTTCTTCCAGGGTCAGCCCATAGCCGCTTTTGACTTCAGCAGTTGTCGTACCGAGGCTTAACATTGTCCTGAGACGGCGGCTCGTTTGCGCTTTAAGTTCCTCGTCAGTAGCCTGTCGAGTGCTGCGAACCGTGGAAAGAATTCCCCCGCCCTGTTTAAGAATATCCAGGTAGGGAACTCCTTTAAGCTTCAAGGATAATTCATGCTCGCGTGAACCGGCGTAAATCACGTGGGTATGGGGATCGACGAATCCCGGCGTCACAACTTTCCCTTGGGCATTTATTTGAACGGTATCGGGACCCAGCCACTCGCTTCCCAGAACATCCTCCGTCAAACCTACGGCCACGATGTTGCCTTCACGGACAGCGACAGCGCCATTTTCAATCAACCCGACCTCCGACATTGCAGCGCCACGGGCAGGGCCAGCCGAATGCCCCGCCATCGTTACCAAGGCAGCAGCCGAATGGATCAAAAGATCAGCATGCTTCATCACACCATCTCCTCAAAATCTAATCTGAAACCCCTGTCGGGTTTTACCCCCACGGCCTCATCACTCAGACATCTTGACGCCGCATACGGCCAGAGAATCGTTTTAAAAGCCAAAGACCCGTTTTTCTAAAATTTGTTCACTTGAAAAATCGTGGAGTTTTAAATAATAGGTTGCGGCATCCAGCATCGCATCCAGGGGAACCAGCCCTACGATCTCACTGCCCACAATAGGCACCCCATAATGTGCCGCTTCCGTTTTAATAAATTCCAGGGCCCGGTACAAGGGAGTTCCCTGGGTGTCCACCATATTCATGGAAATCTGCACCATTCCCTGCTCGGAAAGATCGATTCCTAAAGCCTTGACATTGACAAATCCGCCTGAGCTCCCGCGAATTCCCCTGGCAATCGCTTTACCGATCTCCAGATTCGTTGTCCCTAAGTTCACGTTAAAGGCTACCAAAGGCGGACGGGCGCCAATGGCTGTCGCTCCGGCCTTGCCCAAAACACCGGGACCATAATCCGGGGTTCTTTCCGGCGTTTTAATGCTTTCTTTCAGGCCCTCATACTGTCCCCGGCGTACATCGGCCAAATTCCTGCGCTCTGCCCGAGTTGCCGCTTTCTCATAAAGATAGACGGGAATTGACAGCTCCCTGCCCACGCGTTCTCCCAGGGTCTTAGCGAGGTCCACACATTCTTCCATTGTCATTCCCCGCACGGGAACAAAAGGCACGACATCTGTCGCCCCCATGCGAGGATGCTCTCCCTGATGCTGATCAAGATCAATCAACTCAGCGGCTTTGACAATCAGCCTCCAGGCTGCTTCCAGAACATTGCCCGGCTCCCCGATCATGCTGATGACCGTCCTATTGTGATCCGCATTGCTGGAGTAGTCCAGCAAAGTAACACCGGCTGCTTGTCTCACCTCATCAAGAATCTTTTCCACAACTTCCGTCCGCCGTCCCTCACTGATATTCGGAATACATTCCACGATTTTTACCACGTACAAATCCCCCTAAAATCTCAGTTCTTAACTCTTTCCCCTATTGCAGCCGTTCCAAAACTTTGCTTTGACACTCTTCAAATAATAAGTTCCCTTCCTGACGCAGAGTTTGGCACTCCGCCAAGAGTTCTTCTCTCTTATCAGCCGCCTTCAGTCCCAGGGCATTAATTTGGACATTGTAGAGCGCCCCTTCCAAACCGGCTTTAAACATTAAAGCCGCTACCCCCATATCACTTAGAGCGTTGGAGTTCCCTTTGTCCAATAAACCCGGAAGCAGGCGCAAACCGCTAAAACACTCCCGGGCGGTCCGCAGAGGAATCTCTGCCGCTTTAAGCGTAGCCTTTTCCAAAGCCTCACGGCGCAGACTTTTTTCCTCTTCGCTTTGTTTCGGAAGCCCTAAAGCCTCCATCACGCTGTTGAACCCTTCCGTATCTTCGTCCACAAGGGACAACAACAGCTCTTGCTTCATCTGAGCTGTATCCAGCAAGGATTTCATCTCATCCTGAACGGCGGCGAATTTCTCTTTCCCCATGGTCAAGCGGCAAACCATGGCAACAAGAGCATACCCCTGAGTCCCCGCGTAAGCCGCCACACTCCCCCCGCCGGGCGCAGGCGACGAAGAAGCCACCTCAAGTCCGAATTCACGCAGGTCCATATCTTTTAAAGCCAATGTTTCTGCTCCCTCCATACGTAAAATAAACGCGGCCCTCTACTTGCACACCCGCTCTATCAATTCGTCCTTTGGAATGAACGGTATGGTGATATGCCCTTTCCCGGCATAACGCTCGTTAAACTCAATACTCGTCTCAATGGAATGTTCATTCCTGGCCCAGGAACGACGGGCAACTCCTCCCATGACATCCCAGAGAAGCGCCGATTTAATGACGTTGTCCACACGTTCACTCCCGTCAAGAACTAAGCCAAAGCCGCCATTGATGGCCTTGCCGATTCCTACACCCCCGCCATTGTGCAGGGACACCAGGCTCATGCCCCGGGCGGCATCCCCGGCGTAGCTTTGCACGGCCATATCGGCCATGACATTGCTTCCGTCTTTGATATTGGCCGTTTCTCTGAAGGGTGAATCCGTCCCGCTCACATCGTGATGATCGCGTCCCAGCATCACGGGACCGATCACACCTTGGCGAACCAAATCGTTAAATTTGAGAGCGATTTTAATCCGCCCTTCGGCATCCTGATATAAAATTCTGGCTTGTGTTCCGACGACCAGCTTATTTTTCTCAGCGTCTTTGATCCAGATATAGTTATCTCTGTCTTGGCCCCGCCTGTTAGGATCAATGCAAGCCATCGCCGCTTCATCCGTTTTGCGCAGGTCTTCTTTCCTGCCGCTCAAGCAAACCCAGCGGAAAGGCCCGTAACCGTAATCAAAAAGTTCCGGTCCCATAATATCTTCCACATAAGACGGGAAAATAAAGCCGTCTTTTTCATCCACTCCGTTTTTGGAGATCTCTTTCACTCCGGCATCGTAAACCGCTTTCATGAATGAGTTGCCATAGTCAAAGAAATAAGTCCCCCGTTGAACTAGCGCTGAAATCAACTCGTATTGACGTCTTAAACTTTTGTCCACCAGTTTCTTAAATTCTTCGCGCTCCCCAGCGAGCATCCTCGTCCGCTCGGCAAAAGTAATCCCTTGCGGGCAGTATCCCCCTTCGTAAACAACGTGGCAGGAGGTTTGATCCGAGAGTAAATCCACCTTGATGTTTTTTTCCACGGCATACTCCAGCAGGTCCACAATATTGCCCTGGTAGGCAATGGACGTAGGTTCTTTCTTCGCGATATACTCGGCGGCAATCTTAAAGACTTCCTCCAAATCCGCTGAAACTTTAGCAACCCAGCCTTGTTCATGCCGGGTCTGAATGCGCGACTCATCCACTTCGGCGATAATTCCCACACCTTGGGCGATTTCAATCGACTTGGCTTGAGCACCGCTCATCCCGCCGAGACCCGAGGAAATAAACAAATAGCCCTTTAAATCCCCGTCATGGGGCACGCCGAGTTTCAGGCGTCCGGCATTGAGCAAGGTATTAAAGGTCCCGTGGACAATGCCCTGCGGACCAATATACATCCAGCCTCCCGCCGTCATCTGGCCGTAATTGGCCACTCCCATCTGTTCGGCGATTTCCCAGTCTTTCTGATTATCAAACATTCCCACCATTAAAGCATTGGTAATAATGACGCGCGGGGCTTCGGGGCGCGAGGGGAATAAACCCACGGGATGACCGGATTCCACCACCAGGGTCTGCTGATCCGTCATGACTTCCAAATACTTTTTAATCAGACAATACTGCAGCCAGTTCTGGCAGACACTGCCCGTCTCTCCGTAAGTAACCAGCTCATAAGGGTATAAGGCTACGTCAAAGTCAAGATTGTTGTCAATCATGACCTGAAAAGCCTTTCCTTCGATGCAATTCCCTTTATACTCGGAAATCGGCTTCCCGGACAGTTTGCCTGCCGGGCGATAACGATAGGCATAAATTCTCCCCCGGGTGCGCAGCTCCTGCAAAAACTCCGGAGCCAAAATTTCATGAAGTTCTTCCGGCACGTAGCGCAAGGCATTCTTTAAGGCAACCTTCGTTTGTTCCGGAGTAAGACTATACCCACGGTCCGGAGCCCTGCGAATTCCCTCTGCAAATTCTTTGGCTTCAGGCAGTACGGCGTCCAGTTTAACGGTCATAGCTTGCGAGATATCACGATTACTGTTCATCACTTAACCCTCCTTCTTTTTCAGGCCGCTCAGAATTCTCATCGGCGTAAGAGGCAGTACACTGAGCCCGGTCCCTAAGGCGTGGTTTACCGCATTGACGATGGCCGGAGCTATCGCGCAGGTTGCAATTTCCCCGATGCTTTTAGCTCCATAAGGTCCGTCATTTTCCCCTTTTTCTATGAGCAGCACCCGAACGGGCGGCATGTCCGGCGCATTGACAATATGATAGTTTGCCAAACTGTCCCCTCTTACTATACCAGTTACAGGGTCGATATCAAGATCTTCTGTCAGAGCCATACCTAAACCCATTTGTATTCCCCCGTAAATTTGCCCTTCCACAAAGCCGGGATTAATGGCTTTGCCGACATCAAAAGCAGCCACAACATCCAAAACTCTAACCAGTCCCGTCAGAGTATCCACTTCAACTTCGGCGAAATTTGCCCCGTAAGACCCGGGATTATCCGTCGCCCGGTAAGTTTCCGTGATAATAATTTCCGTTTGATTTTGGCGCTGAGCCCGACTGGCAATATCTCCATAGGAATATTTGCCTTCCGGGTCCCGGCGGGACCAAACCATCTCCTCGCACATCACCACGTCATCCTGAGCACAGTCAAGAATTAAAGCGGCCTGAGCGGAGAAAAGTTCTTTGACCGCCTCGGCGATTTTCAGCGCACCCCCGCCGCAGACGTGCATGACCCTGCTCGCTTGGGAACCAATATCATAAGGACTCGTCTCCGTATCCCCTTCGGGCATTTCTATGCGTCCGGGATCAATGTCCATGACTTCCGCCACAATTTGCTTAATCGAGGTGATGGTGCCGCATCCCAAATCGTGCAATCCGGACAATAGAATCATGCTGCCATCTTCCAGCATCCTTAAGGTCATCGTCACAAAATCCTGAAACGCTCCAAAATAGCCGTTTCCGTGCGTACAGCAGGCCATTCCTACACCTTTGCGGAATCGTCCCTGGCCTGGCGGCCTCCGTCGCTTGGCGTACCAGGCAAACAGCCCGGCCCCTTCCTGGGCGCATTCCACAATCCGCGCATCCCCGAGAGAGGGCCCTCCGCTTAAATCGGGATCATTGGGCCGAACTAAATTTTTTAAACGAAATTCCAAGGGATCTAAGCCCAGCTTGCGGGCCGTATGGTCCAGATTGATTTCCGAAATAGCCATGATTTGCGGCGTTCCGTACCCCCGGGCCGCCCCGGCAACCGGAGTATTGGTGTGCACAGCCATACCCTGGTATCGTTGATTGGCCACCCGGTAAAGCCGGAACAGCTTTTTGCCCATGGCTGTTACGAGAGCCGCGCCGTTCGAAGTATAAGCACCGGTATCCGCAAGCACCCGGAAGTCCCTGGCCAAAATCTTTCCCTGGCGGTCAGCCGCCGTTTTGACATAGCTGATTACTTTAGTGCGGGTACGGGTCGAAGCAATACAGGCCCTGCGCTCCAGCTCAACTTTGACAGGTTTGCCCGTCTTCAGGGCTAAATAGGCGCAGAGCGGTTCTAAAATAACTTCCTGTTTTCCCCCAAAAGAACCGCCCATGGGGGTTTTGATAACCCTGACTTTATTGAAAGGCAAACCGAGAACCCTAGCCACATTTAAGCGGACCGCATAGATAATTTGGCAAGGCGATAAGACCGTGATTTTCCCGTTGTGATCCGGGAGGGCAAGACACACATGCGGCTCCAGAGCGGCATGATGCACTTTCGGGGTTTCGATCCGGTCTTCCGCCACCAATTCCGCTCCTGCAAAAACTTCCTCCGGGCTTCCGCATTTCAGTTCCTTCCTGAAAAAAGGTTCGGAAACGGGATGAATCACTCCTTCTTGAGCGGGAACCTTTTCCGGGTCCAGATAAAAGGGCAGTTTTTCGTACTCCACCTTAATCAGGCCCAGAGCTTCCCGCGCCGTCTTGTCATCAACGGCCAGCACGGCCGCCACCCTATCTCCGACATAGCGGACCGTATCCGTAAATATCCGCTCATCCTCAGAGGTCATGGCCTGCTGCCCTTCAAACCAAACCTGACTGTTATAGGCGGTCTTAGGTGTATTTTCATGAGTAAAGACGCCCACGACTCCGGGCATGCTCAAAGCCTCCACAGCGTCAATCGACAGAATTTTGGCATGAGGCCAGGGACTGAATAGCAACTTGGCATGCAGCATGCCGTCAAATTTCAAGTCTCCCGTATATTTAAGCGTCCCCCTAACTTTGCCGGGGGCATCATGGATCGGCAGAGTTTTGCCGACATACTTCAGGCAATCTCCACTCATGAAAACATTCCTCCCAAAGACGGGTCTGAACCCCAAAGGTTAGCGGCCATTGTCCTGGCCAAACCTCTGACCGCCACTCGTTTGTAGGG
The DNA here is from genome assembly GCF_030954495.1 of Candidatus Desulfosporosinus nitrosoreducens. Classification (GTDB taxonomy): domain Bacteria; phylum Bacillota; class Desulfitobacteriia; order Desulfitobacteriales; family Desulfitobacteriaceae; genus Desulfosporosinus; species Desulfosporosinus nitrosoreducens. The sequence continues at coordinate 36,643 of NZ_JAVHUW010000075.1, read as the reverse complement.
ATGGGAGCTTCTCCCCGTAATCGCTCCATCCACAGCTTCTACCAGCATTTCCTCCCAGGTTCTCAAAAGGCCCGGCCCAAGCTTTTGTCCTTCAAGGGCTTGTTCCACAGTCCTCAGGCGAAAAGCCGTTTCCCCCAGAGCCCCCACGGCAATCCGCACATCCTTGATAACCTTGCCGGTTTTCTCATAATTCAAAGCCACTGCCATATTTAAACGGGCAATCGATACGGCGCTCCGACTCCCTATCTTTTCGAAACCACTTAAAAAATGTTTCCCGCCGCTGGGAATTTCAATTCCGGTAATCACCTCAGAGGGCTTGAGACAGGTCCGGCCTTTGCCGGTCAGTATCCGGTCCATGGGAATTCTGCGTGCCCCCTCCGGTGCAAGGGTTGTGACTTGCGCTTCCAAAACTAAAAGTCCCGGCAAGCTGTCTCCCGCCGGCGAAGCGCTGGCGATATTCCCGCCCAGAGTCCCCCTGTTTCTGATTTGCGCCGAACCGATTTGTCCTGCGGCTTGAGCTAAACACAAGGCTCTGGCGCGAACTGCGGACTCCCGGGATAGACGGCTGAAAGTAGTCATACTGCCAATAGACAGCCTATCTTTCTCCTTTTGTACACCGTAAAGCTCTTTAACCTGAGATAAATCGACCACAAGCTGGGGCTTTTGCCGCCCTTTTTGGAGTTCAATGAGCAGGTCCGTTCCACCGGCTAAAAAAGCAAGCCGGCCGCTATAACCTTTAATCCCGGCTATCAGCTCTCCCAGGGACGTTGGTCCGAATAGGTCAAACCCCCGATACTCTCCGCCCATTACTTCCCGCCTCCATTTCCACAGACAGAGGTTACCTTTTGCTCTCCGGTAGGGAAATGCCTACTTAAATCGCCGCTAACGTCAGTAGCTGCGGCAACCTGCTGAATGGCCCTGATAATTTTGACATACCCGGTGCAGCGGCAAAGATTCCCGGCAATAGCCGTCCTAATCTCCGCTTCCTCCGGATGCGGGTTGTTCATAAGCAGAGCCTTGGCGGATAGGATCATCCCGGGAGTGCAGTACCCGCATTGAACAGCTCCCTGATCAATAAAGGCCTGCTGCAGCCGGTCAAGTTCTCCGTTTTTCTCTAATCCTTCAATAGTTATGATCTGACGGTTGCGGGCCTGAAAGGCCAATACCAGACAGGAATTGACCGCCTGGCCATCCATGATCACCGTGCAAGCCCCGCATTCTCCTTCCCCGCTGCACCCCTCCTTAGCCCCAGTTAACCTCAAAGTATCGCGCAGAACATCGATCAGCCGGTCCCGGGGGTTAATCCCCAGCCTTTGCTTCCGACCATTCACCGTCATCTCTATCTCCAGCATTTGCGCAGCCCCCTAATCCTCTTCCGGCACAGCCGATTCCCCGGTTTTCTGGAACTTGAGGCGACTATGCGGACATGTATACTGGCCTGAGCACATTTCGCAGGTAATAGCGCAGGATGAATTTGGTTTGCTCAAGCATCTGCCCAAGGGAATCATTAAAGAGTGTGACTTCACGGGTGACATGAGCAGTGTCTCTGTCAAGGTCACCCCGATTTGCGACCCGTCTAAAAGCTGAAAGATCGTCTTTTGAACTTCCAGGGGAACTTGCCGGCCTCCGGGACATAAATTATACCCGGTCTGCAGTCCCTGTCCGCTCGCCCGTTCAATGGCCAGACCCCGAATCAGCTCCAGGACCTCGTCCACGGCCACCGTCCCGCACCCGTCGAGGATCATCCCTTCCAGCATTTCGCCGTCTTGAAACAAGCGGGCAGATTCCTCCAGTAACTGCGGGCCAATCGTCTGCACAGCTACCATAACCTCTTCGGCGCCTTCAAAAAAGGACCCGGCAGCTTTAACGGGAAATCGATTGTCCAGAAGAATCTCCTCCCTCCCGGAGATCTTTACCGGAAAATAAGCAAAAATGCAACGCGCATCAATGAACTCTAAGGCCTGTAAACGAACCTTTTCAATAACTGAACGAAAACTCCTGCTCCTCTCGGAATCAGCATCCGGCATCCCTATGCGGCGATAAATCTCCGGAATATCCAGTGTTAGGTTTTTCCATTCCCGTTGTTCCATCCTCTATCCACTCCTTTAAACCCTAACTTCTTCGTCGTCTGACATAATATTTTACAGGCAAAGCTCTACCATCCTGGACCAAACCATAGATCAGCTCACTAAAAGCCTCAAGGTGTTACACCGATTCGCCGAATTTTGCTCTTGCCTTTCTCAGTATGGATGCTATTCCCGCCTTCACGTCTTCGGGAAGCGATTCCGGTTGGTAGGTTGCTAAAATATCTTTAATCCTCGTTCGGGCACGTTCAATCATCGTCAGACTTCCACTTTCTGTCCAACCCTCAAAACTGTTGAAATCCGAAAGATCTGCTTGCCAGTTCTCCCGGAAATGATCGGCAGTGTGATCATCTCCCAGGAAATTCCCTCCCGGACCCACCCGCCGGATTGCTTCAACTCCCAGAGACTCTCGATCCGTGTCGATACCTTTCAGCAAGCGTTTGGTCCTCCCAATGACCTCGTTGGAGATCACAAGCAATTCCAAAGATCCTGTCAAGCCGAATTCCATATAAAACACATCATGCATAATATTGCAGCCCTGCAAAGCCCCCATCAGAGTAAATTGAGTTGACTCCATCAGAGCTTGTTCGTCACAAACCTTAGAATTGCAGCATCCCGCATAGCCCCAGGAAGGAAGCCGGTAGTAATGCGCCAGATCAACCATGCCCCCTTGGAAGAGTATGGCCTCGGGCGTGGCATACACAGCCTGCATGGTTCTCATATCCAAAGGAGAATTGCCGTAACCATAAATGAAAGGAGCTCCCGGCGCCTTCAATTGATGCAGAATCAGGCCGCTTAAAGCCTCGGCATTGGCCAGAACCAGGGCGCCGCCCACCGTTGTGGGAACCGAGGCACCGGCAACGCCGCCACAGGCAAAATTTGTGGGCACCCCATGCTCCGCAGCCAGCAGGAGTTTGTCTACAGACTCCCTGGGCTGCTGCAGAGGAGAGGTCGGCTCCGTGTAAATCATGAACAGGGGTTTCTGACGCAAGCGTTCTTTTCCTCCCACAGCCACTGCCGCCATTTCGATAATATCCAGCAAGGTATCCCCGTCCTCGGCGATCACAACTTGGGGCTTCATCGTATTTTGCACCATCAGTGCATATTGCTCGCGGTTGATCATAGGTGGCTCCACGTCGGAAAGAAAACCCATGGACATTACGAAATCGATATTCGGCAGAGCGTCGCAAATTCTCACGGCCTGAGCCACATCCGCTTGGCGCCAGCTTCTCCGCTCCCGGCTGAAAGGATCTAAATAGTTGAGAGTATCCGAGCCCGTACCGAAATACACATTGGTTCCTTCCAGGTAAAGAGCTGCTTCTCCCTTGCGGTTGTATAAGGTAACCCGGGAAGGAGCGGACTGGAGGGCTTGCTTTATCAGGAAAGAAGGAAAACAAACCCGGTTCCCCCCCGCGACGCGGGCTCCTGCACTGCGCAAGATCTCCACGGCCTCTTCGTGGTGAATTATCAAACCTGTTTCTTCAAGGATCTGGCAGCTGGCCAAATGAATCTCCTCGGCCTGTTTTTCTGTCAGAGTCCGGAAATACAACCCATTCCCGTGGGAACTGCCTACACCCATGCCAAGACCTCCTTTTACGCTGATTTGCTGTTGTTTATCTGGATCTCCTGCGAGAGACTTTTTTCCGTTCCCCTGTCTCAGCGATGATTTCCGCCAAGCCTGTGCGAACTGCTTCCTCCAATGGTTCCGGCATATGGTTCTTTAAAATTTCCCGGGCTAATTCCCTGGAGCGGTCTTCTACGGTTTTGGCGCCCCCTTCCTCCCAGACCTCCCAGAACAAACGATTGAACTGCTTAGGCACCCAAATCTCCTCGCGAAAATGTTCATACGTATGCGGGTGAGCCACATAGTTTCCTCCCGGTCCTATCTCGTCAATCACATCGACGGCCAGAGTCTCTGCGTTCAAAGTCGTACCTCCGCCCATATAACGGGCATTGGAGATAAAATCGTCGCACATGGTCAAGAAGGTCAAAGAACCGGTTTTTCCGCCTTCGAGATATCCTACATCATGAACCAGATTTGCCCCCATCAGCTGGGCCATTAAAATCCCGTTGCCGGCCTCCATCCCGGCCTGGGCATCCGGGACAGGTGCATTCACACACCCAGCCTCGGTAAAATTGGGAATTCCATAATACTGGGATAATTGAGTCATGATGGCATAATTCATTAAAGTTTCCGGTGACCCGTATAAGGTCACGGTGCTTTTCATATCCATAGGGGTTGCCCCGCCGCCAATAATAATAGGCGCCCCTTTTTGTTTCAGCTGAGCCATGACCACGCCTGCCAAAGCTTCTGCATTCATCAAAACAATCGCACCCGCTTTGGTGACCGGCGTTGTCGCACCTGCTAAAATCCCGGGGGTGTACACAACGGGAACTCCATATTCAAAACAAGCGAACATTTTGCCGATGCCATCGTTTGTATGCACTAAGGGAGAAATCGGTTCCGAGTAGAGCATCATAAAGGGATTTTGGCGCAAGTTCTCCCTGCCTCCGGCGACTAAGGCGGCCATTTCCAATTGAGCACGCATATTAACTTCATCATGGGCCGTAACCAGCAAAGGTTTGGCCGTATTCGCAACCATAGCCTCCATTTGGTGCAGGTCGCTCACTTTGTCACTCTGATCAGAGGCAATGGCATAACTCATGACAAAGTCATAGTTCGGCAAGTAGTCCATAACCCGGCAGGCTAGTTCCACGTCTCTCTTAGTTGAGCGCCGCCGCTTTCCCGTTTCGAGATCGATCGTAAAAGGAAGATCCGATCCCGTTCCGAAATAGGTGCGATTCTTTTCCAGCGGCATGACCCGCCGGCCTTGCCGGTTTGCCACGGCAATTTTGCGCGGAGCTAAGCGCAGGCACTCTTCCACCAGCCAGCCCGGTATCCGGACGCGATGCCCATTGACAAGGCAGCCTGCTTCCGTCAGCAAACGCAAGGCCTCCGGATGATCGACTACAATACCTGTACGTTCCAAAACCTCTAAGGTGGCAAAATGAATCTCTTCCAGTTGGTTTTCCGTAACCCATCTTAAAAGCGGAGTTCCCTGTTCCGTACTGTTGGAACGAATCCTTCTCATCACTATATCCTCCTCTGCACCTGATACATCAATAGTCTTTTCCGGAACACCTTTTATCTGGGGACCATAAGGATAGCCTCCTTGGCGCAGACATCAACACAGCTTCCACAGCCCCAACACTTCTCAGGAGCAAACTCAACTTTTTTCCGGACCTTTCCTTCAACTATAATCCCGGCCTCTCCCGGGAAAAAAGCCCCAAAATTACATCGCCTGGCACAGGCGCCGCAGTGCGCGCAGCGCTTCAGGTCACGCCGGGCCACGTATTGAACAACCGGAAACACACCCTTTGTTCCTTTTTCCTGAGCCAACCGCGTAGGATAACAGCAACACGCACAACAATTGCATAACCAGGCCGCTCCTTGAGTACGCCAGTCACTGTTCACCTGCTGCATCAGCCCTTGTTTATGAGCCGACAAAATGATTTCTTTCGCTTCTTTCTTCGTAAGGGCACGTCCTAAGCTCCGATCCGTAATAGAACCGTCAAAACTGAAACATGTCCCTGTTGGTCTGCCACACCCGGCTAATTGGCGGCAGTTGCAGGGGACCAAGCGTATCTCGCGAACCCCTGCCAATAATCTCTCCAAATTTTCTATCAGCTCAAAAGTTTCCGGTGCTCTCTCCACGAACTCTCCCTTGCCCAGGGCTTCAAGGTACGGTGCCATTTTCCGGGCATAAGTTTCATAGCACCACTTATCTAAAGCCTGGAGAAGTTCCTGATCCAGCTCCCTATAATCCTCTTTAAATTTGCACAAATAATCTAAGCGCTCGTAGAAATCCGCCGCCCAATAGACCATTTCCCCCTGTACTTCTTCCCGGTGGAGGAGCTTTCCCACATAACATTCCTCTAAAAAAGCCTCAATTTCTTCCGCAGGACAGCCTAATTTCCCAGCTATCTCAGGCAGCGAACATCGTTGGCCGTCTAAGCGAATTACCAGAGCCATTTCCCGCTCTGTAACAAAGTATGGAAGATAAGGAAGAACGAACTCCGGCACGCCGAACAATCCGGCAAACTTTTTCCTTGTCAATTCCCTCTGGGCTTCCGGCGTTTCAGCTATCCCTGGCATCTAAAATCCTGCCTTTCACTTCAGAACGATAATTGACCACCCTATACCCCCAAGCCTAGAGGCATTCAAGGGCACAAAGTGGCCAATCTGAAGTATCATTTACCCGGGGAGCTAACGAACATTCTTATCGTTATATATCTTTATTTCAGTAATCCCTTGCTCTTCAGAAAAGTCGTAGAAACTTCTTCAACGGATTTCTTCTCTATGTCCGCTTGCATGTTCAGCTCTGTAATGGTTTTGGTGTCGAGCACTTCGCTCAGCTTTTTGAGGTCGGCTGTTAAGGTCGGATAGGCCTCCACAATTTGCTTTCTGACAACAGGACAGGCATTATACACAGGAAACGCCTTTTTATCATCTTCGAGCATCACCAGCTTATCTGTGACAATTCTCGGTTCCGTAGTGAAAGCTAAAGCCAAGTCCCCTTTTTGGGCTTTAAGGGTATCATAGTTTAAGCCCATTGCGACATCGACGATGTCATCTTTAGGCATCTTGAAATCATAAGCCTTTTCAAAGGACGGCAAGCCATCCGCCCGGCCGTCCCATTCCGGGAAACTGACAAACTTGAGGTGTTCGCCTTTTTTCACGAGAGCCACATAATCGGAGGTCGTTTTCAGATTATACTTGGCGGCTACATCTTGGCGTACGACAATTCCATAGGTGTCATTAAGGGGAGCATAATCCAGCCACTCAATGCCATTTTTAGAATCATCCCAGTCCTTAATCAGTTTGTAGCTTTCCTGCTCATCATAAACAGGTGCATGATTCATCAAATTAATAACGCCCGTACCGGTGTACTCCCAGTACATGTCGATTTGTCCGGAGGTCAGAGCAGGCCTGATGACCGCCAGTTCCCCTAAACCCATTTTATTATCCACGGGATAACCCAACCCTTTGAGATACTGGTAAGTCATCGTTCCCAGGAGAGAGGCTTCAGTGAAGGTCTTAGACGAAATCTTAATAGTCGGGCCTTTTTTGGCATTATCCGCTGTTCCGGAAGCAGCGGACTGAGAACCGCAGCCCGCAACTCCCCCCAAAGCTAAGACTAGAGCTAAGACTGTAACAAGGCCAAAGATAAATCTTTTCTTCATGTACATACTCCTTCCTAAAGAATAAGTATTGATCATCTATCTTCAAGCATTAAAGCCTTCAGCACCCTGCCCGGTTGATCCCCCTCCTTTCGACTCAATTCAGGTCAACTTATTCAACCCGCATACCGGGAGGAGTGATACGGTACTCGAGGAGACTAAGCACTCGATCCAAAAAGATCGCCATAATCGCCCCTAACCCAGCCCCAACCAGCAAGTATTCCGGTCTAAATAACGCCAAGCCGCCGATAATCAGATTTCCCAGACCTCCGGCGCCAATCAGTGCCGCTAAAGTCCCAATACTCACAACATAAACCGTGGCCGTGCGGATACCGCTGAGAATGATCGGCAGCGCTAAAGGAAGCTCCACTTCGTAAAGAATTCTCCTTGGAGACATTCCCATGCCGGAAGCAGCTTCTTTCACATCCGAGCTCACTTCCATCAACCCTGCGATGGTATTTCTCACAATGGGCAGCAGGCTCTGAAACAGCAAAGCTACCACAGCCGGCTTCATACCTAATCCCAAAATCGGCAAGGCCAAAGCAATAATCGCTAAACCCGGGATCGCCTGCAAAATATTGAGTAAGTTTAACATGACTAAGCCGAACTTTTTAAACTTCGGTCTTGTTAAAACAATCCCCAAAGGTACGGAGATCACGATAGCGATAAACACCGTCACCAAAACAATTTCCGAATGCTCCAGCAGGGCTTCCGGCGCCTTCTCGAACAAGGCAACCCTGAAATTCTCCCAACTCATCTAATCACCCTCTTTTCGGTAGACGTGGCGCCGGATGTCTTGGAAAGAGAGCACCCCGCACAATTCCTCACCCCTCAGAATCCCAAGATAGTCAGTGTCATATTCCAGCAACAGAGAAAGGGCATCCGGCAACACTGTTGTTGTCTGAACGAAGGCCTTCTCCCTGCGGGCCGCTCTTTCTCTGAGCTTGTCAAAGTCACTGCCAAGTTCGCTGAGATCGGCTTCCGTAATCTGCCCGCAGGCTTTGCCGTCCCGACTCAACAAGAAGGCCATCTCCGCGCCGCAATCTTTCATCTTTTGCGCCGCCTGCGTCAGCTCATCGTCCTTCACAACACACCTGACCGGCTTCATGGCCTCTTCCGCACGATAAAGATTGAGTTTTTTTACAACCCGGTCATGCCCGATAAAAGTTTCCACAAAGTCATTGACCGGACGGGTCAGAATCTCTTCAGGGGTCCCGAACTGAACCAGCCTCCCGCTATTGAAAATAGCAATTTTATCACCCATTTTAATGGCTTCATTGATATCATGAGTCACAAAGACAATGGTTTTCTTGATCTCTTTTTGCAAACGCAGAAACTCATCCTGAAGATGATTGCGGGCAATCGGGTCTACCGCGCCAAAGGGCTCATCCATCAGCATGATCGGCGGATCTACGGCCATTGCCCGGGCAACCCCCACCCTCTGCATCTGCCCCCCGCTCAGCTGAGCCGGATATTTTCCCCAAGTTTTCTCCACATCAAGCCCCATCATCATTAAAAGTTCTTCCACCCGCCTGGTGATTTTTTCCTTCGGCCATTTATACAGCCGAGGCACAATGGAGATATTCTCGGCGATCGTCCGGTGCGGCAGCAGGCCGATCTGCTGAATCACGTAGCCAATACCCATGCGCAGCTGATCCGGATCTGTGCTTAGTACGTTGTTGCCCTTGATTTTGATGACTCCGGATGTTGGTTCAATCATACGGTTAATCATCCGCAGCGTGGTGCTTTTCCCGCAGCCCGAGGGACCGACCAAAACACAAATCTCTCCCTCAGGCACGGAAAGGGACAATCGTTCTACCGCCGGCATCACCTGACCCGGGTACTGCTTTGTGACTTGCTCTAGTTCGATCATCAAGATCCCCCTCTGCCAACCTTCTCTAGTCTCAGACAAAATAGAAACCTGAGCTTAACGATTTAACCTTAACCCCCGGGGAACAATTAACTTCTCAATTCCCCCCAGAATTGTATCCAAACCAACGGCTATTATGGAGATAATCAGAGCCCCGGTAACCATCATGGGAGTGTTGGAACGCACAAGCCCCTCCGAAATAAACCGGCCTAAATTGCGTTCTCCTATGTAAGTGGCGATAGCCGCGATTCCCGTTGTCATCACAACTGTAATCCGAAAACCGGCGAAAATAATGGGAATACCTAAGGGCAAGAGAATCTCACGCATGATCCTACCCGAACTCATCCCCATTCCCCTGGCCGCTTCGATCACATTCCGATCCACATTTTTTACCCCGTCATAAACGCTGCGGATCAAAGGCATCATAGCGTAAAGAACTAAAGCAAACAGAGCGGACTTTCGGCCTAAGCCGAAGAAAGGAATAGCAACTAAAATAGCGAACATGGATAAACTGGGAATACAAAAAATCGTGTTAGCCAAGACTAAAACCCGAGCCGCCCATTTGTCGCTTTTAGTTAACAAGAGGCCGGCAGGAACCCATATCACTAAAGAAATCAGCACCGTCGTAAGAACAAGGGTAAAGTGATTGCCGGAATACTCCATGATCGTTCCGGTATTTTTGGTAATAAAGTTTACAAAATCCTCTAACGTCACTTCTCTCACTCCTCTCCCAATATTTTTCAGTTCTTGCTGTAAATCAAATACTTGGTTAAATTATCTTTTTGATGCAAAAACCATGCCCGTTTTCGGATAATTGTGAAATCAGCACCTCTGCCTGTCTCATGGAGCAGAAGTGCAGAGTTTTTTGCTCTGCAAATCCTGGCTAAGCCCATTCAACGCCTGGGTTTCAGGCCGGTGCAAACTCAATTTTGCAGCAAAATATTACTGCACATCCAGGCAAAATGAAGCCAATCCTCCTCTTACGCTACAAAGCGTCCGCACAATTCCACAGCGCTGCCGGCATCCGAGGCATAGCCATCCGCCCCGATTTGATTGGCAAAGGCCAGGGTGACAGGCGCCCCGCCGATCATGACCTTTACCTTATCCCTGAGGCCGGCTTTTTCTAAGGCTTTAATCGTTTCACTCATCCCCGGCATCGTCGTCGTCAGCAAGGCCGACATCCCCATAACTTTAGGCTGATGTTTGACGACGGCGTCTACGAATTGTTCCGGAGTAATATTGACCCCCAGATCAATGACCTGAAAACCTTGACTTTCCAGCATCATGACAACCAGGTTTTTGCCAATGTCGTGAAGATCCCCCCTGACCGTCCCCATAAGCACGGTCCCGCGCGAAGGGATATCGGCATCGGCGATATGGGGCTTGACGAGAGCCACGGCTCCGCTCATCGCCTTAGCACAGCGCATTACTTCAGGAACAAACATATCCCCTTTTTTGAAAAGTACTCCCACCGTATTCATCCCCGCAATCAAACCCTCATTGATAATCCGCAAAGGGTCCACTCCATGTTCCAGCATCCATTTGGTACCTTCGGCAGTCTTTTCCACATTTCCTTTAAGGACGTAATCACTCAACTCTGAAAATTCCATTTCTAACTCCCCTTTCAATTCTATTTATACTGTGGGAAAGTATAACCTCCCTGATACGTTCTGCAGGCCCTTTCCCGTTATCCTTAGCCGGCAAGGTCCGACATCTCTTAAACAAAAGAAATTAAACAAACTCAGGTTGACGATGAAACTTGCGCTGATAGTAATCGAGCAGTTCCTCTTCCACACCTGCAGGCAATGCCGGACGAAGGTAAGCAGCGATCCTGTCCTGCCAGATTTTATGCGCCCGTTCCCCAAGAAGGCTCCGGTAATCCCGCTGCGGAACATAGGCCTGACGGTCACAAAGCCTGGGATGCCAAAATTCCTGCCGGAAATGGTTCAAGGTGTGGTTCGTATCCAAAAAGTGACCTCCAGGGCCGCGGGAGCAAATCTCGGCGACCGCCAGGGTATCCTCATTGACGTTCAGCCCCTGGCGGAAGCGCCGGGCCATCCCGCCGATCTCCTCATCCAGAACCAGCTTTTCCAGCGATATGGTCAGGAAAGAATCCAATATCCCGGCCGAATGCAAGACAACATTTGTTTGAGACGCTACCGTAGAAACCATAGACAACACGGACTCCATACCTGCCTGAAAATCCAGACTCTTAGCATCTGTTAAAGCTCCTCCTGTCCGCGAGGGCAGATTATAATAGCGGGCCAGCTGATTGACTGCTCCAACCAGGAGGGAGAGTTCCGGCGCCCCCAGAGCGATGGACATTGTTTTCATATCGGAAATCGTCGAAGTATTGCCATAAACCACAGGAGTACCAGGATTAACAAGCTGGGTCAGAACGACTCCCGCCAAAATTTCAGCGTTATTTTGCACAAGAGTGCCGGCTAAGGTCGTCGGACTTGTTGCCATGGCCATACTGCAGGGAGCCAGAATCAGTCCCTGCCCTGCCCGGGCATAGAGCAGCAGACTTTCCAGCATCTTCTCCGAGTAGATCAGAGGGGAATCAGGATTAACCGTTCCCAACAGGTAACACCCCGGCCTTCTCTGAAAGATAATTTCGCTGACTTCCAAGGAAGTGCGCACAATCTCTCCCTCAAGTGTCAAACCCATTTGTGGCTTATCCGAATACCAGTGTCCGGCCAGAATCAGCAAAGCAAAAGTCTCCTGCTCAGAGAACCCCGGAATCTCCGGTATCACCAGCCCTCCCCCGTTCGTGTCAAAATGAGGGCTTTGGTGGATAAGACGCACAAGATTGAGGTAATCCTTTAACACAGCCTGACGCCTGACAGCGCCCAGGTCCTGAACATAAACACAGCCTGCGGGAGGGGCAAATACCGTTGTCGCCCCCCCGATCCAGACCGAGCGTCCGGGATTTCTCGCTTCCAGCAGAAACCTCTCGGGAGCCGTTTCTAAGGCTTGAGTAAGCTGAGCCCGGTTAAAATACACCCGGCTGCCTTCGACCCTCGCTCCCCCTCCGCGCAGAAGGGCCAGGGCTTCAGGGTGGCGAAACTCCATCCCCGCGCTCTCTAAGACCTCCAGGGTAGCCCTATGAATTGCTTCGATTTCTTGGCGGGAAAGCACTTCCAGCAAAGGATTCATTTTCTCACTCCTCTATAAGGAAAGCATCGCTTTCTGCGAGAGCAATCGCCAAACGCATTTGTTTGTTCATATAGCGGTCATTTTCCGTAGCGGGTACATCCTGACGCAGGCGATCATAAACCTGCCGGGTTCCCGGCGCCAGCTTCAACCCCGGGAGCTGGGGCTCGGCACAGGAAATTCCCTGAGCCGCGCAGAGAATCTCAATCCCCAGAATCTTGAAAAGATTGACAATCACCATTCCGGCTTTGCGGGCAGCCCAGGTCGCCATACTCACATGGTCCTCCTGATTGCTCTTCGTCGGAATAGAATCGGCACTGGCCGGGTAACAAAGGGTCTTGTTCTCGCTGACTAAGGCTGCCGCCGAACACTGTGCCAGGGTAAAGCCCGTATTGAGCCCCACCGAGGTGCCCACTAAATTGCGCGGCAGTCCATAACTCATAGTCGGGTCGAGCAAACGGGCACTTCGCCGTTCGGAAATATTCCCCAGCTCATGAACTGCCACAGTTAAGAAATCCAAGGCGAAAGCCAAATACTCACCGTGAAAATTTCCGCCGCTGAAGCCCACATACTCCCCATTCTCTTCCCGAAACACCAGCGGATTGTCCGTGGCCGCATTGGCTTCCCTGACTAAAATCTGATCCACAAAATCCAACACATCCCACACAGCCCCGTGAACTTGCGGTACACAACGCAAAGCGTAGGCATCCTGAACCCTGGGCTGCCATTCCCCGGCGCGCACTTCGTCCTTCAATTTAATTTTGCGTGCTTCGTCCGTCGTCCACTGGCTTCCCGCCAGGAGCCGGCGGATATTCTCCGCTGACCGGATCTGGCCCGGATGATTGCGAACCTCTTGAATTCTCGGTTCAAAGGCTCCCATTTCCCCGCGCATGGCCTCCATGCTCAAGGCACAGGCCACATCCGCCAACTTTGCGGCTCTGCGGGCATCATAGGCTGCCAGAACGGCTATGCCCAAGGTAAACGTACAGCCGTTGATCATCGCCAGGACATCTTTGGCCTTCATCTGAAAGCTCGCTTCCATTCCGGCCCGTGTCAGCCCTTCCTGGGCGGGTAAGCGCTGGCCTTGATAAAAAACCTCAGCCTCGGGGTGACCCACTAAAGCGGACACTAAGTGAGCCATAGGAGCCAGATCTCCGCTGGCACCCACAGATCCCAGGAGAGGAATCACCGGATGCACCCCGCGATTGAGCATTTCCAGCAAACGGTCCACCACTTGAATACGCACGCCTGAGACCCCTTTAGCCAGAGAATTGGCGCGCATAAGCATGGTCGCCCGAACCACGTCTTCCCCCGCCGCGTCTCCAATTCCCGAACAGTGGGATTCAATCATCAGGCGCTGAAAGAGGTCATTTTCTTCAGGGGCAATCCGGGTATCCTTTAATTTGCCGACTCCGGAGTTAAAGCCATAAATAATCGGCGCATCCTCCCGGAGCCAGTTTTTTTCAATATAGTTCCTGACATGGACTAAATTTTCGCGGACCAGAGGATCAAGACCGACTTGGGGAAGCCCGGCCTCCCGCCGGCCGGCTCTCGCCACCCGGACGATCATATCCAGGGTCAAATCCTGTCCTGTCAGCAAGAGAACCTTAGACTCTTGTTGAGAGGTAACCATCTTGCTCGTGCTCATAATCTTTCTTTTCTCTCCCTTTGCACCACAGCGTCAATTCCGGCCAGCACACCCTCCGGCAAGGGCGGGACTGTATGCTCCGCCAGCAGCTTCTTGACTCTCTCGTTGGCCAGCTCGCCAAAGGTCTTGCTCCCGGCCTCTTCCCAGGCATCGAGATTCAGACGATTGACAACATGGGTATCCAGGCGGTACTTGCGAAAATTATCCATGGTATGGTCCTCCCCGATGAAGTTTCCGCCAGGGCCTACAGCCTTGATGACATCCACGGCCAAGGTTTCCGCATTCACCTCGACGCCCCTGAGATAGTACTTGACGTTGCTGGCCGCTTCATCACAAAGCACCAGCATCTCCATGGACGAGATAAGACCAATCCCGATATAACCAGCATCATGGATTAGGTTTCCTCCCGCCAGGCCGGCGATCAAGGTGTTAAAACCCGCTTCCATTCCGGCCTGCTGGTCAAAAACGTGAGCATCGCTGCAACCGGCAGTGGTAAAGGTGGGGAGATTATAGTATTGACCGATCTTCACCAAAGAGGTGCAGCCCAAATCCCGCTGAGAAGATCCGTAGGAACAAATAAACGTGCGCAAATCCATCGGAGGAGTTCCGCCTCCATAGATAAAAGGCGCTCCTTTCTTCTTCAGTTGATGAATTACCAGGCCTGAAAGTTGTTCGGCATTGGCCACAACGAGGGAGCCCGCGGGAGTGACGGGGCCCGTGGCCCCAAGCATGGTAGCCGGCACATAAATCATGGGGATTTCCTTTTCCGCACAAGTTAAAAGTTTTTCCACCGCCTCTTTAGAGTGCATCAGCGGAGAGCTGGGTTCATTATATAAAGCACAAAAAGGCTTTAGCCTAAGATCCCGGTCTCCGCCGGCTACCAAAGAGGAAATCTCGTAAATATCCAGCAATCCTTGCCGTCCATGAGCCGTAAACAAAATCGGTTTGCGGGTATTGGTCACCATCGCCTGATACTGATAGACATCGGAAGCCTCCGGAGGCGCATCCGAAGCCAGGCCCAAAGACATGATGAAATCAATATGCTCCAAAGCGTCTGCCAGTTTGGCCGCCATCCCCACATCGGCATTTGTCGCCAAACGGCGCTTGCCTGTTTCCACGTCAATAGTATAGGGAGTATCCGAGCCTGAGCCATAATAAATTTTGCCTTTTTCCAGAATACAGGCAGGCTCCCCGGAACGATTGTATAACGTTACAGACTTCGGAGCGCCGGCTAAAGCTTCCTGAACCAGCCACACCGGCAAGCGGACACGAGTCCCTTCCACGTCAGCCCCGGCGTTTTTCAAAAGCTGCAGAGCCTCTTCTTCATACACTTCTACGCCGACTGTTTGGAGAACCTGAAGTGTCGCCGAATGAATCTCCTCGATCTGGTCATCGGAAAGCAAATTGAGTCCCACGGTCGCCTGTGCGCGCATGTTGACTTTCAAGAAAAGCATCCCCCTTTTATCCTTATGTTTTCTGGGAACTGTTTCCCAGCACCTTCAAGAAACCGAAAGTGTAATATTAAAATTAAGCTTGCAAATCCAATGCCAAATTTGACGACAAGCTAATTTTACTTCCAGAGAAAAAAGGCGAGACCGGAAGAGTCCATAATTGAACCTTTCCGGTCTCGCAACACTGACCATGCCTCTATGCCTTTCTCTTAAATCTCTGGCCCTAAGGTGCAAAATATCTTACTGCAAAATTGCATTGCAGCGAATTCTCTTTGCACCTTAGACTACCCTAATGTCGAAATTGCTCCGCGTCAATGCCTAACTTTTTAACCCGGTACTGCAAACTTTGCCGTAAAATTCCCAGTTCCTTGGCCGCGCGGCTGAGATTTCCGCGATGTTTTTTTAAGGCATCCGTGACAATACTATTTTCCATATCCAGCAGCGACGGGCTGAGCTGAGAAGGAACTTTACCCGCTTTAAAAGTTTCTTGCTCCATTTGCTGCTTGAGATACATGGGCAAGTGTTCACACGTCAGCCACTTCTCCTCTCCCGCCATGCAAATCATGCTTTCAATCGCATTCTCCAACTCCCGGATATTTCCGGCCCAACGATAACTCTGAAACATCCGGGCCAATTCCGGGTCCAGCTCCATTTTGCACTGAGAGTGGCGGGGAGAATGTTTTTTAATGAAATACTCAATCAGGCAGGGAATGTCCTCTTTCCTCTCCCGCAGCGGCGGAATCGTCAGAGAGATGACTGAGAGCCGGTAAAACAAATCCTCCCGCAGCAATTTCTTTTGCAGACAAGTCATTGGGTCCACATTAATCGAGCTGATAATCCGGCAGCGCAGGGGTATTTCCGTGACGCTGCCCACTTTGCGGTAAGTGCGTTCTTGCAGGGCACGCAGAAGTTTCGCCTGCAGCCCGAGACTCATAGAATTAATTTCATCCAGATACAAGGTCCCTTCATCCACATACTCAAAAATTCCCGTCGTCGGCACAGCCCCCGTATAAGCTCCTTTAACCGCTCCGAACAACATCGTCTCCAGGAGGTTTTCCGGAATTGCCGAACAGTTAATCGCCACAAAGGGATAATGTTTGCGGGGACTGCCGTTATGAATGCTTTGCACAAGCAATTCTTTGCCTGTCCCCGTTTCCCCGTAAACCAGAATATTAGCGGTCCCCGACATAGCCCTCTGCGCCCCGCGGATAACCTTTTCCATAGCCTTGCTTTTACCGATAATATCGGCAAAGACAAAATTCGCCCGCCCGGAATGTGCCGGGCTATTCTTTTTGCCTTCAAGCAAATCCGCTTTAATTTCCTGGATTTGCATCGTGCGCAATAACATTTCTTTTAGATGTGTAGCTTCCCGGCAGACTGAATAAACCGCTAACAGTTCATTCTGCCTTAAGACCGGCACCGTACTGGCCACCAGGTGAACCTCCAGTCCTTGGCGGGTAAAGTATTTCTGATAAGTTTCCCGGATCGGCTGCGCCGTGCGGGAAACTCTCAAATGCTCACTTGTATCCAGCGGTTGACTGTAAATCTCCGAAAGATGCCGGCCTACCACATCCTCCGGGTTTAAGCCTTCCAATAAGGCAATCTCCTGATTATAAAAAATTACATACCCCTTCGGATCTGTAATGAGAACCCCCTCATGAATGGAGTTCAAGATCGTTTCATAAATATGCACTTTTTTCCGCAAAGCTTCCGCACTTGCCCACCGCATATGCCGCCGTATCCCCATCTTGCCATCCCCCCCAGGCTACAATGAAATAACATTCGCTAATCAGAGCGGGCATCCCTTCCTGCCGCAAAAAAATTCTCAGGAGCAGATTATTGTTTGCTTAGGAAAACAAAAGCCATGCTTAATCGCGGACAAAATCCACGTATAAGGCATGGCTTTATTTATAGCTCGCTAATTTGGCAAAACAATAAGGGGCTTATCCTTGGACGGTCTGTACAGCAGGAAATTCCGCCCAATAACCTGGACGAGCTCGGAACGCGTCTGCTCCGCCAAATCTGCGGCCACGCTTTGAGGTTCTTCCAGACAGTTTTGCAGAACCCTGCCTTTAATCAGCTCCCGGGCTTCCAAGGCTTCATCTGCCTGGGTAACCACAGCTTCGGCGATTCCTCCTTTGCCTACCTGGAGAATCGGTACCATTTCATTGCCCATCGCCCTTAAATAACGTTTTTGCTTCCCTGTCAACACTTAGTTTCCTCCTAAATAATTTTTTCATCATGATTAAATCGTCCGGTCAATTCATTTAACCACGTATGTAGTTCTCTTAGCGAGCCTGAAAACATCGCCATCACTCATATCTCAAGGCCGTGATGGGCTCAAGTTTGGCGGCTTTCAGCGCCGGATAATAGCCGAAGAAGAGGCCTACGGCCAGAGAGAAAGTGACTGCAAACAGAATCGACCAGCCGGATAAGAGCGGCGGCCAGTTTAGAAGATTCGCTGTCAGCAAAGCGCTCCCCACTCCCAAAGCGATCCCCACAACTCCGCCGACCAAGGATAAAACAATCGCTTCCAAGAGAAATTGCAGTAAAATATCCCGTTCTTTGGCCCCTACCGCTTTGCGCAACCCGATTTCACGAGTGCGTTCCGTTACTGAAACCAGCATAATATTCATGATGCCAATCCCGCCTACGAAAAGGGAAATTCCCGCCACCAGACCTATAATACTCGTCAGGATACGCGTAATTTTATTCGTCGATTGAACGAGCTGCTGAACGTTGTAAGCCTCATACTGGTCCGTCGTCCCGTGACGCACATTTAGAATCTGCTTGGCACGTGCGATCACACTCTCCAAGTCTGACTCCTGATAAGTTGCTCCCTCTAATTGATCCACCCGAGTGGTTTGAAAAATATCTGTCCAGGTTCCCCAGGGGACATAAGCATAAGAGTTTTGCGGACTGACGTCAAACTGGGCAAACGCGGAAGTGTCTTTAGCCAAAACCCCGATCACCCGGCAGGGCACATTTTGAATCATCAGTTGCTGCCCTAAAGGATTACCGGCTCCGAATAAACTATCGGACAAGGTTTGATCAATCACCACAACCCGGCGATCCGCCTCAAACTCCTCCTCAGAAAAAAAACGTCCTTTGGCCACTTCCCGGCGGCGCAAAACGGCAAATTCCGGCGTCGTTCCCACAAGCATAGCCGAAGAATTCTTTTGGCTCACTTCCATGGCGGCATAGTCGACGCTCGTCGGGAGCAGTGTCTTCACTTGGGGCAGGGCGCTTTGCAAAGCTTCACTGTCCGATAAGCTCAAAAGGTTCGCTTCAAGTCCGCTTTGTCCGGTGGTCGACTTCGGGTACAGGACAAAAAGATTAACCCCGCTTTTCTCCATTTCCTGCATGATTGCCGCTTTCCCGCCCAGCCCAATGGTTACTACGGCAATCACGGCAGCAATGCCGATAATGATTCCCAACATTGTCAGCCCCGTCCTCAGCTTGTTCGTCCGCAGGCTAAAGAGGGCCCCCCGCAGAGCTTCAAAGGGACTCATGACCCTCCACTTCCCTGCTCCGCCGTCACGGCCAGGCCTTCAGAGAGCTGATTCGAAGGATTCAGAACGATGAGATCCCCGGACTTTAAGCCGCTGGTAATTTCTTGGTGCGTATCGTTGCCAATACCCACTTTAACCTCGGTCTTATGCAGGCGTCCTTCTTGAATTCGGTAGACATAGTTCTTGCTGCCTTCCTGAAACAAAGCCTCCAAAGGAACAGCCAAGACCCCTTTTTTAGTTGCCACGACCACTTGAATATTGACATTATAGCCCGGTTTCAGTCCGGCCGGTACTTGATCTAAACGAATCGTTACTCCTACTGTGGGGGAGGTATTTGCTTGAAGGCTTGCTTGGGTCGCCGCTTCAGGAGCAATTTCCGCGATAATACCCGTAACTGCCGCGGTGCCTAGGGTTTTGCTGGTTACCGTCACTTTTTCCCCCCGCTTAACCTTGTTGGCATCCATTTCATTAAGCTGAACCACAACATTCATATGGTTCAGCTCCCCGACAACCACTAAGGGCTGTTGGGCCGAAGCCAAGTCCCCGGCCTGAGCATTCACCTCCAGAACCGTCCCGGAGAGAATAGCTTTGTAACTCAACAGATCCCGTTGTATTTGGGCAAGATGCAAAGCTTCCTGAGCCTGTTTTAAGGCTGCCTGGCCCTGGGCCAGAGCTCCTTGAGCCTGAGAAACCGCACCGGAACCTTCTAAAACGCTTGTCAGAGAACCGACATTCGCCGCACCGTTATTATTAGTTCCAGCGGCACTTCCTCCGCCGTTGCCGTTTATATTCACAACGTCCATATTACTTTGACCTGCACTCCCGGAATTTGCCGAGGCAGCAGTACCTGCCGCAGCATTTGCGGCGGCTGCCGCCAGGCTTTGAGCGCGCTTCAGTTCCGCCAGACTATTCTGCGCAGCATTAACAACGGCTTGGGCTGCTTCAACACCGGCCTGAGTTTGGGCCACTTGAGCATCTGCCAGGGTCGTATCGAGGGTGGCAAGGGTTTGCCCTGCTTGAACAGTGTCTCCGACCTTTACGGCTACTTTGGAGACAATTCCGGGATTTAAGACCCGTACCTCCTGGCGTGAACCGGGGGCAACGCTTCCTGTCGCATAGACATCCTCCTGCATGGAAATCGGCGCCACGGTCCCGGCCGTGACCTTCAGAGTACCCCGAGCACTCCCCCATATCCACCATCCGGCAACAGCCAAAACAAGAAGCACAAGCACTATCCCAATTCCCCACCAGAGATATCTTTTCACAGCGTTACCCCCAAACGACGAAAATTCTCACCCTACTCCCATTCGAACGTCACACCGGCAATTTCCACACTGTCTCCTTCTTTAATCCCCGCTTCACGCAGAGCGTCGTCCACCCCCATCGCTTTAAGGATGTTCTGGAAACGGTAAACGCTTTCTTCCCGATCGAATAAAGTCATGCGAACATGTTTTTCAATTTCCTTGCCGCTAATCGTATACTGATTGTCTGTTTTGGAAATCTCAAAGCGCTTTTCCGGCTGCGCCTTCGTCACGCGATGATCTGCCGCATAGACTGCAATCTCCGGCACCGGAATATCAGGCAGCCGTTGAGCGATTCGGTAAATCAAGGCTTGCAGTCCTTCCCCCGTGGCCGCAGAAACCGCAAACATCTCCTGTCCTTCCTCCAGCACATCTTGTAAACGCCGCAGGTTTTCTTCAGCACCGGGAATATCAATTTTATTAGCCACGACAATCACAGGCCGCTCGGCCAAAGCCGGACTGTACAGCCGGAGCTCTTCCTGGATAACCCGGAAATCCTCCAGAGGGTCCCGTTCTTCCGAGCCGGAAATATCCAAAACGTGCAGGATTAAACGTGTCCTTTCCGTATGGCGCAAAAATTCATGCCCGAGCCCGGCCCCGGTATGGGCGCCCTCGATAAGGCCCGGAATATCTGCCATAACAAAGCTCTGCCCATCATCAAGTTCAACCACTCCCAGATTCGGCACAAGGGTGGTGAAATGGTAATCCGCGATCTTAGGATTGGCGGCCGAAACCCGTGAAATTAAAGTAGATTTTCCTACATTAGGGAATCCTACCAGGCCAACATCGGCCAGAAGCTTGAGTTCCAAGCGCATCCAGTGCTCCTCACCCGGTTCACCATTTTCCGCCAAAGTGGGGGCTTTGTTCGTATTGCTCATGAAGCGGGCATTTCCTCTGCCGCCTCTGCCTCCGGCGGCAACAACGATACGCTGACCGTGTTCTGTTATATCGGCAATTACGTCACCGGTTTCATCTTCAATAACCACTGTACCCACAGGGACGCGCAGAAGTACGTCACTGCCGCTTTTTCCGCTCATATTCTTGGCTTGCCCGTGCTCTCCGCGTTCCCCTTTATAATGCCGTTTATAACGAAAATCTACTAAAGTGCTCATACCTTCATCGCCGACGAAAACAACATCTCCCCCGCGGCCGCCGTCTCCACCGCTCGGCCCGCCTTCGGGAACGTATTTTTCCCGACGAAAGGCGACAGCGCCTGCTCCGCCGTCGCCCCCCTTGACATAAATCTTGGCCTGATCATAAAACAGTGACATACCCATTCTCCTCGTATCCTAAATTAACTCCCAATATAACAGCCATTGATAAATACTTTTCCATTATTTCACACAAGTTGGCTGCAAAGGACTTTCCCAATTTGAAAGTCACAGATTATTCTAAATGAATGATTTCAAAATAAATAACTAGTTACTCCGACAGCTCTCGCGTAAAGCGAACCGTCTTATCAATAAGCACCTTTTCTTCATTCTCTAAAATAAATTGACAAGAAAAACCTTCCGGTTCATCAAATAAATACACTTCGGAGCTTAAATCAGAGAATCCCTTATAGCCTTCAGAAAGCTTCAAACATTCTCTAGTGTACCCGGATAAGCCCTCTCCGTATTCTCCCCGCCAATGATCCCGCCAAAAATCTTCCAGTTTCATCTCTTCAGGGTAATCTAAAGTAGTAACGACATCCATCTGCCCGAGACGAATAACCCAGCCGAGCAGAAGCGCGGAGAGTACAGGGACCGGGATTTGACTAATCTTTTGCTCCTCATGAGGCCTGATTAATTCACGCATATAAGCGAAAGCCTTCTCAGGCTGCTGAAGCTGAAGATTGCCCATTACAACCTGCCAATGATTTAAAAAATCGTGCCTTTGAAGACGGTACCATTGCAGCATATCCGCCAACAAATTATGTTCGAGATCTGACATTGTCATCGTTCCCCTCATTGGAAAACTCTAGTGTTTTCCATTATTTTCTAAGATACAAACGATTGCTCTGTAGATACACGAAAAACCCCTGGGGAAAACCCAGGGGCGTAAAGAAAGCTGCTTATTGGGCAATAGCCGCCGGTACTTTGCGTTCAGCATAAACACTTACTTGTTTGCGATTCCTGTCTTTATGCTCAAATTTAACGTATCCGTCGATCAGAGCAAATAAAGTATCATCTTTACCAAGACCGCAATTTTTAGCGGGATGAAACTTCGTTCCCCGCTGGCGCACAATAATCGTTCCAGCCTTGACAAATTGACCGTCACCGCGCTTCAAGCCAAGACGCTGCGCATTGCTGTCCCGACCGTTGCGAGAACTACCCACCCCTTTTTTGTGAGCGAAGAGTTGCAGATTCATGTTTAACATGGAGTCCACCTCCTTTGATCAATAACTATATACGCCGGTCCATAAACCGATTCTATCTGTTCAATACCAAGCTTTAGCGTTTGCAAAATCCACTGGGCCTGATCCACTTCCTGCTCGGAAACTTCTGCAAGCAGACAAGAGAGAAAACCCTCCTCTTCCTGAACTTGGGGAGCCTGCGAGAGAAAATGTTCCAGTCCATTGACTGCCGCGATACCCAAGGCAGAAACGCCCGCACAGACAATATCCTGACCCGCTTCCGCATATCCGGCATGACCGGACAACTCAAAACTTCGAATCCGTCCCAGTTCATCCGTCCATACTAAGAAACGAATCCCATCCGGTCCTTTACGCTTGGAGTGCTTCGACAAGAACTTTTGTGTAAGGTTGACGATGTCCTTGTTTACGACGGTAGTTTTTCTTAGCCTTGTATTTAAAGACAATAACCTTCACCCCTTTGCCGTGCTCCACAACTTTAAGCACTGCGCTGGCACCTGCTACAGCAGGGGTCCCCACCTTGACAACACCCTCTTTTTCCAAGAGAAGAACTTTGTCAATCGTCACGGTATCTCCAACATTGGCGTCTAATTTTTCAACGAGAATCTCGTCCCCTTCTTGGACGCGGAATTGTTTTCCACCGGTTTCAATCACTGCGTACATATCTACACCTCCCATATCCTAGACTCGCCATTGCAGGTCGGTTTTTTAAGAAGTAAAAAACCTCGTTGACACCTGATTCGAGCGGTTGCGGTGAGAAGTCACCACATTTAGTTATTGTAGCATTTAGCAGCTTTATTTGCAAACATAATTTACTAAAACACGATCTTGTTTTATTACAGGAGATCATTATCTTTGTTTAACAAATCGCCGCCTTGGCTTAAAAGCTCATACAAGATCTCCAGCCCGGTAATTATTTTCTGGAGATCCTCTTCATTAGCTGCTTTAAGAGCGTCGGCAATATAATTGTTGATTAGTTCCGTAATGACATTGTTCTTTTGAAATTCCGGTGTCAAAGATAGCCGAACAATCCTGCGGTTGTTTTCGGGAATTTCCCGGATGACGACTCCTTGATTAACTAAACGGTTGACAATCCCGGAAACGGTGCTCTTGGACAACCCTATACACTCGCTTAATTCATTTAAAGTTATATAGGGATGCTTGCTCAGAGCGAGGATCAAACCGACCTGCGGTCCGGTGAAGCCATACTGCTTGGACTTTTCACAAACCTGGTCCCGATAGATCTTTTGAACAGCTTTGAAGAGAAAGACAAGTTGCTCAGAAGGGTTACTCCATAAAGCCTGCGAATCCAGCTTCTGGTTCATTGGCTACCTTCTCTCCTTCTAAACTAGTATTGGGCTTGTTCTTGACAGTCGCTTTCTTGGGTCTCATCAGGAAAACCAAAGCAACGGCAATTAAAATCGCCGGAACCGTGACCGCAATGGCGTAATTCATCGCATCCATGTAAGCCTGACCATAAATCAGCTGTCCAAGAGTTGCAAAAGCTGATCCCTGGGCATCTCCTTGAGATTGCCCCGAACTCATAAAGAGGCCTTGTAAAGCTTTAACTACATAATTGGAAGTCTGATTAAAGGACGTAACCTGCTCGGCAAGTCTGGCATAATTGTAATTTGACTTAGTTGATATAATGGTGGTCATGAAGGTAATCGCCATAGCCTGGGTGATACTTCGAACCGTGGTCGACAGTGCCGTCGCCTTAGCGTACAAATGTCTCGGTACGGCATTCATAGCAGCCGTATTGACAGGCATCATGGACAGACCCAGCCCAAGACCCCTAATTGTTGCAATAAAAGTAATGGTTGTTGACGGTGTATCCATGTTAAATTGAGACATTTTATAGGTAGCAAAGGCCACAACCAAAAGTCCGGGAATGGTTACTACTTTTGCTCCGAACCTGTCAAAAACAGCACCGCTGACGGGCATCATCAGCCCGGAGGCAATGGCTGACGGGAACAGGATCAATCCTGTCTCCATGGCCGTATACCCTCTTAAATTTTGTAAGAACAACGGAAGCACGTAGACGCCGCCCATTAAAGCCAGCATCGTGATTGTAGTGATCAATTGACTGAGCGAAAAATCATAGATTTTAAAAACCCGCAATTCCAGCAAAGGATCGGGATGCATCAATTCATTAACGATGAAGATCAACAGACTGAAACAACCTAAAGCGATTAACAACGGAAATTTAATATTTCCCCAGTCAATGGAATCCGCTTCGCCGAGCACATACAAGAGACTTACAATCCCCACTATCGAAGAAAAAAAGCCGATAAAATCAAAATTTCCTTTATAAGGCTTAAGCGGCGGATCTTTGAGCAAAATGCTGGCAAACAGAACTCCGAAGATGCCAATGGGCACATTGACATAGAAAATAAACCGCCAATCCATGGCTTGAATAATATATCCTCCCAGAGTCGGCCCAATAGCCGGAGCAGCCATAGAGGCGATCCCCCAGAAACCCAGGGCTTTGCCGCGCTCGTGGACCTCAAAAATCTGCATAATATAGGCCATCCCGACCGGCATAATCGCTCCGCCGCCGATTGCCTGGATAACCCTGAAGGCGACCATTACGTTATTACTCCAAGCAAAGCCGCACAGGAAAGAACCTACCGTGAAACAGGACAAGGCAAACATAAAGAGCTTCTTGATGCCAATGGTATCGCTTAAAAAACCTGTTATAGGCACAATGGCGCCCATCGTTAATGTGTAACCCGTTAATACCCACTTGATGGAATCCAAATCCGCGCCGAAAACACTCATCATTTTGGGAATGGCGATATTAACGATACTGCTGTCCAACATAACCATGAAAGTACCTATGACAACCACAAACAAGGCAAGCCACTTGTACGCCCCGTCACCTGCGCCTTCTGTTGGGTGATGTTCTGTCATAATCCTTCACCTCATCACTTTATGTGAATATTCACAACAGCATTCGTACCCGGCAGCAAAGACGTATCCACTTTATCAAATTCGATTTTGACCGGTATCCTTTGCACAACTTTGGTAAACGTGCCGCTTGTGGACGTCGGCAGCAAAGCAAAGGTGGAATTGGAAGCCTGCCCAACGTATTTAACCTTGCCCGTAAATACTTTACCCCCGAATTGGTCAATGGTAATATCTACTTTTTGACCCTGCTTAACTCTGCCGAGTTCTGTTTCCTCAATGTTCGCCGTAATATACAGTTTCGTAGGATCAATAAGCATGGCCACCGTTTGTCCCGGGGAAATGATCTCTCCCACTGTTCCCTGCTTTTTAATCACGATTCCGTTAATCGGAGCTCTAAGAACGGTTTGATCAATGTTGGTTTCTTGAGGATTGTCCAAGCCCTGGCGGCCGATAATTTGATCCTTGACAACCGTATCCCCTTCATCAACGTCTAATTCCAGAAGCTTCCCGGAAATCTGAGGACCGACATTGACGATGTCGCTTTCCACCGTAGCATCGTCCGTAGAAACATAATACGTATTTTGATACCAGTAATATCCTCCGATACCGGCAAATGCTATGACCATTACCGCAAGAATTAAGTATATTAACTTTTTACGCTTTTCCATAATTTTCTCGCCTCTCCTTACTTTTTAAGGCCTATTTCCGCCAGCATGCCAGGCTTTAAACCAGGATCCGGATTCGTAATCTGAATTTTGGCCAGAACGCTTGTGCTCCGGGAATCAATCACCGGATCAACCGAAATTACTTCCCCAGTAAAATCTTTATCCGGAATTTCGGAGACTCTCACTACAACCTCCTGACCGGCCTTTACACTTCCTACAAGTCCGGCTGGCAACGAAGCGCTAATAAATAAGGAGTCGTCATTGACAACGGAAAGCAAAGCCACTCCGGGAGAGGCTAACTCTCCAATATTGATATTTTTTGCACTAACAGTACCGGAAATCGGCGAGACAATCGTCCCATTGTCAAGCTGGGTTTTGGCCAAGTCCAAAGCGGCTTGAGCCTGTTTGACCTGGGCTTGCAAAACGTTGATGGTTTCCTGGGTTTCCCCTTTAGTCAACATATTCAGAGAATCCTGAGCCGAGTTGTACTGGGCCTGAGCAGCCGACAACTGAGTTTGAGACGCTTCCAGCTGGGCTTGCGAGAGCGCACCGGCAGAAGCGAGCTGCTGATTGCGGTCATAATTCGTTTGAGCGTTCGTATAAGCAGTTTTAGCGGCGTCCAACTGAGCCTGAGCTTGAGCTATCTGTTCAGGACGCGCTCCGACCTGAGTCTTGACTAAATTGGCTTGAGCCGTATCCACCGCAGCCTGAGCCTGAGCCACTTGATTTTCGATATCCTTGGTATCCAGCGTAATCAGCGTATCCCCTTTTTTTACCACCGAACCGACATCCACGGAGATGCTGGCAACCTTAGCCGCAATTTTTGAGGTGATCTGAGCCTTATCATTGGCGTCAAGAATCCCGGCCATCACAAAAACCGGTTTACCCGTCTGAACACTGGCACTTGTTTGCTCGCTTGCCGGGCCAGCCCCTGCCGTACCGCAGCCGGTCAGACCAACAGCTATAGCTAGCATGACTAAAATAACCCTTTTCATTCCAATCCTCCTTGTGTTTGTACTGCAACCGTTCGCATGCATATTGTTTGCAAGCATAACTAAACTTACCTCTGTTTAGGGCACCTGTCAAGACCTAAAATGAACTTTTGCGCAAGGTCCCTGGCAAGTTTGCCTGGTAATAGTTGCCGCAACAATGCCGGTCGGAAAAGTCCTTCCAAAAATATTGTGCAAAAGTGCCTGAGCCAATAATTTTCGTGGAAATAAACTGTCGACAGATATCTAGCCATCCAGAACGTCTCAGAGGGCAAGTCCATATAATAGGTACGGATTAAACAATACGGTGTTCCTCTATTCCCAGGGAAGGCTTGAGAAAATCCTAATTATCCCCGTAAATTATAACTTAGAAACGGAGGATTTGAATTTTGCAAAAAAGAAGCCAAATAAATTATGCTGGTCGAAAAGTGAGAAAAGCGCGCCTTGAAGCGCACATTGGAACTCAAAAAGAGTTAGCTGAAATCACCGGAATCCCCGCCAATATTATCAGTGATTTGGAACGGGGAAAACGTCAGATGAGCCCTTCCTGGGCCAAGCGGATTGCCGAAGCCGTTGGCGGCGAGTGGTCGGACTTCATCGATTAGTCTTACCTAGGTGTGATTCTATTCCCACTCTTCCCCCGGGTTGTGACGGAATTTCGCCCAGTCAATATACTGGAATTAGGACAAGCATTCTCGGACAAAGTGTCGCTCACCACTATCTCCGCCGGTTCTAAAGGCCGTATACCCCCTTGTCATTGCCAACAGCCAGTTAAAGCGGCATTTGGCAGCGAGAATCTGTCCAATAGTATTAGAAAGGGGTTATTTTAAATGGCGGTAACTAGCAACGCCAAAGATTCGGTCATGGTCGTCACCTATCAGGTTGGATTGACTGCTCAAGGCTCACCAAAACTCAGTCAGCGCAGTTTCCCCAATGTAAAGTCAAGCAGTTCCGACCAGGACGTTTATGACGTGGCCGTCGCCCTTTATGGGCTTCAGGACTATCCCTTAATCGGGGTCCGCCGGGACAGTCGCTTCGACTTGAGCGAATAGCAGCAGAATAGGAGGAACAAATATGGCAGTCTCAACTAAAAAAGTTTTGCGCCTGAGCTTCAGCAACGCCTCAGGTAATGCCGTAACTATTACCTTGCCCCAGCCAAAGGAGGGCATAACAGCAGCCGAGATTGAAGCCGCCATGGACCTCATCATCGCGAGAAACATCTTTCTTAGCCCCGGCGGTGAACTGGTTTCCAAGCGGGATGCCGGAATAATCAATACGACAACGGAGGATTTATACGACCCAGCGGGAGCCTAAAATTTCCCTGGCCGAAAGCAACTCACTGTCAAGGCGCCGGGCTTAAACCCGGCGTCACGCCGGCAGTCAGCAAAAGGCCTTCTTACTTGTCACACTGTGTAAGGCACTGGTTTTTATCGCACTCAACTCTCTGCGAACCACAATGAGGGCAGGCACGCCCATGTTCCTCGTAAGTTGCATTTATTACATTCCCGCAAGAGGTACACCTGAGATTGCAGACATTTTTCGTATAATGCCCTCCGCCGATGGTGATCGCCCTATTCTCTATCAGTGCTCTGGCAACCTTTTTTCTGGCTTCATCAATGATGTTCTGAAAAGTCTGCCTGGAGATCTGCATCCTCGCGGCACACTCTTCCTGACTAAGTTCTTCTATATCCTTAAGCCTCATAGCTTCCAGTTCTTCTACTTTGAGCTGAACATCTTCAACTCCCTCTAAACAGCCGCATTTTCCTTTGGGACAGGGCGCAAAATATTTATTCTCAGGAATATACTCGACCCTTCTCCATTTAATTGGCCTAGGCATAGGATGCTCCTTTCACTTGATAATGACAGTATAATCCGTCTAAATGACTATTGCTATTCCCGCATTAGAATAACATGATTATTGTCAAATGCCAATAATCATGTTATTATTTTCATAAATTCATAAACCGGAGTTAAATCTTTTACTGAAGGAGAAGTTTGTGATGAGCAAAAAAGTACTCATTGTTGGAGGAGTTGCTGGAGGAGCCAGCGCTGCAGCACGCTTGCGCCGTTTGGATGAAGAGATGGAAATCATCATCTTTGAGCGCGGAGAACATATTTCCTACGCCAATTGCGGTTTGCCCTACTACGTCGGCGGAGTCATCACCGAGCGGAATGCACTTCTTGTCCAAACACCCGAAAGTATGCGAAAACGTTTTAACATCGACGTGCGAATTTTTAGTGAGGTTACCCGCATTTTTCCCGCAGAAAAGACCGTTGAAGTTCAGGAAGCCGGCGGTAAAACCTATCGGGAATCTTATGACCAATTGATCCTTTCACCCGGAGCGGCCCCTGTTCGCCCGCCAATTCCCGGAATTAACGATATTGAGCCTCTCGTTGTGCGCAGTGTCACGGACATTGACCGCATTAAAGGCTATATCGATAAACAGCATCCTCAGACGGCAGCCGTTGTAGGCGGCGGTTTTATCGGTCTGGAAATGGCCGAAAACCTCCAGGCAAGAGGGGTTGCCACCACTATTATCGAGATGAGCAATCAGGTCATGGCTCCTCTGGATTATGAAATGGCCGCTATTCTCCACGAACAAATTTTCAACAAAGGAGTCAACCTTATTTTAGAAGACGGGGTAAAATCCTTTGCTAAAGAAAACAATAAAACAATTATAACCCTCCAAAGCGGGGATCAAGTTGAAACAGATTTAACTATTTTAGCCATTGGCGTCAAACCTGAGATCAAATTAGCCCAGGAAGCCGGCCTGGCCATTGGAGACCTGGGCGGAATCAAAGTCAATGAAAAGCTGCAAACCTCCGATCCGAATATTTACGCCGTCGGCGATGCCATCGAAGTCAAGCACCTGGTCACAGGACAAGCCGTACTCATACCGCTGGCCGGACCTGCCAACAAACAGGGCCGCATCGTTGCCGACATTATTGCCGGACGGGACAGCCGGTATAAAGGAACTCAAGGAACTTCTATCGCCAAAGTGTTTGATCTGGTAGCGGCCTCCACCGGCGCCAATGAAAAAATGCTCAGCAAATTGGGAATACCTTATGAAGTATCCTTTACCCACTCCGCTTCCAATGCCATGTACTACCCCGGATTCGCCAGGTTGTCCCTCAAGCTTCTCTTTGACAAGAGTGACGGACGAGTCCTGGGGGCCCAAATTGTCGGAGCGCAAGGGGTCGATAAACGAATTGACGATATCGCCGGAGTCATTCGCCGCCAAGGCACGATCTATGATCTGCAGGAACTGGAGCTGGCCTATGCCCCACCTTTCTCCTCGGCTAAAGACCCGGTCAACATGGCCGGCTATGTCGCCGAGAACATTATCAACGGGGATGTCCAAACGATTCAGTGGCACGAACTGAAAAAAATGAATGCCAAAGACGTTTGCATCATTGATGTGCGAACAGAAGAAGAACGAAAAGGGAAGTTTATTCCCGGTTCCATCCATATTCACATTGACGACCTTCGCGACCATTTGGCAGAACTCCCCAAAGACAAGGACATCGTAGTTTACTGTGAGATCGGGCTGCGCGGCTATTTAGCCTATCGTATTTTAACCCAACACGGCTTTACACGTGTCAAAGATCTAAGCGGCGGCTGGGTTACTTATTATCCGGCTGTATTCGGTTAATTTCAGAAACCGAATCCACACTAATTTCAGATTTACCCACCTTATTTAAAGTGTCTTAGTTTTAAAAAAGAAAAAAGCGCGAACGACTTTTTACTGAAAAGAATTCAGTAATGTTTCGTTCCTGCTTTTTCTTTTTCTTTTGCAATTAATCCTTACCTTTTTATTATCTTACACTCCGCCGATTTTCAGCTTGGTGGTGCAACAAGGATCTTCTTCGTTTTTCAGACAAATTTCCCCTTACTTCGCAATGAAATTGTGGGATATTGGAGAAAGAGTAAATTAAAGCATTGCCTTATTAGAATTACCAACAGACTACAAGCGAAATAGCTAACCTAAGCCGGAAAGAGAGAAAAAATTAACATTATGAAAAATAAAGCAGCTATAGTTTTATCCTTAACAATCGCCCTGACAACGGCTGGTTTTTGCCTTCCGCAAACCGCACATGGAGCACAAAGCACTGGGACCACTTCAACTATTGTCAGTGCTCATCCTTTAACAGGTATTAAAAAGCTCCAAACCGGTAATATCAACGCGGTTATTCTCGGCGATTCCATTGCCGTCAGCCAAGGCGCTTCAGATCCCGAAGCAACAGGATGGGATTCCGATCTCAGCGACATTTTGGCCAAACTTTATCCTCATAAGATAATTTGGGATAATAAAGCTTCATCCGGGACCCTTGTGGACTACTGCCTGCAGAGAGCCGAAGAAATCGACAGCTCGGCAGATGCTGTCTTCATCTGTGTCGGAAGGAACGACCGCAACTTCTACACCTCCACCCAGTTTTGTTTAAAATATGCTCAATTAGTCCGGCTCATTAAGCAAAAAGCTCCCCAGGCAGATATTTTCTGCATCGTTGAACCTCCTATGGTCTCTTCAGATGAATCCTTATTTGAAGGCATCCGCTCTGCAATTACTATTGTGTGTCTTAATAATAATGGAGTAAACTTATTGGATGCGTGGAGTGCTTTCCCAACGGACCAAACCGCCTTAGCGGACGTATTGGTGGACGGACTTCATCCTAAGGACACAGGATATCGCTTAATGTCCAATTACATTTGTAAGCAATTAGTCACTAAAATAAATTCAAATAACTGAAAACAACATAAAAGTTTCGTGAGATGAACCACGAAACTTTTTTCTTTATTGTCTTATCTTTATTGAATCTTACCAAACAAATGTTACATTTATTGGAGGTTTTATTCAGGATTAATCATATGTTTCAATACCCCATTTATAATTAAATTATAGAGAAATATCAACAATAAATCACATTTTTATCTCATTGTTAGTATTTAAAATTATGGTTTTTTAAGCACAAAAACTTTTATAGTTTCCTTTTCATAATCCATCGTCAATTAGAAACCAGAAAGCATGTTTGGTATGGCATGGTCATTATCAGGTATACCCGTAAAAAACTATTGGCGGAACCCCTAAACGGATAACTAAAAGCAGGTTATAGCTACTAATTGCACCCAGCTTGGTAAAAATGAAGGCCAATAGACTTTTTACGTCTGTTGACCTTGAGGTTGAAAGGTTTTGAAACCAGTTAAAATATCAGTGAATTCAATGGTTTAGCTGCGGTAGAGGCTAAAGTGCTACCAACAGTTGTATTTCTCTATTGGAACTTTAACCTAAAATAAGATATCCTCTTGGGATTTTTCTGTCTAAAAGTATTATTGAATTTTTATCATAATTCTACATTTTCAATTTTTACATCTTTACACATAATATAAGCTGACATCGGAGGTAAATCAATTGAAAATGCATACAACTCCATATTATGTTTTATACCTACTTCGACATTAATTGCTTGCAAAAAAAACGGCATTTGCGGTCTTGTCCACTCTTTTATTGGTTTATCACGTCGATAATTTTCCCAATAATGGTCAAATGTCACAGTATAACAAGTTGTAAAAGTAAGTTTTTTAGGAATGTCTCTGTCAAAAATCAATACTACCTCATCAGCAAAGTATTCACATGTTAGCTCTAAAACTTTGGTATCCCAATAATCAAGCCTATCTATTTTTTGTTGCATTTCTTTTATATCTAACACTCTATTACACTCCTTACCAAGCACAAATCGGGATTTCGAGCGGAAAATAAGGGACAGTTAATCCTGGCACACCAGGCATTACAGGCATAGGTACTATATACATTGATGAATTCCCTCCACCTGAATTACCACTGCCTGAACTACTCGAGTGAGTAAAAGAATATCCAGTAGTTTCATTAAACTTGGGAGTGATAAATTAAAATAATACCCCCAGAAGGCCAACAGACTTTTTACGTCCGTTGACCTTCTATAGGACACTGGAGGATTTCGAAACTCAATCAAAGTTTGTTAATTATAATTTCTATTTCTTTTTGAAAAATGATATGAGTGCTGCTATAAAAATATATAGAGTTATTTCAATGAGGAGGTAACTTCTATCTACTTATTAAATTAGTCTTACTGGCTCAAAGGCAACTCATTTAATCTTATTTTCGTTTAATCTTATTTTATTAAATAAACTATAAACTTTTGAGCTAACAATAATATTCCTGCCGCAATACAGGTTAAGTCCAAAATACTCTTGAGTAAGATTAAAATCACTGGCCTCATGTAAACTGGTATTATCATATATAACCTCTGACCTTAGAATTTCACCATTCCTTTTGCATTCCCCACATTTAAAACCATCAACTATCTCAACACTTATGTTCTTACTCATAGATGGCAGAACATTTGTAATTAATAATTGATATAGTACTACCTCTTCCCTACCCTTAAAATCTTTGATAGGCCTAAAGTTGCATCCTGTAAGACTATTTTCATTTATTAGATTGTATATCCTCTCGTTAATTATAATTTCGGGCTGTATAATACATATATCGTACTTTGCAGCTTTCTTTGTATCAATTATTAGGTCGGATATTTGATTTTTTCCAATGCTACAACTTTTACAAGTATTTTTATACATAGTCCCGAATTTTTCTGCAGTTTTTCCATCACTTTCCCAAGGATAAATTATTTCCATATCAAAAAATACCGCCGCCTTTAATTCCTCTTTTGTATACTCTCTTCCTTCGGCAAAGGTATACTTTATATCGTGAGCATTTATTTCATCCATCAAAATTTTGAATCCTACGGTATCTTGATATATAGTAATACGTAAATTAGCAATTAATTCTGCACTGGTAGCATAGTTCTTAACTTTTTCAAACACCTCTTTCAGCAAATCCTTATTGCCCCTTAATGTCATGGTTGCTCTTCTTCTCATGGAATCACTCTCCAAAATTTATGGAATATCCCTTATTGATAGAAGCTTCTCTTAACTGTTGCTTAATTGGATCTAAATACTGTTCCATACCGTTTTTAGTATAAATATCTCTCATTGCATCCCATATTTCCTGAGGTGTAGCATTTCCAGTCCTAACCTCGTTTCTAAATCTATCAATTACATTGTAACCAATTTTTTGTCTCATTTCATTTGTTATTTCGTAATGAAGATCCCATCTATGGCAATTGATAATATTTCATTTTTAAGTGCCAGTTATGTTTGCCAATGAAAAAGCCTCTTATCACGGATTCTGTAGTATTGTTATTAATTTGCTTTTATCTACCAGTTTCTTTAACGTGTGTACACCGTGTCCATAGGTAACATAACGTTCACTTGTATGGATTGAAATTTACGCTATCATAATGCAGATAGGTAGAGTGTAGATGCCCCCTTCCATCTGAACAGTATTATTTATCTTGGTTAAAAATGAAAGTCAACAGACATTTTACGTTAGTTGACCTTTCCTGGAAATACATTTTGGAAACGCATCCTTGTGATGAATTGGTTATGTAAATAACTAATTCATCACATAATTGTTAAACTTTCTTAAGCAGCCACCCCTGTGAACACTTCAATTATTTCAGCATTAATTCTTATTATTAATTTTGCTCAAATTTGTTTCATTTGAATTCCAGTTAATTGGTGGCTTTCTGCCATTAGAAAACCATTTATATCCAGCATTTATCCAATTCATACGCCACTGTTCATATCTCGTCCGACGCTATTCCTGTTTCGGTTTATATATTCCGGCAATTTTCATTTTTTGCCATGAACTATATTGCGTATTTTCATCCTCGGCTTTAATCACACGTAATGAATATAAACCAACATTATCAGATTGGTCTGTATTTGTCGTGTATTCCAAAAGGAAGAAGAGATATTTTTGTTTGTCAGTCTCGACAATATAAAATGATTTTACCTCCTTTTTACTATGCCCGTAATTGTCCGACTCGTCAACTATTAGCCCGTCATTCTTTTTAGACTGAACCTTGCCTTGAAAAAGCTCAAATAAGTAATTCATACTTCCATCAAAATCCTTAGCTTCAGCCAAAGCTTGTTTTGAAAACATTGCTGTTAAAGCATTTTTGTCTTGATTTTGAATAGCTACAATCACTTGTTCTAGTCGAGCATCTGCTTTTTTATCGTCACTTTCTTTGTTAAGCATTCCCGTTCTTGACCCTCCTGGCGAACATGAAGTTAATAAGAATATGTTTAAAAGAAGAACCAGAAATATTATTTTCTTATTCATTAATAGATTTTCCTTTCCTCAGAATGTAAACGTAGCTATATTCCATCTGTCATCCTTTTTCCATGTATCATAAAATTTATTATACATGTCTTTGTTTCCAGAAAAGTTAATAGTGTAGGTAGCTGTCAGGTTATCTGCTTGAACACCTTGATAATACGGATTGAAGCCTGTCACCCACCATAAGTTTTCATTTGGATTGAAATCAACTATTGTATTTCCATTATTATCCTTTAACGTTAATGTCATTGGAAGAGCAAGGCTAGGATCTACGATCCAATGATCCGTTGGCGTACCGTTAACTGCTAATCTTGTATATATACCCATTTCCGCACCGGCACCTAAGTTTAAATAATTTCCTTTCCATGCCCAGAAAATATAATCTTTTCCGTCATCCATACTAAATTACATTTTTGCTTTATCCATACTGGTGCCATTGTTAAAAACATAATCATAAAAATCATTATAACCGAAATATTGCTGCCAACAATCTTGCCTAGTATGGTATACACCACCTGAATCTCTGACAAATCCCGCTTTATAAAACAGGTCACTAAACCACCCCTGTTGAGTTGCGTATACGTTGACTGGGTTGGCTATTAACCATTTTGCAGCAGTTCTCGTTACGTCTGAAAGCTCAGGCCAATTTCCACTCATATCAACATATAAAATGGGATTATTAAAGCAATAAGTATAAAGATTTAGGCTTAACGGGTCTATTGTTTTTCCTGTATTTGTATCTTCATTCAAGAATCGGCCTGTTGTTGGATCATAATTTCTTGCCCGCAAGTAGTAGGTATTCGTCTCTAAGTTAGAGTACTCCCCCGAATACCTGAACACATTAGTGTCATTCGGGTCAATATTCTTCTCGTTCCCGAAAGCATCATAGTCATAATTCTTAGTAACATTACCTGACGTATTAGCTAATTGGACAACATCCCCATGCCCATTGTACTCATAATACTTTCGAGAACCACCGAAATCTCCTGCGATGAGATTTGTACCACGAAGATAAGTCCCTGTAACTACTCCCCCCGTCGTTTCCAGGGCAATATTCTGCCCATCCCATATATGGTTTGTCGTAACCTTATTGACCGTTTTGATGGCCCTCAACCCATCTCCATCGTAGGAATAGGCTATAGTTTTGTCTCCGACGGTTGTGCCGATTAGCTGGTTAAAACCATCATAAACGTTAAGGGTTAAACTGCTATTGTCCGTACTCTGACCGGACGCAGACGTGCCAA
>NZ_JAVHUW010000070.1 GCF_030954495.1 Candidatus Desulfosporosinus nitrosoreducens | reverse complement strand
ACACCAACG
The DNA here is from genome assembly GCF_030954495.1 of Candidatus Desulfosporosinus nitrosoreducens. GTDB lineage: Bacteria > Bacillota > Desulfitobacteriia > Desulfitobacteriales > Desulfitobacteriaceae > Desulfosporosinus > Desulfosporosinus nitrosoreducens. Next base: position 171,645 of record NZ_JAVHUW010000070.1, on the reverse strand, counting down.
TGCTGGGACTGCTTGTAAGCGTACGGTGTCTGGGTCTTTTTCACTCCTCTTCCGAGGTGCTTTTCACCTTTCCTTAAAACCTGATGCCAGGTCTTAAGCGTATCCGGTATTAGCCCTCGTTTCCAAGGGTTGTCCCGGCTTGGTGGGTAGGTTACCCGCGCGGTACTCGCCCGTCCGGCACGAATACGCTCGCTATGTAACGGTTGAGGTTGTGTCCGGTCGAGTTGGATGTGTTCGGCACGCCGCCAGCGTTCGTCCTGAGCCAGGATCAAACTCTCCAAAAAAGCTATTTCACTTCTTCAGTAGAAGTTGATATCTTGCTCATGATTTCATGATTCCTTTTGGAACTCTTGCGAGTCCCTCTCATTGGCTGTCCTTGTTGTTTAGTTTTCAAAGACCACGGACGGTCTGGGTGTCACCAAAGCCCGAAGACACTGTCTTCGCACGTACCAACCTTCTTGCAGGATGGCGGGAGGTGACCAAAGACCATGGATTAACCTGTTTTAGAGGTTATCGCCGCTTTTGCGGCGCTCAGTTATAGTACCATTTTCGACTTGATTTGTCAACGTTTTTTATTATTCTTTCTTAAAACAGTGGATCTCTCAAAACAGTGTATCCTTGAACCAGCAAAGAACCATTAAAAAAGTGACGATGATCATAATATCATAGTCACTTTAGATGGTCAATATTTATTTACTTTACAAGTCTGCGCCCTCCCGATGATTCGATGCTAACTTGCATTACTTCTGAATTTCTGCCGAAGCCTTTCCAACATATCCTGAGTTAATCTGCCTAAATCGTAACCAACAGTGAACCCCCACTCTTCTTCGGCAACCGTTGGGTCAATTGAGTCAGGCCAGCTCTCGGCAATTGCCTGGCGAATCGGATCGACCTCATAATCCACCCTAAAATCAGGCAAAAACTTCTTAATTTCTTGCTCAAAATCTCCCGGTTGAGCACTTATTGCGGTAACATTATAGGCATTGCGATGGATGAGTTTATCAGGAGCCGCTTCCATTAACTGAATGACGGCATTGAGAGCGTCCGGCATATACATCATGTCCATGTATGTGTTTTCCGCAATATAGCAAGAGTATTTTCCCCGGAGAAGTGCTTCGTAAAATATCTCAACCGCGTAATCTGTCGTACCACCTCCCGGAGGAGCTACGTAAGAAATCAAACCCGGGAAGCGTACCCCCCTGGTATCCACTCCGAACTTAAGGTGGTAGTAGTCACACAATAATTCTCCGGAGACTTTGGTAACCCCGTACATAGTAGTCGGTCTTTGAATTGTAACTTGAGGAGTTTTTTCTTTCGGCGTATTGGGTCCAAAAGCACCAATCGAGCTTGGCGTAAAAAACTGGCACTCAAGTTCTTTAGCCGTTTCTAAAGCATTAATCAAACCGCCCATATTCAAGTTCCAAGCCAATAAAGGCTTTTTCTCCGCTGTCGCCGATAAAAGTGCCGCCAAGTGAATAATGGTATCAACGTTAAACTTTTTACACAAGTTATACATAGCCTGAACATTCGAAACGTCCAAACTCTCATAAGGTCCTGACTGAGTCTGCCAATATTGCTTTTCTTGTTTAATATCCGTAGCTATGACATTTGAATTACCGTAGATATCACGCAATTTCGGAACTAATTCTGATCCGATCTGACCTAGAGCACCCGTAACCAAGATTCTTTTCATGGTTAATCCCCCGTTTCTTCTCTATGAAATAAGCTCCGACTTCTGTTAGATAATCCCCATGTCCTTGCCCGCTTCGGCATAAATCTCCAAGGCCCTGTCAAGCATTTCTCTTGTATGAGCGGCAGTAGGCATATTTCTGACTCGCCCCGTGCCTTTGGGTACGGTCGGGAAGGTAATCGCTTTGGCATATACCCCGTTCTCGTAAAGCTTTCTGCTGAATTTTTGAGTCAAATTTTCATCACCGATAATACAAGGCGTAATCGGAGTCTGACTGGCCCCAATGTTAAAGCCTAAGGTTTTAAGTCCATGTTTTAAATAGTTCCCGTTCTCCCATAGTTTTCTCTGTAATTCAGTACTATTAGAGAGGATTTCGATAGCTTTAAGGGAGGCGGCAACATCTCCCGGTGTCAGAGCTGTGGAAAACAGAAACGGTCTGCTTCTGACTCTCAGCCATTCTATGAGTTCTTTCTTACCTGCTACGTATCCCCCAATAACTCCGAGAGCTTTAGAGAGAGTACCCATTTGGAAATCAATTTTTTGAGATAACCCAAAATGTTTAACCGTGCCGGCCCCCTCACCTAAGACCCCTGAGCCATGAGCATCATCGACATAAGTAATGAGATCAAATTCTTCGGCTATATCTGCAATTTCCGGTAATTTGGCGATGTCACCATCCATAGAAAAAACGCCATCGGTAATCACCATAATCTTTTTATACAGGCCCGACTCTTTGACCTGTTTAGCTTTGACCCTCAAATCGGCCATGTCGGAGTGCTTATAAGCTATGATGGCAGCTTTAGATAAACGGCACCCATCAATAATGGAGGCGTGGTTTAATTCATCCGACAGGATTGCGTCGTCCTTATCCATCACAGCTGAAATTGCTCCCATATTGCAATTGAAACCAGATTGAAAAACAATAGCTGCTTCCGTATGTTTAAAGGCTGAAATTTGTTCTTCCAATTGTACATGTAACTTTAAAGTACCATTGATCGTCCTTACAGCGCCTGCCCCGACTCCATAAGTATTAATAGCTTCAATCGCCGCGGCTTTTAATCTTGAATCAGTGGCCAAGCCTAAATAGTTATTTGAGGATAAATTTATAAGATCAAAACCCGAAATTCTAATCACCGGTCCATTGGCACTTTCCAGGGGGTCAATAACATTGAATAACCCTTTGTCTTTTAAGTCCTTAATATTTTCTTGTAAGAAATTCTCAAGAACACCTTTTCCCATTACTAAAACTCCTTTCAAAACAAACCGGCTTTTTGAGCAAAAATCAATTGTCCGCGTACGGCGAACATTCGGTTGAATATATAGATGTTTAAGCCCTTTATTTACTTATAAACTATCATATTTGCCCTATAATGTACACCCCTCGTGTACATTATATTCAGTATATTTGTTTGTATCCAATGGAAAAATAAAAAAATTTGCTTTGTGCCTTATGGGATTGTTACAAAAGGGATATTTATAAGTTTTTATAAATATAAAACCAGGCATATAGTGGACTCTACCCACGATATATACCTGGTTTTTGTTATATTAAAGGCTTTATGGATTTGGCAACAATTCCATTTATTTCAGATTGCTTTTTCCCTTGACATCAGACTCAGCCTTCCCGCCAACTAATGATATACTCCGTATCAGACGGTACGGAAACGTCCTGTGGAGGAATGTGCAGCCACTTCCCGCTAATGCCCAATTCTCTGGCAGTGTGTTCAAAATGAGACATAGCAATTCCAAGATCCACTCTTTGGATATCATATCCCAAAGGTTTAGCATAGCCTTTCGTATGTTGAAGATAAAAATGATACACACTCTCGTCTTGGAGAATTCGCCACGGCTGCTTATTGGAAGCTGAAGGCGCCAGGCGAACCATTTCCAAAGGAATAACATATTTTCCGGCCTCTGCCGCAGTTAGAGCTTTGTGAAAACCCCTTTGAAAAAACAGTTCTTTCCAGCTTTTTCTCTTGTCCGAACCAACAGAAAATCTCATAGTCGATTCCAGCAAGCTCCTGCGCCCACCGGGAAAACCCAGCGGAGAAATGCAAGGCAAAATCTCATCGTCCTTTTGCCCAATTGCTTTGGAGAATTCACTTTTTTTAAAAGTGCCTCCCAGCCAACACGTCCCTAGTCCTAATGAAGTCGCATATAAAATAAACGACTCGAAAATATATCCGAATTCCTCCAGATCCTTTTCCCCTTTTTTTACGGCTGCAACAACATAGGTCTCGGCGCCCCTGATAACTCCATAGGTTCCTAAACGAACATTGGCATCCCTTCGAGCAATATCACTTTCAATAATTTCGAAACGCGAGGATTTGCCGAAGGGGCCTTTAAGCAGTGAAGAAAATCTGCTTAATTTTTCTTTTATTTCGCCGGATAATAATGATTTTTCATTATATGTCCTGACAGAAGTTCTCTTTTTAATCGTTTCCACAACGGGAATTTCCGAGTACAACTCCATACGTCCGGCTCACCTCTACTTAAATATTATTACTATCCGGGTTTTTAACGCTCTCCGCTGCCGTGGCTCTTGTATTATGGGATTGTTATAAGTTTGCTTGGTTAAAGTGGCGAAGCCGCCAATTGCAAAGAATCCATCGCTGTTCCAAGATCTAAATCTCCTAAATCTTCTCGGCCTAAAATTCGAGCATTTTCTCGTGTCAGCAGAGAAAACAAATCTAATTTAGGAATTCCCGCTTGGGCCAGCCAAGCTATTTCATCAAATAAGCTCTCACCATGGGGCACAAGGTAGGCGCCGGCATCCGTGCCGACTCCAATTCGAACATCACTTTGGTATGCCTCATGAATTCCGGAAATTTGACTGTCCAAAATCCGCTTTAAGATATCCACTTCCTGGGGCGAATAACGGTCTGTCGGGTATTTTAAAATATTGCCGATGGGCGCCACCGTCGGCACCCAGGCAATGCCCTGTTTCTTCATTTGTTCCAAATGCTGCCCGGTCATATAATATCCGTGCTCAATAGAATCCACACCTGCGGCGATGGCTACCGAAATCCCTTCTTCTCCACTGGCATGGGCCATTACGAGAATCCCGCGCCGATGCGCGGTTTCCACAATATCTCTCAGTTCCTTGGCCGTCCATTGAGTTGGCCCTACAACTTGATACCGGTCAAAACGGATCAAGCCGGAAACAATTACTTTAAGCTGGTCAAGCCCCTGCTGATAAAATCCCGGCGCTTGATCATGCCAAGCAGTTAAACTGTCAAAGCCCCGACCTAGAAAACGGCCATACATACCTTGGCGATTAACCGCTTCACGCACGGAAATAACCCTCGGTCCAGGCCAAATGCCCTCTTGAACTTTTCTCCTCGCCAGCCAGGAAAATCCCGGCAGGTCCCCGCCGTCCCTGACGGCAACAATCCCTAACTTAAGGTAGTTTTCCAAAAACCCTTGGATTTTTTCCTCAATCAGCTCAGGATTTTCCCAATTTTTTAAGCACTGATAAAAATCAATACTGTCTAAGGCCAAATGCACATGGGCATCGATCCAGCCCGGTTGAAGGTAGTAAGAGTCCCAGGCCAGGGTGTTACCGTCTATGTGCTCCGATTCTTGAACAGGGGTAAGCCGGTTTATTTTGCCTTCCTTCCACGTTACAAACGCAGGCTGAGGATTCAGCCCCAGCTTAGGGCTCCAATATCCGGCAATTACTGCCGTACCTTCGCTAGGTATTTCTATGATCTTTTTTTGGGCGCTGCATGAAATATTCAAAGTTATCACCGTTTCTTTAGAAAATTCATCTGCTCAAATATCAAAATTAAAAATCAATGGCTATTTCTCCAGTTCTCCAGCAAATTGGCTTTAATACCAGGTCCTCATTAACCCTAAAAGACCTCTGGCTTGGTGCCAGTCCCTAAAGCAGACCTTTTCCTAATTTATTCTACGGAAGTTTTTAAATAACCTTTCAATTAATCATTGTTACTCCAGATTGTACAACAAATTATTTTCACTTATTCTTCCGGGTGGCTGAAATAGTGATTGTAGCCATAATAAAGGAGCAGTGGCCGCACCATGCTCCTTCATAGAAATTAATATTATAAGGGATACCTGCCAGATTTACAGTTTTGCCTATCCGATCGACCAATCACTTCTTTTTAAGCAGGATCAGTCTTGGACGCGATTACTTTTTTGATAAACAGGGCCGGTATTAAACCAACGAATGCTAAAACAGTAGCCACAATAAACGAGTCATTGATTCCTTGAATCGTGGCTTGTTGCGATACTAAAGCATAAATCTCCTGAAGGGCAAGAGCACGTCCCGTCTGAGGCGAAAGAGACAAATGGGAAGCAAGATTACTCAACTGACTAAGAATAGAGGGATTGGTTGATGTCACTGTACTAGCATAAGTTGCCAAGTGAATCGTCGACCTTGTGGTCATGATCGTAACCAAAATTGCCGTACCCAGAGATCCTGAAACCTGGCGCATGGTATTGAACATCGCAGTGCCATGACTGTTCAAACGTCTGGGCAATTGATTAAGCCCCGCTGTCATGAGCGGCATCATGATTAAGGAAACTCCCAGGGAACGAACGGTATAAAGCAACAAAATGTTGTCATACATGGTTTCTGACGTTAATTTAGTAAACTCCCAAGTCGCCAGAGCCGTAATCATTAAGCCGACGACTGCCAAAACCCTTAGGCCGATACGATCAAAAACCGCCCCGGCAATTGGCCCCATAACTCCCATCAATAAAGCTCCCGGCAGCAAAAGAAACCCTGATTGCAGAGGAGTAAAACCGCGGATATTTTGCAAGTATATCGGGAGCAGCATCATAGCCGCGTACATTACCGTCGTTACCACAGCATTGATGATAATCGTCAAGGAGAAAATTCGATACTTATAAACTCTTAACTCCAGCATTGGCTTATCAACGGTTAGTTCTCGCCGGATAAAGAGAACAATTGCGAAAATGCCGACAGCTAAAAAAATATCAACTTCCGCGTTGCTCCACCCTTTGTTGCCTGCTTCGCTAACCCCATAAAGCAAGCTTCCCAAACCAATCGTCGAAAAGACCGCTCCCCACAAATCAAACTTCGGAAAGCTCAACGTTAAGACATCTTTCATCCAAATGACTGCTAAAAACAAATCCAAGATGCCGATAGGAACGAGTGCGGAAAAGAGAAGCCGCCAGGAGTAGGTTTGAACTACCCACCCTCCAAGAGTTGGACCTATCGCCGGCGCAAAAACCATGACGATCCCCATCGTACCTAAAGCTTTCCCTCTCTGCTGAGGCGGAAAAATACTGAGGAACACATTAGTTAATAGGGGCATCAGAATTCCCGCACCAATCCCTTGAATAATCCTGCCAATCATAAATACCGGAAATGTGGGGGCTAAAGCACAAATAAAGGAACCTAAGGTAAAAGAAATCATCGCTGCCAAAACGAGCTTCCGGCTTCCCACAGATTCCATCAGAAAAGCAGTGATAGGAATCAAAACTCCGTTAACCAGCATATATCCCGTCACAATCCATTGAATGGTACTCGCTGAAACATTAAAATCCAACATCATATGCGGAATTGCAACGTTATCCAACGTTTGGTTCAGAATAGAGACAAAAGCTCCTAACATTAAAACTGTAAGAATTTGCAGCGTATTAAATTGCGGGACGCCGGCCCGCGTCGGCTTAGTGCGCGGCGGTATAATCGGCGCTTGAACAGGACCGGCAATATTGGAAGCCGAACTCATTGATGGCTCAACGATAGCGGGTTCATCTAAGATTTGTGAGTTTTTGTTGGTTCTTTTAAAATTTTTATCTTTCCTGCCAATCAGCGTCATGTTAACAAAAATCAACAGGGCAAAACCGAACAAAACATAGCCGAACACTAAAATAATCATCGTGTTAACTCCTCTATTTAATATGTATTCGTGCCGTTACACTCATGCCCGGATTGAGATTCAGTCCTTTATAGCCATCCAAGGTTATAATTACCGGGATCACTTGAGTCACTTTCGTAAAATTAGCGGTTGTATTTTGTTGGGGAATAAGGGAAAATTGTGCGGCTGTCGTAAGTCCGATTTGGCTGACCTTCCCTGACAAGGTCGTCCCGGGATAAGCGTCAACATAGACATCAACCGTTTGGTTTTGTTGGATATTGCTAATATTCGTTTCGTTAATGTTGGCACTGACCCATAAATTGTCCAGGTCATAAGCATAAGCTAACGGGGTACCCGCGGCCACAAAGCTGTTGGGAATAACATTTTGCTGCACGATCGTTCCATTAGCCGGCATAGTGATATCCGTGGCGGTGGAAGATGAAGTTCCCGCTAAGAGAATTCCCCCCAGGCGTTGCCCGGCGCTGACCCGATTGTTGACCGCCCCGCTCCAGTCAACGATTTTGCCATTTCCTAAAGCACTGATTGTTATTAACTGACCATCAATCCGCGCGTTATCTGTTGAAGCATAATAATACGATTGATTGTAGTAATAATAAACTGCAAATCCTCCGCCAATGAGAAGCACCAAAACAATAATATTCACCAAAATTACTTTGCTGGTGTTAGCCGCCCGTCCGTTACTCATACTGTCAAACCTCCATTGATATTTTGCTATGTTGAAACATCATCTTAATCTTGAATTTCTAAGCATGTAATTCAGCTTTGGTTAGTTTTCGATAGATAGGAAGTTAGTATGTCAGGGAATATTAGGTAAGCGTTTCAGACCTTTGCATAGCATGATAGGGAAATTGGAAATCTATCTAGAGATCTTTCGCAAAGGAGGCTTTATTAAAAATGAAAGTCTACATTGTTTATGACAGTGAGGGTGGACATACTGAAATTCTTGCTAAAGCAATTGCCGAGGGCGCTGAAAGTGTTGCCAATACACAGGTCTATCTTAAACATATATCCGAAAGCCAACCGGAGGATTTAGCCGAGATGGACGCCGTTATTTGGGGATGCCCCGATCATTTTGGAACCATAAGCGCCAATTTGAAGAAATGGATCGACAATTTGGGCAACCTCTGGGCGGAAGGCAAATTAATTGACAAAGTCGGTGCAGTTTTTTGTACGACAGCAACAGTTCACGGTGGAACAGAATCGACATTGCTTAATCTCTTAACTCCCATGCTTCACCAAGGAATGCTCATCGTAGGCTTACCGGGGACAATTCCTGAAAATGCCCTTTACGGCTCGTACTATGGTGTTGGCATCACCTGTCCCGTTGAAAACACCTCCGACAGTCCGCCAAATATGCCGAGTGAATCTGATCTGGCTTTAGGAAGGGCTCTCGGCAGGCGTGTCGCTGAAACTGTTCAGAAATTCCATGCCTGATTGGGCTCAAGGGGCTTGCAGAAAGTAGCAATGAAGTTATACTTTCTGACAATACTAAAAAGACTTGGAATTCCAAGTCTTTTTAGTACAATCATTAAATTTCAGGGTTTACAAAAAATTTGCCAAAGGAGTGGATCAAATGCTTTCTCTAATTGCTTTTGGGGTCATCGCTCTCATTGTCGTAGCTCTTCTCCTAACCTTTAATATGCGGTCCTTCGGCCGGACGGAAACAACACAAACCGTCCAACCTGAAGCCAAAGTTGCCACAAAAGAGCCTGATGCAGACATCGAACATCAGGTTTTAGACAAAAATCAAGAAGATTTTATTCCTGAGAAAAAAGATCAAACCCTAACCTTATCTGATCAGGAATATCGAAACATTTTGCGCCAATACCATACTAAAGACAAACCGGAGTATTCTGTTTCTCCAGCCAAAGACCACAGTGACAAAGACTATCGTACTGCTTTACGTTCGATGCGGCCACCTAAATAAGGATAATTCACAGCGTCTAGCCTGAATTATCCTCAGAATGGCAGTTATAGAAAACCTGTACTTATAAAACGGTCTGCCCGTCCCCATAAACCATATACTTGATAGTCGTCAGTTCTTTCAGCCCCATGGGTCCGCGGGCATGCAGCTTTTGGGTACTGATTCCGATTTCCGCTCCAAAGCCGAACCTTCCTCCGTCGGTAAAACGAGTCGAGGCATTAATATAAACCACTGCCGCGTCAACTTCTTTGAGGAAGCGCTGCGCCTTGGAATAATTCTCAGTGATAATCGCCTCCGAATGCTTCGTACTGTATTGATAAATATGATCAAGGGCAGCATCTAAGTGAGCTACCACTTTTACACTGAGAACAAGGTCCAGATGTTCAGAGACCCAATCGTCTTCTTCAGCAGGCTGGGCATAGGGCAAGATCTGACAGGTCTTAGGGCAGCCTTTTATTTCCACACAGTGTTTTTGCAGCTCCCCGCCGATTAAAGGGAGAAACTCCCGGGCAATGGCCTCATCCACCAAAAGTGTCTCTAAAGCATTACAGACCCCGGGGTTTTGGGTTTTCGCATTGATAACGATAGGGACCGCCTTGGTGTAATCCGCCTCCCGGTCAACAAAAGCGTGACACATGCCTGTTCCTGTCTCGATGACAGGCACTGTGGCATTCTGGACAACGGTTTGAATCAGCCCCGCGCCTCCTCTGGGGATGATGACGTCGACATAATCGTTCATACGCATTAGTTGTTGAACCCACTCGCGATTCGTTTCCGTAATCAATTGAATAGACCCCGAGGGCAACCCGCTCGCTGCGGCGGCGTCTGCGATTACCCTGGCCAAAACTTTATTGCTTTCCAAAGCCTCCGAGCCTCCTCTGAGAATCACGGCATTACCGGACTTCAGACATAAGGCCGCCGCATCAACGGTTACATTGGGCCTCGCTTCGTAAATCATCGCCACCACACCGAGAGGAACCCGGGTCTGTTGGATACGCAGCCCGTTGGGCCTTGTCCAAACTTCCCCTTCTCCTACCGGATCTCGTAAAACGGCCACGTCTTTTAACGATTGGCTGATATGCGAGATTCCCGCCTCTGTAAGCCTTAAACGGTTGACAAGGCTTTTTTTCATGCCTTTTTCTTCCGCTGCCTGAATATCGGCGGCGTTAGCCCGCAGGATATCTTGTTCATTTTCCAGCAAAGCCTCAGCCATGGCGAGAAGGGCTTTGTCTTTAGATTCCGTGCTGGCATAGGCCAACTGACGGGCAGCCTGCTTCGCCCGCCGCCCAATTTCCACCAATTCCTGCTGAATCATAAAAATCCTCCTCATTTTCAATTTACGATGGGACAACAGGTTCTAAATCGAACATGTTCCATAGCTATCCTGGCCAATCACATATCCAGCATCAAGGTCATATTGTCCCGGTGGACTACTTCCTCCCCGGTAATGTCGGGAATTAATTGAGGCATTTTTTCCGAATGCAAACCTTTGACAAGTTCTACCTCTTCACCGCTCAATTCCACAACTCCCCTGGCGACCTCCTCTCCCCGCAAATTGACAATACGCACAATCTCATGGCGTTCCCAGGTTCCTTCCGTAGATTTAATCCCTTTAGCCAGGAGGCTTTTCCCTTCTTCCACTAAAGCCTTCTCCGCGCCGTCGTCGATGCAGATACTGCCTTCAGACAGCCCTGCATAGGCAATCCAACGTTTCCGCCCGGCCAGGCGGTGCTTCAGCGGTTGAAAATACGTTCCTTGCACAGCCTGGCTTTCGTTAAGCTTCAAAAGTTCTCTGATCCGCGTGAAGTTTAAAAGAAGCATGCCTATGCCGAAACGGGTGGCAATCTTAGCCGCCCTGAGTTTGGTCACCATCCCCCCGGTTCCCAGCATACTCCCTGCTCCTCCGGCCAGCATTTCCACGGCGGACACCTCGGAAACCTCTGTAATAAGTTGGGCTGAAGGGTCCTTTTTAGGGTTTGCCGTGTATAAACCATCCACATCCGTAAGAATGACTAACAGCTCAGCGTGAACAAACCCCGCGACCAAGGCTGAGAGACTGTCATTATCTCCGAAGCAGAGTTCTTCAACGGCGACAGTGTCATTTTCATTAATAATCGGAATTACCTGCAGCCTCAACAATTTTTCCAAGGTATTTTGAGCGTTATGGTAACGCGACACCTCCGCCAAATCGAGGCGGGACAAAAGAATTTGCGCCCCTACAAGGCCATGCCGCTCCAGATTTCGAGCATATTTTTCAATCAGCACTCCCTGGCCGACCGCAGCCACCGCTTGTTTGCCCGCCAGGTCCCGGGGCCGTGCCGCCAGCCCCAGCTTTCCCATTCCGGCCGCCACTGCGCCTGAACTCACCAAGACACACTCTATGCCCTTTTGCCTTAAAGCAGCAATCACCCCGGCGACTTCGGCAATAGCTTGCTCATCTAAACCTCCTTGCGGATGGTTCAGACTGCTGCTTCCTATTTTTAAAACAATCCGCCGAACCGCAAACGTTGTCACAGCGAATACTCTCCTTCCATAGCTTCTGAACGCCGGGCACAGGCCTTTGCGGCCTTAAGCACGATTTCGGCCAGCCTTTCTTCCGTAAAGACACTTATTGCCGCATAGGTAGTCCCGTTGGGAGAAGTCACTTCCTTGCGCAGTCTTCCCGGCGACTTGCCGCTCTCCGCAATCATTTTTCCTGCTCCGATTGAAGTTTCCAGCACCAGCATTTCTGCTTCTTCTTCAGTTAACCCCAACTGAATCCCGGCCAGAATCAGGCTTTCAATAAACAAATAGAAATAGGCCGGACCGCTGCCGCTAATGGCCGTAATGGCATTCATCTTTTCCTCCGGAATCCATAAGATTTTCCCCACGGCTGAAAAAATCTGTTCAACGATTTCCGTCTGCTCTGCCGTAACATTTTCACCGCGCACCAATCCGGTCATGGAGTGCAGTACGGTTGTTGAGGTATTAGGCATCGCCCGGATAACTGCGGCTCCAGGCAAATACTGATTGAGCAGCCGCAGAGGTATGCCTGCCGCTACGCTGATGATCAGCTTATCCCCTAAAGCATAGTTTTTTAAATGCTTAAGTACATCGACGACGTTTTTAGGTTTTACGGCGATAATCAGGACCGCGGAGTTTTCTATAAGTTCCTTCAACTGAACAGCCATAATTCCATATTTGGCAACTAAATCCTGCAACCTCTCATGATTAGATTGATTCGTCACTCGGATTTGGATATCTTTTTCCACTTTAGTTAAACCACTGATCATAGCCTCGGCTATATTTCCGGCACCGATGAAACCAACACTTAGTTTCATGTCCCAACACCCTTTCTTTATAACGTCTTCCCTGAACCAGTTCCTCGAATGACAGGGTCCGCTCTTGCGCTGGCCCCATCACATACTAAGATTAGTAGCTGAACACTTCTCTTTATTCTGTCTGTCCCGAAAGCCTTTTATTAGCCCCGGCCTGTTTCACATAAAAAAGGCCTCTTTCATCCCTATTAAGGACGAAAGAAGCCTTCCGCGGTACCACCTTTATTGCCATGCCAGCTCAACGTTACCGGACTAAACCGGTAAACATCCTCATAACGGCGGAAACCGTCTGATTCATCATCAGAGTCTCACGACTGGGTTTCTGATAGCCTGGCGGAAAAACTCTCAGCTTTTGTTTTTCTCTCTGAACGCCACTGTCATCATACTGGGTCGATCCTCGACGTTTCACTATCCAATTTACTATACTCTAACCCAGGAGAATTAAAATAGCAACCAATTGTTTCAGATTACGGCCATCCGGGAACTTATAAGGCCGCTACGACCGCGTCACCCATCTCCCGGGTTCCCAAAACCTTATCCCCCGGTTTGGCCAGATCCGATGTGCGATAGCCCTCCTGCAATACTTTTTCGACGGCCCGCTCAATCCTTTGAGCTTCATCCTCCAAGCCGAAAGAGTACCTTAACATTAAAGCCCCCGACAAGATCGTAGCCAAGGGATTGGCGATGTTCTTGCCGGCAATGTCCGGAGCCGAACCGTGAGCCGGTTCATACAATCCTTTTTTCCCGTTTAAGCTTGCCGACGAGATCATACCGATGGACCCCATCAGCATCGAGGCCAAATCGGTAAGAATATCTCCGAACATGTTCTCGGTGACAATGACATCGAACTGGGTCGGATAGCGAACTAACTGCATCGCAGCATTGTCAACATACATATGGGTCAATTCGACATCCGGGTATTCCCGGGCTACCTCCAAAGTGATTTCACGCCAAAAACGGGATGATTCCAGGACATTGGCCTTATCCACAGAACAAAGCTTGCCGCGGCGCTGACGAGCCATTTGGAAGCCCAAATCGACAATACGGCGAATTTCCTCATCTGAATAAATTAAAGTGTCATAGGCACTGGGGGGATTTGTTGTCCGCCCTTTCTCACCGAAATAGAGGCCGCCCGTCAACTCCCGCAACACCACAAGGTCGACATTGGCCACGACTTCCGGACGGAGCGTTGAGGCATCTACTAACATGGGAAGCATCTTAACCGGACGGATATTGGCAAAAAGGCTTAAAGCCTTGCGGATAGCCAGAAGGCCGCCCAGCTCCGGACGCTGGGGAGCCGGTAAGGTATCCCACTTAGGTCCGCCCACTGAGCCCAAGAGAACAGCATCCGCAGCTAAAGCCGCCTGGAGAGTGTCGTCGGGAAGTGCTTTTCCCACTGCGTCAATCGCCGCCCCACCAATTAGGTGGTTTGTAAACTCTAAGTTCAGAGAGCTGTTTTTCAGGACCGCCTGCAAGACCTTAATCGCTTCAGGAGTTATTTCCTGACCGATACCGTCTCCCGGCAGAACAACGACTTTAGGCATTCTGTCCCCTCCCCCGAACATAGGAAACCAGCCCGCCGGCGCGAATCAATTCCTGCATAAACAGCGGAAACGCGCGCGCCTGAAATTGGAGACCCGTAGTTTTATTCTCAATTTTGCCGGAGGCCAGATCAACTTCAACATCATCCCCCTGAGAAATTCCGGCCACGGCCTCAGGGCATTCCAAGATTGGCAAGCCAATATTTAAAGCATTGCGGTAAAAAATCCTGGCAAAAGATTCCGCAATCACGACTTTAATCCCGCAGGCTTTAATCGCAATAGGGGCATGCTCCCGGGAAGAACCGCAGCCGAAGTTCTTGCCTCCGATCATAATATCCCCTGCTTGTACTTCTTCGGCAAACTTAGTCCCCGCATCTTCCATGCAATGAGCGGCCAGATGTTCCGGATTGGACTGGTTTAAATAACGTGCCGGAATAATGACATCCGTATCAATGTCATGTCCAAACTTCCAAGCGTTTCCCATCTTAAGATACCTCCTCTGGATGGGCAATTTGTCCCTTAATTGCCGAGGCTGCAGCCACTGCCGGATTCGCCAGGTAAACTTCGCTTTCGACATGTCCCATGCGCCCTACAAAATTCCGGTTCGTCGTGGAGATAGCCCGCTCGCCTTTGGCCAAAATCCCCATATGGCCGCCTAAACACGGTCCGCAAGTCGGCGTGCTTACAGCCGCGCCGGCCTCGATCAGGGTATCGATAATACCCTCTTTCATGGCATCCCGGTAAATAGTTTGCGTCCCGGGGAAAATCAAGAGACGAATCTCAGGGTGAACTTTCTTGCCGCGCAGAATATTCGCCGCCATACGCAAATCTTCCAGGCGTCCGTTCGTACAGGAGCCGATCACCACCTGATCTACCTTGATGCCGCTGGCCTCTTGTACGGACTTTGTGTTTTCCGGCAAGTGCGGGAAGGCAACCTGGAGGGGAATATCGGCGACATTAAAGTCCTGAACCTCAACGTACTGAGCATCGTCATCACTGTAATAACAGGGATAGGAACGGCGGGCCCGTCCTTCTAAATAAGCAAAGGTCTTTTCATCAGGAGCGATAATGCCATTCTTCGCGCCTGCCTCGATCGCCATATTGCACATGGTAAAGCGGTTATCCATGGATAAGGCCGCAATTCCGTCACCGGTAAATTCCATCGCCCGATAGCGCGCGCCGTCGACGCCGATCTTGCCGATGAGGAAAAGAATAAGATCTTTTCCCCCTACATAGTTTTGGAAATCAGTTCCGTGAAAGACAAACTTCATCGACTCAGGAACCCGGAACCAAGCTTCCCCCGTAGCCATGCCCGCAGCCAAATCCGTGCTGCCGACTCCGGTAGCAAAGGCCCCGACAGCTCCATAAGTGCAGGTATGGGAATCAGCCCCGATAATTAAATCCCCCGGCAAAGTAAGTCCTTGTTCCGGCAAAAGGCAATGCTCAATCCCCATTTTGCCGATCTCGAAATAGTGTTCAATTTGTTGGCTTCGAGCAAAATCCCGCATCATCTTACACTGTTCGGCCGAGGAAATATCTTTATTCGGAGCAAAATGATCCGGAACAAGAGCCACCTTGTGAGGATCGAATACATTTTCCGTTCCAAATTTGGCAAACTCACGAATTGCTACCGGACCAGTGACATCATTGGCTAAGACCAGATCCAGCTTAGCTGTGATTAGCTGACCGGGAACTACTTCATCCAACCCAGCATGTTTAGCCAGGATCTTTTCAGTTATCGTCATGGACATAGCTCTTACTCCCTCCTTTTCCCATTCTCTATTGCAAATCCGTTATCCAATCCCCGCTGTTTTGAGATCTTGGAGTATCTTACTCGTGTTTCTTCAGCCAGCTCATCATACCTCTTAACTCTTGACCGACTTTTTCAATCAGATGATTTTCTTCGCGGCGTGTCATAGCGTTAAAGGCGGGGCGATTCGCCTGATTCTCCAACAACCAATTCTTAGCGAAGGTTCCGTTCTGAATTTCCGCCAGAACCTTTTTCATTTCTTTGCGGGTCTCTTCATTGACAATCCGTTTGCCAACCGTCATATCTCCATACTGGGCTGTATCGGAAACCGAATAGCGCATCCAGCCCAGACCGCCTTCATACATTAAGTCCACGATCAGTTTGAGTTCGTGCAGGCATTCAAAATAAGCAATTTCCGGTTGATATCCGGCTTCCACAAGGGTATCAAAACCAGCTTTAACCAATTCTGAAGTTCCTCCGCAAAGAACCGCTTGCTCGCCGAATAAGTCAGTTTCTGTTTCTTCACCAAAGGTTGTTTCCAAGACACCGGCTTTGGTGGAACCTATGCCCTTAGCGTAAGCTAAGGCCAATTCCTTGGCTTTTCCCGTGGCATCCTGATGAACAGCAATTAAAGACGGTACGCCTGCTCCTTCGGTATAGGTGCGGCGGACCAGATGCCCCGGACTCTTGGGCGCAACCATAAAGACATCGACATCTTTAGGAGGAACAATTTGTCCGAAATGAATGTTAAAGCCATGGGAAAAAACGAGGGCCTTGCCCGAGGTTAAATGTTGCTTTATTTCTGCTTCGTATACTTTGCTTTGAGTTTCATCGGGCAGAAGAATTTGAATAATATCGGCGCGGGCGGCAGCCTCAGTGACTGTCATCACTTCGAAGCCCGCCGCTTGAGCGCGTTCCCAGCGGGCGCTTCCGGGACGAAGACCGATTAAGACTTGAAGACCTGAATCTTTGAGGTTCTGAGCTTGAGCATGTCCTTGACTTCCATAGCCCATGACCGCAATAACTTTGCCTTTGAGTAACTCCAGATTTGCATCAACTTCATAATACATTTTTGCCATTATAAATCTTCCTCTCCATCTCTAAACTATTGTAGTAAACCAAGCTGCAAACAGTATCTATTATACACCTCAGGCCTCTGATCGCATAATAGCTATTTTGCCCGTCCGCACGAGTTCTAATAATCCATAGGGACGTATGGCATGAACAAAGGCATCAACTTTCTCAATATCTCCCGTCAATTCGACGGTGATATTGCTTCTGCCCATATCCACGACCCTTCCTCGAAAAACATCAACGGTTTGAAATACGTCCGAGCGGGTCTCCGAAGTAAACTCAATCCTAACTAAAGCCAGTTCCCGGTCCACAACGCTTTTTTCAGTTAAATCTACGACAGAGTGAACAACAACCAGTTTGCTCAGCTGATTTCTTACTTGTTCAATCTCCTGATCATCTCCGGCGACAACAATTGTCATCCTGGAAACTTCCGGGTCCTCGGTCTGACATACTGTCAGGCTGTCGATATTATAGGCCCTGCGGGCGAAAAGCCCGGCCACCCTGATCAAAACACCTGGATGATTTTCCACCAGAACTGCCAGTGTATGCAACATATTCTTACCTCACAATCATTTCAGTAATGACCTTGCCCGGAGGAACCAACGGCAAAACATCTTCATCCGGCGAAATCACAAAATCCAACAATACCGGACCAGGGTAAGCAACAGCCTCGGCAATAGCCGCCTGCACCTGATCCGCAGAGTTTATATGAATACCATGGATGCCATAAGCGTCTGCCACTTTGACAAAATCCGGATTCCCCTCCAGTTGGATCTGATTATACCGCCCTTCATAAAACATTTTTTGCATTTGGCGCACCATGCCAAGAACACCGTTATTCAGTAAGATAATCTTGATCGGCAGCTTGTTCTGAGCAATCGTTCCCAGTTCCTGCAGAGACATTTGCAGGGAACCGTCACCCGTTACCAAAAAGACCTTATCCCCGGGACGGGCTAATTGGGCCCCCACCGCCGCCGGAAGACCATAACCCATAACTCCCAGGCCGCAGCTCGTGGCGTAGTTGCGCATATGCACCGTCGGATAGAATTGAGCAACCCACATTTGATGCTGGCCGACATCTGTGACCACGATTGACTCCCCGCCGGCCAGCTCGCCCAGACATTTTACGACCATTTCCGGAGACAGGCTTTCCAAATCGCACTTTAAAGGATGCTCCTGCTGCCACTGGCGCACTTGCTCCCACCACGGGGAGAGTTCAGGCAGAGGATATTCCGGCAAGACCTCCAGAACCTCTTCCAGAATCTTACGGGCATCGCCCACAATCCGCATGTGCGTTTTCACGACTTTGCTGATTTCCACCGGGTCGATGTCAATATGAACGACTGTTGCTTTGGTCGCGAACTTATGCCCTAAGCCGCTCGTCACCCGATCATCGAAGCGAACTCCCACGGCTATTAACAAATCGCAATCATCCACCGTATAATTAGCCGTCACCGTGCCATGCATACCAACCATACCTAAAAGATTGGGATGACCAAAAGGAAGGCTGCCTATCCCCATCAAGGTAGTAACAACGGGTAAATTCGCTTTTTCGGCAAATTGGCGGAGAGCTCTTTCGGCATTAGCCGTTACAACCCCCCCACCCGCATAGAGAACCGGTTTGCGGGATACGGAAAGGGCTTGGACTACTTCCTCAATTTTACTATTGTTGCCTCTGCCGAAGATTTTATATCCCTTCAGCTTCATATCATTAGGAAAAGGCTCGACATTTTCCTGAGCCAAGACGTCTTTGGGCAAGTCGATGAGTACAGGACCCGGGCGTCCGGTCCGGGCAAGATAAAAAGCTTCTTTGACAATCCTGGGCAGTTCCCTGGGGTCTTTCACCAAATAGGAATGCTTCGTTATCGGCATGGTAATGCCGATAATGTCCACTTCCTGAAATGAATCCGACCCCAGGGAGCTTGTGGGTACCTGACCTGTCAGAACCACAAGTGGGATGGAATCGGAAAAAGCATTGGTGATACCGGTCACCAGGTTTGTTGCCCCGGGACCGGAGGTTGCCAGGCAAACCCCGACTTTGCCGCTCACCCGGGCATAACCATCGGCAGCGAAAACCACTCCTTGCTCATGCCGTCCTAAGACATGCCGTATCGGACTGTCCAGCATAGCGTCATATAAAGGAAGCAACACCCCGCCGGGGTAACCAAAAATAATTTCAACGCCTTCCTCTTGCAAGGCATTTAACAAAATTGTCGCTCCTGTTAATCCCTTCTTTTCTTCTGTCATAGTTCATTGTCCCTCCTAAATTATCTGGCTGTCGCGCTCGTGACATTGTAAATTTCAGGGCCATTCACCAGGGTTAAAGCTCTAAAAGCAGCAAGAAGTTTTTTAAAGACCTCTCCGGGAACGCCGTTTTCAATATCCCGTCCATCAACATTGACAACAGGAATTAATTCAGCGGCTGTACCGGTGAGAAAACACTCCTCAGCCGTATAAAGATCATGCCGCGTAAATAACTCTTCAGCCGTCTTAATCCCCAAATCGCGAGCGAGGTCCAGGACCGAATTCCTCGTGATGCCTTCCAGAACTCCGGCCGACAAGGGAGGAGTCAGCAATACTCCATTGCGATAAATAAAAATATTGTCCGAAGTTCCTTCGGCAACGTAGCCATCTTGCGTCAGCATGATCCCTTCCACAACCCCTGCTTGATTTGCTTCGATTTTGGCAAGAATATTATTAAGATAGTTCAGGGATTTTATTCTCGGATTTAAGGAGTCCGGATTGTTCCTGCGGGTAGCGGCAGTTTTAACTTGCAAACCCCTTTCATACATCAGCGGCTCGAAAATTTTGATTTGATCTGCGATACAGTAGATCGCCGCTTGCGGACATTTATGGGGATCGAGCCCTAAGTCTCCTTTGCCGCGGGAAACAATCAGGCGAATATAGGCATTGCTTAAATTATTTCTGCGCAAGGTTTCTAAGACGATCTCCTGCATTTGATCCTTCGTTATGCCGATGGATAAGGCAATCGATTTGGCGGAATCGTAGAGGCGTTTTAAGTGCTCCTCCAATTTAAACACGCGGCCGTGATAAGCGCGTATTCCTTCGAAGATACCGTCCCCATACAAAAAGCCATGGTCAAAAATCGATACTTTTGCCTCTTCTTCCGAAACAAAAGCGCCATTACAGTAAATTACAAGTCCCATTCCATCTACCCCTTTTTCTAAATAATTCAACAAATCAAAAACCCAAGCCGAGTCCCTAGCAACGTGGAACTTTCCGCTTGGGTTTTTTCTACCCACGGTGTAAATCCTGGATTGGATTCTGTATCGCTTGGACCAGACAGGCTGCCCTCGGAACCCTAGATACACTTCCTCTTCTGTTATAAGACATCCCTATTGCTAACTTTGTGTATATGATACAGAATACATTCCCCAGTGTCAACCCTTTTTCTCTTAAATTAACAATTACTTTAAGAATCCCTTGTCAAAACTTGCTGGAAAGCGGTATAATGTCCACTATGGCAACACATTTGTTTTTATTGAGAGGGGCTGTCATATAATGCCTATTAACATCGGTCTATTAGGACTGGGAACTGTCGGAAGCGGCGTCATCAGCATATTGCAGCAAAATGCGGAAGATATTCAAACTCGAACTCAAAGCGAGATTCATATTAAGCGAATTCTTGTCCGCAACCTCCTTCTTCCACGTGACGTACGAGGAGATTTTCTGCTTACGGACCAAGCAAATGACATTCTCCTCGACCCGGAGATTGATATTGTCGTCGAAGTCATCGGCGGAATTGAACCGGCCCGTTCTTATATATTAGAAGCCTTGCGTCAGGGTAAACACGTTGTTACGGCCAATAAGGATTTGCTGGCCTTACACGGCCAGGAACTCCTTGATGCGGCTAATGCCGCCGGCAAAGATCTTTATTTTGAGGCGAGCGTTGCCGGCGGCATTCCCATCATTGCCGCGCTTAAACACGCGCTGGCCGCTAATCGGATTACGGCCTTGCTGGGAATTATCAACGGCACAACCAACTATATTCTGACTGCCATGGCGGAACAGGGCCGCGACTATGCCGAGGTGCTGGCTGAAGCTCAGAGCCTCGGCTATGCCGAGGCCAACCCTGCCGCCGATGTCGATGGCTTAGATGCGGCGCGTAAATTAGCCATCCTTTCTTCCATCGCCTTTAATTCACGGGTTACCATTCAGGACGTTTTTGTCGAGGGCATCTCCAAAATCACGCGGGAAGATTTAGCCTATGCCGCGGAACTGGGCTGCACGATTAAACTATTGGCCATTGCCAAACATCAAGAGGAAGGCATTGAGGTTCGTGTTCATCCAGCGATTTTGCCCAACACTCACCCTCTGGCCGCGGTCAAAGGTGTTTTTAATGCCATTTACGTCGTTGGCGATGCCGTTGGGGAAACTATGTTTTATGGCCGCGGAGCAGGCTCACTTCCCACAGGCAGCGCCATTGTCTCCGATATCATCCGGGTTATCCGCAACATCCAGGCCAACTCCACGTCTGTGATCAACTGTACCTGTTACCGTAATCTTGGACTGAAGGCTTCCTCCGAGTTCTCCACAGCCTTCTATATCCGCCTTTTAGTTAAAGATGAGCCGCGGGTTCTGGCAACCTTAGCGCTGCTTTTTGCCGAGGCCAATATCAGCTTTGCCTCAATCATCCAAAAGCCCCGCGGGCAGCAACAGGCCGAGATTGTGCTTCTAACCCATCCCTGCCGCGAAGGAGCGCTGCAGGAAGCTCTGGACTCCGTCAGGGCCTACAGCAAAGTCCTCAATATCCACAACGTCATTCGCTTTGAAAAAGAGGAGGAGGCAACGTCATGATTGTTAAAATCCCCGCCACCTCCGCGAATCTGGGACCCGGCTTTGACTGTCTGGGTCTGGCGCTGCAGCTATACAACTTCATCAAAGTTGAAACAGGGCGGCCGTTCCAAATTTCCTTGACGGGAACTTACTGCGAGGGAATTTCCATAGATGAAAGCAACCTGGTTTGGCGAACCATGTGCTATCTTTGGTCAAGAATTAATTACCCGACTCCTTCTGTCGCTTTGACACTGGAAAATCACATTCCCCCTGCCCGTGGTCTCGGCAGCAGTTCGGCAGCCATCGTCGGCGGTCTTGTCGCCGCCAACGCCCTGGCCGGATCACCCTTAAGCACATTGGAACTGCTGCAGCTTGCCAATACTCTCGAAGGACATCCCGACAACGTCACTCCTGCTTTGTACGGCGGAATCACCTTAGCGGTCCCCAGCGAAGAGGGGATTCTCCCCAGAATTTTAGGGCAGGCCGGCGACCTGAAGGCTGTAGTTCTCATTCCCGATCTGCGTTTAAAAACAGAAAAGGCCCGGGGAATTTTACCTCCTCAAGTATCCAGACAAGAGGCAGTTTTCAATATTTCCCATGCCGGACTTTTAATTGACGCTTTTATCCGGGGAGAGTATTCCCTTTTAAAAGAAGGGATGCGCGACCTGCTTCATCAAAACCAGCGGGCGGTTCTCATTCCGGGCATGCTGGAAACTTTAAAAGCGGCTCTGGATGCCGGGGCTTATGGAGCCGCACTGAGTGGGTCCGGCCCTACCCTGATTGCTCTCGCCCCGGAGGCTGCAACGAAATCCATCGCTGGAGATATGTTAAACACTATGGAGCGGCATGGCACAAAAGTCCAGACCAGCGTTCTCGATATTGACGCCGGCGGAGCTGTCTGTTCTATCAGTCAGTAAGCTGAAACATGTCTGGGATTAAACCTTAAATTTATAAGAAATTAGGGACAGTTTTGTAGTTCTGTAACACTAAAGGGCTTGCTTCCATAAATTGTAGTAGTAATATTCCAAATGGCGAATCCCCGTGCTTTTCTAGTTCTTATAGCCCTATGTGGCTAATAAACAGAAAGGGGATCACCTCTATGCTATTTGGGACACAGTTTTCGTCTTGCGGAGCACCCTGTGGATCTTCCAGGCTTGGTTTATTTGACACTTACCCTATCGGTGCGCGATTAGCGATTGGCATAGACTCAAGCTTCTGGGTTGGAAATTTTGGCGGTTTACAAGATGGCGTGGCCTTATTAACCAATGCCCGGTTGTTTTCCAATGTCGGTACTCCTATTGATGGATGTCGCCCGGTGGTTCGTATCCCGATTAGGAATATTACGTTCGTATCTCAATAATTTTGCTTAGGGTAGGGAAATCCTACCCTTCATTTATTTTTACTTATAGAGCGGGAGCCTGGCGATCTGAAACTTTTAAACCATCAAGATATTTCACAGCCTGCAATGCCGCAGTCCCGCCCTCTCCAGCGGCCTTAATCAATTGATACGGTTGACCGGTGCAGTCTCCCGCGGCAAATAAACCCGGCAAATTAGTCTCCAGGTTATGACTCACTTTAATACTTCCGTCTGCCATCTCCAGGTCGGAAACAAGCTGTTCGGCAGGCAGATTCTCTCTGATGATGAAAACCCCGTCAACCGCTAATTGTTCTTCACCAAGATCAAGCCGCTCCACGTTTTGAGTGCCAATGATTTTCTGAACCTTGCTCTTTTTGACCTCAATGCGCGCATCAAGTTCTAAAGGATCGCTGTAATAAGGAAGGTAATAGACCTTGGAACAAATACCTGCCATAAAATTAGCCTCATCTTCCCCTTCCCGGTTATAAGCAACAATGGCAACCGTCTTATTTTTATAGAGCGGCCCGTCACAGGTGGCGCAATACCCCACACCCAGACCAAGTAATTCGGCCTCTCCGGGAAAAAGTTTACTGACGGACACGCCCGTCGCCAAAATGAGCGCGTCCGCTTCCAAAGATTTTTCCTTGCCCACCACGGTGAAGGGGGGGCCGGGATAGATGTTGATTACTTTAAAGGGAATGATGGGAATGTCCTTCTCCTCAAGATGCTTTAAAAAGCGCTGCCTTAGCTCTTCTCCCCCAATGTCAGGAAATCCGAGCCAATTTTCAATCCGGGGTGCTTTGGAGAGTTTGGGGCTGCAGAATTCTGAACCCAACAAAACAAAATCCCGCTTTCGAATCCTGGCATTAAGCGCCGCTGCCATCCCTGCCGGTCCACAACCCACAATGGCCAGCTCATAGTGATCCTTAAGAGTCTGAAGAGCCTCTGACAATTCAGTACACCTCCAAAATGCTGTTCCAATAATGAAAGTGTTCCCCAAACATCGGCAATATACTAATCTTTCCCCAAGTGTTCAAAAGCATTCTCAGCATTTGGCCATACTCTGCTGCGATATAGTAGACCGGAAGTTTACAATGAAAAGAATAAAATTAACATCAGTATCTTTCCGGATTTCTCAATAGATTTAAAGCTAGTTTTCACGAATATTTGAAAGACTGAAAAGGTCAGAATTCCTTAACTTGTAAGAAATCCGACCTTTTTCATATTGATCAGAGTATAACATAGGTTACATACTGTGAACTGCTCCAACAGCGCATATACCCTATCCGGGTAAATGCGCTGCTTTTAGTTTTTTCCAGTTGACCGCTTTGCTTTGCCGGGAGCACTGAAAGCGCGAAACCCATTTATCTTCCATGCAAATCTGTAAACCTAAAAGGCGAGCAGTAATTTTTATCGTCTAATGGCAATAGATAACAATGCACCAGATTATTTGCCAGTGCCGGAACCATCAGCTACCAGTACGATGCCTTGAACCAGCTGACCCAGGAAACAGAGCTGGACGGAACGACGATCACTTATCAATACGATGCCGTCGGCAACCGGACGAAGAAAACGGTCAACGGATCAGCCGTCACGAATTACACCTATGATGCAGCCAATGAGCTGACTGCCGTCAATGGCCAAGCTTACAGCTATGATGCTAACGGTAACTTGACTGGCAATGGGACAAAGACCTTCGTTTACGATGCGGAGAATCACCTGACTCAGGTCAAGGCTTCCGGAGGAAATACGCTGGCAACGTACACCTACGATTATACGGGCAAGCGAACGAGCATGACCACGGCTAGCGGCACGATTTATTACCACTACGCCGGAGATAATGTCGCCTATGAGACCGATGCCAGCAATAATATTGTGGCGGACTACACTTGGGATGCCCAGGGACACCCTGTTACGATGACGAAAAATGGGACAACCTATTATTATCAGCTTAATGGGCATGGTGATGTGGTTAAATTAACCGATGCGAGTGGGACTGTTGTGGCGCAGTATCAGTATGATGCTTGGGGAAATATTCTTTCTCAATCGGGAAGTATGGCTTCGGCTAACCCATATCGGTATACGGGTTACCGATATGATGAGGTAACAGGGCTTTACTACTTGATGGCCCGGTATTATGATGCCAGTGTGGGGAAGTTTATTATAAGGGATACCTTCCATGGATTTGAGAATAATCAATTGACTTTAAATCAGTATTCATAGGCCAATAGAAACCCGGTATTGAATGTTGATCCAGACAGCTATTTCGCTATTAGCGTAAAAAATCTCACAATCATAGTAGATATGGTGCCTGGATGGGCAATCGGCGGTGTTGGGCTTTCCGCCATCAAAACATTTATTATTAAAAAAGGTAAAGCAGAGGCCGGAACTGATATTTACACAAACAATAGCTAGCTAGTAAATTAATCTCGTTGGGAGCACCATGCTCGCGACACATATCATAAATAATGGGCGGATTATTTAAATGAGAATAACCAAAAATATATGTATTTTTTTCTACGTTTTTATTGTGTTATATGTATCTGACCAATTAATTAATTTGGGGATACTCTCCAAGAATTTTATTCATGTATTAATTTTTTACCGATTTTGCTGATTGGAACAGTTTTAATAACTATGTTCTTTAACAAAATAAGCAAAAGGCTGTGATTGTAACTTGTAAGCCGGAAAGACCTTCGTTTACGACGCGGAGAATCATCTGACCCAGGTTAAGGTTTCCGGCGGGCAACAGCAAATCACTTTGGAGTTGAAGTACCATCTCTTTAATCTTTTTTTAATCTTTTAAGTTGTATTATTAAATTATATAGTAATCAGGAGAAACGCTTATGAATTATAGTTTGCTTCTCATAGGCTTGATTACACTAATAAGTATTTGTTATGTAATTATCAGTCTTAAACTTGAGAAAAAATTAGGTTCAAAAAGGGTCCTATTATCAGGAAGTATAGTTTATCCAGTTTTGCTTGGAATTTTACTCGGTTTTATTAGTAATATTGACGGTACTAATAATCCCTTTACTCTAATTCAAATTATAATTATTATATGTATTCTAATTATTGTTTCATTAATATACAGCCTATTAATTATACGAATAAAAGCACAGCGTTTTAAGAAAAGCTGAATAATTATGTATTATTTCTTGATTTTAATATAGTTTTAAGCTGAATAGATATACTCAAAATCCAACAAGTACCTCTTACTCTAGATTTAAGGCACTTGTATACCTACATCAAAGTATCTCGGGTGAACTATTGCCAACCACCCGATAAACATTCCTTGCCGGATATTTGCTGCTGCACCCTTTGACCAATAAATTCAAAGCTAGTTTTTATGGCTATTTAAGAAACCAAGAAGATCAGACTCCCTTAACTCACAGAAAGTCTGACCTCTTTCATTTCGTTATGGCTTCAAATCCAGCAACATCTGGTCCCCTGTGATAAACCCATCCTCCATAAACGTATAAATCACGGTCTTCGGACACCCTGCTATTTTGGCAACAGTCCTTATTGGGTTTCCATGGGGAACAGTTTGTCCAAATCTGCCGAGTTTTCTTTAGCCGTGATTTCCTGAGGCGTTAGCCTGTAAACCGAAACCGCATTCCCATCCATGGAAGAGCGATACTTTTCTATTAAAGTGCCTGTTAACGATTGAGTGTAATAATTGGGCATAAATTTTTCCAGCACTTTCTGGAGAGCTGCGGCAGCCTCATCAGGATCAGTCACCTTTTCCGCCCTTCCGAAGATCATCACACTCATATAGGCCGTATCAGCATGGCAAGGCACCGGGTCAGTCACGGTACCCAGTTCCTTATAGACCGTGAAACAAACGAAGGGATGTTGGGAAAGGATCTTTTCTTTTTTGCCGGAGCCCATGCCGTGAAAGTAAATAGAATCATTGTGCCATACATAGTCCAGTGGAACGGCATATGGGAGAGTATCACTTACCAAGCCAAGCACACCTGTTCTTTCTCTCCCGAGGAAAGTTTTAATTTTCTGCTGATCCGTACAGTTTCTCGTCGTATAACTTACCTGGTTCATCACAGATCACCCTGCCTATCCATCTTTTCTAGTTGCGTTAGAAACATCGCCATCCACTGATTATTTAAAACAATATGTTCAGAATGAGCGAGCAGTTCTTCCGGTGTCTGAACGTAAGTCCCGGGAACCATTTCCCCCGCGCAGTTTTCCACCAGGCTCTTGATGATTGGCGAAGTGGTTTCCATATGAAACTGAAACCCAAAAACTCTTTTTCTATAAATGAAAGCCTGCTGCTTACAGGCATCGCTTTCTGCCAAACATTTCGCCTCTTGCGGCAGAACACTGAAAGTGTCCCCATGCCACTGGAAAACGACGGGCTGGTGAGGAAAAAAGGAAAATAGAGGGGATGACCTGGCTTCTTCGCTTAGACGAATGGGAAACCAGCCGATTTCCGGATAAGGATTTTGAGTCACCTTCCCGCCTATCGCATCGGCAATCAATTGCCCTCCCAGACATAGGCCAAGAACCACTTTGCCCGAGTCAATTGCCGCTCGGATGAACGCTTTTTCCTTAATCAGCCAGGGATAAGCCTCTTCTTCGTAGATATTCATCGGACCACCCATGACTACCAGCCAATCGAAATCCTGCTGCTCAGGCCAAAGGTCATTTTTGTACACTTGAGTATTGGTTATACTAAAACCTTTTTCCTTAGCCCAGTCTAGAATACTTCCAGGATTTTCAAAGGGAACATGCTGCAAATAGTGAAGCCTCATCTCCTTATTTCCGTCCTTTCACCCTTAATTTTTGATTTGCTTAATTGACAAAGCCGCTGACAGTCGTCCCTTGCCGCGAAATTCCTGAGACCGGTCTTCACCAAGCAAACCGATAGCATTCGCGCAAATTTCTGATGAGCACCAAAGGAGTAACAGGGATGCCGCTGGTTTTTTTCCAGCATAGCAGCAGAGATTGACATTTTTGTATCCGACGTTGCAACGTCAGAGCCTAATGATCATTAGACTCTGACTAGCCCGCTAAAAGCCGGTTGGATTTTACCAGCATTACTTACCCAGAACCCTAATTAATTTTCTCTACCATACATTCAGTATCCATTCTTTATTCTTTTTGTGCTCCATATCAGTGAAGAGCGTATTTGCCATCTCTTCGGCCAGCCATATCGCTCCCGCATAGCCGACAACCGGATGGCGGTACAGTCCCGCTCGATCATAAGTGGGGAACCCTACGCGGACCATAGGAATATCATTGTCAATCGATATGAAGCGCCCTTTGGAATGGCCCAATATGAGATCAAGTTCCAGTCCCCGGTTTTTGATCCGATCTTCCAGTTCCCACAGATCTGAATTACAAATAACCTGCATTTCAAAATCAACGTTTTCCTGAAACGCTTTAAGACGGGAATCGTCCTGATAGGTCACATTGTCATCGCCGAGCAGAAGCAGTACGGGTTTCATCTCCAGATCAAGACAAAATTCCGCCAGACCTATGACCAGATCAGGATGTCCGTAAATGGCAACTCGCTTATCGGCAAAAAACATGTGCACAAGATCGGTCAGTGCATCAATGGCAATCCCCCGTTCGCGAACCAGAGACTCAGGAATCGGTTTTTCGGTTATTTTTTTCAGATTCTGCAAAAAGGTATCCGTATTGCGGATGCCGATAGGAGTCGGCCCTATTATGGCTGGAACGTCAAATTCCTTTTCAAGATAGCGGGCGGCTTTTCCGCCTTCGTATTTGTTCAGCGCAATCGTTCCCAAGGCATTTGCCGTGTCGATCAAATCTTCGACCGTAGTGCTGCCGTGAGAAACCGCGCTATGATCCGGGTCCGGCATCAGAGGGGAATCGAAACTTTCAATTTCGAAAAGAACGGTTGCCTCTACCTGCATTTCCGACAGAAGATGCTTAAGGGCTGTTACATCTCCCGGGTTGACCCAGCCGGTAATTAGGTTGAGCTTCCCGTTGGGTTTGCCCTTTTGGGCCAGCGTCTGGACAAAAGCCTCCAGAGCAACATCGTAGCCCGTCACTTGGCTTCCTTTAAAACTGGGGGTATGAACCGGAATGAGATAGACCTCCCGGTCGGCGTACTTTTCTTTTAAAAGTCCCTGGTTAAGTTTGCGAATCACACCCTCGACATCATCACCGATAACCTCCGTCGAGCAGGTTGTGATAATGGGTATGATTTTCACATGGGGATAGCGCATGAGGACTACATCAACCGCTTCCTCGACGCGATGAACGGCCCCAAACACTGCACCATCCTCATGCACTGAGGAAGACGCGATATCAAAGTTATCCTTGAAATGCTGGGCGAACAACAAGCGGACGAACATGACACAGCCCTGTCCTCCATGAACTATCGCCAGACAATCCTTGATTCCTATGCTGGCATATTGTGCTCCCGCAGGCTGACAGGTAAATATTGGGTTGATAATGCCGGCACGTTCTTTATCTTTAATCTCACAAGACATAGCATGACTCCCTTTCCTTTTGATTTTATACGCCCACCGTGACGGCACAGCCCCTGACCTTAATATTTCGGGTCAGTAAGCTCTTCATTAAGTGACCCCTTAATCGTCAGGAAATCGATGCGCTCTTTAAGCCCCTGCATGAGTGACTTAATCTCTTGTTTGTCCATCGAAACTAACCACGGGTACGCAGCTTTAAAATCCTCAGCCAGGATTACGGCATCTACCCAATAGCATTTGTCCGCCGGGGTCTCAAGCGCGACAGGCTCCTCGCACAATAATTGCTGAGTTTTGCTGAGAATCCCCTCGTTTTGTCTCTCTCGGTCCCAAGCACGGGAGTGAAACTGCCACAGACACCATTTCATAATATAATCCACCAATTGCTCAACCTTGTCGCTCAGAGCATCTTCCATAATTTCCGCCATAACTGTCATGCCCCCTTTACACCGCGCTGGAAAGCGGTCCTGGTGATTGCGGATAAGTCTTGCCGCGTAATTTTGTAACACAGTCATAATCACCCGTATACGGTCTTTCCTCACTTGAAGCTGCCTCGTCCTGATTAATATTTACATCAGAAATCATCTGACGTGTCAGAAATCCTACATCAGTAGGTATCTCATCCTTACTGATGTCCAGACCGGAAAGCTGATGAATCGGCGAATAAAGTGCGTTATAGATGTCCCGGGCAAACCTGACCCAACCCTCAAACCCTTTGTAAGGACCGTTGTGATAGGCATGAGCATTGAGGTATTGAACCCGAAGCTTTTTGGCAACCTCACCAGGACGAACCCCCGTGAAGATGATGTCAGGCTTTAGCGTCTTCATGGCTTCAATGCCCTCCAGCTCGTTGGGATCGTCAATGGCCAAGGCACCTTCCTGACAGCGGGCAATCCCCTTTTCCATATCCCCCTGATGGCCAAACTTCGTATACACCGAGACAACCTCGACTCCCATCTCTTCATGAATTACATTCGCCCAGTGCCAGAGTTTGGAACCGCCGGGCCAGAGACAAACCTTTTTCCCGCGCAGACGTTTGGCGTACCAGTCGAGTTCCGGTTTCCAGCGGGCAATCTCTTCGTCGATGATGGCCTGAGCTTCCTTTTCCAAACCAAAAAACATAGCGACCTTCATCAGAGACTGGGACAGTGGTTTAAAGCCAAAACCTTCGATATCGAGGCGCGGAATCCCATATCTTACTCTCAGTTCATTGCAGATGTATTCGGAGGAACGCGCACATTCCAAAACGTTGAGGTGACCCCGGTGCATCCCTCTGAGTGAGTCATAGGACCCATTGCCGGTAAAGCAGGAAAGCACCTGGATGCCCATTCTCTTAAAATAGTCCACCATGACTTCTGTGTCTCCCTGGATGTTATAGTCGCCGACGTAATTGATGACGTACCTGCTGGTAATTTCCGGTTCAAAGGTTCCCACCTTCTGATCGAGCCAGGCAAGATTGATTTTGTGATGTCCTCCCGACTGACTCGGCCCTGCAAATCCCGGAGAATTACAGACAAAGATATCCACGCCGGGCATTTCCTCCATGACCTCCTGGGCAATTGCACCCATATCATCCCCGATCAGGGCCGTAGCGCAGGTTTGGTAGAGGCTCATCCGTTTGATGTCGGGAAAAGCCTGAAATGCCTCAATAATATTTTGCTTGAGAATTTTTTCAGCTCCAAAAATAATGTGTTTTTCCTTGACATCTGTGGCAAAGGTATATTTGAGCTGAAAGTTATCGTTATCGCTGATATAGCGTTTCGTTTGCCAGGTATCGTAAGTGCATCCGATCGGTCCATGACTCATATGAATGACATCCTTCATCGGAGCCCCGATAACATGTTTGGCCCCGCAATAAGCACATCCACGTTCGGAAATCGTGCCCGGAATGGTGTTGAGATAACCTAGGGGCAGACACGATGTCAAATCTTCACCAGGCCCTTTGACGACGGCGTGCTTTTCTCTTTCCGGGATACACTCGCTGCATTTGAATTTGTGATAAGGCATAATTTCTTCCTCCTTTATTTAATCCGGAGATAGCTTCCTTGTTGTTAGATCGCCGCATCTCCGGACTCCCTTGTTCTAACTCGGACCGCATCAAGCGCCGGCAGGACAAAGATTTTGCCGTCACCCACCTTGTACTCTGTTTTATTGGCCTTAATGATCGCTGAGACAATCTTGGGCACAGCTTCGTCATGGGCCAGAATATTAAACATCCTGCGCGGAAATAAACGGGTGCCATCTAAAAATTCGGTGATCATCTTATCCGTAGTCTGATCATCTTTTTGAGCTAGAGCCAACAAAGTTTTTCTCCGCTCAGCAATGATGGATTTGTCTTCTACCAGCTTGCCGCGCCCCATAACCTTTGTAGCCGTAAAACCGGCAGCTCCAGCTTCGATTAGAGCCTTTTTCGTTGCGCTGACCTTATTCATTCGTACAACAGCTAAAATCTCTTTCATTACGCCACTCCTTTACAACTCTGCAACGCCGCTTGAGACGGTATATACTTCATCGATAGGACTGACAATTATTTTCCCATCTCCGAAAGCTCCACTTTCGCTGGTTTTAGCATGCTGGAGAATGACCTCCAGCACATTTTCTTTGTCTCCATCATTAACAGCTAACATAATCAGGCTTTTAGGAATTTCATCATAAAGAACATCTCCAAAGGTAATACCCTTTTGTTTCCCACGGCCTACTACATCAATAACAGTGGCGGCATGAAACCCTGCTTGAGATAGTTCATTGAGCACTACTTCCTTTTTATCCGGCCTGACAATCGCTTTAATCATGATCATAAAAGTGCCCCCCTTCTTTCTGTCTTAGAACCAGCCTTTAATCCACTAAACCGTATTTGACCACCATAGCTTCTAATTCATCCATGGTCAGAGGTTTCGGAATGACGAAATTCTCATTTTCAATGATCTTACGTGCCAGCTCGCCATATTCATGGGCTTGATTTTCATTGGCGTCGAATTCAACGACGGTTTGTTTGTTGAATTCAGCCTTTTGAACGACATTATCGCGCGGTACAAAGTGGATCAGATGCGTGCCGATGGCCGCTGTAAACTCTTCCAGAAATTCTCTTTCCTTATCAACTTTACGACTATTGCAAATAACCCCGCCGAGACGGACACCGCTTTGTCTGGCATATTTAAGCAAGCCTTTGCAAATATTATTGGCTGCATAGACGGCCATCATCTCTCCTGAAGCCACGATATAAACTTCCTGAGCCTTTCCTTCGCGGATCGGCATAGCAAACCCGCCGCAGACAACATCACCTAGGACATCAAAGAACACAAAGTCCAAATCTGAGGTGTAAGCCCCGTTTTTCTCCATAAGATCAATGGCTGTGATAACTCCCCGGCCCGCACATCCTACGCCCGGTTCCGGACCGCCCGACTCTACACAGCGAATCCCCCCAAACCCCGTCTTTACTACTCTCTCAATGGTAACTTTCGATTCCCCTTCATCACGAAGTATATCCATTAAGGTTTTCTGATTCATTCCGCCCAGGATAAGGCGGGTAGAGTCTGCCTTTGGATCACATCCATGGATGAAAACCTTTTGGTCGTAAAAATGAACCATAGCAGCGGCTGTATTTTGCTGAGTCGTTGATTTGCCAATTCCGCCTTTACCGTAAATAGCGATTTTTCTTGTCATTTTAAAAACTCCTCTCTAAATTACCATTCATTTAGGCTCTGAAAAAAACAAAGTGAGCCCCTAATTCCCCTCTAAATTAAAGGCCCACTAAAACACTTTTCCACTCCAAATCATCCTCTGATTTGCTGCCGAATTATGAAATTGTACTAATTTTTCCGAGTTAAACGATGAAACTCATATCACTTTACCACTTAGCTCATTTCAATTACTTGACACCACTACTCAGCTAAGGACCCACCGCCTATTTTCCAGGCCTCTCTTCGTTACTTACAAATTATTGATTAGTTTGTTGCTTGGATTATCAGATGCCATCGCATCACCTCCTTCAAAACTCAGAAAAAACAAAGTGAGCCCTTAATTCCCGTCTAATTAAAGGCCCACTAAAACACTTTTCCACTTCAAATCATCCTCTGATTTGCTGCCCATTATGAAATTATATAAGTCAGGTTAGTTTATTAAACGTTCTCTTGTCACTTTTCCACTCTAATTAGAGATGCATAACTCCCAAACCCACCCGAGCGTGTTCCAATAACGGATGAAGGGAAGAACGACCATAAATTGCTACTGTACTATTTCGTCAATGAATTTTCCGTTTTGTAACTTATTGACTATTGATTTATTTCCATTTGGTATTATTTTGTATCATTATATACATAGCATTTGGTTCGTGTCAATGCTTATATAAACTTAATACATAATCCTTCGCTTTGCTCAATAGCAAGCATCACTAGTCATATGATTTCTTTTTGGTTTTCAAAGTATAATAAGCTCTTTACCATGTGATATAATTGTAAATATATCGGCTATATGAGAGAATTTCATTCTCATCTCGCCATCGCCAGTACTGTTGCCCGTGGCGATGCGGATCTTGGCAGTCCTGCCTTTGACGCGATTTTTGAAATAATCCAATCCGACGAGTTTAAAGCTGAATTGCAGGGATTAGGCGGCTATGACCTCACTGAACCAGGAAAAGTCATTGCTGAGACTTAGCCTTCCTCCACATGATTTCTACTGCAGTCTTGGAAACAATGATTAATCATTGTTTCCAAGACTGCAGCCTGTTTCCAGACGTGAATCAGCAATTTTTAATTCTAAGGTGGCCATAGTATGAATTGTGACCTTTTGATCGTCAATGGCTTCATCATTGATGGTTCGGGAAAACCAGGTTTTTATGCAGACCTGGCCATAAGCAAGGGGAAAATCATAGCAATTGCTCCTAAACTAGAGTGCGCCGCCGGCAGAATCATTGACGCTTCCGGACTTGTGGTCACTCCGGGTTTTATTGACCCACATGTTCATGCCGAGCTTACTGTTTTGACAAGCGGGACTTTTGAGGATTTTTTACGCCAAGGCGTGACCACCACAATCAATGGGAACTGCGGACATTCCATCACTCCCTACTCATCAGATAATATCTATAGGTATATGACTACAAGTGGGCTAATTTCCCCTGAGGAAGAAAAACGGTATAAACGTTCTGTGCCTGCCTGGAACAGTTTTTCCAGTTATATCGATACCACTAAAAGCAGGGGCACTAATGTAAATATGGGATTTCTTTTAGGCCACGGTTCTTTGCGCTGGAGCGTTATGGGCAAAACGACTGCCAGAACTCCGAATGCCGAGGAGTACAAGGAACTTAAGCGCTTAATTGAAGAGGGCATGGAACAGGGGGCTCTCGGTCTATCCGCCGGTCTAGCCTATACCCCGAGCAAATATGCGGCCACAGATGAGCTCATTCAACTGGCTAAGATAGCTCAGAAATATGACGGAATCTATACATCCCATCTCCGAACCTATCTTGGGATTCTCGAAGCCGTTAAAGAGGCGATACAAGTTGGTGAAGTCACAGGGATAAGAGTACAGGTCTCACATCTAACCCCGACTTGTCCTGAGGCTTTCGCCGAAATCCTGTCAGCAAGGAACCGGGGCCTGGAAATCGCCGTTGACACGATTCCTAAAAGCAGCGGACACTTTAAGAGATGGGACAGATTTCTTCAGTTTCTGCTGCCTTCATCATCTCAAACTTATGAGCCTGAGCAAAATAATTTACAAGATACCGCTAGCGCATATAAGGTCAGTCGGAAACTGCTGAAAAAAATGAGATTTAAAGATAGGCTTTTGGTATTTCACACAGCTGATCCTCAGATGGAACATCGGACTCTCCAAGCTATAGCTGATGAAAAAAGGACAACTGTCGACGATCTAATTCTTCAACTCTTGGACAATAACAACCCTAAACTAACATTCTGTCAGGGAGGACTAAACCGTTGGGACTTCCCGGGAACCCCTTACCCTGATGATATTGCCCACAATCCTCTCGTCATGGTAGGCTCGGACAGGATCTTTGGAAACCTTCACGACCCTTATGACTGGTATGAGTTATTCCGAAAGGGAGCCTTCCCCCTTTATTTCAACTTATGTAAACAAAAAGAGATTCCGCCGGAAGAAGTGATCCGAAGGGTAACATCCTTTCCAGCCCAACAGTTCAGATTAAAGGGCCGGGGGCTATTAGCCAAAGGTTACGCAGCCGATATCGCAATCCTTGATTTGAACAATTTCCGCTATCCCTCCAATGAGGAAATTGACCCCCTGAACCCACTGACTATGGCCAGGGGAGTACAATACACCATCGTCAATGGCAACGTCGCCTTAGACAAGGGAATCGTCAAAGAAGTCAAGGCTGGTCAGCTATTGTCGAGAAATGGAGCGATACTATAAAGCATCTGCCCTTGGTTCAGGTAAAGACAAGGATTGCCGCTTTAAATTTAGAAGCACTAATGAATAAGGAGATTACGGTTATGTTAGATTGCCTTAATGAAGTCCTGCAGCTTACCAAAAAATTAGTGAGTATTCCGAGCATCGTAAACACTTCCGGCGAAAAGGATATAGCCACAGCCATTCATCATCAGTTAAGCAGTTTACCTTATTTTATTGCCAATCCAAATCATTTGGTAATGGCGCCAACGGCAGACGATGAAGTCGAGCGCTATAATATCACGGCCTTTGTCAAAGGAACCAAACGTTTATCCGATAAAACCGTGATACTTATGGGACATATGGATACGGTTGGGATTGATGACTTTGCCCAATTTAAGGATTTGGCCTGCCGGCCCGCTGAATTAAGCAAGGCCTATTCAGCAGAAAAACTCCCCGCCAATGTAGAACAGCACTTAAACTCAGGAGAATGGCTGTTTGGCCGGGGAGTTTTAGATATGAAAAGCGGCTTAGCCAGCCACCTTTATTTGCTCCAATATTATGCGGAACATCCTGAGGCTCTGGCTGGAAACCTCTTGCTGGTCGCGGAGTGCGACGAAGAGGACAGTTCGCATGGTATCCTCTCCGCTCTAAAAATCCTTAAAAGGTGGAAGGAAACCTACCGGTTCAACTATGTCGCAGCGATCAATGCCGATTTTGTCTCTCCCCGCTATGAAGGGGATGAAAATCGCTATATTTATAAAGGGTCTGTTGGCAAACTCTTGCCTTCATTTTTTATTACGGGCCAAGAAACACACGTCGGCTCCTGTTTCGAAGGCTTTGACCCAAACTTTTTAGCCGCCGAACTGACCAGGGAAATTAACTACAACCC
Organism: Candidatus Desulfosporosinus nitrosoreducens; assembly: GCF_030954495.1. Lineage (GTDB taxonomy): Bacteria > Bacillota > Desulfitobacteriia > Desulfitobacteriales > Desulfitobacteriaceae > Desulfosporosinus > Desulfosporosinus nitrosoreducens. The sequence continues at coordinate 134,603 of NZ_JAVHUW010000070.1, read as the reverse complement.
GCTCCTCATTGACAAGGCCTACGGCGAAACGCCGGCTCCGCCGGTTTCCCTGAAACAAACAGATCTAAAGCCTTCTTATACGGTTCAAACCGCTCTGTCCTCTTTCGTCTATTATAACTTTTTAATACATTCCTGGAGTCCCAAAGAGGTTCTGGAAAAACTCAGGCATCACGCTGAAATCGCCTTTAAAAGAGCTTTAGACACCTTTACCGAACGCTATCTGGCCTATTGCCAACTTAGCTCGGAAACTTACCGCCCAGTCCCTTGGACAGTACGGGTGTTCACCTATGAAGAATTTCAAGAACTGTTGGTAGAGCAAAACGGTGAGACTTATCTCAAGCACATGAAAGAGTTTACGGCGGATCTTCTTGCTGATTCTACCTTGGATCTACGCATGTATTCAGCCCGAGTCGTTGAAGAAGCCTGGAAATTTATGCAGGACAAAAGTCCGGCCATGATCTTGTTTTACTCGTCTCTCTATTCTCCGCGCGTTGAAGTTACCGGTAAAAATGAGCAGGAAGAACAACTGATTGAGGCCCTCGAAAAGGCTATTGCCAAAGTTCAGCCCCACTACCCCAACCCTATCGTCACCCGTAATTTTTTCCCTTACATTTCGGACATGAGTTTCGTGGCCATGAGTGACGATGAAGCGGGAAGCCAAGCGGCCATTTTAAATAATCCGGCCTGGGGCACCAAACACTATGTAAACTATCAGGATATCCGGGACATTAACGTTCCCGTGATCTGCATCGGGCCTTATGGTCTTGATGCTCACAAGAAGCATGAAAGGACTGAGACCGCCTACTCCTGCCAGATTGTTCCGAACCTGATTAATGAGGTTGTCCGGGATATTTTAAAATAGCTATGCAGCTGGATTTTGAGCCTTATAACGACTTGATTAAATTTAGCAAGCGCTCACGTTCTTCTTCCAAGTCTTCGCGTTCCGCCACCAGCCTGGGTTGCACTGAATGGTATGGCCAACGTGCCTTAAGATCTGCCAGTTTATTCTCAACCTCGTTTAATTGCCTCTGAAGCTCCTGGCGTTTAAGTTGCTGTTCTTGACTTTTATCATCCATTCCGTTTGCTCTCTCCCATCTCTACAAAGGTAATGGCGCCGTGCATACAGGCTTCCATGCAAGCTTCACACTCTACACATTTTGCAGGGTCAACGACCGCTAGATGTGACAACATGGTAATCGCCCCTTCCGGACAGCTATTGACACAGTGTTTGCACCCCCGGCAAAGCTTTTCCAAGATGAACGCTGACATTTTTTCTCCTCCTCATTCCAGAGAACGTCTCCGTCATCCCATACTCCCGCAGGGTATGGGATGATTTCAATATATTTTTATCGCTTTCATTTGTCAACCCCTTTGCACGGAACTCATTCGGAAATTTTCAAATTAAAAATTGTTGTCCGCATAATTCCAGGCAATAGAACCTCATGGGGCTGCACTTTACGATTAATTCTCAGCGGCTAGAGAGCCATGGATATGAAGGAGACATACACCGTAAAGACCGGGCGGCAGTTTGAACGGGCTAATTTATTAATTGCTCCGCCTGCGTTAATTTTTTGCCAATGTCGTCCATGATAGTTTTAGTATAATCCAGATTATGTACACCCCAACTTTTGTCGTTTTCCACAAAACTCAAGTTGGTCATAACTATATCTGTTAATTGTTTTGCTTGGTTGTAATTAGGAGTGCTGGTTAAACCGGCAAGCTTTTTACTGTCCTTGGCAAGACGATCATCAAATGTTTTAGCTTCATTTTTCAAATCGGTTTGAATTTGGTCAACATGTGTCGCAAATTTCTGTTCATCTTCAGTCGCGTGACATAAATAACAGGAAGCGATGGTTTTGTCCTTTAAAGCTTGACTAGGAAGGGTCGCCACAAACGTATGGTTTTCGTTTGGCATGTGACAATCCGCGCAAGAAATTCCATCTGTATATCTTTTATCGGGCATAGCCGCAATACCGAGCGCACCAGTTCCTTTAAACATATTCGATTGAGAGTTATGAACCGCACTTCCCGGTTTGATACCCGTTGCCACATGACAGGATGAGCACAGCTCGGTAGGATTAGCTGCATTTCTAAAAGCAATATACCCTTTGGCATCCAAGGTGTGACAAGTTCCACACGTTATGGACGTTGTCAAAGACTGAATTGACGGCTTATTGCTGTCCGGAGCGATGGCATACTCGTAGGAGTGGCATTGATAACAGCTATTCGTGACGTGGCCGCCCGGCGTTTGCTTTTGATCATTTAGTACCTTCAGGGACTGAGCATGTACGCTTTTATCGTACTCTTGCCTAATAGGAGTATAAATGTCCGTTTTGGGCTCCGGATCAGGCAATTTGATTTTTATTGAGTTAGTTGCTGCGCCTTCACTCGTTGTATTAGGCGCTGCAGTTGTTTGGCGAGCGGTGTAAAGTCTAGGCAGTTGGGTAATAATCACAATTCCAAGTACCAAAGGAATAATGAGCAACATTCTTTTGGAATATTTGAATTTCATTTCTAGCCCCCCTTAATAATCTAAACAAGAAATCGTTCAACAGAATGGTGCAATTCTTCCGCTAAATGGGTTAGCGCTTCGGATTGACCTTTTAATTCTTTGGTAAATTCTGTTTGATCCGAAACGTTGGCCTGCACTTGAAAGGTTTGTGCTACTGTACTCTCAGTAAATTGCTCTAAATTGCGAGATTGTGTGTTTATCATCTCACTTGCGGCTGTAAGTTCCTCAATGGTTGAATATACGTCCTGGATTTCATCCGCTTGCTTTTGGGCATTTGCGATAATTTCCTTAAGGTCATCTGTCATGTCATAAACGATATTTCTTGCGTTAGCAACGGATTTATTCCCATCTTCCAGGACAATGAGGGTTCTTTTAGAGAAATTCAGCATATGGTTGATACGTTCCGAAGTCATTGCATTATTCTCCGCACTGGCCTTGGCTAATTTCCGTATTTCATTAGCTATAACTGAGAAACCACGGCCATGTTCACCATTCCTGGCTGCTTCAATTTCCGCATTCAGAGCCAATAAGTTAGTAGCGTCGGCAAACTGTTTAGTGACCGTCGTAATATCGGCGACTTCCTGGAATAATACGGAAAGCTCTTTAACAATTTTATTGGCTTCCTCCGAGTTGTTTTTCATTGTTTCTAATTGAGTGATTGCCGCCTGAAGTTTTTGTCCCCCTGCTTCCGCTTGAATCGACGATAGTTTTGCGGTTTCTGTAATATGCTGGCTGGAGACGGCTATTTGATTAATACTCATATTGTTTTGTTCAATAACGGTTGTCATTTGTTTTAAATTTTCCATGTTGAGCTTAGCGCTCTCCGCAGTATTTTCAAAAGTTTCATTAATTTCAAGGGATATCTTTTCCGACTGAATTGTCGATTCGGTAATTTTTCCGCTTGAGGTTAAGATTTGTTTCCCTTTATCCGTAGTCTCCCTGATCAGCTCAGAAAGGTCCTCTATCATTGAGTTAAATGACCGGGCAAGCTGTCCTAATTCATCTTGGCTGTCTGTCTTGACTTTATGTCGAAGGTCGCCATTAGCTACTTTATTAGTCACTAAAATTATTTCAGTGATAGATCTCTTGATCTCCAAGGCCACAAAATACGTTACAATAATTGAGATAATCAGCCCAAGAATTATTAAGCCAACCGATGATATTGTAGTATTGAGTATGTTGTGGTTATTTTGATTTTGAGTAGCAGCCACCAGATCAAGAATAGCCGTGGACAAATCGGAGCTTGCCTGTACAATTTGATTGGCAGCAGCTCCCGTGTTGGGAATAATCTGATCAACAATTGTTTTATTGCCGCTGATATATTGGGTAAATAAGTTATTGACCAAATAGCTGAAACTATCGTGTTTGTATTGAACATTTTCCAGCAAATCGGCCTGTTCATTTCCCAGATACTTTTTTAAGTTATTAAACTCTTGATTAAAGCTTCGATCATTATAACGGAAATCATCGACAATCTGATTATGCCTCTTATCATCGGTTGTAGAAACGAACTCTAAGGCCATATTCTGTTGTTTAATAATAATCGACTTAATAGCGTCATTTTCTTTGATAATTTGAATGTATTTAGTATTAGAATTTTGTGATATGATTTGGGCCTTCTTTATGTTTAGATATAGGAAGATTGTAGTGGAAATAACCAAAATTGTTGTTACTAGTAAACCTAACATTAACTTGTTAAACAAAGATAGGTTTTTGTAAAGGAATATTTTCACAAGCACCCCCCCTAATTTTCATTTTTTAACACATCCGCATTGATATAATTATCCCAAGAATAAGACTTGCCAAACTTTCTGACCAAATAAAAAACCTAGTTTATAATAATTATAAACTAGGCCGGTTGCGCTACTCATTCCACATGTATCAAGCGCCCAAATAAAATACATGTTTCAAAACTTCCTTGTTAACATACGTTATTAATATAAAATAAGTTCAAACTAAATGTAGTATATCATAGTAGTATCGCGAAATTTGTCAAGATATGTCGTCGGAATTAAAAATTTTCCGTCATTTTATGCAAATTCATAATCATGTAGGTCTTATCGCTAGCTCGAATAATTATATAAAATATCACCTGATTTTACCCAAGCATCCCATTCAGAAGGCCCCGAAACCCATACGAACTCTCCTTGTCTTTTTTTGAGTCTTACTTGCATTGAGTATGGGACTGTTGTTGGATTTACTGTACTTATCTTATTAAAATCTGATATTTCACACGCAGAACAGCCAATCCTCAAAAAGCCTTCATTAGGTTCTACTTCTGATGGTGAGGCAAGAAAATTTTCTTTTATCCACGTATCGGAAACACTGGAGATATCAAACTGGATGATAGAGACTTGTATCCAATCATTCCAACGGGGTAATGGTTTTATTAAATTCCCTTTTTCTAATTCCACAATAGCAGGACCATCTGGGTAAAGTTGTCCTTGAGTTTTTAGGAATTGCCAATATGAACTTTACTATAAAATTCTTGTTGGTACAAATCTAATGTTTTACTTAAATCTTCTAAATTTCCGCTTTTTAAAGCGTTAATATAGTCTCTAACTGCTTGTTTACCTTCATTAATATCCTCCGATGTAATTGTTTTTTCCTGATCAGGCATATTATTAATGCTTTTGTTCCCAATATTCTTTTGAAATTCAGAACATCAAATATATTAGATGATAAAATTAATATGAATAGCGTGGATAAAATTCTTTTCAATGATTATTATCGATCCTTTCAAAAAGGAAAAATAAAGTCCTTTTCCTGCAAATAAACAGTTTTTCAACTTTTCTTGAAGGCGTTTTATTCTTCCGCTTAAATCCTTAGCCAATTTAATTATTTCTGCTTTATCCGCTTCTCTTTATTAACAATAAGGAGATTAATACAATTAATCCCCGAATTTAGTTGAACAAAACTCGGGGATTAATTTATACATTATAATATTAATTCTTTAAAAAACCTAAGTAGCTAGTTAAAAGTTAAATCATGGTTAATACGATTGAAGCTTAGATGAGTTGTACGTGTAAGCAACGCCATTATATACAATATAGTGATACCCAAAAGCGTAAAATTGCTGTGAACCAGAAGGATTATTTGCTGACATATTTGCTTGTGCCCAAGTATCACCTACTCTATTTCCGCTAGCAGTGTCTGCTAAAACGCCATCTACATAAAAACTACCATCTGCTCTAATTTGTGTACAAACGACATCCGCAGAGGAAACTGCATAAGCATTTACGAAGGAACCACCATTGACTAAAGTACAATAACAGTTAGGTGAAAAAGCATACGCAGCAGGTACGCATAACAATAATAAAATCAAAGTTGTTGCAGCAATTTTATAGATTTTTGTACTCATTATTTTGCCTCCTTAACTATATGACCTATTTGGACTGGCTTTTCTTTTGATATATCAAACTGAGTAAGGGAGACAGTTCCATTAGCGTGCTTAATCGCTATTGAAACCTTATTACCTTCAAGGAAATAGACTGGCAAATAATCACCAACCACGGAAATTTTCTCATCATTTAGCATAAATGTAGCAACAGCTAATTTTGACTTTGTATCGTTAATTTCCGTTTTCGTATTATCAAATATATCTTCGGCAAAAAGAACCTGTGCCTTTTGAGTGTCTAAATCAAAATTTTTGATAGCTGAATCACGGACAGTATATTCCTTTTCTGAATATTTGTTATTACTATAAGCATTACCATTCATCAGCGTGAGCGATAGAATTACTACTCCAGCTAATATTCCAACTCCTGCAAATAATTTCTTTATGTTCATGATTTATAAACCACCTCTCCATTTTTTAATAAAATAAATATTATATATGGTCACCTCTTTGTAATTAATTGTTTAAAATCATCGTAATCTTATTGCTCAAAAATAAAGCATGTAAATTGCCCTAATACCAATAACTTGACCCAGTGTAAGAAGCCTGTTCTACCAGGGCATCATCCTGATACACCGCTCCGGTTGAAACCAGACGGTAATTATAACCGCTCACGACATACCACTTCTGATTCAGATAGCCGCTGCTACTATAAGAAGTGCTTGACCAACTTTTGATTGTCTGCCAACTTCCATTGATGTACTGTTGGATGCTGGCATTAATAACTACTTTGTTTATGTTGCTTCGGGCATAAAGGCTTGTATCAAATTGAGCCAGTCCACTGCTGGAAATTTCAAAGGAATTTGTGAATTCCGTAATGCCGACCCATAAAGGCCCTTTTTCTGAATTAGTTACTTGATTTGTTCCAAGGGCAAACGCCTGCATGGGAACCAGGCAAAGGATTAAAATTGACAGGACGAGAACCGCTGCTCTCTTTCTCATAAAATTCACCCCCTTTCATTTATCCTTCATACAAATAAACGAAAGAGGGTAGTCTTTTGTTACACTTTCCTTGGAAAGATTTTCATTATTTTTCGCTTACGCTTTCAGCCATTTTAATCATTTCTGCTTTATCCGCTTCTCCTATAAGGGAAAACAGAAATTTTTCTTTCCAGACAATACTGACAAGGCCTTGTTTTTCCGCTAAAAGGGCATCGTTATTGTGCATTGAAATATTCTGAACAGTAGCACCTTCCGTATCTACTCTTAAATCAGTATCACTACTTCGATACTGGGTGAAGCGAAGGGTTTTACCTTGCTTATTGGTATAGTAAATAGCTTCTAACATATCACGTTCTTCTGTTTTAACAACTTTAAAACCAGGGGGAATATAGTTGGGAACATATCCATTCCAATCCTGTGGGATTTGCTCGTTATTCTGTTTCGTTAGGCCGTTATTTTTATCTTTCGTTTGAATGCTGGTGTATTGATTTTGGATATTCAGAATCATATTTAAGGCTTTCACTCTTAAAGCTTGAACACTAGCCACGACTACAGCAAAACTTCCTAATAAGACCAACAAAAAAATAGCCGCTTTTGGCAGAAGCCTGACGGTTTTTCTGCTTATTTTCTTAAATGATTCTCTTCGGTCATGCCTTTTAATCAGTTTCTTCATTTTTTGATCAAATTCGGGCGGAAGGACAAAATCAGAAGCAGAATCATCTTCAATCGAATGCTCAATAATTATGTTTTCTACATGACAGGCAGCGGCATATTCGAAGAGTGCTTCCAGCATTTTTTCCCTAGCATGCACCTTGGCCGGTTCGTGTTCACTCATGATTTTTCGCCTCCTGTTCCTGTGATAATAATTTGATCAGGCTCCTTCTGGCACGGTGAAGTCGTGTTCGAACGTTTTCGGGTGTAATATTCAAGATCCGGGATATCTCCTCATCGTCATAGTGATAAAAAAATTTAAGCGAAAGAATATCAGCGTAAGGTGGATGTAATTTCCTAATTATTGCTGCCACTTCGGTAAAGGTTTCATTGTTAATTAGAATTTCTTCAACACTTGGTTCCGATTTAGCTAAATCTTCTTCAATTTCTTCGATAGAGACGCCGTATTGCTTTTTCCTCAGCCGGTAGATATCAATGGAAACATTTCTAATAATAATAACGAATAAAGCTTTTATTTTGTTGCACTCGTTTCCAATAATCTTTTCAAAATTATTGGAAATGTTAATGAAAGCCTCCTGAACAGCATCCTGAGCCAAATGTTCATCATTTAAAATCCTATATGCTACCTTGTACATCCAAGAAGCATGTTCTTCATACAAAACACTTAGTCTACTGCGGTTTTCCTTATTCCGAATCGCAGCAAAAATAATTAACATGAACTTTTCTCCCTCTTCACTAATAAGTTAAAATTCATCCTTCTTTATAAATAGGTATCCAAACATTTATAGCAGTAAATACGGATAAAAATATTTATTTAGCCTTCAAATGAAAATTATTTTACGGTTAATTGCCATAAAAAAATAGAAAGTTATCAAACGATAGGTCACAATATATCTAAAATATTTTTTATTTTTAATTATTATACCACATAAATATGTCACTTTTAAAAAACCACTATTTTTGCAAAGAGAATCTAACAATTTAAGCGCATAAAAAAGAAAGCATCGCTACCGCCAATGACAGGCAGTTTGCGATACCTCAACGTTCTTAAAATACATAAAATGATTATAGCAGCCCGCTAAGGATGGGAGGCGCTGCGGTCATGACATTTGTGGCAGGAATCCGCTCCCTGCTCCAGCAAGGATTGTTGGCACTTGCTGCCATAAACTAAAGGAACTTTAAACGTCTGACCGGTCACCCGGCTGCTCTGCAGCCACTCATTTCCTTGATGGCGGATAAACGGCAATTCTTCTCCTTTGCCCGTTACCAGGATTTCATCCCCGACTTTTAAGGCCGGAAACTTAGGGTTGGTTATTTGCTCCTCAAAGGCTAAATCGTGCGAATCGACAATTTTCTTGGTTTGCGGGAGATTTTCCTTGGTGCCGTGACAGTCCTGACACTGCAGGTGAACAGCCTCATACTGCGATGTATGAAGTTTGCCGTCTCCCATCACATCTTGCCTCGTGTGACAATCGATGCAGTCCAGACTCACTTCACATCTGGCAAAAATTTCTCCGGGCAGGTAGTAATCCTGAACACGATCCAGCCAAGTTGTATCCCCGGATTTCCAATCACGTATAACTTTGGTCATATCTGAGCGCAGGGCAAAGTTCAAGTTTACCGGGTCATGGTTTCCTTGATTATGGCATTGATTGCACTGCGTATAAGGAATTTGCGTTGTCAAGCTATGGACCATTCCGTAGCCAATATTATTGGATTTCATAGTCGTATCAGTGCCTGTGTAGGTATGCGCAGGGTTCGTTAAGACATGACATGTCTCACAGCCGCTTCCTTGAATTTTGCTCTGCGCCCCGGCCTGCCCTTTGGCTTGGGTACCGTCTTGTTCTGGTGCGCCTGACCAGGAGCCATTATTTGCAGTCGTTAAAACCGGGAGGTCACCGCCACTTTGATGGCATTGGCGAAGACAGTTCTGCTGGAAATCCTGCTGATTTGCCCGTCCTGGGAGCGGATTGGGATAAAGGGCGGCCACTTGTCCTTTGCTCAGACCCGGAACCTCTTCGGTCTTGTCGTATCCGAACATTCTGCGCAGGACACTGAGCTCTCCGGCCTTGGTGGACATTATTGAGGTTTTTACAAGGTCGACTTCATTCTTAGCCTCTTCCGGGTTCCCTGCGTGACAAAGAACACCATTTGCTCCAGTTCCTCCGCAGCTTAGTGCAGCCACATTCAGCGAACCGGGATGCCCTCCTCCATACATCTGGGCATGAGCCGTCGCTTTATCCAAAGAAAGAGGGTTGCCGCCATGGCAAACGGCGCAGCCAAAAGTGTTGCTGGGATGAGAGCTTGATATTTCTTCAAGACCCACATGACAGGTTTTGCAGCGCTCGACCTTCCCGTCGGGAAGAACCAGATCGATAATCTCAGGTTTTCGCTTTTGATAAGCGGCTATTTCCTGTTGCAGACGGCTTTTCTCAGCGTTATCCCGGGCCGCTCCCAGTTGAGCCTGCAAGCCGGCAATCTGCTCTTGGAAATATTCTTCCTGGTATTGAGACCAACTTGGAGTCTCGTTTTCGGCTATGATGATCAGAGCGGCAAGAATCAGCAAGAGGCCGGCCAGCAAGATCTTCTTTTTCATGCTTAAACCCACCACAATTCCGTAGCCGCATACCACAGCAATAGAATAAGGACGAATCCCCATAGAACACTGAAGATTCCTTTTCCCCAGGCGTCCCCAAGATGTTTGGCAAACCAGGGCAGACCTGCCAGCCCCGCAACAATCAGGGTCGGAATAGCTATAACCCCCAGCCGGGGAGGAAGATAGAGCAGAAGAACCTGGAACGGCCCAAAAATCCAGGGCGCTGCCGCCCGGGAAACGGCGGGAGCCAAATTGCTCGTTCCGACATTAGGCGTGAATTTTAAAGCCAGAGCTGTGCAAAAGATCAAAAAAACCAGCGCGGCAATGCCTTCATTTTCTTTCAGATTATTTAGCGGGGAATGAGCCATTCTCTCCTCCTCCTTGTCAAAACATCCGCTGCAACAGGGCTAAAGCGGCCGTACTCCGCCGTCACGGCGAATCCGCCAAAAATGATAGAACTGCAGAAATAGGGCGGCAAAAGGCAAGCCCACACAATGCCAGACATAAACCGCTAAAGTACTGCCGCTCAAGGCCGAAGGCCGGCCCAAAAAAATTTGCGCCAGTCCCGGACCCAGGCCCGGAATCAATTTAAGAATATTGACGGCGACGGTTGCCGCCGCACCGCTTTCCTGAGAACCGACGAGCAGAAAACCGGTAAAATCCAAGACTAAAACAAGAATCAGCAAGCCGACGCCTACCAGCCAATTGAGCTGCCTTGGCGGCTTATAGGAATGGGTCCAGACTACCCGCAGCATATGCAAATTAACCGTTACGACCATGATTTGGGCGGACCAATAATGTAAATTACGCAGGAGGCCGCCATAAGGAAGCACACTCCCTAGGGTAAGCACACTGCTGAAACCGGTGTTTTCTCCCGGCAGATAATGAAACATTAACAGGAGTCCCGTGATCCCGAGAATGATAAAGGCCAGAAAAGACAAACCGCCGAGACAAAAGGTGTAAAAAACGGAAAGCACCCGTCCGGGAACCTGGCGCGGCCTGATATGATTGACAAAATTACTCATACTCGTTCATCCAATCCAACTTGCTTCGCCGTGTTAATGATCAGCGATCCGTCCGCTTTTCGTTCCACGGCCACCCTTGGCAAAGCCTGCGGGGCAGGGCCCGATATGGGCCTGCCCTCCGCGTCATAAATACTGCCATGACAAGGGCAGCGCCATTCCCGCTGGTCCCGGTGATAATTCACTTCGCAGCCGAGATGAGTACAGGTTGCCGCCAAAGCCATAATTCCCTGCCCGTCCCTTTTAAGCCAGACCCGTGAACCGGGAACCTGCAGCCAGTCGGCGTTTTCCTCAGGTATTTCGGCAACATATACCAGCGGAGAGCGCGGCTGATCCTCCTCACTCGTCAGATACTGAGCGAGAGGTCTGACCGTCAAGGCCCCGGCCGCGACGGCTCCGGCCCAAGCCAAACGCAGTATTGCCCGTCTCGACCAGATTAATTGCCTTGTCATAATCTTCCCCCTCCTCTCTTCCGCCGAGGATAAGGCTTTTAGAACCAACCGCTCCCTTGTCCGGCGTAGGTTATGATATAGCGCACGAAAAAACCGCCTAAAAGAACCAGAAAGCTGCTGCCAATCGTTGCGGACAGTGCCCAGCGCACTGGGATTTTGTCTTTCAGCTCCAAATACTCTAAAGCAAAGGGGAGAAGCAGGCCCAGCCCGACAATCAGAACCCAGAAAACCAGGGCAAACTCTCCGTAGAGCAGACTGCCAAAAGCCTCCGCAATACTCGGCGAACTTAGTCTGCCCACAATAATCATCGCCACCAGTATAAAACATTCCAGCAGGATGAGTAAAGCGTCGGCTTTGGTCAAAACCTGCAGTTCTCTGTGGCGGGCGCGCTGCCAGGGACTCAGAGCCGAGATCAGAAGGACCGCCGCCACACCGGTGGACAAAGCCGAAACTAAAAAGAGCACCGGCAGCAGGGGTGTCGTCCACAAGGGACGTACGGCGGCCTTAAGAAGCAGGCCTGTATAGGAAGCTACCCCTAAGGATAAAAAAGGCATTATTTTGGCCTGGCGTCGTTTCCATTGGTCCAGGGACTTCTTCCCGCTGTAAATTTGAAACTTCTCCGGAAGCCAAAGATAGAGATAAACAACACTGAGAAGCGTGAAAAAGAGAATCATCCAACTTCCATAAGACATCGGCGACCTGAGCCGCAGGGTCATAAATAAGCGGTAGGCATTAAACGGGCTGCCTAAATCAAGTAAAAGTACGCCTAAACCTAAAGAAATCGGGAAGGGTGCGATAAAGGCGCCCCAGCGGCCTACACGTTCGAAATCCCGGCCGCCCCGGAGCAAGGCCAGATTAGACGTGACCATGGCTCCCGCACTCACACCCGCCGTGAAGAGATAAATAACAATCAGCAAGCCCCAGGTTATCTCCACGTAAAATCCCTCCTTTTAAGTGTCATTGGCCTGCGGGTATTTCCGGTACCAAGTCGTCAATGTAATAAATACTGGGGCCTGTTCCGACTTGCGTGAGCAGCCGCCGGGTTGGATATTGAGCAATCAACTTGGCGACAACACTGTTCGGATCATTGAGGTCACCGGCCTGACGGGCCTGCCCCAGGCAGGTTTGCACACAAGCCGGTTTTAGTCCCTGTTCCAAACGCTGTAAACAGAAGGTGCATTTATCCGCCTTTCCTGTTTCCGGGTTGAGAAAGCGGGCCTCATAGGGGCAAGCGGTAAGACAATATTTACAGCCGATACATTTGCTGTTTTCGACAAGGACGATGCCATCGGAACGTTTTTGGGAGGCGCCTGTGGGGCAGACTGCGACACAGGGAGGATGCTCACAATGCATGCAATTTCCGGGCTGAAAGACTTCCTTAACCTTGGGGAACTTACCTTGTACTCCACTGCTTTTCACCCAATTGCGCGTCTTCCCCAGCGGTACGTCGTTTTCCGCCCGGCAGGCGACCATACAGGCATCGCAATCGATACAGCGCGAAGTGATCAGGACAAATCCCATGCGAACCGCCATACTCTACTCCCTCCTACGCCTTATTCACAGTGATAAAGGTTTCACTTAAGGCTGAACTTCCCGAGAGCGGGTCCGTAACCGTCTTATGCAGAGCGGAATCGCTTACCCCGCGTTTATAGGCCGATTTCAAGCCCTTGCTTACATGCCCGAACCCTCCGACCATGAAGATGCAGTCCGGACGTATCCCCTCGGTAACATAAGCTTTGACACTGACCTTGCCGACTTCACTTTCCAGGACAACCGCTTCATCCGTCTTAACTCCCAGCTTAGCGGCCACTGAGCTGTGCAGCCAGGCCCGGTTTTCCGGAAAAACCTCCAAGAGCCAGCGATTGTTTTGCGTAAACATCTGAGAATGCTGAGCCGTCTTGCCCGTCAAAAGGTAATAGTGGTTTTCCGAAGGGCGGGGTGGTTCGTCCCAGGTAGGCACTGATTTTTTGCCCATCTGGGCCATAATACTGGAAGAGATTTCGATTTTTCCGCTGCTCGTCTGAAATTCAAAGTCTTTGGAGTGATCTTCCTGCAGAGCCGGCACCACATAATGCCCTCTCTTCTGCAGCTCTTCCAAACTGATCGGGAAGGGCTTAAGCTGCTGAGTCAGGAGATCCTTCTCATCCTTATAAGGCAGAAATTCTCCCAGCCCTAACTTATCCGCCAGCTCCTTATAGATCATTAAGCTGCTCTTCGTATCATATAAAGGCTCAACAACGGGTTGGCGGATAAAGATCTTGTCGCCAATGGGAATCAAGCCGTCATAACGTTCCAGATAGCTGGATTCCGGTAAAATAACGTCGGCATAATAAGCGGTATCACTGGCTTGAATGTCAATCACGGCTACAAAATCCAATTTCATAAAAGCATTGATCGTTTTTTGCCGTTCGGGAATGGACAGAATGGGATTTTGCCGGGAAATCAGCCACCCTTTAGCTTCATAGGGCTTGCCCGACAAAATGTTGTCCCGCATGGTCTGGATAACCCCGTAAGACAAGGGCACCATAGGATACTGCCAGGGCACGCCGTCGAGCCGCATTCCCTGGGCCGCCGGGAAAGGGGGATGAGACAAAATCCCCAGCTTTGCCGTGTTGATTTCCTGATCGGGAATCAGGCCGCCCGGCTGAGCCCAGTTGCCGATCAGGGCATTAAGGACGGCAATGGCCCGTTCCGCTTGGAAGGAATTCTTAAAATTCGAAGTCCGCCAGTTGGGGTGGGCGATGGCCGCCGGAGCAGCGGCCGCAAACTCCCGGGCAATGCGCCGAATCGTCGCCGCCGGAATCTCACATTTCTGTTCCGCCCATTCCGGGGTATAGTCCTGCACTTCCTTGGTCAGCTCTGCGAATCCTTGAGTATAAGCCGTGAGAAAACTGGCGTTATAGAGCTTTTCTTTAATAATTTCCTGAATCATGGCCAGAAAAAAGGCTGAATCCGTGCCGGGACGTATGGGCAGCCATTCCGTAGCTTTAGCCGCCGTTTTGCTGAAGCGCGGGTCGAGAACAACGACTTTAGTCCCCCTGGCGACCATCTCAATCATTTCCTGCGTTTCATTGTTGGAAATTCCCTCGGCCAGGTTTCTGCCCGCGAAAATCATATACCGGCAATGTTGGTAATCCGTCCCCGGCTGCGCTACTCCATAGGTATAGAGAAAACCCGTAGTCATGGCATTAAAGCATAAGCTTCTCTGAGTGCCATAGTTGGGGGAACCATAAGCTTTAAGCAAGGTCTCAAAGAAAGGCTGAGACAAATTATCTGTGGAGTTAAACATCATCGCTTTCGCGCCATACTTCTCCTTGATCTTCTTCATCTGCTCGGCAGTATAGCTTAAAGCTTCATCCCAAGAGGCCCTGCGCCATAACCCGCTTCCCCGCGCTCCCGCCCGGATAAGCGGGAATTTCAGGCGATCGGGACTGTACATCGTCTCGATCCCGGCATTCCCCCGGGGACAGAGCTTGCCGAGATTATTAGGATGGTCGGGGTTTCCTTCCAACTTTTTCACAACACCGTTTTCCACCTTGGCTATCACCCCGCAGCGCCAGACACACTGCTCACAAATTGTGATAACCTTCCTGGTCTCCGTACCCGCCGCTGCCTGCGGAGAAGGCTGATCCACGGCAAAGGTCTTACCCGGCGACAAAAGCCCCAGGCCTGCAGTCGCACCAAGTGCCGCGCCTGCGGCAGTAGCTTTAATAAACTGACGGCGGCTGAACAATTGGTCCCAAGTGAAGACTTTGGACACCTTGAGGCCTCCCTTCCTTTCGGCTGTTAATTCATGTTCAAGTCCTTGACTTGCTTAGCGGAAACCTCTTTTGGTTTCTCGGCGATCTTTGATCCTACATAAAACACGAGGGTGCAAAGGACGAAAAGGGCAATAAAGAGCCAGTGATTGACATGGAACAGTTCTTCCAGCGTTTGTTGTCCATAGGAACCGATATTGGATATCTTTAAGAAAACCGACTGATAAGTGGCCCCAAAAATAACGCCTCCGGCTAGAAAACCTAAACCACCGGGAATTAAATAATCCAAATTTCCCTGACCACAGCCTGTGATCAATGTCCCCGGTCAGGTGCCGGCTAAAGCCATACCCACACCAAAGAGAAGACCGCCAAACAGGTTGCCGAGTATATAGGTGGAAGAGACCTGATCCAGGCGAATCAAACCGAGGTCCTTGAGAGTATAGATGCCCACCAGCCCCACGGAAATTCCCGTCATCATGAATTTCATGACCGTATTGTCTTTAAAACGAAATTGGTTGACAATCCGATGGTAATGACCCAATCCGGCCTTCTGCAGCGCGAAGGCAAAGAAAAAACCAATGAGCAAAGGAACAACATAGGTCATCATCTTAATAGTCACCTCCGTAGAGAAGTTTGGTCGTAATAATTCCGGAAGCGAATAAGCCGGCAATAAAGATCAAACCCGCCGGCGAAAGCTGCATGGTTCCGGAAATCGCCAGACCGCTCGTACATCCGCCCGCAATCCCGGCGGAGTATTCGATGATGATCCCGCCGATGAAGATTAAGAGCCATCGTTTTAGCTTACTGGGGCCGAAGTTCTGCGTCCACTGCTGATCAGGCATCGTTCTGAGCTTGAAGTCCTTGGACCATTTACTGGAGACAAAAGCTCCCAGAAGCATGCCTATAAACAAAATGATTTGAAAACTAACAACCGGAGGCATCTGGAATTTGAAATACAGGGAGTTGGCCAGGCTGACATGGAATGTTTTAAGCAGAATGCTGTCGATACTTTCGATTCCCCCGGAAGAACCGATAGTTTTGTCAACCAAAACGTAAGAGGCAATGGCCGTTAAGCCCAAAAGAAACCCGGCAGCCCAAGGGGACCACACTTTTTCCTGCATTTTCTCCTCAAAGGACATACTTAATCTTCCCCCTTTCCCTTCTTCCTGGCTGGCAATACCAGCGACTTCAATTCCTCCTCATTCATGGTTGGCAGCAGGAGGACAACCTCTTCCGGCAATTGAGTTAAAACTTGCAGCAATTGAGGTCCATGCTCACTGGCGAGGATTGTTTTAAGCGTCAGAACAGTGTGCATATCCCCTTTTAACAGTTGCCTGAAAACATCCTGAACCTCCGGGGGCAAAGTGTTAAAGGGGACGTTTTTCTGCTTTCCTTTGAGGAAAGCCCAAGGCCATAACCCTTTTTTCCATTTCCAAAGCAGAACTCCTAAAGCCAGAAGCGCCAAAATATCTGCCAGGATTAAAACCCAGGCCAGCCAGGATAGTTGATCCCTGCTGTTAAAATCAATAAGATCAAAGTTGGGATTGGCGCTTGGCGGAATTTGGCTGGCTGCCGGCGAAGGCGCGACCGTGCCGCCGCCGGCTCCTGCCGCCGCGTCTGTTCCCACCCCGGAGGAGCCGGGTACGGTGGAGGCACTGCCTGTAGAACCGGAAGCTGTCGCTGTCCCTCCATATTTAGCCACCCGAGCCGCCGTATCTGCCGGATGACAAGAAACGCAGGATTGATCGGGTTGGCTCAGAGGATTAGCCACCAGTCCGGCGTGGGCTTTCGTTTTATCGGTTTCCGTAGCCACTCCTAAATGACAAGCCTGGCAAAAATCTCCGAAAGAATGCTGACTATGCCAATCCCCCTTTTTAGAGACGGGGTCCGCACCTTGAACTTCATGGCAAGTTTTGCAAGAAGAAGTGGATGCCCCACAGGCGGCCTGGGTATCCTGGGGAGCGGACAGCCAAAAATACCCCGCTAGAAGGATGCCGAGAATTCCGGTTATAAGGTTAACTAGGGACACGCTTTTCTTTTTCACCTTTGCTCCTCACCTCCAGATAAATTAAAATATTCAGTATATTTTAGGGGTACTTGGTCCTGGTTTACTCACCTCCAAGTCCTTTGATTTTATAGACTCCAAAGGATTTTTTATGATTGTCTTTGCAAGTTTTTACATTGCACCTGGTGTTTAGGGCTTTATTATGGTAAGATATTCACAAATCATATCCCCTTCCCCCATGGGGTGGGGTATGTGGTTATAGAATACACTGAAATGAGCAATAGGTCAATAGCGGACAATAATACCCCTTTGCAGTTTTAGCCGCTGACTAATCCGCTCTAAGACTCCCGCTTCTGCAAGCGGTAAGTTAAGAGCGGCTATGTCCCTGGATAAGGGCAACTAAGATTCAGATGGAGTTAAAACTCCACCTGAATCAAGTCTGCTTTATTTATTATTAGACTTGAGGGAAGGAGACACGAATCATGGATGATTGGTCATTAGTAGGGAAAGAGGATTTAATCCGCCGCCTGAAAACCTTGTCCGAGGAGCTTGAAGAACTTGAGGAGGAAAAAGGCTATGTTTTAAAGCAAACCGGTTTGCATCTTCCCGGTCATAGGGTTAAAAAATACGAAGCCGAGTTATTAGCCTTAAAAAATTCCATCGCTGAGCTTAAGAAGGAATTAGAACGCCGCAAATAAGCATAAAAAAACGACGTTGTGATCGTCGTTTTTTTATGCTTATTTGCGCTCAATCGCTGCAATCCTGCTGTTTTTTACAACTCCTCAAAAGAGCACAGGAATTGCACATTTCAGCCTTATCGCTGGCCACGAGACAATAGGTATCCTTAGTCTTCCAGCAAGCTTTTGCTTCATTAATCGATACGGGACTGTTTTGATAGGCTCCGCCTTTACAATTGCGATTGTACCAGCAAGAATATATAGAGATCAGGTGCTTAACTCCGGCAATATTTAAACCTTTTTTATCGATTAAATATTTTATAAACTGGAGTCTCTTGACGTCATTATTGGAATATCTTCGCTGGTGTCCTTTTCTATCGGGGTGTATAAGATCATTTCGTTCCCAAACTCTTAGGGTCTCCGGATGTTCTTCAATCAGTTCGGCCACGGTACCGATCGTATACAATCCCTGATCCTCATCAAGCATTATTTATCACTTCCAAATAATGTTTAAATGTGGTTTGGGGAAAGATAAGTTGGAATTTAATTGTATTCAGGAATTTGAAGCTTCTAATTTTTGAAACTGAATGTGATAAATTCCCCGCCTCATCAGATAATTATCGATTGCTTTTCGCAAAGTGCTTAAAATCAGATTTATACTCTTCTGTTGATCTGACTCAGGCGAACACTCTAAGGCATCTATAACATCCTGTTCCGTTATTTTCAAGGCATCGGACAGATGTTTGCCTTTAGCTAAAATAGTCGCCATACTGCAACCGGCCATCTCCACTGAGGCAGCGCTAACCCAAAAATTAATCTTGGTTATAACTCCAAATTCCACTTTAAGATAAACAGTATACGTGGTTCCGCTTTGAGAATCTTCTACAGTTTCTTCACCATCCGAGTCACGCATTTGACCAAGGTTTTCCGGATTTTTATTTAGTTCGATAGCCTTTTGCGAATACATCTTTTTCACCACCATTTAAACTAATGATCACATTATATGGTATCATATAACTAATTTCAATAAAATTATTGATGTATTAGGTATAATATTTTATTACTTTCATCAAAGTTATTCTTGAGCTTTGACAAAGGAGGAAAATTCTATGCTGGTGATTAAGATTCCCGGCAGGGACACTATAGCCCTGGAAGTGTTAATTCTGGATTTTAATGGGACGGTGGCTTTGGATGGCAAGTTATTCGAATCAGTCAAAGCAAATCTTGTCCAGTTGGCTCCATTTCTGGAGATTCACATAATCACCGCTGATACTTTCGGCACTGTCGAGAGCCAATGTCAAGATTTGGCCGTACACGTAAAGGTCTTGGAAAGCGCGAACCACACCCAAGAAAAAGCGGATTATCTTGCCAAATTTAACGCACGCCATGTAGCGGCCATAGGAAACGGTTCTAACGACCAATTGATGCTGGAGCGGGCGTCTCTGGGCATCGCCGTAATCGGATTCGAGGGAGCCAGTATGCAAACGCTATTGTCAGCCGATGTGGTTGTCAATAACATTGAAGGTGCTTTAGGTTTGCTCATAAAACCCCAGCGCCTTAGAGCGACCTTAAGACGCTGACCATTATGGAGGCAAAAAAGACCAAGCACTGCCTTAAAAGACGCTCTTGGTCTTGATTATGTTGGATTAAGCCAGCTTCTCACCGCTATGTTTTCTGACTTCCTCAGCTAAACGTTTAGCTATTTGATCGAAAACCGGTGACTGATAATCTTCGATATGACCCGCATCCGACAGAGTAGCTAATTCCGGATCGAGGGGGAGTTCACCCAAAAACGGAATAGACATCCGCTCCGCCTCTTCCTGTCCCTGAGGTTTGCCAAAAACTTCGATTCTGTGGCTGCAATCCGAACACTGGACATAAGCCATATTTTCAACTAAACCATAAATCGGCGGTTTATAGTTGCGTACCATTTTAATGGCCTTACGGACAACCATATTGGCCAAGGATTGAGGACTTGTTACCATAACGACACCATCAATTGGCAGCGTTTGGAATACCGTGATGGGAACATCTCCTGTACCAGGCGGCAAATCAATTAGGAGGTAATCGAGATCACCCCAAATTACTTCCGTATAGAATTGAGTGACAATCTGGGTGATTAAAGGTCCTCTTAAAATGACTGGATCATCTTCAGTTTCAATCATAAGATTTAAAGACATAACTTTAATTCCGCCGCGGCTCTCAGGAGCCAAAATTCCGGTCTTGCTGACTCCGGCTTTGCCTGAAACTCCAAAAATCTTGGGAATACTGGGTCCGGTTATATCGGCATCTAAAACTCCCACTTTGTATCCCTGGCGCATTAAACTCACGGCTATCATGCCGGTAACAGAAGATTTTCCAACTCCTCCCTTACCGCTCATAACCGCAATGACTTTGTCAATATGACTGGCTTTTTGAGCATCTGTCAATTTCGGTTCACTTGGACAGCTATCCTGACTACAGGAACCTGCTGCGGAACAGCTATTACACGCCTCACTCACGCTACTGCCTCCCTTTCTGCTGACAATTTTTACCCACGAAGGGCGATAATCAATTTATCTTACTCCCCTAATTCTTGCTTTGTCAAGTTTGTCCATTGAGCAAGGATCAACTCAGTGACATTGATGATCGTGATGGTGATCATGGCCATGATCATTTTGACAGACTGATCCGGTGCTGACAATTTTGCCTTCGGCATAGGCTTGTGCTACATCGGCTACTCTGCCGGAAGCTCCTGACACTACTTTTAAACCTACGGCGTTAAGACCATTAATCATTCCCCCGCCGATTCCTCCGCAAACAAGCACTTCCACGCCTTTGTTCTTGAACATATTGGCAAGTCCTTCATGCTGGTGTTGGAGGCCTGTCGCACTAAGTTTTTCGACAAAGCGGGCTGTCGAACCTTCAATTTCAAAGACCGTAAATCCCGCAGCCCGTCCAAAATGAGCATCCAGAACTTCACCATTGGTTGGAATCGCAATTTTTTGAGACATAAAAACCCCTCCTAATAATAAAGTATTTCCTTTACGAACCTTCTTCACAACAAGCTTTGGTTTTTTAAAATTGACCATCACAGGGACGTTTAAGCCCACTGTCCAAGCGCCTTTTTTTTAGGTCCCCGCATTGAGGGCAGGTTATTTCATAGCCATGCTTCCCGCCTGCGGAACACGGTTCCTCTTCCCAAATATGACGACAATTCAGGCACTCGAAAACCCTATTTTTTATTGTGTAATTACCTCCTTGAATAATAATCGGTCTGCCTTCTACCAAAGCAGTGGCAATTTTCTCCCGAGCTGCTCCAAGGATTCGCTGAAACGTCGCTCTGGAAATTCCCATAGATGCCGCACACTCAGCTTGATCGAGTCCCACTTTATCTTTTAAACGAATGGCTTCCAGCTCTTCAAGCCGGACCAACACTTCCGGCCAACGTGAGTATCCCTGCGGAATAAACGTTTGGCAGGCTATTGTTTCATCGATTCGACCACAACAACGGCGCCTTGGCATTGGATCAGCTCCTTTTGGGCATATGCTCAATTCAATTATAGCAAAATTTCCGGAATAATCAAGTTAAGAGCTTATTCAGTCTTAACTTTCGAAGCACTGAACAAACTCATGCATCTTAAAATCCAGAAAAATGTGGTTATCTTAAAGAAAGGCCCGTCCCAAATTCGAATGCGCATTCGAATTTTGGTCGGGCCTGATCAGGTCAGGATTCACAGCGGAAAATGAGGTTAAAAGAGTAACAATCAAGACAAGCAAGTGCATAGAATAAAGTGGACAGGTTTCGTTAATGAAGCTGTTTAATACTTATTTGCGTTTGAATGATGAGATTATTAAAGACATAGTTATTGAGCATTGAGGATTTATCCCATGAAATATTAATAATATTTTAAAAGTCAATTAGTATAATATAGAACGTTCAGTTGAAATGAAAAAGCAATTAAATAGGGTTGGTATTTTTAGCAATTTTGGAGAAATAGCTTTAGCAGAGGAGGATCTCACCAATACATTTAGCTGATATATCCAAATTAACATCTTATTGGTTTGAGTTATTTTTCAAAAAAATCAATATCAATTTTTTCTCAAGTCCTTAAAGCTATAATTCATGATAAAACCTTTCTTTTAAGCTTAATTATTAAAAATTTAATTGGTTTAATGTAGCATTAATGGATTAATTCTTAACTTTAAGGATCAATTTGCATTTTACTCAAAAAAAGTCTTCCGTTATAATCAATCACAGATTCACCCCAAAAAATTCACAGATCGATCACAATTTATTAAGGGGGACTTTTTTTGATAGGAAGACGCTCTAAATGGCTATCGCTTTTTCTTGCTTTCAGCATCACGATTCTAGCCGTTGCGCCTCAAACTGCTCTGGCCGCTTCTTTGACCGCTTCCGGCGACAGGGCTTCAGGTATCGCTGCTCAGCCACCCAGTGCCACTCTGCATAAAAATGTAACCCGAGTCACTGAACTCGTCGACAAGCGTGACCAGCACAGCAAAACCTATCTTAACAGTGATGGCAGTTACACCACCGAGACGTCTTATGCTTCACGCCATTACCAGGATGCCAATGGAACATGGCAGGATATTTCCAACAAGATAACCTCATCTTCCGATGACCCGGCCTTTGCTACGAGCAGTCAGGCCAATCCCTTCCATCCCCATTTCGCTAAAAATTCTCAAGCGCCCTACCTGGCTGAAGTCAAGCCGGACAAAACGAGTTCCTTGTCCTGGACCTTAGACAATGCTGCTAACAGCTCAGCTACCAACGACACAAATTCCGTGATCTTCCCGGATATTCTTAAGAGCACGGATCTACAATATCAACCATTTTCTGACGGTCTTAAAGAAAATATTATCGTAAAAAACGCCTCAGCCCCTGCTTCTTTCACTTTCCAATTGACGGTCACCGGCTTAACTATAACGCCTCAGAAGGATGGCTCTTTGGCCGTCAACGATGCGAAAAGCGGAAACACCAAATTTGTTATTCCTCGCCCTTATATGTCCGATCAACATCAGGAGACGAGTCAAGCTGTTACCATGAGCTTAACACCTACCAAAAATTCCAACGTTTATACTGTCACCATCACCCCTGACGCGGCTTGGATCGCTGATCCCAGCAGATCTTTTCCAGTTGTTATAGATCCTCCTATCACCACGGTTTCTGTTCCACCCACTTATATCGGGTCTACCGGACTCGATACCTACGTTAACTCAGCCGCCCCCAATACCCAGTTTTACACCAGCAATAATCTTAATATTGGCTGGGATAACGGCGGAGCTGCGCGCACGTTATTAAAATTTGCCCTGCCGGTCTTGCCCGCCGGGGCTATCGCGACCGATGCCACGTTGCAACTAAATAAACGCAATACCACAACGGCCACTTCAGAAGAAATCGATATCGCCCGGGTTACCTCCCCTTGGCCCTACTCCGTCACTTGGGCCAACCAGCCTTCCGTCGATTCAACCTTTGATGTGAGTGAACAAACCGTCGCCCAGGTGGCCGGAAATACTACAGGCTGGATCACTTTCAACGTCTGGTCCATCGTGAAGAGCTGGCTGAATAGTGGGAACGGCGATCTTTCTCCCCAAGAGAATGACGGATTTATGGTTCAATTTCCCTATTCTGCAGATCCGGCTAAAAATCATGAAACCTCCGCCCACCCTGCCTATTCTTTTATCAGCAGCAATGATCCCGACTATGGCAGCACCCTCAGCCCTTTGCTCTCTATCACCTATATTACGGACGAACTCGGTTCCAATCCTTATTGGAGCTACGCAAACCTTAAGGGCGGTTCCGTCAACACCATGAACGGAAACTTTATCAGCTCCGTGACGGACTTTTCCTTGCCGGGCCGGGGAATTCCGGCCACTGTCACCAGGACTTATAACAGCCGCGGCACCTTTAAGGGATTATTTGGCCAGAAGTGGAATTCCAATCTGGACATGCAGCTTGCTTTTAAGGGCGGAGCCGTTGTCTTCTTAGATTCGAACGGCACGGAAAGGCCCTTTATTCTCAATAGTGACGGACAGACTTACACCAGGCCGGACAACTATCCGGTTCAGCTCTATATGGATACGAGCGGCGGGCCTCTGGTTTATCATATTCAAGAAGCCAACAGCGAGACGGGCAAGTATTCGGCGAAGCTTCCCAGTTTAACCTTTGACAGCAGCGGTAAACTTATAAAACTGGAGGACGGTAAAGGCAACACCACTACCGTGAGCTATCCCAGTAACAAGGTGATGGTAACAGACCCCTCCAACAGAACGACAACCCTTGCTCTCAATGGAGACGGCACCGTTAACTCGATCACGACCTCAGCAGAACCCGAAAAAACAAAGACATCTTACACCTATGCGAACGGTTATCTGAACAGTGTCACCTATGACAATAGCCCCAACGGCACCTCAACCCTTCGTTATGAGTGGGACGTTTATCACAACCTGCTTTCCTTCACCAACAAAAACGGGACCAAAACCTATTTGTATTATGACGCCAACAATCGTCTGATTAGCTCCGGCCCTGTGAATGACCTGGTCAATCCCAGCTTTGAGGCCAGCGCGGATGGAACTGCACCCGATCATTGGACGACTTCTGTCACTCAAGATGCCGGAAAGGTTCAGGTCAGCAGCGACGCTGCCAAGTACGCCGGGCACAGCCTCGACCTTAAGAGTGTCTACCAGGCAGGCACCAGCGGTACGAGCAAATTGTGGGCCAAGCAGCGGATGTCCGTTCAACCCAATACGCCCTATGTTTTATCGTCCTATCTCAAAACAGCCGGCTTACAGGGAATTGCTTACCTTAATGTCGAAGAGTTAGACAGCAGCGGCAATCATCTTAAGTGGGAAGACACCTCCGGTAGTCCGCTCAGCGGCACCATCGACTGGACCCGCAAAGCCTTGACGATCAACACCAGCGCCACGACAGCGTTTGTCGACGTGTATGTCGAAGTGACCCATGACTCCAACAGCTTCGGCGGGGATGCCTATTTTGACGGCATTCAGCTTCAAGACGGCGCCACAGCCACCGATTTCCAAGGTCACACAGAGTTTAGATATGGTACGGATGGCACGGGCGATGACCACTACCAAGCCTGTTGGGTAACCAAGGCTTCCGGGGAACTTACGGAATACGAGAACAACAATTACGGGACCCCAGCCATCGTGACTCAAGATCCCCACGGTCCCAAGGAAGCCGTCACCGAGATGGTTTGGGATGCCGCGGACCATTTGCGCAGCCTCACCACCCCCAATCAAATGGAGAATAAGAAGGAAGGAAAAGGCTACGCCAGTTATATCTACACTTATGATTCTTTAGGAAACCTGCTCACCACGACAGACCCTTTGAACCACACCTCTCAAATGGACTATTATTATAACCATTTACAGAACCTGACTGAGCCGGACAACACGACAGTCAGCAACGTCTGGGACCCCCGCAATTTAAATGAGGACACCTATGTCAACCAGACGATGAACTCCACAGCCTATATGTATGATCCCGGCACCGGTAATCTCACCTCCCAGTCCAATCAGCTGGGCCTTGCCGACAACCGGGTGTATAACAGCGGTTTCGAAAGTGCCACTGCTTCCCAACCTACCGACTGGACCGCCAATTCACCGACAGGCACTGTCTCCAATAAGGTGGAATGGGACGCCACGGCTCCTTTCGGCGGCAGTAATGTTCTGCACGTTAATCCAGGCAGCAATTATAACGCCTACCAGTGGACGGATTATATTCCCGTGAACGGCAACCCCTATACTCTCAGCGCTTATCTGAAAGCCAGCGGCAGTTCCGGCTCGTTCGCCGGGGCCTGCATCAATGTTTACTGGTATGATTCCAGTTATCGTCAATTGCCTGTGGGCTCACCTCAAACTCAAACCTACTTTGACGCCCGCTCCAATCAGTGGCAGCGTTATATTGCCGCCAATATCACTCCCCCCAGTGGGGCGGCCTACGCCAAAGTCATGGCGGTCACTTATGGGCCTTACGACGGCTATTTTGACAATATTCAGTTCGAACAAAGTCCTCAGGCCAGAGGGTATAACTTCCTGGAGAATTCCTCCTTTATCCGCGGCAACACCCGCTGGAACCCTTCCGACGGCAACGCCCTTATCTTCAACGACGGCAGCCGGGAGCCGGATGGCACTCCCCATGCCTTCTCGGACACTTACGATGCCAGGGTCCTCCGCTCTACCTCCGGTACCTCCTATTTGGAATCCCAGACCTCCCCTACTTTGAACGCCGGACAAGCTTACACGATTTATGGCTTTATCAGAACAAGCGGCATTACCGCGGCCAGCGGCGGGGGTGCGCGAATCCACGTCCTGGTCACAGACAGCAGCCACAATCAAACCGACTATACTATGCCCTATCCGGTCACCGACACCACGGCCGACCCTACGACCCCCTGGACGAAATATTCTTTCTCCTTTAAACCCACGGTCAGCGGGACAGCCAAGGTTCGCCTGGAGCTGACCAATGCTTCCGGCACAGCCTGGTTTGACGACGTTCGCTTAAGCCCGGGCAATCTGGTGACTCAGACGGGCTATGATGCTCAGAGCAACTACGTGACGAGTGTCACGGACCCCATGAGCCGTCAAACTACCCTGGTCAACGATGCCTATGGTCAGCCTCTCAGCGTGAAATCTGCCAGCGGGGAACAGATGCAGTACACCTATGACGAACAGGAACGCCTGCTCTCGGCGACGGATAACGCCGGCAGCAAGGCTGGTTACACTCTGGACGCCGACGGCAATGTCACCGCCAGCAACCTGAAAGCCGGGGCCAACACCTACGACCAAAGCTCCTTTGTTTATGATGTTCGGGACAATCTGACGACGGAGACGGACGCCGACGGCAAGGTAACAACCTATAAGTATGATGAAGGCGGCCGCTTAACCTCTAAGGTACTGCCCAATGGCAGTTCGGAAACCTTCAGTTACGACTCCGTGGATAATGTCAGTCAGGTGCAGCTTTCCAGCGGTGAAAAATACACCTACACCTATGACCGGGAAGGCCGGCCCACGGATGCCAAGACCTCAGGGACTGGACCGACTTCTGAAATTCAGGCCAGCTACGACGCTATCGGCAATCTGATCGGCTACTCGGACGGTAATCTGGGAACCGTGTCCAGCACTTCCCTGACCCGCGATGCCTTGAACCGGATCACTCAATTTAACCTGACCTATGGCGGAGCTTCCGTCGCTTACGGCTTCAGCTACACCGGCAACGGCTTGCCCAGTACGGTCACGGCGGACAGCAAGAGCTTCTCTATGATCTATGATGACGGGGACCAATTGATTAACCGCAACAATCCTGATGGGACCCAGGATGTCTACACTTATAATGAGGCCGGACAGGTCACAGGGGTTCAGACCGGTAAGGTCGATACCTCCAAAGGCGGCACCATCCTCAATCCCCTCTGGTCCAGCCAGTATAGCTTTGATGCCGACGGAAGAATCAGTACGGTGACTGGAACCCGGCCGTCCGGGACCAGCTTCAGTGAGAACTACACCTATAACAGCGGCACTGAGTCCTTAAATCGCCTGACTCAGGCCGTGATCAAGGAATCGGGATCTACGCTATTCCAGGGAAGTTACCAATATGATCCGGCCGGCAACCTCACTAGCATGAGCTTACCGGGCTTGGGAACCAAGACCTTCACCTATGATGCGGATAATCGGATTACCAACTCCGGGTTTAGCTATGACGCTAATGGCAATCTGACCGGCGTGGCCATGTATGGAACGAACTATCAGTACGGCTATGATGCGGAGAACCGTTTGACAACGGTCAAGGATGCCGGTGGTCAGGTAATCGCCAGCTACACCTATGATGCCGACGGCAACCGGCTGAGTAAAACGGCTAACGGTAAAACGACGCTTTACCACTATTTCCAGGGTCAGCTGATGTATGAGACGGTTGATTCAACCATTACAGCGCTCTATTTGAGATCTTCGGACGGAAAGCTGCTGGGTGTACGCCTGAATCAAAATGGTGTCAATAACTATTACTACTATCACTATGACGCTCAAGGGGATGTAACAGCGGTAACGGATGCCAATGGTGCGGTGTACAGGCAGTATGTTTATGATCCCTATGGCAATATTATTAGTGTTAAGGATGGCAGCGGGAACTCCATCAACATTGGTAATGACCCAGGGTTTAACAATGCTTACACTTATCGGGGCTATCGCTTTGATTCGGAGACGGGGTTGTATTTCCTGCAGTCCCGCTATTATGCGGCAGGAATTGGACGGTTTTTGACGAAGGATACGTTCACAGGTGATGTAAAAAACCCAAATACCCTTAATAAGTACACCTATTGTGGAGGAAACCCGGTAAATTATGTTGATCCTAGCGAACATTTTATTTTCTTGATACCAGAAGCTGCAATCTTCTTGTTTATGATTGCGGAAGAATATGGACCCGAAATTGAAGAAGAAGGCTCTGCTTTCTTTGAAGAATTAGGTGAGGCCTCTGAAAAATCTTTCTTAGATATGGACTTGCAACTATTTGCGAAAAAGTCAGATTTAAAAATGGTAGACGATGCAGCCAGACAGGTAGGAATTGACAGAAATCTATTCGGTGAATATATCCATGAACTAAAGGCAGAACTTAGAATGAAACCGAGTGACAATTTCACTTATAAACAGTTAATAAACTATGCACAAGAATTAAAGAAATTTTTAGGAAAGTAGGTATCATTTATGGATCTCTCAGGAAGTTTTGCTTTTAGTATTAGTGACTTAAAGCTTGATTTTTGTGAATTAGAAAGTGAAATTCTTATTGAACCGACCAAAATTATAAGGAGGGGCCAAATGGTTGGTAAGTTTAAGAATATTGAAGCTCCTTATGATGTATGGTTATATGAAATTAGCATAACAGATAACAACGATATTTTTTCTCAGTTATCTTTAATGCTTGACAATTTACTACCTTATAAAAAATATATTTATGAAGCAAGCAAGCAATATGAAAAAGTAATCATTAGTTGTTATCTACGTTCAGATTTTGGCCAGATAGGATTTCAACTAAATAATGATATTATTTTTAAATTAGCGAGCTTTGGATTAAGCATAGATTTTCATATACTTTCATTTGGTAGTGTTAAGAACTAGTAATTAAACTTGAGAGTTGAAACTTAAATTAATAATAATTGTTATAATACCTGATCCCAAGACCATCAGACTTAAAAAGCCCGTTGGTCTTTTTTTATGTACCTTACCTCTGGATCAGGGGCTTTCCGATAGTAAGGGATAGATTTGGTAATTGCTACACTGGAATAGGGTATTGTTGAAGGAAAATCACGGACAGGTTGAAGGTGGATTTGCTAATGAAAACGAATCGTTCCAATTCTGTTAGGCAGAACAATTAGCACTAAAGATGGTGCTATTTTAGGAATTATACGCACAGATTCTAACTATAGAAATACCAGTGAAGCAGTTTCTTTTTACCGCAGATAGTGTATGTTTTATGACGTATAAAAGATTTGGTAACTAATCTTGAGTTTCACTGCCTTTTTGCAAAGAAAATTGTCTGAGACGGGGGTGTATTTCCTGAATTCTCGCTATTGTATAGCAAGAATTGGCAGGTTTTTACTGAGGGATATTGCACTTAGTGAAACAACTTAATGAACAACTTGAAACTTTTCTTATTCAAACACCAATTATTCCCTGAGTTTCTTAGCTAAAAATGTTAGATTGCGTCAAAGCTAAAATCACTTGGAGGTATTCCATGAGACAATACAATATTGAAAACCTTGTTCAAGATATACGCAACCTAAGATACGATATTGATGGACACATGAATTTAATGAAAATTGGCCCCAGGGATAAGTCTGTAATACCAACAATGTTATCGTATCTAAAAAAACTGATTATGAAAACCAAAAGAAATTTATTATTCGTTGTCTTAGTGTTAAAGGGTTCAATGAAGTTACGGATATTTTAATTGATGAATTTAGAAAAGAATCAAGTTCTAATGATTTAAGGTTTATTATTGGTAATGCACCTACAAGAGTGGTACCGAGGGGTTAAATCGACTGACTTAAAGCCGATTAAGGAGTCGGGATCTACGGTATTCCAAGGAAGTTACTACTATGATCCGGTCAGTAACATTACCAACATGAGCTTATGCCAGCTCTAGGAACCAATGCCTTAACTTATTTGGCAACAGTCAAGGACACCGGTGGTCAGGTAATTGTTAGCTACACCTATGATGCCAATGGTGCGGTGTACAGGTAGTACGTTTATGATCCCTATGGCAATATTATTAGTGTTAAGAATGGCAGCAGGAATTCCATTAACATTGCCAAGAATAAAAAAGGAGCAATCAATCGTGAGTTTCCAGGCGATATGCTGGATAAAACCCTTGATGAAATTACTAAATTGGCGGAACAAGGAGTTAGGGATGCCATAAAAGCAAAGAAACTATTGACAAATAAACGTTTTGATAAAGGAGACAATCGGGAGTGATATTTGATGTAATGAAGACAATTTTGTTCTTTTTCCCGGAAGGAAAAAAATTTAATGAATCTAACTATAAAGAATCAAAACAATTTAAAAGACTTATTAAATCCCGTGATAAATACCTTAAAGATCACACATTAATACTTGAGTTGGAAACAAAACTCAAAAATGTCTTATTAGAGTACGCAATAGCTAATTGGACCAGTCTCCAAGATTCAAATTGTTTTGAGTTTAAAGTTCTATTGCATGATAACCAACCGATTTTAGATGATGATGTTCAGCTGATGAGGTTACTCGGTGGAACCAGAACAGATCTAAGAATATTTATCAGCATATTAGCCAAGTATTATTATTTTTTTATTGAAGAAACCCATTATGATGTAACATCTCAGCGATGGAGTTTTAAAACGTTAAATGAATTCTCAATCGAAATAGAAAATAGCATTGCTCGTTTACAGAACTTGATGAATTTGGAAGGATATATTGAGCTATCCACAGAAATCATTAATACAATTGTAGAAGGGGTTGAAACGGAATTAATTGAACAAGGTAACGTTAAAGTATTCCATTGTTTATTTACAGATTTGGTTAATCCATAACTTTAAGAGCGTTCCTCTTCATAAC
Organism: Candidatus Desulfosporosinus nitrosoreducens; assembly: GCF_030954495.1. Classification (GTDB taxonomy): domain Bacteria; phylum Bacillota; class Desulfitobacteriia; order Desulfitobacteriales; family Desulfitobacteriaceae; genus Desulfosporosinus; species Desulfosporosinus nitrosoreducens. Next base: position 103,469 of record NZ_JAVHUW010000070.1, on the reverse strand, counting down.
AGTAAATGGTTAAAAGATAGTATTTAAAAGAATCGGACTCTACGATCTTCTAATGAAATTACCAATTAATACCTGTCTGGCAACATTACCAGTATGATCTCGGGGAAGGGTTTCGAAGTCATCTTTTGCTCTTAGTGGGTTATTATAGAAAAGAAAATTAATAATAAACCAGCGGAGACCTAACCCCGCTGGTCTTTTTTGCAGTGGCTTGAAGAAATGTCCATAAAAAAGCAATTGAAGAGTTGGTGTTTCCATTTCGAATGATAGTGGCGTAGACGTTCCTACACCACATATTCATGATCCTGAGACAGCTGGAGGGATTCGACCTGCATTGCCCGAAGAAATGCCAGATATGCCTTTCTTGGAAGATATGCCAATATTTTTTGATAAAGGAGGATAGGAATATGAACTTTTTAACTTGGCTCCAAAGCTGGTATAATCAACAATGTGATGGACTTTGGGAACACATGGAAGGTATCAAAATTGAAACACTTGACAACCCAGGTTGGTGCTTAGTGATAAACTTGATCGATACAGAATACGAAGATAGAGAATTTAAATCTATCAAGGAATTAAGAACAGAAAATGATTGGATAGTTTGTAAAATCGAAAATGGAAAATTCACAGGGTATGGAGGACCTTTAAATTTAGAAGAACTTCTAAAAGAATTTCATGATTGGGTTTTGAATTGATTATTACTCAAAACATTTTATATCTAAATTAACCTTTTAACGTAAATTCAAGTTATCATGAACAAATCTTCAAAGAGTCAAGTCCAAAAAAGACTTGACTCTTTTTCAACTCTATGTCCATGGACAATGTACATCAGATTCAGTTTTCCGGCGCCTATGACTAGCAAGCCAACCACGACGTCAAAGCCTACGGTACTGCGATGACCAGTAAAATACAAGCCAGCAGTCACGGCAGACAGTAAGAGCTTCTCTATGATCTATGATGACGGAGACCAACTGATTAACCGTAACAATCATGATGAAACTCAGGATGCCTACACTTATAATGATATTGGGGATCATAGGGACTCAGACCGGTAAGGCCGATACCTCCAAAAGCGGCTCCGGTTACACCTATGATGCCGACGGCAACCGGCTGAGTAAAACGGCTAACGGTAAAACGACTAACGGTAAAACGACGCTTTACCACTATTTCCAGGGTCAGCTGATGTATGAAACAGTTGATTCAACGATTACCGCGCTCTGCTTGAGATCTTCGGACGGGAAGCTGCTGGGTGTACGCCTGAATCAAAATGGTGTCAATAACTATTACTCCTATCACTATGACACTCAAGGGGATGTAACAGCGGTAACGGATGCTAATGGTGCGGTGTACAGGCAGTATGTTTATGATCCTTATGGCAATATTATTAGTGTTAAGGATGACAGTGTGAACTCCATCAACATTGGTAATGACCCAGGGTTTAACAATGCTTACACTTATCGAGGTTATCGCTTTGATTCGGAGACGGGGTTGTATTTCCTGCAGAAATTAGAGAAACAGGGGTTTAAAAAGTGCAAAACTTCAGTAAAAATAAAGAAAAAAATTCAAATTGGGAATGGTATTCTATTAAATTGCTATTTGAAAGTACTATATCAGGTGAACCAAATAAAGATAAAATAGATGAACATTATGACAGCCAACACAAGCTGTATGAAGAGCAAATAGTTGTTATAAGAGCTCAAACTTCTGAACACGCATATAGGCAAGCTGATAAAATGGCAAAAGAAAATGAAATGGAGTATCATAACCCATATGGTCAATTAGTTAAGTGTAAATTTGTTGATTCATTGAACTGCCAGCGTCTTTATGATGGTGAAATTAAATCAGGAACTGAGATTTATTCAAGATTGTTTAAAGTTCCTGTAGAAGTTGAAACGGAAAAGGTCATTGAAAAATATTTACCTGAAACATTACCATGTAAGGAGCAGCCAACTCCTTTCTACAATTTTTTGATAAATGAATGAAGAAATGTCAAAATGGTAGGTTAGAAACCGCAAAAAAGATGACTTAAAACAATGAAGTGTGAACTACAAATACCCTTTGACATAAGAATATTCTAAATAACGGTGAATTTGCAACTAATAATTCGGTTTCCGACCTTATGGATTTCCCTACCAGCTGTAAGGTTATACAGAACCCATGCACGTATGTTGAATTTATTTAGGAGGATCACTTTGTCTTTACTAAAAAATGGGTCAAGTTCATATCGGGCTCGGCTCTTCTTTTTTGCACTAGGCGTAACCCATGGGCTAAGCAGAGCCAAAATTACGCACATGTGTCAAAGCTCAAAAACATCTAAGAACTCCAGAAACATTGCCAATGACTCAGAATTTAACAATGCTACAGAGACAGGGTTGTAATTTCCTGCAGTTCCGCTATTATGCAGCAGGAATTGGACGATTTTTGACCACACAAAAGAAAAAATCGGTGAAACCCCACTGGAGGTAATATAATAAATGGACATTAAGATTGGAGTTGGACTAGATAATTTAATCTTTGGTATGTCACAAGAAGAAGTAAAGGAATGTTTGGGAAAACCTAATAAAATTAGTGAAAAGCAAAAAGACGACGGAATTGTATATCATTACAATGATATACAATTCAAAGTTAAATTTGATCAAAAAGAAAATTCAAAACTATACTCAATCGAAGTCTACAATCCTGAAGTAACATTATTTAATCAAAAAATAATTGGCAAAAACAAATGGAAATCAAAGCTTTTCTGATAAACAGGGGGTATAAAAATATCGAATATGAAGATTATGACTTCTATGAAACACTATTCTGTGAATCAATATGGACTACTTTCACATTTGAGCTTGATAGATTAAGATGTTTTGAATTTAGTCCATTATTTAAAAATGGCGAGATAGTTTGGCCCAAAATATAAATATTAGTTTAACTTGTACTTGCAAAAGAGGGTCAAGTCACCAAAGAACTTGGCTCTCTTTTTATAAATTATAAGGCATGATTAGCCAGAAGCGTAGACTTCTTACCAAATTCAATAGGATAACCTAACTAAAAATAACTGCAAAAACCCATGAAAGAAATAAGGAACATAAAGAAATAGATTAAGTAATACGGATAAATATGCCCCCGAACTTTCCCTATAATGATAATTATGTCAGCAATACCCCTCCAGTCATATTAGCGGAGTTATTTATAAAGAAGATTAATAATAAACCAGCAGAGACCTAAACCCGTTGGTCTTTTTTGCAACGTCTAGAAAAAATGTCCCTAAAAAAGCAATTGAAGAGTTGCTGTTTCCATTTCAAATGATAGTGGCGTAGACCAAATCATTGACGTCCGTTCTAATTAGTGGCAGCGTTATATCGCCGCCAACATGATGCTAAACAGGAAACATTTGTTCATACACTCAAACCCCAAGGCATTCGGCTTGTAAACCGGAAAACTTCCGACTACAGCATCTGCCGGGAAAAGTCTTCAATGACTCTGACGCCAAATCTTGAGTTCCTTTGCCTCAGCAATCAATTCTTCTCTAAAATCAGGATGCGCAATTGAAATTAAAGCTTCCGCCCGCTGCCAAGTCGACAACCCTTTAAGATTGACCATTCCATACTCCGTGACGATGTAATGAACGGTCGTCCTGGTATCTGTAACCACTGCTCCCAAGGTCAGAAGCCCCTTAATGCGCGACCTGGTTTGTCCCTGTTTATCTTTATACGTGGAAGGCAAACAGATAAAACTTTTACCTCCTTTTGAGTAGTAAGCGGCTTCTACAAAATCAAGCTGGCCACCGGAGCCGCTCATCATCTTGGAGCCGGCCGATTCAGAACAGACTTGACCGGTCAAGTCGATCTCCAAACAGCTGTTAATGGAAATTAGGTTCTCGTTGCGCGAAGCATTACAGGGGTGATTTGTGTAATCCACCGGATAGGCCGCCAACGCCGGGTTATTTTTCATAAAATCATAAAGCTTCTGCGTCCCCGCTGCGAAAGAAAAAGTGATTCTGCCTTTGTCCAACTGTTTACACGTTCCATTGACTTTTCCGGCCAAAACCATGTCTACAAACCCGTCAACTAACATTTCTGTGTGAATACCTAAGTCCTTAAGACCCGATTCAGCAATCATTTGTCCTAAGGCATTCGGCATGCCCCCAATTCCCAACTGAATGCAGGCTCCGTCCTTAATTTCAGGCATTATATAAGCGGCAATTATTTTGTCCTTTTCAGAGGGAGGAGTTGAAGGTAATTCAGGTAATCCTCTATGCCCTCCTTCAACAATATAATCTACTTTTGAAACATGAACCGAATGGTCATACCCACCATGAATACTGGGCATATCTTCATTAACTTCAACAATAACGGCTCGTGCCTTTTCAATGGCCGCCGCATAGTGAGAAATTGTAACCCCAAAACTAAAATACCCATGTTCATCCATTGGAGAGACTTGAATTGCGACCACATCTGTCTGTAAATTCTCGCGGAGCCACCGAGGCACCTCTGAATATTTGATAGGTATATAATAGGCTTGACCATTTTGGACTAATTTCCGTTCGCGTCCGCTAAGGTGCCAGCTATTCCAAGTAAAATGTTCTCCCAGGGGATCACTCTCCAAAATAGCTGACGGCTTTAGAAGTACAGCCGCACGAATATTCACATCATGCAGTTCTTCCTTACGTCTGGCTAAGGCTTCATCTAACAAGCATGCCATATTTGCAGCCCAACTGAACTCAACCCAATCTCCACTGCGCACCACTTTTACTGCCTCATCAGCAGAGACGCACTTTTGGCGATACTCTTCAATATACATAAAACACCCCTCGCTTTTTGCTCCACAAATGAGTTACAGAGAATAATAATCTAACTATAATGAATATTCTGATATTTTAACTTATATTATGCCCTCTTCTAACTTACTATATACTGTTACATTCGATCATAAATAGGAAAAGTATTTACCGACAACCCATTTTTCTAGCAATGACTATGCGTAAAATTTCCGACGTCCCTTCCCCGATTTCCAGCAGCTTTGCGTCGCGCAGATATCTTTCTACGTGATAGTCTTTCATATAGCCATAACCACCATGAATTTGAATAGCTTCAAGCGAGTTCTTGACTGAAGTTTCTGAGGCGTGCAGTTTACCCATAGCCGATTCTTTACCAAAAGGCAGGTTGGCATCCTTAAGGCTAGCCGCCTGTAAAATCATCAGACGTGACAATTCGGTTTGGGTTATCATGTCCGCCAGTTTAAATTGGATAGCTTGAAATTTGCTTAAGGTTTGCCCAAATTGCTTGCGCTCCATAGAATACTTCAAAGCTTTATCAAGGGCACCTTGGGCAATACCCACTCCCATTGCTCCAATGCTAATCCTGCCGCCGTCTAAGATCTTCATAAATTGGCGAAAACCATTGTTTAACTCACCTAGGAGATTTTCCGCCGGAATTTCCACATCCTCAAAAACAAGCTCAGTAGTATTGGAGGCGCGAAGGCCCATTTTCTCATAAGGCGTGTTAATCTGGAATCCAGGAGTACCCGGTTCAACCAAAAAGGAGCTTATTCCACGTGTTCCCAATGAAGGATCGGTAACCGCCGTTACAGTAACAACGCCCGAATAACTTGCATTGGTAATAAAACATTTCGAACCGTTGAGAACCCACCCTTTATCCGTTTTACGGGCTTTCGTCCTCGTACCGCCCGAGTCAGAGCCCGCTCCAGGCTCTGTTAAACCAAAGGCAGCCAAATACTTGCCCCTAAATAAGTCAGGTAAGTATTTTTCTTTTTGTTCAGGACTTCCGAAATAGTAAATTGGACTTATCCCCAGGGATAGCAGCGCTGCATAGGTAATCCCAGTGGAGGCACATACTCGGGATAGTTCTTCAACCGCTAAAGCATAACTGACCGTGTCTCCACCGGTCCCTCCCACATCTTCAGCAAATGGCAATCCTAAAAGTCCCAGTTCGCCCATCTTTTTAACTATTTCCAGAGGAAATTCCCCCGTCCGGTCACGTTCTTCCGCCCCGGGCTCTACGACCTCATCGGCAAAGGACCGCACCATTGCACGTATTGACTTCTGATCTTCAGTCAAACCAAACATACCCTACCTCCTTCGTTTTACCTTATCAGGCGGGAACACATCTTCCGGAGCTGCTCCGTTTATACAGGATAAGAAAAGTGTGTCACCCCAAGCCACCCGGCCATTATGAAGTAAAGTCAAATTAATCATTTTGCATCCGGCGCTCAATAAAATCCGTATGAACTTCACCTCTAATGTAGAAAGGATTGGCAATCACTTTCAAATGAAAGGGAATTGTTGTTGGAACTCCTTCAATTGCATACTCCTTTAACGCTCTTTCTAATCTTTGAATCGCTTCTTGCCGGTTTGCTCCCCAAACGATAAGCTTGCCAATCAGAGAATCGTAATACGGGGAAATGCAGTATCCCTCACAACCGGTACTATCAACACGAACCCCGGCCCCCTGAGGCTCTTGGTAAATCCCAATTGTGCCTGGTGAGGGTATGAAATTCTTTTCCGCATTCTCGGCATTGATTCTGCATTCGATGGCCCAACCGGAAATTTGAATATCTTCCTGCTTGAAGCTTAAAGGCTTTCCCGCCGCTATCCGAATTTGTTCTTTCACCAAGTCGATTCCTGTAATGAGTTCAGTCACGGGGTGCTCCACTTGAATTCTGGTGTTCATTTCCATGAAATAAAACTTACCGTTCTTATCCAACAAAAATTCGACAGTTCCGGCACTCGAATACTCAACCGACCTTGCTGCCTTAACCGCGGCTAAACCCATTTCTGACCGAAGCTCCGCCGTCAGGGCACTGGCGGGAGCCTCTTCCAATAACTTCTGATTACGGCGCTGCAGCGAACAATCCCTTTCTCCTAAATGAATGACATTCCCCTGCTTATCTGCCAGAATCTGGAACTCAATATGACGCACGGTCTCCATATATTTTTCCAAATATATTTCAGAATTACCGAAAAACATTTGAGCTTCCTTTTGTGCGCTCTGAACTGCTTGGGCTAATTCCGAAACATTCCGGACGATGCGCATCCCCCTGCCTCCGCCGCCGGCGGAGGCTTTAATCAACAACGGATATCCGATCTCCTCACCTAAAGCTGCCGCCGTTTCCTCATCCATGATTACCGACCGCGAGCCTGGTACCACCGGAACTCCAGCTTCAATCATTTTCTGACGCGCTTTCGCTTTATCCCCCATTATTTCAATTGCTTCAGGCGAAGGTCCAATAAAAGCAAGGCCGCTTGATTCGCAAATTCCGGCAAAGCTGGGGTTTTCGGATAAAAAGCCATACCCGGGATGTATTGCATCAGCACCGGCCTGTTCTGCGGCCTTAATGATATTTGCTATATTAAGGTAGCTCTTCAAACTTGAGGCGGGGCCAATCAGAACAGACTCATCCGCCATTTTTACATGCGGGGCATCCCGGTCAACTTCGGAAAATACAGCCACTGTTTGAATGCCCAATTCTTTACAGGCCCGGATCACACGCAGCGCGATTTCCCCGCGATTAGCTACAAGGATTTTCTTAAACATAACGTCTCCCCTTTAACTTCAGGTCTAACTTGGCTTACTTAGCTCAAACAATACTTGCCCTTCCTGCACAAACTCTTCCAATTGACAGCTGACTTTCGTTACAGTACCTGCATCCTCGGACTTTATATCTATCAACATCTTCATGGATTCAATAACAGCTACCACATCTCCCGATTTTACCGCTTCTCCTTCAGCGACTAAAATATTATTAATCAGACCGCTCATATTAGACAAAATTTTCATCGTTTATCCTCCTCGTGTTGAACTTCGGCAAATGCTAGATTCCTTTGAAATTTACCGGACGCCTTTCCAGGAAGGAGTTAATTCCCTCTTTCAAGTCCTGACTGGTAAAGGCGATGATGCGGTAAACCCCCATGGTTTCCACCATCTTATCGAAGTCAACGTTTCTGTTTAAATCATGAATCTTCAAGGCTAGATCGACGGCCAACGAACTTAACCGAGAAAATCTCTCTCCATACGCCCAGAGAGTGCTCTCCAAGTCTTCGGCGGGAACGACCTTATTGACAAGACCAAACTCTAAGGCTTGAGCGGCATTGAATTTCTCGGCAGTCAGCATAAGTTCCAGCGCTTTCTTACTTCCCAGCGCCTCTTTAATAAAAGGATGAATCACAAAGGGAGCCAGCCCAAGGTTAATTTCTGTAAGCCTGAACACAGCGCTATCTGCCGCTACCGCCAGATGTGCCGCTGCCACCAGCCCCACTCCCCCGCCGTAAGCAGAACCGTTTACGCCAATGATCAGCGGTTTATGCAACGCATTGATACTCTTATACAGGTCCAAACTCTTCCTTAAATTTAAGTAATGCTGAGCCGGAGAGAGTTCCGTGTCTTTTTCAAAGGCCTTTAGATCGGCACCTGCTGAAAAAACCTCCCCCACCGCGGATAATAAAATAACTTTAATCTCATCCCGTTCATTTAAATTTCTTAAGAGGGCTACCAGTTCATCATTCAGCTCATCGGTGAAACAGTTTCTTTGCCGGGGATTGTTAAGCTTAATATAACCGATACCTTCTTTTTCTTCATAAATAAGGTAGTTATAATTCATAGTCTCGCCCCTTTAAACCGGATGAATCGGATTGTTCTTCTCAGGCCATATTCGTTCTTTACTGCGGTAGGCCTCCAAGCGATAAATAAGCTCTTCTCTGATTCCTTCAAAATCGATCACTTGATCCACAATAAGCTCTGAAGCCAAACCATAGATATTAATATTGTCCGAGTACTCTTCCTTCTTTTGATTCATAAAAGCCAGTCTGGCCTCTCCTTCCAGTTCGTCAATTTTATTAGAATACACTGCTTTAACGGCTGCTTCCGGTCCCATAACTGCTATGAGAGCGGTGGGCAAAGCCAACACTGAGTCAGTACCAAAGGCCGGCCCGGCCATAGCATACAGCCCCGCTCCGTAGCATTTGCGCACAACGACCGTTATTTTAGGCACAGTAGCTTCCGAAACCGCTGAAATCATCTTGGCCCCATGCCGGATTATTCCGGCCCGTTCCACTTGTGATCCTACCATATACCCCGGAATATCCGCCAAAAAGACCAGAGGAATGTTATAAGCATTGCAAAACCAAATAAACCTTGCCCCCTTATCAGAGGAATCTACAAACAAAGTCCCGCCTTTAACCTTTGACTGGTTGGCAACAATTCCGATAACCTCCCCATTTATTCTGGCCCATCCCGTAATGAGTTCCTGAGCAAACAAAGCTTTGTATTCTAAAAAGCTGCCCTCGTCTACAATTCGCCCGATTAACTCGTACATGTCAAAGGGTTGATTTTGGTTGTGAGGGATAATTTCTGTGATCGGTCTCCCTTCAACCGGCTCCTTAGCAGCAACGGGCGCAGGCTTTTCTAAGTAGCTTTGGGGCAAATAGGCAAAATAGCTCTTACAAAGTTCAATGGCATGAGTATCGTCTGAAGCCAGAACATCCCCCAGCCCGCTAACTTTGCAGTGCATACGCGCGCCACCCAAGTCCTCCAGAGACACCTTTTCCCCGATGACCGCTTCCACCATGCGCGGTGACCCCAAAAAGGCACTGGCTTTTCCTTCCACCATAATGACTAAATCACTGAAAGCCGGTACGTAGGCTGCACCTGCCGGGGAAACTCCGAAAAGAATTGTGATTTGCGGGATAATCCCGGACATTTTCACCTGATTGTAAAAAACTCTGCCAATGTGATTTCTTCCCGGGAAAACTTCTTTTTGGTCAGTAATTCTTGCTCCCGCTGAATCAACAAGGTAAATAATAGGGAGCTTCAGCGCGAGCGCCTTTTCTTGGATATAGAGCAGTTTTTGGACACCCTTAGCCCCCCAAGACCCCGCTTTGACAGTGAAATCCGCGGCGGCAAAACAAACCAACCTGCCGTTAATCCTGGCCATTCCTACAATATTACCGTCTTCCGGAAGCTCCGGGTCCAGACAGTTGCTAAAAGTCCCTTCCTCCAGAATCGAACTCTCATCAAACAACAGGTTTAAGCGGTCACGTACGAAGAGCTTGTTTTGTTTCTTTAAACTCAAATGATACTTTTCCGGTCCTCCTTTTCGAATTCTTTCTAATTCCAATAAATACTTTTCCTGTCTCTCATCCATTGTTATAATCAATCCTTTCGACTTAAGTTCTTCCGCTGCTATTTCCAAAATACATCTAATCTAATTATTCCTTATGTCACATTTTACCACAATATTCCGAATATTTCTTCTGCAGCGAAAGGCCCGTTGGCCGAATACCCATAAATTCAGCTTTTATTTAGGATATCTAAAACACTTCACACCTGCTAAAATATGATCCGGAATTTCTACTTTCATACGTAAAAGATTGGAACCAAAGCATTTACCCAGACTATCGCTGCGCAAAGACTGAGACGCTCCCCCCGCCAAGGCTCCGTCTATTAAAAACTTAAGTGCAAGCAGATTGTCCATTTCGAATCTTTGCACCGGTCCGCTCACCAGCTGCTTAAAGTGCTCAAATACGCGTTCCTCCGTGATTTCCCGTTTGAATATTTCATAGAGCTCTTGGTTTTGGGCAAATAGGGAGATATCACTACTGTCTCCTTTATCGCCGGATCTTGTTTGAGCAATTTCGGAAAGTTGCACTAAGGCCATTTGCTACACCTCCACAACCGATATTTTTACATAGGCTTCAATCTCTTCCCTTGGAATATACGCCGATTTTTGACCGATCAATTCCCGTACCGGCTGCATCCCGCTCAAACCGGTAGCCTGCGGCGGACCATTTAATACCATGGAGGGGAACTCTCTGCCGATTTTAGCGGCTTCCTCCTTGGAATTAGTCCGCATGGCAACCCTTAGCATGACTTCATTGGGCTCAACTTCAGGTTCCGGGGCCAGTGGTCCGTGAATAGAGTTAATGCCGATATATTCGCTGTATATTTCTTCGTAGTTTATCCCCTGCATTTCTATTCTGTGTCTGATAATTTCTTCGGCTTTTCTGGCTTTGGGCAGTGCATCCGGCCAAGCGTAAGTAATTCGTCCTTCACCGACATAACCGCTGGAGTATCCCATGGTGGCTTTCAGAGTTTTTGGTTTGGGGTTCCCTGTGGCACCGGAAACCTTAACCTGATTTTTTCCCACATCTTCCAGCTTGACAGTCGTAAAATCAACTGACACGTCAGGCGTCAAATAATTGTTGGGATCATGAATTTCATACAGCAATTGCTCCTTCACGGAATCAACACAGACCAGACCACCTGTATTTTCAGGGTTGGTGAAAATAAATTCACCGTTCTCATAAATTTCCGCGACAGGATAGCCATGACTGCCAAGATTCTCAACCTTCCACCATTCCCCGCTGAAATTGCCGCCTGTACCTTGTCCTGAACATTCCATCAAGTGACCCATGACAATACCTTGAGCCAACTTGTTCCAATCTCCATCCTGCCAGCCAAATTCATAGATGGCTGGCCCCAAAAATTGCCCGGTGTCGGTGGTCCTGCCGGTAATTACAATGTCAGCGCCAGTTTCTAAGGCCATGGCTACTTCTCTGCCACCCAGATAAGCATTGGCAAACATATACTTATCCTCAAGATTGTCTAAATCTCCCTCATGAGTCAAATAACCTTTTTCACAGAACTCACGCAGACGGTCTATGATATTATCACCCTCAACAACGGCTATCTTAAGATCCGCTAAACCTAGTTTTTGCGCAATTCCCTTTACTGCTTCCGCTGCTCCCATCGGGTTGAGTCCCCCGCAATTGCTGATAATCTTAATTCCTTTTTCTTTGCAGATCGGCAATAAAGCATTCATTAGAGGAAAGACATCCTTTGTGTAACCATCCTTGGGATTTTTCTTCTTAGCTTTCTGAAGAATGGCCATTGTCAACTCTGCTAACGAGTCTCCACAAATATATTTAACATTTCCATATTTGGCCACATCAACTGCGGCTGTAAATACATCCCCCCAAAAACCTACCGAGGCTCCAATTCTAACTGACTTCATGCAATCGCCCTCTCCTTAGATAATTTTCACGCGCCTAGTCCAATACCCCGATTACTGCAGGGATATTCATCCTCCTTTTTAGATTTTTAGAGAGTTATGTTTGCAAATTACGTGCCAATAATTTAAATATTCTGAACACTATGCTTCCAAAAAACTCCTCTCCTCTAATTCAGGAAGTCCAATCCCCTTAAACTACACATTTCCTACTCCCAAATTAAATATCTTAAAACCTTTTTAGCCCTTTTTAAGGGCTAATTTCTAAACGTTTCTACTTTCATAAAAAATCGGAGTTTAAATCAGTGCCATTATTGACACAGATTCAATATTCTAAGCACATTTTGTGGGGCATTTTTGCCACTCTTGTTTACTTTTCGCCACAATGAATTTTGTACTCTTTGAGCTTACGATAAAAGGTTCTTCTGCTAAGCCCTAATAATTGTATTGCTTTACTTTTGTTATCCCCGCAAGCTGAAATTGTACTTAAAATTACCTTCTTCTCAAAAGCTTCAACTGCTTCTTTTAACGTTCCGTTTTCAGATTTAAATTCACTTTCTTTTTCGACGCTTAACCCGAGTGATTCTTTCATATGCGGCGGCAGGTGAGTAAGCTTAAAGCTATCCTCAAAGCACATTATTCCGGCATATTCCATGCAGTTTTGAAGTTCACGAACATTTCCCGGCCAACTGTAGGCATACAAAAAGGAAAGCACTTCCTGAGAAAGAACTATGGATTTCCCATACTTTTCGTTATACTTTTGTAAAAAATAATTTGCCAGTAAGCCTATATCCTCTATGCGCTCTCTCAATGAAGGCACTTCAATTTCTACTATGTTGAGCCTAAAATATAAATCCTGCCTAAACTTCTTTTCTTTGATCAAAATTTCCAGCGGTTGATTTGAGGCGGCAATCAGCCTTATATCCACAGGAATGTTTTTCTGTCTGCCTATTTTCTCGATTTCTCTATTTTCTAATACTCGCAGCAATTTTGACTGCATTGACAAAGGCATATCGCCAATTTCATCCAGAAACAATGTTCCTCCATTAGCTAATTCAAATTTACCCATCTTGCCGCCGGATTTTGCTCCTGTAAATGCCCCTCCTTCATATCCGAAAAGTTCACTTTCAATTAGGCTTTCAGGTATTGCCGCACAATTAACCATGATCATCGGACGGTCTTTCCTGTCACTATGTGAGTATATGACTTTGGCAATTTCTTCTTTTCCAACTCCATTTTCTCCCTTTATCAATACCGAGGCCTCTGTTTTAGCAACAGTTAACGCCTGTGAAACTGTTTTTAAAAAGCTTGGGCTATTTCCTATGATCTTAAATCTTGACAATTCATTTTGCGCTTCCATTTGCCGCCTGTAAGACATAGCGATTTCATTGGCATTCTCCACTTCTTGGCCCAATTTAACTACAGCTGTTGAATCCCTGAAAATTGAGGCCACCGCTTTAAGTTCTCCATCTTGTTCAATTGGAAATATATGTACCGAAACATATTTGTCGAGTGTTTTTATATATTGGTTCTTTTTAATAATGGGTATTTTGGTTTCAATGACGTTTAATATTTCCGCTTCCGGTTCTATTTGCTGAATTTGCTTTCCGATAACGTTATGTGTTGAAACACCAAGAACCCTGGAATAGGCATTATTCACATAGAAAACCTTACCTGCCATGTCAATTGCAATAACGGCCTCCTGAAAGTTATCCATAATATTGCTTAACATCCACATATCCGTCGCTTTAAGAAGGTATAACAGTAAATCTTTAGCTACTTCTCCAGTCTTAATGCCTTCATCATTCGTTACTTCAATCAGCGAGCTGCCCCAGATTATATCGTCAATTTTTAAATTATGTACATTAGAATTTTCGCTTATTCCATTTTCCGCCTGATCCTTCCCGGTCCAAGGTTTCATAATCTCTCGTATTTTCATTTCGATCTCCTTTTCTAAACTCCGGGACACACCTCTGTAAGTGTGTGTGCGTTTTGATTACTACTTCGATCATAGAAATCCAGAGCTTTTTGTCTATTCTAAAAATTCAAGCTCCAGTCAGATTTTCCTGCCTGCTACTTTAGGCATCTTCATTTTCAATCTGGCTGATATTTTTTGATAGCAAGGCAGAAAAACACAATCCTAGTCCTCTTTAAAAGAGAACTAGGATTTCAGGTAATAACTACCATTTCCAAATAACCGGGGAACGTCCTAACCTTTAAGGGACTACTGGTTAAATTTCATAAGCGTCTCAATGGCTTTGTTCAAGACCTCCTGACGATTTTCCCCTTTGTCCAGGGCCTCGACCAGGCAGGAATTAGCATAATGCTGAGCAACGATCACGGATACTTTCTGTACTGCCGAACGTACAGCCACAAGCTGTAATAGTATATCCTCACAAGGTTTTTCTTCCTCGATCATACGCTCCACTCCCGCAATATGACCGCGAACTGTTTTAAGTCGAGTAACGATATTTTTGGTTTCAGCTTGGTCTACATCTTTCACAATGCTTCTCTCCGTTCTGTTCCTGATCAAACGCCTGAAAAATTAAATCAACACGCCTTATGTACGGTAAAGTTTAATATATTTCTGATAACTTTTCAAGACACGTCCCACATAATCCCTGGTCTCTTTAAAAGGAATGTCTTCCTGACGAATATTTTTGGGATCAATTTGCCCGGTTTCAATCCATTCCTGAACATGTCCTATTCCGCCATTATAGGCGGCGATAACCAAAACAAGATTATTGGAGAAGGCTTTTTCCAGGCTGGAAAGATACCAGGTCCCATATTGAATATTTTTTTCCGGGTTCAATAATTCCTCACTGGTGTAACTTTTATCCCCTAAGCTTTCAGCAATAGACTGAGCCGTACTGGGCATGAGCTGCATCAGTCCTATGGCTCCTTTGTGAGACTGGGACTGAGGGAAAAATTTACTCTCTTCCCTGATAATTGCCACAACAAATAGAGGGTCTACCCCGTATTGAGCGGCATACTTTTCTACAATTTTCTGGTTGGGATACGGATAGAGAATCTTCTCCAGCCTGGGTATAGTTAAGAGGCAGTAACCTGCCAAAGCTATTAACGCTAAAAGGATCAGGAGTTTTTTACCCACTGTCCCCGAGAATTTCTTCTTTTTAACCATCACATCTCCTCGTCTCAATTAGGACTGATACAAAACTATATCCTGATTATCGCTTAAATATGTTTTATTAATTTTTTCCAGGCCTCATCAAGCTGGCGCAGTGTCTCTTGAACATCCCCGGAATTATCAATAACAACATCCGCTTGCCGGCATTTATCCTCCAACAGCCCCTGGGCCGCGATTCGGGCTTCTACTTCAGGCAGTTCCAGGTTGTCCCGCTTCAGGACACGTTCAATCTGAATGTCTCTGGGTACCCATACGACCCATACCTGATCAACATATCGTTCAAACCCTGTTTCAAAGAGCAACGGGACATCCCAGACACAAACTTGGGCCTGGGAATTTCGCAGCTCCTCCCGGGCACGCTTCATCCCTTCAATTACCCGCGGATGCACGATAGTCTCGAGCTCTTTCCGGGCTCCTGCCTCGGCAAAAACCCGCTTGCCAAGCCGAGAGCGGTCAATCTCTCCGTTCTCTTGGATAATCTCCGGACCAAAGACAGCTGCCAGCTTGGAAATCAGCCAGGAGTCCGTCTTAAACAAGTGATGAACCATTTTGTCCGCGTCAATTACCGGAACCCCTTGGCTCTCAAACCAGTGGGAGACTGTCGATTTCCCGCTTCCAATGCCTCCAGTCAGGCCGATTGTTAACAAGAACCTCACCTCAAATCAATTTACCCAGCCCCACTAATATTAACACTGTACCCGGCAAATAACCTGCTTTATTCGTCCAATTCTCCGGAATTTTGCCGGCCAGCTGCTGACCTAAACATAACATAACAATCTGGGTTAAAGCAACTAAACCAATGACAGACAAGGTCATACCGGCCATGGCCGCACCGATCCCACTGGCAAACGCATCCATGGCCAGCGCGCTTCCCAGCAGAAAGCTTTCTCTAAGACTAATCCCGCCTGATCCGTCGACATCCGCGATTTGAGGTGTTTTCAGAACCTGTATCACAAACCCCAGAAACTCCAATTGAAAACGGAACTCCGGCTCCGGAAGGGGTTTCTGCTGAACAACGGCCAGAGCCGGAAGCGCATCGGGCAAAGCCTCCCGGCTGCGATTCCAAAGTGCCCTGCCTAATTGAAAGGCTCCCAGAACCAATAAGATTAAAGCCCCAAATAACTTAGCCGGAATAAATGTCAGCCAAAGTCTGACTAAGCTGCCGAAGAGCATCGATATTCCCATAGCGCAAACAGTACACATAGCAATGACGATCATCGAACTCACAGGTATCCGAATGCGGCGCAGCCCATAAGCCAATCCCACACCAAAACCATCCAAACTTAAAGCCACAGCCATAAGCAAAGCTATTCCCATATATGTATCCCTCCACCTTTGACTTCAGGATAATATATGGGTAAAAGCGCTAATTGGTGAAATCAATCATTCCCAGCGATCCATTCCTCCAGCACCACATCTCTTCGTTTCTTAACCGTCTCATAGTCTTCATGAAGTTTCATGGCTAATTCATAATTTGTTCCTGCGGCAGCAAGCTCCTGTTCCAAGCCTTGAAGCGTTTCCTCAAGTTCTTCAATTTCCTGCTCCAGTTGCTTCATCCGCTTTTTCTCACGCGCCAGATTGCGGGTCTCTTGCTGACCCTGATAGCTTGGTTTGGCGCTTCTTTCAGCAGGAACACACACCGCTTCTTCCTGCTGTTTAAACTCCCGATAACTTGTATAATCCCCTTCAAAGACAGTCAGTCCCTGATCTGTCAATTCGGCTATTTTCTGAACAATCTTGTCTAAAAAATAACGGTCGTGGGAAACAACAAGAACAGTTCCTTCATACTCTTGCAGGGCCTCTTCCAGCACGCTGCGTGTTTCCGCATCCAAATGATTTGTCGGTTCGTCAAGCAGCAATAAATTTCCCTGTTCCAGGAATAATTTGCACAAGGCCAACCGGCTTTTTTCCCCGCCGCTGAGTACGGCAATGAGCTTGAAAACATCATCTTTTCTAAAGCCATAGCGGGCGAGAAGAGTTCTGATTTCCGGATCTTTCAAATTAGAAACGGCCCGGATCTCGTCCATAACTGTTCCCGAGTTTCCCAGATTCTCATGTTCCTGAGAGTAATAGGCCACTTTAACATTGGCGCCCAAGTGTATCGTGCCATTAAAAGGAACTTGGCGGAGAATCCCTTTGAGAATTGAAGTTTTCCCGACTCCATTTTTTCCCAGCAGAGCCACGCGGTCTCCCCGCCGCAAATCCAAGCCCACATTCCGGAACAAGGTTCGAGGCCCAAAGGTGATGGCGAGATCCTCTATCAGCAAAACCCGATCTCCGCTGCGGCCTCCCTGGCCCAAAGATATCGATAGCTTGTGGTCCGATTTGGTTATTTGCATCGGCTTCAGCTTGTTAAGTTGAGTTTCGCGGCCGCGAGCCTGTTTGGAATTAACACCGGCTTTATTCCGGCGCACATATTCTTCCAGCTTCGCTATCTTTTTCTCCAGCCGTTCCGCTTCCCGATTCAAGGTCTTGCTTTCCAGGGCACGCTGCAATTCGTATTCGGAATAATTTCCGCTATAGCCCTTAAGAACTCCGTTTTCCAGGCAAAAAACCCGGGACACAGTGCGGTCTAAAAAATAACGGTCATGGGAAACAAGGAGAAGAGCGCCCGGATAGTCGCGCAAATACCCTTCCAGCCATTCCAGCGCGGAGATATCCAAGTGGTTCGTCGGTTCATCTAAAATTAAAAGCTCCGGCGACCGCAATAAGAGTTTGCACAAAGCCAGACGGGTCTTCTGTCCGCCACTCAAGGTTGCGACGGGAGAATTAAGTTCCGCCTCCAGCCCCATCCCGGCTAAGATCTTGCGGACTAAAGCCTCCAGGGCATAGCCCCCCTGGCGTTCAAAGGCCTCTGTTAAAGCGGCATACTGTTCCATAACTTTCTCACTTGGTGTAAGAGCCATTTTCTTCTCCAGTTCACGGAGTTGGCTCTGTATCTCCAGCAAATCGGCACGTTCCTGAAGCATGCATTGCGATACGGTCCCCTCATCCTCGACAATCGGGGTCTGAGGCAAGTACCCGCAAGAACCAAGAACTTGAACCTCGCCGCTTTCCAGGCGGATGTCCCCTAAACAGGCGCGGATCAAGGTTGTTTTTCCCGCGCCGTTCGGTCCGACCAAAGCCGCTTTTTCTCCGTTTTCCAAAGCAAAACTCACCCGCCTGAACAGCGGGTCGCCCGAAATATCAACGCCGCAATCCCGGCAAAATAAAACACTCATTTCTCTAAATGGCCCCTTTATTTATTGCAGCTTTTTATGACTCAAAGCTGTATAAGTTCTTTTCCCCCGAATCACTGAGCTTGCAAACAAAGTAATTCCCTCAACCCTGAATTCACCTAATTTTCTCGTCTTATGATCTCCCAACTCAATTTCCCTGAGATCAGGACGGGAAGCCAAGGTAATATGCGGCTTGAACTGTCTGTTTTCCAGACTAAATCCTTTTTGGGTGAGCAGCGTATGGATCTCGTTTTGCAATTGATTTAGTTCCCTTATGCTTCCACCAACCGCGGTCCACAAGGTATGAGGCCGTTTAAAGGAGGGAAAAGCCCCCAAGCCTCCAAGGGTTAGCGCAAATGATGAATGATCCTGACCTGCCGAAGACAGGCATTCCCTGATCAGCGGCAGCGTCTTAGAGTCCAGTTCGCCCAGAAACTCCAGCGTCATGTGAAAGTTATCCGGCGCTTTCCAAAAACCTCTAACCCCAAGCTGCTTTAATTCCGCTTGAAACTTAAGTATAGACTGTTTTATTTCATCGGGCAAATCAATCCCAACAAATAATCTCATCCTTGTTTCTCCCCGATACATTATGCTGCGAATAGCTAAAGCCAATCATTCGGTTTCCGGAAAATCTGCTTCCTTGGCGCTGGCCGCTTCGTCTTCACTTAAACTGAAGGTTTCCAGATTGGGCAAATCTTCTATTGAGCTCAAACCAAAATGCAGGAGAAACTGTTCTGTGGTGCCATAAAGAATAGGGCGCCCGGGACCATCCTTACGCCCCACATCCCTGACCAGCCCCTTCTCCACTAAGGTAGCTAAAGCGCGGTCTGACTGAACCCCCCGAATGAAATCCACCTCTCCGCGCGTTACAGGCTGCTTATAAGCAATAATCGAAAGCACTTCCAGGGCGGCATTAGAAAGGGTCTGAGCCGGCTGCTTATATAAAATTTCTATATAGCGTGCCGCTTCGGGTTTCGTCGCCAATTTAAAGCCGCCGTCGATTTCTAAGAGCATTAAACCGCAGGACTCCGCAGTATAGCGGCTGCGCAGCTCATTCAACAATTCCGCAATCGTCAAACGATCTAATTCCAGAATTTCTTCGAGCAACTCTAAGCTCAGAGGATTTTTCGCAACAAATAACAGCGCCTCTAAAGCAGCCGTTTCCGGCTCTCGAAACAGCATTATATCGACTCCTCTTCGATAAATTCCCAGGCCTTAGGCGTTGGGAAGAGCATAATTTCGCTGAGGGCAGCGGATTGTTCGGCACGAACCTTGCCGGATTTTAAGAGTTCCAATAACGCTAAAAAAGAGACGACCATCTCCATCCGTGAACCGCTCCGTATAAGCTGAGCAAAACGCAGCCCTTTCGGGTGAAGAAGTACCCGGCGCATAACGTCGGCAAGCATGACGTTAATGGCAATTTCGTCGGGCTCAACCTCCTGGATTTCTTCTCCTTTTTCCGCCCGTTCAATGACCTTGCAGAAGGCCAGCCAAAGATCCCCAAAGGCTATTCCCTGAAGCGGATCTTCCGGCTGAACATCACCTAGCAAGTCTTCCACATCAACCTCCCGGTCGAAGGAACGTCCGGAGGCTATCTCCAGCTTCTCCAACATTTGCGCCGCTTGTTTGTAGGTTTTATATTCCAGGAGACGTTCGGCCAGTTCCTGGCGCAGGTCTTCTTCCTCAAGTTGATCTTGTCCGCTCCTGGCAGGCTTGGGCAGAAGCTCTCTGGACTTCATCAGGAGCAGTTGCGCCGCCAACACCAGGAACTCTGTGGTAACCTCCATGTCCAAAGACTCCATTTGCCGGACGGCTTCAACAAACTGATCGGCAATCCGGGCAATAGGAATATCGTAAATATCTACTTTTTCCTGCTGAATTAAGGCTAAAAGCAAATCCAAAGGACCTTGGTAAGCGGGCAATTCGATCTGCGGACTGTTATTCCCGCTTTCCATTTACAGTCCCATGGCACAACGGACTTCTTTCATAGTCACCGAGGCCGCTTCATGGGCACGTTGTGCGCCTTCCTCCAGAACCTTCTCAATCCGCCCCGGTTCTTCCCAGTAAACCCGCCGTTCCCTGAAGGGACTTAACAATTTCTCCAGGTTCTCCGCAAGACAGCGTTTGCAAGCAACGCAGCCGATTTTTCCCAGACGACAATTTTCTTCTATTTCAGCGACATTCGGCGTGTAAATCTGATGAAATTTATGGACGATGCAGACCTCCGGATGACCGGGGTCATCTTTGCGCAGCCGCGCCGGATCAGTAATCATTTGCTGGACACGGGTCTTAATCTCTTCAGGAGAAGCCGTCAGCGAAATAGCGTTATGATAGCTTTTGCTCATTTTACGCCCGTCAACTCCCGGTAAAAGCGGCACTTTGCCCACAAGATCTTTAGGTTCGGGAAAAACCGGTCCGTAAAGATGATTAAAGCGGCGGGCAACTTCCCGGCAAAGCTCAACATGAGGGAGTTGGTCTTCTCCCACAGGGACGGCATTTGCCTTATAAACCAAAATATCCGCGGCCATTAACAGAGGGTACCCTAAAAACCCGTAAGTTCCCAGATCCTTTCCCTGCAGGCTCAATTGCTGAATTTGATCTTTATAGGTCGGTACACGTTCCAGCCAGGATAAAGGCGTGAACATGGACAAAAGCAAATGAAGCTCGGCATGCTCTTTAACTTGAGATTGCACAAAAACAGCGCTTTTCTCGGGGTTGATTCCCACACTCAGCCAATCCAGGGCGATATCCCGCCGCAAGCGGGAAAAATCCAAATGATCCTCATAGCCGGAGGTCAAAGCGTGGAGATCCACAACGGAAAAAAAACATTCATAGTCCTCCTGTAAAGCGACCCAGTTTTGAATAACACTCAGGTGTCCGATATGCAAAGCCCCTGTCGGGCGCATTCCACTTAATATTCTTCCCTTCATGACGATACACTCCTTTAATTTAGGTCTTTACCAAACAGCCAGTACTTTAGCCCAACCACAATGGGCCAAAGATCGGAGTTAAGAGCATGGTGATGACAGTCTGATAAGCCAAAGCGATTCCATTCATAGCAGGATACAAAACAGTGTTGAGAATATTCGTAAAGAGAAGGATTACAAGAATAATCATACCGTATTGTTCAAAGGCCAAAATCCGATAGGCCAAGCGGCCTGGTAAAATCCCCAGGAGAACGGCAAAGCCGTCCAAAGGAGGGATGGGCAGGAGGTTAAAGATACCTAAGCCCAAATTCATAAGTACGATCGAGCGAAATACCATTTGCAGGACGTAACTCCATTCCGTACCGTGCAGCCAATGCATGGCGAGATACCATAAAAACAGGGCCAGAAAAGCCATCACCAGGTTCATGGCGGGACCCGCCAAAGCCACCAGCATTCTCCCCCGTTGTTTGTTGCCTTTAAAATAACGGGGATTGATCATAACCGGCTTAGCCCAGCCGAATTGGTAAAGAAGAGCCATCAGCGTGCCAAACAGGTCCAGATGAACAAGAGGATTTAAAGTCAGCCTTCCCTGACTTTGCGGCGTCGGGTCTCCTAAACGGTCCGCAACCCAGGCATGGGCGTACTCATGAAACGCAAAGCCTATCATTAACGCGGGAATATTCGCAATGATGGTTGGTAAATCAAATCCAAACAAATAAGTGCCTCCTCCTAGCCCCGGGAATCAATCCACTGGCGAGCGATTTTTTCTTCTTCTTCCGGCGTGCAAATCCGGCCCTCAAGCCAGGCCGCCCGCACCTGTTCGAGAATTTTGCCGATTTCCGGTCCTTGTTTAAGCCCCATCTGCAAGAGAGCGTTGCCATCGAGAGTCATGTGAATCCTTTGCTCCGCATCCAGGCAATCCCTGATACGCTGCTGAAAGCGCTCGTCCTGTGCCAGAACCGTAATAATGTTCTGAGGAGTTTTGCTTAGCAATTGGTCTAATTCACTTAAGGCTGTCCTGCCCGCCAAAGCTTCGCGCACCTCGGCAAAGAGCCGGGTTTCGTCGCGCAAGCTTTTGTTTAAACTTAAACGACTGAGCAATTTTTCAATGTCCGTTGCTTGCATTCTGGATAGAGAATTCAACCACTTGACCGTTAACTCCCAATTAACACTGTCTTTAAAATTATCGGAATTAAAGTTCCAACTATAATCTTCTCCAAACCAGGCCCTAAGCAAACCACTGCGCATTAGTTTTTGCCCCATAAACAAATAGTTTTCCTCTTTATAGATGAGCAGCAGCTCTTCTGTAAAGCGCTCCACACTTAATTTTAAAAGAACGCCGGTATCAATGGCAGTATACAATGCTTCCAAGGTCTCTTTGGCCAGTTGGAAGTGATAACGCCCGGCAAAGCGGATAGCCCGCAGCATTCGAGTAGGATCTTCAATAAAACTCAGATTATGTAAAAAACAAATTTTACCTTGCTGCAGATCCCGTTTACCGCCATAATAATCGACAAGTTCCCCAAAATGCTCGGAATTCAAACATATAGCCATGGAGTTAATCGTAAAGTCACGCCGGAACAAATCCTCGCGCAAGCAGGATTCTTCCACTTGCGGAAGAGCGCCGGGGAAGGAATAATATTCCACGCGCGTACTGGCGATATCCAAATGGCTCCCGTCGGGAAAAGAAATCTGGGCTGTGCCAAACTTCACGTGTTGGGTTATTTTTCCCTCAGGCAATTTCTTAACTAAGGCTTCAGCAAATTGACCGCCATTGCCTTCCACCACAAAGTCCAGGTCTTGCGTGGGGACCGAGAGAAGCAAATCCCTGACAAACCCTCCCACTAAATAAACGGAACACTCTTCTTCCTGAGCGGTATCCCGGACCGCTTCAAGGATCTTTCTTTCTCCATCCGGCAGCTTGGCGATTAAATCCAGGATGTCCTGACGCATGGCCGCGCTGCGTTCGCGAACCAGTTGTGTTTCAATAGGCACCGCCCCGCCGTGGATCAGGCGCAAAACATCGGATCTGGAAACAATGCCAACTAAGTCGCCGTCTTCAACAACGGGAAGACGGCCTATGTCGTTTTGCACCATCACCCGCTGGACTTCATCCAGAGTTGCCTCCGCCTCCACAGTAACCACGTTTCTGGTCATAAATCCTTTAACTGGGGCATGCCGCAATCCGTGTCTGATGGCCTTTTCCACATCGCGGCGGGAAATTATTCCCACTAAAGAGTTACCGTCCGTAACCGGTACTCCCGTATGACCGTACCGCAATAACATTGTTTCTACTTCAGCCAAACGGGTTTCGGGAGTCACCGTTTTAACCGGATAACTCATCATGTCCCTGACCAAGTGCGGGCGTACCGCCCGGCTCTTGATCGCGGAACGCAGTTGTTTAAGGATCGTAGGCAGGTCGCCATCTTTAATGGTGGCTGAAGCCGCCCTGTCATGTCCTGCCCCGCCGAAAAGTTGAACCAGGCGATTGACAGGCAACCCCCTGCCTCTGGAGCGGCCCACAAGATATACACGATGATCCATTTTAACCAATAAAAACCAGGTATCGGCGCTCTCCAGTTCTCCGACCCGGTGAGCCAATAAAGCAAGACCACCCACATATTCCTTAGATTCAGCGTAGGATAAGTAGACGGGCAATCCGTCGAAAAATTCCGTTTGCCCTTGATCAAGCAATTGCTGTAACAGCTCTTTCTGCTCTTCGATTAAGGGCTTGCGCAAATACTCGGCAATAACTCCCAGATTGGCGCCCTGATCAAGCAAATAGGCAACCGCCCGGACATCGCGCACTGTCGTGCTGTCGAACAACAGGCTCCCCGTGTCCTCGTAAATGCCAATAGCAATCAATGTCGCCTCAAAACTACTTAAAGGTAAGCCGAAACCGGCTAATTTTTCAACCAGAAGTGTAGCACAGGCTCCGACGAGATCAATAACCATTCCTGGTTTCATGGGACCGGAATAAGGATGATGATCGTAGATTTCGACTTCCAGGTCAGGAATCTGAGCAATCTTTTCTCCCAGTAGGCCTGCCCGCTTTAAGTCGTGAGTATCCACCAAAATAACCTTGCTGACCTCGTCTATAGTAACTTCCTGTGACTTAAGATATCTCAATTGATCTTTGGATAAGGCTAAAAAGTCCTGAACATAAACATTCGGTTTACCATCAATCACCAGAACACTGTTGGGATAAAGCTTCTGTGCCGCGACCATGGAGGCCAAAGCGTCAAAATCAATTTGACGATGAGCTAAAATAATATCCATATTGACACCCTAAATTCTTTAGTTTATAGCGTTATTTTTAAATTATATCATCTTAGGACTGCACAGGGCAACTTGTCGCGAAATATCGCAAAAATAGCCAAAAATAAGTGGAGAAAACCGATTTCTCCATTGCAGGAACCTTTTATTTCTCTTGGCTATAGTTTGCTCCCTGGGTGTCCGGGAGATAAGGATAATTGATGGGGGTTGACTTTATTGTCGATCTTTCAAAGGAGGGACTCTCTGTCCAGGGCATTGGCCTATCTCCCACAGCTAAAGAGTAAACAAGCATGCATAAGAGAAAAATGAGCAAAATAGCGCTGAAGGGTATCCGCCGATTAAAGACTAAACCGATCCCGGCTAAAATAAGAACCAACGGCCATAAATCAATAACCCGCAGCCAAAAATGCCAGGACAGCAGTCCGTAATTTATGAGAATAAAGACAAGCCCCAAGGTAATCAAAAACAATCCTCTGCTTAAAGTATCAAACTCTCGTCTCATTTTCTCCCTCCTTTGAAAATAATAGCCAGACCGATGACAATTAAAAACAGCGGCCACATTTTGCTCATATTAAACCATCTCGGGAGGATACGTTCCAGGAGAAAAAAGGCACCTAAGGCAATCAGAATTCCCCCGGCAAATTTTGACCGCTTCTCGCGCCTATCCTGCCTCTCAAATCCTTTGGCCGCAACTTCAATATCGGAAGGTGTATCAACGAGGACATCTCCCGGCTCGCTGCTTTGCACTCCCGAATCCCGGCCCCTCTCTGCAGGGTTTACCGGGATTATCGCCCAAGCAGCCAGATAAGCAACAATTCCGACCCCTCCGGCAAAAATGGCCACTAAAACAACGAGCCGAACCAACGTAACGTCAATATTAAAATAATCGGCCAGCCCGCCACAAACTCCCCCTATTATCTTTTCTTGCTCAGAACGATACAATCTCTCACTCACGCTATTTCCTCCTCAATGATTTGTGTTATTAAGCCGACACCTTTAATACGCTGTTACGTACTCAAATGTTTCAGAGGCATCTGAAATTTTTTCAGATTAGCAAAGTTATGCTCCTCACACTAACACTAAAAAAATAAACTCCGCAACCCAAAATGCGGAGTTTGTATCCTGACAAGACTATAGTTTTCAATTTTTAATGAAGCTTATTTAAATACTATTATTAATCTCTTCCGTCGCCTTTTCAATTTCTTCATTAGAGACGCCGTCTTTGCCCAAGTTAAACTTGATGGCATCTGCCCAAAAGGCACATTTAGCACTGACTTTTTTATACGTCTTAGCATTGGCTTTATTCGTTTTAGTCCTTGCATCCGCATTAGACTGGACGATTGAACAGATATACAGAGCCTTAATACGTTGATCTTTATCCAGCTCGCTAAAGGTTTGATTAAGTTCTGCGATTAAATTTTGATAATACTCTTTAAATTCCTCAAAGGATATCTCCGTATCCATGTGTAAGTATTCTTTCAACTTATCAAATAGCTTTTCCAATGTTCACCCTCCAAAAAATCGCCTTCTGATTGACTTAAATAGTATATCTCCAATTGCTTAAAATCACAAGAATTATCTGCTTATAAAACTGCCCTGTCCAAAATTGACAGGGCGGAACAGGTGGGCAATACCTTTGAAAGATTTATAAAAGCATCGTCTTTTACTTAAAAAATACAGATGTCGTTTTTCCTTCCTCAAACACCTTGCGGACCACTGCCCGAGCCCTCTCCGGATCGACCTTCCAATAACTGATTCCGTCTTCTGTCAGAAAATCCCCCGGTAACGTTTGTGAGGCAACCTCAGGCGTTCCGGTTCGAAGTAAGATATTCGCCATGGACCATATCTGGCTGAGGGAAAGATTTGTCTCCACAGATTTCATGAATTGAGGAATCAGCCACGGTAATTTAGGGATCGTCTTAACCTGGAACAATTCCTTCCCTATTGACTTTAAAACAGCCTGTTGCCTCGCTGTCCTCGCTATATCCGCCAAAGCATCCTGACGGAATCTGGCATACTGCAAAGCCTGTGCTCCCGTTAAACGCTGGGTTCCTTTTTTTAAATCGATAATGCCATCTGTTTTGTCTCCGGTTACATAATGCATTTCCTTCTCAACCGTAAGCGTGATTCCCCCCAAAGTATCGATAATTTCTTTGAAGCCTGAAAAGTTGGTGAGAATATAACCGTCAATGGGCTGACCTATTAATCCCTCAATCAAGCCGGATGTGGTATCAAGTCCCTTGCCAATTCGGGCGGCCGCATTGATTTTACCCTTGCCATACCCAGGAATCGTTATCTGAGTATCACGCGGTATAGAAATAAGGGCTATTTTGCCATTTTCCGTGTTAACGCTGGCAACCACTAACGTATCTGTGTTGCTTAAAGATTTTTCATTAGGCCGACGGTCAACACCTACTAAAAGTACCGTAATCCGCTTATCCTTAAGTACCGGTACTGAATTGGCCGGGGGGGCCGCGGGAGGAACTGCCAGGGGATTGGCAGGAGGACTTGTGCCGGAATCCTCTTGCTGTATTGGCTTATTTTCCGATACAGCCGCATGTTGTTCTTCCGCTTGAGAGGGTATGTTTTCTTGAGTGTGTTCAGAAGCTTTGAGGGTTCCCGGCTCCCCTGAGACTTGACCAAAAATGATAGGACTCAACACAAAGCCGGCCCCCAGAAAAACCCCAAACAGAAATAGTAGGCCATATACCTTGCAGACCCGGACTAATGATCCGTATTTTTTTCGCAGCACCCGAGTCCACCTCGCTAAAAAGCAAAATTCTACTTTCTAGCATCAAACAAATCCTCTTAAAATATTCCGGAATTTAGATGTAATTTTTAGCAACTTTTTCTGTCCCCGCGGTGGTCCACAGTTAGAAATATTACATATAATACCATGCGAGGTGTATATTTATGGATATTTTTAGATGCCTGCTTAACACTAAAGCTTCGGACAATAACGACGTACAAGAGATAACGGAGACCGACATCACCAGCCCGGAAACAGAATTCCAGTATGATGTTTTGCCAAGGACATCTGCCAATCTTATGAAGAAACTATTCCGTTTTCCCAAGTTATCCCACGCCGAACCCCCGGAATTCCTGTATGAAAATGAAGCTTGGTCTCCTAATCGAGACAGTGTCAGTCTTTTTCACAAAAGCAGAAGCCTCAGCCCAACTCAGGAACGGGGTTTGACGTCAGCACCCCCCCAATAATCCACACTGCCGTGTCGGCTTTTTAACCAGGAAAAATAACTATCTCTCGTAGCTAAAACAGCAAGTCAAAACGGGTGATTATCGGAAAGGGGGGACTGTTTTGATTCCCGGCAACGCCCGTATTTATGCACCAGTCACAAGGGCACCTTTGCTCTTTCATCAAAATAACTCAGTATCGAATTCCAACCACTATCCGGTACCGCAAAATTTTTCGGCGTATCCCCCCGCACCCTCTACCCTTCCCTATTTTTCGCCGTACGAACAACAGCGCCATTTCCCCGCTCCCGCCTATTCACCCTCAAACTGCCCACCTTCGTATTCTTACCCTTCTCCCGGATTAAGCAGCCTTCCCTCTCAATCTCTAGCCTACGCCCCCGCTTATATTCCCAATACAGCCTATTCAATGCCGGTTACCCCGAACAGCTTGACATTAATTTTAATCGCGATTCTAATCTTAGTTGCTCTTGATCTGGCTTTCGTTCGCCCTCAAAAAAGATATTAAGGCATAATAAAAGGACCCTTATGCATCAGGCACACGGGTCCTTAGTTTTTATTTTAGCGGCTGGCCATCGGCAAATAGGCTAAACGCTCAGGCAGAACATCATTCCTTAACAAGTCCGCATGACTTTCCCGTTTTACAATAACATCCGCATGACCGCCCTCAACCAGAATTACCCCCGGTCTGGCAAGGCGGTTATAATTGGAAGACATGGAATAATTGTAAGCACCTGTGCAGGATATTGCCAACAAGTCCCCGGACTGAGCTTGGGGCAAGTTAATATCCCAAATCAGCATATCTCCGGATTCACAACATTTCCCGGTGATAGAAACCTCTTCAGCTGTCTCTTCATTGGCACGATTAGCCAAAACCGCTTCATAACGGGCCTGATAAAGGGCCGGGCGCGGATTATCCGCCATTCCCCCATCTACGGCAAGATATTTTCGA
This sequence comes from Candidatus Desulfosporosinus nitrosoreducens, assembly GCF_030954495.1. Lineage (GTDB taxonomy): Bacteria > Bacillota > Desulfitobacteriia > Desulfitobacteriales > Desulfitobacteriaceae > Desulfosporosinus > Desulfosporosinus nitrosoreducens. The sequence goes on along the minus strand of NZ_JAVHUW010000070.1, from coordinate 74,729 downwards.
ATCCCGGGGATCTCCTTAATCGATCCGATCGTATAAAGAGTCGTTCCGGCAGTACCGACAATTGAACGGCCGGGTTCAATGATAATTTTGGGAATCGGAAACCCATAAACACGACACGCGGCCTCTAAAGCGTCGCGAACAGTTCCGGCATAATCTTCAATTTGAGCGGGAGTATCGCCGGAAGCATAGTAAATTCCAAATCCTCCGCCCAGGTTCAATTCCTGCAGCAGGTATCCTGTACGCTCAAGAATATCGGCCATGTATTGAACCATCACTTGAACTTCGTGACTAAAAGAATCCAGCTCGAAAATTTGCGAGCCAATATGGGCATGGATTCCTCTGACAACTAAGTTGGCATAGGACAGCGCCAGGTCTAAGGCTCGATCTGCAGTGCCGTCGGAAAGTGTAAAACCAAACTTGGAATCGATTTGACCGGTCTGAATGTATTCATGAGTGTGAGCTTCAATCCCCGGAGTCACTCTGAGAAGTATGTTCACAGATTGCTGCATATCTTGAGCCAGTTCATTTAAAAGGTCCATTTCGTAAAAATTGTCAACGACGATACGTCCAACGCCGGCTTTTAGAGCCATAGTCAGCTCTTCCGCCGATTTGTTGTTGCCGTGAAAATAAATGCGTTCAGCCGGAAAGTCGGCCTGCAGCGCAGTGTACAGTTCTCCGCCCGAAACGACATCCAAGCCCAGTCCCTCTTGTTCAACGATACGGCACATAGCCAAGGTGGAAAAAGCTTTAGAGGCATAAATCACCTCCGCATTTTCCAGACCCTCAACGAAGGACTTATAGTAACGTCTGCAGATCTCCCGAATGTGGGCCTCATCCATGATATATAAAGGAGTTCCAAATTCTTGAGCTAATTTTGCTGTGTCGCACCCGCCGATTTCCAAGTGCCCTTGTTCATTAATTTGTTGAGTACCGTGCAGTCTCATGTTTTTTCCTCCCCAATCACTCTAGCTATACTGTTCAAGCTTTTAAATAGAAACGGCAACAGAAGGAGGTCCTCTGCTGCCGTACAACTGCACGTAAACATTGACCCTCTTCTCCTGTTGGGAGTAGTTCTCCACACGATGTAAGAAGCACCATGTGACAGTCCTGCAATTCTTTACCGCAGGACCAGCGCCAAAAATCGCGATCTTTTTGGGCTTCGGCGAAATCCCCTTTTCTATGGATTCATCGGTTACGCGGCCTTCTCCACAGTACTATTGTCATTCGCGCCTCTACCACACCTCCAAAGAGATGAGGTATAAAATTTTTATTAGTATACCAGACTTTGCGTTGAAGGTCAAAACATTTTTAAATCAAGTTTTGAGGAGCGAATATAAGTACACGTCTCTAAATCTTATGCTGACTATGCTCCCCGCTGTTCCTCTTCTTTGCTTTTTTTCTGATTGTGGCCAACTCTAGGAGCGTTTGACCACTTGCCGCAACGATCTCCCCACCTTGCCAAGCTTGAGCCGTCTTGTAAGATCTCAATCACTTCACAACGATTGGCACAGCCGGAACATTCAAAGCTTTGGGCGTTAAATTGGGTTTCCCCTAAATGCAAACCTCTAAAGCGGGTTCTCTGCTCAGGATTCATTGTCACCTTTTCCTGGGCTAAGTAAGCGGCCCCCAAGGCCCCCATCACTCCATAATGTTCCGGTACTATTACAGGCTGGCCCAGCTCCTCTTCAAACGCTTGGCAAATTCCCGGGTTAGCCGCCACACCTCCCTGGAAAAAAATCGGCCCCCGTATCTCTTTGTTCTTGCCGACATTATTTAAGTAATTGCGAACCATTGCCTGACAGAGTCCGGCCAGAATATCAGGTAGAGCATGCCCCAATTGCTGCTTGTGGATCATGTCGGATTCCGCAAAAACGGAACAGCGCCCGGCGATTTTAACGGGATTTTTGGCCTCCAAGGCTAAACGTCCGAACTCTTCAATCGGTATACCCAGTCTCGCCGCCTGCTGATCAAGAAATGATCCCGTTCCGGCGGCGCACACGGTATTCATGGCAAAATCAGAGACAACCCCATCGCGCAGAACAATGATTTTAGAATCCTGTCCCCCGATTTCCAGAATCGTTTGCACCGAAGGGTCAACGCGCGAGGCGGCTACTGCATGGGCTGTAATTTCATTTTTGATAACATCAGCCCCCAGCAGCGTCGCAGCAAGCTGCCGTGCACTCCCTGTTGTTCCTACTCCCAGTATTTTGGCGGCACTTCCGATCTTTGACCTTAAGATTTTCATTCCTTCCTGAATCGTCTGCATAGGCCGCCCTTGAGTGCGCAAATAAAGGGTTAAGGCCACTTTGTCATCCTCACTCAGCAGCACTAAATTCGTGCTGACCGACCCAACATCGGCGCCTAAATAAAAATTATCTTCCCCCAACAACCGACACACCCTCTCTAGTGTTTTTGGCAATACGTTTCTGCCGAGGTCTTTCCAATAAATCGACAAACGCTTCTAAACGGGTCTGTATTCCTGCCTGCCCCGTATGCTCATCGACAATGAGTGTCATTATAGGTATTTGATAAGTCTCTTGAACTCGGGGCAATACGCTGGCGGCCACAATCTCAGGCATGCAAGAGAGAGGGAAAAGCTGAATAATCCCGTCGAATCCTTCCTTGGCGAATTTAACCGCGGCACCAACCGTTTCCTGGCCGTGTCCGCCCACAAAATGAGGCAGAAAGGGTTTGGCATGGCTATGGTAGGAACGAATCGAGCGATAACCTTGGGCCAGACCTTGAAAAATGTGATTTCCCACCCAGCCGGAAAGATAAATTGAGCGATCCACCTCTACTCCCAGATGCCCCAGCTGTTCCTCTATCCCCACAGACGTATAGGGATCTAAAATGGTATAAATTTCTCCGATGATTCCTATACGCAACGGACGATGTTTTTCCCCAGGAGCATGTCCTTTAGCCTGGCGATCCCGAATACTCTCTTGCAGCCAGCGAACCGTAGCCTGGACCCCTTTCACGGTCATCGCCTGCGCCAGGCGTTTTTTACTTTCTTCATAAAGAAGCTCGGTCTCTTGGGGATCAGGCAGTCTGGGCCGTGCAGCATGAATTAAGTCTTCAACTTGATCTAAGGCTACACATTTCAGATAGGCAAAGCGCAAAGCTTTAAGGATAGAGGGCCAAGAATTCTTGGTCCCGGCTAAATACCTAATGCGTTGGGCCAATCCCTTCAAACTTCCATCAGGAGGCTCAAGGGTCACGACCTCCAAGTTATATCCGGCATCTCTGAGAATTTGCCGTTCTACTTCCCCATAATAGCCAAAGCGGCAAGGGCCAATTCCTCCGGTAATGACAATTGTATCCGCACCCTCCTGCGACGCTTCGATATAATTCCCGAGATTCAGTTTTAAAGGCAAACAAGCTGCTTCAGGTGCCAGTTTAGTACCTAATGTCAACGTTTGTTTGTTGTTGACAGGCGGAACAACGACCTCAATATTCAGAGATTCAAAGAGAGCTTGAATAGCGATCCAGGCATTCCCCATGTGCGGAAATGTTACCTTCACGAGCCTTCCTCCTTTCGACCATGTCCAGAAAGGCCTCAAGGCGAGTGACTAGCCCGGCTTCGCCGGTATGTTCGTCGAGAGTAATCACCATATAAGGCTTATGTTGGTCGCGCACTTTGCGCGCTACTAATTCCTGGACCATGGAATCCGTGCCACAGCCAAAACAGGTCAGATAAATGATCCCGTCAATCGTTCGATCTTGAGCGAATTTATTTCCCGCCCCATAAATTTGTTTGGCATGATTCCAAAACAGCTTTTTGCGCAACCCTGTCAAATTCTCTTCGACTTCGTTGGGTTCAACATGCTGAACTAACTGTATTTCCGCTTTTTCGCGCAGACGCCCAAGCAGGTTCAGATTGGCATAGGCCTCTTGTATTAAATAAGAATGTCCGATTAAAGTAATTTTCAGGCGCTGTTTCGCCTGGCTGATTTGTTTTAAAGGAGTCAAAACACTGTCTCTGCCGGACTCCGGTACGAGTTTAGGGGAACATACCACGGCATCCCTCTGTCCCCCCGCGAAATGTTCAATTTCACGCATTTCCTGCTCAAAATTCCAGCCTGTTCCTCTTGAATCCAGATAACGTTGCTGCCACATTTGTCCTTCTCTGAACGCCGCACGAATTTCTTGCTTACTTTTGCCAAGCTCTAAGCCCAGCTTCCGGAGGTCTTTGAGAACCTGCCGCTGACCTCCGCGCCAATTAATGACAGCGCTGAGAACCGGAATTTCAGGCGGAACTGCCGGGAGAAGACTTTCCGGTATTCCTAAAAACTTAGGACAATTGTAAGTATCGGCTTCCACACTGACCATGCGCGGCAAAAAAATCGCATCGACATCTTTTAAAGCCTGAATATGACCGGCAAGAAGCTTTAGGGGCAAACACGTTTCGTCACTGATTTTCTTAAGGCCATCCTCCATAATTTGACGATTCGTTGGCGGAGATGTCACCACCTCGATACCGAGCCGGTAAAAAAAGCCGGCCCAGAAAGGAAAATAATCATAATAAAAAAGAGCACGCGGAAACCCTATTTTCACACTTCTGGCATCCTTTCTCATTCTATTTATTCTTACCCCCCGGCTGCCGAACCGGGTCTTGAGGTTTTAAAATACTTGGACGTGAATTCTTAATCGGCACCGGCGATCTCACTAAAACTGTTCCCAGGGCCTTGATATTTAAGGGCAGAAGAGGCCAGAGATATGGTACGCCAAAAGATCTCGTTCTCCATAAAAGAAAGAAGAGAAGAGCCACTCCTATTAAAAATCCCCAGAAATTAAAAAGACCGGTCATAACGATAATAAACAAACGTGCTAATCTGTTGGCCAACCCCAGTTCATAGCTTGGGGTCGCAAAGGTCGCCACGGCAACCACCGCAACATAAAGGATTACTTCCGGAGAGAACATTCCCACTTTAACGGCAATGTCGCCCAACATAAAGGCTGCGATCAAACCTAACGCTGTGGCCAAGGGGGCGGGAGTATGGACCGCCGCCATCCTCAAGAGATCAACCCCAAATTCCGCTAAAATTACTTGGGGAAACAGGCCAATTTTGGCCGGTTTAGAAACGCCGATAAATTGGAGCCAATCCGGGAGTAATTGGGGATTAAGGGCTGCCCCCAGCCAGAGAGGAAGCAGAAACATGGCGGAAAAGACACCGGCAAAACGTATCCAGCGAAGATAGGCTCCAACAATAGGTTCCTGGCGGTATTCTTCCGCATGCTGCAAATGGCTCCAAAACGTTGTCGGCGCCAGGATAACGGATGGCGAGGTATCCACAATAATCGCAACGTGTCCCTCCAACAAATGGATAGAGGCAACATCCGGACGTTCCGTATAGCGCACCCGAGGATAAGGGTTCCAAAATTTACTGCCGAGAATAAATTCCTCCACACTTTTTTCGGCCATAGGAATCCCGTCAATCTTGATTTCTTGAAGGTCGTTTTGAATTTTTTTGACCATCTCCGGATTAGTAATATCTTCAATATAGGTAATGCAGACATCCGTTTTGGAACGTCCTCCAACTTGAACCAATTTCATACGCAGTTTGGGATCGCGCAGACGTCTGCGAATTAAAGCTGTGTTCATAACCAAAGTCTCTGTAAAACCGTCGCGGGACCCCCGAGTGACGCGCTCAATATCCGGTTCGGAGGGCTGGCGGGAAGGATAGGTCCGGGCATCGACGATAATCGCTTTCTCTTGCCCTTCGACGAAAATTGCCATCGGACCCGACAAAACAAAATAGAACACTTTATCCATTGTTTGGACTTCTGAAACCTGCAAATCAACAATGCGCCCTTTAACCAATTTATCCAGGGCATTAACGATCAAATCTGAACGTTCGAGGTCAATTAAAGCATCTAAAATATAACTGGCCACATGCGTGTCAACCATCCCGTTGACAGAATAGATGGCTACCTTTTTGCCGCCGATGGACATCTCCCTCAGGACTATGTCAAAACTATCCGGAACTCCCAATTCATTATTGATGTAATCGACATTCTCTTGATAGTTTTTACTGACGGGAGTGTTTTTCTCACTCGAATTATTACCCATGCCTTACCTCCCCTTCTCATGATTCGTAGTTCGTGTTTTGAAGATTCGGATTATATAATTGCCCTACCCTTTGGGATTGAAGGTTACGGACATCAAATAACCAAAAAATACGGCTGCGGCAATTCCAACGGCCGTTGCTTCGATGCCGCCTGACAAAGCTCCGATAATCCCGCGTTTCCCAACGGCATCTATAGCTCCTTTAGCCAAAGTGTAGCCAAATCCGGATAAAGGAATCGTGGCCCCGGCTCCTCCAAGCTTTATCAAGGGTTCATACACCCCTAAAGCTCCCAGAATTGCTCCGCCGGTTACAAAGGAAACTAAGACGTGGGCCGGAGTAAAAGACGGTTTCGTCAAATCCATCAGTAACTGCCCTACAACACAGATCAATCCGCCGACAATAAAAGCCGGCACAATCATATTAAACATCAAATCACCCCTTTCAGGCTTCAATAACGACCGCGTGTCCTATTCCCGGGATGGACTCTCCTTGCATTGCCGATGTCGGACTGTGTAAAGCGCCGCTCCCAACCAGCATGACTCGCTTCAGCTCTCCCGCTTTAAGTTTTTGCATAAGCTCTCCGGCAAAAACAACGGCGGAGCAGGCACAACCACTGGCTCCGGCATGAACATCCTGAGAGGCGTCAAAAATTCTGACACCACAGTCCGTAAAGCCCGTCCCCATCTCCAAACCGCTCTGTTTCAGTACTTCAGCGGCCAAAGCTAAACCTACCGTTCCTAAATCCCCGGAAGCTATTAAGTCGTAATCCTGAGCTTTACGCTGCAAATCTTGAAAGTGATTGAGAATCGTATCGGCAACGGCGGGAGCCATCGCCGCACCCATGTTGTTGGCATCGGTTTCCCCATAATCTATGACCCTGCCCAGGGTTGCCGCAGTAATTCTCGGCCCCGCACCTTGCTTGCCAAGAAGTACACTCCCTGCCCCCGTCACAGTCCACTGGGCGCTCATCGCCCTTTGACTGCCCTGTTCCGTCGGCAAACGAAATTGCCGTTCCGCGGTATCATGATGACTGGATACGCCAATGAGGACATTTTGTGCAAATCCACCGTCAATCAACATACTTCCCAGGGCCAGACTCAAGGCCATTGTTGAGCAGGCGCCATAGACGCCAATAAACGGCAGGGCAATTTGGCGCGCCGCCAGGTTCGAAGAGACAATTTGATTGAGCAAATCCCCTGCCAAGAGGAAATCAATTTGTTCCTTGGCCAGGCCCGATTGATCAATGCTCCCTTGCAGGGCTTCCTGGAGCATTTTGCTTTCCGCCAGTTCCCAGGACTTTTCGCCATTCAACTGGTCCTTCCACACATTGCTGAAAGTTTTTCCCAGAGGGCCTTGTCCTTCTTTAGGACCGACTACCGCATAAGACGCTAATATTACCGGAGGATTGGCAAATACCACGGTTTGGTTACCCTTTCGCCTTAAATCCATGTCAGGCATTCATCCCCCTTCATAGCCCATAATCAAAATTTTTCCGCTAAAAAACAATTCCATTCATCAACGCACAAAATAGAAAATAACCCCAATCACAATCGAGGTAGCAATGCCATAGACAAGGACAGGACCGGCAACCGTAAACAGCCTTGCCCCGACTCCTTGAACATATCCTTCACGTTTAAATTCCATGGCTGGAGAAACAATTGAATTGGCAAAACCTGTGACCGGGACAATCGAACCGGCTCCTGCAAATTTTCCAATCTCATCATAAACACCCAACCCCGTCAGTAAAGCACCTAAAAAGATCATTGTGGCCGTAGCCGCATTCGATGCTTCCAAGCGTGCCAAACCAAGAAACAAAAAGAAATTGACAATAACCTGACCCAGTGCACAAATAATTCCTCCAACAAAGAAAGCCCGCAACACATTTTTGGCTACGGTAGGTTTAGGCGTATACTTTTGCGCTAAGGTTTTATATTGTTGCGGAGAAACTGAAATAGTTGGGGGACGAAGATTTTGATCAGCCATCCAACTGCCTCCCTTATACAGACTAATTTGTATTATTAATGAAAAACGGCTAAATTATACTTATGTGCCCCAAAACCGCAGATATTTCGACAGAGCTTGCCAAGAATTCTTTAATCGCATTAGCAGGAAAATTATGGGTAACGACGAATTCCTTATTATACCATCTGGGACACTGTTAGCTGCAAACCTACATCACCATTGCTAAAAACTTTCGTTCTCTCCTTCGCTTCACCACTAGAATCAGACTTCAAGCACTTTCAGCTTATACGAATTTAATTTAGGGGGGATGGTCTTGAACCTTGAAAAAAAGATAGAGCGCCTTACCCTGTTCTTACGCTTAGACGGAGAACTGGACATGCACACTTCAGCCGCTGTGAGACAAGCTATAGACATCGAGATCGAAAAGAGGGGGATTCGCACGGTCATTCTCAACCTTCAGAACGTTCAATTCATCGACAGCTCCGGACTGGGAGTTATTCTTGGGAGGTACAAGAAGCTGCTGGCCCTAGGGGGGAAACTTAAAATCACAAATGTGCCTCCCAATGTTTACAAAATCATGGAATTGTCAGGATTGCCTAAAATCATCAGCTTCTATGAAGACGAAGCCCATGCTTATGAGGAAGGAAGGAGAGCGTAAATGAAATCGAATCAATTGGCCCTAACATTTTCGAGTATTGCCGAAAATGTCGGCATTGCACGGTTGCTCATTGCTTCAGTTGGAGGACAATTGGACCTGCCTCTCAACGACATCGAAGAATTAAAAGTTGCAGTCTCCGAGGCGGTTTCCAATGCCATCATCCACGGTTACCAAAATCAAGCAAACCGAATCGTTTATCTCAATTTGGAAGTCACCAGCGACACCCTCAAGATCGTTGTGAAAGATGAAGGATGTGGAATCCGGGATGTAGAGCAAGCCATGCAGCCTGCTTTCAGCACCGATCCCGAACGGATGGGCCTAGGCTTTGTCTTTATGCAATCCTTTATGGATGATCTCCAAGTCGATTCTGTTGTTAATGTAGGAACAACCGTGACAATGCTAAAGAAACTCCAACAATCATCCAGCGCGTCTCATTAGGAGGGCGTGATATGATTCAACGACTAACGGATATGAATCTTCCTCACTTTCCCCTGCTCTCTGATCAAGAGATGATGGAGAGCCTCCGCGCTGCCAAGGAAGGAGATACTGAAGCGCGTGAGCGTTTAATTAACTGCAACTTGAAGCTTATTTTTAATCTTGTTCAGCGCTTTGCTCACCGCGGCTATGAAATGGAAGACCTTTTTCAAATCGGAACAATAGGTCTCATAAAAGCAATCGATAAATTTGATTTCTCCTATGGTGTAAAGTTTTCAACTTACGCAGTGCCGATGATCATCGGAGAAATCCGCCGTTTTCTCCGTGACGATCACCCTTTGAAAGTTCCTCGTTCCTATAAAGAATTAGTGTACAAAGTAAATCGCTCCCGGGATGAACTTTCTGCCTCATTAGGCCGTGAGGCAACTATCGGAGAAATCGCCGAGAACATTGGGGTTGAACGGGATGAGATCGTCGCCGCCTTGGAAGCCATTCAAAGTCCTACTTCCATTTATGATACCCTCTATCAGGATGACTCCGATCCCATCTATGTTCTCGATCAGCTCTCCACCGAAAAGGGGCCTGATCCTAGTTGGTTTGACAAAATTGCCCTCAATGAAGTTTTGGATAAATTGCCCGAACGGGAAAAACGTGTCCTTTTAATGCGTTTTTACGAAGATAAAACCCAGAGTCAAATCGCCAGTCTCTTAAATCTATCGCAAGTTCAAATTTCCAGGATTGAGCGGGCGGCTCTCCTAAGGATTCGCGAACTATCCCAAATTGACGAACCCTCTGTCTCTGACTCCAAATTTGCGCCTGATGATGCGGCAACCAAAGCAAAATCAAATTCTAAGCCTGATTCGGAGACGTCATCCAAGAAACGGTCGGATTAATACCCTATGACTCCCCGCAGAGTGCGTTTCATTTGATCCGCCAAGCCGGCTTTGGCAACAGAATTCTCCGCAATTAAATTGACACTTGATTGCAAAACGTCATTGCGGTAGAGCAGAACTTCGCCTAATTTTTGCCCTTTTTGAATCGGAGCACTTATTTCTGGGTTGAGCTTAGTTTCGACCCAGAAATTTTTATCATTTCCTTTTTCCGTCGTAGCACCCAAGGCTTTTTCCGTAACTGCGTTTACCTCATCTGCCACCCCTTTGTGAACTTTGACAACTCCTTGTTTTTGGCCGGCAGGAGCAAATGCTTTAAACTGATATTTGGCAAAACCATAATTATAGATTTTCATGGATTCCGCAAAATGCCCGCGAACTTGCGGTACGCCCATGACAACACAAATCAGCCTTAAGCCGTTTCTCTCAACGGTAGAAGCAAGACAGTATTTAGCTTCATTGGTCCAGCCGGTTTTAAAGCCATCCGTCCCCGGATACCACCAAAGAAGTTTATTCGTATTCCACAGCTTGAATTTGCCGTCGCGCAAATCATACTCTTTAATACTGGTTAATTTCCGAATCAGCGGATATTTAAGAGTTTCTCTGGCAATCACGGCCAGATCATAGGCACTTGTATAATGTCCCTCGGCCGGTAAGCCATAGGCATTGACAAAATGTGTATTTTTCAGACCTAGGGCCTGGGCTTTGCGGTTCATTTCTTCCACAAAGGCTTCATGAGTCCCATCAATATGTTCCGCTACAGCAACACAGCCATCGTTTGCCGAACCTACGGCGATGGCGATTAACAGTTGTTCCAAAGTGAGAGTTTCTCCGGGTTCAAGGTAGATTTGCGATCCGCCTAATTTACTGGCGTTCTCACTGGCAGTCACTTTATCCGTTAATTTAACTTTCCCGGACTCAACGGCTTCTGCCGCCACAAGCAAAGTCATGAGCTTAGTAACACTTGCCGGCGGCAATTCTTTATGGGAATCCTTTTCATAAAGAACCCGGCCGGAAGCGGCATCCATCAAAATAGCACTCGCAGCATCGGTTTCAATCTCCGCTCCTAATACAGTTCGGACATTGGCGAAGCCTATGTTGCCGAGCACAAGCATTAAAGCAAGAACAATGGCTAATCCTTTTCGCATTTTGACTCCTCCTCGCTAAATTTGATGTTATTATTCCCGAAAAGGAAAATTATATCGGATATAGGGTTAAATCGCTTAAAGAAGCAGCGCTATCCGGACAAAACATAAAAAGCCTTCAGATCTGCCGAATGGCAATCTAAAGGCTTAGTGCTATAAGCAATAACGTTGTCCGTAAAAAATAGTTATTCCAGCTTTTCAACGCAGACCAAATCGTTTCGAGGGAACTTTAAGATCCTCTAAACCGTGCCAGTAACACGGATTAAGATAGCGCAAACTCAAGGGAGGATATATTTTATGTCTAAGAACACATCCTCGAAAAACTTGAATTCCCAGTTCCTCGCATTCCTGCTGCAAGGCCGGACTCCATGTCTGCTCTTGAAACCAGATTTTACCCGCTCCCGACATTGAAGCCTCTGAAACAAGAGAAACCAAGGCCTCCGGCAATAAGCAGGGCACGATGACCGTTACTCTATCCTTGAGTTCTGTGATATTGGCATAAACTTTACTGCCGTCAAGTCGTTTTAAATCTTCTGCTACAGGATAGACTAAACAGCCAAATTCTTTCAAAGCCCGCCAAACCTTCCAGGCATGTTTATGCTTCTTAAATTTCGGGACACTCCCCAGAACCGCGTAGGCATCTCCTGTAGTCAGCCCTTCAGCGAAGGGATAAATGGTTTTCTCCCGTGCCATGAACTTTCCCCCTTACCTGCACCTTATCTATCATATACATCAGGACAGGGAATTTATGAATATTTCGCGGGAACCTTCATGGGCAAAAGAGCTTTGCGCTGAGGGGGAGGCAAGAAGCATTTTTTACTGTATTATCTCATGAATGTAATTACTGAGTTTTATTTCCCCGGTACTAAAGGAATAGGATCTTTGACATATGGCAATAGCTTCCTGAGCGTTTGCGGAATTCGTATGCAAAATGCAAAGAACGTCTCCCTTGTCAACCTTGTCTCCAACTTTTTTCAGCATGGTAACTCCTGCCGAGAAGTCGATAACATCATCTTTCTTTGCTCTCCCTGCCCCGAGCAGCATAGCCGTCAGCCCAATTTTCTCGGCATCAATCGCGGAAACATATCCACTCTCTGAAGACCTGACTTCAATATGATACTTACTTTGGGGAAGCATATTGGGATTGTCAATAACTTCGGGGTTTCCGCCTTGAATGCGAACTAATTCCTTAAACTTTTCGACTGCACGGCCTGATTTAATGATTCGGTCAAGTTCAGCATAAGCGGTGGCAAAGTCTTCAAAAACCCCACCCAAAATCGCCATGTAGGAGGCTAAGGTTAAAGCTATTGTTGTCTCGTCTTCCGCTCCTTCCCCTTTTAAAATTTGAATTGCCTCTTTGACTTCATTGGCATTTCCCACTTCGTGTCCAAGGGGCTGGCTCATATCTGTGACAATTGCTATTGTCTTTTTGTTTAAGGATTTGCCGATTTCCACCATAGTCCTGGCCAATTCAACTGCTTCAGCGATTGATTTCATAAAGGCGCCGGAACCGACCTTAACATCTAAAACAATGCAGTCGGCACCGGAGGCTATTTTTTTACTCATGATACTGCTGGCAATCAAAGGTATACTGTCTACCGTTGCAGTCACATCCCTAAGAGCATAAATCTTTTTGTCTGCCGGAGTTAAATTAGAACTCTGACTCACTATGGCCATTTTATGTCTATTGACATTTTCGATAAATGTTTCTTTATCCAACACCGTTTTAAAGCCTTCTATGGACTCAAGCTTATCGATCGTGCCACCCGTATGACCCAGCCCCCTGCCGGACATTTTGGCAACCGGTACTCCTACAGAGGCGACAAGAGGGATAATGACGAGGCTGAGTTTATCCCCTACTCCTCCGGAAGAATGCTTGTCAACCTTAATCCCCTGAATGGATGACAAATCATTTTTATCGCCGGAATTCACGAAGGCCAAGGTCAGGTCGGCAATCTCTCTTTTAGCCATGCCTTTAAAGTAAACAGCCATCAGAAAAGCCGACACCTGGTAATCGGGAATTTCACCGTTTACGTATCCCTGAACGACAAAATCGATCTCGTCCTGACTAAGAATTCCGCCGTGTTTCTTTTTTTCAATAACATCCACCATTCTCATGAACAAAGACTCCCATCCTCAATTTTTGCGAATTTTGGGCCAGAAACTTGTCCCCACAGCCAAAGGCTCGGTCCCTAAAAACTCCGCGACGGTTGCTCCCAAATCGGCGAAGGTTGATCTCAGGCCTAAATTCAGGCCGCTTTTTATCGTCTGACCGTAAACAAGCAAGGGGACATATTCCCGCGTATGATCCGTTCCCGGCAGCGTTGGATCGCAGCCATGATCGGCCGTAATGATCAGCAAGTCATCGGAGCGCAAACGGGCCAACAGTTCCGGCAAACGCCGGTCAAAGTCTTGCAGGGCGCCGGCATATCCTGGCGCATCATTGCGGTGCCCATAGACCATATCAAAATCCACGAGATTGGTCATAATCAAACCGCTGCCGGTTGTTGCCATGTAATCTAAGGTTTTATCGACACCCTCCATGTTGTTCTTCGTCGCTATAAAATCCGTAATTCCCCTGCCTGCATAAATATCATGGATTTTCCCCACCGCATTGACCGCGAGACCTCTATCGACGATACAATCTAATAAGGTTTTGCCGGGAGGCTGCAAAGCAAAATCATGACGATTCGAGGTACGATAAAACTGACCGGCTTGTCCTGAAAAAGGACGGGCAATTACCCGGCCCACTTGTAATTCAGCCGTTAACATTTCACGGGCAAGTTGGCAATAACGCATAAGTTCCGGCAAGGGAACAACGTTTTCGTGAGCAGCCACTTGAAAGACCGAATCGGCTGAAGTATACACAATGGGCTTGCCTGTCCGCATATGTTCTTCTCCCAAACGCTGAATGATTTCAGTGCCTGAAGCTACTTCATTCCCGATCACGCCTCGGCCGATAGCCCGCTCGTAACGCTGAATAAACTCCGGAGGGAAGCCCTGGGGAAAGGTCGGCAGGGCCCTTTTCAGAATGACCCCGGCTATCTCCCAATGCCCGCTGGTCGTGTCCTTGCCCAAAGAAACCTCGGCCATTTTGCCGTAATTCCCCATAGGCTGTGCCTGGGGCGGAATCCCCGGGATCTCTTCGATGTTGCCTAAACCAAGCCTGGCCAAATTGGGCAGCTCCAGTCCCCCCACATGCCTGGCAATATTGCGCAAAGTGTGACTTCCCACATCCCCATAGTTGCCGGCATCCGGCATTTCTCCGATACCCACACTATCTAAAACAATAATAATACTGCGTGTCATAGTCTAACCTCCCAACATTTATCCCATTAAACAACAACTCATGATGACCCATCAGCGCGCGGATGCGATTTTTTGAAAACATCCAACAAGCGTTTCCTTGTCAAATGAGTATATATTTGAGTCGTAGCAATGTCTGCATGTCCCAACAGTTCTTGCACCGAACGCAAATCGGCACCATGATCCAGCAGGTGAGTTGCAAAACTGTGCCGAAACATATGGGGCGAAATTGCTCCCCTAACCTCATGAGCTGCTCCCCATTTTTTAAGAATAAAGGTCACCCCTTGACGCGTCAGGGGAGATCCATGGGCATTTAAAAATAAGATATCCGTCGTTTTCTTGCCGCCTAAACGCTTTCTCGGACCGTCAATATAACTCTTGACAGCCCGTATAGCAGGCTCTCCTAAAGGCACAATCCGTTCCTTATTTCCTTTGCCCAGGCAGCGGATATACCCTACATCCAGTGCTACATCGCTAACTTGGAGATTTATCAATTCCGAAACCCTCAGGCCGCTGCCATAGAGAATTTCCAACATTGCCAAATCCCGCAAGGCAAAATCAGAACTTTCATTTGCTTTTAATAGTGTATCCATTGTCCTTTCGGACAACACTTTCGGAAGAGATTGGTTTAACTTTGGCGTTACGAGATAAGTACTCGGATTATCCTTGCGCTGTCCTTCATCCCACATAAAGGCAAAAAAGCCTCGCAAGGTGGCATTACACCTAGCAATGCTTCGCGGGGATTTGCCCTGCTCTTTCCACTGAAAAAGGAATAAAAAAAGGTCATTGGATTCGCATTGGAAAACATCAGTTCCCCGCCGCTCCAGAAAAATGAAAAGCTGCCGCAGATCACGTTCATAGGATTGCCGGGTGTTCAGAGAAAGCCCTCGCTCAACATGCAGAAATGTCAAATACTGCTTCAAAAGCTGTTCCATGGAGGTCATAGAATCTCCCCCTTTTAGACTAAGGTTTCAATTCTACACGGACAGGCGCTTTTCCTTGTTCACCCTCGATTCTCAAGGAAATTATCACTCTTTCCGGGAAACCGGGAACAACTGCAGCACAGACTTAGTCCAATCCGGAGCTTCGACCCGCATAGGGTTGCCCATCGGTTTGTGATCATCATGCAGCAGCGACGAAATCCAAATATTGCACACTGCTGCTAACCTCGGCAGCAGTACGGCGAGGATAATCAGGAGGAGAAATACTCTTCCCAAATACAAGAAAAAATCTCTCCATTGTTTTTTCGGCATGAAACTCCCCCCTATCCTTAAAACTTATGCATCTCCCGCTTGTCCTTATCCCCCCAAAAGTAAGGACCGGTATGTTTACCCGGTCCCAGTAATTCTTTATCCGCTGACTAATCCGCTTTAATAATGTCTTACCGGCAAATCATAACGCGGATTAAATGGCTGAGGAATGCCCATTTTCCGTTCCAACCTCTGTAACCAGTCCGGCTCAAAATTTTCTTCGAAGAGTTCCCACCAGATCGGTTCCCTCCCGGGCAAAAAGCCAAGGCGTTTCTCCATAGTTTCGATCCAAGGGGGTTCAAACTGTTCTTCAAATTGTTCCCACCAAGCGGGTTCGTAGCCGCCCGTATAATTTAAAGGGTACCAGTGGACTTGATGCGGATAATGTCCATATATAGGAACCATCTGCGTATGCGTATGAGTCAATGCCTTTCACTCCCTTAACGGCTCGTAAAATTATAATGCAATTCATATTCCCATTATATTCCTGTGAATAATGAGTGAAAGTTGGCCTTTTTAAAAGCTTTATAATTGAATCAAAAGAAGTGGCGCAAAATTGCAGGAGCCCCAAGGCGATACTACAACAACACACTCTATTCGCGCGCCCGGCACTAAAAAGAGTGGAACTCGGTTTAAACGAGTTCCACTCTGATAAATTCTCCCTCTAGACTAAGACGCTAAATCCTCAAAGAGGACTGCATTAGAGCAAGGCTTCTTCCAAAGGAGTATACATGATGTTTAAAGACTCAGCTACGGCTTTATAAGTTAATTTACCGTTAATAACGTTAATACCTTTGCGTAAAGAGCGATTTTCCTGTATTGCTTTGAAATATCCTTTATTGGCAATGTCTAAAGCGTAGCCTAAGGTGACATTCGTCAAAGCAAAGGTTGATGTCCGGGCCACGGCTCCAGGCATGTTGGCTACGGAATAATGCACCACGCCATGCTTGAGGTAGACAGGATCGCTATGTGTCGTCACCCGGTCAATGGTTTCAATACTTCCGCCTTGGTCAACAGCCACATCGACGATCACGCTTCCGGGAGTCATGGTTTTTACCATTTCTTCCGTAACGAGGTGCGGAGCGCGGGCACCAGGAATAAGCACAGCTCCGACCAGCAAATCCGCCCGAGCGACACTAACGGCAATATTAAAGGGATTCGACATCAGAGTTTTAACCCGGCCATTGAAAAGATCGTCAATCTCCCGCAGCCGTTGCGCGCTTTTTTCAATCACAATAACATTGGCACCAAGTCCAACCGCCATTTTTGCCGCATTCGTGCCTACAATTCCTCCGCCGATAATCGTAACTTTGGCCGGTGACACTCCCGGAACCCCTCCCAAAAGCATGCCTTTGCCACCGTAATGCTTCTCTAGAAATTGTGCCCCGATTTGGATTGACATACGTCCAGCCACTTCGCTCATAGGAACAAGCAGAGGCAAGGAACCATTGTCCAGCTGAATCGTCTCGTAAGCAATACCAACGACTTGTTTTTCCATAAGTGCTTTGGTCAGTTCCAATTCATTAGCCAAATGTAAGTAAGTAAACAAGATTTGTCCCGGCTTGAAATTATCATACTCAGAAGCTAAGGGCTCTTTAACTTTAATAATCATATCCGCGTTCCAGACGTCGGCCGCAGAATCCAAAATTTGGGCACCAGCCGCAACATACTCTTGGTCGGTGATCCCACTGCCTTCACCGGCGGACTTTTCGACAACAACCTGATGCCCAGTCAGAGCAAAAGCATGGACACCCGCGGGCGTAATAGCTACACGATTTTCATTGTTTTTAATCTCTTTCGGTACTCCAATCAGCATAATGCAAACCTCCATCTTCATCATTAGTCCTTGCTTTTGCTATTATAATGCAAATATCGTGCCAGAAGCAAGCAAATAAATAGTTTAGCAGGCAAATCCCTTGGGCAGAAAGAATTTGTTTGAATTATCAGGCTTTCGCATAGGCCAAGCACTCCGGTACTGCTTTAAAGGCACTGATTAACTCTGCATAAATATGCATGCAAATTTAATCAGTGCATAATTTTGCAGATTTACATGTCCCTCTGAACAAAGCGAGCAAATTTCACATTATCGGACAATCTAAGCGTTTTGGGGGCCTACAAACCCAAAACCCTAATGCCCAACACTGAAAAATACCCTTGAGTCACGCCCACAAAAGCCGCACCCAAGGAAACAAAAGCGGCGGCGGCAGTATAGTACAAAAACTCTCTGCGCAGAGATTCTCCCCTCGCCTTCCCTCTGAGCAATAAAAAGGAAAAGATTGTCGCCAAACCGGCTCCTAAAAGTAATAAAGGAGTCCCTAAGAGGGCAGGAATCAAAACGGAAGTCAGAATTAAACCAAGCCCCAATATTCCTTTAAAACCAATGATAAAACTAATCGTAAACCCAAGAATAAAACCCCGGGTAAAAACGATGAGGTAAATTAATGGGGCTCCGATAATAGTAAGCCCTAAAATCCAGATCCCGGCCATTACTATAAACATGTCTCTCGCCAATTGTCCGAGAAAGGTTGGATTTAAAGCCGCCGGCTGATTTTGCAAAAGCGTATCCAGAAATTTCCCCAGCTGGGATATCGCCGAATCTCCCAAGGCTTTGACTCCCAGCACCCCAAACACCACTCCCGCTAAGTAGACGATCGAAAGCGTAAGGTAGATTACCCAGTATTTACAAATATGTTCATTTAATTGTCTCCACATGCCTACTCCCCCCATCCTTTCTATGGAATTTTATTCCTCTTTAGGGGAAAGTATGTCCACAACTCTGCCAAATACACCTCCTCCACCGGAAAGAAACTTCAGTTCATTACCTCGGGCTTTCAATATCCAGCTTGTCACTTTTTCTCCGGCTATAGGCAGCAAATCTTCTGGAGGAACGTCATGCAGGATTGTCATTTCAGTTCCGAAAGATTTTAATAATCTCTGATACATTTTAGGCCCAATTCCCGGGAGCTGTTGAAGCGAAACCTGATAGACATAGCCGGAAGGATCATGATTTTCCGCTTCCTTATCAGCGATGCTCAGCAACCGGTCTAAGACTCCCATCACGACATGCTGGCTTCCACAAGACGGGCAGGATAACTGAGGCGGGGAAGCCAAGACAACGCGTTCACACTGCAAGCAATAGGTCCGATGATATTTGCCCGCCTGAGGGGGCAGCCCATAATTGCGAACGGCATTGGGAGGCTTTTTCTGTAATAAATCCCACAGCCCGCCGAAAGAAGGCTCAACGCCTGTCAAAGAATTGTATTCCCGGGCGATATTTGCCAGGGAGTGAGCATCTGAGTTGCTGAATAAAACAACCGCTTCCAGCTCATTGATGCTTTTGGCCATAGCTCGATCAGCGCTTAAGCCAATTTCCAGAGCCTGGGGCATCATTGGCAAAACATCCTTAAGCCGGCGGCAGCAGTTTCCATAAATTCCTTTATGGGGAGTAAAAGCATGAGCCGGAAACCATATTCCTTCCGCCCCTTGTACAGCCTTTAGCCAGGTATCAGCAGAAACATACGCCTTTTGGGTACTGAGCTGCCAATTTTTTGTAGTTGGCTTTAATTCCCGGACATATTTCTTTACCTGTTCAAGAGAGGGAAAATAGGCCAGAAAATGAGCACTCCCCCCGCCTATTTGCAATTCGATTTCGTGTCCGGGAATGATTGTTAAACCTCCGGCCAGATATCCGCCTCCGGCCAGCGGCTGAAGCTGCCCGGAGGCTAACAGGGCTTTAAAGTCCTCTTGAACGCCTGAAGAATGGGCATCGACAATCCCGATAAGGTTCAGACCCTTAATATCACGGGCAACGTTCAAAATATTCGGCAATGTCAAGGATTTTGAAGCGGTAATTTTGACAGCTTTCCCATCCAGGCTTTGCCCGATGTGAATATGCAAATCGGCATAAATCATTCAATCTTCCCCTGAACAAGCAAAATTCCCAATACAGTTTTGGCATCGTTAAACTCATTTTGCCGGACACGCTTAAGAGCTTCCTGCCAAGGGATTTTCTCGACATCTAAAAATTCGTCCTCGTCCGCCGTCAGTGGGTCCCAGACCAGATCCCGAGCCAAAAAAAGATGCATCACTTCATCCGAAAAACCCGGTGTTGTATAAAATGTCCCCATAGGTTCCATAACTCCACGGTAGCCCGTTTCCTCCCGAAGTTCCCGAATCGCACAGGCTAAAGGGGATTCATGCGGATCGATTTTTCCGGCAGGAATTTCTAAAGTTTCCTGTGCGATTGCATAACGATATTGCCGCACTAAAAGAATCTCCTGATCCTGCAAAGCGACGATGGCAACTGCTCCCGGATGCCTTACTACTTCACGCGACGCCTCCACACCATTGGGCAGCAAAACTCTATCCCGTTCCAAACGAAGCATCCGCCCTGCAAAAAGCACTTCACTCTCGATCCGTGTTTCAGACAATTTTTGCTTATCCTTCACAACCAATCCTTCTTTCCGACCATTTAATCATAGTTTACTCCAATTGCACCCTCAAATACAAAAAAGCAGCTAAACAATAACTAGCTGCTTTCCAAACACTTTGCTTTTTATATTAAAGAGCCTTTAAGGCTAAGTCTATTCCCAACTCCAAGGCTTGACGGTTAAGAGGGATCAGATGATGCCGATAGTCCGGCAAGACTTTTTTGAGAGCTCCTATGACTGATTCAAGATTCACGGCACCTGTCAATTGAACAAAGGCCCCAAGAATAATCATATTGGCCACACGGGTATTGTTCAATTTTTCACTGGCAATTTCCATAGCCGGGATTTTTAAAACACTCAGATCCCGCCGCTGCGGCTCCAGATCGACAAAGGAAGAATTGAGAAGAATCCACCCATTAGGTTGGACATCTTTTTCAAATTTCTCCAGAGAGGGACGATTCAGGACAATTAAGGTGTTTGGTTCTGTAATAATGGGAGAACTAACCTCTTCATCGGATATTGTAACGGAACAATTTGCCGTTCCCCCTCTCATTTCAGGACCGTAAGAAGGAATCCAACTGACAAACTTATTTTCCTCCAGGCCTGCATAAGCAAGCAGCTGACCCATGGACATAACCCCTTGCCCGCCAAAGCCCGCCAGGATAATTTCTTGCAGCATCAGATTTTCCCCTCCTCGACTGTTTTCTTGACGCCAAGGGGGTAAACGGGAATCATGTTCTCGACCAACCAGCGCAACGCTTCTTTCGGAGTAAAGCCCCAGTTGGTTGGGCAGGTGGACAACACTTCAACCAAGGTAAATCCCCGCCCTGCTATTTGCAATTCGAAAGCCGTCTTTATGGCTTTTTTAGCCTTAAGAACCTCCTGAGGGTTGTGCACGGATACACGGGCAATATAGGCGGAGCCTTCAATTGTAGCCAAAAGTTCCGACATGCGAATAGGGTACCCCTGGGTCGAGGGATCTCTGCCTTGCGGCGAAGTTTGACTTACTTGGTTAAGAATGGTTGTCGGTGCCATTTGCCCCCCTGTCATACCGTAAATCGCATTGTTGACAAAGATTGTCGTAAATTTCTCGCCTCTGGCGGCGGCGTGAATGATTTCAGCGGTGCCGATGGAGGCAAGATCGCCGTCACCCTGATAGGTGAAAACTATCTTATCCTGGTGAACCCGTTTAATTCCGGTAGCCACCGCAGGAGCCCGGCCATGGGCAGCTTCCTGCATGTCCAAATTAAAGTAATTATAGGCCAAAACCGAACATCCCACCGGACAAACCCCGATCGTCTTTTCCCGGATCCCCAGCTCATCAATCACTTCGGCAACAAGGCGGTGGATAATCCCGTGGGTACAGCCCGGACAATAGTGAGTCTTAGCTGAGGTCAGTGACTCTGGTCGTTCGAAAACAGTGATCATGCGTCTTCCCTCCTTTGCTCAACATTCAGCCAGCGTTCAACCTCTTCCATAACAGCACGGGTCGTGGGAACCATACCTCCGACACGTCCGTAAAAATGAACGGGCACCTTAAATTCCAAGTTATAGCGAACATCTTCGACAAGTTGTCCCAGGCTCATCTCAACAGTCAAAACATGGCTGGCCTGCCGACAGGCTTCCTGAAGCGCCTGCTTGGGAAAAGGGAATAAGGTGATAGGCCGGAATAAGCCGACTTTCAATCCCCGTCTTCTTGCTTGATCGACAACCGCTTTGGCAACCCGGGCCGAAGAGCCATAGCCAACAAGCACTAACTCGGCGTCATCCGTCTTATAATTCTCCCACAAAACCTCTTTACCCATCCGTGTGTATTTCTCTTGCAGGTGAAGGTTATGTTTTTCAAGCTCACTCGGGTCCAAAAATAAAGAATTTATAAGGTTGGGATTTCTCCCCTTGGCACCCGTGGTAGCCCAAGGCTTGGAGGGGATTTCCGGCATCTTGCTTTCGGACGGCAATTCGACTGCTTCCATCATTTGACCGAGAATTCCATCTCCCAGGATCATCACAGGATTGCGATATTCATCGGCTAAAGCAAAGGCTTTTCCCATCAAATCCACCATTTCTTGAATTGTAGCCGGAGCTAAAACGAGCAATTTATAATCCCCGTGCCCGCCGCCTTTAACCGCTTGAAAATAATCGGACTGAGCCGGCTGAATACTGCCGAGTCCCGGACCTCCCCGCTGCATATTGACAATAACACAGGGCAGTTCCGCTCCGGCGATATAGGTTATTCCTTCCTGTTTAAGACTTATTCCCGGGCCTGAAGAAGAGGTCATAACCCGCGCTCCGCTTCCGGCTGCGCCATAGACCATATTAATAGCTGCAATTTCAGACTCAGCCTGGACAAATACTCCGCCTACTTCAGGAAGGCGTTTCGCCAAATAATGGGGGATCTCATTTTGAGGGGTAATCGGATATCCAAAAAAGAAGCGGCAGCCGGCACGAACTGCCGCTTCTCCCAGAGCTTCATTTCCTTTCATGAGCACTTTAGCCATTTCCTTTTTCCTCCTTTCGCACCGTGATCACGACGTCCGGACACATCCTGGCACAAAAACCGCAGGAAATACATTTTTCCTGGTCGAGAACAACAGCAGGATGAAAGCCCATGACATTTAAATGCTCAGCCATACTCACTAGATGTTTGGGGCAAGCGTCCGTGCAGAGTTCACAGCCTTTACACCGGTCTTCATCGAACTCAACCTTAAGCATTTCATATCTCTCCTTTTAAGACGACTTCAAGGGCAGTTCAATTTGAAAAACTTGTCCTTCTTCCTGCTCCCAAGGGGGAAGAAGGTAATTTTTTAGCTTTAGGAGCGGTCCTTCGATCTCAGAGGCCAGATCGTCCGCATAATTTTCTGTTAGGGACGTCAACACGATGGGTAACTCCAAAGCCGCAGCCATCTTCCGCACAACTGAAAGGCCGGAGTGCAAATCCTCCAGGGAAGTTGATTGCCCAAGGTTCGGGTTACTGATAATACCGGTTATTTTCAGACGGGAGGCGGCTTCTATCTCGGCTCGCATCGTCCTAACGGAAAATTCATCTCTTGTAAAGGGCCGAAAAGGATTTAAAACCAGAAACATTTCATAGCTCTTGTTTTTAAGTAATTGAGCAAAAGCGCCTAAAGCCGTTGCCCCCATGGGATCTCCCCCGACATCACACAATATCCTTCCCTCTGCACTCGTCAAGGCACCTAACACTTTCGGGCTCATTACAGGCAGATCGGCATTTTCCAAATCTCCACCGGGTGTAATTAAGTGTATTCCTGTCTTATGAAGAAGGTGATGAACTTCTCGTGAACGAAAATAAGGCTTGACGATATCCAGGTCCGCCAGATGAACCGTCACGCCTTGCTGGGCATAGGCCAAAGCGCGGTTAAGAACAACTTCTGTTTTACCGCTGCCGAAATGTCCGGTATATATTTCTATCCGGGCCATTCCTCACCCCTCCTTCCCTGTAGAGATTTACTACTTAAAGAGGTGCCATCCCAAAACTGGTCAGGCACCTATTATTTTATTGTCAAAATCTATAACTTTGATACATAGTTTCTTCCGGCATAAGAGCAAACCAGGCAGCTGCCTGCGCCAGAGGGTCCCTTCCCGCCATGCTTGACTTCAGGAACACTTGGGCATCCGGTCTTCTGTGCTTATTTTCTTAAATAGTTGGAACGAATTTGCCCTAAGCGTTGGATTCTTTGCTCAGCCATACGATCGGCAGCCTTATAGGTGGGAATATTCATTTGCTTAGCGATTTGCAAGACTTTGGCAACATTATCATAGACCATTTCAACCTTTTGCAAAGCTCTTTGGTAATTATATCCTTCCAACTCATCAGCTACGTTAATAACACCGCCCGAATTAATGACATAATCCGGCGCATAGAGGATTCCCAGTTCATGGAGTTTATCCCCGTGGCGTTCTTCTTTAAGCACATTATTCGCCGCTCCGGCGATCACCTTAAATTTAAACTGGGGAATGGTTTCATCATTGACAACTGCCCCCATGGCACAAGGAGCATAGATATCGGCCTCAACTCCAAAAATTTCGTCAGGACGCACGACGGTGGCTTCAATTTCATCGGTCAGATGTTTTATGGCATCTTCGTGAATGTCTGTAACGACAAGCTTGGCACCTTCTTCATGCAAATGCTTGGCCAAATAGTAACCGACATGTCCCAACCCCTGGATTGCCACCGTCTTTCCGCGCAGAGAATCGTCCCCAAAAGCCTCTTTGGCCGCAGCCTTCATCCCTTTCCAAACTCCTCTTGCCGTCATAGGAGAGGGATCACCGGAAGCCCCGGAAGAAGAAGCCCCTGTTACAAACTCAGTCTCGAGATGCACCCAATCCATATCGCGTACCGACGTTCCCACATCTTCCGCAGTGATATATCTTCCATTTAAGGATTGTACGTATCGTCCAAAGGCGCGGAATAATTCCTCAGTTTTCTGAGTACGGGAATCCCCAATGATAACAGTTTTCCCACCGCCGAGATTTAACCCGGCCGCGGCGTTTTTATACGTCATCCCTCGCGCCAGCCGCAAAGCATCAAGAATTGCCTCTTCTTCGCTGGCGTAATTCCACATCCGTGTTCCCCCAAGTGCCGGCCCTAAGGTTGTGTCATGAATACAAATAATTGCTTTTAAACCCGATGTCTGATCCTGACAAATCACTAATTGTTCGTAATCGTATTTTTCTAAGTATTCAAAAATCTCCACTGTCGCTCCTCCTTAGGTCTTTTAAAGTTTCCTGGCTAAAACAACTTGCAATAAGAGTGCCAGAATTCGCCGGGGATTTTTAGCATAGGTTATTAATTTCTTTTGATTGACTTTGTCTCTAAATTTCCGGGTTTATCGCCTTTCCCATTGTAACCGCGCACACTAAAAGGCCCTAAACATTTTTACAGAAAGCCTAATATAACTGCAAAAAAATTCATGCTTGCTTGTTTTTGCATGCATGAATTTTCAATGTGACATCTGCAAATACTTGCAAACGCTGTATTGGCGGATCTCTTGTCTTTATCAAGATTAAATTAAGGCATGACGTTCAAGTTTATAATAAAAATTGCGAATTGACATTTTCAAGAGCTTTGCAGCTTTTGTTTTATTTCCTTCTGTTCTTTGCAAGGTAGCGAGTAATAAATCCCGTTCCCATTGTCTCTGCAGTGCTTCAAAGCCGGCCTCTTCTTCTGACGACGCGGGGGTAGGAATGTCAAGAAAACGAAATTCCGAAGTATTTACGCTGGGCAAAGCCAAAACCGGCAAATGATGCGATTCTATAACCGTTTCATTAATTCGCATATTAATAATTGCCCGGCCTAGGATATTTTCCAGTTCGCGGACATTTCCCGGCCAATGATAGCCCACCAGAATTTGCAGAGCTTCCTGACTAATCCCCTCGACACACCGCCCGTACTCTTGATTAAAACTGGCAATGAGGTGATGCACCAGCAAAGGAATGTCTTCTCTCCTTTGTCTTAAAGGAGGAATAATCACCGGGACAACATTTAAACGATAATACAGATCTTCCCGGAATCGTCCCGCTCGCAGCTCTGCCTCAAGATTGGCATTGGTGGCGGCAATAACACGGACATCTACATTGAACGGCCTATTATCTCCAACCTTGACAATTTCCCGTTCTTGCAGAACCCGTAAAAGCTTGGCTTGCAGGTTTAAACTAATTTCTCCAATCTCGTCCAGAAAAATAGTCCCGCCATTGGCCTCTTCAAAAAGGCCAATTTTGCCTCCGCGTTTTGCCCCGGTAAAAGCTCCTTCAACATAGCCAAACAATTCGCTCTCCAGCAAATTGTCCGCTAAAGCCGCGCAGTTCACCCGAATAAATTGGCCTTTCTGACGATCACTTGCGCGGTGAATTGCATGGGCAAATAATTCTTTACCGGTGCCGCTCTCTCCTCGCAGCAGAACTGTAGCCGGCGTCACAGCGGCGCGCCCCGCTTGCCCAATTGACGCTTTAATCGCTTCACTTTCACCAATGATGTCGCTAAATGTATATTTCGCCTCCAAATGACGAATGATTCGCTTTGCTCTTTCCAACTCCTCCGAAAGCTTATGAATTTCAGAGATATCGTGAAGAACACCCACAGTTCCCCGAAACTGTCCTGATATAATAATTGGGGCAACATTGACAATAACTTCTTTGCGCTTGGGACCGACCTTCATCAGAACACCCTTAACGGGTTGGCGGGTTTTGGCAACCTCAATGTGCATGCTTTCTCCTTCGGCAATGTCAACCGTCGGAGGCTTGCCAATAACTTCCTCAGCCGTAAAGCCCGTTAAACGGGTATACGCTTGATTAATTAAAAAACCCAGCCCATTTTCATCCACAACAGAAATTGCGTCTTGCGTGGAATCGATAATTGCTGTCAGCAGAATTCTAAGCTCCTGCAAAGAATTGACTTTAGCTTTAAGCTCTTCATACTCGGTCATGTCCTGAAGTAAAGCTATAGCACCGATAACCCTTCCTTGATCATCCTGGAAGGGTATTCGGCTGGCTATGACCATTTTATTTCCTATGCGGCTAAACTTATTAAACTCTACGGTTTGCGACTCTCGAATGTAAGGCAAAGGGTCATCCGGCATGAGCTGCCACAAATCTTTGCCTAGAATCTCTTCCGGCGTCAACTCGAAGAATCTGGCTGCCAGTGAGTTACAGATTACAATTTCATTTAAGAGATTGATTCCGATAATAGCTTGATTTAATTCTGCCGCCATTTGCTCAAACTCACGACGTCTAAACATGCCCATCCCCTTTCTCCGAACAGCCCAACCTAGATAGTATGTAGATATTTTATTCGTCAGACAACTGCAAAATCCTGCTTTGCAATATCTTGCACTAACCAGCGGCGCCTGTTAGGACTGCTTGGACCTCAGGCATACACAAGCTGGCAACTTATATTTTCCTGTACAAATATAAAGGACGGCTAAAACCGTCCTTAAAATCAGGCATTCTTATTAATACATAATAGCCATCCGCAGTTTATCGGCAACCATCGCCACAAACTCCGAATTGGTAGGTTTACCCCGATCGATGTTAATGGTATAGCCAAAAAACCGATTCATAAAATCCACATTTCCCCGATCCCAAGCCAATTCAATGGCATGGCGAATCGCCCTTTCTACCCGGCTGGGAGTCGTCTGGTATTTTTCGGCAATCATAGGGTAGAGTTCTTTGGTGACCGCGCCAAGCAAGGAGACATCAACAACGACACTAACAATAGCATCCCGTAAATATTGATATCCTTTGACATGAGCCGGTACTCCCATCTGATGAATCATGCGTGTAACTTCAACTTCAAGATTCTTGGAGGTAGGCGGAAGAATACCGGCGGGAACCGGGTTATTCGCAATAGATTTATGGCTTGAAGCCGAATTGGAGATCTGAGCGGAATTTAACGGGTCCGGAAAATCATCCTGCAATTGACGAATACGCTTTCCTAAAGTATCCAGATCAAAAGGTTTTAATATGTAATAGTTGGCTCCTAGGTTTACTGCACGCTGAGTCATAGACTCCTGACCAAAAGCCGTTAGAATAATTATTTTAGGTCTGAGGTTTACGGTCTGAAGCTTTTCCAGAACCCCTAAACCGTCCAGATGAGGCATTATTATGTCTAAAAGTACGACATGCGGTTCTTCACGTGCAATTAATTCAAGAGCCTCATTTCCATGATACGCGACTCCTACAAGGCTCATATCCTCTTGCCGCTCAATAAATTCTTTAACAATCTCTACAAATTCCCGGTTGTCATCTGCTAGTAAGACTCGTATTGGCCTTTGCATTCCCAGGATCCTCCTCATTATTCTAGATATCGATTTATAATTTCGACAATTGTTTCCCATACTCCTTCTTTTATATAATAGAAAAATTATAGTTTTTAATGACTCGGTTTGGGGAATCTTGTAAAAGCCGTACTAAAGAGACAAAAATAAAAGTGCGGGAAAACCTTTTGATGTGAATAAAAAAAAGAGTGAATTTTGTATTCACTCTCTAAAAAACTAAGCAGCTTGTTTTTTATCGATACCTTCATTAATCATATTTTGAATAAACACTCCATATCCCCGTTGACTGTCATTAACAAACACGTGAGTGATAGCCCCGATTATTTTTCCATTTTGAATGATAGGGCTGCCGCTCATGCCTTGGATGATCCCACCCGTAGCCTGAAGCAATCGGGGATCTGTGACCCGGACAATCATATTCTTGCTGTCCGTACGATTGTGCATGACTCTATCAATATTTACATCAAATTCCTCGATTTTTTCTCCCTGTATTACAGTATAAATTTTGGCGGGACCTGTCTTTACTTCAGATTCCCAGCCAACCGGAATAGGTTCTTTATAAAACGGATTGTCTACTTGGCCATTGATGCGGCCAAAAATTCCTGTCATGGTGTTTTTTTCGATAGTTCCTGAAAACGGGGAATTGGAAACAAAGGAACCGATCTTTTCTCCAGGATGACCGCGCTTTCCTTTTTCAATAGCATAGATTGTCGAGGCCATAATTTTGCCATTAGATACCTCAATTTTTTGATTGGTGTCCGCATCCGTGATGACATGCCCTAAAGCGCCATATTGCTTTGTTTCCGGATCAATAAAAGAAAGGGTGCCAACACCTGCCGCTTCATCCCGGACAAATAACCCCACTCGATAGCGTCCTGTTTCGGAACAAAATACCGGCTTAATAACCTTCTCCAGAATCTGATCTTGGTGTTTAAATAAAACATCCGCCTGGCCTTTTTGTTCTCCGGCTAAATGAATTGAGTTGGAAACATCCTGATCTGTGCGAACTTCCTGATTGTTAATTTTGAGGAGAATATCTCCTACTTCAATGCCAGCCTCTTTTGCCGGATAAACCTTTCGCCCGTTTTGATCAATAATAGGCGCCTGACCAACTACCAAAACTCCTTTGGTCTGTAAGGAGACACCAATAGATTGTCCCCCAGGGATTAGTTTCATGGGAGACATAACTTCAATCTCACCGGATTTTATCGGAAAAATTCCAAATAACTTATAAACTACGTCTAATTTTTCCGCTATGCTGGAATTCAAACCCGAAGAGACTGAAATTGTTGGATCGGATATCTTTTCTTCTTTGACAATTTTAGACCAAAAACCCGACAATTGAGGCTCTGTTTGGTTGACTAGAACCAGATTTTGTTCAGGAAACTCCATCAACTGTTGAAAGCTAGGATTCAGGCAAAGGAAGGTGCAGAATATGAGACTGAACAAAACAAAGATTCTTCTTATTCTCACTCTCTTATCACCCTCCACTCTAAGTCTCCCCATTTTTCTTCCTTTTTCCTCGTTTTAGAGTGTTTTAAGGATTTGAAGTGAATTCTAATCTTAAATTGTCCAAATTTCTCGCGTTTCATCCTGTAAATTTCGTACCATATTTCCAAAAACATTGGCAACCGAGACAAAAATAATAAAGACCGCACAAAACAGTCTTTAAAATTAAAAATTTATTTTCCTTAAAACTCCATCTCTAAGTTCAAAAACATTTCAGCATCCCCTTAAACAGGTGCTGGTTGTCATAAATCTCTCAATCTTCAAGTTCACGCTCCCTGGGCAAGTTTGAAGCTTCACGAGCTATGACGTCTGGAGCGCTCCCATAATTCACGAGCGTGTTGGCGGGTAATCTCGGCTTCTCCGCCCCCGAGCATTCTGGCCAACTCCTCCAGGCGCTCCTCTTCCGCTAACGGCTTCACCATAGTTCGTGTCCTGTCATTATTAACATCTTTGACGATACCATAATGGACATCGGCAAAAGCCGCCACCTGTGCGGCATGGGTAATGCAAAAAACTTGTTTGCTTTGAGCTATTCCGGCAAGTTTTTCCCCCACTTTATGGATCGTTCTTCCGCCAACTCCACTATCTACCTCATCGAAAACGAAAGTCCCTACTGACTCGACTTTTGCCAATAAGCTTTTTAAAGCCAGCATGAGACGTGACATTTCTCCGCCTGAAGCAACTTTGGCCAAAGGTTTAGGGGGTTCTCCAGGATTTGCTGAGAAATAAAATTCGCTAGTTTCCGCTCCATAGGCGGCAGGTTCATCATGCGGCGTAAACCTTACCTCAAAACAGCTTCTTTCCAAACCCAGATCGGCAAGTTCAAGAGATAATCCTTTCTCAAGGCGTTCCGCAATATCTCTTCTCTTGAGGCTAAGCTCCCGTGCCACCTTTTCATAAGTTTGACGGGCTTTTTGCTTTTCTTTTTGGATTTTCTCAAACTGTTCCTGAAAGTGAGTTATTTGCTCCATCTCTTGAAGCAGTTCAACTCGTTTCGCTAACACTTCCTCTAACGTTGATCCATACTTCCGCAGCTTCGCCAGTTGAACCAGACGCTCCTCGATTTGATCCAGCCTTCCCGGTTCGAATTCCAAATTATCCTTATACATCCGAACCTGAGCGGCTAAATCTTCTGTCGCATAGTAGATGGACTCTATGGATTCAGAAAGGTTAAAACCTTCATCCCAACGGGCCAGCTCTTGAAGCGCTTTAAGGGATTGAGCCAGCAGATCAATGGCCGCAAATTTTCCCGCAGACCCCTCATACAGGGCACCATAAGTTTCATTCACAAGGTTAGTAATCCGTTCCGCATTACTTAGACGCTTTTTTTCTTGAGTAAGTTCTTCTTCTTCACCGGGAAGCGGATTAACCGTATTAATTTCTTCGATTTGATAACGTAAGATTTCTTCCCGCTTAAGACGATCCTCTTCGGAAACAGACAGTTTTCGCTCGTCGCGCAAGATCCTTTGAAAAGTCTTTGCCGCATCATTCACCAAGCCTAGCTCATCCTGAAGGCCACCCAAAGCATCCAGCAATTCACGGTGGGTATCCGAATTAAAGAGCGACAGATGTTCAATTTGACCATGAATATCCACAAGTCCTGCACAAAGAGAACGATAGAGGGTGAGAGGGATCGTCCGCCCCTGAACACGGCAAAGATTCTTGCCCGAGGAATTCATTTCTCGATAAAGAAACAGCTGACCCTCTTCCACCGGGTAACCGGCAGCCTCCAGTCTTGACAAGCATTCCGGCGCCAGATCCTGAAAAATCCCTTCAATTTTAGCCTGTTTCTCGCCGTGCCGAATCAGTTCCGAACTCGCGCGTCCGCCTAAAAGCACTCCCAAAGCGTCAATCAACATGGATTTTCCGGCTCCGGTTTCTCCCGTAAATACGGTTAAGCCTTGTTCAAAAGTTAAACGGACATCTTCCATCAGGCCAAAATTTTCGACATGCAACTCCTCAAGCATAATCTCCCTCCTATCCAAGCAAGGTCGTCATCCGTTTCAAAACCGTGGCAACGGCTTCCTTAGGCTTGATAACTAAAAGTATTGTGTCATCTCCCGCCACAGTTCCGATAACCTCGTCCCAATTCGTATTATCCATTACGGCAGCTAGAGCGTGAGCATTTCCCGGGATCGTTCGAATTACAATCAAACTTTCCGTATCGTTAATAGAAACCACAGTTTCACGCAGCAAGCGCTTCAGGCGATCTTGGAGATTCATAGGGTGTACTTCCGTGGGGATCGCATAGCGATAGTCGTCATCTGCAGTGGGGATTTTTATCAAACCCATCTCTTTAATATCCCGGGAGACCGTCGCCTGAGTGACATTAAAACCTGTTTGATGTAATTTATCGGCAAGCTCTTCCTGAGTACGAATAATTTCCTTAGTAATAATTTCCTGAACCTTCATCTGGCGACGAGCTTTCATCAAAAAATTGCCTCCCTCTGTTTCACTGCATAATGCCAAAAACAACGAATATTTAGCACTAACCTGTCCACCCAAATTTATGCTCCTGCTTGAACCTTGCCCAGTGAATTATTATTCATGCCAACGATCCCTCAACTTTTCCCGAATTACTTGGGTAAAACTGCGATTTCCCAAGCGAATAAGCTGGGCCCGGATAGAAGCCTTTTTAATGGTTACGGATTCTCCGGAATGAAGTGTAATGCTATTTCGCCCATCAAAACTTACAACGCACTCTTCCCCGCTCGCTAAAAAAATTTCAATCTCTTCCTGGTCCGAAACAAGCATCGGGCGGGCGGATAAGGTGTGAGCCGCTAAAGGGGTCAGCAGAACCGCTTGAACGTTAGGGCTGAGAATGGGGCCGCCGGCGGAAAGGGAGTAGGCGGTAGAACCCGTTGGCGTTGAAACAATTAAGCCATCCGCTGGATAGCTCACAGACGGTTCGCCGGAAAGGTTCGCTTGGAGAGTAACCACACCTTCCCTGCCCTCTCGAAAGAAAACAACATCATTTAAAGCCAGTTGAGGATGATCTTCCACAAGGCCTCGCTTGACTACGGCTTGCAACATTAATCGTTCCTGAATTAGATATTCCCCGTGTAAAATCTTAGGTAAAGCCTCAAACACATCACTCTTCTCTATTTCACAGAGAAAGCCTAAACGGCCAAAATTCACACCCATCACCGGGATTCCGTAAGGGGCTCCTTCACGAGCAGCTTGGAGCAGGGTCCCGTCCCCTCCTAAGGAAATCAAAAAGGACGCTTGATGCTGAATAATATCCTGCCACTCGGATAAAACCAGCCAGTTATGTTTTTGCAACCAATCTTTTATTTCATCAGCTAAAGCAACGGCTTCCGGTTTACCCTTATTGAGCCATAAACCCACGACTCTTTCCATTTATCATTCCGTCTCTTTCTGAGCCTGAGCAACGAGAAACTCAAGCTCATTCTGCCAATTAATTCCTTGCCGGGACATTAAGGCCATCCAAGCCAAGTATTCTATATTTCCTTCCGGACCGCGAATCGGCGAATAATCCAGGCCCAATACCTGAAAGCCAAAGCTTTCAGCCTGGCTAAGGACATTCTGCAGCACTTGTCTGTGCACCATTGTATCTTTAACTACACCCTTTTTCCCCACATGTTCTTTTCCTGCTTCAAATTGGGGCTTTATCAGGGTGAGTACTTGCCCATGATCTTTTAAAATCTCTTTCATTGCCGGAAATATTTTGGTAATTGAAATGAATGCCACATCGGAAACCACCCAATCCGCTGTTTCCGGCAATGAATCCTTGCCTAAATAACGGGCGTTTACCCGTTCCATAGAGATAACCCGCGGATCGGTTCGAAGTTTCCAATCTAACTGTCCATAGCCAACGTCCACAGCGTAAACACGTTTTGCTCCGTTTTGCAAAACACAGTCTGTGAAACCGCCGGTTGAGGCCCCAATATCGACTACAACCTGATCCTCAAAGCGCAGGGAAAACACTTCTACTGCTTTGGCCAGTTTCAGTCCGCCTCTTGACACATAGGGCAGGATTTCACCTTTTAGTTCGATGAGGGCATTGCCAGGCAATTCCGCTCCAGGTTTGTCCACGCGTTGCCCGCCGGCAAATACGATTCCAGCCATAATTAAAGCTTTCGCTTTCTCCCGGCTGGGTGTTAAGCCATTTCTGACCATTAAAACATCAATCCGTTCTTTTCCTTTAGACAATGGTATTCCTTCCGTCCCTTCATTTGCCCAGCGGACACCTTCTCTTAGGATTGCGCGATACGTCGAACTAACTTTAAACGCTCCGTAGCCTGTATGATTCCTTTGACCGACAAGCCTTGAGTCAGGTGGAGTTGAGGAATTGATCCCTGTTCCACAAAATCCGAATAACCTAAACGTTCGATACTTATCCCTTCTAACCCTTCTTCTTCTAAAAGTTCGAGGATGGCACTGCCCATACCTCCCTTTAGAACGTGGTCCTCTATGGTAACAAAGCGCTTCGTCAAGCGTGCATAGTGCACCAGTAATTCCCGGTCGAGAGGCGCGATAAACCGCAGATTAATCACCGCAGCGTCAATTCCGCGGTGCCGCAATTCCTGAGCTGCCGAGAGGCAAAGGTGAACCATCGGGCCAATTCCGATCAAGGTAACGTCTTTTCCTTCACGCAAGACTTCAGCCTTGCCAAGGGGAAGTTTCCGCAGTGGTTCCTCCAGCGCAACACCCTGGCCAACGGATCTGGGATAACGTACAGCAACCGGTCCATTGTGTTCGATTGCCGTATAAAGCATATGACGCAGCTCATTCTCATCCTTAGGCGCCATTATAACCAAATTCGGGATAATCCTAAAAAAAGAAATATCGAAAACTCCGTGATGGGTCGGCCCATCGTCACCCACTATTCCAGCCCTGTCAACTGCTAAAACGACATTGGCATTTTGCAGACAGACATCGTGAAGAACCTGGTCG
This sequence comes from Candidatus Desulfosporosinus nitrosoreducens, assembly GCF_030954495.1. GTDB lineage: Bacteria > Bacillota > Desulfitobacteriia > Desulfitobacteriales > Desulfitobacteriaceae > Desulfosporosinus > Desulfosporosinus nitrosoreducens. Next base: position 40,366 of record NZ_JAVHUW010000070.1, on the reverse strand, counting down.
TAAGCCCTTTGATAGAATGTGGAATAAATTGCCACAACCGGCTTTAATCCCCCGAAAGCCAAACCGGCCGCAAAGGTCACAGCATGCTGCTCGGCTATTCCGACATCAAAAAACCGCTCAGGAAACTGTTGGGCAAAGGCATTAAGACCTGTTCCGCTCGGCATAGCGGCACTGATGGCCACAATGTTCGGATCATCATGAGCTAGTGTACAAAGTGTATCTCCAAATACTGCAGTATATGTGGGAATTGTTGATTTTTTCAGGATCTTTCCTGTTCGCGGATCAAAGGGTCCCACCCCATGGAAAACGTCCGGATTCTCCTCGGCGGGTTTAAATCCTTTTCCCTTACAGGTCAGGACATGAACGAGCACCGGTCCGTTTTTTTGCTTGGCTTGATCTAAAACTTCCTCTAATAATGACTGATCATGCCCGTCGATGGGGCCTAAATAAGTAAATCCCAATTCTTCAAAGATCAGCCCCGGTACCAAAAGATATTTCAAACTGTCTTTGGCCTTGGCTACCATTTTAGCAACTTTGGAACCAATTTTCGGAATACGTTTCAGCAGTTCTTCAATTTCTTCTTTTCGCTTATCGTATAAAGGATCTGTTCTTAATCTGTTGAGGTAAGAAGACATAGCCCCAACGTTGGGCGAAATGGACATTTCATTATCGTTAAGTACCACAATCATATTAGTTTCGTTATGCCCGGCATGATTTAAAGCTTCGTAGGCCATGCCACCGGTCATAGCGCCGTCTCCAATCACGGCAACGACATGGTGGTGTTCGCCAAGGACATCGCGTGCCTTAGCAAAGCCCACTGCGGCAGAAATAGAGGTACTGGAATGGCCCGTTTCAAAGCAATCGTGAACACTTTCCGACCGTTTGGGAAAGCCGGACAAACCCTGATATTGGCGTAAAGAATCAAATCGCTCCAGGCGGCCTGTTAAGAGCTTATGGACATAAGTCTGATGACCAACATCCCAAACTATTTTATCTTGAGGACTGTCAAAAATCCTATGTAAGGCTATGGTTAATTCCACGACCCCAAGATTTGGCGCTAAATGTCCGCCATTTTTCGAGACCACATCAATCATATGCTGCCGAATCTCTTGAGCCAGATCCTTAAGCTCTATCATGCTTAATGAGCGCAGGTCCTGCGGCTCATGAATTTTTTCGAGTAGCCCCATCTTTTTTGCCTCCTCGTTTCTTCGGTCCAATCAGGTTCCAACCCGTAATTTGCTCGAACGCAGCAATAGCACTCCCGACCCAGGCAATAACTTTATCGGCTTCTTGAATCGCCAGAGATTTTCCCATTGCTTTACCCGTAACGGTTATTGACGCTACCAAAGCTAAAATAATCGTCGTTACCCAAATCTCTTTCGTGCCAAAGAAAGGATATAAGCGAACAATATCTATGACAATAGCTGCCGCTAAAACTCCGCTCAATGTTCCCGTGACATCGCCCACAACGTCATTTGCCATATTGGCAACCAAGTCGGCATGCCGTACAAGATAAACCGTTTGCTTGGCACCCTTGACACGGTTTGCCGCCCTGGCGTGATGAGGTGCTTCTTGAGCAGCCGTGGCTGCAATTCCTATCACATCAAAAAAAATGTGCACCCCAATGACCGTCATGAGCAAAATCAGAGCAACCCACAACGACGCTGTTTTTCGCATCAACAGCTCTGAACCAATTCCAACAATAGCTGCGATCAAAAAGCTTCCAATAAAGACAAGGCTAAGATGTTTCCAACTTTTCCGTTTGCGAACCAACGATTCGTAAACCTCCTCACCACAACTCAGATCAGAAGCCCCACAATAACCCCGACAATAACCCCTCCGAAGACTTCCAGCGGGGTATGGCCAATCAGCTCTTTTAAACGCTCTTGAGCAAAATCAGATCCCTGGTACAAACGTTCGACCAACTGATTAAGAACTTCCGCCTGCTTGCCTGCCGCTCGCCGCACTCCCGCCGCATCATATAACACAACCATACCATAGACAGCCGAAACTGCAAATATGGGAGAATTCCAGCCATAATACTTCCCAATTCCTAAAGCCAAAGCGCTTACGGCAGCCGAATGAGAACTCGGAAAACCGCCGGAGCTGAAAATTAATTGCGGATTAAGCTTGCGGGCAACAAAAAGACTGACGGCGACTTTCAGAAGTTGGGCAACGAGCCAGGCTGTTACTGCTGAAACAAGAATTGCATTATAAAAAATTCCCGGGAAAATTGGCATGGTAACAACCTCTTTCAATGCTGACGTTGTTCTATATAAACAGCAAGTTCGCTTAAAAAAGCTGATTTTTCCCCTAACAACTTTAAAGCAGCTTGGGCTTTTTCAGTTTGGGAATGCAACTGTCGAGTTGCTTCTTCAAGTCCTAATAAAGAAACGTAGGTTGATTTTCCCTGCCGGAGGTCACTTCCAACGGGCTTGCCAAGAGTCTCACTGTCTCCCACAACATCCAAAATATCATCTTTTATTTGGAACGCCAATCCCAAAGCTTGCGCATAACGAGTCAGGGCTTCGATCTCTTGTTCCGCAGCGCCTGCCAAAATTCCGCCAAGTCGTGCGGAAACGGTTAACAAAGCTCCCGTTTTGCCTTTATGTATTTCCTCGATCTCTGCGAGAGAAAGCTGTTTTCCTTCCCCGGCAATATCCAGAACCTGTCCTCCCACCATGCCGTTTTTTCCGGCAGCCACAGCAACTTCCCGGATGACCCGTAACTGTTGTCCCGGCTGCCCAAGGGACGGCTCTGTCAGGAATTCAAAAGCGTAGGTCAGCAAACCGTCTCCGGCTAAAATCGCATTCGCTTCGCCAAATACCTTATGATTAGATAATCTTCCCCTGCGATAGTCGTCATTATCCAAAGCCGGCAAGTCATCATGAATTAAAGAATAGGTGTGAATTAATTCCAGAGCTGCAGCAGCAGGTAAAACCTTCTCCGGGTTGCCGCCTACTGCTTCCGCTGAGGCCAAGGCTAACACCGGACGAATGCGTTTTCCCCCTCCGACAAGTGAATAAGCCATGCTCTCATTTAAAATATCCTTCCCCCAAGGTATTCGAGCAATGTACTCTTCAATCATGGAACTATAGTGCTGAAGGGTTTCTTTGAACACTGCTCACTCACCCTTTCACTTCAAAGCTTATCGGCTTCAACTGTAAATGGCCATCGGGAGTTTCCAGCAAGATTTGCATCTGCTTTTCAGCCTGATTTAATATCGTTGAACAATGCTGAACGAGAGTAACGCCCTGCTTAAAATAAGCCAAAGCTTTTTCTAAGGGCAGATCTTTTTGTTCAAGGGCTTTAACAATAGTCTCCAATTGCTCAAACCCTGCTTCCAAAGAAATCAATGTTTCTTCTCGTTTGTTATCCTGAGCCAGGGAATCCTCAGAGAAGAGGTTCTCTAACCACTCTTCATTAATCATTGATTAAATCTCCTTCTCTGTTACTTTACAGCCCAGACGTCCCTCATTGAGCTGAACGTAAATCTGCTGCGACAGTTCAACATCCTTAACCGAACGAAGAAGACGCCCTTCTTCATTATAAGCCATAGCATAGCCCCGGCCTAAAATGGTCAGCGGACTCAACAAATCCAATTTCGCAGCCAATAGATTTAGTATACCATTTTTGCCATCGACAAATCTAGTCATGCCCTCTTGCAGGCGCATATGGAGTGCGTCCAGACGCTGGCGACTCTGATCGATCCTCCAAAAAGGATCTTTAAGCGGTCCTTTATTGGCAATTCCCTCAAGACGTTGTCTTTTCCGCTCGATCTGAGATTCTAAGGCACTTTGCAAGCGAGCGCGAAATTGGTCTGCTTGGAACTGCAAATCATAAAGTATGGGCACGGCAAGCTCGGCGGCCGCCGAAGGAGTCGGGGCCCGCAAATCCGCCACGTAGTCTGCAATGGTTACATCTGTTTCGTGTCCAACAGCTGATATAATTGGTATTCTGGAAGCAGCGATTGCCCTGGCAACTATTTCCGTATTAAAGGCCCACAGTTCTTCTAAAGACCCTCCGCCACGGCCAACAATAATGACATCCACAAGATTTGAACGATTTAGGCGGTGAATTGCCGCGGAGATTTCTCTTGGTGCCGTTTCCCCCTGAACGGCCGCGGGGGACAAAACCCAAGACATGCTCGGATAGCGGCGGCCCATGACATTGCTAATGTCCCGGATGACAGCTCCCGTCGGGCTGGTCACGATCCCCACACAGCGAGGATAGCGTGGAACCTCCTTTTTTCGCGCCGGATCAAACAGGCCTTCTGCGGCAAGCTGTTTTTTAAGCTGCTCAAAAGCTAAGTAAAGCTGACCAAGCCCGCTTGGCTCCATTTCTTCCGCATAAAATTGAACCGTTCCCTCGCGCTCGTAGATACGAATATTCCCGCGTACTATGACCTTTAACCCATCCGACGGAACAAAACGAACGCGTTCGGACCGGCTTTTAAACATAACTCCTTTAAGGCTTGACTGCTCGTCTTTTAAAGTAAAATACCAATGTCCTGAGGCGCGGTGATTTTTAAAATTGGAAAGCTCACCGCTTATCCAACAATTTTGAAAATCCGCACGCTCTTGCAGCGCCTGGCCAATTTGACCAACAAGCTCCGACACCGACCATATTTTGGGCACACCCTTCACCTCCAGCTTATTATACCATTAGAAATCAGGCCGGAGTCAAGTTTGAAGGAGCAGGCATGGTCGTCGTCCTTGTTAAGTAAAACCTTATTAAGTAAATCAAAGGGCAAAAACCGTTTTCCTCAGCCAATAAAAAAATTAAGACCTTTAAGCGAAGCAGGTTCGTTTAAAGATCTTAATATTCTCCAATACCTTAAATTACAATCTGCTTTGTACAACTCCAACAGTTTCAACACAAATTGCCGCCGCCTGTTCAAACAATCTTGTCCGTTCGGCCTTTACTTTCTCTTGATAACCTTGGTCTTTTATCTGGGGAAGATTAATATCGACACTGAGCATCGCCGATTTCAAGGCATTTTCCGCTAAATACGCCGCGACTCCAACATCGCTGATAGCTCCCTTATTGCCAATGGGGGCCAGTTCCTGAGCCAGCTGCAAAACCTTGAAGCAATTCTGGGCAATCCCTAAAGGAGTATTCGTAGCGGAAACCAGGACTTCTTGCAGCTTACCGGCCCGAACCTTTTTTTCCTCTTCAGATTCTTTAGGTAATTTTAAAACCGCCATGAAATTGGAAAACTCCGCGATATCCTGGCTGAGTCCCTTTTTCAACAGGTCCAGGACCATCTCCGCCTGAGCCAGAATCTCTTTGACTTTCGGTTCTACGTCTTTATACTTTTCCTTTCCGATGGTAAGGTTGGCAACCATGCAGGTCATCGAAGCCGCCAAGGCCCCAACATAAGCGGAAACACTTCCTCCGCCCGGGGTTGGAGAGGAACTGGCTGATACCGTTAAAAACTCTTCAGTAGTCCACTGCCATATTTGGTTGGAGTCCATTATTGTTTCCCTCCTTGTAAAACGATACCCTTGAGAACATTGCGCATAATCAGAGCGGTTGTTAGAGAGCCGACTCCCCCCGGAACAGGTGAGATCAACTCCGCCACCTCTTGGGCGGCCGCGAAATCCACATCTCCGCAAATTCCTTCCGGCGTTTCGTTAATTCCAGCATCAACAACAACGGCACCCGGTTTGATCATTTCTTTTTTAATCAACTTAGCGCGCCCGACAGCGGCAATTAAAATATCGGCCTGGCGCGTAAAGGCTCCCAGATCCGGAGTTTTGGAATGGCAGATCGTCACTGTGGCATTGTGTTTCAGGATGAGGAATACTAAAGGTTTGCCAACAGTCTCTCCCCGGCCGACGATGACAACATGTTTCCCGGAAATTTGCACGCCCGAGCGCAAAAGCAGCTCTATACAGCTTTGCGGGGTCGCGGGGAATAACCCTTCTTCACCGCTTAAGATATACCCTCGATTGATGGGATGCACTCCATCGACATCTTTATCCGGACGAACTGCCGCCATCACTCTTTCCTTAGAGATACCTTTGGGCAAGGGAAGCTCAATCATAATCCCATGAACATTCTGATCCTGATTCAACTTCTCAATTTGAGCAAGAACCTCAGTTTCAGGCGTATTGCCGGGCATTACAAAAAGTTCAAAGGCCATTCCCAGACTCTCACTGACTTTTTGCTTTGAACGCGCATATACCACAGAAGCCGGGTCATCCCCAACCAAAATTACGGCGAGCTTCGGCTGTACTCCCTTTTCCTTCCACTGAGCAATTTCCTCGCGAATTTCTTCTTTAAGTACTTTGGCTACAGCTTTGCCATCTAATAATTGAGCCAAATTTGACACTCCTTTCAGACTTATATTAACCCTGTTCCGTCAATCACAAAAACGTTGCGAGATTCGTCTCAAGATTATCAAAACACTGAAATTTCTACACTTAGTTTAGGCTGAATCAGCTTTTCCCAAACCAGATTCAGCCTAAACGGTCAATTATTTTGTTTTCAGATAAGCGTCAATACCGGCGGCAGCCTTTTTGCCGGCTCCCATGGCCAGAATTACAGTCGCTGCACCCGTAACAATATCTCCGCCTGCAAAAACACCTGGCTTGGAGGTCATCAAGGTTTCCGGATCAGCAACGATATTGCCCCGTTTGTTCAACTCCAGACCGGGAGTTGAGGTCGTCACCAAAGGATTCGGGCCTTGACCAATGGCCACGACGACAGTATCCATTTCAATTTCAAACTCCGAACCGGGAATAGCCACAGGAGAACGCCGCCCGGAGGCATCCGGTTCTCCCAGCTCATAGCGCAGGCAGGTTAAGCTCCTGACCCAACCACGCTCATCGCCCTGAATGGAAACCGGATTAGTCAGGAGCTGGAATTGAATGCCTTCTTCTTCGGCATGTTCAAGCTCTTCTTTCCGTGCCGGCATTTCGGCGCGGGAACGACGATAAATAATATAGACGTTCTCAGCACCGAGCCGTAAAGCCGTACGCGCGGAGTCCATGGCCACATTGCCCGCACCGAGTACTGCCACGTTCTTGCCCACCTTAACGGGGGTTGCATAATCCGGGAACTTATAGCCCTTCATCAGATTAGTTCTGGTCAGGAATTCGTTTGCAGAATATACGCCGTTGAGGTTTTCTCCCGGGATATCCATAAAGTATGGCAGGCCGGCTCCAGTGCCGATAAACACGGCATCATAGCCGTTTGCCATAAGTTCGTCCACTGAGGTCACTTTGCCCACAACTTGGTTGGTGAGGATTTCAACCCCCATCTGCTTTAAGGTATCGATTTCCGTCTGCACAATGTCCTTAGGAAGACGGAACTGGGGAATTCCATACATCAAAACCCCGCCGGCAACGTGCAAGGCTTCAAAAACTGTGACCGCATGTCCGGCTTTGGCCAAATCTCCTGCGCAGGCTAATCCTGCCGGTCCGGCGCCGATGATAGCCACTCGTTTACCGCTCGGTTCCGCCTTTTCCGGTTCCGTTTTTTCCAATTTCATGCCGAAATCTGCCGCAAAGCGTTCCAGGCGTCCGATAGCTACGGATTCTCCTTTAATTCCCAAAATACATTTGCTTTCGCACTGGGATTCCTGAGGACAAACGCGCCCGCAAACGGCAGGCAGGGAATTCTTTATTTTCAGAACCCTGGCAGCTTCCTCGAAGTTTTCCTCGGCGATTTGTTTGACGAAATCAGGGATAAGTACTTCTACGGGGCAACCGGTGCGACATAAAGGTTTCTTGCACTGTAAGCAACGCTGGGCTTCTTCTACGGCCATCTCTTGAGTATAACCCAAAGCGACCTCTTCAAAATTATGCGCTCTGACCTTGGAATCCTGGCAGGGCATTTCGTGACGGGGTATTTTAACTTTCGCTGCCATTAATGATGCCCTCCTTCGTGATTGCATTCTAAACGGGCCTTAGCACGATTCTCTTCGTCCTTATAAAAGGCGAGGCGTTTCATGGCTAAGTCAAAATCTACTAAATGACCATCAAACTCAGGGCCGTCAACACAGGCAAACTTTGTTTCATTGCCGACACTAATCCGACAGGCGCCGCACATACCGGTGCCATCCACCATGATCGGATTCATACTGACAATGGTCTTCAAGCCCAAAGGCCGAGTATATTCCACAACCGCTTTCATCATAACCATCGGACCGATCGCCCAAATGGCAGCAACCTTGTGGCCTTCACTTAAGACTTTGGCTAAGCCGTCTGTAACAAATCCTTTGACCCCAGCCGTGCCATCATTTGTGGCAATGACTACCTCACTGCTGACAGCGCGCATTTCGTCTTCCAAAATCAGAAGATCCGCACTCCTTGAACCTAAAACAGAAATCACATGATTGCCCGCCTCTTTTAACGCTCTGGCAATCGGATGGATTGGAGCTATGCCAAGGCCCCCGCCAATACATACAACCGTTCCATAATTTTCAATTTCTGAAGCTACCCCCAGCGGACCCACAAAATCTTGGAAGGCATCCCCTTCGTTCATCTTGGTGATGATTGCCGAAGAATACCCAACATCTTGAATAACAATTGTAATTGTACCTTTTTCGCGATTAAAGTCCATAACGGTAAGCGGAATTCGCTCACCAACTTCGTCAACACGAACAATTACAAATTGGCCAGGCTCCACTTTCGCAGCCACGGCCGAAGCTTCGACTTCCAGCAAGGCAATACCCTGTGCCAAGAGTCTTTTTTTAACGATTCGGTACATTTGACTCCTCCTCAATGTCCAGAAATTTTGCTCCAGAAATTTTGCTCGCATTTTATGATTATTCGAGATCTTTAAGCAATTTCCTTCAGCAATATTACATTAAATTTCAAAGAATTAAACACATCTGAGAATTAGAAAAATCGGGGGTCAACAATCTCCAAAATAAAGTCTTTTACAAGAAAAAAGAGTTAATTTAGCGTAAATTCCAGGGATTTTTAAGCATTATTCAGGGGTTTCGCCGAATTAGTGTGCGATTCCAAAGCAACATTAACAGTGTTTTTAGCCACACTGTCCACAATTCTATCCAGAATCCCGTTAACAAATTTTGCTGATTCTTCTCCGCCAAAGCGTTTGGCTAACTCAATAGCTTCGTTCAGACTTACACGTCCCGGTATATCCGGGCGAAAAAGAATCTCACAGGTAGCCAGGCGCATCACATTGCGGTCAACATTGGCCATTCGTTTTATTGCCCAATCTTGAGCGAAGGTAGCGATTGTTTTGTCAATCTCCTCCAGATGAGCGACTGTCTCATCAACGAGTGCTTGAGCAAATACTTTACTGGCCTCGGGAACTTTAAATTCTTCCGCCCAACGCTGAACTTCCGCTGTCGTTGACAGGGGCTCTTTCGTCAAATCTCTCTGGAAAAGTACCTGTAATGCTGTTTCACGGGCTAATCTTCGGCTCAAGGAAATTCCTCCTAGTATTTGTTAATATTTTTCTCCAACCAAGCAATAATATCCTGATGATCATCTTGACGCTTACCCAAGACAAATCCCAGAAGAACAAAGATGGCCAGCACCATAGTCCGCCAAAACCCAAGAGTTACCATTAATAATCCAACTATCAAGCCGATCAAGGTTCCGATAAATTTCCCGGGATGATACTCCAAGGCCCAAGTAACAAATCGGGAAAGCTTCTCTCCTATGCCCTGCCAAAAACTGCTCATCGAACACGTGCCGTGTGCACCTTTTCCAGACGCCGCACCAACACTTTCACCTCTGTCACAGTAATTCCGGTATAAAGCTCAACGTCCTGTTTAACCTTCTCTTTCAGTTCCTTGGAAATCTGAGGTATTTGAACACCCTGCTCATATTGACATGATATTGTGATTTGAAGACCTGCTTCACGTTCCCGCAGGCTTGATTGCACCTGCATCACACCGGATAAGGCAGTGGCGCTGCGGGCAATAATCTCCTCTAAAGCCTCCTGGGAAATCCGCACATCCCCGCCGCTCGCGGGAGTCCGGAAGGTGCGGTTGCCATTTTCTCGCGGCCGAACAAGAAGAAGCAAGCCTCCCAGAAGCAATAAAACAGCGACAATCAAGCTATCCCAAGGGTTCCATCTCAACCAGTCGATTCCTCTAATTAATAACGCATAAGGGAGCCCCCACCCTGTGGCCATGGCAAATATCCAAAGTGCCCCCAGAACCATGAGAACTCCCCAAAAAAAGGCTAACATTGTCGTCCTCCTTTCAGAAGCCCCCCCTGGTATTTCCAGGGGGGGCCTAATCTACTTCAGACGGAAGTCTTCCTCTTTGATTTCCGGCAGAGGTTTAAAATTAACCCCCTGTACATGTACATTAGCTTCAACAACCTTAAGGCCTGTCATGCTTTCAATGGCTTCTTTTACGGCCTCTTGCACCTTGAAAGCGACTTCAGGTATTGATACGCCATACTCTACCACAATAAAAAGGTCTACGGCAACCTCATGTTCGCCTACTTCCACTTTGACCCCTTTGGAGAGATTTTTATTTCTTCCCAGCATGTGCGCCAGGTCTCCCACAAGGCCTCCGCTCATGCCAACAACACCCTCGACCTCAGAAGCTGCTAATCCGGCAATAACTTCCACAACTTCATCGGCAATCCGAATAGAACCAAGGGAGTTCTCAGTTCCCAAGCTTTCCATTTTCTCACCTCCTATAGAATCGGTGTTCAATATTCGATATTTCGAGGTTCGAAGTCCCAGGCCGGAGTATGTACAACGCGCATTTAACTCCTGGATAAGATCAGCCCAGACCTTGCAATGCATTAATCAATCCACTATATCGTTGCTATTATAACAAATCAAGGGCATTCTGGCAAAGATTATTCTGTCAATCTTTGCGAACGCCCCATCTTGATGCCCTAAATTATTGCCTGCTAAAAACCTGCAAGTTACTCTCCCAGGATGCGGCGCTGAATAAAGTTTGTATATACTTCCCCTCGCCGATAAAAAGCATTCTCTAAAACTTTCAGATGGAAAGGTATTGTCGTATGAATCCCTTCAATCACAAATTCTTCAAGAGCACGTTTCATCCTCTGCATAGCTTCCTGCCGGGTTGCACCCCAAACTATCAGCTTTCCAACCATTGAGTCATAATAAGGCGGAACAGTATATCCCTGATAGGCCGCACTGTCGACCCGCACTCCGGGACCGCCCGGAACGTGATAAATTTTCAAAGTGCCGGGGGAGGGCATAAAATTCCTGTCCGGATCTTCGGCATTAATTCGGCACTCGATGGCCCAGCCGCGTATTTGGATATCCTCTTGAGTATAGCCTAAAGCCTCACCCGCGGCTAAACGTATTTGCTCTTTCACTAAATCGAGTCCTGTTACCAATTCGGTGACCGGGTGCTCTACTTGAATCCGGGTATTCATTTCGATAAAGTAGAAATTTCCATGGCGATCCAGCAAAAATTCAATCGTGCCCGCACTGGAATAATTCGCCGACTTAGCGGCCTTGACTGCTACAGCCCCCATCTTTGCCCTTAACTCAGGACTCAAAGCAATGGACGGCGATTCTTCCAAAAGCTTTTGATGGCGACGCTGCAAAGAACAGTCTCTTTCTCCCAGGTGTACTACGTGGCCGTATTTATCACCTAAAATTTGGATTTCAATATGCCTCGGCTCCTCGACATATTTCTCCAAGTAAACATCGGAACTGCCAAAGGCTGCTTGAGCTTCGCTCTGAGCGGCTTGGATCGCTTTACTCAGTTCCTTAACGTTCTGAGCAACCCGCATCCCCTTGCCTCCGCCCCCAGCCGAGGCTTTAATTAAAACCGGGTAACCAATGCTTTCCGCGACTTGCTCAGCCATTTGTTCATCTTTAATGATATCCTTTGACCCCGGAACCACAGGAACTCCTGACTCAATCATTGTTTTTCGGGCTTTCGCTTTATCTCCCATTGTTTCAATAGCCTGAGCGGACGGCCCAATAAAGGTGATCCCACATGACTCACAGATCTCAGCGAAACGAGCATTTTCAGATAAAAAACCATATCCGGGATGAATAGCGTCGACCCCAGTCAATTCCGCCGCGCTGATGATATTGGGAATATTCAAGTAACTTTTTGCACTTGCCACTGGTCCCACACATACCGCTTCATCCGCAGCCTTTACATGCAAAGCCTCCCGATCTCCTTCAGAAAATACTGCGACAGTTTCAATATCAAGCTCGCGACACGCCCGAATGACGCGCAGAGCAATTTCTCCACGATTGGCAATCAGGATTTTTTTAAACATGAATTTTCTCCTTATTTCTCAATGATAAACAACGGCTGACCATATTCGACCGGCTGACCATTCTCAACCAGAATCTGAATTAGCTTTCCTTCAACATCCGATTCAATCTCATTCATCAACTTCATGGCTTCAATGATGCAGACAGGCTGCCCAACACTGATTCTTTGGCCTACTTCAACATAATGGTCGGCATCAGGAGATTGAGCACTATAGAAAGTTCCCACCATCGGTGCCGTTATCGTTTCGGTATTCTGACGTAAAACTGTTTCTGAGGCTTTAAGCGGGGCCTCCATGCCTACATCGGATTGAAAGCCCACACTCTCCAAGACACTCGCTTTCACGTCTTGACGAGCAGGAGCAATGACCGGCACACCGAAAGCAGCATTTGCCCCTTTGCGGATACAGATTTTTACTCCATCGCTTTCCAGATTCAACTCACTAATTTCAGTTTTATCAATAATTTTAATTAGTTCTTTTATTTCATTTAAATTCATTTTTGAATCCTCCTTAGACAATCCCGTCGGCCACATTTCTTTGGTTAATTTCGTTTCGTTCGCTGTACTTTGGATTTCTTTTTTGGGAAGAACCCCCTGCTTTCTCTCCTCGTAAAACTTCCGAGCTATTTGAGGAAAAATAGCAAAGTTAATGACATCCTCCGGAGAATGGGCAAACCCGCTGCTGTCCCGTTTGGCCTTCTCCATTCCCGGTTCCAGTTTATCGGCCGGGCGAACGGTCATAGGCTCTTCATCACCGATAATCTTCTTTTGAATCTCAGGATTGATTGAGGCAGGAGGACGGCCATATAAACCGCGAACATAAGCTTTAACTTCGCCAGGCACTAATTTATATCTTGCCCCGCTTAGAACATTTAATACGGCCTGCGTCCCCACAATTTGGCTCGTTGGAGTAACTAAAGGAGGATATCCCAACTCAGCTCGAACCTTGGGGATTTCATCCAAAACATCGTGAATGCGCTCAAGAGCCCTTTGTTCTTCTAGCTGAGACACCAAATTAGAGATCATGCCCCCGGGAACCTGGTGTTCAAAGACTCTCATGTCAGAAATCCGGGTTATCCCCCGCTCAAAACCGCGGCTTTTACGCAATGCTTCAAAATATTTGGCTATATGAAACAGATTTCTAAGATTTAACCCGGTATCATAAGCCGAATCTTGAAATGCCCGTACAACGGTCTCCACGGGAGGCTGACTTGCCCCAAAAGCTAAAGGGACACTTGCGGTGTCAATGACATCGACACCGGCTTCCGCTGCTTTTAAATAAGCGCCTACTGCCATCCCTCCGATATAATGGCTGTGCAAATGAATCATAATCCCAAGTTCCTTCTTTAACAATGAGACTAATTCATAAGCTTTAAACGGTGTGAGAAGCCCCGCCATATCTTTGATACAAATTGAATCCGCGCCCAACTCGGCAAGTGCCGTTGCAGTTTCCAGGTAATGTTCTATGGTGTGAACCGGACTGATTGTGTAAACGACGGATGCTTGAACATGAGCCCCTGCCTTTTTAGCAGCTTCCATAGGAACAACCATATTTCTCACATCATTAAGTGCATCAAAGATCCGGATAATGTCAATTCCATTTTTTACGCTTAAAGAAACAAACTCACGCACCACATCATCCGGGTAGTGTTGATAGCCAACTAAGGACTGCGCTCGAAGCAGCATTTGCAGCGGAGTCTTGTGCACCCGGCGTTTAATCTCCCGCAAACGTTCCCAAGGATCCTCTCCCAAGAAACGAAGACAGACATCAAAAGTGGCTCCCCCCCATACTTCGAGTGAGAAAAATCCTGCCTCGTCTATTTCTTCTAAAATCGGCAGCATATCTTCCGTACGCATTCGAGTAGCCCAAAGGCTTTGATGAGCATCTCTAAGTGTCGTATCCGTAATCTTAACTGGTTTCACTGCCGTACCCCTCTTTCTATAACCTCATCAAAACTTTTAATAAGGTATATTGTCGAATTAGAATAAGACTTTGTCTCTGGAAATAATACTTTCCCAAGTAAAACATATGTCTTATTATATGGGGCAATGAAACCATTTTCAACGCACTCTAAATAAGTATATTGTATTTTGGGCAAATTAAAAAGCTGTCACACCAGTGCCAGCTCAATAAAATTCTTCAGGCCGCTTAATTAAGGTGCTTATTGACGATTCTCAAAAGTTCGTCCGGACGAAAAGGTTTGGAAACAAAATCAACTGCTCCTCGCTGTAGGGCTTCTAATACCATCGTTTCATGCGCCACAGCGCTGCAAATGATTACCTTAGCCGAGGGATCAAATCCCAAGATTTCATCAAGGGCCGCTAACCCGTCAAGTTCAGGCATTGTAATATCCATGAATGTCAAAATTGGCCTATAAGACTTGTAAAGCTCAACAGCCTGGCGGCCATTTTCAGCTTCAACAATATCTTTAAGGCCTTTACGCGCTAGGATTTGACAAATCATTAAGCGCATAAAGCTTGCATCATCTGCAATTAAGATTCTGTTCATTCTCGGAGTCCTCTCCCTCTCAACCAGGACTTTAGTCCTATCTCTTATAATTCGCTCTCAAGAAACATTTTCCTGCTCAGGGTAAAGAACTTTTTATAAAAGAACTTTATTATTTGCAAAAATCCTAATTTTCAACAGATATCATAATTTTAGCCAACTGTATATTTGTCTCCCGCACAACAATCGTTTGGATTAAGCTGACTTCATCAAGCGTTAAACTCGGGGCATAAACAATCAAGGTGACATTGTCCGGATTGACATCAGCGACGACATCTTTGCAGCCTTTGATTTTCAGGAGGTTTTCGATTTCATCTTCTCTTTGGATTTTGGTACTAAGCTCCAGCCATTTTTCTTGGGCCTGAGCTTTTGTTTTTTCAACACTGGAATTAAGTAATTCGGAGAGCATGGCCTTGGTTTCCTGACGAAACTGTTCTCTTTTCAACCGATAATTTACGAAATAGTTTTCCCCGGTGCCATCCGGTTTAATAGTTTCAAACTGAATTTTTATATTGGGATCAACAGTAGAGGCCGTAGCGGCTAAGGCCGGTACGCCGGAAACGGCTGAAGGGCGCTGATGCGCATTAAACCATACTGAAAATGCCCCTAATATCAATCCCAAGCTGGCGACAAGTCCCAATAATTTTCCCAGAAGGAGCAGACGGTCACTAAACATGAGTTCAGATTTTAATGTTCCCTTTACCATTCATTATACTCCTCCCATTGGCACAACGGTTATTTTAGCGCTTGGAATATTCAGGAGTGTTTGAACCGCCGTATGAATCCCTTCCCGAACCTTAGGATCACGAGCTCCCTCAGCGATAACCAAAACTCCGGCAACCTCCGGACGGTCTTCCATCACCATAACGGGCTGAGATGTACCGTTCGGCATAACTACCTGGTTGTTTTCAGTGACCTGGGTTGTCTCCCGAGTTCCTCCGGCTTTGTCCGTTTCCTTAGACGTATTTTTGGTAACATTTTGATTGCGGGCATACTCACTTTTTAGCCCTGTAGACAAACTCACGGATACTTGAACTTTTCCTACGCCATCCATTAAAGAAAGGTTGGCTTTAAGTTTATTTTCCAGTTCCTTTTCCAAGGCACTGATTTTAGTCTCCGAGACGGATACTGCTGAACTTGCCGGCTTTGTCTGCAGCATTTGAGCCGGCGACTCCGTTCCTTTTCCCAAATATATAAAGGACATGCCCACCGCAATAAGCGCAACTAAACCTACTAACATTTTCTCTGAAGAAATGAGCTTGAGCATTTTCACACCATCGACCTCCTTGAAAAATTAATTAACGTTCCTGAACGTGAATCGCCTCTTTAGGCAGGCTCATAAAGACCGAGATTTTATCCCGAACTTCGTCGCTTTTGGGAGATTGTTGGGGAGCTTGGGGCTTAGGCCCTATAGTGATCGGCTGAACAGGTTCTATTTCCTCTTTGGCCGCCGTCAAGGTTACATCTATGGCGGATATTTTAGGCTGATCAGCAACACCGCCTGTTCCATCTGCAAACTTTATATCCACCGAGGCAGATTCAACCCCTTTTGTGCTTAGCGCCAAGGCCTCGATCTGGTTGACAAGGATTTGGCGATATTGTTCTTGAACAGCATTCCGTCCGGCTTTAACTCCCTGCTCTTCAGCAATCACCGGAAGGTCTTGAGGAGCAGCCTCGCTCCATGCGGGAATCTCCATGGACAAGGGGGTGTGCAGCAAGGTGGATATTGGGGCAAGGACGGCGGAAATGACAAACAAGCCCATAACCATCTGGACAAATCCGCGCATTGATTTATTCGGCAAAAGCATTTCCAGAAAGGTTGCCACTAATAAAATCAGAGCCAGATTTCGTACTAAATTTTGCAGAGTCTGCACAATGCTCCCCTCCTCAGTGCAACATCACGGAAAATGTCCCTGTACCTATCACGACAGCTATCATCATGAAAAACATAATCGCAACGGAGGCGACGGTTACTATGATAAATATCAGGCTTTTGGACATATCCTGAAGACTGTCTGCCAAACCCTTTTCGCCAAGAGGCTCTACCAGAGCAGCCGAAACCCGAAACACCAGAATCATCGCCAGAAGCTTAATCAGAGGGCCGACACAAATAACAACAAGCGCTAACAAAGCAATAATTCCCACGGCATTTTTTAACAGCAATCCGGAAGTTATCACTAACTCCACTGCATCTTTGAAAAACTTCCCGGCGACAGGCACAAGATCGGCAGAATATTTCGCTGTCCGAAAAACAACACTGTCAGCCACACCACCTGTTACTCCTTGAACGGTCATAACTCCAATAAATATGGTCATCACAACCCCTAGGGCAATCTTGCCTACGAATTCAAAAAGTCCGGCTAATTTGCTGAGCTTGAACTCGGTTGAAATATGATTAAAGAGTTTCAGCACCGCGGCAAGGAAGAACAGTGGCAGGATAATTGTTTTAATGATTGTCGCCAAGACGGTCAAGCTGCCCATGATAAGCGGTTTGAATAAGGCTGCACTTGTCAGGTTTCCCATGGTAATTAATAACGTCAGCATAACCGGAAATAAAGTCTGCATCAGGCCTACCATTTGGTCAATGACACTCGAGGCTATGCTCAAAGCCTCACGAAACGACGTAAGCGCAATGCTCAGCAAAACAAGGTAGGTCATTACTTGAGCGGTTTTGCCAACATTTCCGCTAAACGCTGTCTGCAGCTGGCCTAAAATACCGGCGAGAGCCGCCAGAACCAGCAGCTTCCCAATCAGGGGAACGCTGTTTCCTATCTCTCTCGTTAAGATACCCAGCAGCATCTGACCGAACTTTTCCGGTGATAAATCTAATTTGCCGCTTTTCAAGTCTTCGAACATTTGAGCGAGGGAAAAGTTCGTAATCCCCTTTTGCACATCGTGATCCAATTGGTCCAAAAAGCCCTGCAGCTGGCTTAAATCGACCCCCTGGGAAATTTCGGCGCTTTGCGGCGCCTGGGGTGAGGAAACCTCATCTGCTAATAGCGGAGGAGTTGTCCCACTGCATAAGACAACGAGAAAAAGAATTAATTTGGCGATCGTAACCCTCAAACACATCACCTCACGGAACGAGCCGCACTAAGGACTCGGTAATGGCTACAATAATTGGAATGGCTAAGACAATAACTCCGACTTTAGCCGCAATTTCAATTTTGGTGGCTAAAGCACCCTCACCGGCATCGCGGCAAATTTGTGCCCCAAACTCTGCCAGATAGGCCACACCGACAATTTTTAAGACGATCAATAAGTAATAAGAGCTGATATTAGCTTGGTCGGCTAAGGTTTGGAGCAGATCAATGACAACTTTAATTTTACTTAAAATTAATATAAATATGGTTGCGCCGGCTAAAATCGAAAGCTGCAAAGCTATTTCCGGTCGAAACTGTTTTAAAACAACGCTGATAATCGTTACGATCAGGGCTAGTCCCACTATTTGCCATATTTCCACATTTTAGCCCCCTAGTACAGGTTAAAAACACTCTTTACTAAAGTGAATAGTTCTGAAATCGATTGGACGACGATATAGAGAACCACGATGACTCCGATAATGGTTACACCTTGAGCCATTTCCCCTCGTCCGGATTGATTCAAAACGGAAGCAAGTACCCCAACCAAAATTCCTATTCCGGCAACGGTAATGATTAGATTAAAGCTCATGCTCTTGACTCCTCTCTTGCTATATTAGAATGAGTACTCCTGCGATCCCACAGAGGAACCCTAGATAGGACCACATTTTTGCCTGCTTTTCCGACCAAATTCCGACTTGGTCTTTTAACATAGTAAGCTGGCGCAGCACAAGTTCCAGCTGTTTATGCTGTTCCTGGCCGTCGGAGCGCCCGAGTCCTTTGCCGATATCTCGAATCACCCGCCAATCTTCCTGTTTCAAACAAAATCGAGAACTTTGCAGGGATATTTCATTATTCCAGGCCTCACCGGCAGGCTCCCCTCGTTCTAAGCGTTTTTGCAATTCGGAGAAAAACCCTTGCCAAGGTACATCTGTTCGTTCTTTCAAAACACAAAAGGCCTCTGGTAAAGGTGTTGACCCCCAAACAATTTCCGTATCCAAGAGAGTCAGAGCGACCAGGCATCCTCTCAATTCTTCTGGCCTGCGTCGAATTCGCTGAGCCAGCCACAAGCCCATTGATCCACAACCGGCAATCAGTGCTATACACCCCAATACTATCATCACAGGCTCCTCCCAGTTTTAAGATCGTAAACTTCCTCGATCGTCCCCGGACCGCTTTGTCTGCTCAACACCACCAAACGTTCAAACACTCCTTCCTCAAGCAAATAGGCTAAACTTGGCCTGCTTTTCGCTTCTTCCCAAGAACTGGCATGAGCCGTGCTTAAAATTTTCACCCCTGTACGCAGCGCATCTCGCAAAGCCGCAGCTTCATCGCGATGACCCAACTCATCCATGACAATAACTTGAGGAGCCATGGAACGAATGAGCATACTCAAACCGGATATTTTGGGGCATCCATCCAAGACATCTGTGCGGTAACCCAAATCATAGGTAGGCATCCCCTGCCACATACCGGCGAGTTCACCACGTTCATCGATAACTCCCACACTCTGTCCTTCAAACCCCAGGTGAGGAACTCCGTTACTAATTATGCGGACCAGATCTCTCAGAAGAGTAGTTTTTCCTGCTCGAGGAGGAGAGATTAACAAAGTATGACAAAGTGAGCCGTCGCTTTGGAGAAGTTTAGGTAAAACACAACAGCCTTGACCTTTAACATCATGAGCAAGACGAATATTCAGAGAGGAAATATGCTTCATCTTTTGGATTTGACCTTGCTGAAGAACCGCCTCTCCTGTTACCCCTACTCGGTTCCCTCCGGGCAGCGTTAAAAAGCCTTGTCTCAGATCTTCTTCAACTGCATAGACCGAACTTTGAGTCATCCTTTCCAGAGTTGCTGTCAGGTCCCCCGAAGTCACTATATAAGCTCTGTCCGGCGCAGTAATTTGACCGTCGCTGTTGAGAAAAAGATCCTTATTGGCGGTTCTGAGCAAGAATGGCTGACCGACCCTTAAACGGATTTCTTCGACTTCCTGAAATCCAAGATCCTGAACTTTATTCAAGATTAAGCGGACGCTCTCGCCAAACCACTTGGACATATCTTTCAAGGCCGATACATTTTGCTTAGAAACTGAAAGTTTCGATGCTGCGGGCACTATTTTCTCTCTTTGGATGACAGATAATTGATAATGCAGCGACACGTCTTTGCCCCCCTTAATTGAAGGTATGTCCGCCTTGACTATTTTAGACATGGTTGGAATGGAAAAAGTATTTTCACTAGCTGGAAGGGCTGGGCTGTAAAACGGACAAGCCTCGGAATGCTGAGTGAACAATGTGGGCGAAGCTGCCCGACCCCCAAAGGTCTATTTTTATTGATCAGTGGTGCCGCTTCGCGGCATGTTTGGCCAACTGTATAAAAAAGCCGAGTACATGAATGAGACTGCA
This sequence comes from Candidatus Desulfosporosinus nitrosoreducens, assembly GCF_030954495.1. Classification (GTDB taxonomy): domain Bacteria; phylum Bacillota; class Desulfitobacteriia; order Desulfitobacteriales; family Desulfitobacteriaceae; genus Desulfosporosinus; species Desulfosporosinus nitrosoreducens. The sequence continues at coordinate 20,164 of NZ_JAVHUW010000070.1, read as the reverse complement.
TGTACCCGGCTTTTTTACTCTCCAATTTGTTTAACAATGACAATCGAATTTAGGAAATCTTGCTCTCGTAAAATAATCTTTTGTTCTTAAATTAAGCTAATCGGCTGAGCAGCATTTCCATTTCTTTGGGGCCGACCGCTTTGCTAAAGAGAAATCCCTGCATTTCATCACATCGTTTATCTCTGAGAAAAGACCACTGTGAACTCGTTTCCACCCCTTCTGCAACCACTTTTAAGCGAAGGTTTTTGGCAAGTTGAATAATGGCCGTGACGATTTCTTTGCCATTGTCGCCGCTGCTGATATCCCGAATAAACGACTGGTCTATTTTCAACGTATCAATAGGCATACGGCGCAGATAATTCAGGGAAGAGAACCCTGTTCCAAAATCATCAATCGAAATTCTCACACCTAACTCCTTGAAACGTCTTAACATTTCGAGTGACGCTTCCCCGTTTTCCATAGCGATGCTTTCCGTAATCTCCAGTTCCAACCATTCCGGCTCCATCCCGGTTTTGGCCAAAATTTCCGCCACCCTTTTAACAAAATTCGGCTCACGAAATTGACGGGCCGATATATTCACAGCCATGCGCATAAAGGGGTGCCCTTGAGCCCGCCAAATCATATTTTGCCTGCAGGCAGTCTCCAATACCCATTCCCCGATCGGAACAATCAAACCCGTTTCTTCGGCAATAGGAATAAATGACAACGGGGAAACAAGTCCGTGCTCTTTGGAATCCCAGCGGACCAAGGCTTCAAGTCCAACAATACAGCCTTTATGAAAATCAACCTGAGGCTGATAATGAAGAATGAACTCATTGCGCGCTAAAGCTTTGCGCAAATTATTTTCCGTTGAAAGCCGTTCATTGGCTTTAATGTTAAGACCATTGGTAAAAAGCTGACAATTGTTCCGGCCTAATTCTTTAGCGTAATACATGGCTGTATCCGCTTGTTTTACCAAAGATTCAATATCGCTGGCTCCTCTTGGGTATAGACTGATTCCCACACTTGTGCTCATGTACACTTCACTATCGTCTATGATAAACGGTTGCGTGAAGGCTGCTAAGATCCGCTCCGACACTCTGACAGCCTCCTGATCGTGACTGATCTCAGGCAGAAGAACTAAAAATTCGTCTCCGCCCTGTCTGGCGATCGTGTCCCCTTCGCGCAAGGTTCCACGTATTCGCTCTGCGACCGCTTTTAAAAGAAGATCTCCCAGATTATGGCCCATCGTATCATTGATCAGCTTAAAGCGGTCTAAATCCAAAAACAAAACAGCCAGCTGACCGCGTTTATGCCTGGTTTGGGCTAAAGCCTGTTTTAAAAGTTCATTAAACAGCAGGCGGTTGGGCAGAGCTGTCAGCGCATCATGATGAGTTTTATAGGCCAACTCTTTAAATCCCCATTGAAGTAAAAGATAAAGCAAAAACGCCGTGAAGAGAGCACAGAGCAAAGCTTTCAAGGTTGATAACTCCAAAAACAACTGTTGATTGGAAACGGTCATCTCTAAGAAATGGTCTGACAAAAGAATCCATCCTCCGCTAAACAAGGCATAGAGAATTGCGACCTTCAAAGGAGAGATGCTGCGAAATGTCTGTCTGTTTAACTTGAATCTCCGTATTCTTATGCCCACGTGCAAGGACTCCTTTCTTTTGATCATATTCTCCAAAAGACGAATAATTCCCTGCAAATAGACCAGGCCAGATCGCAATTTAATCCGAGGAAAAAAAAGACAATTAATAAAGAGTGCCCCCAGCTGCTTTAAAACAACCCGTTGCACTCTCCGTTTGAGGAAGACCCTCCTTTTTTTATTTAAATTGAAAGCAACACCGGCAAAATTATTGGACGCCTATGAGTCTTTTCCCAAAAATAATTGCCCAGGCTGTCGCGAAGAAGGGTTTTTAAAAGACCCCATTCAAACTGCTCTTTCTGGAATTGGACTGTCAGCGTATTGTTTGCCACTTTTTTTGCTCCGTCCACTAACTCTCCCGCTTCCTTCATAAAGGTAAATCCCCGGGAAATAATATCCGGCCCGGATAGAAGATGGTAAGGCTTCTCTTTGGCAAAAGCCGCTACCACTATCACAACCCCGTCCTGAGCAAGCTGTTGACGGTCACGCAGGACAATCTGCCCCACATCGCCTATACCCAAGCCATCGATATTAACACTCCCAGCTTCCACATTCTCTCCAAATTCCATGCGGCCCGGACTAAGTTCCACCCGAGAGCCCAGTTGTGTTAAAGCAATATCTTTGTCGGCATAACCGAGCGTTTGCCCTATCCTTCGTAAAGCAACCTGATGCCTGATTTCGCCGTGGTGAGGAATAAGGTAACGGGGGCGGGCCAGCCGGATAATAAGCTTAAGCTCTTCTTGGTTGGCATGGCCGGAAACATGAACTTGGCCCATCTCTTTAGTGACAACTTCCGCCCCGATTTGATAAAGATGGTTGATTGTCTTACCAACGAGTTTTTCGTTTCCGGGAATTGGGGTTGCGGCGATGATGACCATATCTCCGACTTCAACTTTAATTTGCCGGTGGCTGCCGGTAGCCATCCGAGTCAAAGCAGCCAAAGGCTCCCCTTGGCTGCCGGTTGTCAGAACCAGCAATTTTGCCGCGGGAACATTATCCACCTCTGAACTATCGACTAGGATCTCTTCATAGGGAAGCTTTAAATACCCCATCTCAGTGGCCGTTTTCACAACGCTTTCCATACTCCGGCCAACGACACAAACTTTGCGTCCAATGTCTGCCGCCGCATCAACGGCCTGTTGTATCCGGTGTACATTGGAAGCGAAAGAAGCCAAAATAATTTTTCCTTCAGCGCGTTCAAACCACTCTCTCAATGTTTTCCCCACAACCATTTCAGACATGGTCACACCTGGTCGTTCCGCGTTCGTCGAATCGCAAAGCAAGGCCAAAATTCCTTCTTCTCCCCAAGCGGCAAGCTTGCCGAGATCCATGTTTTGCCCATCAATAGGTGTATAATCAACCTTAAAATCCCCGGTGTAGACCACCCTGCCAACGGGAGTGAGCAAGGAATAGCCCACTGCGTCGGGAATGCTGTGGGTTACACGAAAGGCTTCGACTTGAAAAGCCCCGGCTTGAATCACTTCGCCCGGTTCAATAGGGTGAACTAAAGATTCGGGGTAGGGAGCACGTTCCTGGAACTTTGCCATGACTAAGCCTAACGTTAATTTTGTCCCATAAATAGGGATATTTAATTTCGGCAAAATAAAAGGCAGACCACCGATATGATCTTCGTGACCATGGGTAATAAAAAGACCTCGGATTCGATCACGGTTTTTTTCTAAATAGGAGATATCGGGAATCACTAAATCGATCCCCAACAATTCCTCACCAGGGAATTTAACACCTCCGTCGATGACAACGATTGAGTCTTCATATTCAAAGACAAGCAGGTTTTTGCCAATTTCTCCGGTTCCGCCCAGAGGAATCACGCTTAACTTTGCAGTTTTCGGGGATAACACAAAATCACCTCCTAATGGTCCAACTAAATCTAGTGTGTCCCATAGGAGGTGATAACATGTTTCAATTAAGCCCGTTGAACATAGTTTCCTGTTCTGGTATCAATAATCAAGACATCCCCCTCATTAACAAAGAAGGGTACTTGCACAATCGCTCCGGTCTCCAGGGTAGCCGGTTTGGTCCCCCCAGTAGCCGTATCACCCTTGACTCCCGGCTCGGTTGCTGTCACAAGAAGTTGGACAGAATTGGGCACATCGACGCCAATGACTTCCGTATCAAAGAAAAGAACCCCTAAGGTCATATTTTCTTTAAGCCATTTCACGCCATCGCCGATTTGGTCCTGGGTCAAAGAAACTTGTTCATAACTCTCGTTATCCATAACCACATAGTGATCCGTATCTTTATACAGGTATTGCATTTCGCGGCGCTCCACATGAGCCTTATTCACTTTTTCGCCGGCGTTAAACTTGCGTTCAACGACCCCGCCGGTTTTTACATTTTTCAATTTTGTACGAACAAAGGCGGCTCCTTTGCCTGGTTTGACGTGCTGAAACTCAACCACTGAAAAAACGTCGCCATCAATTTCAATAGTAAGTCCTGTCTTAAAATCGTTCGAAGAAATCATAAATCGATCGTTCCTCCTAAAATTCTTTTGTACCAACGAAAGTATAACTTCCGGATAGCCCAAGTGCAACTAGTTCCTGCAATATTTATTCTACTCCAAGATAATAAGTTCTTTCGGTGCCTGGGTCAAGACCTCACAGCCATGTTCCGTCACCAGAACTATATCTTCAATTCTTACGCCGCCCCAATCCGGAAGATAAATTCCCGGCTCCACGGTAAGCACCATGCCCGGCTTCAGTACACGTTCTTCCCGCACATTAAAATTCGGACCCTCGTGAATCGCCAAACCCACGGAATGTCCGAGGCCATGCCCAAAGTATTCCCCATATCCGGCATCTTCAATAATTTTGCGGGCTGCCGCATCAACTTCTTTTCCGGTTTTTCCGGGAGCAACCGCTCCGATCCCGGCTTTTTGAGCTTCTAAAACAAGGGCATAAATTTCTCGTTGTTTCTCAGAAGGTTCACCTAAAGCGATAGTCCGTGTAATATCCGAGCAGTATCCTTGGTAAATTGCACCGAAATCCATCGTTAGAAGCTCTCCAAATTGTACCTTTTTCGGAGTTGCTGTGCCATGAGGCAGGGCAGAACGCTTGCCGGAAGCTATGATAAATTCAAAGGAACCGCCGCTAGCTCCCAAGCGACGCATAGAAAACTCCAGATTGAGCCCAATTTCCTGTTCTGTCTGCCCGACTTCAATAGTTTTCAGAGTTTCGGAAAAGGCAGCATCGGCAATTCGCACGGCTTGGCGGATTAAATTAACTTCCTGCTCATCCTTGACGGAACGCAGGTCACTGACAAGGCTAGGCAAGGATAAAAGTTCACTTTGGGAAAATGATTGTTTCAGCTTTTCATGGTCGGAATAGGTAATAAAATCTCCCTCAAAGCCCACCCGTTTTACCTGAAGCCCAAGTTCACTAATCGTTAAAAAGTGATCGTGTCCGGTCTTTACAATTTCAAAGTCAGGAGCTTGCTCCTTAGCTTGCTCTATGTACCTGAAATCTGTCAACAAAAAAGCTTTAGTGAGCGTAATCAGCAATGTAGCTTCTCCGCCGGTAAAGCCGCTTAAGTATCTTCCGTTTTCCGGGCGAAGAACCACATAGGCATCAATGTTTTCTTCCTGCATTCGTTGGCGCATCTGTTCCAAGCGCTTCATTAAGGCTACCTCCTCTATTCTTTTTCACGACGAATTTGGTAATCAATGGCGTAACGCATAGCCAAGGCGTACCCATCCGCTCCCAATCCGGATATTTGCCCAAGACAAACAGGCGCAATCAAGGAACTGGAGCGAAATGCTTCACGGGCATGAATATTCGAGAGATGAACTTCAACAACAGGTACCTTGACAGCACTTATGGCATCCCGAATTGCGTAACTAGTATGAGTCCAAGCTCCCGGATTGAGGATTAAAAAATCCGCTGGGGTGAGGGCTTGAATCCAATCAATCAGGTCTCCTTCATGATTCGTTTGCCGGCATTCTGCGTTTAATCCGGCAGACTTGGCGATCTCCAGCATTTCCTGATTTATCTCTGCTAAGGTGCGCGAACCATAATGTTGAGGTTCACGTACTCCCAATAAATTCAAGTTAGGACCATGAAACACCCAAATAGTTGCCAATTCATCACTTCCTCGTCTTTACCAAGAATATTATCATAATTTAACAGAGTAGCAAAGTTAATAGTTACTATTCCAAACAAAAACCTCCGTTATACGGAGGCGGAACTAAACACTTTCACTTTAGACAAGTTGCTCTGAAACCCGAGATTCCTGCTCTGCCCGCTTCTGAGGAAAATGCAGGGAGGTTTGAGGACTTTGTTGAACTTTCGTGCGAACTGTCGATTGAGGTGTGGCCTTGACCTGTTCAGCTTTGTCCCCTTCCCCGCTTAACAGACGCGGAGAAAGTACGACATCCAGATTGCTGAGCATGATTTGTAATTCGGCCGGTCCCCCTTCTCCAGCGGGTTGAATTTTGCGAATCTCTGTGCGGGGAAGAATAAAATGAATCTCATGGGGAGTTTTAGGTTCTCCGATGCGCCGCAGACGAAAACGAACACCTTCTACTTCAAATTCAACATTATCGAGATATTCCCCCACAAATTCCTGGCCTTGGCCCACACTAAGATCGGCATAATGTTCCGTCCCTTTGAGACCGCCTTTAAAATCAGGAAGGACAATTTTTTGTCCTATTTGAAGCTTCAAAGGGTCAAGATTGGGATTGACTTGTATAAAATCGTCACAGGAGCACCCCCATCGCTGGGCCAGACAATGAAAATTGTCTCCTGGCTGAAGAATGTATTCTTTAATCACCTAAGATCCCTCCTCTTCTTTAAGCTATGACAGAGAAGGAATGTCACGTTACCTATATATTCATGATACGGATATTATTTCCGAAATTTTAATCTCCTGTATAACAATAGATCCGGAGCAATACTTCTCCACCTTCCGCAGCCAAAGCAATTTCTTGGACATAAATCACACGGTCCGGCACACTTTCCAGAGTGTTAAGGGAAGAGATAATACCTTCCCATTTCCCCTGTAAATGCAGCCGAACCAAGGCATAATCAAAACTCACTTTCAAACTCTCGTCATTGTGTCCTCCAAACCGTTCAACATTCAAGGCTCCCACTTTGACACCTTTCTGCTGGAAAACATCTCGACATTGCTCAATAGCATCGGGTAATTGGTCTAAACTTAAGAGCATACTCTGGAAAATAGGCTTTCTTTCATTACGTCCCATTTTTATGACATGCTGCCAATAGTCTTTTTCCTTTTGCAAACCCTGTGAACGATCATATGCCGGACGCCAAAGCAAAAGGAACCCTAAGGTCAGGCAAAGCAAAAGTCCTGCCGCAACACCTTTGACTTTATTCAGAGAAATCTTCCCGGAACGGGAAAGCACGGGAATTTTGAGACCGGAACTGTAAGGTTTTCTTGAAAAATAGGCCAATAATTACCCTCCTTCATCAGAGGTTAATCTCATTTTACGCTGCTTGGCTGTCAGAGAAAATTCAATATTGTTAAGCGCTGTCGATTGATAGCTTGAGAGAGCAGGTTGATCCCAGCCCATTGCCCGCAGAGTTTGGATTAAAGCTTCCACATTCTGCGCGGTTCTAGCCTTGCCGCGTAAAGACATGGTTCCTTGTTTGAAAACTATTTGTTCTATCTCCAGCTCCTGTCCTGACAAAGCTTGAACTTGGGCTAAATCTTCTCCTATTCGCCCGGAATGAATTTTGACCTTGTTCCAAGCCGCCTCCAGATCATTCTGCTGCTGTATTCCTGCCTCAATCTTAGCGCCTTGCCCGGCAAGCACTTCAACTTCTTTCTCTAAGGATAAAGACTTTACGTAAAATAAGCACCAAATTATATTTCCCAAGAAAAAGAGTCCACAAAGAACGAGAGCCAGTACCTGATATCTTCGCTCCACTGCCCGTTCCCTTCGAGGGCGTCGCCAAAGATTAAGAACAGGCCGATGAGAGAGAATCAACAGGCCATATCCCACTGCCACCTCACTGTGACCTTTATACTCCGCCAGGACCTTTTGCCAAGCTTCCGGTACAGACTTCAACTCAATATTTTCCACAGACGAAACCTGTTCCGCGCCCAAAAGAGCTTGGGCCAGACGCTCAACTCTTAAGTCACCACTCCAAACCAGGCGTTGAAAATTAAGATCAGGATGCTGAGTCTTATGATATAAAAGAAAGCGCCGAATTTCATTTTCCCATTGCTCCAGAGGCTCATCCGTCTTGGCCCCATTCTGCTGTTCAGGGAATAAGCCAGGCCATTGTTGCGGCGAGCGCAGCCGGTGCAGGCTTTCCGGTATAATTCCTCGAAATATTGCCGCCTGAAGCCCTTGGGATTCGCCCTCCAGATAAAGTACATCTTCGTTGAACTCAAAACCCAGGCTTTGTCCTAAAACAGCCAAGGAGAAATTAATACCTACAACCTCAATATCCGCTCGTTTAAAAATTGCCACATATTGTTGCAGGATGCTTTTCCGTACGGCTCCCAGGACTAGTTTCAAGCTTTTAGGCTTTTCTTCAGCCAAAACAGCGTAATCATAGATTAAATCTGACTGACTCGGCATTTCTTCCGCAGCTAAAAGAGAAATTGCCGATCTTCTGTCCCGCTTAGAAAGCCAAGGTATAGTATAGGAGCGCACAATCCCTGTTTGCAGAGGAATAGCTAAGCAGGCCTGATGGCATTTACAGGAATGCTCAGTGCAATACTTGGTCAGTACACTAAGCAACGCGCTTTCATCCTGAACAATTCCTTGTTCGATAACTCCGGAAATTGAAATGCGCTCAAAGCTAACTTCGCCAGCTTCAGCCTTAAGCTTAAGGCCTTTAAATACAGGCAAAGGAAATTTAAACACCCGCAGTTCACAATCTGTTATCTCATAAATCACAGACTCTTTACCCATAGAGTGCCCTCCTGTTATCGCATCCATAGCCAGTAATGATCGAAAATCCGTCCTCCCCACAGCAGCGCTAAGATCCCTCCAAAAGAGAGATAAGGTCCAAAAGGAATTTGTTGCCTGAAACCTTTTTGGCCTGTCAAAATGGAGAAAATTCCGACAAGAGCCCCAAGAAAGCTCCCTGAGAAAACGGCCAGAAAAATAGAGGGGAATCCTAAAAACGCTCCTAAAGCAGCCACTAATTTAACATCTCCAAGTCCCATTCCTTGGGGGTAAACTTTGGCAATCATCCAAAAAATCCCTCCGGCACCCAGCGAACTCAGGACACTATCCCAACCACTGGGGCTTCCCGGTATGAGCAGAGCGCTCAAAATCCCCAGGCCCCAGAGCGGCAAAGTTAGGACATCCGGCAAACAAAATGTATCCAAATCAATCAGTGATAAGGCAATCAAAACAGATACAAATACCAGCTCTAATAATAATCGTACCGGATGAATAGCCATACTGACTCCAAATTCACCTGTCAAATAAAAAAGAAAACCCGTCAAAAACTCAACGGCAGGATAGCGCCAGGAAATAGGCGCTTTACAGGTTCTGCACTGCCCGCGTTGCAGCAAAAAACTAATCACAGGAATAAGCTCCCAAGCCCGCAGAACCTGCCCGCATTTCGGGCAGTGAGATCTGGGTGAGACAATCGATTCTTCACGGGGAACCCGATAAATTACCACATTTAAAAAGCTGCCGATTAGGAGGCCAAATACTCCAAGTATTATATTCTCCAGCGGTAAAAACAACGACATGCCCCCTCTTCAATCTAGGCGATGAACTACAAAATTCTCTCACAAGGTTCAATTGGCGGACGTCCAAAGGACGTTTTTTAAATCCCCGTCATAAGCTCGAACTTCAGCCGCCAGGCCATCATTCGTTAAATAAATCATAATTGTATGAACTGTCTCACCTGCTTTAGGTTCCGGAATGAGAAAAAGTGAACTATCCTCCGCATCAGCTTTTAGGTCTGCAAGTCCAAACCCTTTATTCACCTCTGCAACAGCCTGTTGTGTCGTCGACTTGTCTAATTTTCCAATATACTTCGGAATCAGTTTTGCGCTCTTGACTTCACCCGTTTCCTTGATCTCAATCTCTGTTTTTTTAGGATAAATTCCATTTTCAACCTGATAGCGGTCCAGTGCGGCTTTTATTTGATGTGCCGTTGCTACATCCGCTTTTTTCCGTGCATTTTCCGTACTTAAGGTTAATTTAGGAATGATTATGGCTGCAATGACGCCCACGATAATGATGACCGCCATAACTTCCAGTAAAGTAAAACCGCCTTCATTTCCGAGCCTTTTCATTCCTCTCATTCTTTCTCCTCCAAATTCAGAGAGTCTTAACTAAATTAAACATGTGAACTGAGCTCAAAAATCGGGAGCATAACCCCACCGGCCACTACCCCAATAAATCCCGCTAATAAAAGTATCAAGGCCGGCTCTACCATACGGGTCAGCCGTTCGAGCTGATATTCAAGATCCTTGCGAAACAAACAGGTAATGTGATAAAACATCATATCCAGTTTGCCGGTTTCCTCAGCAACGGCTACCATCTCAGCTCCCTCTTCCGGAAAAATGCCGCTGGCACTCAATACATAGGCCATGCGGTTTCCCTGTCGGACACTTTGCACAAGCTGTTCCGTCAATTTCAACATGCCCGAACTGCGCAAAGTGTCTGCCGTCAAATTCAAAGCCTCCAGCAAAGGGATTCCCGTCGTTAACAGACAACCCAAAATTCGGGTAAATTGAACCAAGTCACTTAAACGATAGATCTTGCTAAGGAGGGGAAGATGCCCTATCAAACCTTTAAGGTTTATTTTCCAATTACCGGGGTTTTTAAACCTGAAAACGAGAATTCCTCCTGCCGTCAGAAAAAATAAGCTTAATAGAAAGAAAGGCAATACCCTCCCAACCATAAAAATGACCCGGGTCACAAAAGGCAGCTCCACGTCCATACTTGCAAACAGTCTCTCATACATTGGCAGCACTCCGGTGGAAAGGACCAAAAGCACAACCAGGACAGCTATTACTAAAAGCATAGGATAAGCGAGCGCAGTCTGTATTTTCAGGCGAAACGTATCGTCCCGTTCTAACTCATCAGCAACGTCGCTGAGAGCCTTGCCAACGTTTCCGGCATATTCTCCGGCTTTGATCATGGAAAGCGCGTAGGGACTGGGAGGAGAATCAAGATCTTTCAAAGCTTCCGCTAAATCACCTCCCGTCATAACCTGATCTTTGACTCTTTGCCATTGTTTTTGTTCGAAGGTCAATCTACTCTTTGAGAGGGTCATAATTTCCAAAGCCTGAAGTAAGGGTATTCCAGCTTCTAATAAATTAGCTAATCGCCTGGTTTGAAAACTCCAGCGAACCTTGCCCCGATACAATACGAATTCCTTTAGAGACTTCTTGCATTTTCTTATGGCTACGGGAAAATATCCTTCACTCCTTAGACGCGCCTGAACCTCCGCTGCATCCTCTCCTATCTGCAAACCGCTCAGCATAGTTTGTTGATCATTCAATGCTTTCCAGGCAAACCATTGCTTGCTCATCTGCGTACACCCCCGGAACTCTGCAATTTTCCCCCGGCAATCCTATCAGTTGCCAGACCTTTGGCGGCAAGCTCCAAAATCCCTTTATCCATCATTTGTTTGAATAACCGCAGGCGCTTGATGAGGCTCTCTCATTGAAATCATCTTATCTCGCTCTCTTCTTTTTCATCAATTTTAGAAGTCATGAATAGTACTTCCTCCACAGTCGTTAAACCTCGGATGACTTTCAAAAGGCCGTCTTCATAGACCGTCATCATTCCGGAAGCCGCCGCCTGCCGCTCAATGTCCCGAGAATTATGTTGAGTAAGTACTAATTCCTTAATCTCCCGGTTATAGGGTAAAAGCTCGTGAATTCCAATTCTTCCTCGAAAACCTGTTTCCAAACATTGGGGGCATCCCCCTGGACGATAAAGATGAGTTGTGGAACTCGGTAATTGAAGCACTCGTTTTTCAACCTCAGCTACCTGGTAACTTACTTTGCAAGCGTCACATAAACGGCGAACTAAGCGTTGTGACAGAACCCCATTGACCGCAGAGGCCAGCAAATAGGGCTCTATGCCCATATCAGTAAGCCGGACCAGGGCTTCAGCTGCGGTATTCGTATGTAAAGTGGATAATACCAAGTGACCTGTGAGAGATGCTCTAATCGCTATTCGTGCTGTCTCTTCATCACGAATTTCACCAATCATAATCACATCCGGGTCCTGGCGCAGAATATGCCGCAAGCCAACCGCAAAACTGAGACCCGCGGGAAGATTCACTTGAACCTGATTGATCCCAGTAAGTTGATACTCGACGGGTTCCTCAATCGAGATGACATTTTGCTCCTCGGCATTCAATTCCCGCAAAAGTGCATACAAAGTCGTTGTTTTGCCGCTTCCCGTCGGACCGACGATTAAAACCAGGCCGTTCGGATGCTTTAACAATCCCCGCACCCCCGCTTCAACCTCTGAGCGCATTCCCAAATCCTTCAAAGAACGCTGGGTCATCTCCGGGTCCAAGATGCGAATCACAATTTTCTCTCCATGCACTGTAGGAAGAGAGGACATCCGCATATCTACACGCCTTGCTCCGACGTTAAAAGTCATTCGTCCATCTTGGGGCAAGCGCCGTTCCGCTACATCCATCTGAGCCATAATTTTGAGAGAGGATATAATTCTCCGGGCAACATTCACTGAAAAAGTATGTTTCCGGATGAGTTTTCCATCAACGCGATAGCGAACGACAAAATCCTTTTGGCGCGGCTCCCAATGAATGTCGCTAACTCCTTGTAAGACTGCCTCATGAAGCACAGAGTATACTAATTTAAGGGTAGGCGCATCCTCTTCCTGGACGTCATACTCGCTGTTTTCTCTGCAAACTCCCGCTGCTTCCATAGTACGCTTAGCTAAATGATTGAGTTTAGCCGCGGATTGTTCGACCGTTAAATGCTGTCGAATGGCTGCTTGAATTTCTTCCTGGTCGGAAAATACCGGCTCAACCTGCAGCCCCGTGATCACCCGAAGATCCCGGAGAGCGCGTTCATGCGTAGGATCAGCCATGGCCACCCTTAAAACTCCGGCCTGGCGTTGAAACGGAATAAGTGTATAGCGGCGGGCCATCTCCTCAGGAACTAGTCCAACTACCGCCGGGTCAAAGATGACTTGAGTCAGGGAAACCTCGGGAATACCTAAGTATCTGCGCATCGCTTCACTGAATTGCTCTTTAGACAAAAATCCCCGCTGAACAAGATCTTCTCCGGAGACATCTTCAGAACTCAGCTCTTGTCCTAACTCTCGGGATATCTTTTGGAGGTCTAGATTACCATATGTGAGCAGATATTGAACAAATTCATCTCCCTTTTTCATAATCACCTGTGTAACTCCTTATAAGCCGTAATATTCCATCTTTCCCCATCGAGTTGCAGAGTTTCTTCGATTTTACGAACGGCTAAACCTGAATGCCCTTCAGAAATCACTTGATACCCACCGCTACTTGATTGAATCACGATTATTGCCTGCCCCGTGTCCAAAGCAAGCTCTCCCTGCCGTAACCCAGGGTTTTCCTGCAGATGTGCTTTCGCCCATTCAATTCCGCCTTCGGCCACATAAAGAGCTTGTCGGCTCTGTAGTTCACGTTTAAGCATCCGTTTCTCAATATTAGCCTTCAAATACACTTCCATACCAAGTCCTGAGAACGTTGCCAACAAAATAAGGATGAGCAAGCTGATAAAACCGGCACACGCTGCCGTATTCTCATTTTCCACAGAGCGTTTTGCCCACCGGCACTGATATGTAAAGAGACCTCCCAAAGTCCTGGTTCCACCTCCGAGCTTTCCCAATTTGTCAGATAGCTGGCAATAGGCTGAGATACGCCCAAATGTTTCCAATACAGATCCTTTGTTCCATCATTATCCAGATCAGCGATAAAATAAGAGTCCTGAGTAGGATTGGGGTTATCCTCATCCGGCAGAGGCAGAATCATTAATTCTTTACGGTCGGAAAGCCATTGCACAGTTTTGGCCCGTCGAATTTCAGCAGCTATTGTTTCTCCCGCGGTCAGGGAAGCATACTGGGCTTCCAGTTGACTCCTCAGAGCATTGGCGCTTTTCCATTGCTCGTTCAGTAAACTCAAGGCACTCGTCAAGAAGATACTGGCAATAAGTAAAGCGAAAACCACTTCGAGCAAAGTCATACCGCCATCCGCCCGCACCCTATTCAACTTCATAAAGACTCTCCAACTTATACTGGACTTCCTTGCCCCGCTCCACCCAACGCACCTCCACACTGGTTCTCAACAATTGAGGCAGGTCACCCCACTCCGAGTGTATAAACCAGTGAAAATCCCCTTCTTGCCCCTCGACAATTCCTCCGGGTATACAGGCTTGAGCAGCGATATTTTCTTTCCAGCTGTGAGCCGCTAATTGATCCATGATGCTCTGGGCGAGATTAGCTCCTGCCAGGAGAGAAAAAGCTTGACGAGTTTCGAAAATCCCCTCCTCTATCAGCCCAAACAAGGCCATAAAACCTATTGAATAAAGAAAAACCGCCAATAACACATCAAACAATATATAACCTTTGGCACATCCATCTTTCCCCGTCGCCATCTCCTCCCGTATTTTCCAAATAAACCAAACAGCAAATAATTCTTAACACTCAAGTAACTCTGATTATCCACTCCCTTTTCTATTTTACTTGTCCATAAGCGTCAATTTGATAATCCTGGCCTGAGTTGAAAGGACTTACAGGTATTTCCTTCAAATAAGGCCCTCGCCATCCACTGACACCCACGGGTAGGGAAACTAAATCAGAAACACGGACAGGATAACGCCCAACATCCAAGCGATATATCTGAGCGGCGCCTTCTATCCTCTGTTTATTAGCCATGTCAACTTGATTTCTGACAAAATAAGCTGATGAGCTAAAGTGTGGGACGACCAGGCAAAGAAGGACACCCATCAAAAACAATACCAAGGCCAGTTCCCATAAGCTATATCCTGATTGCTCATTCTTCTGCAAAACAATTCACTCCAGCTATTATTCAGCATTCTCCCCTAAATTGGCTTATTTTCTGTAACCCTTCTCTGTTCGTCTTAAAACTCCTTCTTTGCTCGACATATCCTTACCAGATTAGTAATCATTATTTCTTCTATCCAATTAATCTCTGAATTCAAGCATTTTCCATCTCTTATAGAAAATAAAACAAAAGATCCGACAGAATCTTTTCGCTCTGTCAGACCTTACTCTTATAGTTCTATATAAAATTCAAGCAACTCTTAAAAGCTTCCCTAACCCGAAATGACTTGCTGCCAGGCAGCCAGGATTTCATTATCCGTACAGTCTTGAGAAATCACAGCATTCCCGATTCCTTGCGGCAGAATTAGAATTTTGCGTCCCCCTTGATTTTTTTTGTCCGCTTGCATCCGCTGCAGCAAGGCTTGAGGATTTTGACCTGGGATTGCTATCGGCAAGCCATAATTGCGCAGCAATTGTTTAATTCTCTCCACTTCGGCTAAGGAAATGAATCCTTTAGCGCCGGCTAGATGGGCGGCCGCAACGATACCAATGCTAACTCCCTGGCCGTGGGTTACACCTCGATAATTCATTTCGGTTTCCAAAGCATGCCCAAAGCTATGGCCCAAGTTCAACAGCCCGCGAATCCCCTGTTCCCGCTCGTCCTGAGATACTATCTTAACTTTAACTGAGGAAGACCTTGTCACCATCGTTCGCCAGATCAAAGGATCACGCTGCTTTATACTGTCTACTTGAGTTTCAAAGAAATTGAAAAGCCCGGGATCGGCAATTAAGGCGTGTTTAATACTTTCCGCCAAGCCATTTTCTACTTCAAGCCAAGGCAAACTTTCTAAAGTCGTAAAATCAGTCCAAACAGCTTGCGGCGGATGAAAAGCACCTAAAATGTTTTTGCCGGCCGGATGATTGACGGCAACTTTACCGCCAATACTGCTGTCCACCTGAGCCAACAAGGTGGTAGGAACTTGTATCAAGCGCACTCCCCGCATAAAAACACTGGCAAAAAAACCGGCCAGATCCCCAATCACTCCTCCGCCCAAAGCAATGACCAGGGTTTTACGATCAGCACCATAGCCTAAAGCCGCCGTAGTCAATTGGCTTAAACGTTCTAAAGACTTTTCTGCTTCCCCCGCAGGAACGACTAGCAAATTGACGCGATAGTCTCCCAGGCCTTTCATAAGCCGCCCGCCATATAAGTCCAGGACCTTTTGGTGTGAGATGATCAGAATATGTTCGACTTTTTCAGGCAGCGCAGGCAAATAAGCACCTAATTCTTCAAGGGAAGTTCCTAAATAAACCGGATATTTCCTATCCGCCAATACTTCAATCTTTTGCCATTCTGGTGAATTCATGGATAGCCATCCCCCCAAGTAGAGCAAGAATCTCGCTCACAACTTCATCAATCGTTTTAAACGTGGTATCAATCGTAAAATCAGCCTTTTCGTAATAGGGCTGCCGTTCTGACCACAGGCTTTCAATCTCTTCTCTGGTATTCCTAAGGAGAGGGCGGTCATTCCTATGACCGATCCGATTGAGAATAACCTCTAAGGTAGCATATAAGCTGATAATAATTCCGTTCTCAGCCAAGGCCCTCCAATTTGACGGATTCAGTACCGTCCCCCCGCCCGTCGCAATGACAAGTTTCTCTTCCTGAGACAACCGCTCGACAACGATTCTTTCTTCTGACCGAAAACGAGTCTCTCCATGCCGGCGAAAAATTTCACTCACACTTAACTTCGTCACTTCTCCAATTTCATAATCCGTATCGGCAAAGTTCCAAGCGAGCGACTGTGCCAAACGCCTCCCGACAGTGCTTTTGCCGGTTCCCATAAACCCAATGAGAACAATGTTTCGCATGGAGATCCTTCCTCTCTCCCTATAATTTCAGATACTCTTTATACTTTTCCCAAGCTGTTTCTAATTCCGTAAAACTGTCGGCAGGGAATTTCTCAAGAACTGCCTCTGCAATAACCCAAGCTACCACATGTTCTAAAACTACTAAAGCGGCGGGAACTGCGCAGATGTCTGAGCGTTCCACACTGGCTTTAACGGTCTCCTTCGTCTCTAAATGAACCGTATTAAGCGGCCGATACAGGGTGGGGATAGGTTTCATAACGGCTTGAAGAACAAGCGGTTCACCGTTGCTCATCCCGCCTTCAATGCCGCCCGCGTGATTGGAAGCTCGATGATAGCCTTGACCCTGAGTATACTCTATGGGGTCATGAACCTGCGAACCCATTTTGGCGCCGGCATCAAACCCCAGACCAAAAGAAACTCCTTTGATTGCCTGGATGGAGAGAACTGCTTGAGCCAATTTCCCGTCAAGTTTACGGTCCCATTGCACGTGTGAACCTAACCCGGCGGGAAGATGAAGAACTTGAACTTCTAACGTTCCTCCCAAAGATTCACCCAACTCTCGTGCTGCCAGGAGTTGCTCTCCCATTTTACGCTCAGCGTCAGGATCTCCCACGGACCACTCTGATTGCCGAACCCGCTCCCAGTAGTCCTCATCATCGGACAACGGGGCCTGAATTCCGCCGACTGCCAGAACCCGCCCTCGAATCTCCACCCCCAGTTGGGACAACCCTTGTCTCACAACACTGCCGATCGCCACGCGCATAGCGGTTTCGCGAGCGCTGGCCCTCTCTAGAATGTTGCGGACCTCAGTTCGATATTTAAGTGCTCCTGTTAAATCGGCATGACCTGGCCGCGGAGTCAACACTTTGCGGCTTTCTAAGTCAGCGTCTTCTCCCCAAGCCATAATTTTCTCCCAGTTTTCCCAATCCCGGTTCAAAATCTCCATAGCCAGTGGAGCCCCCGTGCTGCATCCCCCACGAACACCGGACAGAAAATGAACCTTATCTTGCTCAATAGCCATCCGGCCACCGCGTCCCGGGCCTTGTTGGCGTTTTTTTAAAGCTTGATCGACAAGATCCTGGGAAATTCTCATTCCCGAGGGAAGTCCTTCAATAATTCCGACTAGTTTTTGGCCATGAGATTCCCCTGCTGTTAAAAAGCGCATACTCAATCCCTTCCCTCTAATTCTGCTGAAAATTATCTTCAAATTTCGTATTCGCAGTCACTTTCCTAAATAACTACTTTTCTCTGATCCGCATAGCCACAGGCGCAACAACAACGCTTTTGCGCTCACCTAAAGAGTTGGTTAAAGTAATCGTTGTACCCGCACTTCTTCCCGAGGCATTAAATAATAAACTTTCCGGTTGACCTAAGAATTGAACCCCATCCCTTAAATGAACATCCTTAATTCTAGTTCCTTCGCGCAAAATCTCATAATGATGGTCTCCTGCTTGCGGGTAAAACTTAACCTGATACCAGTCATTCTCCGCCAAAGCCGCCTGCCGGGTATCTCGTATTTCTTCTAATAATTGGGTTGTCGCAAAAGCAAGACGATCTCTCTCTAGGTGGTTAGAGGGCTTGAGCAAAAGCACAAAGCCCGCACTCGCCACAAAAGTTAAAACAAGCAGCATCTCCAGAAGGGTAAAGCCATGTTCTTTATCGCTTACCTTAGACATAGTTTTCTTCCTTATCCCTTATAAAACATTTGTTGCAGCAGTTGGTCCTTCAGGCCCTTGCGCATAGCCTCAATGGGAGCTTGTCCGCCTAACCAGAATTCCCAGGCCAAGGCCCCTTGATATAACAGCATGTCCATTCCGCCAAATGTGCGACATCCCTGTTTTCTGGCTTCCTCTAAAAAAGCCGTTTCCCTGGCCTTCACTATAATATCTACCACGAGTGCCTGCCGAGAAATCCCCGCTAAAGTAAAAGGAAAAGGTCCTTCGTGTAAACTTAATGACGTGGTTTGAACTAAAAGATCGACATCTTTGAGCCATGGACCGGGCTCAAAGGAGCCCCAGCTTCCTTTTTCCCCCAGTTCCCGGACAATATGAGCCAACTCCATAGCCTTTTCAGGGGTACGATTAAGAATATGTATTTGCATTCCCCGCTCGGCAAGAGCCAAGGCAATCCCTTTGGCAGCTCCGCCGGCACCGAGAAGAACCGCTTTTTTACCCGCCATACTTTGGAGATCTCCTTCTATCGAGCGGATAAAGCCATCCCCATCCGTATTGTGGCCTATCTTCTTTCCTTCGTGAATTTTCACGGTATTCACCGCACCGGCACGCAGCGCTTGAGGAGTAAGGACATCCAGATGGGCAATAATACTTTCTTTATGAGGCAAGGTCACGTTCCACCCGGCAAACCCCAAAGCACACAGTCCCTCGACTGCTTCAGCCAAACGATCAGAGCGAACCTGAAAGCGATGGTAAACCGCATCAATGCCTAAGGAGTCATATCCTGCATTGTGCATCCCCGGTGAATAAGAATGCTCGATAGGATCGCCTATGACTGCATAATGCTTTTCCATAGTAACCTTCCTTTACAAAATGCTTAAAAAGCAATGGATTCAGGACAATTCGATAGAGAAAAAGGAATGGCTGACCATTCCTTTGTTGTTTCATCTTAATGGATTTTAGGACTTGCCGGTTTCGCAGGGGCAAAATGCTTCATTATCCAGACAAGCACTCTTTCCAAACGACGCATGACCCGTGTCCCTATAAATTCATGCTCATTAATAGGAGTCACTAAAATTGTGTAGAGACCAAGCCGGTTTCCACCTAAAATATCTGTAAACAACTGATCCCCAATTACCGCAGTATCCTCTTGCCCTGTCCCCAGAAGCTTCATTCCCGCCCGAAAAGCTCTTCCGCGCGGCTTTGTCGCCCCAAAAACAAAAGGAATGGCCAACTGCTCTGCAACAGCGGCAACGCGTTGCCGTCTTTTATTATTCGACACGACGCATGCTGAAATACCAGCCGCTTTAACTTTAATAAACCATTCTGCAACCTTTGGACCCACTTCAAGATCATTCCAAGGCGTCATAGTGTTGTCTAAATCTATAATGAGACCCTTGATTCCATCTTGAACAAGTTGCTCAATCACGATATGATCTAGAGAAAGAGCTTGAAGTGTCGGTCGAAAATAGTCAAACATTGAACCCTCCAAGTATAGACTTTTCATAATTATACCTTAGAGAATGGTTCTAGAGCAAGTCGAGGGAACATTTATTTGAATTTGCCTTATTCACTCGTTTTAAAATAGCTTTTTCAATCCTAGATACGTAAGATCAGGAAATCTCCGGCGCCTCAAATGCATTAGAATTTCATTTGCAATACTAACATTATGGAAACATTTTGTCATGAGCACACTATTGATAATATTAAAGGAAACAGCGGATTCAACCACTATTAGTCGCACTTATCCAGGGGCTAAGCCACTCTTAACTCACCGCTTGCCAAAGCGGGAGTCTTAGAGCGACTTAGTCAGCGGATAAAATATACCCGTAAGTTGTTGTTGCAATACACTCTAATTTACATATCATCTGGATAGGTTACACTAAAATAGACAGTTCTCTTAAGGTCTAGTAAACTTGAAACAATTATGAAAGTTGAGGAGATTGCTATGACCAAGCGAGAACGCAGATCATTTACTGACGAATTTAAAAATCAAATGGTTCAACTTTA
>NZ_JAVHUW010000034.1 GCF_030954495.1 Candidatus Desulfosporosinus nitrosoreducens | reverse complement strand
GCAGGATCTTTATCTGAAGATTTTTTGCTATTCTTTGTTTTATATGCTCTTACCCAATCCCTAACTGTGTATTCAGCGATTTCATGCCTTCTTGCTACGAGAGCACAGTTGCCTGTTTCAAGAGCCTCCTTAATTACTTTGTCTTTCAATTCTGATGAATAATTATGCCTAGTCACCCAAACCATCCTCTCTAAAAATATTTTATCAATAGAGAGTTGATCTGTCCAAGCTCATTAAGGGGCTAAAGAGCGACGATCAGTGCAGCGATTTGGATAAATAATTTCATCCTATTCCTCCGATATAAAAAATATTGCAACGTAATTATATTATTTTTTCTTTTACTGAGATATCGATAAGATTTTACATGCTTGTATTAAGTATCAGGTGAGATTTCTATCTCAACTCAAAACCCCTAAAGTTGTATCTTGTAATACAATAGGGAAAGCCTTCTCTAAAGGCTTGAATGGCAATCTGTCAAGGCGACAAGTTGTCGTTCAATACGAGGGGGGGCTTTGTTTAATATCCTCTCCCTATTCAGGAAATTTGTGACGGAGAAAAATAATAGCTACCCACTGACTGATTAAGATTCCATCGTTTTGCTTGTATATAAATTAGACTAAAGCCTAGTTTACCCTCTTTGATGATACCATCAATACCTTCATCCCTGTTTTCCCAACGACAACTCCAGAGTTTTCTAAAGAACCACCATACCAGCTTTTTTAAGGGTATGTACGGGTCCATCCTATTCGATTGTTAAAAACACGTTGATTTCTACTTGGAAACATTTCAGCTAACTCTTGCTCTGAGAGCTTTAAAGTATCAGCAATAGAAACAATTATGTCTTTGATTCGATGTTGTTTTTCATCTCTTAAACACTACGAAAAAGGACGGTACATTTCGTGGTACTAGGTATTGGCACTTTGAGTCACATCCTCTAAACTCTTTATCAATTATCTGCAAAAAAGCCCTGAGTCGTACAAGTTAATGTAACTCAAGACTTTCATTATGTATCTCCACCACATTCGAGGGTTTGATTGGAAAGTTAGGTCAAAAAAGATGCCCGCCGAAGTGTTTCATTATAAGTCATTGCCGGATTATCTTTTATAAACAGTAGTTTACTTAAGAAATTCATCTTTAATGATGCTTTTAACAGTCATCTTTCTTGAACTGTAATCGGCAAAGCAAATTGAAGAGATTTTGATCCCCTTTGATGTATAAATTGAACTATGAAGCATATTATATGTCAAATGTAAATTAAATGTTAATTACATTACAGAAGCGTTTTATTTACATGACATGATTGTTTTATTGTAGTATAATAAGCATAAACTGAGAAGGAGTGATTCTATATGGCAAACAAAACCTCCAATGTCAGCTTTCGTATTGACAGCGACTTGAAAGCACAAGCAGATATCTTGTTTTCTCAGCTTGGTCTTAATATGACGACAGCGTTTAATATATTTCTTCGTCAAGCTGTTCGTGAAGGTTGTATTCCTTTTGACATTACAATTAACACACCCAACGCAGAAACAATTACGGCTTTGTTGGAAGCAGAACGCATTGCCCGTGACCCTTCTGTTAAACGTTATGATGATGTTGAAGAAGCTCTTAAGGAGCTTAAGTCATGAGGCGTAGTGTTGTTTGGACAAACCAATTTAAGAAAGATTATAAGCTGTCAATTAAACGCGGTTTAGATATTGAACTCCTCGATAATGCAATCCGTACACTTGCAGACGGAAATCCTCTTCCTGTTGAATATAAAGACCATCAACTGTCAGGTAACTGGAAAGGACATCGTGAATGTCATATTCAGCCTGATTGGTTGCTGGTTTACCACAGGGAAAAAGATATTCTTATACTAACATTGTCAAGGACAGGAACTCATAGGGATTTGTTCGGATAATAGTCTTTGCTTTTGCAGAGGCTATTCTTTTATACTTATCGGTGTCAAAACTCATTTAAGCTGAGCTTTGGAGATGTATTCTAATTTTTGATCCCTTACAATCTCTTTATCAAAAAGGCTATTATGTAGCCCTTCCATCAGAGGATATTGAATTACCTAAACTTTTTCCTTAAGTCTTTGTTCCCAGCATTCTTTTTTAAATCTCCGACTCTTCATCTCTTTTAGAATTATGAAGGTCAAGCTCAAAGAAATTAATAAGCAAATAACCAATATCGTCAACGCCATCGAACAAGGATTTTTTCAAGATTCATTTAAAGCCCGTTAATCCCTCCAACAATTGAGTGCCAAAAACAAGACGGTTGAAGTCAGTGAGGAGAGCCTGCGGAAGACGTTCTCCCTGTTTAGAAAGTTTGTGACGGAGAAAAATATCCCGGAATTTAAGAAATTCATTAATAGCTTCGTTGATAAAGTTATTGTTTACAAAGACCACCTTGAAGTCACCTTCAAGGTGGCTCTTTCTTTTGAGCAGAAAAACAATAGCTATTCCTTTAAGACATCGGCTAAACTGACCCATCTTATGAAGACTTACAGAAAGGCTGCCGGGATGTAAGACCCGGCAGCCAGCAAAGAAAGGAGTACACCTGTTGTTGGCGATGTACTCCTTGGGGCAAAATCAAATTCAAGGATCGACACCGATGTATCGTACTGAACGTCTACTAAGCAGTTTAGTTCTTTAGCAAAAAATTAGTTTTAAATTTGATTAAAATGTAAATAAGTTTTTTTGAGGGAACAATCCGAATACTCCTCCAGTATGAATAAATAGGATATCTTTACAGTTTTTAAAGGTTCCTTTTTTAATTTCTTCTACCAATCCATACATTGCTTTACCTGTATATACAGGATCTAAAATAATTCCCTCTAGTTTTGCAAATTCATGAATAAAGTGAATTTCTTCTGGCCTGCTCAGTGAATATCCTTTGCCCACATATCCATCTATAATATGAATTTCATCTTTTGAAAACTGTAAATCTATATCGAGATACTGCATGCTTTCATGTGATATTTTATAAATCTCACTTTTGAAGTGTTCAGCATCATCGCAAACATTGATCCCATAAATTTCACCTGTATATCCCAGTGTTTTACTTGCTAGAAATAGTCCAGAATAGGTTCCGCCAGATCCTACCGCCAGTATAATTGTATCAAAATGCACGCCAATTTCCTTTTCTTGCGAAATAATTTCCTCCATAGCATTATAGTATCCAAAGCCACCAATCCCATTAGAAGCACCTTCTGGTATAATGTAAGGTTTACAGCCCTGCTGTTCCAATTCTGTCTTGATTTTTTCCATAATTTCAGCCCTATTATTTTTATATTCTTCTGGAGTAATAAAGTGTATTTCAGCTCCTAAAAGCCTGTCTATAAACAAGTTGCCGTCTAATTCTATATTCGCATTTCCTTTTAAAAGGAGAGCTGATTTTATTCCAATCCTTGAAGCTACTGCTGCCGTTGCTCTGCAGTGATTAGATTGAATTCCACCACAGGTAATAAGCACATCACAACCTTGATCAAGGGCCTCTCTAACAGAAAATTCAAGTTTCCTTATTTTATTACCGGAGACTTCCGTTCCTGTTTGATCATCTCTTTTTATATAGACATTTGGTCCGCCAAGTTTTTGCGATAGTCTTTCTAATTTTTCTATTCTTGTTGGCAGGTTTGCTAACATTATTTTTTCGGGAATTTTAATCATAGAATAAACCCCCTCATTTATATTTCACATCGTATCATCCAAAGTTACCTATCTAGTCGAAGTTATTAGGTCTGATTTACACGAGCCAAACATAAGCCTATATACTTACAAATAGCTACTAAATATTCTACAATTATTTAAAAACTCCTTCCTGGGCTAAAGAAGGCCTACCTTGACCCATTAGATTCGTTAAACTCCCAACAAGGGAAGCGCCGATTAATCCTGCCTCCCTTCCTGAAGTCTCTTAGATTCTAGCTAGAATAAGATATACCAACAGAATTTCATCTTAACATGCAAAAAAGCCTTGAGTCTTACAAGTTAATGTACCTCAAGGCTTTCGTTATGTATCTCCACCAAATATTCGTGGGTTTGATTGGTGGAGGCGAGGGGACTTGCACCCCTGTATCGAAGAACGACCACAAAAGCGTCTACGCGTGTATCCTTTAATTTAAGTTTCGCCGGTTGTGACTCCTAAAGGCAAGGATTCATTTTTGGCTAGCTCGATCATCTTAGCTAATATCTCCGAGCATTGACATTAGAGCATCCTACTAATTTGACACCCTGACCCTTCATCGTAGGTCTAGAAGGCAGGATGCTAGCGGCACTTAGGCAGCTAGAGCGAAATTATCTTCGTTAACTATTTTGGTCCACCGTTTAACGAGACCAGGTGGAATCTCGACGCGCAACTTTTGCCACCGCTTCCCCGAGCGAGTCTAAAACGCCCCCGAATTAATTACATGTTTAGTATAACATATTTATCTCTAAATCAAACTAAGTTTCTGTGGAAAATATGGTTTCCAATGGCAAACAAATTAAAAAAACCTTTAAACATTAATTATTATAACTATAAATAAGAGTTAAAGCAAGACTTAACAAGCAAAAATAAATTAAATCAAAAATCAAGAGCAGTTTATTTGGAATAAAGTGCCAATTGCTCCTTGCCAACGTCACCATTAATAGCTTTTATTATGGTCTTTCAGCGCCCGTTCGATATCGCGTTTACCTTCACGTTCAGCCAGTGCCTGACGTTTATCATAGTTTTTCTTACCTTGAGCGACACCCAATTCAACTTTCGCCAAACCTTTTTTTAAATAAATTTTAATAGGAATAAGAGTTAACCCCTGCTGCTGAATCTTACCGACGAGCTTGCTAATTTCTGACCGGTGAAGTAGTAGCTTTCGGGGCCTTAGCGGATCGTGATTAAAGCGATTCCCTTGCTCATAAGGGCTGATGTGCATTTGATAAACCCAAACCTCCCCATTATCTAAATGGGCATAACTGTCTTTTAAATTTACCCTTCCATTGCGAATTGACTTTATCTCGGTTCCGGTCAGAATGATCCCAGCCTCAATCCGGTCTTCAATAAAATAATCGTGAAAGGCTTTGCGATTTTCAGAGACGACTTTGATTCCTTCAGAAGGCATTTGTGCTCCTCCTCTCTCGTCTAGTATACTATAAATCTCAGTAATTTCCTAATTTAACCATGCCGAAAATATCCCGGTAAAAATACCTTATCAATTTCACCTGATAACATAGATGGATCCTAATTATAGATAGATCATGATTCCGGTAAGCAAAATTCCTGAAGAAATTCATGAATCTTAAGTACAACCTCATCTCGTTCGGGGCCAAGAGTCAGAATATGCCCGGAATGTTCCCAGTAAAGCACTTCAAATTTACGGGCACGAATATTTTTGCTGATAATTTGAATGCTGATAGGAGCTACCGTGGTATCTGTTCTGCTCTGCATCAATAAAGCAGGACAGTGAATCTTATAGAGTTGATGCCTCACCTGCCGGATTGCTTTGTTTAACGAGATCAGGCTGTCTACCGGAATCTTCTCGTAGACAAAACGTTCCGGTTTGAGCTGAAAGGACTCAGACCTTGACTCAGACCTTAAAGAAGCTGTGGTAGCCTTTGGCGACTTGGGCTTGCCGACAAATTCCCGAAAGGGCCGAATCAACCGAAGGTAGCGAGTCCTGCGATCAGCTAAGAGCATGGGCGAATTCATCGAAACAATTCCATCAATTAATCCCAGCGCTGCCAAATGAAGTGCCAGCAATCCCCCCATAGAAAGGCCGATGCCGATCACTTTGGTGCAAGTTTTTCTCAATTCACTAACTCCCGCTTCAGCATCCCCGGCCCAATCTTCCCATCGTGTCTTAGACATCTCCTCGGGCGTAGTTCCATGTCCCGAAAGCTTTATTCCCAGGACAGTCCAACCTAAATTCGCCAACCCTTCCCCCAAATAACGCATTTCGGAAGGAGACCCCGAAAAGCCGTGGATGAGTAAACAGCCGACGTGATTCCCCGGAAAACAGAAGGGCTCCACTAAACGTTTTTGCGGTTTCACTCAATCCCTCCATTGCTCTAACTAATTAACATGCACTATATAAAAATACGCTCTCGGTGTGTTCCCTGCAATTCAGTTCAATTAATGTTTCCTCCGAATAATCAAAAGCGACGGCAGGAAAGGGGCACCCCATCATGGAGTGTCCCTCTTGTGTATGAAATATTAGTAAGTATCAGCCCTTAGGCTCAAAGCCTAAACCGTCCTTGCTCCTACTTAAGCATTGCCAACCCTAAAGAACTCAACAAAAAAACTCCTGCCAAAACAGCCGTAAACTTCGCTAAAAGTTCATCCATGCCTTTCTTTTTGCCAAAGAAAGATTCTCCGGCACCTGATATTGCACCGGATAATCCGGCACTTCTTCCCGACTGAAGCAAGACAGTAGCAATCAATCCCAGGGAGCTGATGACCAAAAGAATAAGAATAGCAATTTTCAAATAAACACCCCCTAATACAAAACCCGTCGCATCAATGACCTGATACAATAGGATTATTTTAGCACAAGCCTCTTTAAAACTCAACAAGGCCATTCTTATTGTTTAGGGATATTATCATTTTCATGCCTGGTAAAACGCACTGACCAGCGCTAAGGTGCTGTTTCCATCATTGTTAACTTGGAAAGTCAGCCCCTTCTCGCTACTCTTAGGTGTAAAGACGTTCTGCCATTCATGCCTGGCACACTCTAAACACATAAAAACTTAATTTGAAACGGCCTGGATTATTTGCTTCTGGCCAGAGCCTTTCGGC
The DNA here is from genome assembly GCF_030954495.1 of Candidatus Desulfosporosinus nitrosoreducens. Lineage (GTDB taxonomy): Bacteria > Bacillota > Desulfitobacteriia > Desulfitobacteriales > Desulfitobacteriaceae > Desulfosporosinus > Desulfosporosinus nitrosoreducens. The sequence goes on along the minus strand of NZ_JAVHUW010000034.1, from coordinate 114,734 downwards.
CACGGTAAATTGCGCTGCCTCCGAGCTCTTCTTCGATGCGCAGCAGCTCGTTGTACTTGGCGACCCGTTCTGTCCGAGCAGGAGCCCCTGTCTTAATCATTCCAGCATTAACGGCAACCGCTATGTGCGCCAGGGTTACATCTTCCGTCTCACCGGAACGGTGGGAGACAACAGCCGTGTATCCCGCGCGTTTAGCCATTTCGATAGCGTCCAGAGTCTCTGTCAGGGTTCCGATCTGGTTAACCTTGATTAAAATAGAGTTGGCACACTTTTCTTCAATGCCGCGCGACAAACGTGCCGGATTCGTAACAAACAAATCGTCTCCTACCAGTTGAACCCGATCCCCCAGGCGCTCCGTTAACTTAGCCCAACCTTCCCAGTCTTCCTCGGCAAGACCATCCTCAAGGGAAACGATGGGGTAACGTGTGATCAAACCTTCATAGTAGTCGATCATCTCCTCAGAGCTCTTGGTAAGGCCTTCGCCGGCTAAATGATAGGCACCATTGTCATAGAGTTCTGTGGCAGCCACATCCAGCGCCAGGGCTACTTGCTCGCCGGGAATGTAACCGGCTCTTTGGATAGCATCCACTATGCAAAGCAAAGCGTCTTCATTGGATTCCAGGCTGGGGGCAAATCCGCCTTCATCCCCGATTGCCGTAGCCAGAGATTTTTCTTTGAGTACGGATTTCAGGCTGTGATACACCTCAGTTCCCATGCGCAGGGCTTCTGCGAAGCTTGCCGCGCCTACGGGCATAATCATAAATTCCTGGATATCCACATTATTGTCGGCATGTTTGCCACCGTTAAGGATATTCATCATTGGGACGGGGAGTTCTTTAGCATTAACTCCGCCTAAATATTGATAAAGAGGAAGACCCAGGGATTCAGCACCGGCCTTGGCCGCAGCCAAGGACACGCCTAAAATTGCATTCGCTCCCAATTTGCCCTTGTTTTCTGTGCCGTCCAGCTCTATAAGCAATTGATCAAGACCAGGCTGATCAAAAGGCGATAAGCCTTCTACTTCCGGGGCAATTACTTTATTGACATTTTCAACGGCTTGGACTACTCCCTTTCCCATATAACGGGTTTTATCTCCGTCTCGCAGTTCAACCGCCTCGAAGGCTCCTGTCGATGCCCCCGAGGGCACAGCCGCGCGGCCCATAATCCCGTCCGCCAGAATAACATCTACCTCAATAGTCGGGTTGCCACGGGAATCTAAGATCTCCCGGGCATATACATCAGTAATTACACTCATTGAAAAGTCCTCCTTTAATTGCTCTTAGGGCTTTAGTAACGATCTTCCTGTCATTTCCTTAGGCTGTGGAATCTGAAGTATCTCTAAAATGGTTGGGGCAACATCGCACAAAGCTCCGCCGTCACGCAAAGTCTGCTCTTTAAACTTGTCGCTGATCAAAATAAAGGGCACTAAGTTTGTGGAATGAGCAGTTAAAGGGAGGTGTGTTTCAGGGTCTATCTTCTCTTCGGCATTCCCGTGGTCTGCTGTCACAAGCAACACTCCGCCCATGTTATGCAGCTCACTTTCAATCTCTCCCAAACATTGGTCTATCGCTTCCACCGCTTTTACCGTCGCTTCAAAGACTCCGGTATGCCCCACCATATCCGGATTGGCAAAGTTTAGAATGACCACATCATAAACTTTCTTCCTGAGTTCTCCAAGAAGGGTCCTTGTAACTTCCGGAGCACTCATTTCCGGTTGAAGATTATAGGTCGCAACCTTAGGGGAAGGAATCAGAATGCGTTCTTCGCCCGGATTAGGTTCTTCAATTCCTCCGTTAAAAAAGAAAGTGACATGAGCATATTTTTCAGTTTCGGCGATTCTCAACTGCTTTAATCCTTGTTGAGAAAGAACTTCACCTAAAGTATTTTCTAAATCTTGCTGCGGAAAGGCAACGGGCGCTGGAATGGTGTCATCATATTGCGTCATGCACACATAGTGAACGCGGGGATGATTTGATCTCTCGAACCCTGCGAACTCCTCGTCAACAAAAGCCCGGGTTATCTCCCGCGCCCGGTCAGAGCGGAAGTTGTAGAAGAGCACGCTGTCCCCCTCTCGTATAAGGCCCACAGGCTTGTCATCTTGGCCAAGGATCACAGTTGGCAGCACAAATTCATCCGTCACACGAACATCATAAGAACTTTCCACAGCCGCCAAGGCGCTGGGCGCAAATTTTCCCTGGCCATAAACCAGGGCTTGATACCCTTTTTCCAAACGTTCCCAGCGCTTATCCCGGTCCATAACGTAATAACGTCCGCTCACAGAGGCTATCTTTCCAATCCCCAGTTCCTTGATCTTTTCTTCAAGCTGAGAAATAAATTGTTTGGCGCTCTGCGGCAATACATCCCGGCCATCGAGGATCACATGAATAAAGACATTCTCTAAATTTTGCTCTTTAGCCATCTCCAGCAGGGCAAACAAGTGCTCAATATGAGAATGGACCCCTCCATCCGAAAGCAATCCCATCAGATGAAAGGCCTGGTTGTGAAGGCGCGCGGATTCCATCGCTTCTAACAAAACAGGATTCTTAAATAATGTTCTATCTTTAATAGCTTTAAATATTCTGGTTAACTCTTGGTAAACCACTCTGCCGGCTCCAATGTTTAAGTGTCCCACTTCCGAGTTTCCCATTTGTCCATCCGGTAATCCTACTGCCTCTCCTGATGCCTGCAACAGAGTATGCGGATATTCGCTTTCCAGGCGCCGGAAATTTGGCAGGTTCGCTTGGGCAATGGCGTTGCCCTCCTTTACCGAACGATATCCCCATCCGTCAAGAATCATAAGCAGCAGTGGTCTGTCAGCACTCATAATGATATCCCTTCTACGCGCGCAGCCAAAGGAGCGGCGTTATGTATAAGCTTAGCAAAACCTTGGGGATCAAGGCTTGCTCCCCCAACAAGGGCCCCATCGACATCCAGTTCTGTCAATAATTCGGCAATATTGTCGGCCTTAACACTCCCGCCATAGAGAATCGGCACAGTTTCGGAAGCCATTCCCATAAAATCGGCCAGGGTAGCGCGTATAGCCGCACACATCTCCTGAGCATCCTGGCTTGAAGCGGTTTTTCCAGTGCCAATCGCCCAAATAGGTTCATAAGCAACAACAATTCGGCCGAGATCTTCCGTTGACATGCCGGCTAAGGCTCGTGACACCTGACCTTGGACCCGTTCAACAGCCTTTCCTTCCTCGCGGATACTTAGGTCTTCACCGACACAGAAAATAGGAGTCAAGCCTGCCTCCAAAGCCTTGCGGACTTTCTTGGCAATAGTCTCATCCGTCTCTCCGAACATTTCTCTTCGCTCAGAGTGTCCAAGAATAACATATGTACAAGAGGCCTCTAAAAGCATCTGCGCCGATATCTCACCCGTATAGGCACCTTGATCGGCCCAGGACATATTTTGGGCGCCTAAATGAACAACACTTTCTTCCAGTTCATTTTTGAGGGAGTAAAGAGCTGTAAACGGAGCACAAAGAACAATGTCGAGATCGGTGACACCTTTAACTTCCTCCAGGAACTTGACTGCGTAATCTTCAGCTTCTTTAACAGTTTTAAACATTTTCCAGTTGCCCGCAATCACAGGCCTGCGCTTTACCACAGTATGATTCCTCCACTTCATTATAACGAGGTGTGATATTTGATGCGTGAAATACGACAATTCAAAACTCTAACCTCTAAACTTAATATTTACTTATGGATGACTTTAGTTTTCACCTTAACTTAGGTTCAAGCTTTAGCCGTATGTCTCAGGCGTCAAGCAAGGCCGCAACTCCGGGAAGTACCTTTCCTTCCAGGAATTCCAGCGATGCACCTCCGCCGGTTGAGATATGAGTCAGGCGTTCCGCCACTCCCATCTTTTCTACCGCGGCCACCGAATCACCGCCGCCAACGATCGTGGTCCCTTTACAAGCGGCGACTGCCTGGGCCACCCGCTCAGTCCCTTTGGCAAAGGCATCCATTTCAAAAACTCCCATGGGACCGTTCCAGATTACGGTAAGGGCGGTTGAAATAAGGCTTCCGAACCGCTCGGCACTTGCCGGACCAATATCTAAAGCCATTTCATCGTCCTCAATGCCTGACAAAGCTGTGGTGCGATGAGGAGCATCCGCGGCAAAAGCCTTTGCCACAACGAGATCAAGCGGCAATTCTAATTTGACCCCTTTTTGTTGGGCCTTTTCCAGCAATTGTTTTGCTAAGTCAACCTTATCCTCTTCCAACAAAGACTTTCCAACCTGAAACCCTTGAGCTTTGAGAAACGTGTTAGCCATTCCCCCGCCAATAATCAAGGCATCAACCTTTTCCAAAAGATTCTCAATGACCCCGATTTTATCACTTACTTTAGCTCCGCCGATAATCGCCACAAAAGGATGCTCCGGCCTTTCTAAGGCATTACCCATGAACTCCACTTCTTTTTGCATTAATAAACCCGCCACAGCCGGTAGGTAATGAGTAACTCCTTCTGTAGAAGCGTGAGCACGGTGGGCCGTCCCAAAAGCGTCGTTAACAAAGAACTCGGCCAAGGAGGCCATCTCCCGGGCAAACTCGGGATCGTTTTTTTCTTCTTCCTTATGGAAACGAACATTTTCCAGCAGAAGAACCTGACCATCTTGCAGCTTCATGACGGCCTCTTTAGCCACATCACCAATGCAGTCCTGGGCCAAAGGCACATTTTGCCCCAATTTTTCACTCAAGCGCTGAGCAACAGGCGCTAGCGAATATTTCGGATTTACTTGCCCTTTAGGGCGCCCTAAGTGGGAAGCAAGAATAACACGCGCTCCTTCTTTAATAAGGTATTCAATCGTCGGGAGGGAAGCTCGTATGCGCGTATCATCCGTAATCTGATTTTGCTCATCCAGGGGCACGTTAAAATCTGCCCGAACTAACACTCGTTTGCCTTGTACAGCTATGTCTTTAACACTCTTTTTGTTCACAGTAATATCCCCTTTCTCTTTGCTTCAAAGGGTTCAACATCCACATAAAGGTCTTATCTTTCAATTATCCATAGTATACCAAGAAAGAACATTCTTACTCTGCCGCCGAAGGTTTATCAACCTAAGTCTAATTTATTCTCCATCGAAAGACAGTTTCCTGCCCCTTTGACAAGGATTCCTTTAAAGAAACTTAGCCGGCAAAGGCATCTGCTAGCTGGTTCTCTCCGTGAGCCTGCGAACTCCTGTTTGAACATAGAGGAGTGTTTCGGCAACATTGACAATATGGTCTCCCATACGTTCAAGGGTTCGGGCAAGCACCAAGCTTAACCCTAACTGCCTATCGTCGTATTTTTGGGGGCTTCCTTCAATTAAAGCAGCATTAAAATTAGCGTAAGCTAAATCCAGGACATCATCCTGATCGGCCAAATCCCGAAGGATTTCCGTTTCCCCTTTTAAAATAGAGACCGTGTAATTGGTCATATCCGTCAATTGCTCTGCCATCTTTAAAATATCCGTCGACCAGTTTCCTTCCGGTTTAAGCTCACTTAATTCAGCAAGGTCGCAGGCATAGTCTGCGACCCGTTCAAGCTCTTGTGCCATACGCTGAAAACCTAAAATCCAACGCAAATCCTGACTGCGCAATTGCTGCAAGCTCATGATGTCATAACTGCGTTTTACGATGCAGTCCCTCATTTGATCGATAACGTCATCCCGCTCTTCCCAGTCCTGAATCATGTCACCTTTTTTCAGCGCTTCGATGGCTGCACCTAAATGGTCCTGCAAAGCTTCGGCCAGCTCAACAACCATCGCACGTAAATTTAGCAAAACTCGATCATACCCTGATGTACGAAACACGCCCATACAGCATACCTCTTTTCAAACAATCCTTCGAACAGCCGCACAGTCCTCCCTCAAAAACGCTCTAGCCTGATCATCCCTCTTGAGCTATTCCTAATCATCCTATTCCTCGGCACAAAATTATGTGCTAAAAGATTACTTAATGTTTATGCTTTAAGTCTAAGCCATAGGCCTCCACAATCGTCCAAATCGGGTGTTCTGTTTTGACACCTGAGCCATGCTGAATCTGTACTTGGCATCCACCGCATTCTGTTGTCATGACCTCAAACTCTCCTCTCGTCACACCTTGACGAACTCGGGAAAACAGATAATTCCCAATTTGCATGGCTAAGTCATAGCGTTCCTCTTTAAAACCAAAGCTGCCTGACAGGCCACAACAGCCTGCATCCAAGTCACTGACCCGGACTCCCGGGACTAAGCGCAGTAAACGCACAGCTGGAGTTCCAATTCCTTGAGCCTTTAGATGGCAAGGCGCATGATACCCTAAAGACAAAGGAACCTCCCGGAAATTTTCCGCCAGCTCACCATCTTCATGCAACTTCCAGAGAAACTCGAATAAATCGTAGGTCTGGTGCCCAACACGTTCCGCACCTGGATATCCCGACTTGGGATACTCCTCTTTCAAGGCTAACCCGCAGCTCGTGCACGAGGCGACTACAGGTATATTTTCTTGCAGGTAGGAATGCATCAACCCCAGGTTTTTTCGTATATTATCCCTTTCCTCATGAAAATGACCGTTTGCCTGAAGGGGAACACCACAACAGTGAAAATCAGGAACGATGACATCATAGCCATTGTGTTCAAGCACTTTGATCACGGCCCGACCTGTTAAACTGTCGTTGTATCTGATAAAACAGCCTGGAAAATAAACCACCTGTTTCCGGGGAGTTCCGTGCCGACCCGAGCCACCGGTTTTTAAAGACCTGTTTGACGGACTTTTTAATTTAGTCCTATAGGCTGGAAGCGGAGCCTGCTTTCCGATTCCCAACATTCGCTCCATTAAGCTGCGCACAAAAGAAATCCTTAAAACCAGATTTGTCAGAACCGGCAAGAAGGTCCCCAACTTCCCTAAGTATTCCGCGCGTCCCAGTATGAGGTCACGAACTCGATAGCGAAGACTTTTCCCCTGGCCATGCCCGGTTTCTTGAGCCTTCTCCCGCGCCCGCATGATCATATCTGTGATCTTCACCCCGGACGGACAGGTGACTTCGCAGGTTTTACAATTAGAGCAATAACTCAGGAATCTCACATCCGTTTCGAATCCTTCAAGCCGCAAACGTTCAGCATCAGGCCCAACACTTTTAGGTCCAGGGAAAAAGGGGTACACCGCTGCAACCGGGCACTGGGAAGTGCAGGCGCTGCATTTAATACAAGCGTCTAAGTTCGCGGCTTTATCCTGTTCTAACCCCATCTGAACCGCATCCTTTCTATATCGAATCTCCGGCGAACCATCCGGAGGCCAGTGAGACTCCCCCGCCACATTGTTCAATCCAAGGATCGTAGTGGGCAAGCATTCGCCCAACGATACGCACATTTTCAAAGATTACCTCTTGACTTTGCGGATTAAGCGGGCGGAGAGAGCAATCAACCTCGACTCCCATTTGAGCATAGGGCTGTTCACCCAAAAATTCCGGCCGCGTCCAATGCGACGGAACAAATAGCGGCAAGCCTAAAACAGTTTCTTGCTGAATAGATGGAGTTACTTTAATCCCTCCTCCAAAAATCCCGCCCGTCGCCAAGACAAAGGATTGCGCGGAAAAACAGGAGTCTCTGCCTTTGCTCGAGACAATCACCTTGCGACACAGCTTCCCCTCAGCCTCAATGGCTTTAACCCCCGCCCCGACAAGCAGCTCTCCGCCTAAAGCCTTAAACTTTTGTTTTAAAACCTCATAAAGAATTCCGCCGCTTGCTGAAGGTGGAAAAGCTGTCATCTCCACTAGCGGCAAAGAAATTTCAGCCACAACCTGTTCTAAGGAACTGGAAAATTCGGAGACTAACCCCGGGAAAACTACAACTGTCCCGGAAAGCTGGCTGCCTTGGGTGCCGGCATTCGAAACTTGAGCAACAAGGCCTTTAGCCAGGCTGCTTAATTCGGCAGTCCCAGACTCCGTTCTCCAGAACCGGACATAGTCCACACCTGTCACCGCTTTCCCGCCTTGATACCAAGGTTCAAACCGTGCCGGCCGAATTGGATACAGGACAACGTTGCTTAAGGGATAATCTCTCTCCAAGATCCCCTTGCTCACTTCCGGATAGAAATCCTTCAGTCCCTCGGGAGCCACTAATATGATCTGCCGGGCGTCTCTCAAAACATCGGCGGCAAACCTTCTCGGAACCAACCCTGCTTTTCTCGGTGAGCCCAAAGGAGTCAGGACATCTTGGCTTTTCCCCCATTTCCCTATATACTCCGGAAAAAGGTTTTGAAAGTACTGCGCACCGGCTCGAATTCTTGACTCCCCGAGCAAGGCATAAGGATGTTTTTCCTGCTTTACTAAACGCTCAACCTCGCCAAAATCTAAAACACCCGAACTATAACTTAAACTCCCTACTCCTTCGGAGATGATCAGAACCCGCTTACCTCTTTCTGAAGCCCGAATCCCTGTTAAGAGCCCTGCAAGGCCTCCTCCCACGATAATTCCATCCCACACGGAAACCCCCTCCTCAATTATCCTTAGTTGTGTCCACTTGGAGGATACTGGCATAAATAGCCCGCGTCAGCTCAGTTTCACGCAATTGCTGACCCCAGAGCACCGGGCGGATTCCCTTCCATCTCTGATTAATAAAACGCTTCAATTCGTCCCGCAAAGAGTCGTATTTGCCTTTTTCCTGCCACAGTAGAGGCAAGGCGCGATAGGTACAAAAGGCCCCTTGGCAGGTCCCCATGCCTAAACGCGTTTTGCGGCGGATATCCGCTAAATGATGAGCATTTTCATCGGCTGCAATTTTCTCCACTTCGGCGATACAGACCATTTCGCATTCACAAAGCATTTGGGCTTTCCCGGGATTATGCAAAATCTCAGCCAAAACCTCTTCCGCATCTTCTCCAAGCCTTGCCAGCATTTTTTCAGCCGCCGCATGGGGCAAAAGCCGCCGCGCTTCACACCGTACGGTCTCCGAAACCTCCGGGAGCAGCTTTTCCTCCGAAGTGCGGCAGGGAACCGTATTGCCCAAGTGTTGAGCAATCCAATCCGTCACTTTTTCAGCCATTAAGCGATAGGTTGTGAATTTCCCGCCGACGATACTTACAAGCCCCTTGATGCCATCTTGAATCCCATGGTCAATTAAAGCAAAGGTTCGGCTGACTTCCCGTCCCTCTTCAGCCGCACCCGGGGCTTCGCTATCCTCTCTATGAAGAGGTCTTACTCCCGCAAAAGCCCGAATGACCCGGTGTTCCATAAGAGTCGGCAGCACGTCCTTGCCTAAGGCCAGCAACCGTTTGACTTCACTTTCTTGGGGAATCGTTTCTTGAGGCGAATCCACAATTTCCGAAGTGGTCCCTAAAATCGTGATCGTTTCATGAGGCACAAAAATATCTCCGTCACTGGGAGGGTGCAGCCGGTTAACCACCCGTTGAAATAACCTTTGATTGAAAGCCAGCAGTGTTCCTTTGTCACAGATCACCTCCAACGGTACTCCGACAGAGTCGGCAATTTGCGAAGCCCAAGCGCCGGCGGCATTGACGACGACCTCACAATGAACGAGCAGCTCTTCCCCATTTAAAAGATTTTTAGCCTTCACACCGAAAATCCGCTGATCTTCTTTAAGAAGCTGTTCCACCCGATGATAGGTTTTAAATTCCCCGCCATAATGCTTAGCGGATTTCGCATTGGCCCAAACCAGCTTGAACCCGTCCACAGTGGCATCAGGCACTTCAAAAACGCGCACAACATTGTTGCCGATTAAAGGCTCTTTCTCAAACGCCTCTTCAGGAGATATTTCACAGATAGGAATCTTCGCCTTAGCACAGCCTGCAAGCCATTGTTTAACATAAGCCGGGTCATCCCCGGACATTTGGACAAACCACCCGCCCGTGTCGGAAATGCAACTCGCGGCAATCCGTTTTAAAATAAGGTTTTCTTCAATACATTCAGCCGCCGACACAGGGTCTTTAACTGCATAGCGCGCACCACTGTGCAATAAACCGTGAAAACGGGAACTTGTTCCGTGGGCCAGATCACCTTGTTCCAAAAGCAGCGCCGTAATCCCCCGCATACTTAAATCCCGCAAAATACCAACACCTGTTGCCCCGCCCCCAACAATCACAACCTGGTATTGCAGCATGTTAACCCTCCTAAACTAGCTTTGCCTTTTATTTTAAATACCTGATGGTCAAGGTTTATAAAGCAAAAGTCAGTATAAAAAAACCACTGGTGGAGCGCTGTTGCGCTTCCTCCAGTGGCTTCTCTTACTTCTCTAGCCTCTAATATCAAGTTTTGAAAACCTATTATATAATTATACACTTAGATATTTCCTGCGTCAACGCAGCTTCCAGAGATTCCTGCGGCTGGCCGTCACAGCTGTCAAACCATTGCTCAAAGCTTTGCGCACATCCTCCTCAGTGCGGAGTAGTCCTCCTCCCAGGATACTTAAATCCGTAACTTTTCGAAATTCATCAATCGCATACTTGGGTACTGTTGCCGGCAAAATTTCAATAGCGTCCGGCGTCACCTTTTTGATAATTTTCAATCCTGTGCGAATCGCTTCCGAATCAACCAGAAATAAGCGCTGAACCGTCAACATATTGTTTTCTTTCGCATAGCGCAGAAGCTGCCATTTAACAGAAACAATCCCTTCAAGACCCAAGCGTTTTAAGTAACGCATCCCAGCCTCATCTTTCCCAACCCCTTCAATCAAATCCACATGAGCTAAGAGATACTTCTCCGGATACTTGCCGCGGATTTTTAAAATCCCTTCCAAGTCGTTGATGTCCCCACCGATCAAAATAACCACAGCAACCCAAGGGATGTTCAGGACTTCTGTTAAATCTTCAAGATGTTTAACCGCCGGCACAACTCCGCTCAAACCTAAGGCTTCTTTAAAACCAACCCTATTTTCCATAGCAACCCTTCCAATTCCAACGCCTGCTTCAGCAACATATACTTAATCCTTTAAAAATAGATTTAATTTCAGCTTTCCAGAATCGTACAGGATTTTCTCTCAATCAGGAGTCCTACTTCATCATTAAGAGCAAATTGAGACCTCGCAGATTGGTTGAGATGATCAACGACGATGGTTTTACCCTCTACGGCCACCTCAGCCCTGACTGTGTTTCCTAAAATGTAGAAATTCTCTAGCGATCCCCGGAGTTTTATATCATCGGCTTCTCCCACCTGACTTAATTCGTTTTTGCCGACCAGTAAAACATGTTCGGGCCGGATGCACACCTCGGTCTGAGGAAAGCCTACTAAAGTTCCCGGAATAAAGTTATAAGTCCCGATAAATTGGGCCACGAATTTGTTGGCAGGCTTGTGATAAATTTGTTCCGGAGTTCCATACTGCATAATTTCTCCGCTATCGATGACTACAATACGGTCTGACATAACCAATGCTTCTAATTGATCATGGGTAACAAATATAGTTGTAATCCCCATTTTTTTCTGCACATCACGGATTAAAGTTCGGGCACTCTCCCTGACCTTGGCGTCCACGGCACTTAAGGGCTCATCGAGAAGAAGCAAATCCGGCCTCACCACCAAAGCCCGAGCTAAAGCAACTCTCTGTTGTTGTCCCCCCGACATCTGATGAGGGTAGTTGTTTTCTTTTCCCGTGATGCTCAGAATATCCATAACTTCCTCGACTTGTTTGCGGATTTCAGCGGAAGGTACTTTTTTGATCTTCAGTCCAAAAGCTATATTTTCAAAAGCTGTCATGTTAGGGAAAAGAGCGTAGGATTGAAAGACCATGCCAATGTTCTGCTCTTTCTTACTCTGCCCTTCCAAGATCTCTTTGCCATTGACAATAACCTTGCCTCCGTCACTGCGCTCCAAGCCCGCGATAATTCTCAAGAGCGTAGTCTTGCCACAGCCGCTGGGCCCTAATAGTGTGACAAATTCCCCTTTTGCAATCTCCAGGTCTATTTTTTTCAAAACCTGACGTCCTTGAAAACTCTTATCTATGTTGATGACTTGAACATAGCTCATGCCTAATACCCCCACACCCTATATACTCGTTCCTTTGTTGATTATAGTCCTTCAAAAGCCATCTCAAATCTCCGGTTTTCCAGTTCTCCGCAACCAATTCTGCCGACTGATGACTTTAATTAAGCACCGATTACCTCTTTCGATTTTCGGTCTCCGGTCCTTAACTTCCGGCCCCTCTTTTGAGCCTTCTCCTCCGACCTGAAGGCCAGCCAGATCAGAACTAAAGACATCAATAAAATGACCAGGAAATACGAAGCAACTAAAGCGTTAGCCGTATGGCCGTCTACTTTTTGCAATTTATAAAGGTAAATTTGAATAGTCTCGTAGTTATCTCCAACCAGCAAATTAGCTAAAACAAATTCTCCGAATAATACCGAAACGGAAATCAAAGCTGCGGAAACGACCCCTCTCAACACATTCGGAAAGATGATTTTCACAAACGTCTCCAGCTTGCCGCAGCCTAGCATCAGGGCCGCTTCGGTCAGAGCCTTGACATTAATCGTTCGGAAGCTATTCTTGGTTGCTTGATACATAAAGGGCAAAATAAGGACAAAATAAGAACCTATTAATATCCAAGGCGTATTACTGATTCTCAGCGGACCCTTAGAGTACATTTGAATCAATCCTATAGCCAAAATAACTCCCGGCATAGCAAAGGGCAAAATAGATAAGAACTCGAAGAGCTTTTCCAAACGGGGATAATAAACAATCGCCAAGTACATTGAGGGAATAATGATGAGAATTGATAAGATAATCGTCGCAAAACTTACGAAAATAGTTCGTAACAAGGCCTGTATAAACTCAGGGCTGTTAAATAGTTGTTGATAATAGGACAGAGTATATCCCTCAGGCAAAATAGTCGTACTCCACTTTGTGGCCAGGGAGAAAAGCAGGGTCGCAATGATTGGAAAAAACAGATAGGCCAAAATTATAATTAAAACAACCCGGGAAAAAATCCCCCGTTTCATTCTCCCACCCCTCCGCTGTTTTTCTTAAGTCTGGCATTAATAACAATAGAGACAACCAAAAATGCTGCCATAATGACGGCTAAAGCACTGGCCAGGGAAGGGTCCGGGAAAATATCTCCTGTGACAAGATTGGCTATTGTTATGGATACCAGGCTGTTATTGGAGTTTGTTAAAGCATACGCAGTAGCATAGGCCCCTAAAGCATTGGCAAAAAGCAGCGTGAAACTGCCTAACATCGAAGGCAACAAAATCGGCACCCCGATCTTGCGCCAGAAGTGAACTCTGCCCGCCCCTAAAATGTAAGCAGCTTCCTGAATGTCCTGCCTGAGAGCATAGACTGCCGGATACATCAGCATAAAGGCTAAAGGGACACTAAAGTAAATATAAACCAGGACAATGCCTGTCCAGCTAAAAAGGTTAAAACCCATGCCGTATAGGTCCAGCCCCATTTTTTCCTTCATCAGGACCGTCACCAGTCCGTTAACCCCTAAGAGAACGATATAAGCAAAAGCCAGTGGAACCCCGGAAAAATTCGAGGTCATATTAACCAAGGTTAATAGTTTTTCCCGCCAGGCTTCTCCTAAAGAGCGCAAAGACAGAGCCCCAAATGTGCCGATAATCAGACCAATAATTCCTACAGCTACGGAAACAAGCAAACTGTTTCTTAAGGAAACTACATAATACTTACTTTTAAAAATTTCAGAAAAGCTTGCCATGCTTAAACCTGAAGCGGTATGTACACTACTGTAAATAATATAGATCATAGGTAAGATTTCAAAGGCTAAGGCTAAGATAATTAAAGGAATGAATGGAACCCAAAGGATTCCGCCTCGCCGCAACTCTTGGCCGAGCCGAGCTACTATGTTCTTTTTCATTTTGTAAGGCCTCCTCGTCGCCGACGACTTTAAGACGCATTTGCTGCAAGGAAGGCCTGACGGTCAGGCTCTAGGGCCTCCCGGCTTCGCCAGGCTCTTCCTCCATTGCTTCCGGACAAAATAAAGATTTATTGAGAAACTATGACATTGTTCCTCCACAGATCAGGGATAGTTTTCATATTATTTTCCCAAGCTGCAAAATCTTTTATCGGTTTGGCTGCAGCGTATTGTTCTTTAGGAACCATTGTTTTGGCGATATCCTCCGGAATTTGAACCTTATCGCGAATTGGACGGGCAAAACCTTTAGCTAAGAGAATTTGTCCCTGATCACTCAAGAGGAAATCCTGGAAAGCCTTCGCGGCATTAGGATGAGGAGCGTATTTATTTATAACCGACACATAAGCGCTTGCTACGGTACCGTCACTGGGGATAACCACTTGGTAATTGTCTTTATCCGTCAAGCGGGAACGATAACCCAAGGCATTGAAGTCCCAAAGAATACCAACAGGAACCTCACCCTTCTGGAAGACACTGAAAATGTTGTCACTGGGTTTAAGGTTGCCGGCTTGAGACAACTTCTTAAAGTAATCAATTCCAGGGGTTAAGTTGTTTTCATCCCCACCGTTGGCAAAGGCAGCCGCCAAAATTGCCGCTTGAGATTGTGCGGCTTTTAAGACGTCTCCGACAACAACATCCCCTTTGTATTCCGGTTTAAGCAGATCTGCCCAGCTATGGGGAACATCTTTGACCAATTTAGTATTTACTAAGAAAGCGATCGTTCCGACATACTCTCCTGTCCAGAGACCATTTTTGTCCTTAGCCCAATCCGGAACCTCATTCCAGGTCGGCCCTTTATGCGCTTGCACGACGTCACGTGAAATAGCTACATTCCCAAAAGTAATCCCTACATCACCGATGTCAGCGACCGGGCTGCTTTTTTCAGCATCAAATTTAGCAATTTCTTCAGCACTCGTCATGTCCGTATCCGAATGGGTTACTCCGTAGTCTTTTGTAAACGTGCCCCAAATTTCGCCAAGGTTGGCCCAGGCATCCGGCATACCATAAGAAACGATTTTCCCCTCTTTTTTCACAGCATCTTTCAAGGCCTGCCCTGTTAATTCCGCAGCCGGTTTTGTTTCTTTACTGGTATCAGCCGCAGGGGCCGTTCCACACCCGGATAAAAGGCTGCTCATTAGGAATGTGGCAATCATAGCTACCACTAAAGTTTTCCTGCTCTTTTTTAACATTTTAATCCTCCTCTGAAACAAATTTAACTCTGACCAACGTGAAACTTTGCTCAATCTTAATCAGACCGCTAAAAACTTCCCACCCCCCAGAAATCTTGATTTATGGCTAGTTTTCTATATCCATTCACTGTCCCTGAAGTCAATCCTTGGTCCTTTCATATCCGACCTCAGAGTCAAGCATGAAGGCTGACAGCTCCCCTAATAACTTCTTCACAATAATAGGCCATCCAATCTAACATGATTGGCAGTTTAAACTTACCTCAAAACAAACCGCTCCGGATAATTCGTAATCACCATATCCACGCCCGAATTCATGACACGTTCCATCTCCCAGGTCTCGTCCACCGTCCAAGTATGTACATTAATGCCCCGCAAATGACTTTCCTGAACCATCTCCGGAGATGCGAAAGCATAATAAGGGTGAAGATAGTTAGCCCCCAGGTTCTGAGCATAAAGCCAAGGTGAAATCATTCCGCAGTCATAAAGCAAGCCCGTTGGGACATGGGGATGATCCCTGATTACTTCTATGATTGTCTTATGTTCGAAAGAAGAAATTATACTATCCTGAGTCACTTGTCGTTTCTCTAACAAATCAACCACTTTTCTGACAATCCCAGGGTATGCGATCAAGCCGGTTTTAATCTCAACATTTAGAATAAGAGACTTGCCCGCAGTCATTTCCAGCAGCTCTGCCAAGGTAGGCAACGGAGCAGCTACTCCAAAGCTAACTCCAAAATTAAGCATCTTCAATTCTTTAAGTGTAAAATCTTTGACCCAGCCAACACCGTCACTTGTGCGGTCGACCCGTTCATCGTGGCAGATAACAACTTCTCCGTCCCGCGATAATTGCACGTCAAATTCAAGACCATCTACTCCCAATTCAAGCGCTTTGGCAAAGGACAACAACGTATTCTCCGGAAATGTACCTGCGGCTCCCCGGTGTCCTAAAATTTTCACGCTATCCCTCCTTCAAAGACCTCCGGCAATTCCTATGCTAAAGTGGGCATTTTCGTTTTTATCATATCATTAAAAGTCATATTTTAGGTCTGACTTTGAGAAAAAAATAATTTGCTTTAATTTTGTCCCTCGACAAAAACTTTATTGTCATAACTGCCTTCGGGGCGAATCCCAATTAATTAAAAAGCCTTCACCTCCTTTTTCTCAAGCAATTAGTTTTAGAATAATACTTGATCGTTATTTCCAAGTTATACTATTGTAATAGTTATGTTAAAATAGCAAACTTGCACCGCTATTTTAAACAATCCCCATGACTACCTTGGCAATATTAACAATATATTCATCTACTTGAGCTAACAGGTTAATCAAATCCAAGGTCATATTGCGAAATTTCTCCTCAATTTTCAGTTCACTTTCCTTCTCATCTTTCTGAGGGCCTTGCGCAAGAAAATTAAACTGCAAATTCCTTTGGATGCGCGTCGTTTCGGGATGTTCCCGGATTACTTCCGCCGCCGTTTGTGAATTCCACTGGACCAGTGCTTGAAGTACCGTTGCAAAATGATTCATGACTTGCTGATATAACTCATCTAAGTTTCCCCAATTTGCAGGCGGAACCTTGAGGTTCTCGCGTCGAAGCTTGGTGGTTAATTGCACCATGGCCATAACGGCATCCCCAATGTACTCCAATTCTTTAACAATGAACTGAATGTTCATACTTTCTTCCGCCTGTTCGTCTGTCAGCCCTTTCTGCGACAAAACTGCCAAAAAGCGCATGGTATGCCGATAATACCAGTCCACACCCTCTTCAGCCTGGGCAATTTTCTCAACAAGCTCCTCGGAACCCGATAAAAGAGCCTCGGGAATCATTTGCATCATTTTATTATAAATGAACTTGCCTAAGGCACGAACCTCTTCTGTGGCCTGTCTAAGAGCGACAGCCGGAACCTCCAGGGATACCTCATCAATGACTTGGAATTTAAAAGGTGTGTCTTTGCCCGCACGATCCGGAAGCGCTCGTTCCAAGCTTTTAGCAATGACCGTGTTAAAAGGTAAAAACAAAAGAACCATCAAAAGCGCAAAAAGCAAATGAGCATTGGCGACCTGTCGTTGTAAATTGCCCGTCGTCCATTGAATAAAAAGTGCAAACTTAGCCAAAAAAGGGTACAAGAGAACTGCAGCCACCACCTTATACCCCGTATTGGCAATTGCTGTTCGTTTAGCATCCATTTTTTTAGCAGTAAAACTCGTCAGCAAAGTTGTCACAGTTCCTCCAATATGAGCGCCAATAACCAAAGGGACAATCGCCGAAAGGCCCAAAAGATGTTGTCCGGCCAGAGACATCATAATCGCGAACACTGCCGTACTGCTCTGAATTACAGTTGTTAAAATGAGTCCCACAACGATAGCCAGAAAGGGTTGTGTCCCCAATTGGGAGAGAAATCTGTAAACCTCGGGAATATTGCGCAGAGGAGCCGAGGCATCCGACATGTTGGACATACCCACAAAAATCAATCCAAAGCCAATCAGAGCATGGCCTAAATGCTTCCACTGCTTCTTACCCGCAAAATAGAGAATAAACCCGATAAAAGCGGCCCCCAGCGCAACATCAAGAATCTGAAAGGCTATAAGCTGAATAGAAATCGATGTCCCGACTGCCGAACCTAAAACAATACCTAAGGCTTGACCCAGATTCATCATTCCTGCGTTGACAAATTCCACGACTAAAACCGTCGTCGCTGCGCTGCTTTGAAAAGCAACTGTCATGACCATTCCCAATAAAACAGCCATAAAGGTTTTCTTGGTAAGGGATTGGAGAATTTCTTTAAGCCGATTTGCCGCGAACTTTTGTAGGGCATCCGACGTTGTCTGTACTCCATACATGAAAAGTCCAAGCCCGCCCAAAAACACTAAAACCGTACCGACAGTACTTATCTGCCCTCAACTCCCTCCTGTCGCAGCGCAGGCTTTTAGAGTGAATTAAAAAAACCGCAAACAAACCTGTTTCAAGCAGATACATTTGCGGCTTTCTCTATAACTCCAGCCTTAAATATCAAATTTCAAAAACAATCCGATATTAGTTATGATTTATTATATACAGATATTCAGAATTTAGCAATTAGTTTTTAGCCTTCAGTTTCTTTCAGGCCAAAGCTCTCTCTGCCAGGCTTGAGTTCTCCCTAATATCGTTTCCTTACCGTCGCGGCGGGAATCCCCAGCTCATCGCGATATTTGGCAACGGTCCTTCTGGAGATCACCATATTCTTAGTCTTAAGAAGATCGGCTAGTTTTTGGTCGGAATACGGGCTTTTAGGATTCTCCGCGGAGATCGTCTCACGGAGAGCAACCTTGATTTCTTCCGTGGTAATACTTGAGTCGCTATTGTGTCCCCGCCCCATGCTGTTGGCAAAGAAAAACTTAAATTCAAAGATCCCCCGCGGCGTCTGCACATATTTATGGGACGTAGCGCGGCTGACGGTCGACTCATGTACCCCGATTTCCTCGGCAATGTCCCGCAATGTCAGGGGTTTTAAATGACGAATTCCATAATGAAGAAAATCTGTCTGCCATTTCACAATGGCGTTAGCCACTTTATACAGCGTTAAACGCCGTTGCTCAATGCTACGGATCAGCCAGGCCGCAGCGTTCAATTTCTGTTCCACAAATTTTCGGATGTCAGTCTCTCCCTCATTGCTGAGAGCCTCCCGATAGGCCTTGTTTATCCCAAGACGGGGAACCGTAATGTCGTTTACCAAAATAATGAACTCTCCGCCAATCTCTTCAATCACAACATCCGGAACAACATAGCGAACATCCCCCGGACCTGAAAAACGAAGACCTGGCTTAGGATTCAACTTGCGTATCAAATCGGCTAATTCCTGAACCCGATTGATTGATAATTTCATGGCATGGGCAATTTTTTGTAAGCGCCCTGCCGCTAAGTCTTCAAGATACTTTAATAATTCCGGCAATTCCGGCGGGCAATCGGGCAGAAGAGGCAGCTGCAAGCTTAGACATTCCTCAAGACTGCGGGCCCCCACCCCCAAAGGATCAAGGGCCTGAACAGCTGCCAGAGCCTCTTCCGCAATTTCCAGAGTAACATGCTTTTCCCGGGCAATATCTTCCAGCGTTAGCGTAAGTCCACCGTTGTCATCGAGATTTCCAACAATATATTCGGCAACCGGTAAAGAAGCTGAAATTTTTTGAACATGCAGCTGCTCCAGCAAATGTTCTTGCAGAGTTGGAGCTGCGGCAATAAACGGATCGAAACGCTGTTTCTCTTCCGTAACCACCCGTTCCTGCCGGAGGCGGTTTTCTTCCTGATCATGAAAATAATCCTGCCAATCGACTTCCCACTTATCTTCTGTCGGACTCTCTTCCGCACTGTTGGGCTCCGTTTCTTCTTTTACATCCAAACTTTCCTCTTGAGTTTCCAACAGAGGATTTTCTAAAAGTTGTTCCTCAACATATGTGGAAAGCTCAAGTGCGGACAATTGCAAGATGGTAATTGCCTGACGCAATTCCGGAGTCATAATTAATTTCTGAGTTTGTTCGAGGCTTAAGCCGTATCCTAACCGCACCTAATTCCCCCCATCTCTCTGCTTTCTGTTCAGTCACCGGGATCTTAGCTCAGTACCTTATTAGGTTGTTAATTTAGGGTTCCCACCTTTTGGTTCCTAATTCGCTCGGCTAAAGCCTCAATTTTCCTCATGCGGTGATTAACTCCCGATTTTCCGACTTTAGGCCGCAGCATTTCACCGAGTTCTTTTAGACTGGCATCAGGAAATTCCAGACGCAGCTCTGCCATACCTCTGAGAGTAGGCGGTAGAGCCTGAAGGCCAACGGTTTTCTGAATGAGCTGGATATTCTCCAGCTGTCTCACTGCAGCATCGACAATCTTATCAAGATTTGCCGTTTCACAGTTTACCAAACGATTCACCTGATTGCGCACATCTTTAAGTACACGAACATTTTCAAATTCTAAAAGAGCATGATGAGCGCCAATAAAGCCCAGAAACTCGACAATCCGCTCACTCTCTTTAATGTAGACAACGTACCAATGCTTGCGCATGCTCACCTTGGCCCCTAATTTGAAACGGTTCACCAACTGACACAATGCTTTGGCATGTTCCTCGTCACTGCTGACAATTTCCAGGTGATACGCTCCTTCAGGATTATTAATTGAGCCGCCCGCTAAAAACGCCCCTCTCAAATAAGCTTTTTGGTCACAGCGTTTCTTGATAAGTTCAGGGGGAATGCCATGATAAATTTGTCCGTCTTCATTAAGCAACCCCAGATTTTGCAAATCTTCCACACCCCGCGGGTAAATTCGCACCATATAAGAGTTGTTTTTGCGCAGCCTTAGTTTGCGGCGAACTACAATATCTACGGGACGCTGAAGAACATCTTTAGCCAAGCGATAGATCTTCCGGGCTACGGGAGCACTTTCCGTAATAACATTTAAGGTGTAGTTTTGATGGGCGCTGATCTGGAGGGTACCATCCATGCGTACTAGAGCGGCTAATTCAGCCAACTCGCAACAGGATTTTTGATCACTTAAGCGCGCCAACTCTTCCTTAGTCACAGCACTGAACGACAACGATTAGCCCCCCTTTATCGATAAAGCATTTCCCCACCGGTCTTACGTAGTTCTGCGGAGCTTTTGAGATAATAAATAAGCATCAACCAAAGCGATTCGTTCACCTATTGGTTTTAAACGAAACAGCAGGCGGATAAGTTCCTTAGCCAGCTTGTCAGGATCGTGACGAACGACATTCCTTTCTTGAACAAGATTGGCTTCAAAATATTGGGCTCCCAACCGTTCAACTTCTTTGGGATCTGTTAACACCGGAATGGCTTCCTCTTCAACATACCGCTGCAAAATAGATGGTGTAATCTCTCCTTTAGTCGCTAAAACGGCATCGACAAAACCGGGACCGCAATGATCTAAAATCGCTTTCAAATGGTCGGAGACACGATAGCCATCAGTTTCCCCTTTTTCAGTCATGACATTACAGACATAAACGCAGGGAGCGCTCACCTCGCGGATTTTTTCCCGGAGTCCGGTCACCAGCAGATTGGGCAAGACACTGGTATAAAGGCTTCCCGGGCCTAAAACAATAAGATCCGCCTCCTCAAGAGCTTTTAAAGCACCGGGTAAAGGGGTACAGTCGCTGGGTTTTAAAAAAACACGGCAGATCTTTCCGTCAATATCCCGAACCGCCGTCTCTCCCTCTACACGACGGCCATCTTCAAAGTCGGCCATTAACTCTACTTGTTCCAGAGTTGAAGGAAACACTTTACCTCGCAGAGCGAAGACTTTGCTGACCCGTTCAATCCCTTTTTGAAAATCGCCAAAGGTATCCGTCAAACCGGCCAGGAATAAGTTTCCCAGGCTATGCCCTTCAAGAGTTCCGCTTTCAAAACGATAGGAAAACAGGGCATCCATAATGTCTTCGGTTTCCGCGAGAGCCACCAGACAGTTGCGTACATCACCAGGGGGCTGTATCCCCATCTCCTCGCGCAGCCGCCCGGAGCTGCCGCCATCATCTGAAACCGTCACAATTGCCGTAAGGTTGCAGGTATAATTTTTCAAACCGCGCAAAAGAGAGGATAAACCGGTTCCTCCTCCGACAACAACAATCTTCGGCCCTCTCATTAAATGCTGACGTGCATAGATCACATCGACAATTCTTCCTTCATTATCCGGAAGCAGACCGGAAATAATCGAATACAACATCCGTTTAAAACCAATAGCAATTGCCAAAATTCCAAGTGCACTTATGACAAGACCGGTTGGTATTGCAGTAGGCGGAGCGCTTCCAGTCAGGCGGTAAACGACCTCCCGAAACTCTAATTCCGCATAGCCTAAGGCCACGCCATCATTCATCACAGCAAAACCCGTCGCAAACAAAAAGATACCAAGGACCGCCAAAAGGAACCAGCGTTTGACTTTCAAATTTGGGTAAAGCCATTTCAAATAGCGAACGAGTCCCTCGCGCCTCATGGTTTTCATCGCGCTGTTCCGCCCTTTTGATTTCTCGAAGCATCCCGATGTTTAACACTCATAGTATAATTGCGTTCTTTTAAAAATTCCCCCACTCGCTCTGCAAGGGCGACAGATCGATGCTGTCCGCCTGTACAGCCAATTCCGATAACTAAATGAGTTTTTCCCTCTTTGATATAATTAGGAAGAATATATTCGAGTAAGGCCAAGTATTTTTCCATAAATTCTTGAGCCATTTGATTGCCAAAAACATAATCTTGCACCAATTTGTCTTCACCTGTCAAGGGACGTAAAAAATCTACATAAAATGGGTTGGGCAGAAACCGCACATCCATAAGCAAGTCGGCATCAAGAGGAATTCCATATTTAAAACCAAAGGAAATGACCGAAACAGCCATTTGTCCGCCCTGATCTTTGCCGAAAAGCTCCGCCACCTGAGCTCGGAGCTGTTGAGACGACAAATCAGTCGTATCGATAATTTCATCGGCCCGAATTCTTAACTCCTCAAGTTGCTGACGTTCAGCCTGAATCCCGTCCAGGACCCGTCCCTGAGGTGACAGCGGATGGCGACGCCGGGACTCTTTATAACGCCGAATCAGGGTTTCATCCGAGGCATCTAAGAAGAGGACTTGCAAATGAAAGCCTTCCTTCTCCAGGTTGCTCAAGGCTTCACTCAGGGAAGAAAAAAATTCACCTCCTCGCAGATCGCAGACAATAGCTGCCTTAGACACTTTTCCTCGGGATTGAGCACAAAGCTCCGCAAATTTAACTAAAAATGTAGGCGGTAAATTGTCGACGCAAAAAAAGCCCTGATCCTCCAAACTCTGCATGGCCTGAGTCCTTCCCGCCCCTGATAAACCGGTAATTACAATAAGTTCTAATCCCTCTTTATTCATTCTGTTTCACCCCCTTCTCCAATTTAAGATGATGCCTTGTTCGCTAAAACCTTTATAGCCTGAGCTTGCGCATTCGTCAAGGCATCCTGAGGACTGGCGTTCCCCGCCAAGGCGCTGCTCCAGGCCGCATCCTGAACGGAAAAAAGCTTCCATTCCGGAGCATTCCCCTCAAGGCTCCAAGCCTTAGAGAAGGCCATATAAGCTTGAGGAAAAACCCCCTTTTGGGCTTCGGAGCTTTGGTAGTAAGCCATATTAGCAGGGAGAAGAGACCCTGCCTTGACCAGCGCTCCTTCAACCTCCGGTGTCAAAAGCGCTTTTTCTACGGTTTGGATCGGCTGACTGAGTTCATCCGACATAATCGCTGAATTGGCAATCCCTAAAGTTAAACCCAGCAGCTGCTTTCCTTGCCCGCCTGTCAGGTCGGTTAAGGGAACGCTGCCCCAAGGTACATTTTGTTGATTTAAAAGAATAGCTTGGCTGGCGCCGGCAATGACATAGGGAGTTTGCCCCTCTGCAAAGGCCTTAAGCGCTTGAGGATCAATCCGCAGGGTCTGGGAACTTTGCCAAGACAATAATTGCTGTAAAAAAGCCAAATTCCCAGGGTCATCCAAACTGGGGTTCTCGGCATTCAGCAGTTTTCCGCCCTGTCCATTCCACCAAGCGGATAGCGTGGCTGTATCTGCCGCAGTGACGGATACCCCTCCTTGAGATGAGAAGAGGTCGGCAATAGTACTCGGAACACTTGCCTTATCTGTTCTGAAATAAAGCAAAGGAACATCTGTCAGCCAGGGGAGCGCATATTCCGTCTCACCAAAACGAAACCCCGCTAAAGCAGCCGGAAAACTCCCTTGATCCTTGTAGACCGCCTTGCCTAAAGTTCCCTGCTGATAAAGCTGGCGAATGATTTCCCGCCGGGCAATGAAAATCTCCGGCCCTTCCCCGCCCGCCTCCGCTTGGTAGGAAAAGGCTGCAAAATTCTGTTCCGGTATATACTTAAGCTTTATGACCACCTCAGGATGAGCTTGGGAAATCGCTTGGGCCTGAGCCTGCAAGGCATCGGCCTGTGCTCCCAGCAAAGAATGCCAAACTTCTATAACCGCCGGAGCCGGTCCCCCGGGTTGCCCTGTCTGGGGTGCGCCGGCACATCCCGCAACTAAAAAAACAACTATTAAAAGGCAGAAAAACCTGCGTTTTAAAATTCGGGAAATCATTGTTCCGCACTCCAATCCTGCCGATAAACTTTGGCTTTCCCCTGTTGATAGAAGAAAAGAAACCAACCCGCTTCTTCACCTTTTCGCAAAACATCGGTCTCAAAATAAGCTACGGCCGTATTTCTGTTCCATTGGCGCCGGTCCATGGTTAGAAATTCCGGGATAACATCCGCCCAACGGCCATCTCGCCGGATATCCTCCTGCCGCCGACTGGAAATATTTGCCTCCGGCCCTGATCCCAAACTAAAATAATCCGGAAAGATGTTGGGGCGCTCCCATAAATAATAATCAAAGCGCAGGGCATCGAGAAAAGTCTTTCTCGTATCCTGAAAATCTGTCGGCCTCGCCGTTTGGGTGCCAAACCACTCTATAAATTCCCACAGTTTGTCAAACAAGGCTTTCCCCTGCCATTGCCGCTGAAACCAGTGGCGTTTCTGCCAATACTCCGCAAACTCATGGTAGAAATCAAAGGCCGTGGGGAAAAGGCGAAGAGCTTCACTCAAGGCATGCTTAAACTTCCCTGAATTATAATATTTGTCAAGCACATCTTCCATACGTTGTAATTGAAGTATTTTGCCATGAGATAGTGCCGAAGTTTCTAAAATAGTGTAAGGCGGATCGGGTGTGAACAGAAGTCCATATCGCCCGCTGTTGCGGCGCAGGCCAGATCCTTTCAGGACTTTCAGAAACCCCAACTGCAGCATATCCGGCAAGGCTGAGTAAACGTCATTAAAAGATGTGCGAAAATCAGTCCAGTTTTCCTCGGGAAGCCCGGCAATCAGGTCCAGATGCACGGGAATACCCAAGGCTTGCATGTCGGGTACAAAGTCTTTCCAGTGCTCAAAGTTTTGGCGCCGGGAAACAATTTCCAAAGTCGGCTGGTAGGTAGATTGCACACCAATTTCCACTTGAAGCAGGCCTTGAGGATAGCTGCGGAAATATTCCATCCACTCTTCGTCCAAAAGATCCCCGGCCATTTCACAGTGAACTCGGACCAGGCTGGTTAAGCCCAAAACGCTGCTCTCTTCGCGCACAACGTCCAAAACCCGCCAGGCATGACGTTTATGCGCGTTAAATGTCCGATCCACAAACTTTATCGTACGGGCACCTTGTTCCAGTAAGCGGCGAAACATAAGACGAAATCTCTCCGGTTCCAAGTAGCGAACCCCTTGAAAGGTCGAGGACAGGCAATACTGACAAGAAAAAGGACACCCTCTTGTTGTTTCAATATACACAATCCGACCTGAAAAATCCTCAGTTCCCGTATAGGGAAAAGGAAGTTCATCTAAATTTGGCGCTGTTTCCTTTGGCGGATTGACATGCACCTTGTTATCACCTTTCCAAGCAATCCCTTGCACTAGGGCAGGATCTCCGCCCTCCCGCCAAGCCAGGAGCAGATCTCTGAAAGATTCCTCCCCTTCGCCGAGAACCAGCGCATCAACTTCGCAATGAGCTTGCAAAAATTCCTCAACTGCAAAAGAAACCTCGGGTCCCCCAAAAACGAAGCGAACTTCCGGACAGACCGGACGCAAATGACGGACCACAGCCAGGACTTCTTGGATATTCCAAATATAACATGAGAAGCCAACGACATCGGCCTTGGCTTCATAGATTTCTCCGGCAATACGGTCGAGGCGGTCGTTGATGCTGAATTCCCGCAACATTACATCCGGGGTTACCAGGCGAACGCTTTCTCTCAAATAGCGAAGAGCCAAATTGGTATGAACATATTTGGCATTGAGGGCTACTAATAGAACACGCAAAACGACAATCTCCCTTCGCCCTAAGTATAGCCTTTTAGCCCCTCCAATGCAATTCTTGTGCCAGAATGCACGAAAGCCTGCTCCACGCCTTTACTTTGGCGGAATAGGTTTGAGAATCCCTCTTACCTCTGTAAAACTACCCTAGCCTGAGTCTGACATCAGGTTAGGGTAGTTTCATCTCTTTTTCTAATTTTAATAAAGTACATTTTTGTCAATAGCACCTAACGTTGCACAACCTGTCAAAAGCATCGCCTGCTTTAGCTCATTCTTCATTCTGCGTATGACTAAAGCGACTCCTTCCGCACCTCCGCCATAAGCAGCGATGACAAGAGGTCTTCCAATCAAAACCGCATTGGCGCCTAAGGCCAGCATTTTTAAAACGTCAATCCCCGACCGAATGCCTCCGTCAACCAGCACGGGAATTCGCCCGGCAACGGCTGCCGCAATCTGCGGCAAGACTTCTGCTGTTCCCGGCGTGTGATCAAGCACCCGGCCTCCATGATTGGAAACGACAATTGCGGCTGCACCTGCTTGAAGCGCCAGCTCCGCTTCATCGGCCGTCATAATCCCTTTCAGAATCACAGGCAATGTTGTGCCGGAAATAATTGTCCTTAATTCTTCTGTGGTTTTGGGACCCACGCCCAGGGAGATTAAACCTGCTGCGTCAACATCAATACCGACGGCCAAGGCCTTAGCGTCTTCAGCCTGTTTAAAATAGTTAAGAATGTCTTTCGGTTCCCGCGGTTTGGTAAACGGTATGCCACGTCCCTGAGCTTTAACAATTCCCTCTATCCCACTGCTGTACATGATTGGGTCCGGGCCATCTCCCGTACAGCCTAGCGATCCTTCGGCCAGGCAGCCTTGAAGTATCGCCTCCACCCATTCCGCTTCCTCCAGGGCTCCGCCCATATTAAATTTGTTGCCTGCGATAGGGGCTGCCAGAATCGGGGCCGCTAAATCCTGCCCCAAAAGTTCTACCCTCGTGCTCGGATTTTTAGCACCATGGAGTGTTCTTAAATTAATACGGTGTGCGGCCAGAGCTGCCACATTATTTTTGAAGGAAGCTCCCGTACCGGCGCCTCCCATTCCGGGAACCTCGCCGACACAGGCCCTGCCATTGCACTCGGGACAAACTCGGCAAAATCCCTTAAGCTTTTCCTGTGCAGTTTGGCGAACCGACTTGATATTCATTGATTATCCCCCACATTCTTTTCATATCGTCAGATCCTATTTGAAATCCTCACCCTCAACTTTGAGCGTGGTTTACAATCATATTTGTCATGGATGAAAATCTTGCTAGACCGGTTCACCCAAAACATAGCGTTCGATGGCCTCGGCGACGCCGTCTTCCTGGTTTGTTGCCGTTACTATATTCGCTTGAGCTTGAATTTCCTGGCGTGCATTGCCCATCGCCACGCCAACTCCCGCATAGCTGATCATTTCCAAGTCATTAAAACTGTCCCCTATGGCCATAACCTCTTCCCGGGCAATACCCAACCGTTCAGCCAAAGCTGCTAAAGCCACCCCTTTGTTCACCGAGGTATCCGTCATCTCCAGAAAATAGGGTTTAGATTTCGTTAAATGTACCTTTTCACCATAGCCTTGCTTTAAAACAGGAACCAACCGGTCTAAGTCGGCTTCTTCCGCCATCAACAAAATTTTTTCGACTCCTTCCGGCTCCTGAGAAATCGTACTTACCAAATCCGCTTCTTCAATGACAACACTGGAAATGCGCGCGTACTTCTCCGACAACTCGTTGAACCGGGATGTTATGACACGGTCTTTAAGATATACCTGGGCATAAAATCCTCTGCTCAGGACATCCCGAATAATTTCCACCGCCAGCTTACTCGGTATAACCCGGCGAAAAAGTATTTCTCCACTGATTACTTGCTGGATCATAGCTCCATGATAGGTAATCACAGGCACGTCTAACCCCAGCTGGAGAGCGTACGGACGAGTTGATACCGGCATACGCCCTGTGGCAATTGTCACTTTGACATCTTGGGCCTGCGCTTTTTGAATTGCTTTAACAACACGGGGCGAGATCGTCCAATCGTCTCTAAGCAAGGTGTCGTCCAAATCCATAGCCACTAAGCGAATACTCAATTCCCTCTTGCAACTCCTTTAATCCCTTTTTAAACATGACTCAAATATCCGCAGGAAAAATCCCTGCGACAGTCCTGAATAACTCCTAAGCTTAATCACAGCGATAAATAACGTTTTAAATATTGACCCGTATACGATGCCGGAAAAGCAGCGACCTCCTCAGGCGTTCCTGTGATCACGACTTCCCCCCCTCTGTCTCCGCCTTCAGGTCCGAGGTCAATTAACCAGTCTGCCGTTTTAATAACGTCTAGATTGTGCTCAATGATAAGCACCGTATCTCCCGCGTCAACCAAACGGTGAAGCACTTGCAGAAGTTTGTCGATATCGGCCATGTGCAGTCCCGTCGTGGGTTCATCGAGGATATAAATGGTTTTTCCGGTGCTGCGGCGGCTGAGTTCCGTAGCCAGCTTAATGCGCTGAGCCTCCCCCCCTGACAAAGTTGTTGCCGGTTGTCCCAAATGAATGTAACCAAGTCCAACATCTTGAAGAGTCTGCAGCTTACGTGAAATCTTGGGAACTGCCTGAAAAAACTCCACCGCTTCATCCACAGTCATATCCAGAACTTGAGAGATACTTTTCCCTTTATAGCGTACTTCCAAGGTTTCCCGGTTATACCGTTTGCCTTCACAAACTTCACAAGGCACATAAACATCGGGAAGGAAATGCATTTCAATCTTAATAATCCCGTCCCCATGGCAGGCTTCACACCGGCCGCCTTTGACATTAAAGCTGAAGCGTCCCGGTTTATACCCCCTCATTTTGGCCTCAGGGGTGATGGAATAAAGCTCGCGAATAAAATCAAACACTCCTGTATAGGTAGCCGGATTAGAGCGCGGGGTTCGCCCGATAGGCGATTGGTCAATATCAATAATTTTATCCAGGTACTCCAGGCCCTCCATACGTTCATGAGCACCGGCGCGCTGCCGGGCGCCGTTTAGTTTGGCGGCCAAGCCTTTATAGACAATCTCATTGACCAAAGTACTTTTGCCCGAGCCGGAAACTCCCGTGACACAGGTTAAAAGTCCTAAGGGAATCCGGACATGGATATCCTTTAAATTGTTTTCCCGGGCCCCGAATACCTCCAGCCATTTGCCGTTCGTTTCCCGCCGCACTTTAGGTACGGCAATTTGCCTTTGGCCGCTCAAATACTGGCCTGTTACAGATCCGTCATTAGCCATAATCTCCTGAATCGTTCCTTGGGCCACCACATAACCGCCATGCGCTCCGGCCCCCGGGCCAATATCAATAATGTGGTCGGACTCAAGCATCGTGTCTTCATCGTGCTCAACTACGATTAAGGTATTGCCAAGATCTCTTAAGCGTTTCAGCGTAGACAGGAGACGAGCGTTATCGCGCTGGTGCAGTCCGATACTTGGTTCATCCAAGACATAAAGCACACCCATAAGGCTTGAACCAATCTGAGTTGCTAAGCGAATCCGCTGGGCCTCTCCGCCGGAGAGGGTGCCCGCTGACCGGGCCATCGTCAGATAATCCAGCCCAACATTAATTAGAAAACCCAGCCTTTCTCTAATTTCCTTAAGAATCTGGCTGGCAATGGCCTCTTCTTTAGGGGTAAGTTCCAATTGGTTCAGGAAGTTGATGGCTTCTGTAATGGAAAGACGGGACAAATCGTCAATGGAAATCCCTCCAACCTTCACCGCTAATGCTTCCGGTTTTAGGCGCTTTCCCTGGCAGACCGGGCAAGGTCGTTCACTCATATAACTTTCGATCTCCGCACGAACCATTTCCGATGCAGACTCTTTATAACGGCGCTCAAAGTAAGGGATTAAACCTTCGAAGTTGGCATTATACATTTTTAATTGGTCGAAAATGTTGTGGTATTGGAATCGTATGGAAGTTTCCGTACCATAAAGCAGCCCCTGCCATTGCTTTTCGGATAATTCCCGCAGAGGGGTATCCATCTCAAATCCTAAATTTTTTGCCACTGCCTCCATCATTTTCGGATAGTAAGTTGACGTGGATTTGGCCCAAGGGGCGACAGCCCCTGCGCTCAAAGATTTAGAGCGATCGGGAAGGATCAGGTCGAGGTCCACGACCAGATTAGCGCCTAATCCCGTACAGGCGGGACAGGCCCCATAGGGACTGTTAAAGGAAAAAAGCCGGGGGGAAATTTCTTCGAGGGCAATCCCACAATCAGGGCAAGCAAAATTTTCACTGAACAACAGCTCATCAGCGTCAGTGACATCGACAATAACATTCCCTTCACCAAGCTTCAGCGCTGTTTCCAGAGAATCCGCCAGACGTTCGGCGCTCTCAGGTTTTAAAACAATGCGGTCAATAACAACTTCAATGGAGTGCTTCTTATTTTTAACTAATTTAATGTCTTCGCTTAAATCCCGAGGCTCCCCGTCCACCCGGACGCGAACATACCCTGCTTTACGGGCTTCCTCAAATACTTTAAGATGCTCCCCTTTTTTCCCTTTGACCAAAGGAGCCAAAACCTGAAGTTTCGTGCGTTCAGGCAATTGTAAAATCTGATCTACCATTTGTTGAATAGTTTGCTGAGAAATTTCCCGTCCGCACTGAGGGCAGTGCGGATGTCCAATCCGCGCATATAATAAACGCAAATAATCCGAAACCTCTGTCGCCGTGCCCACTGTTGAACGGGGATTGCGATTTGTTGTCTTCTGGTCTATGGAAATCGCCGGCGAAAGCCCTTCGATAGAATCCACATCCGGCTTGTCCATTTGCCCTAAAAATTGCCGGGCATAAGCGGAAAGAGATTCCACATATCTCCGCTGACCTTCGGCATAAATAGTGTCAAAGGCCAGAGATGATTTGCCGGAACCGGACAAACCTGTAATTACCACTAATTTATCGCGCGGAATATCAATGTCGATATTTTTCAAATTATGAGCGCGTGCCCCACGCACGCGCAAGTAATCCTGGGTCATTTAATGTCCTCCTAATTGCTGTTTGGCTATTTAAACTAAAGAAAACGAGTCTATCCCTTCTTTGTTTTATTGCCGCCGCGTTTTGCTTGATTGTAACGTTTGCCGCTTCCACGCTGCTGACTCGTCACCTTGTATTTATTTTCTTCCCCTCTCAATTCTATCATAGCGTCGCGAATTTCCGCTGCCCGTTCAAAATCTAAGTTTTGAGCGGCTAAACGCATCTCCTGCTCTAAACCGGCAATGAGCGCGGCAAGTTCCTCCGGCGGTAGTTTTGCTCCATAAGGTTTTTTGGTTTCCGCCACTTTCGTTGCCTCAGGAACATCGTAGATCATCTTGCGAATGGTTTGAGGGGTAATTCCCATTTTCTCATTGTAGGCCGTTTGGATCAACCGCCGCCGGTTTGTCTCGTCAAGAGCTATTTGCATTGATTGCGTTATTTTATCCGCATACATAATAACTTTGCCTTGGGCATTGCGTGCAGCCCGCCCAATCGTCTGAATAAGCGGGCGCTCCGATCTCAAAAATCCTTCCTTGTCAGCGTCAAGAATTGCCACAAGAGAGACTTCCGGCAAGTCCAACCCTTCCCGAAGCAGGTTGATGCCAACAATCACATCAATCATCCCCAGACGCAGCTCGCGCAGAATTTCCACCCGCTCAAGGGTCTTAATATCCGAATGAAGGTATTTCACCTTAATCTCCAGGTTTTTTAAATAATCCGTCAGGTCCTCAGCCATCTTCTTCGTTAGAGTTGTAATTAAAACCCGTTCTTTTCCGGAGATTCTCGCCCGGATTTCCCCCAATAAATCGTCAATCTGACCTTTAGTTGGGCGTACAACGACTTCCGGGTCTAAGAGTCCGGTTGGACGGATAATTTGTTCGACCACAGTCGGGCAATGGGCCAGTTCATAGGGACCCGGAGTAGCACTGACAAAAATACTTTGCTTAATCGTCCGTTCGAACTCGGCAAAGGTCAAAGGGCGATTGTCCAAAGCGGAAGGAAGCCGAAAACCATACTCGACTAGGGTTGTCTTGCGTGAGCGGTCCCCCTCATACATTCCTCTTACTTGAGGGAGGGAAACGTGAGATTCATCGACAAAGAGGAGAAAATCCTCGGGAAAATAATGCAGCAAGGTATAAGGAGTCTCCCCCGGCTCACGGAATGTCAAATGGCGGGAATAATTCTCAATCCCGTTGCAGTACCCCATTTCTCTGAGCATTTCCAAATCATAGCGGGTTCTCTGTTCAAGGCGCTGGGCTTCCAGAAGTTTATTCTGAGACTGTAAAACCTGCAAACGCTCGTCTAATTCCAGTTCAATAGCTTCCGCCGCCTTCATAACTTTATCCTGGGCAGTGACATAGTGAGAATTTGGGAAAATTGCAACATGGTGCCGTTCGCCTAATATTTCACCAGTTAAAACATTTATTTCGTAGATATGTTCAATCTCATCACCAAACATCTCCACACGGATAACCTTTTCACTGGAAGCGGCGGGGTAAATCTCCACAACGTCCCCGCGAACGCGGAAGGTTCCTCTGGTAAAGGCTATATCATTGCGATCATATTGAATAGAGATCAATTTCCGTAAAATATCGTTGCGCTCAATCACTTGCCCCTGACGCAAAGACAGCACCAAATCCCGATATTCCTCGGGAGAACCAAGACCGTAAATACAAGACACACTGGCCACAACCAAAACATCTCTCCGCTCAAAGAGCGCGGCTGTGGCGGAGTGACGCATTTTCTCAATCTCATCGTTGATGGAGGCATCTTTCTCAATAAAGGTATCGCTGGAAGGCACATACGCTTCAGGCTGATAGTAATCATAATAACTGACAAAATACTCTACGGCGTTTTCCGGGAAATACTCTTTGAATTCGCTGTAGAGCTGTGCTGCCAATGTTTTGTTATGTGCCAGAATTAAGGTTGGTCTTTGAACTTTCGTAATAATATTCGCCATAGTAAAGGTCTTACCTGAACCGGTAACTCCCAACAGCGTCTGAAAGGGCCGGCCTTCCTGCACTCCGGCTGCCAAAGCATCGACGGCCTGGGGCTGATCTCCCGAAGACTGATATGGAGCATGCAAGCGGAATTCCATCCTCTGACCCCCTTCGCTAAACTTTAAACTTATAGTATACAAAGCTGCTTAAACTCACATATTTATAATTTTTCTTAGTTTATTTTACATCTAAGGCGTTAGTTATTCAACAATACCGATAGGTAAAGTGCACAGCAAACGATGTCCTCATTTTTCCAATGGTTTATCCTGCCAGGATTGGAATGGAAAAAGCCGAAGTTCTGTCTTCGGCTTTTTTCCTGTCTCTATCCTATTGTCCGCCGCCCTCATCTTTCGAGGATTGGCCTTGCTGACCTTGGGATGAATCTTTGGAACCTTGATCGCTTTGGTCCGTCTGTTGCTGTAACATATCCGGCGGCAAAGTCTTTACTTGTTCATTAGTGGTTTTTTCCGTCCCTATGACCTTGCCCTGGGCGTCCAGATAATTGCGCGTGGTTTCTGTCTTAATCGTTTCTGTAACTTTTTCTACCCCTGCCGGAACATTGCTTGATTTATTCTGTGCCTGATCATTGCCTTGCTTATTTTGACCGCTGCTATCTCCTTGATCCTGGCTATTTCCCTGATCTTTGCCGCCTCCTTGGTCCTGGCCCTGAGTTGAAGCTTCAGCACTCTTTTTCTTCTGGTCTTGTTCTGCGCTTTGCATCGTTTTAGCATAGCTTTTCTGAATAACTGCAAGGTTATCCGGGGTTACAGCCTTGACCTGAATCATCTTTGCTGGTATTTCCCCTTGTTCACTGGTAATGGAATCACTGACATCCAGCGCTTCATTGTCGATGACCTTCTGCGCCCATTGAAAAGCGTTTGCTCCCTGCAGGTAGGGAGAGGTATCAACAGCGCTTGTCTGAGTTCCGCTCGCTATCCGTTCAAGCGAGGGAATACTTGCCTGCCCTCCTATCAACGTCACCTTTTTGTCTAATTGGAATTGTTTTAAGACATCGCTTGCCATCGCCGCTAGCTTTTCCGTTTGAGCTAAGATTGCCTGCACCTTGCCGGGATTTTTTTGCAGGATATCGCTCAAGCTCTGTTTTGCTGTGGATTCCGCTCCCGGGGTGGCCGCTATTGTTTGGACGGAAATTTTCGGATATTTGCTGAGAACCGACTTATTGCCGGCCAACAGTTCCTGTGAGCCGGTCTCACTGGCGTCACTCTGCAAAATAATCACTTGCCCCTCCGGAACTTTGCTGACCAGAGACTCGGCCATAAGTTCCCCGGTCTTTTCCTGATCAGGTGTAACTACGCCTACAAGCTTAACTCCTGCCGGAACTTGATTCAAAGCCAGTACGGGCACTTTGCCGGCTTCGGCACTTTTAAGAAGGCTGGCATTTCCCCCTTGATAGATTAAAACTTTAGCTCCTTTCAAAGCAGAATCGCTGTCCTTTTCATTAGGGTCAATATATTTGACTTCTACATCTTCTTTCTTGGCCAGGTCATCAATACCTTTAGTAATAAGCAGTTTATTGGGGTCATCTTGATCTAAGGCAACCGCCACTGTCACAGTTTTTTCCTTGGCAGCTGAAGAAGTTTTGTTCTTGTTGCCTAAAAGGGCTTGAAGACCGCAGCCACTTACGGTTAAACTAAGATATAGGCATAAGCTACAGATAGCTATCAAGGTCCGCATCTTTTTTGTCATGGGAACGCTCCTTTCGAAGCTCCTTATTTAGTCATTAGTTTTCCCTTGTCGTCTAAAAAAATGCGGTTGTTGCCTTAATATCCAAATTGATTTAAATGATTAGAAATAGCTTAAAGGAGCGGTTTAAAATTGCCTATTAAATTGGAACATATCCTTAATCGCGTTCACGCTCTTCCATCTCTGCCCACAGCGGCGGTCAAGGTAGTTGCCCTGACTAAAAATCCTGCAACTACGGTTAAAGAGCTGGAAACTGTCATTGGGCAAGACCCCGCACTAGCCGCCGGCGTACTTAGACAGGCCAACTCTGCCTATTACGGCTATGCCCGGCGTATCTCATCCCTTCAGGAAGCTATCGTCATGCTGGGCTTTCAAGTCACTCAAGGACTAGCTATGGCTTCTGCAGTAGCTCCGATGCTCAAAACAACTTTAGCCGGCTATGACATCGATCAAGACGGTCTCTGGAAACATTCCATGCTAACGGCTATGGCCGCCAAGCGGCTGTGTCACTATTTAAACTTCCCCCTTGGGGAAACCGCTTTTACCATCGGTTTGCTCCACGACATTGGAAAGCTTGTGATTGCCATCTATGTCCAGGAAGTGAACACCTATCTTTTAAAAAAAGTACAAGAAGCTAAATTTTCCTATGTCGAGCTGGAAGAGAAGGTCATCGGATATAACCACGCTACTGTCGGCGGATTCCTGGCTCAAAATTGGAACCTGCCGCAAGATCTTGTCGAAGGAATCTCATTCCATCACTCTCCGTTAAGCGCTCCTAACTATTCCGAACTGGCAAGCATCGTTCACGTTGCTAACGGGCTTGCCAGCCAGCTTAACACCGGGGGGGGCGTCGACAGCTTTTTTAATCCTATCCAGGAAAAGGTTCTGGACCTCCTGGCTCTCAAGGAAAATGATCTGGAACGTCTTATGTCGGATATCGGAGAATTTCTTGTCGACCCGTCAATCTTTGGCTAAACCTGAAAAACCATTGTCCTATACCCACGACTTCAAATCTCCCAGGATTTTATTGAGGACAGCTTCCCGGTATTTGTCCAATTGTTCGAAATCCATAGCTTCCATATAGAGGCCTTTAAGCTGAGCCCTTTGGGTTTGCCATGACGACAAGGTTTCTATTAGCTTTTGCCCAAAGGACCGTTCTAACCCTTGATCCCCCAAGTTATCGGGATTACCCTGCCAGATCGCCAAATGCCTTTCCGGAAAAACAATGCCAATGACTTCATCCGGATTAAGCGGATGCAAAACAATTTCAATTAATTGCCCTAATTGCTGTGCCTCCCGTAAAACCCAGTCTAAAGCGTCCAGGGTCTCTTCTCCCTCAAGCCTGATTTGATCAAAATCCATTAGAAAATGGGGGGCGAGGTTAAGCCATCCTTCAGATGTTAATCCATGCAAAAAATAAGGATTGATAACACTCTTCTGTAAAAGCTTTACGGCATTCTCTGCCAGCGGCCAGGGACCCGTGTGTTCTTTTTTAATCTTTAGCTGAGCCGAATTGCCCAGAATCCAAGACAAATCTTCCTCCGGGCGAGGCTTGGAGGCCCTTTTGACAATGAGAGAACTCAGCTCAGCCGCCAGTTCTTCCTCAAGGGTCTGTTGCAGAGTCTGAAGCTGATCTTCAAGCTTCAAAATATGTACACGCTGCTTCTCCAGCTTTTGTTCGTCACAGAAACGATTAAAATCGATGAATCTTTCTACTACCCCCGGAGCACGCCAACGCTGGGGGGAGACTTCCATTATGTCCAACATGGCCAAACCCAGGCGGGGCATAATGAAACCTGCCATAGAGTCGGGATCGCGCGCCGAGCGCATAAAGTCAATATCATATCCCCGATCCAGCAATTCAAGGCCGATGACTTTAATTAAGGTCGATTTGCCTGTCCCAAGCCCTCCCAGCAAAACATAAGCTCTCTGCCAACTGGGCATCATATTGGGCAATAGAGAAATGTACCCCCGTGTCGTTATCCCCTCGGCAAAGTAATGTCGTACTCCAGTTTTATTTCCCATCCTTGCCAACCCCCGTTGTTTTTTATATCAGCCTAGTTTATGCAGCGATACAAAAGGGGGTGAATTCTGAGGTCGGGACTGCCGTAATAATAAAAACGAGGTTGTTGACAAGCCTTTCAGCTTTCAACAACCTCGTTGAATTTTATAATTTCCCTTGCAAAGTCTGAATCGCTTTCAGAAGTTGAGGATCGAAATTCGTATCCGCAGGAGAAATGGTGGCCTGCTGTCCTTTGCCAAGTTCTACCTTGACGTCTGGTTCAATCCCAATTTTATTAATGGAAAGCTTACTCGGAGTGAGATATTTAGCAGTGGTTAATTTGACACTCGTTCCGGCATCAAGCGGGAAAATCGTTTGGACGATCCCTTTGCCAAAGGTTTTAACACCAACCAGTGTTCCCGTCTTCTCATCTTTAATTGCCCCGGAGACAATCTCAGCGGCAGAGGCACTTTCTTCGTTGACGAGGACAACCAAAGGCATTCCCAAGTAGGTGCCGGCGGCCATTTTAGTATCCACGTTTCCTTGTTTGTCGACGATATAAACCACGGGACCCGAAGGAACAAAATAGCTGGCAACCTGGACGGCCGCATTTAATTCGCCGCCATGATTGTATCTGAGATCCAAAAGAATTCCCTTAAACTTCTTAATGTTCATATTAGTCAGGGTATCTTCAAGTTCCTTTCCCGTATCCGAGGAAAACTGCGAAATGCTAATGTAAGCAATATCAGGGTGTCCGGGCAATGCTTCGCCATCCACTGTCGGCACGGTTATGTCTTCCCTTGTCAAACTTACCGTATAGGTTTTGTTAGTGCTCGCCCGGTACAACGCTAAGACAACTTTTGTGCCGGGATCACCGCGCATCAAGTTGACTGCTTTATCCTGGTCCATACCGGCCGTGTCCGCATCGTTAATCTTACTGACTACATCACCGGGCTGAATGCCGGCCTTACTTGCCGGAGAATTCTTAATCGGGCGTAAGACCACAAGTTTCTTAGGATCTTTGAGACTAAGGACAATTCCTACTCCTCCGAACTTGCCCTCCAGAACTTGATATAGCTCTTCGTATTCTTTAGCATTCATGTACGTCGAATAGGGATCTCCAAGGATATCGACAATTCCCTTCGTAGCTCCTTCAACCAACTGATCTGTCGAAACCTTTTCTAAGTAATCACTGCGGATCAGTTGCACAACCCGCACCAGCCGGCCAACATTATCGACGTTGGCGATCACGATTCCGCCAACCGTTGCCGTTACCAGCACACAAAAAATTAGTAAAACCACCCCAACGTATTTGGCTACTCTTTTCCAATTCCACTCCTGCACTCAAGTCAAACCCTTTCTTCAAGTCTTGCTCTATTATATGCTTATCCCCCCGCAGAAATACTGCTTATCCCTTTAGTTAGGGAAAAATTGGAGAGGATCTGTCGGGTTCCCGCCGACCCGGACTTCAAAATGCAAATGCGGGCCTGTGCTCCAGCCGGTTGAACCTACATAGCCAATAACCTGATTTGCCTTCACAGCTTGACCCACAGTGACATTCAATTTTGATTGATGTCCATAAAGTGAGGATATGGCATTGCCGTGGTCTATAATAACCATATTGCCATAGGCCTCATTCCACCCGGCCATAATGACGACCCCATCTCCTGCGGCATGAATCGCAGCCCCCATGGGCGCCGCAATATCCGTTCCTGTATGTAAGCTTTGTTGATGGGTAATAGGGTGAGTCCGCCAGCCGTAAGGATCGGTGATTTCGTAGCAGCCGGGGAGCGGCCAAGTGGATATGGTGCCATCCCCGCTATTATGTCCCGCTTGTGCCGCCTGCAATTTGCGAATCTTATCATTTAAAGCATTAGCCTCACTTTGCAGGCGCTCGACCTCTTCGTAAGAAGCTTGCAACGCCTTCTGGTTCTGGTCCATAGCCGCCTGCTGCTGAACTTTCTTCTCATCAAGATCAGCCTTGGCTTTGGCCGCCTGAACTTGCAACTGAGCGGCTTGGTCCCTGCGGTGCTGCAATTCTTGAGTTTTTTGCTCAATCTTCTCCTTTTGGTCTTGAATATCTGTTAAGAGCTTACGGTCATTGGTCACTAGTCGATTGAAGTACTCCATCCGGGTCAAGAAATCACTCAGATCTGTCGATTGAAAGAGCAGCTCTAAATAACTGATTTGCCCGCTCTCATAGATTCCCCGCGCCCTTTGCCCAAGCGCAATCCGTCGCTCCTCAAGTTCCTGCTTCTTCTGATCCAGTTCTGTCTGAGAAGCCTGAACAAGTGCTTGGGTCTGGGTATAGGCAAGCTGTTTCTGGTTTAAAAGCGTTTGGGCTGAAGCAATCTGAGTGTTGAGCAAGGCTAATTGAGCCTTAAGCTTATCGGAAGTATAAGTCAGTTTGTTTAACTGACCTTGGGCTTGCTCCTTCTGTTGAGTGACTGTCTTCTGCTGCTGAACTGTATCCGTGAGATTGCTGGCTTGAGAGGGCACTGAGGATATTGTAAGCAGGGCAAAACTCAGCGTCACTGTTAAGACTGCTCTTTGCTTAAACACACGCTCCCCTCCTAAGCTCGAATTTCCAATGGTATTGAATTGGCGGAGGATTATGTAGGCAGATGCTGGGTCACGCGTTAAAAGCTCCCGAAGAGCACTTTTAGACGCATGACGCAGCATTTTTCCACTCTCAGGTACGCAGGAATTTTTGCAGGGAAACACCGCTGCCCAAGGCCCCCATGGCCATTCCTGCCAGCAAAAGCCCGCCCGTCACTTGGCGAAAGAGGAGGGCATTGTCAACGACAGGCAAAAAGGTCAATGTGGACTGAATATAAAAGATTACCCAATTATAGCCGAAGCCAACAACAAGCGCAGCCAGTGCGCCCCCGAGAAGGCCCAGAGCTAACCCCTCAATCAGAAAAGGCCAGCGTATAAAGCCATTGCTCGCACCAACCAGCTTCATGATCTGAATTTCACGTCGTTTAGAAAAGACATTCATTTTAACATTAATAGAAATAAGCACAATGGATGCCACAGCGAAAGCCGCAACGACCCCAAAGCCAATCCATCTTAACCATTGAGTAAATTTCAGGAGCTTGTCCACATAGTCCTGCCCGTAACGCACCTTATCAATCCCGGGCAGCGCCGATATGGCGTCCGCCGTAGTTTTTACATCCTGGGGATTGGTAACTTTAACGGTTAGCTTATCAGGGAAAGGATTGGTCCCCCCCAGGTCCGTAACCAGATTACTTTGGGCTCCGCCCATGGATTTGCCGAAATCCGCCAAAGCCTGATCCTTCGTAACAATCGTTACGGAAGAAACCCCGGACATCCCTTGAATTTGACTTTGCAGAGTCTCTACTTGAGAACTTGTTGCACTGTCTTGGACAAAGGCTGCAATTTCAAGCTGTGATTCAAAAGACTGGGCCATATTGGCGGCATTGGCCAGAAAAAATACCGAAAACCCTAGAATTATAAGAGATACCATCACCGTCAGAACAGAGGCAAT
Source organism: Candidatus Desulfosporosinus nitrosoreducens (assembly GCF_030954495.1). Taxonomy (GTDB): domain Bacteria; phylum Bacillota; class Desulfitobacteriia; order Desulfitobacteriales; family Desulfitobacteriaceae; genus Desulfosporosinus; species Desulfosporosinus nitrosoreducens. Next base: position 74,631 of record NZ_JAVHUW010000034.1, on the reverse strand, counting down.
GCTTAGCCAGGGGTTACGTTTCACTGAATAAGCTGTGTCACGCAAAATATAGCGGGCGGAATTAAGTGTCATAGCCATATCCCCCTACTTCCTCATCCCGGGCAACCCGGCCATTCTCGATCGCTATAACCCGCTTTTGCATTTTATTGACGATAGCCCGGGCATGAGTAGCCATAACTATGGTCGTTCCTCGTTTATTAATGTTAAAAAGCAAATCCATAATTCCCCAGGCTGTTTCCGGGTCAAGGTTCCCTGTCGGCTCATCAGCCACTAACAAGGCCGGATTATTAATAATGGCCCGCGCCACACAAACACGCTGTTGCTCCCCGCCGGACAACTCATGGGGAAAGGCATTGTCTTTACCCGCCAGCCCAACCAATTCCAACATGTTCCGTGTACGGGTTCGAACCTCCTTTTTAGCGACACCAATCGCTTCCAGAGCGAAAGCTACATTTTCCTGCACCGTTTTATTGGGCAGCAGCTTAAAGTCCTGAAAGATCACCCCAATGCTGCGCCGCAAATAGGGAACTTCCCGTTCTTTCATCCGAACCAAATTTTTGCTGTTGATCTGCACTTGTCCCCGGGTCGGGATTTCATCCCTGTAGAGCAATTTAATCAGGGTCGATTTACCGGCCCCGCTCGGACCCACCAGAAAAACAAACTCCCCTTTGCCAATTTTAAGATTGACATCCACGAGGGCTCTGGCACCGTTCGGATAAATCTTGGATACATTTCTTAATTGGATCATACTGTCCTCCTTGATTTTCTCAGGCCACGCCCTTTTCCTATAACTCTTAGTTATTCGACACCTCTCGTGGATTTCCTGTTTGTAAATTTAGTCAAATTAATGTTTTATTGATTAAGAAGGTGTTGGCCTTGCCGCCCTGCGCTCTCCAAGGTTAGCCAAGATATCCCGGAAACCAAAGAGGCGCAGCAAACCAGACAATGGTTCGTTGCGTCTCTTTTTATAATTTATTATCTGCGCAGATTCTCCGCTTACTTTTTGGCTAACACTTCATGAACAGCTTTAACAAGGCCTTCTTTCGTCAGCCCATACTTCTCAAGCAGTTCATAAGGCCGGCCGGACTCTCCAAAGGTGTCTTGAAGGCCGACGCGAACCATAGGGGTTGGCAATTTTTCCCCTAAGATCTCGGCGACCGCGCTGCCTAAACCACCAATAACATTGTGTTCTTCTGCTGTTACCACGGCCTTTGTCGCTTTGGCTACTTGAAGTATTGTTTCTGCATCAATGGGCTTTACGGAAGACACATTGACGACACTAACCCTGATTCCCTCAGAAGCCAGTAAATCTGCAGCCTCCAGGGCGGCAGCCACCATTAAGCCATTGGCCATGATCGCAGCATCTGTTCCTTCTCTGAGGACATTTGCTTTCCCGATGGCAAAGCGGTAATCTTCGCCGAAAATAACGGGTACTTCCAATCTCCCCATGCGGATATAAACCGGTCCTTTGTATTCCGCAGCGGCTAAAACCATCTGACGGGTTTCCTCTCCATCCGCGGGAACTAAAACCACCATGTTGGGAACCGCCCGCATGATCGCCACATCTTCAATGGCTTGATGGGACCCGCCGTCTTCTCCCACAGAGATCCCCGCATGGGTTGCCGCTATCTTGACGTTTAATTTGGGATAAGCAATTGAATTGCGGATTTGCTCAAAGGCCCGTCCCGTAGCAAAAATGGCGAAGGTGCTGGCAAAGGGAATCTTTCCTGCCGCGGCCAGCCCTGCCGCCGTTCCCAATAGATTAGCTTCAGCAATGCCCATATTAAAAAAACGTTCAGGGTAGTTTTTGCCAAATTCAGCAGTCTTCGTCGACTTCGATAAATCCGCGTCTAAAACAACGACATTGGGGTTTTCTTTTCCTAAGGCGACAAGGGCCTTACCATAGGCATCACGTGTTGCGACTTTATCAGCCAAGAGTTAACGCCTCCTCTCGTAATTCTTTAAGAGCTTGTTCAGCCTGTTCGGCGTTGGGAGCATTGCCATGCCAGCCGGCTTGGTTCTCCATGAAAGAAACCCCTTTGCCCTTTATAGTTTTGGCAATCAGGATCGTAGGTTTTCCTTTAACTTGCTTCGCTTCCGCAAAGGCCTTCTGCAAAGCCTCAATATCATGACCGTCGACCTCAATCACATGCCAGCAAAAAGCCCGCCATTTGTCTGAAAGGGGAGCTGTTGACATCACGCTGTCTGTCGGGCCATCAATTTGCAAACCGTTAAAATCCAGAATAGCCGTAAGATTGTCGAGCTTATAATGAGCGGCGGCCATGGCTGCTTCCCAGATTTGGCCTTCGGCCATTTCTCCGTCTCCTAATAAGGCATAGACATGATAGTCCTTTTTATCCAGTTTTCCGGCCAAGGCCATGCCATTAGCCGCAGAAAGACCTTGCCCCAAGGAACCTGTGGACATATCCACCCCCGGAGTTTTTTTCATATCCGGATGTCCTTGGAGCATACGACCAGTTTGGCGAAGTCCTTGCAGCTCCTCCTTGGGAAAGTATCCCTTTTCCGCGAGAGCGGCATAAAGCACTGGAGCCGCATGCCCTTTGGACAGGACAAAACGGTCCCTCTCGGCCCAGTCAGGTTCTTGTGGCTTTATTCTCATTTCCTGAAAGTAGAGAGTCGCAACAATATCGGCAGCCGACAGACTCCCTCCTGGATGTCCGGACTTCGCCGGTACCAACATGGAAATAATGTCTTGACGAATGGCATTGGCTTTGCGTTTCAGTTCAACGGTAGTCAAGTGATTCCCTCCTTTAGGTCTCTGCCCTCAGGGCAGGAACTAGTTAACGGTTTTTGTTTTCTGCAGATAGGCCGCGATAAAAGGATCGATTTCCCCATCCATCACAGCCGAAACATTCCCTGTTTCCACATTTGTACGATGGTCTTTAACCATACTGTAAGGGTGGAAGACATAAGAACGTATTTGACTCCCCCAGGCAATTTCTTGCTGTTCTCCGCGCAGCTCTGAAATCTCGTTTTCTTGTTCCTTACGCTTTAACTCCAGCAGCTTAGCCTGTAAAACCCGCATGGCTGCGGCGCGATTCTGTATCTGCGAACGCTCACTCTGACATTGCACGACAATTCCCGTAGGCAAGTGAGTAATCCGTATCGCTGAATCCGTCTTATTGACATGCTGACCGCCGGCCCCGCCCGAGCGGTAAGTATCCACCCTCAGATCTTCAGCATCAATCGTAATTTCACTATCAGCGGCCACCTCTGGAATTACGTCAACGGAAGCAAAGGAAGTATGCCGGCGGCCGGAAGCATCGAAGGGAGAAATTCGCACCAAGCGATGCACCCCTTTTTCAGACTTGGCATATCCGTAAGCGTTTTCTCCGCTGAAAGACAGTGTCGCACTCTTAATGCCAGCCTCTTCACCCGGCAGAAAATCTAAAGTTTCTACTTTATAGCCATGATTTTCTCCCCAGCGAGTGTACATTCGCCAGAGCATTTGGACCCAATCCTGGGCTTCCGTCCCCCCTGCACCGGCATGGAGAGTTACAATAGCGTTGTTTCTGTCATAAGGGCCTGACAATAAAAGCTCCAATTCCAAGGCTTCGAATTTGCTCTGCAGCGCTTTGACTCCTTGTTCGATGTCCGCTTCAAGGGTTGCATCGTCTTCCTCAATTGCCAGCTGCCAAAGCGTCTCTACCTCTTCCAGTTCTTTTTTTAATTCATCATACAGCTTCACCTTGCCCTGATGGTGAGCCAAATCTTGCATAATCTTTTGGGCAAGGACAGAATCATCCCACAAATCCGGGCGATGGAACTCTGTTTCCAAAGCGCTGATCTTTTCTATTCTCTGAGCGACGTCAAAGAGAAACCCTCAAATCTGCCAAGCGCACGTTTAATGTTTCCAGTTCCTTTTTCCAATCAGAAAGCACATCATTCACCCTTCCAACCTAATTTACAATTGATAGCTATCCTCTGTTGCTGCTCAAGGGACCTTCCCATTCTACTTTTTCTTTTCCGCCCCGCAGCATTTTTTATATTTCTTGCCGCTTCCGCAGGGGCAGAGATCATTGCGGCCAATCTGTTCCCCTGTGTGCACCGGAGCACTGGGCTCTTCTTCATAACGATTCTCGACCACGTTGCGCGGCTGTTCAGACACCTCTTCGCGAACCTGAGGAGTCACTCGCATAACGTAACGAACAATATCGTCCTGAATCGAATCAACCATGGCTTGGAACATTTCAAACCCTTCACGGCGATACTCCACTAAGGGATCTTTCTGACCATAAGCTCGCAGACCGATTCCTTCACGCAGCATATCCATCGAATCGAGGTGATCCATCCATTTGCTGTCCACCACTTGCAGCATGACGGCACGTTCAATTTCACGCATCAATTCAGAGCCGAACTGATCTTCCCGGCTTTGATAAAGCTCTTTCGCTTTATCCAGCAGCATCTCTTCAATTTCTTCGCGCGAAAGGTCCGCCAGCTTTTCCGGATCAAGGTGAATTCCCGGCAAATAGAAATTCTCAACGTAATCAGCAAGACTGGCCAAATCCCATTCTTCCGGAAAAGGGCTCTCTCCACTGAACATGGCAATGCTGTCCTGAACTGCTTTTTCCAGCATATCACTGATATTGTCTTTGAGATTTTCACCCATTAGGACGGCTCTGCGCTGACTATAAATAACTTCACGCTGCTGATTCATAACATCGTCATAATCAAGCACGTGCTTACGAATATCAAAGTTGCGATTCTCAACGCGACGTTGGGCAGTTTCAATGGAGCGGGAAATCATCCGGGAGGCGATGGGCATAGAGTCATCCATCCCTAACTTATCCATGATTCCCATAATATTTTCCGCACCAAACATGCGCATCAAATCATCTTCTAAAGAAATAAAGAACTGAGTTGAACCGGGGTCTCCCTGACGGCCTGCCCGGCCTCGCAATTGATTGTCAATCCGGCGGGACTCATGGCGCTCCGTACCAATAATGTGCAATCCTCCGAGTCCGTCCACACCTTCACCTAAAATAATATCTGTACCGCGGCCGGCCATATTGGTGGCAATTGTGACCATGCCACGCTGCCCGGCTTCCGCGACAATCTGGGCTTCTTTCTCATGGTATTTGGCGTTGAGCACCTGATGGGGAATTCCCCGCCTTTCTAACATGCCGCTCAAATGTTCGGATTTCTCGACGGAAACTGTGCCGACAAGAAGAGGCTGTCCTTTAGCGTGACGTTCAATAACACTTTCCACGACCGCCAAAAATTTTCCCTCTTCCGTACGATAGATTACATCTGATTCGTCTTTACGAATCATGGGCCTGTTCGTCGGGATTTCCACCACGTCAAGTTTATAGATCTTCCGAAATTCAGGTTCTTCCGTCATGGCTGTACCTGTCATTCCGGAAAGCTTGCTGAACATCCGGAAGTAATTTTGAAATGTAATTGTCGCCAAAGTTTGGGATTCCTTTGCGACTTTGACGCCTTCTTTAGCTTCGATCGCTTGATGTAATCCTTCACTGTAGCGACGGCCAAACATTAAGCGTCCTGTAAATTCATCGACAATAATTACTTCTCCGTCTTTAACCACGTAATCCCGGTCCCGCTTGAAGAGGGTATGGGCTTTCAGCGCTTGATTGACATGATGAGACAGCTCCGTGTGAATATCTTCATACAGATTTTCTACTCCCAACATGCTTTCGACCCGACTGACCCCTTGTTCCGTTAAAGTAACGACGCGTTCCTTTTCGATGACTTTATAATCCTCTTCAGGTTTTAAGCGGGGAATGACCATAGCGACTCGAAAATATAGTTCGGTGGGCTTGTCCGCCTCACCGGAAATAATTAAAGGAGTTCTTGCTTCATCAATAAGGATCGAGTCCACCTCGTCAACAATCGCATAATTAAGTTCACGTTGAACAAGTCCGTCGGGGCGTGTCGCCATATTGTCTCTCAGATAGTCAAAACCAAACTCGTTATTGGTTCCATAAGTTATGTCGGCAGCATAGCTGCTGCGGCGCTCTTCATAACTCAAACCGTGCACAACAAGACCGACCGTTAAGCCCAGAAAACGATGGATCTGACCCATCCACTCGCTGTCGCGCCGTGCTAAATAATCGTTAACCGTTACGACATGGACACCGCGTCCGGTCAGGGCATTTAAATAGGAGGGCAAAGTAGCTACAAGAGTTTTACCTTCTCCAGTGCGCATTTCAGCAATTCGCCCGTCATGAAGTACCATACCCCCAATCAGCTGCACATCGTAGTGCCGCTGATTAATAACCCTTCGGCTGGCCTCTCTTACAACGGCGAAGGCCTCCGGCAATAAATTATCCAAACTCTCCCCTTGATCTAAGCGTCCTCTGAACTCAGCTGTTTTACCGCGCAGTTCGTCATCGCTCAGCGCTTGGATCTTTGGCTCGAAGCTATTAACCACTTCAACGCGCTTTTGATATTTCTTAACTTCTCGCGCATTATCGTCAAATAAATTCAAAAAACCCATTATATCCACCCTTCTTCAATCTTGTGTATTCATAATTTTAACATTCTAAAGAACCCACTGCAACTGAAGCGGGCGATTTGAGCATGGGATATATTTCCTTTTGCATTGAAAAGGCCCGCTAAGCGGGCCTTGCGCTTGGTTATTTACCTTGTTAATTCTCGTCCAGCCTCAAAACAATGCGGCTGACAAGACATGCCTGGCTGCAAATAGTTTCTTAAACAATTAAAATTGGGGCTGGAGCAGACCATAGTCACCATTGTTGCGTAGATAAACAACGTTCATTTCTTGGGTCTCAGAATTTGTAAAGACAAAGAAGGTGTGCCCGATTAAATTCATCTGCATAATAGCTTCCTCAACGGACATCGGCTTAACCGGGAATTTCTTATTTCTCACGACTTCCTCACGCAGCTCCTCGTGAGCTGCGGCAGCCTGTTTCGGCTCATGATCTTTTAGAACCTTGGCACGCATCCGCTTATTAATCTTTGTTCGATATTTGTCAATTTGGCGCTCAAGTTTTTCCACGACCATGTCGATAGAAGAATACATATCTTCAGTTTCTTCTTCTCCGCGTAAAATTATCCCATGGATCGGAGCAGTTACCTCCACACGATGTCGGTCGCGCTCCACAAGTAAGGTGACTTGAACGTCCATAAACTCATCAGAAAATTTCTCAAGCTTGCCCACTCGTTTTGTAACATATTCTTTTAGCGCATCTGTTAGCTCGATATGTTTACCCCGAATAATAATGTTCATACTTCAACCCCCTTTTAAGATGGCATATATGTAACATTCCCGATTTCTCCAAAAAATCCTGCTAATTTAAAACTTTTACCCGGATATTTTTCAATAACCAAAAGAGAGAACCGTTTTAAATAAAACGATTCTTCCTTTTCATGGGTTAAATTCTTTTTATCCGCTGACTAATCCGCTCTAAGACTCCCGCTTCGGCAAGCGGTGAGCTGAGAGCGGCTAAGCCCTGGATAAGGGCGACTAAGATTCAGATGGCGTTAAAACTCCACCTGAATCAAGTCTGCTTTATCGGACCATCACATTAGAAGCTTGTTCCCCACGCGGTCCATGAACAATATCAAACTCAACGCTCTGGCCTTCTTCAAGAGTACGAAATCCTTCGCCAATTACAGATTGAAAATGAACAAAAATATCCTGGCCATTTTCCTGTTCAATGAAACCATAGCCCTTCTGTTTGTTAAACCATTTGACTTTACCTAACATTAGAAAATACACCCTCCTTGATTGTTATAGCTCTGAAGATTTCCAGATCTATAAACACTACCTTTAGGAGGATAACCAACTTTGAGAAAGTCTAAACCTGGAGGAGGAAGGACTTGGCTATAGAATCTTACTCAAAAATGCCTGGGTTCGGGGATTCCTGGGATTAGTAAAGACTTCGTTCGGCTCTCCCTCTTCCATAATGATCCCTTCATCCATGAAAATGACTCGATCCCCAACTTCGCGGGCAAACCCCATTTCATGGGTCACGGCCACCATAGTCATACCCTCACGGGCCAGATCCTTCATAACTGCAAGAACCTCTCCGACCATTTCCGGGTCCAAGGCTGAGGTTGTTTCATCGAAAAGCATAATCTTTGGTTTCATGGCTAAAGCCCGGGCAATGGCAACCCGTTGCTGCTGACCGCCGGAAAGGCGGTCAGGGTACTCATGAGCCTTATCGGAAAGGCCAACCTTGGCTAGTAACTCCAGACCAATCTTTTCGGCTTCGGCCTTATCCATATTCCGTACTTTTACAGGTGCCAGAACGACATTCTGAAGCGCAGTCATATGCGGAAATAAATTAAAGCGTTGAAAGACCATCCCAACTTCTCTGCGAATCGCATTGACGTTTACTTCAGAATTAAGCGGAATGCCGTCGACAATAATTTCACCCCTTGTCGGCTCTTCCAGCTTGTTGAGGCAACGCAAGAAAGTGCTCTTTCCGGAACCGCTCGGGCCAATGACCACCACAACCTCTTTTTCCCGGATATGACAGTCTACTCCTTTAAGCACTTCAAGTTTGCCATAGGATTTATGCAAATTCTTAACGTAAATCATTTTTGCCCAGCCTCCTCTCCATATAGGCAACCCATTGAGAAATCAACTGAGTCATCACAAGATAGTACAAAGCCGCCGCAATATACATAGGAATCGGTTGGAACGTTCGCCCCGCAATAATTTTGGCACTGTAAAAAAGTTCTTCAATAGCAATAATCGACAATAAGGAGGAATCTTTCAGCAACGCAATAAACTCATTTCCTAACGGCGGAATTACACGCTTAAATGCCTGGGGAAGGATGACATAACGCATTGCCTGAGCGTGGGTCATTCCTAAAGAGCGGGCGGCTTCAGTTTGTCCTCGGTCAATGGATTGAATCCCCGCCCGAAAAATTTCAGCGATATAAGCCCCTGAGTTGAGACCCATAGCGATAATACCGGCTATATATTGATAGTTATCCGGGAGCGTTTGCCAATGGAGGAGTTTAGGGATTAAAAAATAGACTAAGAAAATTTGAACCAATAAAGGGGTGCCTCGAAAGAAATCTATATAAATAATAGCGGCCCCACGAAGAATCTTTACTTCAGACAGCCTCGCCAGAGCCATAAAAAGCCCGATGACGACTCCAATGGCAACTGCCCCTGCCGTAAGTTCCAGTGTGAGTAAGGCTGCACGGTTCAATATCGGGATGCTGTCGATCGCTGCCTGCCAGTTCAATCCCACAGAAAATCCTCCTTAACATTTTTTTAATAAATTAAATTAGAAAAAGAAAAATGATTACAAGATTCTTGGGCTTTCGTAATCGCTGTCTAAAATTATACATACTCCCTTAAATTTATACAAGCAAAAAAGGGGGTAAAACCCTAGTATGAGACCATGTATACAATTGATTTGCCTGCTGATGTTCGTGAAGTTTTAGAAACTAAGCTGCGTTTACTCCTGACTTAGTTGGTCGGCTTCTAAAAAAGAAAAGGCACTTATAGCCAAGCGCCTTTTCTTTCTCTATTTTTGAGTTGTTTTCTAGAATTTAGGAGCATCCTGTTTAAACCACTTTTTATAAATAGCATTGTATGTGCCGTCATCCATCAATTTCTGCAAAGAAGCGTTCATTTTGTCAGCTAACTCTTTATCTCCCAATTTCATGGCAATACCATAGTACTCTGGATCGACGTCGGCTTGAGCCACGTCAATTTGAGCGCTGGCATTTTGGGTCTGGAACCAGATTACAACCGGACCATCGGCGACAACGGCATCTAAGCCGCCATTAAGCAAGTCGTTGAGTGCATCCGGAGTTGTGTCATATTTCTTAGGAGTGATTCCTTTAGCCTCAACATCGAATTGACCCGTCGTGTTAAGCTGCACTCCTACCTTTTTACCTTTTAAATCCTCTAGCGTCTTAAAGTTGGCTCCTTTTTTCATAGCGATATACTGCACGGCTTTAAAGTATTTGTTACTAAAGGTCACACTTTTGGCGCGGTCATCCGTGATCGTCATAGCAGAAATTACAGCATTATACTTTCCGGCTTGCAGAGCGGTAATTAAACCATCGAAAGAAGCTGTCTCGACATTAACTTTGTACCCCATATCTTTTCCCAAGGCTTGAATAAGCTCCATATCAAATCCTGTTGGTTGTTGCTTTTCGTCCATAAATTCAAATGGGGCATAAGCGATGTCGGAGCCTACCTTGAGAACCTTCTCAGTGGGAGCAGGCGTTGAAGAGGATTGGGATGGTGCCGGCGCACTGGAGCTTCCGCATCCCGCCAGAGCAAATAGACTTAGACTAAGTAATCCAGCCAAAATTACCTGAAACTTTGGTTTAAACATTACAATTCTCCTCCCTATTTTGCGTGCTGACATTAAATTAACTCCCTCTAAAGCCGGGCTAATATACATCAGCTTTTCCTTGTTTCTACAATTATACATATACCTGCATATTTATTCAATACCTAATTTTCTTCAGCACTGGTTATTTCGAAGTACTTAAAGATTTTAATAAATTCCGCTCCAATTTAAGTTTGTCAGGCCAGTTATCCCCTAAAGTTACACACAACTAGCTGTGGATAATGTGGATAAGTGTCAAAAACACACGTTTTCTCAGACCATACCTGTGGGTAACTTCAACAGCACTTGTAACTAAGTTAACGAGAAAAAAAGCACTGGCCGATTTCCTCAGCCAATGCTTGTCATTTTCAAATTATTTAAGTCAAAAACGCGAATTAATATTGTTCGCGAGCAGGGCGATGATGTTGATAGCACTCACGGCAATATACCGGACGATCGGATGTCGGTTGGAAAGGAACTTGCGTTTCCACACCACAGTCCGCACAAATTACAGTAAACATTTCACGCGATCTGCCCTCTTGAGAATTGCGGCTTGCTTTACGTGCATTGCGGCACTCGCGGCAACGTTGTGGTTCATTTTCGAACCCTTTTTCAGCGTAAAATTCTTGTTCTCCGGCTGTGAAAATGAAAGTCGCTCCGCAGTCCTTACATACTAGATCTTTGTCTTCAAAGGCCATGAAAGATATTCCCCTTACGTAAAAAAATGTAATAGGCTCTGCCCATCCACTTGTTATTATAACGCTAATCTGACAAAGGCACAAGTACTTTTTCGAGCCCTGCCGCCAGGCAGAACCCGTACACTGCTTTGGCTCCATTTCCCCTCAGCACTTCGGCCACAGCTTCTAAAGTTGAGCCCGTAGTTGTGACATCATCAACGATCCATACCTCTCGCCCTTGAAAAGAATCTGGCTTCCGGAGAGCAAAAGCACCTTTTAAGTTAGACAACCGCTCCCGACGGGACAGCGCAACTTGAGGTGGGGTTAGTTTGACTCTCTCCAAGCCTTGAAAAATGGGCAACCCCAGTTCCCAGTGCAGCAGCGAAGCAATAACTTCGGCCTGGTTAAATCCCCGTTCCGCCAATCGTGCTGGGTGCATGGGCACCGCCACAACACCATCGACAGCAGGCAGCGCTTTAATGGCCCAATCCGTCAAAGGCCGGGCAATCCTCTGAAAATGCAGAGGTGTCGAGGCAAATTTCAGTTCTCGAATAAATCTCTTTAAACCGCCGGAATAATGCCCCCAAACCGCCACCCTCTCAAGCTGCTTCGGCCCTTTACCGATTTCGCAGTCCAGGCAAAGTACTTTTTCCGGAACTATTAATTTGCCGCACCTCAGACAGCGTCCTAATTCCGGATGGAGATATTCTCTGGTACAGTCCGGACAAATCGGGCCATGCTTTCCGGAGCAGAGCACACAGGCAGACTCTGCTGTGTACCACAAGGACCGGATTATTTTAGCGCTTTCCCGGGCCAGAGTAATCATAGGCTCACTCCTTACGAAGGATTATCAATAAGGCCCCGCTCCCGGGCCAAGCGGTTCTGTGTTTCGATCCAGCGAATTGCCGTCTTCATCCCCGGTGACTCCGCATGGGACATAAATACAACGTTCCCTCCTGGATTTTCCCGGGTTCTTCCCACCCGCCCGGCCATTTGGACCAAGGCGCGCTCGTCAAACACAGAGTGGTCGGCGGCTAAGACTACAACCTGTATCCTTTCCAGAGTTATCCCGCGTTCTAAAATAGTCGTACTCACGAAAAGGTCGAACTCATTCCGGCGTAGTTTTTCAAGCTTTAGCGAGCGCCCCGGATCTGAGCTAAAGCTGCCGTCAATCTGCCAATCCGGGAAATAGCGGCGGAATTGATTAACCCAGGGCTGAATCCAGGAAATTTTAGGAACAAATACTAAGATAGGGCCCTCTCGGTGCAGTGCTTCAAAACAGGCTTTGTCAAGCACAGGGTTTGTTTTAGGATCGAAAGCAGAAGAATGCTTCTCTATAGTGGGCACAGGCAGCGGGGAGCGATGGTGCCGTGCCGGCAGCTGGATAAGACGCATGTTCCCTTGCCGAATTTCTTTCAACCCCTTAGGCGAAGGAGTTGCCGTGAGATAAAGCAACTTCCCGTGGGCGCGCAACGCATGGTTTAAGCCCCATTCCAAGGCAGGGCTGCCTTGATAAGGAAAGGCATCCATCTCATCAAGGAAAATCACATCAAAAGCCTGCCAAAACCTTAAAACTTGGTGGGTTGTCGCCAGAACCAATCCTCCCTGTTGAAATCGAACGGGAACAGAGCCTGTCAGTATTTGCAGCGCAAGCCCCGGGAAGTCTCGTTTTAACCTGGGAGCTATATCATGAATGACATCCTGGCGAGGCGCGGCAAAAAGCACTGATCTTCCTTGCCTGAGCGCCCAAGCGGCGGCAGGGAAACATACTTCAGTTTTTCCCGAACCACATGCTGCCCAGAGAAGCGCCTTGTTCTGTGACGTAGCGCTCATAAATTCTAAAACTTGGGCACTTGCCAGGCTTTGAGCTTCAGTTAGCACCCAATGAGGCTGAAACAAAACTTCTTTAAGATCTTCAAACAACGGACGGCGGTCACGATAGAAAACTCCCAGGGATGTGCTTGGGCCGAGAGCTTTGCAGCTCGGGCAGGTTGCTGCCCTGCCGTAACAACTTGGCCACTCTTCTACATCTCTTTCCCCGCAGCGTTGACATTGCCAGCCTCTGCCCTGGGGTTTCACGGCCGGAACCCACTCAGCTTCCCCCTTTTTGACATTAGCATGAGCAAATCTGATAATTGCCTCCTCTTCTACTTTAAGTTCACGGGCCAATACTTGCAAATCCCTCCGAGAAAGTTGCCTGCCGCGGATAAGGTGATCCAAGGTCTGATACTGGGAATTTGTCATTTCCGCCGTTTGAACTGTCTTACAGTCTGATGAAGGGACGTTTTCTTCCCAGACAGGGTTTTGAATGGGCCAATTCCGTTCTTCCAGCACTTTAAGCAGCCTGGCTTTAGAATAGTCACTCTTCTTTCCTTTGGGCCGGAAGCCGTAAAATGTTCTTCTTCTCATCTGCTCTTGAACAGCTTGAATCGCCGTTAAGGGCAGAGGTGTATTAAGGTATCTAACTCCTGAGTTCTGCTTGTCCATCTCCTGAAAGGGAGAGAAACTGACGTCACCCCTTTCATTTAACGCCAGAAAAAAGCGCATATAAACCCTCTTTCCTTATTCTCCCGCCGAGATCATTTTATCCTGATCGTCACTACCGCCAACCTGTTGATGATTTACGCAGATTTCAATGTTCGGAAAACGCCGTTGAAGGCATGCTAAGTACTTTTCTCCCAACCCTGACACCTTAGTTTGATGTAAACAAACCTCGATCCAAATAGGAACTTGATGCTTTTTCCTCAGAAAAGGATATTGTCTTTGCAAATCTCCGAAGCTTTTCTCCAGTTCACCCTCTCCCGATTCCTTCCAATCATAAAGCAGCCTTCGTGTTCCACGGCTAAAGTTCTCCTTCATTTTTTGCAAAAACGCCTGAAATCTTGGCGGAATACTCCACTCCCAGCAAGAACTAACCTTCCATAATACGATGATTGACCCTAAAGCCAGACCCCACAAAAGCATTCTGCCCTCACCTCCTGCTTACAACTTATGTTTTGGGCAGGGGTTGCGTGAATTGTCTTTGCCGTGCATATTCGGCCAAAAGGCTGATATGTTGGGTTGGACGAAATTCCTTGTATCCTTTCCAAAGATGTTTGTCAAACTCATCAAGGCTGCCTGAACGTTCCCGAATTCTTTGCGGAACATTTTCCACCCACTGGTAGAGGGTTTTGGCAAGCTTCGGCTGAGTTGAGCGTTGCGCCTCAGCAGCTTCCCAAACAACGGCTTGGGCCCATTCATATGCTTCCAAATCAAACGGTTGCCAAGACAGCGCTTTCTCCACGTTTTTCAAACCGGCGTCCGTATTCTTAAGCCTGAAGGATAGCTCCGTTTGTTTCCTCAAGATAACTATTTGCGTCTGATCCCAATTTAAACTTTGTTCCCATAAAGCCTTGCTTTTGGCGGGGTCCCGCTCTAGCCATTGCAGCGCTGATTTATTCCAGGCCTGTTCTCTTCCTAAAAATGAAGGATTGACAAGAGCATAGCCGCAAACCAGGCATAGACAGAGGCTCAGCAAAAGAATTCCTTTAGCCCATAGTTTAAAACCAAAACTACTTCTTGCCAAAGAGAACGAGAAAATACGAAGGCTATTTTTATTCTGGAGGCAGCCAAAAAGCAGCCAAAACAAACAGCCTAAGGCACCGAAGGAAAAATCTGCGTCCACAAGACTATGTAGAATCAGGAAAATTAAGGCCATTCCCAAGTGATCATCGTTGGAAACTTTCCGAGGCTTTCCAGAGAATCCCTGTCGCTGCAAGTTTTTTACCCGATCTTTCCTGAGACCATAAAGTGTGAAGCTGGTCCAGGTTCCTATACTGATAATCCCCCAAATCCCCTGATTCAACAAGATATTAATGAAACTCGAATGGGGGTCCGAAGTCCAATAGGGAACGTTCTGTACCGTCGGAAAGGCCAGCCAGCCTCCAGCCCGGGGGAATCCGCGAAAACGCCAGGCCATTTTAAGTCCGTCTTGATAATAAGCCAGTCTCTCTAACCAGCTTGTCGAGGAAAATCCCCAAGTCCCAAGATTCTCCCAAGCAGACCGATAGCGAAAGGCCATCAAGATTAAGCCGCCAATTCCCAGAAGCAAGGCCCCGGTTCTTTCCAAGGATAATCTAAACGAGACTCCTTTCCTTACACGCTGCTGTTGCTCTGAAAAAAAATAACGGTGTCCCCGGCCAATCCGCTTCATAGCCTGCCGGACTAAATAGACCGCTATTAAAAGTCCTATCCCCGCTCGTGATCCTGTGCCTAGTAAAGATATTCCTAAAAACAGACTTATTGCTTTCCGGCTGGAGCCCAGCAAAAGTACCGCGCCTAAAAATGCAGCCGTTGCATTGGAATAACCAAACACAGAACTTAACCGTCCGTCAATTTTGCCGACCCAGGGAAGCCATCCCAATAAAGCTACTGTCAGGCCAATAAATACGATCCATTGAATTAAACGTTCTTTAGCCGCTTCATCATCAGAAATCTTTGCTCCCAAGCGGAATATGGACCATAAGATTCCCCAGCGCAGAACTTCAATCAGGCCGTCCTGAGCCCGCACCGGATAAATGAGGCCAAAGGCAGAGCACAAAATCATACTCAGAAACAGGGCATCCGTGGAACTTACTGTAACGCTCAGCGTCCAGAAAGAATTAATTCCTGGTGTTAGGTAAGACTTTAAAGTATAGAGTGCTAAAACAAACCCAAAGAAAAGCCACTCCTGTTCAAAATATAGTCCGTAGATAACACTAAGCATTAAAAAAAGAGCCAGGAAGCCTACTGTTCTGCTCCTAGCTCTGGTGACCTGTTCTTTTGTTAAGCCAATCACTGTTCCGCGTTCTTCTCAAGGAAAAATTTAAGGACTCCTTCTACCGCCAGTTCTTCTCCCACATAAGCCTTGCCTTTGGCTACCCCGAAAGTTTTGCGCAACTTGAGGACTTCGACTTCTAAACGCAATTGATCTCCAGGAATCACCTGCCTGCGTATCTTAACCTCATCCAGACCGGCAAACAGTCCCAAAAAGCCGGCGTATTCGGGCATTTTTAAAATAGTTACAGCCCCTACTTGAGCCAGAGCCTCTAAAATTAAAACTCCCGGCATTATAGGATGTCCAGGAAAATGCCCCTGGAAAAAGGGTTCGTTAATCGAAACATTTTTAAGCCCTACCGCTCTTTTCCCTTCCTCCAGTTCAATGATGCGATCGACCAACAGAAAGGGGAAACGGTGGGGAATGATCTCCTGGATTTCTTGACTTTGCAGCACTAAAACTCCTCCTTGAATATGTCCAATATAATGTTGCAGTTAGGTATCCGTTTATCATATTATGAGAATGGAATGGTTTTCTCTTCTTACACCTTAATACCTTAACCTTTATACCTAGTATACCCAAGTTTCCGGTTGAAGGGAAGATGACAACTCTTATGAAAAAGTACAAAATTTTACATATTATTGGTGGCGGTGAAATCGGAGGCGCTGAAAAACATGTCTTAACCCTTTTACAAAATTTAGACCGCTCCCAGTTCTGCCCTTATTTAATTTGCCTCACTCCAGGACCCTTTGCAGCTCTCGCCGCACCACTCATCCCGACTCAAACCTTTGCCATGCGCCACCCCCTTGATCTTTCCCTCCTTCCCGGCCTTATGCGCTGGATTCGGCAACAGGAAATTGACCTTGTTCATACCCATGGTTCACGTGCCAACCTTCTGGGGAGAATTGGCGCCAAATTGCTTGGTCTTCCTAATCTAACCACCTTTCATAGCTCCCTCGCCCACGACTATCTTTCCCCCTGGTCGGCAGGTCTCGCTCTCGGTCTTGACCGCATCACTCTCCCCTTGACTTCAGGCATTATTGCCGTTTCTCAATATCTTTCCCATGAAGTCACTTCCAGAGGCGGAAAACGTATAAAAACTATTTATAACGGACAGGCCCCTATCCCTTTAGCTGATTACTCCGCCTCACGAAACCGGTTTCGCAGCCAGTGGGGGATTGCGGACGATGCTTTCGTTTTGGGAACCATGGGCCGCTTACATCCCACCAAAGGTCAAATAAATTTAGTTCGGGCAGCCCAGGAGCTTTATAAAGGATTTCCGAAGCTTCACCTTCTAATCATAGGAGAGGGACCGTTACGTTCGTATTTGGTATCCGAACTTCAAAATACCGCGCTTCCTTACACCTTAACAGGTTATCTTCCCAATGCCTGCGAAACACTGCCCGCGATGGACCTCTTTGCCCTGCCCTCCGTAAGCGAAGCAATGGGTCTGGTTCTTCTTGAAGCCATGCAGATAGGAGTCCCCATTGTGGCTAGTGCGGTAGGGGGAATCCCCGAGGTTGTTCGTACCGGGAAAGACGGATTACTTGTTGCTCCCGGGAATGTGGAAGAACTCATTAAGGCCTGCACCTCAATTCTGGAAAACTCTGATCTGGCTGAATCCTTGGTTTTCTCAGGGCACAGCCGCTGGAAGGAATTTTCCGTCGAAGCCATGGTCAAGGCAACCGAAGAAGTATATAAGTCCCTGCTTGGCTGATTTCGGCCGAATCCCCAAACAACAATATCTTAAGTCAAAGACGAGTTGGACCTTTAGCCAACTCGTCTTTATAATTACCAACTACCGGACAAACTGTTATCCTTTAAAAGAGGTGAGTTTTTGGCAAAGTACTTTAACCATAAAACGAGGTAAAACGGTTTGACGTCTCCAACGCCAAGGCTCTTTCAACAAGCGGTAAAGCCATTCCAGGTGAAGCTCTTGAATTTGCCTGGGAGCGCGCCTAACGGTCCCCGCAAGCGCGTCAAAGCTTCCCCCTACGCCAATGCTTACCCGGGCCAAACCCGGATGCTCGGCAAGCCAAAATTCCTGGCGGGGAGCACCCAGGCCGACAAACAACACATCAGGCTTAAAGCGGCGAATTTCTTCCAGTATTTCCGGCTCTTCCTGAATGCTAAAGTAGCCATGCCTTGTCCATAGGTTTATCCCGGGATAATCTCTGGAAACCTTGCGTCCTGCCAGCTCAGCAACACCCGGTTTTCCACCGAGGAAATATATCCGCCACTTTCCGGCAGCAGCTGCCGGAAAAATTGCCTGCATTAGGTCAATTCCCGTCACCCGCTCCCGAGCTTTAGTTCCCAACCTCCGAGCGGCCCAAACTACGCCAATGCCATCCGGAGTGACAAGGTCCGCGGAATTAATAACTTGCCTAAGGGCCGGATCTTGCTCAGAAGCATAAATCATCTCAGGATTCGCAGTAACAACGCGCAAAAGTCTTCGTTCTTCAATAGCGTCTCTTATTTTCTCTACGGTCTCCGCCATAGAATAAATATCTACCGTAATCCCCAAAATCCTTACCTTCACAAGAACCTTCCTTTCCTCAAAAACAACGGAACATGACAAAGTCCAAGGAAAAAGCCATCACCCGAACAGGAACCTTTTTCGGATGCCAGCACTTTTCCTCGGACAATACATAAGCCTAGTTTAGGAATTTACGAAATTCCATCCTAAAAACACCCATTCAATACCTTGCCTGTGCCCAGGGCTACACAAGAAATAGGGTCTTCCGCTATGCTGACCGGCAATCCCGTTTCCCGGGAAAGACGGGTATCAAAGCCGTAAATCAATGACCCCCCGCCTGTCATAATAATCCCTTTGTCAAGAATATCTGACGACAATTCAGGCGGAGTCCGTTCAAGGACTTCTTTAACCCCGGCGACAATGGCCTCAATTGATTCTTCTAAAGCCACGTAACATTCCTGAGAATTAACCTTCACGGTTTTAGGCAATCCTGTGATTAAATCCCGCCCGCGTACATCAATGTCGGCCGCGGGACGACCTTCAGGAATCGCGGCCCCAACTGCAATTTTAATTTCTTCAGCCGTACGTTCTCCAATCATCAAATTATGTTCCCGACGAATATACCGGCTGATAGCCTCGTCAAATTTATCGCCGCCCACTCGAAGACTGCGTTTGGCCACAATGCCGTTGAGGGAAAGAACCGCAATATCTGTAGTCCCTCCGCCTATGTCCACCACCATACTCCCCGTCGGGCCGGAAATATCCAGACCGGCACCTAAAGCCGCCGCATAGGGCTCTTCAACAACTTTTACGTCTTTGGCTCCAGCTTGATATGCAGCCTGTTTTACAGCCCTTTGTTCCACCTCGGTTACCCCGGAAGGAATACATACGACGACACGCGTTCTGAAAAAAGGCAGCCGTTTTGCCCCGGCTTTTTCTAAAAAGTACTTTAGCATAAGTTCTGTCGTCTGATAATCAGCGATTACCCCGTCACGCATTGGGCGAACTGCCACAATATTTCCCGGAGTACGTCCAATCATTAAACGCGCTTCTTCTCCCACCGCAATTCGTTTTGTCGAGTTGCGGTCAATAGCTATTACCGAGGGTTCGTGCAGCACGATCCCTTTTCCCTTAGCATAAACCAAGACACTTGCTGTTCCTAAATCTATCCCTAAGTCTATTCCAAACATTCGCGGAGATACCCCTTTCGTCCTCAATAGCTTGTCCAGTTTTGATCCCAAATATAGCAGCAAATAGCACAATCTCCCTTACGGGAGATCTGCTTTTGTTTTAATTTATAAATTCGTGACTTAACCGCTAAATTCCTTTGTGATTTACAACTTTTTTGCATTTTCTCTCAGACCTATATCTTCCAATTCTATTCTCAATTCTCCTGATATTTCTTTCTGGTTGCCTCTCCTCCTCGAATGTGACGTTCTGCCTTGTTGGTCTCTAAAATATGTTTGACCTCCATGGACAGCTTCTCGTTGACTAAGGGTAATCGTTCCGTCACATCTTTATGTACAGTACTCTTTGATACGCCGAAAACATCAGCTGTTTGTCTCACTGTCGCACTTGATTCCAAAATATACGTCCCTATATCGAGTACCCGTTTGCGAATATATTCTTGCACGCTGAGTCCTCCTTTCGTCCACATGTGTAGTACATTTATATGCATTCTCTATGAAAAAAGACATCCATAAATGGATGTCCTTATATGGTAAATACTGTGTTCTCTGTCAATCCTATTCTTTTCCAAGCATAGGATTTATAACGAGCCTTCACTTGGAGCAACAATTTGAACCTGATTGTTATGCCAGACCTCATAATGAAGTTGAGGTTGATGTTCGGCTCCTTCTGCCCCCGGGAAAAATCCCACTTGCCCTAAGACTGCTTGCTTTTCTACCGCCTGTCCGGTCTTGACTCGCAGATTGTCTAAACCTCCGTAGATGACCACCCATCCTTGCCCACAATCAAGCACAACCTTCTCTCCCAAAAGCGAATCTGTTCCGGCATATACAACCTTGCCCTGATGCGTAGCGCGAATGACTGTCCCCTCAGGCTCGGCATAATCCTGACCGGGATGAAATATATAACTTTCTAATCCTTCAAAGTAATAGTTTCCAATCCCTCTTAGAATTTTTCCCCGAACAGGGCTTGGAAAATCCCTGACCGTTTCAGTCTGACTTTTTGCCGCCTCTGACTTCTGGGGCTTTGCTGCCAATGCTTTTGCTTCCGCATCCGAACTTTGTTGCTTTGGATTCACTCTTTGAGCGACTACTGCCTGGGCCTTTTGCTTGCTAATTATCGGATCTTTTTCTTTCGCTACATTCGATAAGGCCTCAATATAACCGACATAAAGAATCATCCCCCCAATTAAGAGCGAGCAGCTCCAGACCAAAATCCAACTCCAGGACCCTTTGCGACGAATCATTCCACTCACCTCAAGAACTATCGTTGCCGAATCCCCTATCTTTTAGTCGTCTCCCTGCTCCCGGAGCTCCTTTAGTTTAATGAGTGTCGATGGTCATAATTTTGGCCCCCGGATAAAAGTGCATTAATATCTCTTCAGCACTGATGTTTTTTTTCGCCATATCATTTGCTCCCCATTGGGACATTCCTACGGCATGACCATTACCATAGGCGGTAATTATAAGCCGGTCACCTTGAACGGCTGCTTCTAAATCCGTGGAAGGCAGCCCCAACAATACTCGCAGTTGAGTACCTTCAAACACCTTGCCTAAGACCCGCGCTGTCTTGACTCTTCCTGCCGCGGTTCTGCTCAAAACCTGAAAGTCCCCTGTACTGAGAGCCTGGGGTAGATTCGAAACCCCTAGCTTCTTCTTCAGCTCTTCTTTAGTAAAGCTAAAACTCTTTACATACCGTTCTAAATTCGTTTCGCCGGAACTCACATTTTGCAAATAGGATCGCGGAGAACTCCAGACATCTTCTGCTCGTTCTGTCGGCTTTCTTCCACTGCTGCTGTGATAAAAGGCATCAATATACTCCCCATTGGCAACAAGAACCTTGCCGCGCGTCTCTGTCACTGCTTTTTCTAACTTACTGCTATAGCGCACGTAATTTAGCCAACCCCATTTTTCTTTAATCTGAGCATTCGACAGCCAGGCTTGTGTCTGAACTGTGGTGTCCACGTCATACCCTCTATCTGACGACGCCCGTTTAGTATATTGTTTAACGGCATAAGTACGAGCAGCAATGGCTTGAGCTTTCAGAGCCTCTAACTCAAACTCTACAGGCATCTCGGCAGCTACGACACCTACGAGATATTCTTCAAGCGGCAGCGAATAAACTTTTCCGTCCGGCATCAAAACGCGAATTGAAATGTCATTCGTCTTGACATTTCCTTTCTGCCAGCGCAAAATACTCCAAGGAATTATTAAGACAATACACAAAGAAAGTGCAACAAGCCACACCCATTCCCTTTTCATTCTATCCCTCCAATTGTCCAAGCCGTTTCTAACAATCTATGCTCACGACTTTTCGAATATGGCTGAAAGAATAAAGAAAACTCCCTCCAGGTGATTTCAAAACAAAAATGGGATGATAACAACCGTTAGTATTTGTTACCATCCCATTTTTGTTTATAGTTACGTAATGAATGCATTAAAAATACGATTTTATTCTAGCAATCCAGGCCGAACAAAGCAGGCCATTATTTCTGCCTATTAAGCTTCACGTACAATATTACCTCCGATACGTGAAAGTTTTTCTTCCACCTTTTCATATCCTCGATCAATGTGGTGAACTCCCCGGATTTCCGTGGTGCCTTCCGCTGTCAGGGCGGCCAGTATCAAGGCAGCTCCAGCCCTTAAATCGGTTGCCGTCACAGGTGCCGCATTAAGGCGTTGTATTCCTTGTACAACCGCACTTCTGCCCTCGATTTTAATCTCCGCTCTCATCCGTTTTAATTCATCAACATGCATAAACCTATTTTCGAATACAGTCTCCGTTATTAGCCCTGTACCTTTAGCCCGGGTGAGAAAAGCCATAAAAGGAGCCTGCAGGTCCGTCGGAAATCCGGGATGAACTTGAGTTTTTATATCAACTGCATTATAAGTTCCCTCCCCACTGATCCGAATTCCATCTCCTTCTTCAGCCATGTGAATTCCCGCCTCTTCCATTTTGGCTATCAACGGTTTGAGGTGATCCGCTATAACATTCTGTACTAAAACATCTCCCCCAGTCGCTGCCACCATCAGCAAATAGCTCCCTGCCTCGATTCGGTCCGGTATTACGGTATGCGTTGTACCGTGTAACTCTCGGACCCCCTCAATGTGGATAATGCTCGTTCCGGCACCGCGAACCTTTCCCCCCATTTCGTTAAGGAAGGTTGCCAAATCCACAATTTCCGGTTCTTGAGCCGCATTCTCAATTAAGGTCGTTCCCTGGGCCAAACTCGCTGCCATCATTATGTTTTCGGTTGCACCTACGCTAGGATAATCCAAATAAATCCTGGCACCCTTAAGTTCTTTGGCAGAGACATCAAGAAAACCGTGATCCATTTTGACTTCGGCGCCTAAGGCCTCCAATCCTTTAAGATGCCAGTTAATCGGACGGGAACCAATGGCACAGCCCCCAGGATGAGAAATCCGCACATGGCCTTCCCGAGCTAAAAGAGGCCCCATCGTAACAATAGACGCTCTCATTTGGGAAACCAAATCATACGGTGCCTCGATGCATTCTATGGAACGGGCTTGAATATTAAGAGTTGAGCCGTTGCGCGCAACGTTCGCCCCCAAAGCCGAAATCACTTGATTCATTACATTGACATCTAATAAATCTGGAGCATCCTCTAGTCGAATGGGTTCGGCACAAAGCAAACTCGCAGCTATAATCGGCAGGACAGCATTTTTAGCTCCACTTACGGTGATCGTCCCTTCCAGCTGTTTACCGCCAGTGATTTTAAGCTTACTCAAATTCTGAAGACACCCCCTGTTCTAGGTTAATAAATAGCATAGCTAAATGTTATTCTCTCTACCTAGTATTTTCTCCTGCTTGATTTCGACTTATTTCTTCTAAAACTGATCCTAAAATTCTTCTAGCAACACTGGCATTGCCAAAACGGTTTGTCCGGTTGAGCTTTCTCCCCGACTAAGCAATTGCAGGTTGATGCGGTCATTTCCAACCTTTACGCTAGGATTGATTTGACGCTCACAAGCTGCAATCGAAACCAAATTATCAGAAAGGGCCCATTCAATGGGCTGTGCCTTTAGATGACTCAGATAAGCCGAAATATCAAGACTTTCCGGAATCCGTTCGTCTAAGTAAACCCTGCCGCCCTCCTTGGCAATACTGCGAGCCATTATAGTATACCATGTATACAGTTGTTGTTCCTCATTTTTGTTAAGAATACTTTCTCCGGAGATAGTCATTGCTCTTTTGCCATTTCCGGCATAAAGCTCTTTAGATTCCCATTTCCAATTTTTTAAAGGAGGATTAGGCAACTTAACTAAGCCGCCTTTTAAATCATCGAACCATATAATCAACCTAACCGTTGCCTTTTGGCTTGCAACCTGCTGGGAATTTAAAAGGAGAGGGATTGCGGAAACTTTTTGCTGACCTGAGGTTGTCGAGTCTGCCGGCATTAAAAAGTTAGGTTTAAAACTTATAGCCATAAAAAATGCCAGCGCAATAACAATTATTTTTTGCTTGCCTCCCAATGATCTTTGAATAGTCGATGTTAACATAGTGAACCTCTTTCTCACGTTTCTTCACCTTTAGTTTTACCAAATCGTGAGAAAGCTAACGTGTTTAATTCCGAACTCAGTAAATTTTTTGTGTTTATTCTATTTACTTACCTTATTTATTTTAGCTCTTTTTATAGTTATTACAAATTTTTACCTTATGTATGCTTAAACACTTTACCCTATTTAGATTTCAAAAACAAATTTTTAACTTATCTTTATTAAAATAGTGAAAAGTATCATTAAAAAAATCCTCGAGTGTTACATCAGACAAGGCGTAAGCTCGGAGATCTTTATTTTATTCAGAAGAAAAAAGGACCCAGAGGGCCCTTTTGGCGCATAATTCTATGCAGTTTTCAACATTTCAAAAACTTTCGTTTTAAATAACCGTCATATAAATTATTTTTTGTCCTCTGAGGCATTAATTCGAGCCACAGCCTTGCGCAAGGCAAACTCGGCACGTTTCACGTCAGTTTCAGTGTTAACTGCCGACAAACGCTTGGTCGCACGCTCTTTGGCCGCAAGGGCACGCTGAAGATCGATCTCTTCGCTCAATTCAGCAGTATCCGCAAGAACAGTCGCAGAGTTGTCAGCTACTTCAACAAAACCGCCTGCTAAAGCAACCCGTTTAACTGTGCCGTTGAGCGTGTAACGTGCAACGCCGACGCTAAGACCTGCAATTAGAGGTGCGTGGTTAGGCAATATTCCTAACTCGCCCGCCCCCCCGGGGAGTACTACAAACTCAACATCTTCTTTCAGAACATCTCCTTCTGGGGAGACAATGCGAAGTGCAAATGTTCCAGCCATGGCTTACGCCCCCATTTTCTTGGCGTTTTCAATTACCTCTTCAATGGGACCTACCATAAGGAAGGCGGCCTCTGAAATGTCATCGTATTTCCCGTCTGCAATTTCTTTAAAGCCACGAATCGTGTCTTTTAAAGGTACATATTTTCCAGGTGACCCAGTAAAGTTTTCCGCGACAAAGAATGGCTGTGACAAGAAACGCTGAATTTTACGTGCTCTGGCAACAATGAGTTTTTCTTCTTCAGAAAGCTCGTCCATTCCCAGAATGGCGATGATATCCTGCAGCTCTTTATATTTTTGCAGAATTTGCTGAACTTGCCGCGCAACCGCATAATGTTCTTCACCAAGAACCAGCGGTGAAAGAATACGTGAGGTCGAGTCCAGCGGGTCCACAGCAGGGTAAATCCCGATTTCAGCAATAGCCCGGGACAAAACTGTTTTGGCGTCCAAGTGAGCGAAGGCCGTCGCCGGAGCAGGGTCTGTCAAGTCGTCAGCAGGCACGTAAATAGCTTGCACGGAGGTGATAGATCCTTTATGGGTGGAGGTAATCCGCTCTTGTAATTGACCCATTTCTGTTGCTAAGGTTGGCTGATAACCAACGGCCGAAGGCATCCGGCCCAACAGAGCGGAAACCTCAGATCCGGCTTGGGTGAAACGGAAGATGTTATCAATAAAGAGCAATACGTCCTGACCTTGTTCATCCCGGAAATATTCCGCCATTGTCAAGCCGGTCAAGCCAACCCGCAGACGAGCTCCAGGCGGTTCGTTCATTTGACCGAAAACCATGGCCGTCTTATCAATAACGCCGGACTCTTTCATTTCGTGGTAAAGGTCATTTCCTTCACGAGTCCGCTCGCCAACACCGGCAAATACGGAAATACCACCGTGTTGCTTAGCAATATTGTTAATAAGTTCCATGATTAATACTGTCTTGCCAACACCGGCTCCACCGAAGAGTCCGATCTTTCCGCCCTTGGAATAGGGCGCTAATAAGTCGATAACTTTAATACCAGTCTCCAAAATCCGAGTCGATGGTTCCTGATCTTCAAAAGCCGGAGCCGGCCGGTGAATCGGATAATTATGCTCGGACTTAATCTCTCCGACATTATCAATCTGCTCTCCTAAGACACTGACCATCCGTCCCAAGGTCGCAGGACCGACGGGAACCGTAATTGGCGCACCGGTGTTCATCACCTCAACGCCCCTTTGCAGACCATCGGTCGAGGACATGGCAACACAGCGTACTGTGTCATTCCCAAGGTGTTGAGCTACTTCTAAAGTGATAATATTGTTTTTCTCGGGAATCTTAACCTTAATAGCGGTGTATATTTCCGGCAGTTCATCGGGCTCAAACGCAACGTCAACTACCGGTCCCAAGACTTGCAAAACCTTGCCGTTCTTCACAGGCGCGAAACCTCCTTATTGGGTATTTCCGGCAGCTTATTCCAAAGCAGCTGCTCCACCGACAATTTCAGATATTTCCTTAGTGATCGCCGCCTGCCGGGCTCTGTTCATAGCCAGCGACAACCGATCAATCATATCCTTGGCATTATCTGTTGCCGAACTCATGGCCGTCATCCTGGCCCCTTGCTCGCTTGCTTTCCCTTCAAGGATTGAGCGGAAGATCTGTGTTTCCACATACTTCGGCAACAAGCTGGTAAGGATTTCGTCTGGAGACGGTTCAAAAATATATTGTTTACCTTGTTTGCCTTCAGGCTTTTCGATCGGAAGCAATTTGACTTGCGTGGGCCGTTGCGTAATGGCGCTTACGAACTCAGTATACAAAAGATAAACCTCATCCGCTTCACCCTGCTCATAGAGCCGCACTACTTCCTGAGCTATTTCTTTTGCTTGGTTATAACTTGGTTCATCTCCAAGCGCTACAAACTCAGCCAAAAACTCGATCTTACCGCGGCGAAAGAAATCCCGACCTTTGCGGCCAACCGTCACCAACTTAACTTCTTGCGGTGTTTCGGCAATCAAACCGGTGGTCTTGCGGATCAGGTTAGCATTATACCCTCCACAGAGACCACGGTCTGAAGTAATTAACACATAAACCACCTTTTGCACAGGCCGCTTAACTAACAGCGGATGAACTGTATCCACAGGAGCCTGTGACAGGCGTTCCAAGACCCCCTGCAATTGACGGGCATATGGACGGGCAGCGCTAAGTTTTTGTTGGGCTTTTCTGAGTTTGGCCGCGGAAACCATTTTCATCGCTTTTGTGATCTGCTGCATATTGCGTACGCTGCGGATCCGGCGACGAATATCGCGTACTCCTGCCACCTCATTCACCTACTCCTTTTTATTCTAGGCCACAAACCCCTGTTTAAATTCATTAATCGCTTTTTCCAGTTCGGCGATCATTTCATTGGAGAGCGCCTTCTCGGTGCGGATTTTAGCCAAGAGGTCAGCCTTTACGGAGCGCATGAAACGCAGGTATTCTTGTTCAAATTTCCCAATCTTCTCAACATCAATATCGTCGGTAAATCCTTTAACCGCTGCGTAAATAACCACAACTTCTTCCTCAACGGGCAATGTGGCATATTGATTTTGTTTGAGAATTTCCATCGTCCGTTTTCCGCGGTTGAGGCGCATCTGGGTAACTTTATCCAAGTCAGAACCAAATTGAGCAAATGCCGCTAATTCACGATAGCTGGCCAGGTCCAGACGAAGCTGTCCGGCAACTTGTTTCATAGCTTTAATTTGCGCGCTTCCACCTACCCGGGAAACGGAAAGACCAACGTTGATTGCCGGCCGGAAGCCGGAGTAAAAGAGATCTGATTCCAAAAAGATCTGACCATCTGTAATGGAAATAACGTTCGTAGGAATATAGGCCGAGACGTCACCCGCCTGAGTCTCAATAATCGGAAGGGCCGTCATGGAACCTCCGCCCAGTTCATCAGAAAGCTTGGCGGCACGCTCCAAAAGGCGGGAGTGGAGGTAGAAAACGTCTCCTGGGTATGCTTCACGTCCCGGCGGACGTTTCAAAAGCAGTGACAATTCGCGATAGGCAACCGCTTGTTTGGAAAGGTCATCGTAAACTATCAGGACATGCTTGCCGTTATACATGAATTCTTCACCCATGGCGGCACCGGAATAAGGCGCGATATAAACCATTGGGGCTGATTCGGAAGCTGTGGCAGCCACTACAATCGTGTATTTCATAGCATCCTGTTCTTCCAGCTTCTGAACCACGCTGGCGACTGTCGATGCTTTTTGACCAACAGCTACATAAATACAAATCATGTCTTGACCTTTTTGGTTAATAATCGTATCGATGGCTACAGCCGTTTTACCTGTCTCGCGGTCACCGATAATTAACTCACGCTGACCCCGGCCAATAGGAACCATCGCATCAATTGATTTAAGTCCGGTTTGCACAGGCTGATGCACAGATTTCCGCGCAATAACACCGGAGGCCGGGGATTCAATCGGACGATATTTATCGGTCACAATCTCCCCTTTGCCGTCAATAGGCTGACCAAGAGCATTGACAACCCGGCCAATCAAAGCCTCGCCGACGGGAACTTCCACGATCCGGCCTGTTCTCTTAACTTGATCGCCCTCTTTAATCCCTGTGAAGGGCCCAAGAATAACGCAACCAATATTGTCTTCTTCTAGGTTCATTGCCATGCCGTATACATTACCAGGAAACTCTAAAAGTTCACCGGCCATGGCCTTCTCTAAACCGTAAACGCGGGCAATTCCGTCTCCAACCTGGATAACTGTCCCGACATCTACGACATCAACAGCTGAGTCATAGCGCTCAATTTGCTGTCTGATAATAGAACTGATTTCTTCTGGCCGCAAGTTCATCCTGTTATTTCACCCCTACTTCCTGAGGTTTCTCTGAGGTTCTGCGTAAATCCTCACGCATTCTATTTAAAGCATGGGCGATGGTTCCGTCCAT
This sequence comes from Candidatus Desulfosporosinus nitrosoreducens, assembly GCF_030954495.1. Taxonomy (GTDB): domain Bacteria; phylum Bacillota; class Desulfitobacteriia; order Desulfitobacteriales; family Desulfitobacteriaceae; genus Desulfosporosinus; species Desulfosporosinus nitrosoreducens. The sequence continues at coordinate 45,951 of NZ_JAVHUW010000034.1, read as the reverse complement.
CACACGATCTCCGACTTGTATTAGAACCCCACCGATGAGTTCACCTCGAACTTCGCTTTTAATGCGGACATCTTTTCCTGTCATTCGCCCTATGGCCTTTTTGAGACCTTCAAGCTGGGAAGCACTCAGTTCAATGGCGCTGGCCACTTTAGCCTCTACCACTTGACGCGCTTCATCCGCCAATTTGGAAAACTCACGTTGAATGAAAGGCAAGAGATTTTCTCTCTTCTTATCAATTAACAAATAGAAAAAGTTACGAGTTATTTCACTGAAGTCATCCCCCAATAACTTATCCATAATTGACTTTTTGACATTTAATGAGACATGGGGATGAAGCAACGTGCTTTTAACTTCTTCATTTTCTTCTATTAATTTCGTGAGTTCACGCAGATCAGCATCGATAGTGTCAAGGGAGGTCTGAGAAGCAATTTCAAACAAGGCCTGAGAGTACCTGCGAGCAAGTGATCCGTTTATCATTGCATTTCGCCTACTTCTTGAATGAATTGTTCAATGAGAGCTCCTTGACCCTTAATATCGAGCTTTTGACGAATAATTTTTTCCGCCACAAGAACTGAAAGATCCGCAACTTGTGCTTTAACTTCAGAAATCGCGCGATCCCGTTCACGTTCAATGTCAACAAGGGCAGATTTCTTGATTTTCTCAGCTTCCTCGTGGGATTCAGCCAAAATCTCAGCCGCTCGCACTTCGCTCACCTTTGTCGCTTTGGCGATCACCTCTTGAGCTTCCTGACGAGCCTTACGCATTTCCTCTTGATATTCGCGTTTTATTTGCTCAGCCTGTTTTCGTTCATTTTCCGCCTGAGAAATCATGGATTCGATATGAGTCCGCCGTTCTTCCATTATTGACATTAACGGCCCCCAGGCCTTTGCTTTAAGCAGCCAAACGAGCAGCAGGAACGATATAATTGTAGCCACTACCGTATAGTCAAATTGAATAGGATTCCCACCCAATGGTCTACCCCCCTCTCGAGTCTGATTGACGTCGCGATGATTTTTTTCAAGGGGGAACTTTCGTCCCCCCTTGATTAAGATAGGCGCAATTCGTTAGCCCATCAAACGAACTTACTTCACAGTAAACATCAGCAACAGACCAACGACCCAGCTAAGGAGTGGTAAAGCCTCAACCAAGCCAACTCCGATGAACATGGTGGATTGTAATGTAGCTTTGGCTTCCGGCTGACGGGCAATGCCCTCCACCGTTTTGCTAATAACATTACCATTACCGATTGATGCCCCTAAGGCTGCAAGTCCAGCAGCGATTCCTGCACCAAGTGCAGCAGCAGCTTGCGGATTCATAAAGATTTTCCTCCTTTCTTAATTCCGATAAATTGTAAGAATTATTCCCTCAGTGATTACTGAGCATCACTGAAAACTAACCCTTGAAATAGTTTTTTAATGTTCAGAGGGTGTTACGGCTTGAGATATGTAAGCCGTCGTCAATACCGTGAAGACGTAAGCCTGAATGGCCCCAATAAAGATACTGAAAGCCAGCCAGATTACCTGCGGTATGATCCCTGGAAGAACACTGAATCCCGGTAACATCCAAATAACCTTGACAAGGATCTCGCCTGCAAATATGTTGCCAAATAGACGAAAAGCAAGCGTCAATGGCTTCGCCAGCATATCGATGATGTGAATGATCGCAAAGACCTTGAAAGGCTCTACAAAGTGATGGAAATAGTGAAGTCCCTTGGTTTTGACTCCCAAAAATATAACCAAAAAGATGGTCAACAAAGCCAGAGCCCCTGTAACATTAATATCTGAGGTAGGTGCCGCCGAAAAATATTCTTTTGCATCAAAGATTTTGTCCAACTGGGCAAAGTGTATATCAAAATGTTCAAAAAGGCCAAACGTTAAGTTCGGGATCACACTGACCATATTGGAAAAGAAGACAAACATGATCAGCGTTAATAAATAGCCGAGAAGCGGACGTCCCTGTTCGTAATTCATATTGTCAGATACTAAGTTTTTGACGAAATCTACAATCCATTCCAAAACATTCTGCATTTTACCAGGTTTGCCGCTGGTGAGATGTCGGACGCCTAAAAAACAAAAAATTAGAATAGCAAGCATTACAAGCCAAGTGTTGATTAAGGTTCGCGCGTGAAAGGTCATATTTCCTAAGTGCCAGAGAACTGTTCCTTCATCCACTTTTTTCCTCCCCCCTTTCTCCTTGAATTCTTTGTATTGCAACGGTGATGAATGAAATAATCAACCCCACAGCAATCCCCAAAGCTAAACTCAGAAGCCAATTCCTTTGGAAGCGTCCAACAGCGACGACAACAAGCGTAACCACTCCTAAGCGAGAAAAAAAACTACGGCGCATCTTGCCAATTGCCGAGCGAATATCAAGTTCTGAACTGATAAGCGTGTCGCGATATACCCATATGGTATAGCCGAATCCTGTCCAGTACCCGATTAGGCTGCCCAGCAAATTTTGATAACCTGTCACGGCAAATCCCAGTAATAGACAGGCAGTTCCGCCCCAAAAGGCTACTAAGCTACTTCTTATCATCTGTTGCCCACTCTTTTAAAGAAATTACCAGAGTAACTGCACCCAACGCCAGTCCGCCCAGCATTAAGCCAATAGTCAGCCACGGAAAAGTTCCCCAACGGACATCAAGGTTACGTCCCAGGAAATATCCCCCTCCGACCAACCCGGCTAATGTTGTTGCAATACTCGAGCCTATGGCAACTGCTTTTTGCCATGATCTCATATTCCCCGCCACATTCTTCGTCCTTTGCTATGTACTAGTAACTACTTTTGCGAGGCTAAATTAACACTCTTGCTTGCATTATGTTCAGCAAGACTATTCATAATATTCCCTTCAAACTTTTTCTGATACGTTTCACTATTGTCCTATGCCATTGTAACATACTTTTACAAGACTTTGTGCTATTTTATACATAGTATATTTCTATTGTCATATCAATTTCCTATAATGATTTTTGCGATTCGTTCGCCTGAATGCCCGTCCCCATAAGGATTATGAGCTGCCGCCATTTTCTGATAAGCGCCTTTACTGCTCAGAAGCCGCTTCAGTTCCTTGAGAACGCTGTCATATCCGGTTCCGACGAGTGAAACAGTCCCCGCTTCCACAGCTTCAGGCCGTTCTGTTGTATCCCTGACCACTAAAACAGGTATCCCCAATGAGGGAGCCTCCTCTTGAATTCCTCCCGAATCTGTCAAGATCAAATGCGAACGTGCCATTAGATTTACAAATGGCTCATAGTCTAAGGGCTCCACAAGAAAGACCTTAGGATCATTTCCCAATACTTCAGTGACCACTTTTCGAACTTTAGGGTTTTTATGTACCGGAAATACAACATATGTATCCGGAAAAACCTCGAGCATTTTTTGTAAAGCCTGATAAATCTGCCGCATTGGCTCACCGAGATTTTCCCTGCGATGTGTTGTGACAAGAACCATTCGCGAGCTCTCTCCCCGGTTTACAATAGCTTGGATCTCCGGATCAAGAAAGCTGTAGTCCGGCTTTACCGTTGCCAATAAAGCATCAACCACTGTGTTGCCCGTTACAAACACTTTTTCGGGCGGGATTCCCTCTTGCAGGAGATTCCTTTGGGCCGTTGCAGTCGGCGCAAAATGAAAATCTGTTAAGACGCCTGCTAATCTGCGATTCATCTCTTCCGGAAAGGGCGAATACTTATTGCCTGTACGCAAACCGGCTTCAACATGCCCAATGGGAATTTGCGTATAAAAAGCTGCCAGAGCGGCCGCAAATGTAGTTGTTGTATCTCCGTGCACAAGAACAAGATCAGGCAGTTCGCGCTGAAAAATCTCTTGCAGCCCGTTAAGAGCACGCGTTGTAATCTCTGTTAAGGTTTGCCCCTGTTTCATAAGATTAAGATCGAAATCAGGCACTATTTTAAACAATTTCAATACCTGATCCAGCATCTCACGGTGCTGAGCTGTCACGGTGATCTGACAGTGAATTGATTCTCTTTGCCTGAGGGCTTGAATCACAGGAGCCATTTTGATAGCTTCCGGGCGTGTGCCAAACACCACCATCACCTTTTTTCGATTGATCACATGGTTACTCCTTTCGATTGAATATCCTCAATTGATTAGGAGGGGGAGAAAAGCTACGGGTTGGGGATATCCTCTTTAAAATGTATTAGTTCAAGCCCTGCTTCCATAGCCATCTCCACCGCTAGTTGATCCGGATAAGGATAATGGTAGAACACTCGTTTAATTCCAACGTTAATCAGCAATTTTGTACAAAGTACGCAAGGCTGATGGGTTGTATAAAGATCTGCTCCCGCAATAGCGACTCCATGCTTCGCAGCCTGCACCAAAGCGTTTTGTTCCGCATGTACAGCACGGCAGATCTCATGGCGTTCCCCTGAAGGAACGCTCAAGCTCTGCCGCAAACAACCAAGCTCAACGCAATGCCGGAGCCCCGAAGGGCTCCCGTTGTATCCTGTACTTAAAATTTGCTTGTCCTTGACAACCACAGCCCCAACCTGGCGCCGCAAGCAAGTTGAGCGGCCCGCAACCACTTGGGCCATTTGCATAAAATAGCTATTCCAGCTTGGACGTTTTCCCTGAGTCATCATTTTGTTCCAAACAAGCGGTCCCCGGCATCGCCAAGTCCAGGGATAATATAGCCGTGATCATTCAAGCGTTCATCGACCGCGGCAACAAAAATATCAACATCAGGATGCGCAGTTTGCACAGCTTTTATACCTTCGGGGGCAGCAATCAGACACATCAATTTAATATTCTTGGCTCCGCGCTCTTTTAAAAACGTGATGGCGGCCGTAGCCGAACCTCCCGTAGCCAGCATCGGGTCAATAACGATCAAATCCCGATCGGCAATGTCACTGGGAAGTTTGCAGTAATATTCCACAGGGGATAAAGTTTCCGGGTCCCGATACAAGCCAACATGTCCGACCTTGGCCGCAGGAATCAACCGGAGCATTCCATCCACCATGCCCAGACCGGCACGAAGTATGGGGACTAAGCCGACTTTTCGCCCGGCGATCACTTTGGTTCTGGCAAGTGCCACCGGAGTTTGCACTTCAACTTCCTGAAGGGGAAAATCACGGGTTACCTCATAAGCCATCAACATGGCGACTTCCTCTACGAGTTCCCTGAATTCTTTTGAGCCTGTCTTTTCATCGCGAATTAGCGATAACTTATGTTGAATTAACGGATGGTCAAGAACTTGAAGTTTTGCCATGGTACTGGTTTCAACTCCTAATCTAAATTAGCGTATAAGGGATACTCAGCACATAAAGCACTGACGATTTCCCGTGCCTTCGCTAGTTTATCAGGTTCATGGTGTGAGGTCAAGGCAAGGTCCATGGCCTCAGCGATTCGAACCATAGCCTGAGGTGTCATGCCCCGAGTGGTAGCCGCCGGAGTGCCAATTCGAATTCCACTGGTCACAAAGGGGCTTGCTGTCTCAAAAGGTATGGTGTTTTTGTTGACCGTGATGCCCACTTCGTGGAGAATATGTTCGGCATCTTTGCCGGTTAACCCTTTGGGCCGCACATCCACAAGCATCAGATGGTTATCCGTTCCTCCCGAAACCAGGCGGAATCCTTTTTCCACAAGAGCTTGTGCCAAGGCTCGGGCATTTTCCACGATTCTTTGCTGATACTCTTTAAATTCCGGTTTGAGGGCCTCGCCAAAAGCCACCGCTTTAGCGGCAATGACATGCATCAGAGGACCTCCTTGGATTCCGGGAAAGATGGCTTTATCAATTGCTTGAGCAAATTCTTCCTTGCAGAGGATTAAGCCTCCGCGCGGACCTCTCAGGGTCTTATGAGTTGTCGAAGTCACAAAGTGAGCGTAAGGCACGGGAGAGGGATGGACACCGGCGGCTACAAGCCCGGCAAAATGAGCCATGTCAACCATAAATAGAGCATTGACTTCATCGGCAATTTCCCGCAGTTGGGCAAAATCTATAATTCGCGGATAGGCGCTTGCCCCTGCAACAATTAATTTAGGATGATGCTCGTGTGCCAGCTTCCGTACCATCTCATAATCGATACGTTCTGTTTTCTCGTCAACCCCATAAGGCACGAAGTTGAAATAAACTCCGGAGATATTTACCTGGCTTCCATGGGTCAAATGCCCTCCATGGGACAAATTCATGCCTAACACGGTATCCCCAGGCTTTAACATGGCGAAATAAACGGCCATATTAGCTTGAGAACCCGAATGGGGCTGGACGTTAGCGTGTTCTGCCCCAAATATTTTTTTAACGCGTTCTCTGGCTAAATTCTCTACAACATCAACATACTCACATCCGCCGTAGTATCGTTTTCCCGGGTATCCCTCGGCATACTTATTGGTAAGAACCGAGCCCTGAGCCGCTAGCACCGCCCGGCTGACAAAATTCTCAGAAGCAATGAGTTCAATTGTCTGTCTTTGGCGGTTCTCTTCTTGTTCGATTGCTTTGGCAACTTCCGGGTCTAGAGGTTTCACCCATTGATTGATATAATCCATGATGTTTTCGCTCCTATCGTTTAGTTATTCGTACACTGCCCGAGGACCGCCGATAAGGCGCGGGCGGGTGCGAGCCAGAGTTAAATGAGCTTCTCCTAATTCTTTAACCTGAATCCGAATAGGTATTGCGACCGGTCGCAGATGCATACCGATAAAAGTATCTCCCACGTCTATACCTGCATGTCCTTGAATACGTTCAACCATAACCGGCGAAGAGAATAACTCCCAGGCTTTAACTGTCATTGCTCCTCCAGCATGCAGCGCGGGACGCACTGTGACGATTTCCAGGCCATAATGTTCTGCGCAGGCCTCTTCCACAACCAGCGCTCGATTAATATGCTCACATCCCTGGACAGCTAAATAAATATCTTTCTCTCTAACATGCTCCAATAACAGCGGCAGCAATATCCCGGCAACATCCAGACTGCTTCCCTGCCCTATGCGCTGCCCGAGCACTTCACTGGTGCTGCACCCTATGACGAGAATCTGCTGTGAACGCATCGTTACTTGTTGGAAAAAGCTGTCCAGTATTTCTTTCCAGTCCTTCTCCAATTCCCGAAGCCTTTGCGAAGCATTTTTTTCCACGGGCAAAAATCCTCCTTCCGAGGTTAAGGCTCAGATTTTCTTACCCAGCTCAATCTCAGTAATCAGATTGATCCGCCGGGCATGTCTCCCTCCGGCAAACTCCGTTTTTAAAAAAATGTCCACTATATCAAGAGCAAGCCCTACACCTGTCACTCTGCCGCCTAAGGCTAAAACATTGGCATTGTTATGTTCTCGGGCCATTCTTGCAGAAAACGTCTCACTACAAACGGCACAGCGAATTCCCGGAAGCTTATTTGCGGTCATAGAAATACCTTGCCCTGTTCCGCATATGGCAATTCCTAAATCTGCCTCACCTTTCAAGACTGCGTCCCCAACGGCAAAACCATAAACCGGATAATCCACAGAGTCCTTCGAGTGAGTTCCTACGTCAAGAATCTTAAAACCTTGTGCCTCTAAATGGGTACGAATAGCTTCTTTAAGCTCATACCCGCCATGATCTGCTCCCAGCACAACTCGCACGTCAATTCCTCCATCTCTTCTAGGTAATTATTAAATTCTACAATCAGTTACAAATCCCTGCAAAAAGTATTAATGAAGTTTATACTTTCTGACAGTATAAAAAATAGCGACAACGTCGCTAGTGTGGACATCTTTTAGCCATCTTATGCCTTCGGACGATTGAGAGAAATAGCTATTCACCTTATTGCCAGCTAAAGTTTTAGCTGCTCTTTCAGCGAACGCAATAACTCTTCAATTTCCAACGCCGTCTGGCGATATTCAGAGACAGATCCCATCCAAGGATCTCGAATATCATAAGGCCTCTCTCCCCATTCTCCTAAGCAACGAATTTTTGGAGCGAATTGCGGAAAACGACGTTTAAGACTTTCTTCTTGGGCCTGAGTCATGGGAATAATCCAATCCGCCCCGGATAGTAGCTCAAGGCTGACTCTCCTGGAACGATGATCGGACAAATCCACATTGCGTTCCTTAAGCACCTTTAAGGCTTGAGGGCTCGCCTTATCACCTTCCCAGGCTTCCATTCCTGCCGAGCTGACTTGAACGCCTTCTCCCAATAGCTCGTGGGCCAGCCCTTCAGCCATTGGACTGCGGCAAGTATTGCCTGTGCATATGAACAATAACTTTAACCCCATAATGACCCACCTCATTAAAAAAACAATTTAAATCCGATCAGGAGCAAGGCCAGACCGCCGAATAGTTCCGCCCTATCTCCCAGCCTTGTACCCATTACCCGCCCCAGCACCAAACCCACTCCGGTCATTGCACTTGCTGTGAAGCCAATAACTGCAACTGTCAGCAAAATATTGACCCCAAAGGTTCCCAGCGAAAACCCGACACTTAAGGCGTCTAAACTAACACTGGCAGCCAACACATAAAGGCTCCAGCCCTTATAGGAGATGTCCATAAACAATTTTTTCTGCACCAAGGCTTCTTTGGCTCGACTAAAGGAAAAGCTCTCTTCTGTGGGTCGATAAACCTTATACAGCATATGTCCCCCTAAACCAATGATCACCAAAGCACCAATGCAGCTCGCAAATTGACCCAGGATTGTTCCCAAAGCCTGGCCTAATACCATCCCGCTCAAAGGCATGACCACATGAAAAAGGCCTACTACAAGGATAAATTTCAGCATTAAACCTTTCCTGATTCCAGACAAGCCAATCGCCAGGGATAAAGAGAATGCATCGCTGCCTAAAGCGACAGCCAAAGCGATAACCCATACTAAATTCAATACCCTTCCCTCCGTTCTCACTAAGTATATGCTAGGGAAAGGGTCTATTAGACGGGATTGCGTCAGATGTATTCAATCCTTTGGCCCGCCGCTTTCAGCAAACGGTTCATGACTGCGGCTCCCAGGCCTGTTTCCTCTATTCCTTCAGCCAAAATCAGATCCATACCCCTTTCGTCACAGAGTCGGAGCCCCTCAAACAAGCTTCCGGCTACTTCTTCCGGACGATCTTTTGATCCCAGTACGAAGAGAAGGTCGGGAAGAAGGGGGTGTAAAAAGGGGGCACTCTCCAGTGTACAAAGGATTCCCACTTTTTTTAGGCGTGAATGTCCGCGTTTAATTTCTTGATCTATACGCTGCACGATTCGTTCGGGTGGACCGACCAGCACTATCATCTCCCCTTGAGGAGCATAGTGCCGATATTTCATGCCGGGAGCTTTAGGAACTTGGTTTTCCTTCGGAGTATCCACCCGAACCTCGCCCAGCAGGTCTTCCAACCGTTCCCGCGAAACTCCGCCAGGACGCAGAATCATTGGCACATCTCCGCTTAAATCAAGCACGGTTGACTCTACGCCTACCGGACAAGCCCCGGCATCGAGAATCAGGGGAATTTTTCCCCTCATATCCCGCCAGACGTGACTTCCCCTGGTCGGACTCGGCTTTCCGGATTTATTGGCACTCGGAGCTGCTATAGGCAACCCAGTCTCTTCGATTAAGCGCAGCGCTACCGGATGACTGGGCATACGCAAGGCCAAGTACGGTAAACCAGCTGTAACGACATCCGGTATGACTGATCTTTTTTTCAAGATCAATGTTAGCGGTCCGGGCCAGAAATGCTGAACACACAGCTCGGCCTCCGCTGTCCATACATCGACCAAGGTGTCAGCCATAGCTCGGCTGCAAACATGTACAATCAAAGGATTATCCTGAGGTCTCCCTTTGGCGGCAAAGATTTTGGCACAGGCCAAGGCATCAAGGGCGTTTGCTCCTAAGCCATAAACCGTTTCCGTGGGAAAAGCCACAAGTTCCCCCCTGCGAAGCCAATTCGCGGCTTCTTGAATTAGTTCGGATTCTGGGCAAATCCCATCTATATAAGCTCGTTTTGTCTGCATTGACGTTCACCTCGCTAAGATCACCCGGTCCCGTCCTGCTAAGTCCGGGAAGACCTGGGTAGCGAAACCCCTCTTTTGAAAAATTTCCCCGACAGATTCCGCTTGATCCCATCCGATTTCCAACAAAATTTTACCTTCCTGATTCAAAAGAAACCCGGCTTCTTCAGCCAGTCGGCGATAAAACTCCAAACCATCTTGTCCACCTAAAAAAGCCATGGATGGTTCGCGCAAGATCTCCGGAGCACACAGGAGATAATCATCTCTTGAGACATAGGGGGGATTGGAAACGATCCAATCCCACTTCTCTTCCCGGATCGGCGCCGTAAAATCTCCTTGGCGCCATTCCACTGCGACACCCAGGTTGACCCCATTCTGACGCGCCACCGCTAAAGCATCCGGAGAAAGGTCTGTGCCTACCACCTTTGAACCAGAAAAATAATGCGCCATGGAAATAGCAAGTGCTCCGCTTCCGGTACAGAGATCAGCAACTTTCGTGTTCGGCTTCAACCCTCGCGCTTCGTCTAAGTGCACCAGTTCAAGCCACTTTTCCACCAGAATCTCACTGTCCGCACGAGGAATTAACACTCGTTCATCAACATAAAACACAAGGCCCATAAACTCTTGACGCTGCAAAATATATTGCAGAGGCTCATGCTCAGAGCGCCGGCTTATCCACTCTCTGAACGCAGTTTCTTCATTTTGCTTTAATAAGCGATCCCGTTCCAAATAAAGTCTGTCGCGGGAAACCTTGAGAATTCCTGCTAATAAGATATCCGCGTCAAAACGGGGATTATCGACCTTCTTAGCCAGAAGCTGCTTTTCTCCCCAACGCATTCCTTCCAGTATATTCAATGACGCTAGACCCCCGGCCCGGTATTCGAGATTCGAAATTCAGAAACCCAAATACATATTTTTCTTGACGATTAACATCTTAATTTTTCATTGCTCCCTAATTCCGGGAACCAGCCCCTGAAACCGAAAGCAATAAATTTAGGCTAAGCTATCTCGTTTTTCAAGCGTTCGGCTTGGTCTGACGTAATTAAGGCCTGGATGATTTCTTCCATATCTCCCGCTAAAATTGTCTCCAGACGATGCAGGGTAAGGCCTATACGATGGTCTGTCACCCGTCCTTGAGGAAAGTTATAGGTCCGAATCCGTTCACTCCGGTCTCCTGTGCCCACCTGACTTCGGCGTTCAGAGGCCTGTTCTCCTATGGCCTCTTCTTGAGCTTTTTCCAAAATGCGAGCACGCAATACGCGCAGGGCCTTTTCTTTATTCTTAAGCTGGGATTTCTCATCCTGACACGTAGCAATAATTCCCGTAGGCAAATGGGTAATCCGCACAGCGGATTGAGTGGTATTGACACACTGGCCCCCCGGTCCGCTGGAACAGAAAATATCAATGCGCAAATCGTTGGGATTAATAGAAACCTCCACCTCTTCTGCTTCCGGAAGAACGGCAACCGTTGCCGTAGACGTGTGAATTCTTCCGCCGGACTCCGTCGAAGGAATCCGCTGAACCCGGTGAACCCCGCTTTCGAATTTCAATTTACTGTAGGCTCCATAGCCCTCCACAATAAAGATAATTTCTTTATAGCCGCCGATATCCGTATAGTTGGCGCTGAGAACCTCCGTTCTCCACCCCTGCTCTTCGGCATAGCGAGTATACATCTTATAGAGGTCTCCCGCAAACAGAGCCGCTTCGTCACCACCTGCTCCCGCGCGAATTTCCATAATGACATTTTTCTCGTCATTAGGATCTTTGGGCAAAAGTAAGACACGCATTGTTTCTTCTAGCTCTTGGGAACGGCCGCGCAATTCCTCTCGTTCCTGTTCGGCCATTTCCTGCATTTCGGGGTCGAGCTTTTCTTGCAGCAAATTTTCCGTTTCTTCTAATTCACGCAAAACATCTTGATACTCTCGAAAGGCCGTAACAAGATTTGTCATTCCAGCCTGGGTTTTGGCAAATTTCTGCCATTCTGTCTGATTGGAAATAATCTCCGGGTCGCTGAGAAGCTCGGTAAGCTCATCATATTTCCGTTCTATTTCATAAAGTTTCTCTAACATCATTCACACCCCAAAATTTACGTAAGTTCCTGACCTGAATCTAAGACACCTTTTAAAGAGGCCAAAGCTACTTCGAGCTGGGCATCGTCTGGCTCGCGTGTTGTTAACTTTTGCAATAACAAACCCGGGACTATAAGCCAATGAAACCAGGGCGATTCTAAATGCCGTGCCGAAAATTTCAGGATTTCATAAGCAAGGCCGGCAACCAACGGCATCAGCAATATACGCGAAAGAATGCGCCACCACAAGGGATGCAAACCGACAAAGGCAAAAACGAAGATGCTTACAACGACCACAATCAGCAGAAAACTTGTACCGCATCTCGGGTGCAGTCTGGGAAAGGGACGTGCGTTTTCCACCGTCAGGTCTTTCCCGGCTTCGTAGGTAAAAATTGCTTTATGCTCAGCGCCGTGGTATTGGAAGACCCTTTGAATATCCTTTAGCCGGGAGATCATGACGATATAAATAAAAAACACCGCCAAACGTATTGCTCCCTCGAAAAGATTTTGCCAAAGAGTGCCGGTTATTTTTCCTCGGAGCAAATGAGCTATTCCCGTTGGCAAACCGACAAAAAACACCAACCCCAAGCCAAAGGCCAAGCCGATCGTTAAAGCTAGTTCCCAGAAACCGAGCTCTTCATCCTTTTGTTCGCCCTCTTCTTCTCCCATAGAACGATTAGCCGAAAACGTCAGGGCACGCGTTCCCACGATCAAAGAGTCTACAAGTGCCACGAATCCTCGAATTATAGGCAATTTCAAAATTGATCTTGTGGCCCAAGGATGGATTTTGACACATGTAACCTCAATCTCGCCGTTTGGCAGCCTGACGGCAATAGCACTCTCCTGAGGCCCGCGCATCATGACTCCCTCTATGACCGCCTGACCACCATATTGGACTGGTCTACCCATCCTCAGCTCTCCTTACGTTTGGTTTTCCTACGGACCATAATAAATTATGCTCTTGACAAGAGACATGTGCTATCTGTCCTGATACCTCATTATTTACGCAAAAAGCAGAGCTTGCGCTCTGCTCTTCCACCAGCAACGACCGCAGGCCGTTGTTTACATCCCATATTTCTTTTTAAACCGATCAACCCGTCCGCCGGCATCAACAAACCGCTGTACCCCGGTATAAAAGGGATGGCATTTCGAACAAATTTCCACTTTGATGTCTTTTTTAGTGCTTGCTGTGTGAATAACTTCTCCGCAAGCGCATGTCACAGTGGTTTGTTCGTATTTCGGGTGAATTTTCTCTTTCATGTCTTCACCTTCTTTCCCACTTGGATCGAGGCGCTTTTTGCCGCACCCGTTCATAACACGATTCCAGTCAACTCTTACTATTTTAGCATAAGAAATATTGTAAGGTCAAGACTTCACAGGCTCTCTTTTAGCTATCCATGGTATTGTATGCAAGTTTACATTCATCATTCGTTTGTTTTAACAAATTACAAGGAGCAGGAAAGCGACGCTCCCGGTAACTGGACCAAGTCGTCGCTTTCCTGTTGGAAAATGCTTCATTATATTATCTAAAGCTAAAAGAACTACCCGCAGGTATGAATATTCCTTCGCCGAATCAGGGCATTCTCCTCACAATCGGACCGTTTAATTTACACCGGATTGTCCAGACAGCCTTTCATGGCATATTGCGGCTTCTTGTCAAAACGGTGACGTGCCTCAATAAAGCGAACGGTTCCGGATTTCCCCCGGATAACGACAGTATGGGTTAAAGCGCCTTTAGCAGTAAAAGTTACACCCTTCAGCAAAGAACCTTCCGTAATTCCTGTTGCGGCAAAAAAAACATCGTCACTGCTCACCAGATCATCCATGAGCAATAATTTATGAACATCCTCAATCCCCAGCGCTTTTGCCCTGGCGACATCCTCCTCATTTTCCGGCCACAGTCGCCCTTGCATTTCTCCGCCCATACAGCGCAGGGCGGCGGCGGCCAGAACCCCTTCCGGCGCTCCGCCTATCCCCATCATCATATCCACCCCGGTATCCTCAAAAGCACAAGCCACAGCAGGAGAAACATCCCCGTCCGTAATGAGCCGAACCCTTGCCCCGCAGGCGCGTACTTCTTGAATCAGTTTCTGATGGCGGGGCCGATCCAGGATCACAACCGTCATGTCGCAGATACTTTTTCCCAAGGCTTTAGCCACGTTGGCAACGTTCTCCGCAACGGGTGCGTCTAAACTAATCTTCCCCGCAGCAGCCGGCCCAACTGCGATTTTGTCCATATACATGTCGGGAGCATGCAATAAGCAGCCTTTTTTAGCGATAGCCACAACGGCAATAGCTCCGGCCACTCCTTTAGCAACGATATTTGTGCCTTCCAAAGGGTCTACGGCAACGTCTAGTTCCGGGCTTTCCCCATTGCCAACGCGTTCCCCGATGTAGAGCATCGGAGCTTCATCCATCTCCCCTTCCCCGATGACTACTGTTCCATCCATGTGAATTGTATCAAATACTGATCGCATTGCTTCGACCGCAGCGTTATCAGCCGCTTCTTTATCACCCAGTCCTACCCAGCGCGCCGATGCTAAAGCAGCAGCTTCGGTAACCCTTGCAAATTCCATCGTAAGTTCACGTTCCAATGTTATAGCCCCCTCTTATTTTGTATCTTGTCCAGATATTCACATTGCAGCAACTCGATACGCACTCTCTGCTTCAATATGTATCACATTTACTCTCTTTCAATCTTATTGTGACATACTTTTAAAGCGTTTTCAACCGCTCTATACGAGAAGATTGCAGTTAACTTTATAAAAAGGTTGGCATCAACCAATCCGTTGCCGAATTTGCTGATGCCACACATTACCCCTTTGGAAACAATTCTCATGCTTTCCAAAGCTGATTTTTTATTGTTTTTTCCAATCTGCGAGAAACTTTTCAATCCCTGCATCCGTCAGAGGATGGCGAAACAATTGTCTCAGAACAGAAAACGGCACTGTCGCATAATCCGCACCCAGCTTAGCGGCCTCAGTAACATGAACAGGATTACGGATACTTGCAGCAATAATCTTCGTTCCAAGATTATGGACTTGGAAAATCTCGCTCAAATCCGCCACCAAGTTCAGCCCATTTTCTCCAATATCGTCAAGACGTCCTAAAAACGGACTGACATAGGTAGCACCTGCCCTTGCCGCCAGCAGCCCTTGGTTCGCGCTAAAGATAAGCGTAACGTTTGTTTTAATATTCTCGGCACTTAACGTCTTTACGGTCTTAAGCCCTTCCTCAGTCATCGGTATTTTCACGACAATATTGGGATGAATTCCTGCAAGGTCACGAGCTTCCCGCAACATGCCCTCATAATCAAGAGCGATAACCTCCGCACTAATCGGACCATCGACAATCCCAGTGACCGCGTTAAGCAGTTCATAAAAGTCTTTACCTTCCTTAGCTACTAAACTGGGGTTTGTTGTGAGACCCGCAATCACTCCCATGTCCCAAGCCTTTTTTATCTCTTCAAGATTTGCCGTATCTAAAAAAAACTGCATGACTCTACCTTCTTTCTGGGGTTAAGCTTTTCCGTTGCTGCCAAAAACTCTGATTTTTTCACGGATGATTGCGGTCGCAGCTTCCCGAGCCGGACCCAACATTTTTCTGGGATCAATTTCTTTGGGACTTGCATTGAGCACTTGACGGGATGCCAGAACAAAGGCTTCCCGAATATTAGTATCAATGTTAACTTTGCAGACTCCTCTGGAAATCGCTTCACGAAGCGCCTCGTCAGGAACGCCGGAAGAACCGTGCAATACGATAGGCGTTGTCACTCGTTTCACAATTTCGCTTAAACGCTCAAAATCCAGTTTTGGTATTCCCTTATATTGTCCGTGGGCAGTTCCAATGGCAATGGCTAAGGCGTCAACCTGTGTGGCCTGAACAAAATGTTCAGCTTCAGCGGGATCGGTAAACAAGGCCTCACGTTCACTCACCGTGATGTCATCTTCTGTCCCTCCGATCTTTCCGAGCTCAGCTTCCACAGAAAGCCCCATAGGCCGAACCGCCTCAATAACCTTGTTCGTCAGAGCAATGTTATCTTCTAATGGGTGCTTCGATCCATCAATCATTACGGAAGAAAAGCCGTTGCGGGCACACTGCATGACCTGAGCAAAACTGGTACCATGGTCCAAATGCAAGGCAATGGGGACCTTTGCCTTTTCAGCGGCAACTTTTGTTAAAGCCGTTATGTACTCGATTCCCGCATATTTAATGGCGCCTTGGCTCGCCTGAATGATTACGGGTGCCTGCTCGGCCTCCGCTGCTGCTACGATTGCCTGAATTATTTCCATGTTATTACAATTAAATGCCCCCACCGCATAATGCTCTTTTTGTGCCTTTTCTAATAACTCTACCATTGAAACTAACGCCATTTTTCTTCCTCCTTGTTCGTTTTAGAGAGATGCTGACCACGCAGCGGACTGTTGATTCTCCAAGTCTTATTTTCTTCAAGATACATTGAATTTATGCCTTCAACCTGTCGCACATTGTCCGCGCTGTCCGCATAAATAACTCCCACCGCTTCACAGCATTCACAATATAACTCAATCCGATCCGGCAATAACTCAAAAGATAGCTGATGATTGCCACAGGCACAGCCTAAATCTCCTTGCTTGGCCAATAAGTGAAGGTGGTCCAAAATCCGAAGCATTGCCTCCGGGTTCTCAAACTCTTCCTGATAACCTAACTCTAAAGCCAATTCCCCAATGGATTTTTCACGTTCATGACATGCCTGGGTAACTTTCTGCTTTGGACCAATATATCCGACCGAAGCTTCCACTGTAGGACAAGTAAGCGGTAAAGCTTCTTTGCCCCAAATGGCATGACGGTTTAATTTTAAATAATGGGTCTCCCCACAGTAAGCACAAGCATAACTGATATTGAATTGTTGACGGTTCCGGCTGGCTACTGACACCAGCTGTCGGCCGCAACCACAATGCAGAAGTTTACGTCCTTGTTGAGAAAATGCAAAGAGAGAGATGGCATGAAATTCTAGCTCTCCACATTGAGAACACTGAATTGCTATGGTCGTGTTTGTCGTTAGAATCATATTTCCCACCTCTTCCTACAGCTTATACTTCGTCATGTAAAAAGATTTTCCTGCCATAAAGCTAACAAAAAGTATTATGGCGGGAGCAATTGCTCCCGCCATAATCGGGGAAATAGTCTGGACAACCTGAGATTGAATCAAATCCGCCAAAACTATATTGTTAACTAATCGTTGCTAAAATCTCTCGAACCCGCTCTCTCAATTCAAATAAGTCAAAGGGTTTCCCCATGTAACAAAGAATTCCCAAATCTTTTGCTTGCTCCATATTTTGGATATCACCATAGGCTGTCATCATAATCACACCAACTTGATGATTCAAGGCGCGTATCTGGGCTAAGGTTTCCAAACCGTTCATACCGGGCATTTTCATATCCATCAAGATAAGATCAGGTCCAAACGATTCAAATAACCGTAGGGCTTCTACTCCATTAGCGGCCATTTCAACCTCATGTTGATCCTCTCGAAAGGTCTCGAACAGCAGTCGCCTTACCCCAAGTTGATCATCGACAATAAGAATTTTAGCCACATGCTACATCCCTTTCCCTCAAGTTTCTGTCATGGAGGAATATTCTGTATATGCTGGCAAAACTCCTTCTTTTATAACCCGTTTTGACAATATTTGTTCGCCCTGTCGATATATTCGAGGGATTCTGGCATTCGCCAATGTTCGGCGCAAAGGGATTTCCACCTCATCACCTAAAGTGCACTTCAGCATTCCGATATCAAGCACGGTGAGCTGCATTCCTATTTTCCCGGCAACGCGCACAGACTGACCCTTTAGCTCCACCCGTTCCTGGCCAATAGTTATGCCAAATAAAGCCGCTAAATTCTTAACGACAATTTTTAAAAAATCAATTCCTCCCTGAGGAACCAGATGAGGCACCAGACCAAACCCATCCGCATATCCTACGGGAATCACCGCCAGTTGGGTCTCGGACTTTGTACGATAAATACTCTGATATCCCACATAAGTACCTTTCGGTACTTTACGCAATTGAACAATCCTGCTTTTAGCGACCCAAGGGTCCCGCAGCTTGACCTTTCCGCCAAACCCCGGCCCAGGATAATGGCCAATCAGCAATGTCCCAATTCGCACAAAGTCATGATGCCACTCGGGATAGTCCAAAAAGGCTGCACTATTGCATACATGCTGCCAAAGCGGGCAAATCCCCAAGGCCTTTAAACGACCTAAGGCCCTTTGGAACTGTTCATATTGTTTTAAAGTATACTGCTTGTCCCTTTGCGCCGCACGGGCAAAATGAGTGTAAGCCCCTACGACCTGGATATGTGGAGCCTGAGCCAAAGCCTCCGCTAACTCATCCAGCTCCGCAGGCCAAAATCCCGTTCGTCCCATACCGGTCTCCAGTTTAAGATGGACCTTAACCTTCGGAAAACCTTCTTGTTCCAATTTCAAACTTGCTTCGTTCAAAGCCTTAAGCCAAGAGATTTCGGAAAGCGTCAATTGCAACTCCGCTTTTATAGCCTGAGGCCATTCTCTTTCAGCCGTTGGACCTAATACCAAGATAATCCCTTTGATGCCATGCTCTCTCAAAATAAGACCTTCATCAACTTTAGTAACGGCAAAAGCCTCGCACCCGGCCTGTTCCAAAGCTTTTGCCGTTTCTACAGCTCCCAGGCCATAGGCATCAGCTTTAACCACCGCCATGCAGCGCGCTCCAGGTCTGAGATGCTTGGTAATTTCCTGATAATTCTCCACGACAGCATCAAGATCGACTTCAATCCAGGTTCCCGTCATGACCTTATCCCCTCCGCGCTCTCCGCAACTTGCCTATAATTCCTTTAACAACGTCCGAATAAATCGGTTCTAAATGGTTCCATAAAAAATAAACAAGCGGCCGGTAAACCAAGTCCCATTCGCCGACAAATTCCGTATACTCTCCGTTAAACCCCTTTTTAAAGCGGTAAAGCCCATAGAGCGGGTTATCTTCCGTCAAATGCCCCGGAACCCCGCGGAAATCATAAAGAGTACAGCCCAAGGATTTCGCCCAGCGAATCATTTCCCACTGAATCAGATAATTGGGCATAACATTGCGATGAGCATTCGACGATGCCCCATAAATATACCAGGCCTTGTCACCAATAACAAAAGCCAGTGTTCCGGCGATAACCTTCCCTTCAAATTCCCCGATAAATAACTCGCCTAAACCTACAGGAACCAAAGAATCATAAAGATCTTCAAAATAAGAATAAGCCCGTACCAAAAAATGATCGCGCTCCGTCGTCTCTTTCAAAACCCGGTAAAACTCCGGCAAATCAGCGCGTGTTCCGCGACGGATCTGAACCCCCTTTTTCTGCGCCAAGCGAATATTGTAGCGCGTCTTTTGCTGCATATTGGCCAACAATGTGGCCTCATCCGGAGAAATATCCAACCTGAAGACATATTTGGGCTGAACACCCTCAAACCCTTTGCCGCTCTCCGCAGAGCAAAATCCGCGGGAAACCAAAAACTGTTCCAACTCTTTTTCCGCGGAAGAAACATCCGGATCGACTTTAAGGAAAATAGCCCCCCGTTTCCTGGCTAACTTGCGAATTTCAACCAGCACGAAATCAAACAGCGCCGTATTTCTCCAATCCAGCACCGGCCCGCGTGAGGCATAGAAAATCGGAATTCCCACAACGGGGATCTTGCGCTCCAAAATCGAAACAGCCGCTACAATTTTCTCATCTTCTTCAACAATAAGCCTCCAAGGCACCCACCCTGTACGGCTCTTAATTTCTCCCCACTCCCAAGACTGAAGCACATGACCCTTTTGATGTTGAGCCAAAAATGTATTAAAGCGAGAGTGCTCGCTTTGATCAATCCAGCGTGCCGCATAAGCCATCTGTCTATTTCCCTCCTCTTTCCATTCTTGCCAGGGTTTCATCCTGCTAATCAAAACCCACTATTATACAGGAAGAGTTCATGCAATCCCCTTAATCTAAGGCTTAGCAGAACTCTCCTAAGTTAGAATTCCATAATTATTTCTTGTATGTAAGTTAAAATTCAAGACAGGCCTACTCAATAGACACAAAAAAGCCTTCCTCAACTTCTCCTCAAGGAAATAAGACGATGCACATGAAATGTGCCGTTTCCCAAAGTAGCCCTGCAAACAAAACCACCTCAGCTACCCCGAAGAACGACCCAAACATCCCAGACCAGGGACACAGTGTCACACAAGCGCAATATCTTTTACGTAAGCAGAATTACTCACCCCAAAACAACCCCAGAGCAAGACGGCGCACATGAAATGTGCCGTCTCCCCAATTCGCCTCGCAAACAAAACTACTCAAATCATCTCAAAAGGATGACTCAAGCAATCCCCAGACCAGGGACACAGTGTCACACAAGCGCAACATCTTTTACGTAAGCAGAATTACTCATCCCACAACCCTAGAGCAAGACGGCGCACATGAAATGGGCCGTCTCCCCAATTCGCCCCGCAAACACAACTACACAAAGCATCTCAAAAGGATGACACCAGCCTCCCCATACCAGGGACGCAGTGTCACACAAGCGCGACGTCTTTTACGTAATTAGAATAGCAAACTCCGTGAAAGCGACCCCAAACACGGGGCAGTGCACAAGGATGTGCACTGCCGCCATTGCGCCAGGGACGGCGCATATGGCGGGAACCCCGCTCCCCAAAGAAAAGAGCTTGAACGGTAGTTTGCTCTGCGTCGTAAGACAGAGCGCTGTGTGACACAAGTCCCCTACTTCAACGCCGCCCCAATAAACTCCCGGAAAAGCGGATGAGCGCGATTAGGCCGGGATTTAAACTCCGGATGGAACTGAGAAGCCACAAACCAAGGGTGCTCCGGATATTCCGTAATCTCAACGAGCCGCCCGTCAAGAGACGTCCCGGAAAAACGCAAGCCGGCGGCCTCAAGTTCAGCTCGATACTGATTGTTCACCTCATAGCGATGCCGATGGCGCTCGTAAATCACTTGGTCCTGATAGGCTCGATAGGCTTCGCTGCCTTCACCCAGCTTCGCGGGAGAAATTCCCAAACGCATCGTACCGCCTTTTTCCTCAACATCCTTTTGTTCGGGAAGAATGTCAATAACCGGATAGAGCGTGTCGCTATCAAACTCCGTGCTGTTAGCGGTTTCCATACCGCAAACATTACGGGCAAATTCAATAATCGCTGTCTGCATGCCCAAACATATCCCTAAAAAAGGAACTTTTTGTTCCCGCGCATAACGAATGGCCTCGATCTTTCCTTCAATCCCCCGGTTGCCAAAGCCGCCCGGAACAAGGATTCCGTCAACCCCTTCGAGGTACTTCCCGGCAGATTCTTCTTCGATATCCTCTGAATTAATCCAACGGATCTTAACTTTAGCCCCATGTTCCGTTCCCGCTGAACGCAAAGCTTCGGCAACGCTCAAGTAAGCATCAGGAAGGTCAACATATTTGCCGACAATAGCTATCTCGGTCTCCAAAGTCGGGGACTTAATTCTATCCACCATAGCTTTCCAAGCCGTCATATCGGCAGGAGGAGCCTTAATACCTGAACGGCGAAGGACAATATCATCAAGACCCTCTTTCTGAAGCATTAAAGGGACTTCGTAGATCGTCGAGGCATCCAGATTAGGAACTATAGCCTCTTGCTCAACATCACAGAGCAAAGCTAACTTTTCTTTCATTTCTTTGGATAGTTCTTTTTCAGAGCGACAAATAATAATTGTCGGTTGAATTCCAATTCCACGCAGTTCTTTCACAGAGTGCTGGGTAGGTTTGGTCTTTAATTCACCCGACATTGGCAAATAAGGAACTAGAGTGACATGTATGTAAATGACATTCTCTAGGCCAATATCATTTTTCATCTGGCGAATAGCCTCTAAGAAAGGCAGCGATTCGATATCTCCAACCGTACCGCCGATTTCCGTAATGACAAAATCCGGATGGCTTTCCCGAGCTACACGATAAATCCGTTCTTTAATTTCATTGGTGACATGAGGAATAACCTGAACGGTACCCCCTAAATAATCCCCCTTGCGTTCTTTACGAATAACGGACCAGTAAATCTTTCCCGTTGTAACATTGCTGTTTTTAGATACCGGTACATCAATAAAGCGCTCATAGTGGCCTAAGTCCAGATCTGTCTCCGCACCATCATCTGTTACAAACACTTCACCGTGTTGATAAGGGCTCATCGTTCCAGGGTCAACATTAATATAAGGATCAAATTTCTGAATAGCCACTTTCAGACCCCTATTTTTCAAAAGGCACCCCAGGGATGCAGCTGTGATCCCTTTGCCAAGGGATGATACGACACCGCCCGTCACGAAAATAAATTTTGTCATGCGCTTTACCATTTCCTTTCAGAACTTTAAATATGACCGTACAAAACACATAAATAAAGCTAGTCTGCAACTGCACTAGCTTTACTTTATCTCAGAAAGACCTTCTTAACATAAGCACCCCATGCCACTATGTTCTACTGGCGAAAAGCAGCAATTTCGTTCGCCTGCTTTCCTCCAGCGCAAGTGTAACTAGGCGGTGGCCTGCGCCGGAGAGTCCCTTCTCGTCATCCTTGGCTTCAGGGACACTTGGACACCCATGTCCGGCGCTTCTCCGCTACGCTAACCCTGCGAAACAGTGTCTTCGGGACACCAGTCAAGTTTTTTTATCTTTCTCGTATCCTATCTATCTATTTTAGCTAGACTGCCAAAGGATGTCAAGCCGGACATCCTTTGGATATGTCATCCTACATCTTTGTCCTTACCATTTTTCCTCGGATGGCTCTTCAACTGCATCCTCAAAACCCTCATCCAGCTCCAAAGTGTCCTCATCTAAAATATCGTCTTCCAGCTCTTCGGCATCAATGTCTAACTTGTCATCGTCGTCCGCAGCTTTATTCATCAAGGTGATTGTAGATGATCGCCGCGATACTTTTGCCGGTTCCCAAACCTTAAGGCCCCATTCTCCACGACCAAGAAATGTGAATCGTGTATCGAGGTTGATCTTTGTCAAAGCTTCAGCAATTCGTACGGCCTCTTGAGAGATCCCCAAGCGTTTTAGGACTTCTTCTATCAAATTATGATAATGCATGGGGTTTCCTTGGGCTTTTAGAACCTCATAAGCAATATCTGCTTCTGTCGGCTTATCATTTTTTTTACCTAAAGAGTGGGTCAAAGCTCCACCGCCCTTCGTCTTTTTGAATATCACTATATTCGGCCCACCCCTAAATATTTCCTGCTTAGCGACGGTTTAAACATAAATTTAATAGAAAGAAAACTCACATTTTTTCCGGGGCCGACACTCCGAGAATTCCTAAACCATTGCCGATGATTTGTCTTACCGCGCGCACTAAGCTCAGGCGGGCTCGGCGCAAAGGCTCATCATCAACAAGCACACGTTGACTGTTATAAAATGTATGGAATAATCCCGCTAAATCAAGAACATAGCGAGCCAAACGATGAGGTTCCAAAAGACGTGCCGCAACAGTAATTTCGCTTGGAAAATCGGCCATCTTTTTAAGCAAATCCCGCTCTTCCTCAGAATTCAATAATTTTAAATCGTCTTCCGAAGGAGAGCCAGGATCCCCAAGCTCTTGAGCTTGCCTCAAAATGCTGCACAACCGGGCATGGGCGTATTGAACATAATAAACAGGATTATCCGAGGACTGCGCTTTAGCCAGGTCCATATCAAAATCCACAGTGGAATCCGGGTCCCGAAGATTAAAAAAGAAACGTGCCGCATCTTTGCCAACTTCGTCCATTAATTCCCGCAGCGTAATATATTGACCTGAACGTTTGGACATTTTAACAACCTCGCCGCCTTGAATAAGCCGCACAAGCTGCATTAAAATGATTTGAAGTTTATCGGCATCATAGCCCAAAGCGGACATTGCCCCTTTCATCCGGGCCACATGGCCATGATGGTCAGCACCCCAAATATTGATAACCCGCTCAAACCCCCGGTCAAATTTATTGCGGTGATAGGCAATATCTGCGGCAAAATAGGTTGGAGTTCCATTGCTGCGAACAACTACTTCATCCTTTTCATCTCCAAAAAGTGTGGACTTGAGCCAAAGAGCACCTTCTTTTTCATAAATGTACCCTTTCTTCTGGAGGTCTTCTAACGTTGCGCGCACAGCACCGGAATCATGAAGGGACTGTTCGCTGAACCAGACATCATAATTGACGCCAAAATCTTGGAGGGTCTCTCTGATATTGCGCATCTTCTCATCCAAGGCATACCTCACCAGAAACTCCCGTCTCAAGCCGGGTTCCACCGAGAGGTATTTGTCTCCCTCTTTGGCGATCAGGCCTTTGACCGTCGTGATTAAATCTTCGCCCTGATAGCCTCCTTCCGGGAAAGGGGCCTCCTGACCTAATTGCTGCAAATACCTGGCTTCCAAGGATAAGGCAAAGTTGTGGATTTGGTTTCCCGCGTCGTTAATATAAAACTCGCGCGAAACTTCGTATCCGGCCATAGAGAGTAAGGAAGCAAGACTATCGCCAAGCGCCGCTCCGCGAGCATTGCCCATATGCAATAAACCGGTTGGATTCGCGCTCACGAACTCAACCTGAACCTTTTGACCTTTGCCCAGGTCAACCTGGCCATAGAGATCCCCTGCTTGCAGCACTTCTTTAATAACATCTGTAAGCCATAATGGGTTTAAACGAAAGTTGATAAAACCGGCTCCCGCGATTTCCGAAGTTTCAATCCAGGTACCTGTCTTATCCATATGTTGAATGAGGGCAGCGGCAATTTCCCGCGGAGAGCGCTTCGCCTGTCTGGCCATAACCATTGCTAAATTCGTAGCCAGATCTCCATGCTGCCGTTCTCTCGGTTCTTCTAAAACAAAGCCGGGCAGCTCCTCGAAATTCAATTCTCCTTGTTTTTTAGCGCTGTTTGCGGCAAGTTCCAGCTGCTTAATAATTTTTGCTTTAACATCCTCGTAGAGACTCATTGAGGGTTGTCCTCCTTTATTGTTACCAACAGCAAATTATGACTTACAAAATTATCATCGACAAAAAGATCATATTCTAGACTAATACGTCCCCCTTGTGCTGTCAAGTCACACTCAACATATTGCGGCAAAACACTCAGCCACATCTTTCCGTAACAAGTACTATAACTGCAGCGGTTGCGAAATCCTACTCTGAATTCCTGCACTGAATTAATAGCACCTTTGCGGTTAAGTGTAACTGAACCTTTTTTAAGGGTCAGGAAAGTTGTTACCCCTTCAAAACCACTTGTATTTTCCGGTTCTTTATAGACGACATAGAACACACCCTTGCGTTCATAATATGTACCCGACACAGACAATTCTTGCTGGTCTTCCTGGCCTTCAGGGTACTTTTGTCTTCCCAGGACTTGAACAGTCACCTTCTTCTGCAAATTCGCTGACCCCCTTCCTCCGCATCCAGATGAAAATTGTCCTTTTGCTTTTCCTGCTTTAGAATCATGGCTAACTAATGTGCCTATTCTCGTTAACCCCGGAAAACTCCTTCATTACGCTTAATAATTTCCTCGTGTAAAAAATACTAGTTCCAATTTACTCCTTAACCTCTTATCTGCATTTTGGTTTTAAATCGTTAACAGCGAGAGGGAAACCATCCCTCTCGCTGAAATAGATACTCCATCGTTGTTTCAAGACAAGCTTGTCCACTAAATTACTGGAGATACTCCCCGCGCGGTGTCTTGATAACCCGTTGAATTTTTTCTTCGTTGCCTGTTTGAGCGTTAAGATACAAAAGGTACTCCTCATCCAGGTAGCGGCCGAGAAACTCATAAGCATAGACTTCCTGATTGCCTGGCTTGGCAATAACAGCTAACCGGCTTTCCAGAACTTTAAAATTCGGGCGCAGCTTGCGAGCTGCCTGATCCATGGCAATTTTGGCAGGAAAAGTTCTGGCATGATGAAAGGCGTAATATGGAGTAGCGTCCAGACTAATCAGCTGGCCATTGTCCATGGCGATTGCCAACCTGACTTTATCCGGATAAAGCCTTACCCCATCCTGTTCCGCCACAGCCTCGAATTTAACATAGGAGCCAAAATCTTCATTTGAGGTTATGGCGAGTTTCCAGCCCAGTGTCTGCAAAGCCGCCTGAGCTTTCTTCGCCGCATCATCAAGGCTTAAAGTGCGGGGATCAATGGGACGTTGATTTTGATAAAAGGTAACAACCCCTCCCTGGCGGCTGACTTCCAGATAGGCGTCTTTATATTGCCAGGAATACCCTCCGAGATCACCTTTCGACTCGCCCGCAAAATCCGGTTTTACATTTGTATAGCCCACTTTGTTTAAAAAGCTCTGTGCCGTACTTTGGGCTTGAGCACGACTAACCTGCCCGGCCGGAAGGCCCAGCGGTTTCTCTACCACACGCGCGGAAAATTCCCCGGTATAGGAAAAAGGAGGGAGTTTTTGGAGGCTTACATCCAGCTGATCTAAACCCGACCTTACCGATTTAGAGGCAGCTTCTGAACCGTCCGCGGACGCCTCAGCTATTTGGGGCCCCCCGAGTCCCAATCTCTTCCACAGAGATGGTGCCGGGTCTGTCCAGGCTAAATTTTCCGTATCCATCCGCGTCATAATGGTTTGAACTTTTTCATTAACAGGTACCAGCCGGTCGTGAATTTCCTGGAGGTTTTTTTCGTCATCCGCAGAAATCGTACCCCCGCTGGCAACTTTCTGGGCCAAGGTTCTGGCAAAATCACCGGATTGAGTCAAAAATTGTCCAATGTAACTAAGGCCCGCCTGTTCAGCAGGAATTTGGGCAAAATCCTTCAGCGCTCCGTCACTTTTACTCGACACTTGACTTAGGTAGAAAACCTGCTGGTTGGGACTGTTAGCCACATTGCCCTTGGCCATATCTGTCTCTAATTGATCCAGATGACTGGCAAAATCGGTTAAAGCCCTGCGGTTATTGTTCTCTGAGGCCAGACGGTATTCTCCTGCCAGGCGATATTCATTGAGTCCCCAGCCTAAGGAGACCAGTAAAGCCACAGCCAGTGTGCCTACCCAAAATTTTCTATGCATGTTTCTCCCCCCTTACTTCGTAAAAATATGATTGCCGATTTTAATAATTTGCGGCCGTGACCAAATAAATTTATTCGTCGTTTTCGCCGGATTAAAAAAGAAAAGCGCACCCTTCGAAGGGTCTGATCCGCTTGCCGCCTCTTGAGCCGCTCGAATAGCCGAAGCCGACGGCGCTAAATTAATCTGTCCATCATTGACACTGGAAAATGCCCCCGGCTGATAAATAATGTCTGCTATTGTTTTGGGAAAAGCCGGGTCCGATATGCGGTTGATGATAACTGCCGCCACTGCAACCTGCCCGAGATAAGGCTCTCCGCGGGCCTCCCCGTTTACCGCATGAGCTAAAAGATTAATGTCAATATTTTTATTGCCTACCGCCTTGCCGGAAGCATTGGTACTTTCGCCTGTCAAACGTTTTAACTCTTTGATCGTTTGGGTTCCTGCCAAGCCGTCAACCTTCAATCCGTGATCTTTTTGAAAATTACGGATTGCCGTTTCGGTTTTGGGGCCGAACTTCCCATCAATGGGGCCGACCACATAACCTAACTGGGTCAGTTTGCTTTGCAGATCTTGAACCTCCGGCCCCTTGCTTCCCCTGCCCAGCAAGCGATCTCCTAAAGCTCCATAAGCTATTCCGGATAGAGCAACACAGAGAATCACTCCAACAAGGAGAATAATCCACCGAGGTCTGACACGTAATTTCATACCCTCACCTCACTTTTTTAGTAATCTTAGTGTGGCAAAAGAGCAGGAAAATTATCCAGCATTATCCTCAAAACTTCAGCGGCGAAGCAAGTCTTTATCATTAAAAATTTGACAAAATTAGCATAAATCAAACAGCAGGTACTTACCCTATCCTTGTAGAAAGAAGTAGCTAATAAATCGAAAGGAGAGGATACTATGTATTATGAAGGGATTTTATACCGTCCGCCCAGCGAGGCTAGAAGCCTTATTTTGCAAATCACCGTTGGCTGCCGCCACAATGTCTGTACTTTCTGCACCATGTATAAAGATAAAACCTTTCGCATAAAATCGCGCGCGGAAATTAAAGCTATAATTGCCGAAGCTCTCGCCTATGACCCCAAAGCAGAACGAATATTCCTGGCGGATGGGGACGCAATGGCCGTGGATACATCCTTGCTGCTGGAGATTCTTGATGAGCTTTATGCAAGCTTCCCTCATCTCCAACGCGTAGGGATTTATGGTGGCCCCCGGGACATTCTGGCCAAAACCCCCGAAGAACTGGCTACTTTAAAAAGCCATGGCCTGACCATGGTTTATTTAGGAGTGGAAAGCGGAAATAAAGAGGTCTTAACCTCAGTTTGCAAAGGAGTCTCTCCCGAGCAAATGATCGAGGCCGGACAAAAAGTTAAAGCAAGCGGCCTGGTTCTTTCCTGTACGATTATTATCGGTTTAGGCGGGCGCGCCTTAACTCAGGCACATGCCCTCGATACGGCTCATGTCGTCAGCAAAATTGATCCGGAATATTTAGGAGCCTTAACTCTTATGGTAGACCCGGAAGCCCCTTTGGCTAAAGCAATTGAACAAGGTGATTTTCAGCTTCTCGATCCTTGGGAATCCTTAAGGGAATTGCGAGCCATGCTTGAGAATTTGAAAGTCTCTCACTGTGTATTCCGAAGCAATCACGCTTCCAATTACTTGCCCCTCAAGGCTACCCTCCCCGCCGACCGAGCCGAATTGCTAAAAACCCTCGACAGAGTCCTGAAAACTTCCGCTCTTGAAGAGCTACGTCCGGACTATTGGCGAGGATTCTAAAATTAAAAGGGCAAAGAATCTTCAACCGATTCTTTGCCTCCTGCCCGATGACAATGCCAACTGCAGCATTTCCTCTACGGCTCGTTCCGTAGAATGCCCTGCTAAAGCAAGGGCTGCTTTAGAGCGCATTTTTTCAATATCCTCCGGATGGTGTAGCAAATGACTCAACATCCTAGCCAGTTCTTCCTCGTTCTCGGCAATCCATCCCGCTCCAATCCCTTGCACATATTGCGCATTCTCCTCCTCTTGTCCCGGAATTGGTCTAAAGATTATCAAGGGTAAATGCTTCGTTAAGGCTTCGGTTACTGTCAAACCCCCCGCCTTAGTAATAATCAAGTCCGACACCGACATCAAATCCTCAACATTGTGCACAAATTTAAAGCGAACCAGAGGATTCCTGGCTTGAGCAACCACGTCTTCAAGGGCAGCATACAATTTTTCATTCTCTCCGCAAACGACTATACATTGCACCGGAATCTGAGACTCTGTCAGCTTTTTACAAATCCTCTTGGTGCTTTCTAAGATTACGTAGGTTCCACCCATAAATAAAAAGGTCGGAAGATCCGGCTTTAAACCTAATTTCTCCACAGTAGACAGTCGGTCTTCTCTCACTTCAAATTTAGGACTTACCGGAATTCCCGTGACATGAATATTCTGGCCCGGTATCCCCCAAGATACCAACGACTCCTTAACTTTGGCACAAGCCACTATGTAGCAATCCACTCCCGGATGAACCCAATGGCTGTGGACGGTGTAATCGGTAATAACTGTAATCAGCGGGACACTGAGAATCTGCTCAGCCCTGAGCTGGGCAAGAATTGAGGACACCGTAGGATAAGTGCATACAATCAAATCCGGTTTAAAATGCTGAATATACCTGAGAAAATTACTTCGTCCGATCTGATTTAATAAACGCTGGCTCATTGATTGGGGTTGTTTCTTGCCCGTTTTATAATAAAACCGCCCCCAAAGTTTTGGTGCTCGTTTCAAAAGCCCACTATAAAAATCTCTGATAATTGTGTTGACTCGCATATTCAGAAAAGCGCCGAAGTCCAAATGAATAATTTTAGCAGAAGGTTCCTTAATTCGTATTCCTTCAATAACAGCTTCAGCCGCTCTCAAATGCCCGTTCCCAAACGACGCGGAAAATACGAGAACCTTAAGTTGCTTCAAAATTGGCCCTCCCTCTCAATGACTCCCTTAATAAAAACACTATCAACGATAGGTTCTTTGTATCTATTATAGGGATTACCTAAGGAAAAAGAAAGTCGATCTTCGGACAAGCCTTAAAACTCCTTAGACCCTTGCGTCTTTGGAAACTTGGATGTGCTGCCGCCCTTCCCACTTCTCCAAACCGAACATTAACACCGTAAAAAAGAGAGCTGAAATTCCGATCAGCCTCCAGCCGCTTTCAATACTGATATACGTTAAAATATAGCCCATAACTACAGGTCCCAAAGTATCCCCTAAACGAAAAATCATCGGAATCAGAGAATTCATCCTCCCGCGGTGAGAAATAGGAGTATGACTAACTACAAAGGGAGTTACACTAATGGCTAAAATAATTTCGCCCAGGGTATAGACAAAGGCGCAGAGAAAAATTAAGGCCAGAGCATGGAAGATGCCCAGCATCCCAAAACCTAATGCATAAAAGATCCCACCGCAAACCATCCGGCGCATATTGCTGATTCCTTCCGTAATTTTTAAAACGATCGGTGTAAACAGCATAACAACAAACCCGTTAAAAGCGGCAATATAGCCAAAGTACTCCGCACCAAAACCCGGAAAATCCTGTATGGTCTGCATTGGCAGCATAAAGGCCCACTGGGCATAGGCGAAATTGTAGCCCATCATAATAACGCTAAAATAGAGCAGAATTGGCCGTTTCAGCAAAACCGCCATGATAGAGCCTTTTTCACCCTTCTCCAACCTCGAAGGTGCGGTTACAGTAATTTTAGTTTTCCAGAGTGTCTCCGGAATAAAGCGGGCTATTAACACTAAAGCAACCAATGCCGTCAGAGCATCCCCGATAAAAAGCAAGGGCAAATGGTTTCGATATAAAATTCCTCCCATAATCGGCCCAATTGCAAACCCAATGTTCCAGCCCATGTAAGAAAGGGCATAGGCTCCATTTCTGGTTTGCGCTGTAGTTAGATCAGCGATGAGGGCGTCATGAGCAGGTCCCGCTGTGACCATACATGCTCCGGCAAGCATCAAAATATACGCCATTAACAGCGAAGGCCTTAGCAAACCGGCAGCAAGATAGAAAGCTATCGCCAAACCGTCAAAGAGCATAATCACTTTTTTTCTCCCGATGGTATCCGCTAATTTTCCCCCGATTAAGGCCGAGGGCACATTCAGAAGACCGGAAATGCTGATGTAGAGTCCCGTCATTTGTTTTGACAAACCAATATTCTGAGTCAAAATAATTGTCAGCAGTGGCATAACAAAACACCCAAGGGCGTTAATAATTCGAGCGGCAAAAATCACGTAAATTTCTTTAGGCATTCCTCTATAAGGGCTTAGCCAAGTTTTCCAACTGAACACATTAAAACTCCTCTTCAAAGAAATAAAAAAAGCCACGTCCGCCCTTCCGTTCAAACGAAAAGGGGTTCCATGGCTTTAACCTGTCTGCAAAATAAAAAGTCACGGAATCCTACGGCCCATGACTTGATTCTTCAAAACTTAATTAATCAGATTCTTCCACAAAGGCCGCCTATTAACCTATAAAATGCAAAACTTCTAAAACCTTTTAACTCTTTCATAAGTTGCGACCTCCTTTCAACGTAAAAAACTATTTAACGTCTTATGTTTGCCAAAGCAGGACCAAAACTGCTATTAAGTATAACCATATTAAATAGCTTCTGTCAATACTTACCTTAATTATAAATTAACAGGAAAAAGCACTTATTTGTCGAATAGCGGATCTTGCTGGGACGATGAGGAAGCATACAAGTATAGCCGATAATAAAGGAGTCTTAAAACCATGCGCAAAACGAATGCGGCACGTATTCTCGATCAAATGAAACTATCTTATGAACTTAAAGAATATCCCGTCGATGAGTCTGACTTATCGGCCGTTTCTGTCGCTCAAAAAGTTGGATTGCCCATCGAGCAAATTTATAAAACCATAGTTGTCCGCGGTGACAAAACAGGAGTCCTGGTGGCCTGCATCCAGGGGGATCAGGAGCTCTACCTTAAAGGCCTGGCAGCTCTGAGCGGCAATAAAAAAGTAGAGGTTGTTCCTCTTAAAGAAGTTCAACCTCTCACCGGCTACATCCGGGGTGGGGTATCCCCCCTGGGAATGAAAAAATCCTATCCTACCTATATTGACTCAGCGGTAAGCCGGCAGGAAAAAGTTTCTGTTAGTGCCGGGCTGCGGGGACTTCAGATTTTCCTGTGTCCTGCCGATTTGATTTCTGCCACCAATGCCCGGGTCGGTGAGATTTCAACAGAGCCTGTTTAGTTCACTAAGAGGCCTAGAGAGACCAGCATCTTAAAATTATAGGCTATTTCAAGGCAAGCATTAAATTATTTGCTGTGAAAAAGCAATAAGGAGCATCGCTAACTACTTTAAAAAGCAGATTGGCGACACTCCCTGTTCAACTACAAGATCTCAGTATTTCTCCCTCAAACCATTAAGCTGTAGCTTATTATTGCTTCGGAAGTTCAAAGGAACTTTTCAAAGATACTATCCTATTGAACACAGGATGCTCAGGGCTAGAGTACAGGGGATCAACGTTGAAATAGCCATGTCTGAAAAATTGGAATTTATCCTGCGGCTGGGCCGTCTTCAAAGTCTGTTCCACAAAACCGTGAGAAATCTCCAAAGTGTGGGGATTGATATGCTCCAGGAAAGAAGTCCCATCATCTGTATCTTCGTCTAAAATCAAAGGTTCATATAAGCGGAATTCAGCGGGAAGTGCTTGCCGGGCGTCTACCCAATGAATAGTCCCTTTAACTTTTCTGCCTGTAAAACCTGTACCGCTCTTGGTTTCCGGGTCATAAGTACAGTGCAGTTCGATAACTTTGCCCGACTCATCTTTAACCATTTCGTTGCATTTAATGAAATAGGCATTTTTCAGACGCACCTCATTGCCGAGGTAGAGCCGATGATACTTGGGCGGCGGATTCTCTGCAAAGTCGTCCTGCTCAATATATATTTCACGGGAAAAAGGAATCTCACGTACTCCCATTTCCGGATTTTCCGAATTGTTTTCAGCCTCCAGCGTCTCAACCCGGCCTTCGGGGTAATTGGTAATAATCACTTTTAAAGGCTTTAAAACAGCCATGGTGCGCGGAGCTTTAAGCTTCAGGTCTTCGCGAATAAAATGCTCCAACATCTTAGTGTCAACCACGCTGTCCGCCTTAGCTACTCCAATTTCCCGGGCAAAATTGCGCATGGCCTCAGGAGTATACCCTCTTCTCCGGAGTCCGGATATCGTCGGCATGCGCGGATCATCCCAGCCGTCAACCACTTTATTTTCAACAAGCTGCTTGAGCTTACGCTTGCTCATGACCGTATTGGTGAGATTCAAGCGCGCAAATTCATATTGCTGCGGTACGTTTTTCATCTCGCATTCTCTGACAGCCCAATCATACAAAGGGCGATGATCTTCAAATTCCAGAGTACAAATAGAATGCGTAACACCTTCGATGGCATCTTCCAAAGGATGTGCAAAATCATACATCGGATAAATGCACCATTTATCACCCGTATTATGATGGGAGGCGTGAGCAATCCTGTATAAAACAGGGTCCCGCAAATTAATGTTCGGGGAGGCCATGTCGATTTTGGCTCTTAAAACCTTTTCTCCATCGTGAAACTCCCCACGCCGCATACGTTCAAACAGGTCCAGATTCTCCGCAATTGAGCGGTCGCGGCAGGGACTGGGCTGCCCCGGTTCCGTCAAAGATCCGCGAGTTTTCCTAATTTCTTCAGCGGTTAAATCACAAACATAGGCTTTTCCCTTTTGAATTAATAACACCGCACGACGATACATTTCCTCAAAATAGTCCGAGGCGAAGAACAACTCATCCCATTCATACCCTAACCACCGCACATCGTCTTTGATCGACTCAACATATTCCGTATCTTCTTTGGTGGGATTTGTATCATCAAAACGCAAATGGGTTTTACCCTTGAACTCATCGGCTAACTCAAAATTAAGGATGATAGCTTTGGCATGCCCTATATGTAAATAACCGTTGGGTTCAGGCGGAAAGCGGGTAACAATATGATCAACCTTACCAGACTTTAGATCTTCGAGGATGATATTCCTCAAAAAATTGGAAGAGGGCTTATGTTCCATCAATGATCAACCTTTCTCGCTAATATGATCCTGCTTTTACCGATTATCCTTGTTCTACATAATACCGTATACATGACCGGAGTTCAACTTCTTATGTAATACTCGAAGGCAATATCCACGAAAACCCGGGGTGTAATATACTAGTATAGTCTAGTTCTTTGCGGCTATAAATAGCAGGAGGACCTGGGTAAATAAAGCTAACGTTGTTGTTTAATGTGTGCGCTGGAGCAAAAACAGAAAAAAGCCTGTATCTTAGCCCAAATTCGACGGTCTAAGATACAAGCCAAATTCATTGAGACGTTTATCCGCTGACTAATCCGCTCTAAGACTCCCGCTTCTGCAAGCAGTGAGTTAAGAGCGGCTAAATCCCCGGATAAGTGCGATTTGATTCAGATGGAGTTAAAACTCCACCTGAATCAAGTCTTCTTTATTGTGACTTAATCTCCGTCAGAGTGACTGACACATCAGTTGTCTTATTATTACGGAATATTGTAACAGACACCTTGTCACCGGGGTTATATTTGAACAACTCATGGGTTAATTCCAGAGAACTTTTGACATCTTGGCCATTGATCTTGGTTATGATATCCCCAGCGACTACACCGGCACGTTCGGCAGGTCCGCCCAAGGTAACCTTGGAAACATAAGCCCCGGCCGGCCACCCTCTCTGGCTCGCATACTCCGCAGTATAGCGCGGATCAATTTGAACGTTCAGACCCGCGTGGCTTGCGTACCCTTTCTCAATTAATTGCTTAATCGTCGGCAAAGCATCCGAAATAGGTATGGCAAAACCCATCCCTTCAAAACCGGGCTCTTGATTTTTGGCCGAGTTAATACCAATGACTTGACCTTGATAATTCACAAGGGGTCCGCCGCTGTTACCCGGATTAATGGCCGCATCCGTTTGAATGAGGTTAAAGCTCGATTCTCCCGGAATGTCCAAAACCCGATTTGTGGCTGAAACCACTCCGGCCGTCACAGAACGGGCAAATTCCTGACCCCCGGGATTTCCGATGGCAACCACGGATTCCCCAACCTGCAGTTTGGTTGAATCTCCTTCTTGGGTAGCTGTTAAATTCGAAGTATCCGCAATCTGAACCACCGCCAAGTCCGTACGGTCATCAGCACCTACTAACTTCGCCGTGATATTGCGTCCGTCAGCCAAACTGACCACGAGTTTTTCCGCACCTGTTACAACATGATTGTTGGTAACAATATAACCATGTTGAGCATCAACAATAAAACCGGAACCACTCCCAATTTCCGTCAGGCCGCCTCCGCCAAATAAGGAGCCCTTGGATTGGAAATTAGCAATTCCAACAACTGCTGAGCCAACCGTTTTGGCGATCTGAACTACAGGAAAATTGGTGGCTGCTTCCGTTTTGATCGTAGGAGTTGACCCTTGCCCATTTAAAATAACTTGGTTCGTCGCTCCTGTCTGTTTATTGCCATATACGGAAGGAATTATAGCGACTGCTATGACCCCGCCCAGAACGGCGCTGATCAAAGCAATAACCATCATTGAGAGAAAGCTCGGTCCTTTCTTCGAATAATTATTTTGGTCATTATAATAACTCATGCGTACCCTCCTTAAGTTTTATTATTCCCTCAAAATGATCAGTTCATGCGGCGTATGCCGAGGTGCAACCTGAACCTTCACCTGGGGGTATCTCTTCGAAGTCTTCGAATCCCTCAGCACATCCAACACTGTCGACAAAGCTATTTCCGGGGTATTATTTTCCTCACTTAAATGAGCCAGCACAACCCGCTGGGTGTTTTCCTGAATCCACTCCGCTAACCCCATGGCCAGCTGTGAGTTCTCCAAATGTCCGTAATGCCCGCTGATACGTCGTTTTAAATAGGCCGGATATGGTCCGTTATGTAACCGTTCCTCGTCGTAATTCGTTTCCACGACGAGCCCATCACACCCCTTCAAATGCTGCTGCATCTCTTTGGTGATCCTGCCGCTGTCGGTGGCAATACCAACAACCAGACGAGCCTTGTCTTTCTTTTCAGGCCTGGCAATCTTCAAGCCATAGCTTTCCCGGCTGTCATGGGAAGTGGGATAGAGCAGAACATCAAGACCGGCACAGGAAAAGGAAGTGTTTACTTCCAGACGCTGTTCCATGGCAAGTTTCCCTAACGAATAGCTCATCGCTTGCCATAAGCCTGCTGTCGCATAAATGGGAATTTTCAGCTTCCGGGCCAGCACGCCTACTCCCCGGATATGATCAATATGTTCATGAGTAACAATAATTCCTTCAATCTCCGAGCTTTCAATATTTAACTGAGAAAGATTAGCCAACAAACTCTTGCCGCTAATCCCGCAATCCACCAGCAAATGCCTGTGACCCTCACCGACAAGAATAGCATTCCCGGAACTTCCACTAGCCAATGTTGTAAAATGCACTGAACTTTCTCCTCCGTTGCGGTGATATTACTTACCTGTGGGTGCCGGAGTTGAACCGCTTTTCAGCGCCGGATTCGGATTTGAAACCCCACCGGTTGCTCCCGGAAGCTGACTTTGAGCCTGACTAATCAAGGCTTTAATCTCATCCTGCTCCGTACTTGTTTGAGCCTGAGTCTGGGCCTTTTGCCACTGAGCGATAGCACCGGGCAGATCCTGTTTGACATCGTCCAAAAATATTCCATAATTCACTAAGCCATTCAAAAAATTGGGTTCAATGCTTAACGCTTCCTGATATGTTTTTTCAGCCAGATCATTTTGTCCGCTTTTAAACGCGGCGGTTGCCATATCCACCATTACGCTGGGATCTTTACTCGTTTTTAAGACGTTCTGATATGCCTCAACGGCGTGTTTATAGTTGTCTGCGGACTCAGAAGGCGCCACTGTTTCCGCCTCAAGACCAGCGTCATAATACTCATTACCAAGGTCCGTTTGTAAAGCGACGTTGCCCGTATCCGACTTCGCCTGCTCGGCAAGAGCTGTCAGACGGGCTTTCTTAGCCTGATAATCGGCAAGTGTGTTCGTATTGGCTGCTGAATTTTGATTAGGTGCAGGTATCCCGCTGTTACTGAAAAACATAGCAAACCCTGAGCTCACCATAGCAATCGCTATAAAACCCACAAGAATTATTGCAAAAACACGGTGTTGACGTTTCCTCAACTCATCGCCCCCTTGACCATAGTTTTATTGTACCATGCCGGCCCGATACGTCCAACCTGTCTCTTAATCTAAATACCATTTTCTAAGTTGGCAATATGTCTCGTAGTACGATGTACTTTCCCCAACATCAGACCCTTTGCCGGCAATCAATTGATTAACCCCCAAGCCTTCCGCAGTTGTGCCTTCCGGCAGAACTACCGTTTCCGGATGGATATCTTCCGACAAAACTACCTCAGCCACAAGCTGTCCATTTTTCGTCTCCACAATTGCCCGGTCTCCGGAGTTGAGGCGAAATTTAGCGGCTAAATCCGGGTGTAGAAACAAAACAAATCCATCCTCTTGCTGAAATTGGGAATGCAGCCTATTCCCCGGATGAGGAGTAATCAGATGCCAGGGAAACTCCGCTTTGTCTTCTGAAGATCCCGTCGGGATATAGTTCGCGACAGCATCGCCAAGCTCCTTTTGGGCAAGCTGCGACGACAACTCAATTTTGCCGCTGGGTGTTTTAAACTCCCTGCTTTCCCAAGCTACTTTCGGAATATACGGTGCATAAACCGGTCCTTGGGCCAGCTGATCGAGAGTAATGCCGTATGTTGCTGTTAATGGCTCAAGGACAAATTTGATCCACTCTTTCGGGGTATGGGGGAAATCCTGCTCCAAACCGAGGCGTTTGGCCAGCTCGGTAAATACTATCGGTTCCGATTGAGCTTCTCCCTGGGGTTCAATAACTTTCTGGGTATATTGAATCAGCGGGCTCCAGGATGTTCTCACCAGCTCTTCTTCCTCAAAGATCGTCGCTATGGGCAGGACTAAATCCGACTGTCTTGCCGTTTCTGTCATCACCGTATCCAGAACTACCTTAAAGGGAATCCGCCGCCAAACTTCCCGCCAAAGCGGTGAGTTCGGCTGTTGAACTAAGGGATTCGAACGAGTTACCACCCCTAGCTGAATAGCAGGGTCTGCCTGCAGTAGCTTTTCCGCTAAAACAGGGTGGGGATAGGTTCTTTCTTTATAGCGGTCTGGTGAAAGAAAAACGGAATTCATTTTCCCTTGATGATACTGATGGGCATAGTGCACTCCCGCACCCGCCCAGCCAATATTCCCGCTTATTCCGGCCAAAGCATCAATCGCCCGAACAGTGTTTCCTCCGTTTACATAACGCTGAAGTCCATAGCCCAAGATAAACGCCGCCGGGCGATCATGGCTTATGCGTCTTGCCAGTTCGCGCATTTGAGTGGCGGGGACTCCCGTAATCGCTTCTACTTTCTCTGGAGGAAATTCTTTTGCCCTTTTGGCAAACTCTTCAAAGCCCTGAACATAATTTTGAATAAACAAGGTATCTTGCCAACGCTCGCTCAGAATAATATAGCTTAGCCCCAAGGCCAGAGCTGAGTCTGTTCCGGGACGGACCTGATAAAAATCATCGGCGAAGTCTACACTTTTGACAGAAATCGGATTAATGACAATCAGACGGGCTCCCCGTTTCTTAGCCGCCAATAGATAGGGCATTAAATGAATATTCGTAAGGGCGGGATCTCTCCCCCACAGTATAAGAGTCCGGGCATCCTCCAAGTCTTCATAGGAACTTGAATAAACCCCGCCAAAGTCCAGCTCCTGGGCCCGGTAACCGGCCCCCCAGCACATACTCCCCCGTGGCCCCGTAACCCCTCCCAGGGCCTGAAAAAACCGCCGGTCTAATTCCCGCAGCGCTCCGCTGTTACCATAATCATAATGATGAAAAATCCCCCAAGAGCCTACATTGGACAGGGTTTCTTGAATTTTCTCAGCAAAGAGGTCATAGGCTTGATTCCAGCTTATTCTTTTCCACCTTTCCCCTTGTTTTAAGAGAGGAAATCTCAGCCGATCCGGAGAAAAGACGCGTTCCGCCAAAGCTTGTCCCTTAGAACAGACGAACCCCTTTGTAATACTATTCAGAGGATCCCCTTTTACGCGGAGACCGCTTTCTGTTTTTTCCACCAGAAAAGCGCACCCATCCGGGCAATTTAACGGACATGCCGAACGTATAATCGTCATATGCTTCCTCCTAACACCTACCAGAGATTAAATCGCACCCTCTGCCCAATTTACTCATCCTGTTTTAATCTCATAATATTATGTTCATAAATGTTCTTAGCAAAACACCTTTACGCCCAAAGAATAGCCCTTCTCCAACTCTAGCAGCAAAGGTCCGGAGTAGTCCTCCCTTCCTGATTTTGCTGAATTTCTTTAATTTTGACGTAAAGGGCCACTTCAAGGCGTTTCTTTTGCAGCTCACATCCCAAAGGGTAAACTTCTGTCAGTTTTTGAGTAAAAGTGGCGTTAGCGGCATGACACCCTCCGCTGCAGGCAAAGCGCGCCCAGCACTCTTGACAGGCCGGTTTAGCATAAATATTCGCAGCACGGAAATCCCGGACCACATCCGCTTTTAAATACAAAGGATCTTGATCATAAAGGGAGCCAAGTTTGTAATTTTCCTGTCCTACAAACTGATGGCAGGGGTAAAGATCTCCTTCCGGAGAAATGGCAACATACTCGTGACCCGCTCCGCAGCCCGCAAGCCTCTTAATCAGGCAAGGCCCCTTATCCAGAGCAACGTTAAAATGAAAGAAATTAAAACCTCGTCCCTGGGAGCGGCGCTCAATAAGTTCTTCCCCCAGGCGGTCATAGGCCTCACGAATTTTTTCCAAATCTCCAGCTTGGAAAGCATAAGGATCTTCCGGCCCCGCCACAACAGGTTCAACAGAAATCTGGTTAATCCCCAAGTCGGCCATGTGTAAAACATCGCGATCAAAGTCTAAATTAAAATGAGTATATGTGCCTCGCACATAATAGTAGGTCCCCAGAGCATAAGGAGAGCTTTTAGGCCTCAAAGAGGTAAACTGCTGAATTCGAGGAAGAACTTCGGAGTAGCTCCCTCGGCCATCCGCATGGGGCCGCATTCGATCATGAACCTCCGGACGTCCGTCTAAACTTAAAACTACACTAATCTCCTCTTGTTCAAAGAACTTTTGAATGTCTTCATTTAATAAAACCCCATTTGTCGTCAACGTAAATTTTATTGTTTTACCCATAGCTTTTGCGGCATCCCGGCCGTATGCGACCAGAGCCTTAACCACTCCGAAATTAATTAAAGGTTCACCCCCAAAAAAATCCACTTCGCAATGGCTCCTGTGTCCGGAAGCCTCTAAGACAAAGTCTATGCCGCGCTTTCCCGTCTCCAAATCCATCAGTGTTCTGCTGCCGCCAAAAGCCCCTGTCCCGGCAAAGCAATATTCACAACGCAAATTACAATCATGGGCAACATGCAGGCAAATTGCTTTCACAATGGGTTTTTCTGGATAGGCTAAGTTGACTGGATCCGCTTCTTGGGAAAAAATTATCCCTTCTTGACGAAGTTCTTCCAATTCCTCCAAAATCTCCGGAACCTGCTCATTTAAATCAGGTTTTGCCGTAAGCTTAAGAGACTTTGTTAGATTTTCTAAAGAAAGCCCGGCTTTCTCGGAGTCGAAATTCTGCATAGCTTGCAAAACCTCAAACGTTCCTTCATCCAGCACATGAATTGAGCCCGAATTAACATCATAAGCAATCAGCAAATCGCCCTGACGAAAACAGTGAATATTCTTTTTAAACTTATATCCTTCTAATTGCCCAAAATTAAACATTAGCGTCCTCGCTTTCATTTTTTAGTATTGGAATAAATAGAACAGAACCCAGCCCGTAAAAGGTTGGGTTCTGAGAATCATGTACAAATTTAGGCCTAAAATTATTTAACACACACTTGGTTACCAACTGTGCATGATGTTTTACATGCAGATTGGCAAGAGGTCTGACAATTTCCACAGCCTCCTGTTTTAACGGTTGAACTTAGGTTTGTTTTCACAATCGTCTGAATGTGTTTTGCCATTCAAACACCCTCCTCTCGAGACTTGCGTCATTAATTCATTTTCGATTATAACATAAGGACGAGCGAAAAGGCAAAATTGTTCAATGTCGTCTCCTGGGCTTTCACGGTTATTTTTAACTATTTTAACGTTGCTTTTACTTCTTTCGACTATACTTTCCGACTTAGTTAGCATGATTCTCCAAACAATTGGCCTGGCTTAATAGTTTTTAAAAGACTTAATTTTATAAGGGATATATTGAACAAACACTTGTAAAACAAAAAGCCTTTCAAGATGAAAGGCTCAGAATTTCTTATTGGCATAAGTAATAAAAAGGATGTTTTCTTCGCTCAATTCCTAGGAAGCTAAAAATTCTTGTTCCGTCATTGAATAAAATTCATTGAGCAATTTGTCCAGATCTTGACTCATATTCACAATTTCAGGATCAGTTAGGCACCGACTTTTGGCAAAATCGTTCAGTTTCCGGCGCGCATCCTCAATTAAAAACATCAGGGAATCCATTTTGACAATTGCACCTCTTTTTCTCAATAAAAAGTGTGGAAAAGACTATCATTTCCACACTAACCCTCCAATGGTATATTTTAGTATATATTGTTTAAAAATGCAAGCCAGAAATCTTGAATTATATTAACGTTTTTTCTTAAGATAACATAAAGCTGCCGATAAGATCCTGATTAGTTCTTTACTGTCATTCTCTCCAAGAAAGTTCGTTAAACCCTTCAAAAATTCAGAACGCTCCACTCTCATTTGTTCAATGATTTCCTTGCCTTTTTCTGTTGCCCTAACAAGCACAACACGCCCATCGGTAGGATCGGCAAGACGCTCCATATAGCCGCCCTCTTCCAGGGAATTAATCGTGTGGGTAACTCCCGCGGGGGTGATTTGAAGGTGGATGCTTAAATCGGAAACCTTTATTCCTTTAGAATCAGAATCCGCACATTGAATTATAGTGTTAAGCAAAGTAAATTCACTGGGTCTTATAGCATAAGAAGACCTCACTTGCCCGCCAAATCTTTTAAATTGGGCCATGACACGGTCTAATTCCTGCACGACAGTTTCTACTTCATCGGCTTTCATGGTTATCACCCAATTCTTAAACAATCTAAATAATTAACTAATAAATTATCCGATAAGGCGTTACATTTGTCAAGACATGTTTAAGAGTCCAAAATAAATATAAACAATCATCAGCGTCTTTAAAAAGAAAATCCATAGTTTGGCACCAAATGACATCCCTTTTGTCAATTAAAAAGACCTCCATTTTCCTAATCTGCAAAACGAAAGGTCTTTGGAAATTTGCGAAAAGCTAATCTTTATCATTTAACGTTTGTTACTTGGCGTAAGATTTTTAGGCTTGTACGGGAACCGATATTTCCGCTGCATTAATCCAATTCTGAGACAAGAATTCCCGACCTTTGATAACAACTTTTTCATCGTATGCCTCTACGACGAAACCCGGAGCCCAATTCTTAATAAGATTTCTGTTTCGATCAATTGGATAAGCAAGTGATGAACTGTTAACAATCGTAAAGTTAGCCTCACTTACCATATATTTATAATCTATTTCATAATGAGTGTGCCCGTTAAATAAAATAACTTCAGGGTGTTGGGACAAAATGTCATTTAAGGTTTGCCACTGAAGAACATAACCCCGCTGTAATCCCTCTAAGGAATTGTAAGGGATTGGTTGATGAAGAAAAACAAACATTGGTTTAAAAGGTTTTTTATTTTTAATAAGAATATTCCTAAACCAATTAAGTTGGGTTTCTGATAAAAAGGCTGAATCCAAATAATTTCTATTACTTATACGTGATCTTTCGGAACCTAAAAAGATAAAGTGGTAATCATTTAGCCAAATATCTCCATAAATCTTATCCCTCTCGGCCAGTGTTAAAAAGCGTTCAATAGCCAAGGCATCCGTTTCTCCGTTGGGGAAAGTGTTTGGTGACCACAACCCTTTTTTGTAAAAACCTCCATAAAATTCATGATTCCCCATTGTCCAATAAATTGGATAATCAACCGCTAACCTATGCCTGTTGAGTTCGTTATTAAGAATGTGATAATCTCTCGGCAAGCCATCTCCCAGATCGCCCACTACAACCATTGCATCTGGTTTGGAATTGTAATTATCTTTAAGCAAGGCTGAGAAATTTCGTAGGGCATTCAAGCGGGCTATATGGATATCACTGACGACAACAAACGATAATTTTGCTTTTTGATTTTTTGTCCAAGGCCGTTCTATAGTTCTGAAGGACCTCGAAAGTGCTGTTTTGGGCAAGGCCACATTCCATGATAGTAACGTGCCAACCCCAACCCCGGCCAAACATTTTAAAAAAGTTCTTCTTGTCGTCATACCCCCAACTCCTCACTACCTTACTTATCGTGTCTTTCGATTAAATCCAAGCAAGCCAGTGAACCTAGACCATTTTAATTATTCAACTATAATAGTTTATCATAGTTTTTTATACAACGTTACATCCTTTATTTGGCTTAGATCGCATGTTGTATTTTTCTCAAGTCTTAGTC
Source organism: Candidatus Desulfosporosinus nitrosoreducens (assembly GCF_030954495.1). Classification (GTDB taxonomy): domain Bacteria; phylum Bacillota; class Desulfitobacteriia; order Desulfitobacteriales; family Desulfitobacteriaceae; genus Desulfosporosinus; species Desulfosporosinus nitrosoreducens. The sequence continues at coordinate 2,300 of NZ_JAVHUW010000034.1, read as the reverse complement.
TCCAAACTTTTACAAGTTAAAGCTTCCTCATAACTTATTTGAATATCGGGCTGCTAACAATTCTTTGCAAACCATTAAATTTTTTTAAACGGACACAAAAGTCTTTGCGCTAAAACTCTAAAGATTTTATAATCGGATTATCCTGTAATATAAAAAGCAATTTAGAAATATTATAAGATTCATAGACCCTTATCAATATTTTTAAATCAATTAACTCGGCTGATTCTTTATTAGCGGCAGCCTTAAAACTGATAATATTAATATGCTGATCCTCAAAAATCTTCTGTATACTCTGAGCAGCACCCGGTTCATCTATAATTTGCAAAATTAATTGCTCGTTCTTAGGTGAAGATAGCCATTTGATTTTACCATGAAATAAGATTTGCCCCAGAATGATGATAGCCGTGGCTGCCAATCCGACAGCATAAAGCCCTGACCCTATCGCCAGACCAATTCCCGCTGTTGCCCAGATTCCTGCCGCAGTTGTGAGTCCTATCACAGTTTGTCTATGCGTAAAAATAATGCCTGCTCCAAGAAACCCCACTCCTGACACAACTTGGGCAGCAATACGTGATGGATCAAGCGTCATATTGAGCCATCCGAACTGATCTTGAAATCCATATTTGGAGACGATCATGATAAGTGATGATCCTATGGCCACTATAAAATGGGTACGTATGCCGGCTTCTTTCATTCGGCTGTTTCGTTCATAACCGATAGCGGATCCACATAATACCGCCAAAAAGAGCCTTAACAAATAATCTAATTGCATTAAATAGTTCAAATGCATATAGTACCACCTCGTAATTTATTTAGATGCTAAACATAATTTCTTTATAAAAACAAGTTGCTTTAGCATCAAAGTTCCTATTATAATTTTATGATCATACAACAAATAATTTCTAATAATGGATTATTATTATTCCTTATAGGAAAATTGTCAATACTTTGGCAAATGTTTTTGCCAATGACTAGGATTCATCCTGATATTCGAATAACTACGGCAGATCTGCTAACCTGTTAAATATTTTCACGATTAATGATAACAGCTAAAAGACTGTAGGCAAAAAATTGCCCACAGCCCTTTAGCAAACTGGTTTATCCATTAAAATATCTATAACTTCGAATTACTAAAGCTACGATATTCCAACTCCCGCGCTAGCATACCCTGCAACAGTATTGAGAAGGGATAACCCCGTTGCTGTCACAGAAAATACCATTAATAGCCTTGTCTGCTCCGTTACCGGTATAGCTAAGCCAGTGAGAACACCACTGCTTATGGCACCTATTGCAAGTACTCCTGTCAATGACGGCGCCAAGGTTACTTCAGTCCCCGCAACAGGCGTAAAAGTGTTATCTGGCGTAGTTGAGCTATAAAGCTGTGCATTAATCGTTACGGTTGAGCCAACTAAAGATAAGGCTACCGTAGTACTGAAAAAGGCCGCAATTGAGGTGATCGTTCCATCGCGAGGAACCGAAAAAGCATAGTCAAGCGCTATTCCTGCGCCACCTGTGAGATCAATGGTTCCCGCAAGGGCAGTTAACCCCTGAGCGGAACTTCCAAACCCAACAAAGCCAGGAAGACCCGCCAAACCACCTGCGATACTAGTTAAAGCAACAGGTAAACCTGATGAATAGGGAATAATAGCACCACTTCCTGCCGCTCCCGTAGCCCCTGTAGTCCCCGTGGCTCCTGTAGTACCTGTGGCTCCCGTAGTCCCTGCGGCCCCCGTCGCTCCTGTGGCTCCGGCTGCTCCTGTCGCTCCCGTGTCTCCCGTCGCTCCCGTAGTCCCTGCGGCTCCTGTCGCTCCCGTGGTACCGGCTGCTCCTGTCGCTCCCGTAGACCCTGCGGCTCCTGACGCCCCCGTTGCTCCTGCGGCTCCTGCAGCTCCTGTCGCTCCCGTAGCTCCTGAGGCTCCGGCAGCTCCTGTGGCCCCAGTTGCTCCTGCGGCTCCGGCGGCTCCTGTGGCCCCTGTTGCTCCTGCGGCTCCGGCTGCTCCTGTGGCCCCTGTTGCTCCTGCAGCTCCTGCTGCTCCTGTCGCTCCCGTAGTCCCTGCGGCTCCTGTCGCACCCGTTGCTCCTGCGGCTCCGGCTGCTCCTGTGGCACCTGTTGCTCCTGCAGCTCCATCTGCTCCGGCTGCTCCTGTCGCTCCCGGGGCTCCTGCGGCTGCGGCTGCTCCAGTCGCTCCAGTTGCTCCTGAGGCACCTGATAGTCATGTGGCACCTGTTGGTACTACCGCTCCCGGACCAACACTCGCCCCTGAAGCTAATTCTCCTCCAGCATATCATGACGATCCAGA
>NZ_JAVHUW010000063.1 GCF_030954495.1 Candidatus Desulfosporosinus nitrosoreducens | reverse complement strand
GAAGCAAGAACAGGAACGAATCGCCGCTCTCGTCCGGGAACTCGTAGAACAGCTGCTGCAGACCCCGGCCCTGCAAACTCTTCTGCAGGAATTAGGGGAGAAAGAAAACCCGGCCCTTCCCGCCCAGCCCATCCCCCCGCCAACGCCCGAAGCTCTCGGCTTACTCAACTATGCGCCGGACACGGCCGCCATCCGCACAGCCCTGCCCCCAAACTGGGGAGAGACCTACACGTTGTACCTTCTTCCCTGCGCAAGCCGGGAGGCGCAGTCTCTGGACCTGGCGGAAGGTCTGAAGCGCATCAGCCCGCAGGAAGCTCTGAAGCGCGAGTGGCAAAGCCTCTTCCTGCCCACCTGTTCCCTCAACACCATAGCGAAAATGGCCTTAGGGCTGCGGGACACTCCCTTCAGCGAACTCCTGGGCCGGGGGATCGCCCAAGGCATTCCCGTGGAACTGGTCAGTAAGAATCTGGAGTTAAAGTTCCCAACCCCGCCGGCCTACCGGGCGCTGTATGAGAGCTACCTGAAGACCGTCCGGAGCTATGGCGTAAGAGTCCGTCCCGGCTTAGCCGCTGACAGCTCTCCAGCCCCGGATCTCCCGGTCCGGCAAGACCTGAGAGAAAGGCAGGAAACCCCGGCAGGCTTCCCGGCCACTCCCAAGCCGCCGGAGCAGCCCGTAAACGGAGGAGAAAGCATCGTCCGCTTCAGCAAAAAGTATCTTGCCGATAAAGACGCTCAGAGCTTTCCCGAAGGCGGGAAAGTGCTGGTTGAGCAGCGCACTGTCGTCTCGCCGCTGGCGCGGGACACCTTGAGACTGAGGCGGATCGAGCTTTGTCAGGAGAAGGGGGGAGGAGGATGCTATTAGCGCGAGTCATAGGGCACGTGTGGTCAACACGCAAAGAAGAATCCCTGCGGGGCTTGAAATTTCTCGTCGTGCAGCCGGTTACGCTGGGCTATGATGAAGAGGGGAAAGCCGAGCTGAGAGAGCACGGACATTCCCTGATAGCGGCGGACCAGATCGGAGCGGGAGAGAGCGAACTGGTCATGGTGGCCGGCGGTTCCTCAGCCCGGCAGGGGCTGGCCAACAGCAGCATTCCCATAGATGCCCTTATTGTTGGCATTATTGATAAAGAAACCTTTGAAACTTAATAGAGCACAAAGCGCTTATAATCCGGACCTCGAATCATTAGCTTGACCACGAACCTCAAATATCGAATATCGAATCGGAGGTGCCTTCATGGGACGATTTATCTCGGCGGCTGTTTTGCGTGACCTGGCCAAAGCGGATAAGCATATTGTTTTGGACGAAGATAGTGTCCTTACCCCTTCCGCCAAAGATCTGGCTAAGGAGTTGGGGATCACTATTGCCAAGGGACGGCAGGAAATCATCAGTCAATCTGTCCTGGGGCAAACGCCGGGCACTTTGCCGCTGTCGTCCGCTCAGCCTGTTGAGAAGCCGGCCTGCGAGTTTTTGGACTCAGACTTAAAAAAGACAGTGCAAAAAATCGTGCAGGAAGTTCTCAAACCTGCCTGTGCCAATCCCCGCGCCACCCACGTTCAAGGAGAGAACGTAGTCATTCAGCCATTTCCGGAAGCTCCGCCGGGGCAAAAGGTCGGATTGGTCGATGTGATCAGTTCCCGGGAAGGCAACTTGTGTTCCGGTTTTATGACCTTTGACCATTCTCAATTGCCTTGGTTCTTGAACTATGATGAAGTCGATTATGTAATAGAAGGGGAGTTTGTGCTGGAAGTTGAGAACAAGGTCTTCCGGGCTAAAGCAGGGGACGTGGTTTATATTCCCAAAGGGAGCAGAGTTGTCTTCTCATCACCGACCTTTTGTAAGGTGTTTTACGCAACCTACCCCGCGAACTGGGCAGATTTTTGCGAATAAAGCCCCCTGATAGTTTGACGAAACTATAATCTGAAAAGTGTTCAAGAGACCAAAGCTGGTTCTCCTTTAACTAAGGATCACCAGCTTTTGAATACTTATTTATGTGCCAAGAATTGCTTTAGCCTGCCGTTGGGCGGCTCGCTTAAAACCCTGTGCTTTAAGCGCAATCAGATCTTTCAGCCGGCCGCAGGTCGGAATTTATGGGCTGATATGGCATCTGCCCGTGTAGGGGTTGCATTTTTTCTTTAAAGGATGGCCTTAAGAATATACCATATTAGGGGAGTCTCCCAATAAATAGAACGCAGATAAGCGCAAAAGCATATTGACTATTATTTGTAATTAGTTTAATATTAATTAAATAAATACTACATAAATTTTGACTGCTGAAAAGAACACGTTTAGTTGCAAACGAAAGGGGGATAGAGGGAATAATTGCTCAGCCAAAAAGTATACAATTATTAAGCTATTTTTAAAACGGAGGTGCAGTGATGACTGAACTCATTTTATCCAGACTGCAATTTGCAGTGGTCTCATCCTATCATTTTTTATTTGTACCTTTAACCCTGGGCTTGAGTGTTTTAGTGGCCATCATGGAAACATGCTATGTGCGGACCGGAAATGAGACGTATAAAAACATGACTAAGTTTTGGGGGAAATTATTCCTGATTAACTTTGCCATGGGCGTTGTAACCGGATTAGTACAGGAATTTTTATTCGGCATGAACTGGTCGGAGTATTCCCGTTTTGTCGGTGACATCTTTGGAGCGCCTTTAGCTATTGAAGCTCTGCTGGCTTTCTTTATCGAATCTACATTCTTAGGCCTCTGGGTTTTTGGCTGGGATAAATTGTCCAAAAAGGTACATGTTTTGACGATTTGGCTTGTCGCTATTGCCAGCAATCTATCGGCACTTTGGATTTTGATTGCCAATTCTTTTATGCAGGAACCTGTCGGCTATACTTTGCGGAACGGCAGGGCGGAGATGACCGATTTCCTGGCCTTGATTACCAACCCTCATATTTTTTATCAGTTTCCGCATACCGTACTTAGCGGTTTTGTTACCGGTGCCTTCTTTGTCCTGGGAGTCAGTGCTTACCATTTATTGAAAAAGAACCATCTGGAAGTTTTCCGGCGCTCGTTTCAGATTGCCGTAATTTTTGGTTTAATCAGTACTTTGGGGGTTGCGGGAGCAGGCCATTTACAGGCCATGCATCTCGTAAAAGCACAGCCCATGAAAATGGCCGCCGCAGAGGCTCATTGGGAGACGGAGAATCCGGCCGGCTTGTTGTTAGTTGCTTCCATTGACGAGCAAAACCACAAAAACAATTTCGGGATTGAAATTCCCGGCTTGTTAAGCTTTCTTTCCTACAATAGTTTCACCGGGGAAGTTAAAGGAATGAACGAACTTCAGGCTGCCGAAGTCCAGCAGTATGGTCCGGGCAACTATATCCCGCCGGTGACTCCTTTGTTCTGGAGTTTCCGAATTATGTTAGCGGCGGGAGTGTGGTTGATTTTAGTCGCCCTCCTGGGACTTTACCTCTATAAAACGAAGCGTTTAGACCAAAAAACCTGGTTTTTGAAAGTCTTGCTTTGGACAATTCCGGTGCCCTATATTACCAATACCCTGGGCTGGCTCATGGCCGAAGTTGGACGTCAGCCCTGGATTGTTTATGGATTGCAAAAGGCAGAGGCAGGGGTATCCACCTCGGTTTCGGCCACATCTATCCTAATTACTTTTATTGGCTTCATTCTGATTTATGGAGTCTTGGCGGTAGCCGATGTTTACCTCCTGCTTAAGCATATTAAGAAAGGTCCGCAGGCGGTTGGTGCGGAAGAATTGCCAATTAGTGAAGTAAAGGGGGCGTCTTTGTGGACTTAAACATCCTTTGGTTCATACTCATAACTGTCTTGTTTGTAGGGTTCTTTTTCCTGGAAGGATTTGATTTTGGTGTGGGGATGCTGCTTCCTTTCCTGGGAAAAAACGATGCGGAGCGCCGGGTAATCATCAATACGATTGGACCTGTCTGGGACGGGAATGAAGTCTGGATGATTACGGCAGGCGGAGCCATGTTTGCCGCCTTTCCCAACTGGTATGCTACCTTATTCAGCGGTTTTTATCTTGCTTTGTTTCTGGTTTTGTTTTCCCTGATTATCCGCGGCGTGGCTTTTGAGTTCCGCAGCAGCGACAACAGCCCCCGTTGGCGTTCCAGCTGGGATTGGCTGATTTTCATCGGCAGTTTCCTATCGGCGCTTCTCTGGGGAGTTGCCATGACGAATATAGTTAAAGGAGTGCCGATCAATGCTAAAATGCAATACGTTGGCAGTTTCTTTACCCTGCTTAATCCCTATGCCATCGTCGGCGGTCTGACCACCTTATTGGTTTTCCTGCTGCACGGTGCCCTCTATCTCAATTTGAAGACTACAAAGGAAATTGCGGAGCGAACAGCGAACATTGCCAAGAAGATAGCTTTGCTTGCACTCCTGGTTGTTCTCCTTTTTGCAGGCTTAACCTATTCCCAGACAGATCTGTTTGCCAGTACGGGAGCGGCGATTGCCTTGCTGGCAGCCGGGGTGGCCCTTGTTTTGACTAATATCTTAATACGTTCCCGCAAGGCGGGGTGGGCCTTTGCTGCCAATAGCTTAACCATTCTTTTGTTTACGGTAGCTCTGTTTTGGGGCCTTTTCCCTCGCGTCATGGTTTCCAGCCTGAATCCCCAATGGAGTTTAACTATTTATAATGCCTCGTCCAGCCCCTACACCCTGAAAATTATGACGATTGTCGCCTTGACCTTAGTTCCGATTGTTCTTTTATATCAGGGCTGGAGCTACTGGGTCTTTCGCAAACGCATAACGGAAAAAGACCTTCACTATTAATTTGATATCCTTTAGAATGAAGGGGCAAGATGAGTCTTGCTCCTTCATTTTTAATCCCATCAGGAAAGGGTGTCAAGACAGTGTTTTTGGGCGCCGGCCAAGTGCTTTTAAGGCGCCGAGGATGATGCTGGATAGACGAGCAGGAGACTGTGAGTGAGGACTAAGTATCTGACAACTAAGGAGATGGCAAAGTGTTCGATAAACGATTGGCTGAAGAGGGAAGACCGGTCCGGAAATATTTGCTGCTCACCATCGGAATAAGTATCGCAGGCGCTTTCCTGGCGGTTGCCCAAGCTTGGTTTCTCTCCCAAATCATTGCCGGGGTTTTTTTGGAGAGAGCCACCCTCAAGATGGTCTGGCATCCCCTTTGTTTAATTCTCGCAATCATCCTGCTGAAGTCGGTTCTTCAGTGGAGCGCTGAAATATGCGCTCACGAGGCGGCCTCCGGAATCAAAGCGAGTTTAAGGTCCCGCTTAATCGGCCAGGTTGTCTCCTTAGGACCAGTATACGCTCGCGGTGAGAGAGCGGGAGAGCTAATTACAGTCATAGTGGATGGGATTGAATCTCTGGAAGACTATTTTGCCAAATATCTCCCCCAACTGCTTTTGGCCGCGGGAATACCTCTGCTTATTTTAGGGTTTGTGTTTCCTCAAGACTGGAAATCCGGCTTAATTCTGCTTTTGACAGGACCTCTCATTCCTGTTTTTATGATCCTGATTGGCAAGCTTGCTGAGAAAAAGTCTTTGGAACAGTGGCAAAGCTTAAGCCGGATGAGCGCTCATTTTTTAGATGTTTTGCAAGGCCTGACGACCCTTAAGGTCTTTGGACGAGCGAAAGATCAGGCGCGAGTGATCTCCAGAGTGAGCGAATCCTTTCGCCTCGCCACACTGCGTGTTTTGCGGATTGCTTTTTTGTCGGCCTTTGTTTTAGAGCTTCTTGCCACGCTGAGTACGGCTTTAGTAGCTGTCTCCATCGGCTTAAGGCTGGTTTATGGAACTCTTTCTTTTTCCGTAGGCCTCTTTCTTTTACTCCTTGCCCCTGAATTTTATACCCCCTTGAGGACTCTTGGCCTGAATTTTCATGCCGGCTTGTCCGGAGTAAACGCCGCGAGGCGGATCTTTGAGATCCTGGATCTCCCTGTGGCGGAAAAACAAACTAGTGAAGGAATTGACAGCCAAAAGATCAATCTCTCCTCCAGCCGAGAGGAGTCGCTTATTTCTTTCAGACAGGTAAGCCTGACTTATGAAGAAGGAGAGACTCCGGCTTTAAAAGAAATCAATCTTTCTCTGGGGTCGGGAGAGAAAATTGCCCTGGTCGGGCCAAGCGGAGCCGGCAAATCGTCCATTGCTCAACTCTTATTGCGCTTTGTTAACCCTTCAGCAGGTAAAATTCTGGTTCAGGGGCAACTGCTTGAAACAATTTCCTTAGAATATTGGCATGAACAGATTGCTTATGTTCCCCAAAATCCTTACCTTTTTTCAGGGAGTATTGCGGAAAATATCCTGATCGGCAAACCTTCCGCAACCATGGAAGAACTTAAGGAGGCGGCACAACAAAGTTCAGCCCACCAATTTATTATGAAACTGCCCGAGGGGTATCAAACACTGCTGGGAGAGGGAGGGACACGCTTGAGCGGCGGACAGGCGCAAAGGCTGGCAATTGCCAGGGCCTTTTTGAAAAATGCCCCGCTGCTCATTTTAGATGAAATGACATCATCCCTCGACTCGGAAAGCGAATATGCAATCCAACAGGCTTTACAGCGTCTTTTGCAGGGCAAAACTGCTTTAATCATTGCCCACCGCCTGACTACGGTTCGTCAGGTGGATCGGATTTTCGTCATGGAGCGGGGGGGAATTATAGAGCAGGGTAATCATGAGGAATTAATGACTAAACAAGGACTCTATAGCCGTATGGTCTCAGAATATCGGGGTGAAGCGATTTGAAAAGCATGAAGTGGTTAATCCGCCTGATTTTGCCGTTTTGGCCCCGCATCCTGCTGGCTGCAGTGTTAAGCACGCTGACGATCACGAGTCATATCGGCCTTATGGCTACCTCGGCGTATCTTCTGTCCCGGGCGGCCCTGCACCCGCCCCTCCTCGATTTAATGGTAACTATTGTCGGGGTGCGTTTTTTTGGACTTTCCCGGGCAGTTTTCCGCTATTTAGAACGTTACTTGTCTCATGATGTGACCTTTCGTGTTTTGAGCAAAATCCGGGTGAAGTTTTACCAAGGGCTGGAACCGCTGGCCCCGGCTCGTTTGTTAAACTTTCGCAGCGGAGATCTGCTGAGCCGGATTGTGGCGGATGTGGAAACTCAGCAAAATTTTTATCTGCGCGTGTTAGCGCCGCCAATTGTGGCAGTATTTGTCCTCTTGGGGTATGGGTTGTTTTTGGCCCGCTACGATGAACGGTTTTCCTTTATTCTGGCGGCTTGCTTTCTGGCGGGGGGAGTGGGAATTCCCTCTGTGATTAAAATCCTGAGCCGGGGAAGCGGGCAGCAAGCCGTTGCTTTAAAAGCAGAGCTTGCTGCCTTGGTGGCCGACACCCTCTTGGGAATGACAGAGCTTTTAGCTTATGGTCAAGCCCAAGCGCACTTGAACAAAATTCAGAATACAGATCGTAAATTGAAATCCGCACAACGCAACATCCTGTGGCTTTCGGCCTTTTCTTCCGCTCTGACCGCACTGGTTGCCAATCTGGGCCTCTGGCTCATACTCATTCTGGGAATCCTCCTTGTCGAACAGGGAAAGGTGAACGGAGTCAACCTGGGAATGCTGGCCTTAGGAAGCTTTAGCAGCTTCGAAGCGATGTTTCCCCTGGCTCTTGTTCCTCATCATTGGGAGCAAAACCGTGCCGCTGCCGAGCGTTTGTTGGAGTGCATCGCCGCTGAACCCGCCGTTCGGGATAAGGAGACCAATCCTCACAAGCTTGCAGATACGACACTCATATTGCAAAATGTGAGCTTTCGCTATGAACAAGACGAACCATGGGCTTTAAAGCAATTATCGTTTCAGGTTCCCCACCGGGGCAAGGTGGCCATCGTTGGTCCAAGCGGGGCCGGCAAAACTTCAGTGGTAAATCTTCTTCTCCGTTTTTGGGAATATGCTCAAGGAGATATTATACTGGGCGGACACTCGCTGCGTGAATATTCGCCTGAAGAGGTCCGGAATTTTATCGGTGTAGTGACGCAACGAACTCATATCTTTAACGCTACTATCCGTGAGAATCTGCTCATGGCCAAACCTGAGGGGACGGAAGACGAACTTATGCAAGCGGCCCGGCAGGCTAAGCTCCATGACTTCATTTTATCTCTGCCTTCAGGATATGACAGTTACGTCGGAGAAGGGGGATTTAAGCTTTCAGGAGGGCAGAGACAACGTCTGGCAATCGCGCGGGTTTTATTGAAGAACGCTCCGATTTTAATTCTCGATGAGGCCATGGCCGGCCTTGATCCCCTGACTGAACGGGAAGTCAGGGATGAAATTTATCAGCTTGCGGAAGGACGCACCACCTTGATGATCACCCATTCTCTTTTGGGTTTGGACAAAATGGATGAAATTCTGGTTCTGGAACATGGGCAAATAGTTGAACAGGGGAAACACGCCGAGCTCCTTAAACACTCCGATTTCTATCGGAAGTTGTGGAGTTACTTGAAGCCGCCTGAATAAGCAGCCTCCTCTTCGCTTTCTGTCTCCGGTTCTAAAAGCAAATCAGCTTCCTTGGCCGGCAGAGTCTGCACGTCTTTGAGCTTGCGCGCGATGCTCCGGGATTTTCGAGTTGCGGTGTCGATAGTGTTACTGGCTTCCTGCAGCTTCTTTTGGGTTTTTTCCAAGATGTCCACAAACTTGCCAAATTCGGTTTTTACCGCGCCAAGTAAGCTCCACACTTCGCTGGAGCGTTTTTCGATAGCCAAGGTTCTGAAGCCCATTTGCAGGCTGTTCAGAAGAGCGGCTAAGGTGGTGGGGCCGGTAATAATGACTTTATAGTCGCGTTGCAGCAATTCGCATAAACCGGGTCGACGCAAAACTTCGGCAAATAATCCTTCAACAGGTAAAAACAAAATGGCAAAATCCGTAGTGTTGGGAGGATCAAGGTATTTGTCGTGAATACTCTTGCCTTCTGACTTTAGGCGGGTTTCCAACGCTTTCCCCAATTCTTCGCTGCGGGAGAGATCCGCTTGCTCTTGTGCTTCCATTAACCGCTCGTAGTCTTCCAAGGGAAATTTGGCGTCAATAGGCAGCCAAAGTATACTGTCATGACCATCTCGTGCCGGAAGTTTTATAGCATATTCAACCCGGTCGTTACTGCCGGCTTTCGTTATAACGTTTGTAGCAAATTGGTCGGAGGTGAGGATTTGCTCCAACAAATTTCCCAGTTGAATCTCTCCCATGATTCCTCTCGTTTTAACATTCGATAAAACCTTTTTCAAATCTCCGACGCCTGAGGCCAGAGTCTGCATTTCTCCAAGCCCCTTGTGTACTGCTTCAAGCCGTTCACTGACTAATTTAAAAGATTCGCCTAAGCGCTGTTCAAGTGTAGAGCTGAGTTTTTCATCGACTGTGGCCCGCATCTGGTCTAATTTTTGAGCGTTATCCTGCTGGATATGAAAGAGCCGTTCCTCCACGGTTTGGCGCAGGCGTTCCAATTTGAGATCATTGTTTTTGGTGAGAGAACCTAGCTGAGCGGAAAAAATGTCCAATTGGCTGCGCTCAAGAGCAGCGATTTCAGACATGCGCGCCAGTATGGAATCGTTGAACGAATGGACGGTCTGGATAAGCTCTTCCCGGGCCTGGCGGGCATTAAGAGTTGATTCCTCCCGATTTTTCGCAATTTCCCCCTGAACAAGCCGCTCGCCGCGTTCAAAACTTTTTTCAAGCAAGTCAAAGTTGCTGTGCAAGCGAACAAGGGAGTTCCTTGAGGAACGATAGAGCAAAAGAAGATGCAGAATTAATGATATGCCGGCAAGAACAGTGAGAGCGATAAGTATTGGGTTTTCCATCAGGTTGCCTCCTATAAATATTCTTAATCACAGTAATACATTAACACATTCTGAAGACAATTCTTTGTTCAGGGAAAATAAAATTCCATGTTTTCTCTATCAGGACCTTTTAGCTCAGTTAACGTTAAGCCGGATCTATAATCTATAGATAAGAGGGTGCCGTAAGCTTAGAGAGCACGGTCCAATCTGCCCGGGGCTTAGTGCGCAGTGCTGATTTCATGTTACCGCCTTGAAAAGTCGCGGATTGCAGAAATTTTTTTAAAGTTGACTTTAAGGGTCTTCCGTGTTAGATTTAAAAAAAGTACATACCGTAGGCAGGGGAGCTGGAGAGGCCGGCTGAGATTTAGACCCGGGGAAGTCTAAGACCCTATAAACCTGATCTGGATAATGCCAGCGTAGGTAAGCAGTTTCTTTTGAGGCACGTTTTAAGAGCTCAAATCCTATTCTGGGGGTTTGAGCTTTTTGGCATGGAGAATTTTACAAGACAAGGAGAAGGACTATGAAAAAATTACTGACCATCGCCGGTTCCGACAGCAGTGGGGGAGCGGGGATTCAAGCCGATCTCAAAACGTTTTCCGCTCATGGAGTCTTCGGCATGAGCGTTATTACTGCTCTAACTGCTCAAAATACGCAAGGAGTTTTTGCCGTACAAGACATCTCCAGGGACATGATTGCCGCACAAATCAAAGCTGTTTTCGAAGATATTGAGGTTGACGGAGTTAAGATTGGCATGGTTTCCCAAATCCCGACCATTGAGGTGATTGCCGAAAGGTTGCGGCTATATGCTCCTCAGATTATTGTGGTCGATCCGGTCATGGTATCGAAAAGCGGTTATCATTTGCTGAACCCCGAAGCGGAGTCAGCCTTAATTCGTGAACTTTTGCCTTTGGCTACAGTTGTAACTCCTAATATTCCTGAAGCTGAGGTTATGACCAAAATGACAATCCGGACACTGCCCCAAATGGAAGATGCCGCCAAAATGATTCAGCAAATGGGCGCCAAGAACGTTCTCCTCAAGGGGGGGCACATGGAAGGGGCTTCTACGGATATCCTTTATGACGGTCAAAGCTTTAAGTACTACACTGCTGCCCGGATAGCGACCAAGAATACTCATGGCACAGGCTGTACTCTGTCGTCAGCCATAACCTCTAACCTTGCTTTAGGCTATCCGCTGCATGAAGCTGTCTCACAAGCTAAAGACTATATTACCATAGCGATTGAACATGCTTTGGATATTGGCAAAGGTGTGGGGCCTACCCACCACTTTTATTCACTTTACAAGAAAGCGGGAATTATTAAGTGAGTACATCAGCAGAAAACAATCTGACTTGGTTTAACTTCACAACCCTCTGGTTTGGCGCCGCCATCTCCGTCGCTGAAATCCTGGCCGGGGGATTGCTGGCACCTTTAGGCTTTAAGCTGGGGGTCATGGCCGTCTTATTGGGACATCTTGTCGGAACGACTCTTTTGGTGCTGGGAGGAGTCATCGGCACTAATGAACGCATTCCTGCTTTAGTCTCTACCAGAATTTCCTTCGGGCAATATGGTTCCTATATATTCTCCGTCTTAAATGTTTTGCAGCTCTTGGGCTGGACGGCTGTTATGATTATCGTAGGGGCGAGATCCCTTAATAATATTACAAAATTATTGTGGTCTTTCGATAATCTCGCGATCTGGAGCTTAGTGATAGGGGCTTTCAGTTTTCTCTGGGTTTGGTTGGGAAAAGACAGCGGCTGGAAAAAGACCAATCATATTGCCGTAATCTTGTTGTTTCTCTTGACAATTGTCTTAAGCGTGCTTATTTTCCGCAGCCACAGTTTGTTCAGCAGACCAGTGACCGGGGACATGACTTTTGGTTCCGCTTTGGAATTAGCCGTGGTTATGCCTTTGTCATGGCTGCCTTTAATTTCCGACTACACTCGTTTTGCCAAGACAAAACAGGGGGGAGCCGGAGGAAGCTGGCTGGGCTACTTTTTGGGCAGCAGCTGGATGTACATTATCGGCTTGGGGTCTGCGATTATTTCCTCCAATCCGGACCCGTCGGCAATGCTTCTGGCGGCTAATCTTGGCATCGCAGCTTTAGGCATTATCATTTTAGCAACAGTGACAACTACCTTTATGGACGCCTATTCCGCAGGAGTAACTTTATTGAATATTTTTCCTAACTTAAATGAAAAGAAAATCGCTCTCATCATGACGGTCATTGGTACAGGGTTAGCCATAATCGCGAATATTGATCAATACCAGAATTTTCTTTACGCTATTGGCTCAGTGTTCGCGCCCTTATTTGCTGTTCTTCTAACAGATTATTTTATATTCAAAAACAAAACCATCCAAAAAGACCTGTTGGTCAACTGGGCAACTTTGTTTTTTTGTATCCTGGGAACGGTTCTCTATTATCAGTTTATTAAGTTCGATTTCTTCTTTGGCTCGACCATACCGGTAATGCTGCTCGTTAGCATACTATATTCTTTAACATGGAGGCTGACAAAGTCATGGAAATACGTGAAAAAATCTTAACAAATCTCAGAGCTGTCAAAGAACGAACTCCTTTGATACACCACATCACTAATTATGTGACGGTCAATGATTGCGCCAACATAGTACTTGCCCTGGGAGGGTCCCCAGTGATGGCAGATGATCAGGAAGAAGTTGCCGAAATGGTGGGATTTGCTTCTGCCTTAGTGTTGAATATTGGAACCTTGAATTCCAGAACAATTGAGAGCATGCTGCTAGCAGGCAAACGGGCCAAAGAATTGGGGGTTCCTGTCGTCTTGGACCCGGTAGGCGTCGGGGCAACCCATTTGCGGACAAATACTGCCCGAAAACTTATACAAGAGCTAAACCCCGATGTCATTCGCGGAAACATGTCGGAAATCTGTGTCTTGGCCGGAGAAGAGGTTGCCATTAAAGGTGTGGACTCTCTCGCCGATGAGCAAAACGGTGCTGTTATCGCCCAAAAGCTCGCTTCAAGCTTAAAGTGTGTTATTGCCATCACCGGCAAAACGGACGTGGTTTCCGACGGCGAACAGCTCTGTTTACTGGACAACGGGCACCGGATTTTGGCAGATGTCACAGGGACCGGGTGTATGACCTCCTCTTTAGTTGGCACCTATTGCGGAGCCGCTAAAGATTATTTCTCGGCGGCAATTGCCGGCATTGCAACAATGGGCTTGGCTGGGGAAATTGCTCAGGCCTCTCTCCGTCACGGAGAAGGGATCGGAACCTTCCGAGCCAGATTGTTCGATAGTATTTATCATCTGACCCCTGAGCAACTGGCTCAAGAAAGCAAGGTCCGTCATGAGTAAAATGATTCCGGATTATAGCCTGTATCTGGTCACAGACCGCATTCAACTCGGCCGGCGCGATTTAGCTCACAGTGTGGAACTAGCTATCCAAGGCGGGGTAACTCTTGTCCAGCTGCGGGAAAAATCCCTGTCGACCCGTGAATTTTTAGACATAGCCTATGAAATAAAAGAGATCACTGCCCGTTATAATATTCCCTTGCTTATCAACGATCGCCTGGATATTGCCCTGGCCGTAGATGCCGACGGCCTGCATATTGGTCAGGATGACCTCCCGCTGCCTAAAGCAAAGGAACTTTTCCCCGATAAAATAATCGGTGTCTCTGCCAGCAGCTTAGCAGAAGCTCTTTTAGCTGCCGAACAAGGTGCCGACTACTTGGGAGTCGGGGCAATGTATAGCACCGCGACCAAGACTGACGCCAAACTAGTCAGCCTTGAAGAATTGGCACGCATTAAAAAATCTGTGACAATTCCTGTTGTAGCAATTGGGGGAATTAATCAGCAAAATCTTCAACAACTTATGGCTGCCAAGATAGATGGGGTTGCAATTGTGTCGGCCATACTGGCTCAAAATGATATTTTTCAGGCTGCCCGTGACTTTCAAACGCTTATCAAAGGAAACCGCTAAAATTACTGTAAGTAAACAAAACGGAGCTCTTAAGGGTTCCGTTTTTACTTATTTAAATTTATTTAGAGGAACTTTTGCTCAGGGAGCTTTGCGCTGCAACGTTTTTTTACGGCTGGAATTAGGCTTGTAGAGTCTTAAACGGTGAGTTATACTTGAAGCCATACATACTTGACAAGATATTATCACAGGATAAACTTTGAGGAGGAATCTGCATGCTGCAGGGAAAGATTGCTTTAATAACTGGCGGAGGGACTGGGATTGGCAGAGCGATTGCTCTGATTCTCGCCAAGTCGGGAGTTGATGTTGCGCTTAATTATTCTCGTTCGGAAGCGGAAGCTGCGAAGACATGTGCTGAGGTCCAAGGCCTGGGTGTTCGCTGTTTAATATATAAGGCCGATATATCTAAGGATGCCGAAGTCAGATCAATGGTGGACAAGGTCACAGCCGATTTTGGCAAATTGGATATTCTTGTCAACAACGCAGGTATGACACATTTTGTGGACCATGCCGATCTCGAAGGCTTAAAAGAAGAGTATTGGGATGATATTATGGGGGTCAATGTGAAGGGAACGTTTTTTTGCTCCCGGGCTGCGGCTCCTGAACTTAAAAAGACTCGTGGGTGTATTGTCAATATGGCCTCGATTGCCGGTCTTACCGGTTTGGGCAGTTCTATTGCCTACTCAGCTTCTAAAGCCGCATTAATCAGCCTCAATAAATCTTTAGCCCGGGTTCTTGCTCCGGAAGTCCGTGTCAATGCCGTTGCCCCCGGTATTGTGCAAACCCGCTGGGTTGAAGGTAAGGATGAGCATATCGCTCACCTTGCGGCAGGTACTCCCTTGGGGCGGGTAGCAACTCCTGAAGATATTGCTGAAGTTGTTTACTCCCTGATTGCTCATGCGGGTTTCGTAACCGGGCAGACAATTGTCGTTGATGGGGGGAACTTTATTTAAGCTTTGAACAGACAGGTAAGAAGGAGGGAACTCTGGTGTTGCGCAGATTGCTGGTTGTACTAATAATAGTTTGCCTAATCAGTTTTCCCATGAGCATGCTCTTACCTCTGTCTGCGGAAGCTCAGGCGGACAGTTCCGGAGATTATATTTCTTTAGGGGATTCCATAGCTTATGGCTTTAACGCTCCTTCGGGTCAGGGGTACTCCGATCTTTTCTCTGCTTATTTAAAGGGCAGACCGGAATTAGCCGGATTGCAGTTTGCCAATTTAGCACATCCCGGGGATGAAAGCAACGACCTCTTGGCGAAGCTTCAAAACAGTGCCGCTGCCCAAAAGGATTTAAGCCAGGCCCGTGTCGTAACCATAAGCATCGGCGGCAACAATCTTCTGGGGCCGGTGATTCGCGCCTTAGCTGAAGTATATCACCTTGACCCGTCAGATCCGCAATTATACTCTGAACTTGGACAAGCGCTGAAAGCCGACAAAGCCTTGGCAAGTACCCTTTTTCAACTTGCCCTGTCGGGGAACATAGAGACGGAATTAGATACCGGCGTTGCGACGTTTAGGACGGATTGGCCCCAAATTCTCCAATCTGTTCAATCTCTGGCTCCCGGCAGTCAAATCTACGTCCTTAATGTTTATAATCCCTTTGCTCAGGACAATCCCTTTTTTTCTCTCGTTGATCCCTACATCCAGCAAATAAATAAGATTATTGAAACCGGTCAAGGGTATTCTTATGCTGATATTTATACCTGTTTCCTCCAGGAGTCCGCTCAGAAACCTTTAAATTACGATTTATTGCAGGGCAATTTTGACCCTCATCCAACCCTGCAAGGACATCAGCTCATATTCCAAAGACTTTCCGCCTTATTCGAACTGGCCAATGCAACGTCCTGGGGCAACAAACTGAAAGTGCCATCCGACAAAAAGTGGATCATTAAATTTAATGCCTCCTTAGCTCAAACAGCGCCGGACTTTGTTCAAGTGTTTACTCCCGGCGGCATCTCGATAAGTACCTTGGTAACGCCGGGAGATCAGCCCAGTTCACTGGCAGTAACTCCACCTTCAGGGGGATATCCGCCGGGTTCCTATTCTCTTTTGATTCGGAATGGCTTACCCGCTCAGAACGGTACGAGGCTGGACGAAGGCGTGCGTATGAACTTTACTGTGGAATAAAAAGGCACTTGACAGGAGGTTAAATTTGATTATACTATAACTATAGAGATCAAATAGTTAAGTTCAGTCATAACGTTGGGGTATGCTAGGGGATGTTTCGATTCATCGGAAGTTCGGCATTGCATTCCGTAAAGTCAGTGCTGAATTCGAAGAAGGCGGAACTACCTAGAAGAAGGTAGTTTTCCTTGTTTTTACAGACAATTTTCCCGCAAAGTTCCTCCGTGTTTCTCTGTTTGAGTAAGTCTGAGTGATTTTTCCTTGGTGAGTTGTCTATACGTTGATTCTGTTAGGAAATTGGTCCGGATTTCAGAGAATTGCCCCTAAACACATTTCATCAGAAGTAGTGGAGGATTTGTCGAGATTAGTTTTGTTAACCTGTTTTTCCGATTCACATTCAGTCAATAAAGGTTGTTGAAGATTAATCCAGAGCCGTTTATCCATTAATTCTGGGGGAACTTTGCGGGATTATATCTTAGACGCTAAGCCACTTAACAAGTGGCTTCTTTATTTTACAGTCAGTCAGAAAGTTATAACTTCGTTACCTAGTTTCTTCCGGCAGAAGTTATCAGAGCAACCCGGCAAGCGCCTGCAGCGGCAAGTTTCTTTTAGCTATTACTTTTGTTACCTGAATTTACCACCCGGCAAAGCAATACAAACTGCCTTTAATCATGTATAATATTCGCAAGGACAATTGTCCTTCAGTCTTTTTCATGTAATATTCTCTTTGTCCCTCCGGGACAGCATAATCGGAGGGAACCTTTTATAATCCGTTTCTGATTTCCACAAAAGGCTTCGCCACAGACTCCCGGAGATTCCTGCAAAGGAATCTCTTTTTTTGACCTTTCTTGAGAAATTCTTGATACAATTCCACTAAAATATTGACAATTCTAGTGTATGCTAAGAGTATAGTTTTACTTAAATAGATAAAGGCACATGAAAAAGATGAGAGGCCGTCCTTGCTGTGGGGCGGTCTTTCGCTTTGGCTAAAAATGGCCAGAATGTCACTGGCAGGAATTTCGTATTGTGGACAGATTAGGTTTGAATCGGTTAAAATAAGAATTAAGCAAAATCGCTGTTCTCAAAGGAAGGAGAATTTAAATGAGTATACATATTGGGGCCCAACCAGGAGAGATTGCCAGCACAATTCTTTTACCCGGCGATCCGCTGCGGGCGAAATTTATAGCCGAAACGTTTCTGGAAAATCCCGTTTGTTACAATGAAGTAAGAGGGATGTATGGATTTACGGGGACATACCAAGGGAAACGAATTTCTGTTCAGGGTACCGGAATGGGAATGCCTTCGATATCAATTTATGTCAATGAGCTTATTACGGAATATAAGGTTCAGAATCTAATCCGCATCGGAACTTGCGGAGCTATGCAGGATGACATCCATCTTAAGGACGTAATTTTAGCGATGAGCGTTTCTACGGATTCCAGCATGAACAAGCTGAGGTTCAACAACATGGACTTCGCACCTACCGCCGACTTTTCGTTACTCCTGAAAGCCTATAATCATGCGCTGAAATTAGGAGTTCCGGTTCGAGTGGGGAACATCTTGAGTACGGACACCTTCTATGGCGATCAACCCGATGACTGGAAGCAATGGGCCAAATTTGGAGTTTTAGCTGTAGAAATGGAAGCGTCAGCCTTATACACCCTGGCGGCTAAATTCAATGTCAAAGCCCTCGGAATTATGACTGTCAGCGATAGTCTTGTTACACACGAAATTACAACAGCCGAAGAACGCCAGAAAACCTTTCGCAGCATGATTGAGATCGCCTTAGAAACGGCACGGGAATTGGCGGATTAAGACCTGTTCCCGTATTTCGGGGGAGGGGATGGTACAATGGCTTTAGATAATCCTTTGGCGATTTATAAATTGCTCCCTAAGTCAAATTGCCAACGTTGTGGGGTGCCGACATGTT
The DNA here is from genome assembly GCF_030954495.1 of Candidatus Desulfosporosinus nitrosoreducens. Taxonomy (GTDB): domain Bacteria; phylum Bacillota; class Desulfitobacteriia; order Desulfitobacteriales; family Desulfitobacteriaceae; genus Desulfosporosinus; species Desulfosporosinus nitrosoreducens. Next base: position 4,655 of record NZ_JAVHUW010000063.1, on the reverse strand, counting down.
TGGCATTCTCCGCCGCGGTGATAAAAGGGGACAAGTTCCTTAAGGACTGCCCGCATCTGGACAGCCGTAAAATCAGTCAGTTTGAAGGAAAAATCATTCGGCAAACGTCTCCTGAAGAACGATCAAAGCAAGTGCTCGAACCTTTGAAAAAAGAACTAAGGACGGTGAATTTCTCAGCCTCTGCAGAGCGCTTAGGGGCCGCGCTGTCCCATAATAAATTAACTGTTAAATGCCTGGGAAAAGACTTTACCGTTGATGCCAAAGGAAATGTCAAGTCCGATTGTCATATTAACCTTTCGGTAATAGTTCCATTACTCAATTATATTATTTACTCTGCCGGGAATGAGCCTTCCGGAAAATGGGTTCCCTTCCGGGAGCTCAGCTCCGAAACCATATGGGATTCATTTTTCCTGCAAAGATTTGAAAAACCTTTAAAGGAACTTACAGATGCTCACCCGGATTTAATTGAGGACATGATTCATATTTTTCAGGGAAGACCCGTGAAAACTACCTTTGAGGCGGATATTTCCTTGGTTTTGCACCCTTTGCCTAAGGTTCCTTTACTGATATGCTACAGCAAGCCGGCAGAGGATCTGGAATCTCAGTTTAATGTTTTTTTCGATGAAACAGCGGGAACTAACCTTGGGGTCGATTCAATCTATAGGCTATGTGTCGGACTTTTAGGGATGTTTCAAAAGATTACTGAGAGGCACCTCAGATCTTCTTAAAGGAGATCCGCAGTTGAGGAACCTTCCTAAAGCATTGCCAAAATCTGATAACTTGTCTTGCTTTTGAGAATGCTTTAAAATGGTTTAAAGGACCAATTGACAAGCTAACAAATCTTAGTTGTTCCTAAAAAGGGAGGCAAAGGTATGATATTGACGACCACTCCGGCAATTGAAGGTCGACGTATTGCGTCATATTTGGGTATTATTACGGGCGAAGCTATTATGGGCGCTAACATCATGCGGGATTTATTTGCCAGTATTACAGATATTATTGGCGGCCGTTCCGGCGCCTATGAGGAAAAATTACAAGATGCGCGAAGTGTGGCTTTAAAGGAATTAGAAGAGCGTGCTGCCAGAATCGGTGCCGATGCAGTCGTCGGGATCGATTTGGATTACGAGGTAATCGGGCAAAATGGCAGCATGCTGATGGTCAGCGCCTCTGGCACCGCAGTACGGCTAGAATAGCATTTTCTGGTACTCTATCTCGGGGAGGGGGATTTATGTCCAAATTTTATAAACTTCTTTGGTCGATGCTGATTTTAGTGATCTTAGCGACAGTCATTACCTTCACTTTGGGATTTGTTTTAATTGGGGTGTCCTTAGCCGGTTTAATAGGGATTTATCGCTATTACTGGGGCCCCAAACACAGGGGCAGGTTTCGGAATCCTGCGGGCAATTTCTCTGCGGGAGAAGTTATTGATATTACCCCTAAGCCAACAGCAAACCATTTGAGGCTAAAACCGTGATTGCAGTGCTAAAAACAGTCTCCTCGCTCTGAGGAGGCTGTTTTTTTAGCTGGCTTAAATTCTGCAAGTTAGCGTGATCTTCGGAAAGACATGCGGGGAGTCGACTGAAGCCGGTTGGAAAGGTCGTCATAGGAGTTGATTCCCTTTTTAGCGAGAAAACGTTGCATCCCCGTTGGCATCGGCCGATTAGCCTGATTCAGGAACTGAGTATTCCCTCCGGCATCCTGGCCTCCGAGATCTCCGCCTTGATTAAACGAGCGATTTCTTCCGAGAAACATCTTTACGGCACCTCCTTAGTTACCATTATATGCCACAAAAAGAGAGTTTGTTTTAAGTTCCCAAAAATTACACTTAAAAATAGTTGAAATTGCAACTAATAGCTATTATAATTAAATGTTGTTGCCATTGAAATTATTTATTAACGATAATTGTCGTTATGATTAAGTTCTTTCTGACAAGGGAGGTGCAACTTTGAATCAGGAGTTTTCAATTCGACGCTATATTTCCACGCTTTATCGCTATGGCAATTCCCATATTGCTAAACGATTGGAATTTTTAAATATCGGCAGTGGTTACAGCATTTTGCTGACACTCTACCGCCAAGGTGGGATAAGTCAGGAAGAATTATCCGCAATCTTGAAAATCGATAAAGGTACAACAGCTAAAGCTACTAAAAAATTGGAAGACGAAGGCTATTTAAGCAGAGAAATTGACGTTAATGACAGACGCGCTTACAATGTTTTTCTTACCGCTAAGGGCTTAGAAGTCATCCCCAAAATTCAATCTGCTATCAAAGAGTGGGAAAAGATTATCACTTCCGGTTTTTCAGAAAAAGAAATTTATCTGGCCGCAGAGATTCTCTATAAAATGGCTGAAAATGCTTCAAAATTTAAAGTTGAAGATGAGGGGAAAGAAAATGAAATCACTGGATTATAAGTGGAAAGCACTGTCGTGCACGTCCCTTGGCGCTCTCCTTTCCGTGTTGAGCAGCAATACGTTAATTATCGCCTTACCGGATATCATGAAAGAATTACATGCCAGTATGAACGCCATCATTTGGACTATCATGATCTATATGCTGGCAATCACGATCCTTGTTCCTTCAATTGGCAGGATAGCCGATATGATCGGCCGCAAAAAACTGTTTGTCAGCGGATTTATTATTTTTACTATAGGGTCGGTCTTATCCGGATTTTCGGCAACAGCTTGGCAGCTTATTCTTTTCAGGCTGGTTCAATCGGTGGGAGGAGCATTGCTTTTGGCTGTGAGTACACCGATCGTCGCCGATGCCTTTTCCCGGGGCGAACTGGGAAAGGCGCTCGGCATCAACGGTATGATTATCAGCGTTGGTTCGGTTATTGGTCCGATTTTGGGAGGCGCTTTTGTCGCTATTGGCTGGAGATGGATTTTCTATATCAATCTTCCGCTAGGAATCATCGGAACCATTTGGGCATGGCGACAACTCCAAGAAGTCGAGCGGCTTCCGCAAAAGCAAAAATTTGACTGGTTGGGGACCTTGCTTTTTACGATTGGCATGCTTACCTTATTAGTAGCCCTAACTTTAGGCGGATTCAAAGGCTGGTTAAATGTCTCTACAGTTGTCTTGTTTGCTTTAGCCTTGTTTTTTATGGCAGCTTTTGTTAAAGTTGAAAGCAAAATTGCCGATCCCATGTTAGATTTAAGTCTTTTTAAAACCCGAATTCTGGCCTTTGCGTATACCAGTAACCTTTTAAACGGGATTGCCCGGGGTGCGGTAACTTTCTTGCTGGTCTTTTACTTTCAGGGGATAAAAGGCATTGATCCGGTCATGGCTGGGATTCTTTTAACACCCTTTGCTCTATCCATGATGATTATGGCTCCTATCAGCGGCAGGTTATCTGACCGCTATGGCTCCCGTGGTCTCAGTTCTGTAGGTCTGTTGATTTCAGCCTTTGGACTTATCGGTATGATGAAAATATCCGAGCACACTTCGATTATTGAATTAGCTATTTGGATGTTTATAGCCGGTCTCGGCTCCGGAATGTTTTTCTCGCCCAACACCAGTGCCATCATGGGAGCGGTCACACCTCAGAGACGAGGCATAGCAGGCGGCGTGCGCACTATGATGAACAACGCCGGCAGTGTGATCAGTATGGCGCTGTCCATGGCAATTATATCTTCGAGCATAACTCCGGAAGCTTTGCAGGGACTTTTTGCCGGCACTCAAGTTGGTTCACAAGGTATCGCCATAGCCCAGTTTATTGCGGGTTTAAGAACGGCATTTGCCATTTCCTTTTGCATGAGTCTTTTAGCCGCCGTTATTTCCTATATGCGGGGAAACGAGCCTTCAGTCTCAGGTCCGGAAAAGATTAACCAGATAAAAACACTTCCCGGAGCAAGCGAATAAACTTTAAAGGTTTAGGTTGTTAAACGTTAAACCATTCCTAACCCTGGATTTTCAAATGCTTTTAAGGCTATAACAGAAGGGACGGTCTGGGAATATTTCGCCGGCAAAGCGCAGACGCTAAATTAGATCGGCCATTAGGAAGTAAGATCAGAAAGTTTAGGTGGGTTAATGGGAAAAGTGATCATTGTTGAGGGGAAAAGTGACAAGCAGCGTTTGCAACAACTTCTGACGGAACCCGTTGAAATTGTCTGCACTAACGGCACGATAGGGGAAGACAAATTGGAAGAGTTAGTTGCGGAATATAGCGAGAATGAAGTGTTCGTCCTTTTAGATGCCGACTATTCCGGCGACAAAGTTAGGCGTTTGTTTAAACAGGACTTTCCTAACGTGCATCATTTGTACACCCACAGGATGTACCGGGAAGTGGCGACTACTCCCTGGCACGTTTTAGTTCAGATCCTGGAGGGAGCACATTTCGAAGTCCAAGTACCCGATGATGCAGACAATTGCGATCATTAAATCGAGAAGAAACAGCGGCTGTAACAGGTCTTTTTTGAGGATCTGTTAGGGCCGCTTTTAAATTGCAATCCTGACCAGTATGAGGGATTTCTCCCGGGGCTTGTACCAAGAATCTTACGCGCGTAAGATTCTTGGTACAAGCCCGGCCGGATTTGGGTCCGCGCTAGCTCGTTTTTATCTCCATCTGCCTGGTTTTAGCTCTTAATAAGATGTTTAGCGGCCAGCAGGGATTCCCCCTAAGAATTATTAAGTTTAGTAGGAATACGAAAGTTTATG
>NZ_JAVHUW010000058.1 GCF_030954495.1 Candidatus Desulfosporosinus nitrosoreducens | reverse complement strand
ATTTTTACTGTGTAATTTGGTTGTTTGCATAACTCAATTATACGCCAACTGCGGGTTCTTTTGGACCCGCAGTTATATTTTTTAGAAATCAACGAGGGGCTGATGCTTTACGAACTCTGTTCGTTTTGCAACAGCCCCTTTGTTTTTTTATAAAGACCACGGCGGTTTATAAAGTTTCAAGTCTAAGAAAACAAAAGAAAGGAGATTTCAAGTGAAAAAGAAAACAACTTCAGCGCTAGTTTCAATTCTTATGATCCTGACTCTTCTTACCGGCTGCGGAGGTACAGCCACATCCTCGACAGCGGCCGGACAGCCGGCTTCCGGAGAAAAAATTATCCGTATTTCCCAGTCTCCGGGAGGCAAAATCGATCCGGGCATCATCACAGACTACACTTCCTGTGTGGCAGTCGTCAATATGTACGATTCCCTTGTCTACCCCGATCTGGACAACAAAATCGTACCTTCTGTGGCCAAGGAATGGAAAGTAAGCCCAGACGGCCTTGAATGGACATTCACCCTGAACAAAGGGATAAAGTTTCACGACGGCACGGAACTCCATGCCAGTGATGTCGTATTCAGCGCCAACCGCCTGATGACAATCGGTGAGGGCTTTGCCTACCTTTTCAAAGATTATCTGGCCAAAACTGAAGCAGTTGATGACTATACCGTAAAATTCACGCTGTCTAAACCCTTTGCTCCCTTCCTGTCAATACTTCCCAGGTTGTACATATTAAATGAGAACCTGGTGAAGTCCCATCAAGCCCAAGGGTCCTACGGCAATTTCGGCGATTACGGCAAAGCCTACCTCGCGGAAAACGATGCGGGAAGCGGCGCCTATACCTGTTCGGAAATGAAGGTACAGGACAAGATCGTGCTGAAAAAATTCAAAGACTATTTTGGCACCTTTGAAGCCAATGCGCCTGATAGCGTTGAGATCATCATGAATACCGAACCTGCCACGATTCGCACTATGATGGCCAATCATCAGTTGGATATCAGCGACCAATGGCAGACCGACGAGGCCTATTCCGCTTTAGGCAATATCAAGGGAGTAAACGTGGGCAGCTATTCCAACGGAACAATATTCTATCTGATGCTGAATACCAAAAAGGCTCCCACAGACGATGTGCATATCCGCCGGGCGCTGGCTTATCTGATCGATTACTCGCAGGTCACTAAAACCTTGTTCCCCGGTTATGTCAAGGCCGACTCCGTTGTACCGAAGGGCGTACTGGGGTATACGGATGAATACAAGTATGAGTTCAATCTGGACAAGGCCAAAGAGGAGCTGAAACAGTCAAAATACGCCAATTCTCTGGATTCCATCGCTGTCGACGTTGACTGGATTGCCGACGTGCCGGATGAAGAAAAACTGGCTCTGCTTATTCAGGCTACCGCTCAACAGATCGGCTTAAAAGTCAATGTGGTGAAGGTTCCCTGGGCAACCCATGTTGATAATGTGGCCAGGGTAGAATCGACTCCCAATGCAACGACTACTTTCGTCTCCAGCGACTACAGTGAAGCGGGCGCCATGCTTTATCAGCGCTTCCATTCCGATACGGCCGCTACCTGGCAGCAAACCGAATGGCTGAAAGACCCCGCAGTGGACGCGAAGATCAAGAGTGCGCTGACGACTACCGATGAGACGGCCCGGGTGGCTATTTATAAGGAGCTGCAGAAGGAAGCTCATGACAACTGCTGGGGAATACCGGTCGCCGAGCAGGCTGAAAAGCATGCTTACTATGATTCCATCAAATTCCCCGCCATGGAAAGAGCAAAGGCAGGCCAGTCTGTCTCAATGGCCATGGGCTACAACTTCCTGTTCCGCACCTTCGCCGTAAATCAATAGCAGCTGCCTTTATCTCTCCAAAGAAATACGTCATAAGAAGAGTGGGTTAATATGAATTTCAAGAGATTTATTTTAAACAGGCTGCTCTTATCTGTCGTGGTTATATTTGGTCTTTCTATCGTTATTTTCTGTGTTGCGCGCATCGTGCCCGGAGACCCCGCCCGGATGGCCCTCGGCGCTACGGCTACGGAGCACGCTTTGGAAACCTTCCGGGTGGAGAATCATTTAAACCAGCCGCTGCCTATGCAGTATATCTATTGGATCAAAGGTGTTTTGACCGGTGATTTCGGCATATCTACCATGACCAAAAGGCCTGTGCTCCAGGATATGATGGAGTTTCTGCCTGCTACCCTGGAAGTCGTCATTTTAGCGGCGGTATTCCTGGTTTTAGGCTCCATATTTTTGGGAAGACTGGCGGCGAAGCACAGGGACAGCGTTTTGGATGCGGCAGTCCGCGTATTTTCTTACGCCGGAGTCGCAATTCCGGGCTTTGTGCTGGCGGTTCTGCTGCTTTTGCTCTTCGGCTATGTCTGGCCGGTCATTCCCGTCCTGGGCCGTTTAAGCCATGGCATTGCGCCGCCACCCGGAATCACGGGAATGTATACGGTAGACAGCCTTCTGAACGGTAATTTTTCTACTTTCTGGGACGCCTTCCTGCATATCCTGACACCTGCTTTGGCGCTTTGTGCCGGGGGTATGTTCCAGGAAGCCCGCCTGGTCCGCAACGCCATGACGGAAAACATGGGCAAGGACTACCTGGCTGCCATGGAGGGTTACGGTGTTCCCAAAAGGCTGATCATGAACAAATATCTGTTTAAGCCTTCTCTCATACCGGCCGTGTCCTGCATGGGCATGGACACAGCCGCCCTGATGAGCAACGCTTTCCTGATCGAAGTGATTTTTGGCTGGCCGGGAATTTCCAAATACGGGATGAACGCCATGCTGGCCAAAGATTTAAATGCTATCTCCGGCGTGATTTTAATTTTCGGTACGATATTCGTAGTTATCAACATCATCGTTGACATTATCGTTGCCTATCTGGACCCGAGGATACGGTTGGGAGGCGGAAAGCAATGATTAAAAACAGAGAAGCGGAGATAAGGAAAGCTCTGGCTTATGAGGCGAAACGCAAGGAAGAGCGCCCGGTAACCAACGATTTTCAAAAACGCCTGGAAAACCTTAAAAGGGCGGGACACAAGTTTTTCCGGAACAAGCTGTCGGGAGTTGGCCTGGCGGTGGTTCTCCTCATCATTTTTTCCGCTGTTTTGGCCAAATATATCACGCCTTATCCGACCCACGCCGGCGCCTATGTGGATTTCGCCCATGCCAACAAGCCTCCTTCGGCGCAGTTCCTGCTGGGAACGGATAACATGGGGCGCGATATTCTGACCCGCATTATCTTTTCCTTCCGGGGAGCCTTATACATGGCGGTCATTGTTCTGGCCATATCGGTACCTATAGGTGTGTTCCTGGGGATATTGGGCGGCTACCTTAAGGGTACCCTTGTGGATACGCTCATTATGCGTATTACGGATGTCTTTCTTTCCGTGCCGGCATTGCTGCTGGCCTTGGCCGTTGCTTCGGTGCTCAAGCCCAACCTGACCAACGCCATGATTGCGGTGACCTTAATGTGGTGGCCCTGGTATACGCGCCTGGTCTACGGCATGGCTACATCCTGCCGCAATGAAAACTTCGTTATTTCCGCAGGTCTGATCGGAGCCGGCAAGGTCCACATCATTTTTAAGGAGATCCTGCCCAACTGTCTCTCGGCAGTTTTTACCAAGATGGCCCTGGATGTGGGCTGGGTTATCCTGATCGGCGCTACTTTAAGCTATGTGGGACTCGGCGAACAGCCGCCCACGCCGTCTCTGGGACAGATGGTTTCGGACGGCGCCCGCTACATGCCGGATTCCTGGTGGATGACCATATTTCCGTCCATCGCCATCATCATTATCATCCTGGGCTTCAATTTTATGGGTGATGGTATCGGCGATATGCTGTCAAAGGGAGATGGCAAAGATGCATGACTATCCTGAAGCTGACAAAACCATTCTGGAAATAAAAAGCCTCAAGCTCTGGTACAAGGTCTATAAAGGCTACTCCAAAGTCTTGGACGGGGTGAACCTCACCGTCCACAAGGGAGAAAAGGTGGGCATTGTGGGAGAAGCCGGCTGCGGCAAGACCACTACGGTCAAAAGTATCCTGGGCATTATTCCGGAAAAAAGCTATGTCATACCCGAGGGGCAGATCTTTTATAAAGGCCGAGACGTTCTGGAGATGTCCGGGCGGGAATTGAACACAATACGCAGCGGAGAAATATCTATGATCTACCAGGAGCCCGCGGCAGCCCTCAACCCGGTCTTTACCATAGGTCAGCAGATGATGGATGTTGTCCGCTATTCCTCTCAGGGCAAGGGCAAAAGCAGGAAAGAACAAAAAGAGATGGTGCTGCGGGCCATTAACGATGTCTTCATTCCCGACGCAGAACGCATCTTCGGCTTTTACCCGAGCCAGCTTTCCGGCGGCATGAAGCAGCGTATCTGCATTGCCATGGCCATCATGACCCAGCGCGACCTGATGATCGCCGACGAGCCGGGGACGGCCCTTGATGTGACCATTCAGGATCAGGTGCACAAGACCCTGAACGAATTGGTGGAAAAGAGAAACATGTCGCTGATTATGATCACCCATTCCCTGGGAGTCGCCAGAGAGCTTACGGACAGCATCAATGTGATGTACGCGGGCAATGTGGTGGAATCCGCCAAAACGAAGGATATGTTCCGGCGAACCCTCCATCCTTATACCATAGGGCTGATGGCGGCTGTGCCGCGGCTTTCCGGTGGGGGAATACAATCCGGTATTTACGGTTCCATTCCGGACTATCTCTACCCGCCGCAAGGATGCCGTTTTGCGCCGCGCTGTCAGCGGGCTACCAAGGAATGTGTGGAACAGAAGCCGCCGCTTATCGAAGCGGGCGACGGGCATTTGGTTGCCTGCTGGCATATCTAGGAGGGGAAAAAATGTCGGAAACGATTTTAAGCATCCAAAACCTCAAACAATACTTCAATATCGGTAAAAAAGACGGCAAGCCTGTCTATGTCAAAGCGGTGGACGATGTATCCATTGATATCCGTCAGGGCGAAGTGATAGGATTGGTAGGGGAAAGCGGGTCCGGAAAGAGCACCATTGCCTATACGGTGATCGGCATGTACGAACCTAGCGGAGGCAGGATACTATTCCAGGGGCAGGATCTGAATCTCAAGGGTAAAAAAAGGACCCTGGCTATGAAAAAGGATATGCAGATCGTCTTCCAGGACCCGGGTTCTTCTCTGAACGCGCATCAGACTATTAAAGAAATTCTGGAACTGCCGCTTAAAGTGCATAAGATTTGCGGGAACAAGACGGAAAGGGAGCAGCGCGTGCGGGAACTGCTGAATATGGTGGAACTGCCGGAAAATTATATGTTCAAGACGCCAAATTCCATTGGGGGCGGGGAAAAGCAAATGGTGGCCATTGCCAGGGCGCTGGCTACCGAGCCGAAGTTTATCATACTGGATGAACCGACCTCGGCTCTTGACGTGTCCATTCAGGCCAAGATCATCAGCATGCTTTTGAAACTGCAAAAAGAAAAGAACCTGACCTATTTGTTTATCACCCATGATTTGAGCTTGATGCGCAATATCGCCACCAGTGTAGGCATTTTGTACCTGGGCAGGATTGCCGAAGTAGCCCGGACGGAGGAATTTTTTCACCGGCCCGAACATCCTTACACGCAAATGCTGATTTCCTCCTTGCCGGTCATCTCGGATGAAGAAGAGCAGCTTAAGCCCCAAAAAGTGAAATCCACCGGTGAAATACCTTCGCCGGTCAATATACCGCCGGGCTGCAGCTTCCATTTGCGCTGTCCTTATGTTATGGATATCTGCAAGACCGAAGATCCCCTTATGTCTTATCTGGATGAGGCTCACTGCCTGCGCTGCCACCTCTATAGTTTAAAAAAGCCTCAGGAAGCGGAGGTATGCGGCTAATGAAAAATAAGCTGCTGTTTATCAATCCGGTAGGACATGAGGCTTGGGACCGGGAAGTCAAAGATTATTTGGAACCCTATAAGGAAGAAGGTACCCAGCTGGATGTGGTCAGCCTGAAACCGGGCCTGCCGCAGCATCTGGAATATCATTATTATGAAGCACTGATCGCCGCGGAGCTTTTGCATAGGGTCAAAAAGGCGGAGAAAGAGGGCTATGACGGATGTATTATTGGCTGTTACTACGATCCGTTTTTGAAAGAAGCGCGGGAAATCTGCGGGCAGATGGTGGTTACAGCGCCGGCTGAGGCGGCCATGCATATTGGAACAACCCTTGGTTCGACCTTTTCCACCATTGTTGTGCGCAGGAAATGTATTCCCGACATGCGCGACAAGGTGTTCCATCATGGCTATATCAACAAACTGGCCTCCTTCCGCAGCCTGGAGATCGGCGTACATGAGCTGCAGAAAGATCCCGAATATACGAAAGAGCGCCTGCGGGAGGAGATCCGGGCTGCTATTGAGGAGGATGGCGCCGAGGCCATATTGTTGGGGTGTACTGTCCAGTTAGGCTTCTTCCGCACCCTGCAGGAGGAGTTTGGAGTTCCCGTCATTGACGCTAATATTGCGCCCTTAAAATACGCTGAATTTTTATGCGGCTTAAAGAAAAAAGCAGGCTGGTATTGCAGTAAAAAGGCCCTCTATGAGACACCGCAGCGGGAGGAAATCAAACAATGGGGTATCGAGAAGGCTTTCGGTGTTCTGGAGTTGTGGGATTGACCAATTTGCCGCTCTTGAATTAGTAGATTGTCCATTGGCCTCGGTGTTACAAACCTGGGGTATTGATCAGCTAAATTATACAAAAGTGAAGTGGAGCGTTGTAACACTTGGAAAAGGAAATTTATATGAGGATTAAAGAACTTCGCAAACAAAGAGGCATGACTCTTAAAGACTTAAGTGAAAAGACCAATTTATCCATTAGCTTTCTTTCTCAGATGGAGCGCGGGAAATCGGCCATCACCATGGTTTCACTGAAAAAAATCGCGGACGTCCTGGAATTGCCGATGAAGGAGCTGTTTTCGGAACCGGATGTTAAAGAAGAATTTGTCAGCAACAGCCGTGCCCATATCCTCTTGGGTATGCAGCGCAGTTATGAGGAATTCAGCTTGCTCAGCGGAAGATTTGAAGGCCGGAAGCTGGACGGCTTCCGCTTGAAAATGGCGCCGCATTTTTTGGATATGGAGGAGACTTCCCATGAGGGAGAGGAACTTTTCCTGATCCTGAAGGGCAAAGCGACGGCCATTGTGGACGGTGTTGAATACACGGCCAACGAAGGGGAAACCATCCATTTTCCCTCGACCCGCCCGCACAAAATTGTTAACAATGAAGATACGGAGCTGGAAATGTTTTCCGTGATAATTCCATCCATATTTTAAAAACGGCCAAAGGCAGTAGATTAATAAAAGGAGGGAAACATAGATGCGAGTAGCAACCGATATAGGAGGAACCTTTACTGATATCGTCTATATAGAAGCAGACGGCAGGGTACGTTTCAATAAAAGTCACACCACGCCGCCCAATTTTGAGCAAGGCGTTGTCGATGTCCTGAAAAAATGCCCCCTTGATCCGCAGGATATTCAGGATTTGACCCACGGGACCACAGTGGTCATCAATGCCCTGACCGAGCGCAAAGGAGCTAAAACGGGACTGATCACGACCAAGGGCTTTCGGGATATTCTGGAAATAGGCCGCGGCAACCGGCCGGATTTGTTCAATTTCAATTTCCGGAAACCGGAATCCTTTGTTCCCCGCTACTTAAGGCTGGAAGTGGAGGAACGCATGGATTACCAGGGTAACGAGCTGGTCCCCCTCAAGGAAGACGATGTAAAAAAATGCCTGGATATTTTCCGCAAGGAAGGTGTGGAAGCCATTGCCGTGGTTTACCTGCATTCCTATGTCAATGCAGCCCACGAGATTCGGACCGAAGAGCTGATTGCCGAACTGTGGCCGGAGGTGGAGGTAACCGCCTCCTACACCGTATCCAAGGAATGGCGGGAATATGAAAGAAGCACAACGGCGGTGCTCAACTCCTATGTCAAACCCACGGCTAAAAAATATATCGACAGACTGTACGGCATGCTGGAGAAAATGGAAATCCGTTGTCCTAAATACATCATGCAGAGCAACGGCGGAACCACTACTTTTGAAAAAGCCAAGGAGCTGCCCATCAACATGGTGGAATCCGGCCCCGTGGCCGGGATATTCGGCGCGGCCATGCTGGGGAAAATGCTGGGAGAGGATAAGATCATCGCTTTCGATATCGGCGGCACCACGGCCAAATGCTCCCTGGTCGACGGCGGTGAGGTCAAGACCACAACGGAATACAAAATAGAAAAGACCGGACGTTTTCCCGGCTATCCGGTGCGGATTCCGGTGGTGGATATTGTGGAGATCGGCAATGGCGGAGGATCGATCGCCTGGATCGACAACACCAACTCACTGCGCGTAGGTCCTCAGTCCGCAGGCGCTCTGCCCGGACCGGTAGCCTATGGGAAAGGCGGCGGCGAGCCGACGACCACGGACGCCAATCTGGTGGTGGGGCGGCTGGACAAGAAAAACTTTGATATGGAAGTGGATTTGGACCAGGTGTGCGCCGTGATCCAGGAAAAGATAGGTACTCCCTACGGATTGGACGCCGAAGAGGCGGCTATGGGCATTATCCGGGTAGCTAACTCCAATATGCTCAACGCTCTCAAGCTGGTGTCGGTGCGGAAAGGCTATGATCCGCGGGAATTTGTCCTGGTGGCCTTCGGCGGCGGCGGGCCTATGCATGCGGCCTCCCTGGCCCGGGAGCTGAACATCAAAAAAGTTATCATCCCTTTGGCGGCCTCGGTCTTTTCGGCTTGGGGAATGATGATGACCGATCTGCGCTCCGACGATATCCAGACGTACAACGCCCGGCTGCTTAACCCTGATTATGAGGCAATCAATGGAGAATGGCGGAAACTGGAGGAAAAGGCTTACCGGGACAACGCCGAAAAGGGCGTGGCCAGAGAAAACATCTATTTTGTTCATTATCTCGATATGCGCTACATTGGGCAGGACCATACGGTGAAGGTGCGTGTGCCCAATGAGGATATGAATCCCCAGAACCTGGGAACCTTCATTGAAGCCTTCCACCAGGAACATGAGCTCAATTACTCCTTCCGGCTGGATGACAGCGGTGTGGAGATTGTCAACCTGCACCTGGCCTCCTTTGGGCGGGTGGAAAAAGTACCTATTAAGACCCTGGAAGCCAAACCCTATACCCTGGATGAAGCAGTGCTGGAAATACGTCCGGTTATTTTTGAAGGAACCGGCAAGATTGATACTGTTGTCTATGCGCGGGAGAAGTTGTCACCGGGTATGCAGATAGCCGGTCCGGCCATCGTCGAAGAGGTGAGCGCCTCTACCGTGATCGAACCGGGCATGAGGGCCAGGATCGACGATTTTGGCGATATTATGATTGAAACGGGGGTGTGATCAAGATGTCAGAGCAAAAAACAGATGTGGTTACAGATCTGATTACCTTGGATATTATCAAGGATTCGCTGCAAGCCATTGGTGAAGAGATGTTCTATTCGGTAGCAAGAACCTCCAAGAGTCCGATTATTTACGAGGTTCTGGACTTTGCCTCCGGGCTGACGGATGAGCAGGGGCGCCTGCTGACCCAGGGAAACGGCGTGGCGGGTTTTTTGGGCATGCTTTCCTCCATGGTTAAGGAGGTTATTGAAAAATACACCTCCAAGGGCAATCTTAAGGAAGGCGACATTATTATCATCAACGATCCCTATAGGGGCGGCGGTTCCCACCTTCAGGACGTTGGCCTGGTCATTCCCGTCTATATTGACGGAGAGATTTTTTGCTACTGTGCCAACAAATGCCACTGGTCGGAACTGGGCGGCAAGGACCCGGGTTATTCGGTGGATTCCAATGAGATTTATCAGGAAGGGCTTCAGCTTCCCTGCATCAAGCTGTTCAACGAAGGGGTCATCAGCGAGGCGATTATTGAAATTATCCGCAGCAACGTCCGCTTGCCGGACATGTCCATCGGCGATATGTGGGCTCAGATTTCCGGGCTGCGCACAGGAGAAAAGCGCATCCGGGAACTTTGCGCCAAATATGGCAAACGGACGGTCAAGAATGCCATTGAGCGCCTGCTGAAAAACAGCGCGGAATACTCCCGCAGCAGGGTAGCGGCTATCCCGGACGGCGTCTACACCGCCAGCGGTTTTATGGACAGGGATGTGCTGGGAAACGGACCTTTCCGGATCCAAACGGTTGTGACCATCAAGGGCGAGCGGATGACTGTAGATTTCAGGGGCAGCGCGCCCCAGACCTCCGGACCTATCAATTTGAGCCGCACCGGTTTGATATCGGCCATGCGCAGCATTTTCCTGGCCTGCACCGGCCCCGAACAGGATATCAATGACGGGGTCTTCGAGCCTTTGGAGATTATTGCCGAGGAAGGCAGTATTTTCAGCGCCCAAAGACCGGCGGCGGTATCCTGCTATTATGAATCCATGCAGTTTGCCCTGGATTTGGTTTGGCAGGCCATGGCCCCGGTGGTGGAAAAGGGCAGACTGACCGCGGGACATTTTCTCACAGTTGGCGCCTATTCACTCTCAGGTACCCATTCTGTAACAGGGGACCCCTTTGTGGATGTCGGGCCAACTCTAGGCGGCTGGGGCGCCGGTGTTGACCGGGACGGCGACAGCGCCCAGTTTTGCACCGGCGACGGCGAGACCTACAACATTCCGGCCGAAGTGCTGGAGGCCAAGTTTGGCTACCGGGTCACGGAATACAGCTTGAACACCAACAATGCCGGCGCAGGGGAGTACCGGGGAGGCTACGGTATTATCCTTGGTCATCAGGCCTTGAACGATAACGTCTATTTTTCGGGAACCTACGGACGGTTTGATTATCCGGCCTGGGGCTACAGCGGAGGACACGACGGTTCGCCCAACGGCTTCGATTTTATCCGCAGGGACGGCAGCCATGAGCCGCAGGCCGGTACGGGCTCGAAAATCCTGCTGCACAAAGGGGATATCGTCCGGATGGTCACCGGTTCCGGCGGCGGCTATGGCAATCCCCTGAAACGTCCGGCGGAAAAAGTGGCTCTGGATGTGAAAAACGGCTATATCACCGTTAAAGAGGCAGAAGAAATCTATGGAGTGTTGGTGGATGAGGCGGGCAACACTGTGCTGGGCATCACCGAGGTGAGAAAGGCTTTGGCTGTTTAGCGGCAGTGCTCCATGTCGTTTGATCCGGCAGTATCTCCTTTCAGGCTAAAATTTGATTTAGGCAGGCTATAAAAACGGCTGCCACAATTAATGCTTGTTGCGGCAAGTCGGCTAAATTTTTTTGTTTCTGCGAACCTTTTGAAGGGTAATGATGGTGGCAATTGATGAGGAAAACTCGGTTATCTAAGATAGCCGGGTTTTTACTTTCGTAAAATCCCCGGAAAAGCACAACAAGATCGTTGATCCGGCTGAACTATGTCCCTGGTCATTTTAAAGGAAGACGGTTGTATATCCTGAAGTTTCCCCTTATGATAATCTTAACAGGAATTTACATACAAAGTTTAATGAAGTCGAAGGTAACATTGCCTATGATCTTTTGGGTGATGAAGTTCCTGAGCTAACGGAGATTTCGTTAGCAGAGATTTTTCCTACCTAATGTTAAGTAATCTAACAGAGGTGTGAGATGGGTTTGATTGAGAAGAGGTTTTGGAAAGGAATCATTGTGATCATTTGTTTCGCGTTGGGGCTTAGTATAGCAGGATGTTCCAATCAATCAACCATAAAATCCTTCGGCCCTCAGCAGGCTGCCGGTCAAGGCGATGTGGTAAATGATCATGGCCAGGTTTACAACATAGACAAATTAGAAGGTTTCCTGGACTCGGCTGACCATGGTATAGTTTCCAAATTGCGAATGATTGACTACACAACAGAAGGAGATCCTGTCATCCATGTCTTGGCTTATAACGGCCAAACGATAGATTTCAGTACGGACAATTCCCAAGATAAGTTTGCGGAACCTATAAAAGCTATTACTCACTAAAGTTTCAGCAAGATCATCAAAGACATTCAAAGCCCTTCAAGTTATTATTTGCTGGATTCCAGCGGCAATAAGCAATTATTATTGACTGTAACCAAGATATTTCCGTCTGCGCAGATGAAGGACATAACTGCCAACCAGCCTGGCTACTCTTCCAAATATCCAAAGGTGGACATAAGCAATGGCTCGACAAAAATCAATTGGGTAAGAAGCACAGCAAATTACACCTCCCAACCTGATGGAGTAGTGGATAACTCGAATTTTGGTTTAGAAATGAACGATGCCATGGCCCTGCCTGCTGATGTTGTAAAACCGGGTGCGCGCATTGACTTCAAAGCCGCTGAAGTAATGGGTTTAGATAAGCCTTCCTATAAGGTGCAATTAGTAGATGAAAACAAAGAGTTCACCGATTATCCGGTTGATAACCACTCGATTGTGGCCCCTTATTACTCAGGCGAGTATTTATTCAATCTGGAAATAACCTGGGGCAACGGGAATCATCAGATTTTTTACTGGTTTAAAGTAAATACCGAGAAAGCCATTGAGCAAATCGGTTTAAAGATTAATGACAGCTTACCTGGTGGTTGGAACATAAATCTAAATGGCGATAAAGAAGGTCAAATTCTCAAGAACGGCAAAGTGGTTGGCCGGATCGAAATGGTTGGCTATTACGGTGATAACAGCAGCCTGCCCAACCACAGTTCAATAGTCCGGAGAGAGGATATCGTTTCCGGTCTGGGTAATGCCAAAATGTACATTTTGGATAGAGATATGCCGGCGGCTTCTCCTGAACAAAGGACATGGACAGAGCTTTATGTTGTCGCGCCAATAAGTGACAGCTCCTTAGCTTTTGGGGTGTCAATTGAAACGGACGATTTTTCCATGAACAGCGATATGGCGGCAATGAGGAACATTTTGCAGAGCTTAGCTTTAAAATAACTATTGTGAGTTAGATGACAACGGTAAACGCTCAAATTCCGGATATTTATAACAAAGGAGTGATTTTAGTGAGTTTTGAGGAAATATCTTTAAAACAGTTTGATTTTAACCCATTTACTAAAGTTGAGGAGTGGGCGCTTTTAACCGCCGGAACGAAGGACAAATTTAACATGATGACTATTACCGGTGTTATGTGCGGAAAATTTTTTCTTCAACCAATGGTACAGGTATATGTTCATCCGGATAGGTATTCCTATCAATTTTTAGAGAATAACGATTACTTTACGGTGTCTTTTTTTGACGTTCTTCATCATCCCGCTTTACAAATCTGTGGAAGAATGCATGGCAATGAATGTGATAAAGTGGCTGAGTCGGGGTTGCATCCTATCCCCTTTGAAAACACAGTTATTTTTGAAGAGGCAAAAACCATTTTCGTGTGCCAAAAAGTTTATCATACGGATGTGAAAAAGGATAATTTTGATTCGCAGCAATTGTTTAAAGACTACTATAAAGACTCAGCAACATTCCACAGAATCTATCTGGGACAGATTGAAAAAGTATTGCGTTATAAATAACTGAACCATGATGAAAGCCGGTAGTTGGCGTGAAATGCAAGGGACAGGCTGTATTTGCCAGACTGTTCCCTGAAAAATACAACCTGTCTCTTGTGAGAGAGACTTGGATCAACCAAGATCAAGGTATAGTGAAAAACCTAAGTAAACCAAACAATCAAACGGCCGAACGGAAGACAGAGGTTATCAGGGGAACACTTGGTAAAGTATGAGTAGGTTAGGTCTTAAGTTATCGCTGTGAATCCTGCAAGCGCAAGAGGATTATTCAGAAATACGTAGAAAGCTAGAAGATAAGGTTAAGAATAAGTTGAGGAAGGCGGCAGGACTCATTGATAACCGTACAATCAGCGACTGTTAGTGATTTGGAACCCTTAGCTCAACTGTACGAGGAACTTAGCGGCCAGAAAACCAATTCATATAGGATGCAAGAGAATTTTAAATTGATGGGGCTTAATCAGGATTATGTAATCAAGATTGCCAAAGATGGCGATCTTGTGGTCGGTACAGTAATGGGGATTATTTGTCTTGATTTGGTGGGTAAATGTAAGCCATTTATGGTAATTGAAAATGTTATAGTAAAAAGGACTTGGCATGGCAGAGGAATTGGAAAAATCCTTATGAAAGAAATAGAGGAAGTCGGGCGTAAGAGAGGTTGTTATTACACGATGTTCGTGTCCGCTGGCCATAGAAAAGAAGCCCATAAATTTTATGAGGCAATTGGATACGAATTGGATTTTGTTCAAGGATTTAAAAAGTACCTTTAAACAATTTCGTAGCCGCTCCGCCGGGCTTCGGCTTTGGGCAGCAGCCGCCCAAAGATCCAGAACGAGGGATAGGCTGGCTTAGCTTACATTTCCATGAAGATGGGGTGGTGCTGATGACTAAGCATAAGTTGTTGGTGAAGATCAGTCTGATAGCAATCGTTTCGGCATTGACGATTGCCTCAGTGGTTATTACTCAAACATATGCCACAGGGCAAACTAAAGCTGTGGTGTTATCACAGCCTCAGACCGGAAATCAAGAGACGGAACTATATAAAGAAATGCTTATTACGTCACTTAACCCATACCTTCAACAGTCAATAACGAATTATTACGGGCAGAATGTTATGGCGCCACCCTACATGGTGAAGGTTATAGATGCCAAAAAGCCTGACCCTGAGCAGGTATACGAGGTCAAGTTTGAGGTTGAACCTTATATTGGAGCTCATAATGAAGTAGGAATTGATCACGTTACGCTGAGGATAAGCCCAAATAAGATTGAGGTAATAAACTTTGAACATATTAAGAGCTTTCCGTTAGCGTCAAACTTGCAATCTCAATTTACTCAGTAACAGAATAAGGTGCCTATTCCGATAGCGCCACGAAGAATCAATTTCAACGGTTTCCCAAAGCAACCCCTTTTTGAAGGTGGGTAGGCCAGGTTGGTGAAGGGATATTGGGTGACCAGGGTTAGTGATTATTGGATTAAATGTGTTGATATTACAAGTTGGGAGGTTAATAAAATGCCCTTTGTTAAAATTCACCTAGCCGATTCGATTCCACCGGATATCATCAATAGTTTTGCCTGTGATGTAAGGACTTCCTTGGTGGAAGCGCTACAAATCGAGGAAACTGTCGGACAGGTAATGGTGTATCAAACTCCTAAGGAGTTTAGAAGTGCGCATATAAGCCGCAATGTGAACTTTGTATTTATAGAAATTTTTATGTATTGCGGTAGAACCGCTGAGATGAAAAAGAGCCTGATGGAAAAAATCAACCGTTTGGCACATAATTCTCTGGGTGTTAACCCAAAGGATATAAACTGTTGTATTATCGAACTTCCACCGGAAAATTGTTGTGGAGGGGTTATGCACAAATATATAGAAGGGCTAGCAAAGTAATTCCCCGCCTGCCCTGTGATTAAATTTAATTCCAGGAAGATTTAAGGAGGAGGAAATTTGGCTCAACTGTATTTCCGCTATGCGACCATGGGAAGCGGTAAGACTGCCGACTTATTGAAAATTGCCTACAACTATACGGAACAGGGAAAAAAGGTCTTAATCTTTACCTCTGCGATTGATACCCGCTATGGTACAGGGCGGGTCACTTCACGAATGGGTATTTCCCAACCGGCTATAACTATTGATCCCAAAACGGACATTTTTGATCTGGCCAGGCGGGAGATGCCAGACTGTGTTTTGTGTGATGAAGGGAACTTTTTAACCCGCGGCAATGTTTTGGAATTCTGCCGGGTTGTTGATGAATTAAATATCCCGGTTATTATTTACGGTTTAAAAAATGATTTTCAAAATAACTTATTTGAAGGAAGCGAAGCTCTTCTCATCTATGCCGATAAGATTGAAGAAGTAAAAACCGTGTGTTGGTATTGCAACCGCAAAGCAACCATGGTCCTAAGATTTAAAGATGGCCTGCCTGTTTTTGAGGGCCGGCAAATTGAAGTCGGCGGAAACGAAAGCTATCTACCTGTTTGCCGGAGATGTTGGAACAAAGCTAAAGAAGAGGCCAAATCCGAATCATGAATCTGACAGTGGTTGGGATTCTTTTGGCGATACTATTTTGCTAACGAACATTCGTTAGCGGATAAATCGTGCAGTACCAAAATCATCTAAACCTGTTGTGCTCAATTCCTATTGCCTATGAATCCGCTATGCCTTGGAGGAGTGATTATGAGATGGATATTATCGGCAAGCTGGTGCTATACATTATCCTGCTTTGCTGTCTTGCCGGAGCGGTTTCTTCAATCATAAAAGAAGAATCGTGTTTAGGAAAAGCTTTCGAGGAAGGAATGCAAACCGTAGGAACCCTATTTTTGCCTGTCATAGGATTAATGGTATCGGTCCCTTATCTAACCATCTTCGTGCAGAAAATCTTCGGCCGGGTATACCATCTGATTGGAGCCGATCCGGCAATTGGGGCCGCTACTTTTATCGACAGCGATATCGGCGGCTATCTCCTGGCCCATCAGATTGCGCAAAGTCCTGAAAACTGGATCATGGCCTTAGTTGTAGGTATCATGGCAGCACCAATCATCTCTTTTAATATCCCGGTAGGTTTAGCGATGCTTGAGAAACAGGATCACCGCTATTTAGCCTTGGGAGCAATGTCCGGTATCATTGCAATTCCTTTCGGTGTTCTGTCAACTTGTATGATTCTTTACTTTACCAAGCCCCCGATTCGCACCACATTTGCTGTGACCGGTCCGGCTACCTATCACCTTGCTTTCACGTTACAGGGAATATTTATAAATCTGGTTCCTCTGACGATATTTTGCTCTCTTCTTGCTATAGGATTAAGATATATTCCAGATAAAATGATAAAGGGGTTCACGCTCTACGGCAAAGTTCTCATGTCCGCTTTGAAACTTATCGTTGCTTTTTCCATCATTGAATATTATTCCGGATTCTTCACTAAAATCTTTGGTAGTTGGGGGTTTAGCCCGGTTATAGCCGACAGTCAAGAGCCCTTTAGGGCCGTAGAACTGTTGGGTGTCTACGGGATGATGTTAGCGGGGGCCTTTCCGATGGTCTATCTGATTCAAAAGTACCTGCGGAAGCCTTTACTGGTAATGGGTAATGTGATTGGTTTAAGTCCCAGCGGCAGCACCGGTTTACTGGCTGCGTCAGCCAATGTTATAGCCATGTTTAAGATGGTAAAGGATATGCCTGCCCCTGACAAGGTGATCTGTATTGCTTACAGCGTTTGCGGCGGGTATGTCATCGGAGACTGGTTAGCTTACATCACAAACTTTCAGCCAACATTATTAGTCTCCATCATTGTCGGACAGCTTATAGGAGGCTTCTTAGGAATATTCATTGCTAAGAAAATAGCGGTGCCTCAAGTACGTTTAACCTCCCTCGCATGAACTCAATTTCCCGATGCAGTTGACATCTGGCTTTTTAGATTCGCAGTAAATTAAATATAAGATCTAAGGAAGTGGAGGAAATTCTGGTTGAGAACTATAAAAGTTTTTCAGGTCGATTCATTTACTACGGAAAAATTTAAGGGCAATCCGGCTGGTGTAGTTTTAAACGCAGATGAACTTTCCGAGCAGGAAATGCTGCAAATTGCCGGAGAACTAAATAATTCCGAAACGGCATTTATTTTGTCGCCTGATGGAGACGATCATGAAGTAAGGCTTAGATACTTTACACCTAAAGCCGAAGTCCCTGTTTGTGGACATGCCACTATAGCAGCTCATTATATCCGGGCTTTAGAATATAACCTGGATTCTTCCACCGTGATCCATAAAATCAAAATCGGAATTTTACCTGTTGAAATAATTAAAGATGGAAACGATTATTCTGTAATAATGACTCAAGGAAAGATCGAGTTGTATCCGCCACTTGGTATGCAAGAAAGAGAACAAATACTTGAGGCCTTGGGTATTAATCAAGAGGAATTAGATGTGAGGTGCCCAATTCAAATTGTTTCTACCGGACATTCCAAAGTTATTATCGGGATCAAAACTCGAAATAAGTTGAATTCCTTAGTTCCAAACATGCTTGCACTAGCACAAATTAGTAAAGTAATAAATTGCAATGGATATTTTGTTTTTACAATGGATTCAAAAGAAAAGGAAATTTTAACTCATGGAAGGATGTTTGCACCAGCCATAGGTGTTAACGAAGATCCAGTGACAGGAAATGCTAATGGCCCTCTTGGTGTATATTTAGTGGAACATGGTTTGGTAAAACATAATGGTTCTGTCTTTTCCTTCAAAGCTGAACAAGGAGCTGCAATAGGTCGAAGTGGCATTGTTGAAGTGACTGTTAAATTGAATAACGGAAGACCGGAACAAGTTAGGGTAGGTGGAAAAGCTGTTGTTGTGTATAAGACCGAAATAAGAATTTAAATACACTAAATATTTGCTTGCGGTGTTACAAAATCTCTTCCGGAGATCAATCTTTTCAGTGCAAGTTTGCCGGTAGGGGCTCCCCTCTTGGCAGCATTCCAGTTTCTGATTACTTCAGGTAACAAATAAACAAGATAAATCAAGGGTGAATAATAAAGGATTGAAACGATATTGAAAATTATAATCTCTCCGGCCAAGAAAATGAATATGGACGGGGATTTTCTTCCCTCTCGCAATGCCCCTGTATACCTGGAAAAAGCTCAAAAACTAAAAGAATATCTACAAAGCCTCACATATGAAGAACTTAAAAAACTGCTTTGCTGCAATGCTGAGATTGCCGGCCTGAACTATGAGCGCTATCAAAAAATGGATTTGTGCGGGTCCACAACCCCAGCCATTTTAGCCTACGATGGCATTCAGTATAAGTACATGGCACCACAGGTATTTGAGTACGGCTATTTTGACTACATTGAGGATCATCTGCGGATTTTATCCGGATTTTATGGCATATTGAAACCCTTTGACGGAGTTGTACCCTATCGCTTGGAAATGCAGGCAAAGTTGAAAACGGTTTTCTGTCATAGTTTGTATGACTATTGGAAAGATGATATCTATCGGTACTTAACCCAGAATGACACCACAATTTTAAATCTTGCTTCGGCTGAATACAGTAAAACTGTTGAGAAATACCTAACTCCCAATGTCAATTATGTCACCTGCAAATTTGGCGAGCTGATTGGCGGTAAAATTATTGAAAAAGGAGTTTATGTGAAAATGGCACGCGGTGAAATGGTGCGTTTCATGGCTGAAAATGCCGTTGAAGATTTGAATGAAATTAAAAAGTTTAGGAGACTCGATTTCCTGTACCAGGATGAATTGTCGGATAACAACACCTTTGTATTCATGAAAATCAAAAAAGAAAACTGTTAACAGTAATTTACCACCAACCCGCGACTAAATAGGGACGGTGGTTTGTTTTAGACTTTCTTTTCCAAACATGAAAAAGGGATCAGAAATTGAAAAGATTCGGCTTCTTGGTGGGGCACGGGAGCGTTGACGATGGCTCGTTGTATGGATAACTGGTCTTAGTTAATTACAAGAAGGAGTACTTTCAATGACAGATGAATTGATAGCTTATTGTGGTCTTTATTGTGGCGCATGCAGCTTTAAAGTTGGTTTTGAAGAAAATAATAAAGATCATGTTCGGCATATGCCATCAATGTACGATAAATATAAAAACCAATCACTTCAGTTTTGCCCTGGTTGCCGATTAGAAAACCAATGCGGAGACTGTGCTGTCAGGGACTGTGCAAGAAACAAAAAAATTGAATATTGCAGCTTATGCAGCGATTTCCCTTGTAAGAAGTTGCTTGATTTTAATGGTGATGGT
The DNA here is from genome assembly GCF_030954495.1 of Candidatus Desulfosporosinus nitrosoreducens. Classification (GTDB taxonomy): domain Bacteria; phylum Bacillota; class Desulfitobacteriia; order Desulfitobacteriales; family Desulfitobacteriaceae; genus Desulfosporosinus; species Desulfosporosinus nitrosoreducens. Next base: position 5,192 of record NZ_JAVHUW010000058.1, on the reverse strand, counting down.
AAACCACATCATGCTGAAGCAATTGAGAACCTTAGTTTACTAAAAGATATTGGCGAAGAAAAATGGCTGGTAATGCAAAACCGCAAGTGGAGATGTGAAAAATGTAATTCCAGATTTTCCTGGTATTTGAAAAGGTGTGTGAGATGTGACGAATAATAGATTCCATCCTTAAGAACATAGAACCAACAAGGACGCATGTACTAAAATTACTCTGCAAAATGTGCGAAGACATCGCTAAGTCTCAAAAAACAGACGAATATTGCGGTAATCTCACTATAATAAGGCCCTCAGCCGAGATATCCTTTTGAGATTGAGATAACAGATACCGCTATGAAAAAAGCAATAATTGAAATTGATGCTAGTTAGAGTTTGTTAAGAAACGGCTGAGCAATATAAAATAACGGTATAACGAATACCGTTCTGATTCCTGGGGGAATTCAGGCCTGTCCCAGATTCGAATGCGCATTCGAATCTGGGACAGGGGGAAAGTACGTAAATTGACCCCGACACCAAGATGTGGTAAAATACAGCGCAATTTATGATGATCTTAGAAAACTTGTGGATATATTTGTTAGCAAAGTCAGCGATTTTAACAGACGGAAAAGTTTGCCTGCACTGGAAAGAACGGTTGCTGCTAAAGGAATGCTTTTGTTATCATTGTCAGCAAGCAGCTGAAAAAGCTTTGACAAAAGGAAGTAATTATTATGCTTGAGCAGATAAAGAATCGTAGAAGTATAAGGAGATATCTCGAAAAACCAGTTGATGATGGATTAATCATGCAATTGTTAGAAAGCGCAAGATTAGCCCCCTCTGGTGACAATACACAACCTTGGCATTTTATTGTAGTTAAGTCGGAACATACGAGACAAAAATTAGTTGAAGTGTCTAATAATCAAAAATGGATGCTCACAGCTCCGGTATTTATTGTTTGTGTAGCCGATATACGGTCGAGAATAACTGACAATGTCCAAATATCGCTGCATGAAGATAGTCCAGAGCTTGAACTTAAGCAAATTATCAGAGATACATCTATTGCAATAGAGCATATTGTTCTTGAAGCCAACAATTTAGGCTTGGGAACATGCTGGGTTGCTTGGTTTACCCAGGAAGAAATCAGACCAATTTTAAATATTCCCAACGACAAATATGTAATCTGTATTCTTACTCTCGGCTATGCAGGGGAATCTCCAAAAGATCGTCCCAGAAAGAAACTTGAAGAAGTAATCCACTACGAAAGCTGGTAATAGGCTAAAATCACGTCGGGAGCGTTAGGGGAGTGGGACGATTGCCAACGCGTTTTGCTGCCATGGCTTTTGCCTTACTCTGTTGAAATACAAACTATTTCAACTAAGAAGGATCTTTTATTTAAGAAAGGATTGCTGACTTATGGGAAGAGCGATGGTTGAAGTGATTACGTTAACAGCTATCATCCACCTTGTCGATACCTTTTCCTACTCAGTGAGATTGAATTCGGTAAAAAGTGGGCAGGTAGCGTTATCTCTCTCTTTATTTAACATATTTGCCCTAGTTTCACGTACTGCCAATACCTTCCAGGCTCCCTTGGTCGGAGGTATTATAGGGATAAGTATTGCTCAAGGAATTAATCCAATTATGGATATGCGCATTGTGGTTTTTTCATCCACGATAGGAACTTTAGCTGGTGTTTTATTAATCCCTACGTTTCTAAAAGTTTTCGAAAAGGCGGTACAACGCCTCGAAATAACAGGGTCCGCGCCCTCACTGGTAGTTGAGGCATTACAACTGAACAATATTAAAAGAATAATTAGCAGTGCAACAAGGCCGTCGAAATCAATGTTTAGCCGCTTAAGATATCGGGACATTCCTAAGAGATTACTCATTTTAAATACATTGGTTACAGGAATATATACCATTGGTGTTCTTGCGGCGAGTTATTCGGCGACATTGGTTACTGCGGAACATAGACTTGCAGTTGTCGCATCCTCCGGAGTAATAAATGGGGTGGCTTCCATCCTGTTAACATTACTAATAGATCCAAACTCAGCTGTAATAACGGATCAAGCATTGAGGGGGAAGAGGCCATACACTGACGTTAAGGCATTGGTTGTATTGTTAATTGCTTCAAAACTAGTCGGTACTTTACTGGGACAGGCTTTCTTTTTACCGGCCGCTGAAGTGATCGCTTTTTTAAATCGATAATGATATTACGCCTCTCCCTGGGTTTCAAACACCTTAGCCGGCAGAAAAGAAGGTTTCAGCCTGAACTTTCAGCGCTTGAGGGAAAGATAAGGATGTTGAGTGGGTGAAGCCGGCGGGAAGACCATAAGTGTAATCACCCACGGAGAGCGTAGGGAACTTTTTAGTAAAGGAAGTAAGTACTATGAGTAATATGGTATTGTTAGTGGTGGATGTGCAAAATGCATTGATCAATGCACATCCTTATAATGAACACAAAGTAATAGAAAATATAAGAAAATTAATATTAGCTGCCAGAGAAAATAAAAAAGAAATTCTGTTTGTACGGCATGACGATGGAAAGGGTACAGAGCTTGAAATTGGCACAGATGGATGGCAAATTTACAATGCGGTAGCACCTAAAGGCGATGAATTAATTTTTGAGAAACAGTATAATAGTGCTTTTCACAAAACTGATTTGAAGAAATATCTGGATAGCCAAAATATAGAGACCATAATTTTAGTTGGACTTCAAACAGAATATTGTATTGATGCCACTTGCAAGAGCGCTTTTGACTATGACTATAAAGTGGTAATACCGGAAGAAACGAATACGACTTTTGATAACGATTACCTGTCCGGCGAGAAACTTTATGAGTTTTATAACTTTAAGATTTGGAATAAACGTTTTGCCGACGTTATGGATGTTGAGGAAGTCATAAGACTTCTGGAAAATGAGTGTTAAGCCGGTTGCGTTTTGCTAAGTTTAAGAAGAACATGCGGTTCGAAGTAGTCGTCTTGATAGAAGACACCGGCAGACAAGTTCTGTATGAGCCAAGCGGAAGTGTTGAAGGAGCGGCAAGCGGAGAGTGTACGATATGGAATCTTTGATGATTAGAGGATTAGTAGGAGTAATAAATTATGAGAAATTATTTTCTAAGAACAACAAGACTAGGATTTTCGGTATGGAGTCAAGGAGATTTATCCCAAGCAAAAGAACTTTGGGGCAATCCGGAAGTAACGAAGTTCATTGTAGCAACAGGTACTATGTCTGATGAACAGGTTCACCAAAGGCTGATCAAGGAAATAAATACTTATGAAACTGCCAATATGCAATACTGGCCGGTTTATTTATTAGAAACTGATGAGAATATTGGATGTTGCGGTTTGAGACCTTATGATTATGAAAATAAGATTTTAGAAATGGGTATCCATTTAAAAGAAAACTATTGGGGGAAAGGTTTTGCTCAAGAAGCTTGTTTTGCGGTCATAGAATATGCTTTCAATCGGCTGGGTGTGAGCGCGCTTTTTGCGGGGCATAATCCTAAAAATATAGCGTCGGCACAATTGCTTAAAAAACTGGGTTTTAAGTATAAAAACGATGAATACTATCCTCCGACAGGTCTTTATCACCCTTCATATTTGATGGCAAAACAAGATTATGAGGCAAGAAGAAAAGAACAGTAACCTATGAGCCTAAGCCCAGCCTCGCCACGCCATATTAGGACAACCATGCCGGGGAAAACTATAAAATACAAAGGAAGGAAGGTAAAAATGGCCAAAAGACAAGGGAGTTCTAAGAAAAAAATTCTTGAGTTGCTGGAGATCCTTGCATTTGCTTTTATACTATCTTGGGGCTTACGCAGTGCTGTAGTGGAAGCGTCAACGATACCAACTCCATCAATGTCGCCGACAATCCTGATTAATGACAGGATCTTAGTGGATAAATTATACTTTAAATTTTCAGGAATTCATCGTGGAGATATTATCGTTTTTAACCCGCCGAAAAATCTCGCTAATCCGACAGGTGACCCTTGGATAAAACGAGTTATAGGTTTGCCGGGAGATACGGTGCAAATAGAAGATGGCAAGGTATTAGTCAATGGCCAGGCCTTATCTGAGTCTTACGAAATGGCAAAACCGGATTATAATTATGGACCGCTGCAAATCCCGAAGGATTCATATTTTGTCTTAGGTGACAATCGCAATGCCAGTTATGATAGTCATTACTGGGGAGCTCTGCCAGCCCAAAATGTTGAGGGAAGAGCTCTATTCAGATACTGGCCGCTTAAGGAGTTTGGCTTGCTGGCAAAGCAGTAGAAGTTATAAACGTGAAAGCTAGAGCGTACCTGATTTGGGAGCTCTAGCTTTTTCGCTGCTGCTTTTTGCAGGAATTTAAGGAAACTTGTGGAATGGGTATCTGAGCAAGTGGCATGGTGAGCGGCTTTATATTGATAAATGAGGAATGATAGAATGTTTTTTAAAATAGTACATACACGTAATTTTTTGTTGTACTCACTAGGCCAAGCTATATCAGACCTTGGAAGCCTTATGACTTATTTTGCATTGTCACTTTATGTGTTAAAGGAAACTAATTCTGCGACAATGTTTGCCTTTATTCTATCCATAAAGTATATTCCACAAATAATATTATATCCGTTCGCTGGGGTTTTTATCGATAGAGTTAGCAGAAAAAAAGTAATGATTTTCTTTGATGGGATGCGTGGAATAGCGCTTTCACTTGTATTGCTGCTTGTAGTTTGGAATGGTAGGTTAAGCTTCCCATTGGTTTATTTCATTATAATTTTTACCGCATTTAGTGAGGTTTTTTATAATTTAGCTACCAACTCAATCATGCCATTTTTATTTAAAGAGGATGATTTGGTATTGGCTAATTCACTGAGTGCGTGGATATCGAATTTATCATTAATTCTAGGACCTATCCTAGGCACTTTTTTATACAATAAGATAGGAATTGTGCCTATACTAGCTATTGACACTACTACGTTTTTTATTGTAGTAGGGTTCACTATGTTTTTAAAGCTTATTGAGAATGAAAGGTGCTTGAATAGAAAAACAAAGGTTATTCAGGAGTTGAAACAAGGTGTTAAATTAATTACTATATAAGTTGAATTAATTCTTCACTACAACTTACAACATAGCCTTTGAATAACGGCTTCTGGTCTCGTGCTTATGGATTTGAGAAAGGCTTTAACATTTTTTCTGATTTCAGGAACCGTTTTGTAAAAGACATTGTA
>NZ_JAVHUW010000049.1 GCF_030954495.1 Candidatus Desulfosporosinus nitrosoreducens | reverse complement strand
TCATCCGGCCGGACGATCATTCTGTACCCAAGGATGCTATGAGCGCCAAAACTTTATATATCGTAGGTGGAGGCAGTGTAGGCCATTCCAATGAAGTGTTGCTTTCAGGAAATAGCAAATATGATACGGCCGCAGCAGTGGCGAAGTATTTGGGGTAAATTCGCAAGCGCTTGCCAGTTTGGCCCGTGTTACTGCAAATATTTTAGTAACCTGGGCCATAGGAATATTTTTGACACAAAAAGTGGAATATTTTCCGGAATAAATCAAATGAAAAAGTAATCTTTCCTCGCTCCGGCAGACGGGGATTAACTAAGCAGGTCAGCAATGGCCTGCTTTTCTATTGCCAAAAATTAAATTTGAGGAGGTTTTATTGTGGATACAAATGTTATTATGCTATTGATTGCGTTAGGCTCTTTAGTCATTGGAGGGATTGCCAGCCTGGGAATCAATTACCTAACACAAAAAGGCAAGAACCCTCAAGCGATGCTTAATACTGCGAACACAGTTATTAGTGGGGTTGAGACAGCTAATGGAGTGATCGGCGAGTTACTGCCGGGACCAGTGGAATCCATTGTGGATAAGATACTGAAGACTGCCCAGGCCGGGGTTCATGCGGCCCAACAATTATGTGACAGCAACCAACTTACTGAGGACCAACGGAAGCAGAAAGCCTTTGACTCGGCGATGAATCTCTTAAAACTTGAAGGATATACCCCAACGCCTGAATTGGAAACGGCCGTAAAAGATGCAATTGAAACAGGAGTTTTTGTGCTTAAGAGCATTAATCCTAAGCCACAGGTTGCGGATACTACGCCCGTAGCGCCAGCCCAAGCTATCCAGGATGCCGTAACCAACGCGGTGACTCAGGCCGTATCGCCGATCGCTCAGCAAGCCGCCAACAATGCAGTTAATCAGGCCATTACCCAGGCTGTAAGCGCTGTGCAGGGAGCACTAGCCCCGCAAGCAGCCCAAACTACCCAGGCAGCTCAGACGGATCAGCCCCAGACCCAAACCGCACAATAAGTAAACAGCGTTGCCGGACGCTATGACGAAAGCCCCTCTTGCCAGAAATGGTGAGAGGGGCTTTTTGCATTTTGCATCTGGGTATATATTACCAAGAAAAATCGTGATAAAATAATAATATGTAAGAGAGAGGTGGAATTTTGGTGCATTTCGTAAATCATTCTTGGAACGTATTAGAATTTTTATATTACTTATCACCTCCGGTTTTAGTTGTTATAGCAATAATTGGTTTAAAGAGCATAAAGCATACTAAGGATCAAATAAAATTAGTAAGTGAAGAGTTGGGCTTAGCCAAAAAACAGCTTATATATCAAGTTGAAAAAGACTCAGCAAAGACTTCAATTGAGTTAACAAAATATTATATTGAGGAAATACTTCCCCAATTAAGCAAAAATACTTCGCTAATTAAGGGCAGTGATTATTTCAGGGAAGTTACGGAATTAGACTATAACTTGTTTTACGATTTTAACCAAGGTGAATTATTTCAAATAATTCAAGCTAAATATAAATGTCAACCTATGGAAGTATTTAAAAAGATTGAACATATTAAGAGATGTATGAATGAAACCCTTAATGAAACAATATACATAGAGAAAGACGGCGAGAAAATTGGAATCATCGAAATGCCATATAAAATACTTCTGAATAAGATTGAATATTTCTGTATGAATTTTACCACGTCTGTAGCTGATGAGGAGACTGTTTATAGAGCAATACATCAGACATTTTTAGCACATATGAGGCACCTATATTTTCCTATTGCTTTAGAAAATACGCATCCTAAGGATAAACTTTATAATAATATCATTGAATTATATCAAAAGTGGAAAACGAGAGATCGTAAATTGGAAGAAGAATATTCGCAAGCTGTTGAGGAACAGCATAAAGCTGTAAATAGCATAGGGCATAATGGCAAAAAAGTGAGCAGCCCTATTTAGACTGCTCATTCTCATCTTGTTTATTTTCGTTATCTTTCAGGATTTGCTCCATAAAACTTTCTCCCTTTCGCTTATACCAAATATCTAAGTCTGAACTCCACATATTGAATTCCTCCTAATTACTTTGAGCTCTCTATAATTCTTATTATAATACATATTATTATTATTAAAAGTGCCAGACTATACTTTTTTATTATTAATAACTAAGGAGTCCAAACCATGAAAATCCTCTCGCCCCTCACACACCTCCGTCCTTGCCTAGTTCGAGCTAATCGGTAAACCCCAGTCCAGTTAAGATGTCACACATTCACCAGCTTGGTAAAAGCTTTAGACATACCAAGATCAAGTCTGCATAATAACCCGAGCTCCGGGCAAAATGACATGGTCAAATCAATCGTCCTGCTTGGACTCCCATCGAACGGTGGGGGTTCTTTTTGATGCGTATGTTTTAAATCTTATACAAAACCATTAGCATGTATTTGGTAAACTGCGGCTATTTCCATTTTTAGGTTTAATATATTCTTCACAAAAAGTACATGATTGGCTCATAAATAAGGTTTATGCTAATTCTAGTGGTCTTCACCCCACAGCGTTTTACATAAACCTTATTTATTTTCTCAATCCTTCTCCCCTATTCCCCCTCTGCTGAGGGGGCTTTTTTGCGTTTATAAATTGATTTTATAATTCATTGGGACCATTCGGCGGAACGAGGTATTCCCTGATATTTCCCAATATCTCATAGTTGAATGGGCCTATTTTTCTTATATTGATCAAATTGCGAGCAACGGGGGCAATCGCAAAACGAACATCCTTAAAATAGTAATACCCATCAGCCAAATGAGCCAAGGACTTAATATTTTCGGCCATTGAGCGAATCTCTTTCCATTTTCGATTGGACTTCCGAACAACAAAAGTGCAGTCGTTATTGTCCGGAATCGTGGTACCATAAACGCAAAAGTCAATAGCACTTTCTTCAAATAGATTTGCGAGTTCGAATGTTTTCTCTTTCGCGTCTAGGCCAGAATAATGAAAGATCATTAATTTTTCAAAAAAGGGATACAGGTTGCATATGTCATAATATCCCACTTTCCCACCCCCCCCTATAAATATAGCATAGAATAAGTATTATATGTAATTGATAAGGATCAAAGCGGGTTCCCGAACCCTCTGGATTGCTATTCTTCATTCCATAAATGGCCACATTCATCACAATACCATCCGAATTCTTCATCACCTGCATTACACACTTCAAGGCTTCCACATTTAGGGCAAATAATCATTCTTCTTCCTCCTTCATAGCATCCAGCAAAAATTTCAAATCACTAGAATTTAGGAATATTCTATTAATCTTCTCGCATACGCTCTTCATCTCATAAATAGCGACAACACCATCACAAAACTTAATAAAGCAACGAGAGTCACCCAAGTCTTCATCTAAGTTACATTTGAGAACCTTAATTCCTTGATCTCCACAAGAAATATTTACCTCATTTAAACCAGTAATGCGGTCCCGCAAATCCTTGGGTAATTCCTCGAAGGTCACTGTTCTTTGCATATTAGGCAGCTCCTTTCTTATGCCGGGTATTACGGACTCCCGGTAGGCCATCGTCAGGCGGGGTTATTCGTTTTTGGCCATGGCGCGGTAAGGGCAATCCTCTTTTTCCATTGCTGTCATTATAGCTATTGCATTATTTGCGGCATAACACCATATTTTCACAACTCCAAACTTTCGAATATCAAGCATCCCGGCTTCACTTTCGGGCAATTTTCCTTCCTTGCAATACGCGCAATCAAAGCAGGCCGAGTGCTTAAAATCGTCATAGGCTGTTTTTAGCATGGTTTATTCCCTCCTTCCTTAGCGCCGGGATTAGCCGCCCGGCTTCGGCTTTGTGTGATTAAATAATCTTTTTATAATGAAGGGCTTCAAATTCAGGCCCGAATGCAAAAATAATTTGATAGATGACTGAAACAAATCTTTTTTTCTGATATTTAGGCACGCTCGAAACCGCTTCATACATTCTGTCAATAAGGGCGACGGCTATAGGATAAGAAAAGTTGTTATAACCGATCTTAAAATCAAAAGAAAAGCCATTGTGATCAAGGATGGTTTTATAAGATTGATCAATAATGATAGAACCAGTCATTTTTTCAAGTGTCTGTTCGAACATTTTTCATTGCCCCCTTTGAATGACTCCTAAATAGTGTCGATTAATTAACTAAATAATATCATGACTCTAAAATAGAGTCAACAGGATATTGACACTTTTTTAGAGTATATTTATAATGGATTTGAGGTGGCAATAATGATCAAGTCCAATTTAAAAGAAATTCTAGACTCAAGGGAATTATCCATCCGTAAAGTTTCCGGGGATTTAGGATATAGATTCGAAACAGTACGTCGAATGTATAATAATGATATGAAGCACTATCCTCAAGATCTAATTGACAGGCTCTGCACTTACCTGAATATTAGTGTGGGGGAGTTGCTGGAGCATAAAAAAAACGCCGAATAATCCGGTGTCTTTCAGCAAGGGAGGAGTTTAGGTGGAGATAATGAAAGTAACACCTCAGGAAGCCACTAACATTATTAACACAAAGCTACCAATTGGGTTATATCGCGCAGCTGGAGTCTTGAACACAGGATCGGCTGCAGATGGCATATATATTGCTATTGATAATAGCGACGGCAATGCACTGGTAAAACAATTTACACATATAGGAGATTGTATGCAGTGGCTTAGATTGCGAAAAAATCAGTGTAATCAACAAGCACAAAAAGACGCCGACGATTAACCGGCGCTTGTCACACTTTCTCGGGACATGACATATAGTGTAATGGGGATCGTAAAGGTGATTAGTTGTTGTATCGATTTTGATATCCCGTTTGGAAAAAGCAGAAACCCGGTGAGGATTGGCGTCGGGTTTCTGCTTTTTTGCGTTGCCAGGAATTTAGAAAGGAGAGCCTAATCGCTCTCCTTTTTTATGTTTTCTATGATTATTTTTGTTCTTCCAGGGTTACACTCCATTTTGTATTTGCGGAGTTAATGCTTAAATGATAGGTCCCTGCAGATGCATGTACATATGAAACGTCTTTAGCTGCATTCTGCACATTAGCAGCCACATCTACTGGAGCACCCTTGCTATCCTCTACATAAATTTGAAATACTCCGCCATTATCTTGGGCTTCCCAGTTTAAGCGGTACTGAGCTCCATCAGAAATTGTGAAGTCCTCTGTGTTTTTAATTCCGCTTCCGGACCATGACCCGATTTGTGTCCACTTCTTTTCGGGTGCTGGGGCTGGCGTTGACGCTGGAGTAGAGGAAGATGCCGGGGGACTCGATTGAGTGGCACTTGGCGTTGTTGCTGGTGCCGAAGTAGCCTTAGACTTCCCGCCGCCACTAGATACCGAAACGATTATGATAATAACAATCAAGGCAACGATCCCGGTTAAAATTTTATGTCTCCCGAAGAAATTTCTCTGATCTTTCCCACAGTGGGGGCATTTCTTAACACCTTTTGCGATTTCCTTCCCACAAGCTTTACAATTCACCATCATTTTTTTAGTTCCTCTCCTTCTCTAAATTTTTCTAAGAAAATATATATAGCAGATCTTCAACGTTTTATGAATATTTCCTGCTTTCCGACATTCTTAATGGTTTTTCGACCTTATTTAATCTCTGCATAATCCTTGGTATCTTCCCACATCTGTTCAAATTCATTGGTCCAATCTGAAGCAATCTTAGCGTCATGGATTATGACTAGTACTTCATCATTATCCGTTGAAGCGTTTTGAGTGTAATTATATGAGCCGGTAGTCACCACAGATTTGTCAATGATGGAAACTTTCATATGCATCAATCCGGAATGGGTATCTTCTTTTAGAGGGATGCCAGCGCTTTTAAGTAATGGCAGCTCGCTTGCTTCGGATTTTGTCTTTGACTCTATGTGATCAGTGATGATCCGTACGTCCACTCCACGCTTCTTGGCGGCTATGATAGAATCTACAATATCCTTTTTCGTCAAGCTATAAATTGCTATATCTAGGGTTGATTTAGCACTACTTATTTGGGATTCCAGGGCCTGCTCTGGGTGTTGATGCGCTCTGGTAAAATAGTATTCGATTTTGTCATTAGATGTGGTGGAAGCGGTTTGCTCAGTAGTAGGAGATGTAGCGGCAATTGTGGACGTGGCTTGATTAGGGCTTGCGTTGGCAATTGGGGTAGATGCTGAGCAACCTGCAAGTGCTAATGAAATAAATAATAGGGGAATGATAATTTTTTTCATAATGTTCCTCCTCAATCGTTCTGAAATTAGATTTCGCCATTAATGATCATACACCTTCTCGGAGACATTCTTATTCGTTTGTTCTGGCCATTGATCGTTAACTTGATCGCTTACTTGGTCGTTCATTGGGTCGCTAAAACGACCAATGTACAAGCTAAAAACCGCATAAATACAGGATATTCCTCAAAGAAAAAGAGGGGAATTGGGGAGAAAGGGGAGTTCGAGGGGATGAGGGGCAGAGGGGGGGCTATTTTGCCCATTTCTGCTTATCCGTGAGGATACCCGTGCCTGGCGCCCAGTTAAGTATAGGTGAATTACCGATATTATCCTTTATTCCCTGAACGGTCCCTAAATCATCTTGGAAAGCTTTTAAGCGCTCGTATACAGGCTTAAGATCAACGATGGTTTTATTAGCGAAGAGAAGCACTGTCACAAGGATTATTAATTGCCCTATAGTCTTGCGATCGACGGCCACGCATAATACATATCCGACGAATCCGATGATTGCCAAGAGCATTGTATCCGCAATCCAAGCGGCCATCACAATTTACCCTGCGTAAAGTTAAAGAACAGGTTAAGTAGCTTCCAGGCAACCATAACCACGGAAATGATAGCAGCAATAAGAGAACCCGTCCTGATCATGGCCGAAATCTGGCCCTTACCTATTGAGGTTGTGATCATCTCGGCAAGCCAAGATCCTACACCCAGCATAACTAGCACTACTATCACAAAACCGGGGGAACTAGGCCCGAAGGCCGCCGCTGCAGCTGCTCCCATTTTGGCATTCCTCCTTTACCTGATGTAGGCTAAATACCTGGAATTCGAGGTTGTTATTATTGGCTTTAGAAATCTTTTTCGTGAGAGTGGCTACATTTCCCGTAGTCACAACTCTAATAATGGGAAATCTCTTAGCCAGCGGTACCCACCACTGGTCCCGATAGGCCCCTGAGTCGTAATAAGAGTTGTATCGACGTACTTTCTCGGCAAAATTGTTTCCACTCTCGTCGACATCGAGTTCCGCGAAGAAAAACGAAAACTTACCTGGCCAACTTTTTACTCCTATAAACGCATCCGGCCGGATCATCCCGAGGTCAATCTCTCGTTCGAAGCAGTGCAATGACATGCTAGGAGAGAGTGCCGAATATACCCATGTATAAATCCATGAAACACCAAGGGTATGATCCAGTTGACCGGGACGTTTATCTAAATAGTAGTAAAACGGTGAGTCAATCGACAGCCGGCCGCGCTTGATCAACTTGCGCTCAGTGAGGATTTTTAACCGGCGCTGAACAATCCGAAGGGAGTTTTCGCGGAAGAGGAGAAGGCGGATCTGCTCAGTGTCTAATGCGGTCTGGGTTTCCAGGAGGCGAACTAAAGCCTTATCTCGGAGGAAGCCCTTTTTGTGGTTGCTCAACAAAGTTCATCACCTCAATTTTATTGATGCTCTTCAGGAACTCTCGGGCACGCTTGATAGGAAGGAACATGCCTTGAGTCTCTATCTCAACATCCCACTGGAAGATTCCCCGGCCTGGAATTGTCGGGATCAGAGCTGCGTTATCGTTATCTAGAAGCATCCGGGAGTTGACCCCATCCCGGACATGAAAGCACATGGTCCCGGAAAACATCGCCTTACTGTCCCCAAAGGCCCGCATCATAGTTGAGCTTGGGCGTTGCGTTGCACAGACAACAGCGATGCCGGCCGCGCGGCCGAGGCGCAGAATTCGGTTAAGAGCGGTCTGGCAAGCCTCGTCGTGCATTTCCGCCAGTTCGTCAACGATCATGACTAGGAAGGGTATTTGGCAGCCTTGCTCAAGATAATCCTGGATTTTTTGACAGCCCTTAGATTCCAACTCGACTAGGCGCTCATCGAGATGTTTGTTAATCGCACTGAGAGCGGCCAGGGCCTCATGCTCTCGGGTAATGAGCAAGACGTGGTCCCGGAGGTAAGAATATTCAAGGCGCTTAAAATCAAAGACGGCAATTCGGATGTCAGTTTTTCGGTTGAGCAGTAAGCCCATGATCAAGCCATGAATAAAATTTGACTTCCCGGCTCCCGGGTGGCCGGCAATAATTAGGTTTGGCATCTCTGATAGATCCCGGATGATTTCGCCGATAGCCGAATAGCCAAAGTGCACAGGGAGGTAGCCGGGGTGCGCGGCCGGTTCGAAAAAATAGGGGTACTGGTTCTGGAGTTCGGTCGTGGATGCCTGCATAAAGATAGCTTTGCCGCGTTTTTCGATCTGCACTGTGCCGCCCATGGCATCGGCAAAAAGTTGCTCTTTGGTCTTGAATTCTCGGTACCCGAGGCCGGGTTCAAGCGTGAGAATAAATTTGTATGCTTCTCCGGAGAGCCTGGTCTTTTTGATGATTTGCGGGCGAGGAGGCTTTGGCCAGATCGCGTCAATGACATCCTGGACGGCCGCATGGGCATCGTTGCCGCGTCGGTGCAGCCAAATATGCTTGAGCTGGTCACGGACTTCCTCAATAACGTTTTGCTTAGTCATGGTTTCCCCCTTTCTAAAACATTCCGATAAGCCCTAACTAGCGCCTGGCATCGATCCACTCCGGATTCATGACCTATTTCTCGGTCAATGAGGCTGCGGATATATCTGGATGTGTTGCCCTTTGTTTTAGTAAAATTTATCTGATCTTCGGTTAATGAGACACTGGTTACCTTGAGTGAGCCCATCGAATCAGCTCCTTTACTAAGATTTTAGTAAATACTAAATGCTTAGTAATTAATACAGTCGAAAAAGACTTAATATGCTAAGTAGACATAAAAAAATAGGCTCCAATTTATGGGAGCCTATTTTATGGTGGGTAAAGATCATCCGACGAAAGCTTTTTTATAGCTATATCCTTTTCTTCAGCGATTTGATTAAACACTTTAGCAAATACTTGGACTAGTTTTATCCCGGGTTCACGTCCATTTTCATAATGATGCCAGTTGTTTTTGCTTAATCCTGTTCGCCATTCCATTTCCTGTTGCGTTACTCCGAGTTTTACTCTGTAATACCTTAAATTATTTTGAACTGGCTGTTTTCCCCTAGAACTTCTATCCATATCATCACCCATTAGGAATATTCCATAACATGGAATAAAAATCCTTCAGGATGATTACTTGAATAAGGAATAAATTACCACTTAATCTATATGCAGAAAGCATGTAAAATATTCAAAAGATATGTAAATAAAAATAACAAAAACCCTAAATATCAATTAAGGTTTTTTTACAGGAGCCGGAATATTTTCTCTACCGGCCTATTTAATTTTTTGGCGAATTCCAGGGCCAAGGCAATAGACGGCTGAACAATATTATTTTCATATTTCGAGAGTTGTTGCTGTGTGACCCCGAGAATATCAGCCATTTCTTGCTGAGTTATATCCAGCTCGTGAACTCGGATATAGCGCAACGCGTTTTTGGCTTTAGGCATTTTGATTCTCTCAATGTTGTTTTTTCTTAATTAAGTATAGAAAAGAAGCTATATATTTGTAAACATATAATTTGTCGCAGATGTACGGATTTCTTGCGACCTTTTATTTAAGATTTTGACCACATATAGGGTATATTCTAAATATGTGCCACAGGCAGTTAGGATTGACATCTTGGGATTGGGGCGCAATATTGCAAAGCGGCGAAAAAAAAGAGGTCTTACTCAAAAAGAATTGGCAAAGAGGGTGGGGATAAGCGAAGATTATTTGTCAATGATTGAGCGCGAGAAAAGAAGGCCACATGTCAAAACAATTGTTCGAATCTCGAAATGCCTAGACGTGGAGATAGAATTATTATTAAGGAAATCATGAAAGAAGAAACAAATAAGGTTTTTAAAACTTGGTCGAAAATTGTGGAAGGAGGGGAGGCGTAATATTTGTGGTTGCTAATCTGTATTGTATTAGTTATTCTTTAAACAACAAGGGAACCCGTATATCTCGTGGCAGAGGCTCGGGTTCCCTAGGAACAACAAACACTCCGGAGAAGGGAATATTTGTTATCTAATTATATCCTGTATTAACCTTCTTCGGCAAGTGAATTGGAGGAGATTAATTTGACGGAAATGGAAGTTTTTGACGAGTTGAATTTACTCAATATCGATCTTGATAATACCTTAATTATTTTGAGGGAAAGAACCAGGCGAATCGAAAACATAGAATCAAAAGAGAAGGTAATTAGGGAATGTGACGGTCTTTATGAAGCTTTTGATCGCATTGAATTGGCTATTCAAAAGCTTCTATCTATCGCCAACGATTTGCCAACAAAGTCCATATCTAAATAGATCTTATAAACGAACATAAGACAGTTAGGATTGCGGAAAACCCTGATTTTAGGCCAATACTTATTATTGTATGAACACAATAAAACATGCTATAAGATACGACAAATGGCGTCTGATATCTGTATTGTTCCTGAAGAAGGAGATAAGTAGGAATTTTATTGCCGACGAATATTATCGTTGAGATAGGAAAAAGATTCATGATAAAAGAGCATGAATCTTTTTTTGTACAGTTGAGTGACAGACATGTATAATCTGCTTTTTAAATCACATGAACGTTTCTTCATAATCGTAATTATAAATATATACATTAGAGGGGTTTCATATAATATGTCGAAATCAAGACTTTAATTAATGTATATATCAGATTAGGAGGAATGTCTGTGAAATTATTAAAAAATAAAAGAATCGTCATGAAATTGGGCGTATTAATTGGCCTAATGTCTGTCTTTTTAGCTGTAATAAGTATTATCGGTTATGTTTTTTTTAGTCAAGCAGGTAATTTTGTTAACCAGTTTTATTCCGACAATCTAATATCGGTCCAAACTGTAAATCAAGCCCGCTCTGACAGTAATGCTTTAAAATCTGCAGCATTGGCACTTACCTCTTACACGCTTGACGATGCGACTAAAAAAGCGCAGCTTGATCAAATAGAGACGCGCGAAAGTTCAATAGATAAATTCATTAAGGATTTTGAGCCTTTGGCCACTACCGCTTATGAAGCCGAACGATTGTCCAAACTAAAAAATGACTTTCAGTCTATTAAAGAGATTACCAAAAAAGCAATAAACTATTCCCAAGCCGGCAACAAGGCTGAAGCTCAGGAGTATTATCTAAAAAACGGATTTTCTAAACAGGATGACTTTCAAACGTTATTGCGGGAAATTGGGACTTTTAATATTGAAGAAGCCAATAACAAAGTGGTCTCTGAAAATAGAACCATTATTTTTGTCAAAACGACTCTTTTGGTATTGCCCATCATTGTGATTATAGCAGCTATTTTTGTGGGTCTAGTGATTACCAGAATGATCACAGTCCCTATAAAAGGAGTTGTTGCCAATATTACAGAGATTGCTAAGGGCAACCTAACTATTGAGGCTTTATTCGTCGATTCGAAAGATGAAATTGGCATTTTGGCCGATAATTTGAATATCATGTCGGCTAATATAAAGGCTCTGATTACTCAAGTAACGAACTCTGCTGAGCAGCTGGCATCATCTTCGGAAGAACTGACCGCAAGCGTCGAACAACAAGCCCAGGCGACGAGTCAGGTCGCTTTAGCTGTTCAGCATGTGGCAACTGAGACAGAAAAACAATCCAATTCTATTAATGAAACGTCCTCAGCCGTTGAGCAAATGACTACAGCTATACATGAAATGGCGGCAAATAGTTATCAGGCGGCGGAGCAAGCCAACAATACCTCATTAGTTGCAAATGAGGGACAAGGGGTAATCAGAAAGGCTGTTAGTCAGATGGAGAAAGTCGGACATGTAACTGCGGAGGTTCAAGTAGCGGTTGACCAATTGGAACGGGGATCAAATAAAATTGGAGAAATTACTAATGTTATTTCCGGTATAGCTGCTCAAACTAATTTGCTGGCTCTAAACGCTGCGATTGAAGCAGCCCGTGCCGGAGACCAAGGGCGAGGGTTCGCCGTTGTAGCCGAGGAGGTGCGTAAGCTGGCTGAGCAGTCTCAGGACGCTGCTCAGGAAATTGCGTCATTAATTAACGAAAATCAGACGAACATTCACAACGCTGTGGATACTATGAAGATGGGAACAGCGGGTGTAAAAGAGGGCATCGAGATTGTAAGCAAAGCTGGAGAAACATTTGCCCAGATTGCCGGTGCTATTAATCAAGTGGTCGTGCAGATTCAGAACGTATCCGCAACGGTCAAGGAGATGGCTGGCAGCAGTCAACTGGTTTTAACCTCCATTAATCAGATAGAAAGTATCAGCAAGGATAACATGGGGCAGACCCAGTCCGTTTCGGCGGCTACAGAAGAACAGTCTGCTTCCGGCGAACAAATTGCCGCTGCCAGTCAAAGCTTAGCGGAGATGGCTCAGGATTTGCAACTTGTGGTTAATAAATTTCGTGTATAGTTTTATTTGAGCATACTGCAAGGTTTAAATCCAATAACTTTGTTTGGGGATTTTAGCGCTTTTAGTTAAGATAAACAGGGGGGACAGGTCCATTGCTTGGAAAAAACAACGGGCTTGTCCCCCCTGTTTAGAGGGTGTAAACGATTGTTGTCAGATATGTCAATGATCTATTAAAGCTGACCCTTCAATCCAATGCGTTCTGCCACGCTTTGCATCCCTTTAATGGTTTCTCCGATGATATAGTCAAGTTCCATTTCCAACATTTTGGCGCCTTGCTCGATGACTTCACGGTTTACTCCTGCCGCGAAGCTTTTCTGTTTCCATTTCTTTTTAACGGATTTGACTTCAAGATCGAGAATACTCTTGCTTGGTCTCAAGAGAGCAGTTGCGGCAATTAAACCTGTCAATTCATCGATAGTGAATAATAGTTTCTCCATTCTCTGTATAGGTTCGACATTACAACATAATCCCCAACCATGACTTTGCACAGCGTGAATGTAGTCCTCGGGTAGGTTGTGCTCGGTCAATATTTCCCGCGCTTTTGTGCAATGTTGTTCCGGATACATTTCATAATCGACATCGTGCAATAAGCCAATAATACCCCATTTTTCTTTATCTGCTTCTCCAAGGATTTCGGCAAAATGAAGCATAACAGCTTCAACGGCCAGTGCGTGCATGATCAGGCTGTCGGTCTTATTGTACTTAGTCAGAAGATCATAGGCTTGGTCTCTTGTTGGTATCGTTTGTTCCACTCTAAAAGCCTCTTTCATTATTTTTAAAAAAATACTAAACGTTTATCCTTTCTATGTCAACTCTAGAGGGGGCACTAATCATCGGTGATGTTATTGAAAATGAGGATTATTCGGTCATGAGCAGTCTTTTTTAGAAAACTGCTTTTAAATTAATGTATTTATTATCGACTTAAAAGGAGTTTGGCGATCCGCCTTGAAATATCATTTAATATGTTAAGGGGAGGCAAAGGATGAATTTAACGGTTCAGTTTGATTGTGCAAATATAAATTGGGATTCTGTGTCCCAAATTTTAAACCTCGTTGGCATGGCAAGTTTCCCCGCGGAAATTCACAAAAAAGCTTTCGAAAATAGCTGGACAGTGGTATTTGTTTTTGAAAGAGATAAACTGGTCGGCTTTGGCCGGGCCCTTTCAGATGGCGCCTATCAAGCTGCTATCTATGACTTAGCTATATTGCCGGAGTATCAAAGCAGAGGGATAGGAAGGTTAATCGTGGACAGTATCAAGACGTCACTTCCGCAATGTAATTTCATATTGTACGCAGCACCGGGTAAAGAGAAATTTTATGAAAAGCTAAACTTCAGGAGAATGAAAACAGGCATGGCCTTATTTTTTAAGTCTAAAGAAATGCAGAGTAAAGGTTTTACAGAATGACCGGAAAGTTAGGGCAGGCCCTTTAGCAAGGCACACCAAAGAGAATTTCAATTTAAGAAGGGAATGGTGAGATGAAACGAATCTTTATAGGAATATTCATTGTGGGAATATTGTTATCCGGCGGTATTTATTTGTGGCAATCACAGATGTTTCACTCAAATCAGATGCCCAATCTTACCCCGGATCAATTACAACAAAAAATAGATCGGGGTGAAAATTTTTATGTCTATTTTTATTCGCCGATCTGCGAACAATGCATTAAGTCGGAACCTAAGCTGATACAAGCAGTGCAAGAACTTATGATCAAAAATATTGTCAAGGTCGACATCCAAAAATACGATTATTTACGTAAAGAATTTCAGATCCAGGGGACTCCTACGATTTTCGTCTATAATAATCACAAATTAATTAAAGGCATTACAGGGGGATTTGAAACGGTTGAGGAGTATAAAAACTTTTTTCAAGAAACAGGTGGTACGAATTGATCTTTAAGTTATTGCTTGCGGCAGTTTACATATTTGCCGGAGGATCTAAACTTTTTAATTTGTATCTTTTTAAAGCCACTATTTTGGCCTATTACCCCTTTTTGCCGGAATTAGTAGCCTTATTAACAGCCCTGATATTTCCTTGGCTGGAAATATTGGCTGGCTTATCTTTAATTTTGAATTGGAAATCGAAATACTCCAGCGGCTTTTTAGCTTTGCTATCCTTGGTTTTTCTTGTTCAAATAATTTTAAACTATAGTCATATTTTGCCTTATGGCTGTGGGTGCTTTGGCTTTGGCGGTCCGGAAAAAATTAGCGTGTATTACGTACTTAGAGATTGTTTCATTCTGATTTTAGCTGCCGTCGTTTGTTGGAGGGAATGGAAATAGATATCCTCAATTTGGACCTCCGGCTTGGAAAAATTCATTGGGCATGAATCCTTCTGTTTTGGATAAACTAGTTTCGAGGTGAAAGAGCATGCCCAGAAAAGATGGCAATAAAGATAAATTTGAAGATCTAAAAAAAGTGGAATTAACCCTGCAAAACATTCACAAAAATGAGGAATTTTTAGAAGAAAACGCTGAAGAACTTTCAGCTCACCAAATTAAAGATGTTAAAGCTCAATTGGCCTCAAAGAAAAAACATTTAGAAGAAACAGACGGTACGATTAAATAGGAGCTAAGGCTCCTTTTTTGATAATTATTTAGATATGGTACAAGTTGAAGCTGTAATTTTTGAAAGCGTTTAGAGACCTAGTAAAAAATAATAAGAAGGATATCTTGCGATATCCTTCTTGCTTAGATCCATGTTTAATTGATTAAACGTTAGATCCTTGCTCCGCCTTTAAGATGTTCTTCAGCAAATTGAATCATACGTTTGGTCATTTGGCCGCCGACGGAACCGTTTTCACGGCTAGTGCGGTCGCCACCGAGTTGGAGTCCCATTTCATTCGCAACTTCATACTTGAACTGATCCAATTGTTGTGAAGCACCTTGAGCTGCTGGTGTGTTCGTATTTCTTTCTCCTGCCATGATAGGAACCCTCCTTTAAAAATGTGTTTGTGTACTGGAACATTCTTATTATGTCTTAGAGAGCAGTTATTACTCAGGTAATTATTGCTACTATATAAACAGCTTACCTTTTTTGTAAAGTATATTAAGGTTTAAATGCCCTTGTGGAATACATAGAATTTAAGATGGTTGATTTTGATTTGGGTAAGGATTACAATAATAGCCAGATAACATATATAATGTTGAGGAGGCCTTTCCAATGAGCTTAAAAATGAAAGAGCCTGTTAATACATGGACCCATTTTGTTCCCTTTATGGCTGCTATAGTTGGTCTCGTATTTTTAGTCATTAATTGTAAAGACAATATTTCCAAGTTAATTACTATGACGATCTATGGCTTGAGTGTGATTGTACTTTATGGAGCGAGTTCTGTTTACCATTGGGTTCGCACGACTCCACAGAAGGAGCTGCTTTTAAAAAAGATTGATCATATAGCTATTTATTTTCTTATTGCTGGCTCATATACTCCGGTTTTTTATTTTGGCCTTGAAGGGGCTTGGCGTTGGGCAATGCTCATATCTGTTTGGGTTTTGGCCTTAATCGGAATGACTTTGAAGTTATGGCTTATCCATGCCCCCAGATATGTATCAACGGCTTTCTATGTTTCTTTGGGCTGGATTGCCCTAGTGCCCTTTTTGCAGCTTATTCATCATCTTCCCAAAGGAGCAATTGTTCTTATGGCTGTGGGTGGCGTAGCTTATACCATAGGCGCTGTGATTTATGCGACCAAAATCTTTGATTTTTTTCCCAAACGGTTTGGATTCCATGAGATATTTCATCTCTTTATCGCCTTGGGGAGTGTAGTTCATTTTGCTATGATGCTAATTTACATCATGCCTATGGCTGCATAATGAAGGAGTGGCAAATCTGCCACTCCTTTTTAAGTATTATCCTCACTGCAATAGGCCGCAGCTTCTTCAGCGCTATAATCTTCATGAACGAGCTTCATTAAGCCAGGGTAGTAAGTGTCAAAGCCGAGAACACCGTTCCAGACTATGTTTAGTATCTGATCTTTGGAGGGCTCTGCATCGGCGAGATCCAGAAAAGTGCGGAAGCGGATTTCTCCGTTGTCCATATCCATCTCAAAATTGCCATTAGCAAGCTCATAATTCACACGGCTCATGAAATCACATACGGCAAGACGTTTGGTATAAGGAATTTTCTCATTAATATGTGTATTGCAAAGTAAGGATTCCTGCTCTTCATCAACTAAAAGAAAAGCATGGAAATTAGCGTTAACCCCCCGAATCTCAAGTTTGATGATTTCATTCTTCGTGTCAAAGTCAAAATCCCAGCCGTTTTGACTTAGAATTTCATAGAGCACCTGAAACAAAGACATGATTAGCCCCTCCTTTTTCTGCAGTTGCTAATTAATAAATTCCACGTGAAGATACTCAATTCCTGCCCTAATAAAACCTCAACGAAAAAAATACTTATCTGGAAAAAGTATATAATAATGGAAAAAATATTAGAGCATGAAAAATTGCCTTTCCTGAAACGAAGCGTGGGGAATTAATAGCTCCGAATGCTTCGTTTTAATGTTAGGCTTATGCTCAAAAGGTGACAGCACTGGACTATAAAGGCTTAAGACATAATTTAATCTGTTATTTGATCTTTGGTCGAGGGAGAAAAGAAGAATCTAAAGCCCTAGCCAAGAAAGCTTAAAAAGTATTATTTAAAAATATTTGAGGATTAATGTTAGAACATGTTATAATAATATTTTGAAATGAATCTTACCGAATCTTAACAGGAAAAAGAAAACTCAAGATAAGTCTCAAAGTGCCATACATAATTATTTGACAGATTAAGGAGTTAAAGACATTGAATCAAGCGGATTTAATTTCGGAAATTAGTGCTCGTAAAACCTTCGCCATTATATCCCACCCTGATGCCGGTAAGACTACACTAACGGAAAAGCTCCTTCTTTTTGGAGGCGCAATTCATGAGGCCGGCTCGGTAAAAGCGCGGAAAGCGGAACGTTATGCGACGTCTGACTGGATGGAACTTGAGCGGCAGCGGGGGATTTCCATCACCTCAAGTGCTCTTCAATTCAAATATCAGGGCTATGTTATTAATATTTTAGATACGCCCGGACACCAGGATTTTAGTGAGGACACTTACCGCACATTAACTGCCGCGGACAGTGCCGTTATGCTAATTGACGCTGCTAAAGGAATTGAGACACAGACTAAAAAATTATTTCATGTTTGTCGGCAAAGAGGGATTCCGATTTTTACGTTTATTAATAAATTTGACCGCGATGCTAAAGATCCACTTGATTTAATGGACGAAGTCGAGAAAGTTTTAGGAATTGAATCCTATGCTATGAATTGGCCGATCGGGATGGGGCAGGATTTTAAAGGAATTTATGATCGCAAGACCGGTATGGTGGAAAGGTTTACCTCCGGGAGCAGCAAGACGAGCGGAAAACCTCCTGTTTCTGGTAATCTCAGCGAACCGGACGTTCGAGAAGGAATCGGGGATGCGCTCCTTCGGCAGCTTCACGAAGAAATTGATCTTTTAGATCTGGCGGGCAATGTTTTTTCCCAGGAACGAGTAAATCGTGGGGAAGTTACCCCTGTTTTTTTCGGAAGTGCGCTTAATAATTTTGGTGTTCCTAATTTTTTGCGCAGCTTTTTGGAGTTTGCTCCAGCCCCTCAGCCACGTACGACAAATATGGGGATATTGGCGCCGGAGACGGATAGCTTTTCAGGTTATATCTTTAAAATTCAGGCGAATATGAATGCTCAGCATCGAGACCGCATTGCCTTTGTGCGGATTTGTTCCGGGCGTTATGAACGGGGGATGAATGTGATTCACACTCGTTCTCATCGCCGTCTCAGGCTTGCTCAGCCTCAACAACTATTTGCTCAGGAACGAACGATTCTCGACGAGGCTTTCGCCGGAGATATTATTGGAGTCCATGACAGCGGACTTTTACGGATAGGGGATGTCTTAACGGAAAAAGATGGGCTTCAGTTTGAAGCGATGCCGTTTTTCAGTCCGGAAAATTTTGCGCGTATTAACATCGCCAATGCTTTGAAACGCAAGCAATTTATTAAAGGAATCCAAGAATTGCAGGAAGAGGGGGCGATCCATGTTTTTCGTGATCTACACGTCGGCGTGGAAGCTCCGATTGTGGGTGTTGTTGGACAACTGCAATTCGAAGTTTTGGAATATCGGCTGCGGGAAGAGTACGGAGTCAAAGTGGATATCCAGCACCTTCCCTATGAAATTGTACGCTGGGTTGACAAGAATGAAAAAACAATTAAACTTCTGACTGAGTCGAGCATGAGTACAGTTGTTCTGGATAAAGATGAGAACTACGCTGTCTTGCTCTTAGATGACTGGAAGGCAAAATGGCTAAGTGATCGTTATGAGATAGAATTTTACCAGCAGCCTAAAGAGTTAACGGATGCCCAGCTATAATTTTCTCTTTGAAAATACCCCAGTTAAAGACCTGTCTCGTTTTGCTAAACGCCTTGAAAATTTCAAGGCGTTTAATTTATTCTGCTTAGGGTTTGCTAAGGATCGCTAATAATCAGGAAAGGGCCTGATTCTGCAATTATGGGATATAAATGTTCTTATTGTTGTTTTATGAAATTATAATGAATATAAATACATATAATGTCATATCTGCATACTAATATATGTGAATAATGTAAGATGTTAATCAGAATATTATTAAATAGTAGCGGATAAAGGTAGTGGATCTGGTCTAAGGAGGGTGTGAATAATTTTTATCGTAAGTTAACATTCACATCAAGTAAGGAAAATCAAAGTCAAAAAGAACAAGGATGGTGAATTAAAGTGAAGAAAAAACTAGTAGTAATAATATCTCTAACAATTATGTTATTGAGTATTATAACAATTCCACATGTGCGAACATTGCAAGCGGATACTGAATCTTTTACAGAAAATATTCCGCCAATTACAAATAAAACAAGTGCAAATATTAATATTTTAGCCGATAATTCTTTTGAACTTGGACAATCTACAGAAGTTCCCGGAATCTATGAAGGGGCAAAAAAATATGGAATAATTACTTCCGATATAATTAAAACAAGTATACCATTTAAAGGAGTATCATTTAGTGTTGATAAGGTTATTAGTAGTAATGATATTCTAATGCTGGAAGCAAGTGCAAGTAACGACCAAAATAAATGGACTGAATTTTTAGAAGCAGATGATAATAATCGTGTGAATTTCAATGGTTCTTTTAACTTTATTCGATACCGGGTGACGATGATATCGGGATCTGGAGAGATGAAAGTAAATAAAATATCCTTGAAATTTTACAAAGAAAGTAATAAGGTGGTAAAACCTATTGAAAAATCTTTTAAGGGGACAATAACTAAGCCTAGTACTGAGAACAAGCAAGGCAATTTCAGCACAATATACAGTATCTAAATTATGTAACAAGAGAAGGACTTGTTGGTTATATAACAGCAAACGGGCACATAATCACGGTAACAGACATCTTTGTGGCTTTACCAAGTCATAAAAGATTAGTTATGTCCTAATGACATAACTAATCTTTTATGATGGCTATTACAACTTGAATAGTGTCCCTGTTTGGGATGTTGGTCCATTTAACGAAAAGGATGATTTTTGGAATACTTCAAGCACTAGAGATACCTGGGGATACTCAGGGTATGGAAGTTGCGTAAGTGCTAAGCAGTCGCCTGCGCCAGCTAAGGTTTCTTTATGTGCGCCCTGATATCTGAGTTTTTTTCGAACTAGCACACATGTAATTAACCTTTTTCCCGGTAAGCGTGGCATATTCAATTTCGTTACGTGTACTGTTGCCAATATAGCCATTTTTGTTAATTACATAAATCTCATCTGCCATATCAATTTTTCTCTTGTGCATTTCACCAAGCATCTCAATTGTCTCAGCGGTGAAAATTTCCTTATCGTAATGCTCAAAACTACCAATAGATATTATTATATTTCCTTGCAACGTCAGTTCCTTTTGAATTCTTAAAAAATCATCCTTGAATTTCGTGCTGCCACATAGGGTAATCACTTTAAAGTTTCCGATCATCCCCCGACCTCCCTAAACTTCCCTTAGTAATATTATATAAAAAACAAGCTCAAACTTAAAATCGTAAACAAAATACATATTAAAGTTAGCGAAAGCAAAAAAATACGCCGGTGTCAGCCGGCGCAGATTAAGGAGGGGATAAAGTGGAGTTTGAGAGTATTTGAAAATAAAGAAACAACAAATACCAAAGAGCACAAATATCTAAAAGGCGATGCATTGACCACAATTCCCGCGATCAGGACATTGTGAACATGTCGGAGGATACAAAGTGGACTTATTAGTGGGCGTAGTAACATTGGTATTAATCAATTGCATGAATTGACCTCCTCTTATACAGTTATAAATTCTAATTATTATTATACTACAGATTTATCAAAAAACAATATCTGTTGTAATGTTTATTTTTTAAATCCGATCTAGTTATACAACAGTAAACTCGTAGGGATTTTTTGAAATTTCCTGCCCCGATTATTTTCACAACGCCAAAAGTCTCTTGCTTAAAAAAAGCGGTAAAGGATTAAGCGAGGTCGAAATCAGGAATGAGTATTTAAAACATGGTCGAGGAGAATATGCCCCCCGATTGAATCACCATATTCACCATCAATTAAAATGCAAACCCCGTTAATACCTGGTAATTGCAGCATTGACCAGACAATGGATTTAATAGTAAGGTCTTCTTCCAGAGCTCCACCGAAAAAGTCCTCACGAATATCCTTACTGAAATTGAGAGTGATAATATTGTTTTGCAGAGTGAAGGAGAGTATTTTAGTATTCGGAGAAAGGGTGCGTATGTGATCAGGAGAGGTTGGACCTTTGATTAGATCGTTTAAGACAAGATTTGCTTTTTGGGTAAGGTTCAGTTTGTTCCATTTTGCAGGAGCGATGAGTCTGCCCTCGGAAATTAAACCGTCTAAGTTAGAATTTGCGAAATAAACTCTATACTCATTTTCACCGGCGGGTGATGGCCCCTCTTGGCTTGTTGCGGTTTGAATCCCTTCACGAATCTCTTTGGGGATATCAAAGTAATTTGTGATACCATCGGCAATTGCTTGCGCGATAGAGTCACGATAGTCGTTGGATAACAATAATTTTCGTTCACGTGGATTAGAAATAAATCCGACTTCTATGATAACGGCGGGCATTTTTGATTGGTTGATAAGATAATAGTCTCCTGCTTTTGCTTGGCGTTTATTATCAGATTGGAGACGGGTGAGACTCCTTTGGATTTGTTCGGCTAAGATTTTTCCGGTCGGAGAATTTTGATGGTAATAAGTTTCCATGCCATAGGTACTTCGTTGCGGGAAACTGTTGGCATGGATACTGATAAATAAGTCTGCGTTATTTGTGGAGGCCAATTCAATCCTATGATTTAATTCCGCTCGCTTGGCTAAACGTCCTTTAACGAAACCAGGAATGTAAAAGTCCTTATCTACCTCTCGGGTGAGAATCACTGTACAGCCCTTGGATTCCAGCACCTTGCGCAAGCGAAGGGAAATATCCAGATTGATATCTTTTTCGTTTAACCCTGCACTTTGGGCACCAGGGTCAGCTCCACCGTGACCTGGATCAATGACAATAACTTTATTTTTAAGATTTGAAGAGAAGACAGCTTTTAATTTTAGTGACCCGGTGCCCAACACCACTAAAACAATTAAGATTATCAAGCCAGTAAACCACGGTTTACGAATAAATAATATGATAGGACGTTGAAACATACGGACGCACGCTCCTCTTGTTAGAGTCATAATTTATGTATATTATAGGAAGTTGTCTCGTAAACATAGTTTATAAAAAGAATGTGTTTTATTTAGCTGTTAATAATTGGGGAGGCAAAGGTTGCATAAAAGATAAGATCTTGAGAAATAATAGTTGACAGTACATAACCAATAATGGTATTATAACTGAGCGCCGCAAAAACGGCGATAACCTCTAAAACAGGTTAATCCATGGTCTTTGGTCACCTCCCGCCATCCTGCAAGAAGGTTGGTACGTGCGAAGACAGTGTCTTCGGGCTCCGGTGACACCCAGACCGTCCATGGTCTTTGAAAACTAAACAACAAGGACAGCCAATGAGAGGGACTCGCAAGAGTTCCGAAAAGAAATCATGGAATCATGAGCAAGACATCAACTTCTACTGAAGAAGTGAGATAACTTTTTTGGAGAGTTTGATCCTGGCTCAGGACGAACGCTGGCGGCGTGCCTAACACATGCAAGTCGAACGGAAACAACCTCTAAGTTTACTTAGAGA